>DWVP01000024.1 GCA_019120175.1 Candidatus Corynebacterium faecigallinarum
GGGACGGCGGGGGAGGTTGGGGGATTTCAGGGGACGATGGGGGAGTAGGGGAGAGCTCAGGCCAGGGAGAGGAAGAGCTTCTCGAGTTCCTCGGTCGTGAGCCCGTCGTGGTCGGCGGTCGACTCCGGGTCGGCCATGCAGTCCTGCATCGCCGTGGACACGACGACATAACCAGCCCGGTGCAGGGCGTGGATCACGGTGGACAGCCTGGTCACCACATCGCGGCAGGACGACTCGTCCTCCACGGCAGTGATGAGTCCGTCGAGTTGCCCGCGGGCCCGACGCAGCCGGTTCAGGATCTTTCGTTGGGCGTCCTGGTCAGTGGTCGTCATGGTGTTCATCCTTTCGGGAGGAAGCGGTGTATCGGTTTCCCGGTGTCGGGTCTGCGGGGGCCTGCAACAGTTCCCCGGCCTTGTCGCCGAGGGTCGCGCGGAGGGTCAGCATGCCGCCGGACAGTGTCGCCGAATCGAATCCGGCCTGGGCAAGGATCCGGTGGGCCAGGGCTGAACGGACGCCGGAGGCGCACATCACCCGCACGGGGCGTCCTGCCGTCTCGTCGCGCACCTCGTTGAGACGCCCACGCAGCTCGGTGTGCGGAATGTGCAGTGCGCCCGGCACCATGCCGGTGGCGATCTCATCGGCGGTGCGGACGTCGAGCACCAGTGAGCTCTGACGGACCTCGTCAGGGTCAACGAGGTCATCGGCGTACCAGAGTGTCACGGTGCCGTCGAGGACGTTCGCCCCGAGCATCCCTGCCAGATTGACCGGGTCCTTGGCCTGGCCGTACGGCGGGGCGTAGGCCAGGTCGAGGTCGATGAGGTCATCGACATGCAGGCCGGCACGGATGGCGGTGGCCAGGACGTCGATCCGCTTGTCCACCCCGTCGGCGCCCACGGCCTGGGCGCCGAAGATCCGGCCGTCTGCCGGGTCGATGTGCAGGCTGAGGTGGACCTGTTCCGCCCCGGGGAAGTACCCCGCGTGCTGGTTCGGATGCAGGTGCAGCGTCCTGGCGTCGATCCCGGCATCGATGAGCGCACGACGGTTGGCACCGGTCATCGCTGCAGTCAACGCACCGACACGAACGATGGCGGTGCCGGCGGGGGACGGCAGTGCCCGCGCGGTTCCGGGGCGCATGATGTCGTCGGCAACCTGGCGTCCTGCTCGGTTGGCCGGGCCGGCCAGGGCCACTGGGCGGCGGGCCCCGGTGACCGGGTCGGTGCTGATCGTCGCATCGCCGACCGCCCACACCTGGGGCAGTGAGGTCCGGCCGTGCTCGTCGGTGACGATGGCACCGCGTTCACAGGCGACCCCTGCGGCCTCGAACACGCCGGTGTCGGGACGCACTCCGGTCGCCAGCACGATGAGGTCAGCGTCCAACGAACTGCCGTCGGAGAGTTCGACGGTGTCGCTGCCCTCACCGGCGAGCACCCGCAGTGCGGCGGTGTCGGTCCGCACGTCCACCCCGAGCCGTCGTAGTTCTCCGGACACCAGCCACGCATGCTCGCTGTCCAGTGGGGGGAGAACCTGTGGTCCGTATTCCACCAGGGTGGTGGTGATGGCGCGGTGGGCGAGCACCTCGGCGGTCTCGACCCCGATGAATCCGGCGCCGAGCACGACGGCGCTGCGGGCGTCCTCGGCGATCTCACGGAGGGTGACGGCGTCGGGCACCGTGCGCAGGGTGTGGACGCGGGGGGAATCCAGCTCCGGGAGCGGGGGAGTGGCTGCCGTAGCCCCGGGGGAGAGGACGAGGGCGTCGTAGTTGATCTCGATTGTTCCGTCGGGCGTCTCGACCGTGACGGTACGGGACTCGGGGTCGAGGCCGGTGACGTCATGGTGCGTGCGGACATCCAGGTTCAGCGATTCCTCCAGTCGCTGCGGGGTCTGCACTAGAAGGGCTTCCCGGTGTTCGATCTCCCCGCCGACGTAGTACGGCAGACCGCAGTTGGCGAAGGACACGTGCTCGCCGCGTTCCAGCACGATGATCTCGGCGTTGTCATTGAGGCGTCGGGCACGGGCGGCGCAACTCATGCCCCCGGCGACACCGCCGACGATCACGAGACGGGATGGGGTATCCGGCGGTAAAGGGGCGCGGGATTCTGGGGGAGGTGTCATAGTCGAAAGAATATACCCCGGGGGTATGCGTTGTCACGGCGTCCATAACGGTTGCGCGACCGGCATTGAGTAGTTTTATGGGGGATGGCGCCGGGTGGATGCCCGGGCATGTCGGTGGGTGGGGTGAGGGGCACGTGGGTGAGTGAGGCGAGGGGCGGGACGCTGTGACCGGCGGAGACGGCTACCCGGTGTGCAGGGCACGGTCGGCTCTCCCACCCCCGATTGCGTGATAGACGGGCCGGGGTGGGGGCTCTGGCTATTAATGACGGGGCCGACGCATTAGTATTGGTGGCAGTCTGCGCGGGGTCCTGCGTGACGGGTGGTGTCCAACGCCGCCAAGGGTCCCGCCGAGCAGCTCATTCATTGGGTGTCGAACCGACGATCGGCACCGCGTAGTCAGGAGGATTGAATGACCGCAGTAGCGCCTAGGGACGACCACGCTGTCGCCCCCGAACGGCCTGCTCCGCACGGTGGAAAGTCTGCGAAGGGTGGGCATGCGTGGAATATCTTGACCACGACCGACCACAAGCAGCTCGGCATCATGTACTTGATCATGTCGTTCACCTTCTTCGCGATCGGTGGCCTCATGGCCCTGCTGATCCGCGTCGAGCTGTTCCACCCGGGACTCCAGTTCCTGTCCAATGAGCAGTTCAACCAGCTGTTCACCATGCACGGCACCGTGATGCTGCTGTTGTTCGGAACACCGATTGTCTGGGGTTTCGCCAACTACATCATGCCGCTCCAGGTCGGTGCGCCCGATGTGGCGTTCCCGCGTCTGAACGCCTTCGGCTTCTGGCTGACCACCTTCGGTGGCATCATCATGCTGACCGGCTTCCTCACCCCCGGTGGTGCGGCCGACTTCGGTTGGACGATGTACATGCCGCTGGCTGACGCCATCCACTCACCGGGTGTCGGTTCACACCTGTGGGTCGTCGGTGTCGCCGTTGGTGGTGTCGGCTCCATCGCCGCCGCCATCAACATGCTGACCACCATCCTGTGCCTCCGCGCACCGGGCATGACCATGTTCCGTATGCCGATCTTCACCTGGGGCATCTTGGTCACCTCGCTGGTGGCGCTGCTGATCTTCCCGCTGCTCGCCGCCGCCGGCCTGGGTGTCCTCTACGACCGCATCCTGGGCGGCCACATCTACGACTCCGCCAACGGCGGTGCCATCCTGTGGCAGCACCTGTTCTGGTTCTTCGGCCACCCCGAGGTGTACGTGCTGGCCCTGCCGTTCTTCGGCATCATGTCCGAGATCTTCCCGGTCTTCTCCCGCAAGCCGGTCTTCGGCTACGTCGGCCTGATCTTCGCCACCCTGTCGATCGCCGCGCTGTCCCTGGCCGTGTGGGCCCACCACATGTTCGTCACCGGTGCCGTCCTGCTGCCGTTCTTCAGCTTCATGACGTTCCTCATCGCGGTGCCGACCGGTATGAAGTTCTTCAACTGGCTGGGAACGATGTGGAAGGGTCGAATCACCTTCGAGACCCCCATGGTCTTCGCCATCGGCTTCTTCGCCACCTTCCTCTTCGGTGGTCTGACCGGTGTCATGCTGGCCTCCCCGGCCCTGGACTTCCACATCTCGGACACCTACTTCGTGGTCGCGCACTTCCACTACGTGCTCTACGGCACCGTGGCCTTCGGCTCCTTCGCCGGCGTGTACTTCTGGTTCCCGAAGATGACCGGACGCATGCTCGACGACCGCCTCGGTAAGTGGCACTTCTGGCTGACCTTCATCGGCTTCCACATGACCTTCCTGATCCAGCACTGGCTGGGCAATATGGGTATGCCGCGCCGCTACGCCGACTACCTGGACCAGGACGGCTTCACCGTCATGAACCAGATCTCCACCGTCGGTGCGCTGATTCTCGGCCTGTCCGTCCTGCCGTTCGTCTGGAACGTCTTCCGCTCCTGGCGCTACGGTGAGATCGTCACCGTCGACGACCCGTGGGGCTACGGCAACTCCCTGGAGTGGGCCACCAGCTGCCCGCCGCCGCGCCACAACTTCACCTCGATGCCGCGGATCCGCTCCGAGCGCCCCGCCTTCGAGCTGCACTACCCGCACATGGTCAAGACCATGCGTGAAGAGTCGCACGTCGGACGTCACTTCTAGTCCACGACTAGTCACCGTGTAGTCCTTCGCGACACCGGCCACAGCCACACCCCAACTACGCGGGGTGTGGCTGTTCCGCATTTCGGGGCATGAGACAATGAAAGGTGTGGAGAAGCAGAACGAAGCCAACACGCCAGCCGACAGTCACCACCTGACCGTCACCCTCGCACCGGGACTGACCCCGGGGGTCGTCACCGTCACCGGTCCCGACGCCCCCGGTGTCTCCGCGGATTTCTTCCGCATCCTCGCCGAGCACGACGTCCAACTGCTTGACGTCGAGCAGGCCGTCTTCCGGGGAAACCTCAACCTCGCCGCCTACATCGGTGTCATCGCCGGCAACACCGAAGCCATGCGACAGTCGCTGTGCGAACAACTCACCGACCGCGGCATGACCGTCATCCTGGACGTCAGCGAGGAGGTCCAGTCCAGCCGGGCCCGGTCCACCCACGCCGTCGTCGTCCTGGGTGATCCGGTCACCGCCGAGCACATCTCCGCCATCGGACGCACCCTGGTGGAGAGCGGTGCCAACATCGACCGCATCCGTGGTATCGCCGACTACCCGGTCACCGGACTGGAGCTGAAGGTCACCGCCGCCGACCCGACCCCCGGCGGCAGCGCCGAGCTGCGTCAGGCACTTGCCACAGTGGCACATGAAACGGGTGTGGACATCGCCATCCAGCGGGCCGGCCTGACCCGTCGCACCCCCCGTCTGATCTGTTTCGATGTCGACTCCACGCTGATCCAGCAGGAAGTCATCGAGATGCTCGCCGCCCACGCCGGGCGTGAGGCCGAGGTCGCCGCGGTGACCGAGCGGGCGATGCGTGGTGAACTGGACTTCGCCGAATCCCTGCACGAGCGGGTCAAGGCTCTGGCCGGGTTGGACGCCTCTGTCATCGACGAGGTGGCGTCGATGGTGGAACTCACCCCGGGTGCACGGACCACCATCCGTACCCTCAAGCGCCTGGGCTTCCGCACCGGTGCGGTCTCCGGCGGTTTCGTCCAGGTCCTGGAGCCGCTCGCCCGCGACCTGGGGCTGGACTTCTACCGGGCCAACACCCTGGAGATCGTCGACGGCAAGCTCACCGGCAGGGTCATCGGCCAGGTCATCGACCGCGACATCAAGGCCGAGAGCCTCAAGGAGTTCGCCTGGCGCAACGGTATCGCCCTGCACCAGACCGTGGCTGTCGGTGACGGTGCGAATGACATCGCCATGCTGTCGGTCGCGGGCCTGGGCATCGCCTTCAACGCCAAGCCGGCGTTGAAGGAGGTCGCTGATGCGGCGGTGAACCACCCCTTCATGGACGAGGTGCTGTTCATGCTCGGCATCGACCGCGACGAGATCGACGCCGCCGACCTCGAGGACGGCACCTACCGGCGCGTCCCGCTCGAGTACTGATGCCCGAGCTCGACCGTGGGGTGCCGGCAGGAACCGACGACGCCGACAAGGTCCGAGTCGCCCACCGCAGACTGCGGGAGGTCCTGGACCGTCACCGCGACGGTCGGGACGGCGAGGACCCGGATGACCCGTTGACCGTCCAGGTGATGCCGTTGGTGCTCGAGATCCCGCACGATCCGCTGCCGGCACGTCGGGCTGTCCTGGAGGCCGCGGCGACTGCCTGTGTCGCGGTGTGCCTGGATCCGCGGGCCGGCGAGGAGACCGGGGAGACCACCGGTGCCTTCGCCGCCGCGTTGATGAGCTGGTACGGTGCCCGGATCCGCAAGATCGCCCGCCGGGCCCGCAACAAGAAGTGGCGGGACGTCCAGGCGCTGCCCGGGGTCACCGCCGAGGTCGACGGTGCCCGGGTGCGTGCCTTCACACCGTGTCCGGTGAGCCAGACCCCGGCGTTGATCAACCGGCTGCAGATCGAGGGCACCGACCTGGTTGACGGTTCGGACGACAGCCCGGACGGCAACTCAGGCGACGGCTCGGGCGGCAGTTCCCACGGCACGCCGAGCGACACCTCCTACGGCACCCCGGTGATCTACGTGGATTCCTCGTTGGGGATGTCCGTGGGCAAGGCAGCGGCGCAGGTCGCCCACGGTTCGATGCTGCTGGCTGCGGAGATGGGCGCGGACGCGGCGCTGGAGTGGTCGGCCGCCGGTTTCCCGCTGGAGGTCCGTGAGGTGCGGCGGGAGCTCTTCGCCGGGCTGCGCGCGCGGGCGGAGGCTGTTCGTCAGCATGACGCGCCGTCCGGGTACGCCGCAGTGGTGCAGGACGCCGGCTACACAGAGGTGGCCCCGGGCTCGGTCACTGTGGTCGCCGTCAGCGGGACTGTGGTCGCCGGCTGATCTCTCCGTTGGCGCCCGCGCCGACGACTGACCTTCGGCACTCTGCCTTCCACCCGTGCCCTCACTCGCACTCCTGGTTGGTTTGAGGGGGTCTCGACCAACCGGGAGCAGGAGTGACGTTCAAGAAGCTGTGGGGAGCGATGAAGCTGTGGGGATGGGGGAGGGATGTCAGGAACCGCGGAGGTCCCGGCGCAGGATCTTGCCGGTCGCGGACTTCGGGATCTGGTCGATGAACTCGACCGCCCGGATCTTCTTGTAGGGCTCCACCCATTCGGCGACGTAGGCCATGATGTCCTCGGCGGCACTGTCCGCGTCACCAGCACGAGAACCGGCACCGTCACGATCATCAGCACCGGCACCCTGCCGCACCACGAAGGCCTTCGGAACCTCCACACCGTCGGCATCAACCCAGCCGACCACTGCAGCATCAGCGACACCGGGGTGGGTCAGCAGCAACGCCTCCAACTCCGCCGGTGGCACCTGGTAGCCCTTGTACTTGATCAACTCCTTGAGACGGTCCACCACGTACACCTCGCCGTGGGAGCCCTGTCGGGCCAGGTCCCCGGTGCGCAGCCAACCGTCGCCGGGAAGTACCTCGGCGGTGGCGTCCGGTGCGTTCAGGTAGCCACCCATCACCTGCGGCCCACGCACCCACAGTTCACCGGGGGCGCTGAGCTCTCCGGGGGTGGGCGGCACATCGATGACCTCGCCGGACTCCGGGTCCACGAGCTTGTGTTCGGTGTTCGCCACCGGCAGCCCGATCGAGCCGCGGGAGAGGTTGCCGGGAGTGCCGGCATGGTTGAGGTGGGTCACCGGGCTGGTCTCGGTCAGCCCGTAACCCTGGTAGACCTCCACGCCGAGGCGCTCGGTGACCAGTGCGGCGAGGTCGGCGTCCAACGTCGCCGCCCCGGAGAACAGCCCACGCAGCGTGGACAGGTCGAACTCGTCGACCGCCGGATGCTTGGCCAGAGCCACCGCCACCGGCGGGGCGATGAAGGTGAAGGTGACTTCGTGGGCCTGGTGGCTGCGCAGGAAGGTGTTGAGTTCGAACCGTGGTGCGGTCACCAGCCGGGCACGCAGCCGCACCGGCAGGTTCGCCAGCACGGTCAACCCGTAGATGTGGAAGAACGGCAGCACACCGAAGACCACGTCGTCGCGGGAGACCACGCCGGCGTCCTCGACCTGTGCCATGTTGGCCACCAGGTTGCGATGGGTCAGCTGCACGCCCTTGGGCAGTCCGGTGGTGCCGGAGGAGAACGGCAGGGCGGCGACCTGGGTGGCCGGGTCGAAGTCGACCGTCGGCGGGTTGTTGCGCTCGGCGAGCATCTGGTTCAGACCCCGCGAGGTGTCGAGCTGCACCAGCCGGTCGGTGCCCAACCCGGCCAGCTCCACGGCCTCTTCACCGCCGTCACCCAGCCCGGCGAGGGTCAGCAGGGTGCCGGCCCGGGACTCCCGGATCTGCTCCGCGACGGTCGACGGGGTGGCCAGCAGGGGGACGGGTGCGAGGATGGCCCCGAGTCGCCAGACGGCGTGGGCGGCGACGATGAACTCGACGGAGTTCGGGCAGTGCAGCGCCACCACGTCGTTTTTGGCCACACCGTGTCGTGACAGCCAGCCGGCGGCGGAGTCGACGTGGCTGCGCAGGGTGGCGAAAGATGTCTCGTTGCCCCCGGCGAGGTCGACGACGGCGACCCGGTCCTCGTCCGCGGGGGACAGTCCGCCGTACAGGTACTCGTAGAGTCCGACGTCAGGGATCTGGATGTCCGGGCGGTCACTAGGGACGGGCATGTATGGGTCCTCCATGCGTTCGCGGGTCGTCGCGTACTTTCGCATGCCAGCCTACCCGTCAGGACGTACTCAGGACGTACGGAGGCGCCGCAACGCCCCCCGTGCGGTGTCCCCGGTCACCGTCGGCCAGAACTGCGGCATCGAGGCGCGCAGGAAGGATCCGTAACGCTTGGTGACCAGCCGTTGGTCGAGTACGGCGACCACCCCGCGGTCGTCGACCGAACGCAGCAGACGTCCGGCACCCTGCGCCATCAACAGCGCGGCGTGGGTGGCGGCAACCTCCATGAAACCGCTGCGCCCGGCGGAGTCGGCGGCTTCCTTGCGGGCCTGCGACAGCGGGTCGTCCGGCCGGGGAAAGGGGATCCGGTCGATGACCACCAGGGACAGTGACGGGCCGGGGACGTCCACCCCCTGCCACAGGCTCAGCGTGCCGAAGAGACAGGTCTCGGGTTCGTCGCGGAAGCGGTCGATGAGTGCGCCGAGGGAGTCGTCGCCCTGGCAGAGGATCTCGTAGGGCACCAGGGTGCGCAGTTCGGCGGCGGCGTTCTCCGCGGCGCGGCGGGAGGAGAACAGGCCGAGGGTGCGTCCTCCGGCGGCGGAGACCAGTTGGGCGAGTTCGTCGATGGTGTCCGGTGAGGTGCCCTCGCGTCCGGGTGGGGGCAGGTGGCGGGCGGTGTAGAGGATGCCGTGCGTGGCGGCGTCGAAGGGGGTGCCGACGTCCAGGGTGCGGCAGGCTGAGGCGGCCACGCCCCAGCTGGCGAGCATTGCGGTGAACCGTCCGCCCAGCGCCAGGGTCGCCGAGGTCAGCACGACGGTGGCGGAGGTGAACAGGCGTTGGCGCAGCAGGTCGGCGACGCTCAGGGGGGCGACGTACACCGAGCGTCGGGAGTGGTCGCCGGCCAGCCAGACGACGTCCTCGCCGAGCAGGGACTCGGCGGTCGCCGTGTCCTCGGAGAGGTCGGACGCACCGGACGCACCGGCGTCCCCCTCCGCCGGCGAGGCGTCGAGGATCCGCACCACGGCATCGTGCATCTCCTCACAGGCGGAGACACAGGAGTGGACCTCGGCGGACTTCTCCGGGTCACTCTGCGACCCGCCGGTCATCGAGGTACTGCCGGACAGTCGCGTGCGCGTCTTCCACAGTGCGTCGCGCAGGGCGTGCAGCGGCTCGTCGAGGGCCGCGGGCACGTGCGTCCAGCGTCCTTCCGGGGCGGTACCGGCGGTGACGGATGCTTCGATCGCGGCCGTCCATTCGTCACCGGCAGCGAGGAGTTCGGTGGCGCAGTCGTCCGGCCCGACCTTCTCGCAGCGTCGGGCGAGGATCGCCACGGCCGCCCCGGAGAGCTCCTCGGTGGCCACCGAGGTGATCCGGGACTCCAGTTCGTGGGCCTCGTCAATGATGACCACGTCATGCTCCGGCAGGACGGGCTGGTCGGCCAGGGCGTTGATCGCCAGTAGCGCATGGTTGGTCACCACCAGGTCCGACTCGGCGGCACGCTCCCGGGCGGCCTCGGCGAAGCACTGGTCGCCGAAGGGGCAGCGGGACGCCCCGACACACTCCCGGCTGGTCACGCTGACCTGGCGCCACGCCCGGTCGCTGACCCCCTTGGGCAGGGAGTCACGGTCGCCGTCCTCGGTCTCCTGAGCCCAGTCGTGCAACCGGGCGACCTGGGCGCCGGTGGCGGTGAGCTCGGCGCTGTCGAGCAGGGCGTCCGATGCGTCCTCACCATCGTCACCAGCGTCGCTGCCGAGCGTGCCGGTGCCGCCGACGCGGTTGAGGCACAGGTAGTTATTGCGACCCTTCATGATCGCGAAGCCGGGCTCCCGGCCCAGCGAGGACGCCACCGCCCCGGTCACCCGCGGCAGGTCCCGGTCGACGAGCTGGCGTTGCAGGGCCAGGGTAGCGGTCGACACCACCACCCGGTTGCCGGTGGTCACCGCATGACGCAGCGCCGGCACCAGGTAGGCCAGGGACTTGCCGGTGCCGGTGCCGGCCTGGACCGCGAGATGCTTCTGCGTCTCGATGGAGGACGCCACGGCCGTCGCCATGTCGCGTTGCCCGTCGCGCCGGGTGCCGCCGAGGGCGTCGACGGTGTGGTCGAGCAGGTCCAGCGGGTCGGCAGACACATCGGCAGACACAGGGGAGCCGCCGGTCACAGGTTCACGAAACGCACGGTCAGTGCGGGCTCGTCGCGGGACAGGGCCAGGCCCTCCCACGGCAGGGTGACCAGCTGGGCGGCGAGGTGGTCGCGGGACTGGGTCAGGGTCGGCAGGTCGTCGACGATCTCGCCGTCACGCATCAGTGGCACGGTGAGGTCGGTGGCCTGCAGCAGGCCCAGGTCGGGGGCCTGCTCGTCGAAGGGGAAGACGACTTCCTCGACGGCGGTGCCGGTCGCACGGCAGGCACGAAGGGCGCGCTTGGCACCACCGTGGCTGGCCTTGTGGCTGCTGCGCTTGGCCACCGGGTGACCGTTGACGGAGGTGAGCTTGTAGACCAGTCCGGCGGTCGGGGCCCCGGAGCCGGTGACCACCGAGGTGCCGGCCCCGTAGGTGTCGACCGGTTCACTGCGCAGCGCGGCGATGGCGAACTCGTCGAGGTCGGAGGAGACCACGATCTTGGTGTCGAAGGCACCCAGACCGTCGAGCTGGGCACGGACCTGCCGGGCGTGCACACCCAGGTCACCGGAGTCGATGCGCACCGCGCCGAGGGCGGTGCCGGCGACCTCGACGGCATTGGCCACACCGGTGGTGATGTCGTAGGTGTCGACCAGCAGTGTGGTGCCGGGGCCCTGGGCGTCGATCTGGGATTTGAACGCGGCCTTCTCGTCCGCCTGGCCGTCCTCGTCGACGTGCAGCAGGGTCCAGGCGTGGGCGCTGGTGCCGCCGGCGGGGACGCCGAAGCGTGCGGCGGCCTCCAGGTTGGAGGTGGAGTGGAATCCGGCGAGGTAGGCCGCCCGGGCGGCGGCGACGGCGGACTGCTCGTGGGTGCGGCGCGAGCCCATCTCGATGATCGGACGCCCGGCCGCGGCGACGACCATGCGGGCCGCGGCGGAGGCCACCGCCGAGTCGTGGTTGAGGATCGACAGGATGACGGTCTCCAGGATCACCGTCTCGGCGAAGGTGCCACGCACGGTGAGGACCGGGGAGTCCGGGAAGTAGAGCTCACCCTCCCGGTAGCCGTCGATCTGCCCGCTGAAGCGGAAGTTCGCCAGGTAGTCGCGGGTGGTCTCGTCGAGGAAGTTCAGCTCGTCGAGTTCGGCGAGCTGGGCCTCGGAGAAGCGGAAGTCCCGCACGGCGTCGAGGACCCGGGCGGTGCCGGCGACGACACCGTAACGGCGTTCATTGGGCAGTCTGCGGGTGAATACCTCGAAGGAGCACTCACGCTCGGCGGTGCCGTCGCGCAGTGCGGCCTGCAGCATCGTCAGCTCGTACATGTCGGTGAGCAGCGCGGTGGAGGGGCGGGTCTCGTCAGTCACCTGAGTCAGTCTAGTGGGTCCGGCTGTGTCGGGGGCCAGTAGCGACGGTGCGGCAGCACGGTGAGTGCCGGTACGCTGGGGTCCATGACTTCACCAGCAGCGCCTGCCTCTCCTGCCGCTCCCGCGGTACTCCCCGTGGAAGAGCAGCTCCCGGATACCGCCGCAGAGGCGAATCTGCCGTGGTTGTGTATCTGCTGGGATGATCCGGTGAACCTGATGAGCTACGTGACCTACGTCTTCCAGACGGTGCTGGGGTACTCCCGTAAGAAGGCCACTGAGCTGATGCTGCAGGTCCACAACGACGGTAAGGCCGTGGTCAGTTCCGGGGAACGCGACAAGGTCGAGGGCGACGTCAAGAAGCTGCAGACCGCCGGCCTGTGGGCGACGATGCAGCGCAGCGAGGGATAGGTCAGGAGCAGCGACATGAAACCGTGGGTGAAGAAGAAGAGTCTGGTCCGGGGGATCCGTTTTCTCACGGAGCTGGAGCCGATGGAGCGCGAGATGCTCGGCGACAGTGCCGCGACCGTGGGCGAGCGGCTGATCGGACGGGCACGCTCTGCACCGAAGGACGAGTTGGCGGAGATGACCGGCCTGCCGTCGGGACACACCGACGCTCCCGATGACCCGTCCCTGGCGGCGTTGCTGCCGTCCTTCTTCCGTGACGGTGACGAGGAGGTCGAGGGCGAGTCGGGGGTGTCGCGTCAGTTCAACGAGACCGACATCATCAAGGCCAAGCTGTTGAACCTGCGCGTGGTCGGCGACAAGCTCGGGCCGGACGGTTCGGTGCACGTCAGTTTGACCGAACGTGAGGTGCGCCCGTGGTTGGGTGCCCTGGCCGACATCCGGACGTTCCACAACGCCGAGCTGGAACGGTTCCGGGCCGACCTCGACCCGGAGTCCCGGGAAGTCGCCGCGGCGGAGAACTACCTTGAGTGGCTGGGGTACCACCAGGACAGCCTGCTGACTGTCTTGATGGGGGAGCTCGATGTTCCCGACGAGTGAGCCGGGTCCGGTCAACGGCCTGGCGGACGTCACCGGGATCTTCCTCGGCCATGCCGAGGTGGACAGTTCCGGGGTCACCGTGGTGGCCTGCCCGGACGGTGCGGTCAGCGCGGTGGATGTGCGCGGCGGTGGCCCAGGGACCCGCGAGACCGACCTGTTGAAGCCGTCGAATTCGATGGAGTCGGTGCATGCCGTTGCATTGTGCGGTGGCTCAGCCTTCGGGTTGGACGCCGCCGGTGGTGTGATGGCGGGCCTGGAGGCCCGCGGCATCGGGTTCCCGGTGTTCGGCGAGGGGGTGCCGGGCCCGATCGTGCCGATCGTCCCGGCGGCGGTGATCTTCGACCTGCCGGTGGGGGAGGCGTCCTCGCGTCCCACCGCGGAGACCGGACGCGCCGCGCTGGACGCCGCGCTGGATAATGCGACGGACAGTACGACGGACAGTGCGCAGGACGCTGCCGCCGCGCTCGGTAATGTCGGCGCCGGTCACGCCGCGGTCGCCGGGGCGGTCAAGGGCGGATTCGGCGAGGCCAGTTCGGTGATCGCCGGTGAACCGGGCAGTCCGCCCGGGGCCGGGCGGACCGTGGCCGTGGGCCTGGTGGTCAACCCGGTCGGCTCGATCGCCGACCCCTCCGACGGCACACTCTGGTCCGCTGAGGTGGCGCAGGAACACCCCGCTGACCTGGGTGGGGACGGCACAGGCGGGACACTTCCTGAAGCGACCGAAGAAGGCCTGGCGGCGTTCCTGGAGCGCGGGATGGCCGGGATGAAGTTCCCGTCCGGTGCGCCGGAATCGCTCAATACAACCATCGGGGTCGTCGCCACCGACGCTCCGGTGACCAAGGCACAGGCCGAACGCCTGGCCATGGCCGTGCACGACGGTCTGTCGCGTGCGATACGTCCGGCGCACCTGCCGATGGACGGGGACACCGTCTTCGCTCTCGCGCCGTCCGGTGTCCGTACCGGACAGTCCGCCGCGGCGTCCGACAACACAGGGTCCGACCACGGGTCCGACACCGTCGACCAGATGGAACTCGCCGTGCTCAGCGCGGCAGCGGCCACCTGCGCTGAACGCGCGGTCGCGCGGGCTGTCCTCAACGCCGACAGCGCCTTCGGCATCCCCGCCTGGGCCGACATCATCACCGGAGGCACACCATGACCACCAGATCATCTTCCGGTCCCACGGGGGCCGACAGCTCCACGGGCAAGGAGGTCTCCCGGTTCAAGGATCGCGGCCGGGTCAGCCAGGCACTGATCACCACACTGGTCTTCCTGGCGATGATCTGGATCGTCCAGATCGTCAACGCCCTGTCCGGCTACCGGCTGACCAGCCTGGGCATCCACCCACAGGACCTCTCCCGGATCTGGGGCATCCTGCCCGCCCCGTTCATCCACGTGGACTTCGGGCACCTCATCGCCAACACCCCGGCGGTGGCGGTGCTGCTGTTCCTGGTGGCACTGTCCGGGCAGAAGGCGGTGTGGGCGTCGACGACGATGACGATGCTGGTCGCCGGTGCCGGGGTGTTCGCCTTCGGCGGGGAGAACACGGTGCACGTCGGTGCGTCCAGCCTGATCTACGGGTGGGCGGTGTTCCTGGCGATCCGGGGCCTGTTCACCCGTCGCATCCTGGAGATCCTGCTCGGCGTGGTGGTCATCATCGTCTACGCCGGGCTGTTCTGGGGTATCTTCCCCAACCAGCCCGGGGTGAGCTGGCAGGGCCACCTGTTCGGCGCGGTCGGCGGTGGTCTCGCCGCCTGGGGGTCGGGTCGCACCGTGCAGAAGGAACGGGCCAAGACGAGAAGCTGAGCGCACGGACTAGGCTTGTCGTACATGAGCGACGCGAACTCTCCGATCGGCATCTTCGACTCCGGTGTCGGCGGACTCACCGTGGCCCGGTCGATCATCGACCAGCTGCCCGGCGAATCCACCATCTACATCGGCGACACCGCCAACGCCCCCTACGGTGACAAGCCACTGGCCGTGGTCCGTCAGCTGGCGACGACCATCGCCGATGAACTGGTCGAGCGGGGCTGCAAGATGATCGTCGTGGCCTGCAACTCCGCCTCCGCAGCCTTCATCCGCGATGCCCGCGAGCGCTACCCCATCCCGGTGGTGGAGGTCATCCTGCCGGCGGTGCGCCGTGCCGTCGCCGTCACCCGCAACGGCAAGGTCGGGGTCATCGGCACCCATGCCACGATCACCTCCCAGGCCTACCAGGACCTCTTCAACGCCAGCCCCGATGTCGAGGTGTTCGCCCAGGCCTGCCCGCAGTTCGTCCCCTTCGTCGAACGCGGCATCACCTCCGGCCGTCAGCTGCTGGGGTTGGCGGAGAACTACCTGGAGCCGTTGAAGGACGCCGGGGTGGACACCGTCGTGCTCGGCTGCACCCACTATCCACTGCTCACCGGGGTGATCCAGCTGGTGATGGGGGACGACGTCACCCTGGTCTCCTCGGCGGAGGAGACCGCGAAGATGGTCTACCGGACCCTCTCGGAGCGCGACCTGCTGGCTGAACCCGTCAACTCCGTCAACTCCGGCGAACCCGGCGCTGACCGGGACGGCCGTGACGTCCTGCGCAGCTTCGAGTCGACCGGCGACCCGCAGCGTTTCGCCAACCTGGCGACCCGCTTCCTCGGGCCCTCGGTGGCCGGTGTCGCTCAGATCCCCGACATGATGACCTGATCACACCACCTCACCAGCAGTGATGAAATCCATGCTGGAGGGTAACCCGACCCTGAGGGAGAACGTGAGATAATGGCAAGCATGGACATGACCATTCTGGGATGCTCCGGCAGTCTCGCCGCGCCCGACAACGCAGCCTCCGGCTACCTGTTGCGTATGGCGGACGGTCGCCAGATCCTCATGGACGTCGGGGCGGGGGTCCTCGCCCGGCTCGAGGCACTCGGCGAGCCCGGTGAGGTAGACGTCATCTTCTCCCACCTGCACCCCGACCACTGCTCAGACTTCGGTTCGCTGGTGGTCTGGCAACGTTTTCACCCGACCTCCCCGGCCCGGCATCGCCACATCCTGCTGGGGCCGTCGATCTCGGCGGTGCACCTGGGGCGTGCCGGTGCCGACCATCCCGACCTGGTCGATGACTACTCCGACATCCTGGATATCGGCACCTGGCAGGCACCGGACGCCGAGGCCGTCCCGGTCGCCTTCTCCGATGAGTCCCGAGGCACCGTCTACCCGGAGCACCGCATCGGCGAGACCCGGCTGTACGCCGCACCGGCGGTGCACCCCACCGAGTCCTACATGATCCGGGTGGAGGCAGCCGACGGTACTTCGCTGGTGTACTCCGGTGACACCGCGGCGACCGGGCACCTGGCCGCACTGGCCACCGGGGCGGACGTCCTGCTGTGTGAGGCGACCTGGGGGGAGCGCGACGACGGAAACAACCCACCGCAGATGCACCTCTCCGGTGAGGAGGCCGGGCAGGCGGCCGCCGCGGCAGGGGTGGGACGTCTGGTCATCACGCACATCCCGCCATGGGGGGACGCCGAGGGTGCGCTGCGTGGGGCACGTCGGTTCTTCGACGGCCCGGTCGAGCTGGCCCGGCCCGACATGGTGGTCCCGGTGGCCTCCGTCTGATTGCTGTCCGGGCGGGGCGGTAGGCTGTGGTCCCATGACTGCTTCTGATCCCTTGTTCCGTGCCGACGGCCGCGCCGTCGACCAGCTCCGCGACGTCCGCATCACCCGCGGCTTCACCAGCAACCCGGCCGGCTCCGTGCTCGTCGAGTTCGGCAACACCCGCGTGATGTGCACCGCGAGCGTGTCCGAGGGGGTGCCGCGGTTCAAGCGGGACTCCGGTGAAGGCTGGCTGACCGCCGAGTACGCCATGCTGCCCTCGGCCACCGCCGAGCGCATGCCGCGCGAGGCGATGCGCGGCAAGGTCAAGGGCCGCACCCACGAGATCTCCCGCCTGGTCGGGCGCTCGCTGCGCGCCGCCGTGGACCTGCGCGGCCTGGGGGAGAACACGGTGAACATCGACTGCGATGTGCTGCAGGCCGACGGCGGCACCCGCACCGCCTCGATCACCGGCGCCTACGTGGCCCTGGCGGATGCCCTGGCGGTGCTCAAGGCCCGCGGCGTGGTGCCCGGCCAGCCGTTGCTTCCCCCGGTCGCCGCCGTGAGCGTCGGCATCATCGACGGTGCCGCCTGCCTGGACCTGCCGTACGAGGAGGACAGCCGCGCCGAGGTCGACATGAACGTGGTGATGACCGAGGCGGGCAAGTTCGTGGAGATCCAGGGCACCGGCGAGGAGGCCGAGTTCAGCCGTGCTGAGCTGAACACCATGCTGGACCTGGCCGAGGGCGGCCTGAACGACCTGGTCGCCCTGCAGAAGAAGGCCCTGGCCGTGGAGCTGGGCGAGACGGTGTCGCTGTGAGTACCGCGGTCACCGGCGGAGACGCCAGCGGGGACGCACCGACGCTGAAGGTCCTGGTGGCCTCGCGTAACGCCAAGAAGCTCGCGGAGCTGAACCGTGTGCTGGACGCCGCGGGTGTCGAGGGCATCGAGCTGCTCAGCCTGCGCGATGTCGAGGAGTACCCGGAGACCCCGGAGACCGGCGCGACCTTCGAGGACAATGCGCTTATCAAGGCCCGTGACGGAGTGCGCTATGCCGGGCTGCCGACCGTCGCCGACGACTCCGGCATCTGTGTCGACGCACTCAACGGCATGCCCGGGGTGCTGTCGGCGCGTTGGTCGGGGGGCCACGGTGACGATGAGGCGAACAACCGGCTGCTGTTGGCGCAGACCTCCGATATTCCGGATGAGCGGCGTGGGGCGGCGTTCGTCTCCGCCTGCGCGCTGGCGGTGCCGGCGGAGCTGGCCGGACGCCTCGGTGCGGCGTTCGGTGACGACCCGAAGGCATCACGGACCGAGACCACGGTGCGCGGCACCTGGTCCGGCGAACTGCTGCGCGCGGCGCAGGGGGAGAACGGCTTCGGCTACGACCCGCTGTTCACCCCGGACGAGGAGCCGGGAAAGTCCTCGGCGGAACTGACCCCACAGCGCAAGGATGAACTGTCCCACCGTGGCCGGGCACTGGCCCAACTGGTGCCGCTGCTGGAGGCGCTGCGCGGCTGAGAAGCGGGTAGACGGTAGATCGCAACTGGTTGCACGGTGGGTTCATCAGGGCATATGACCTGACAGCCACGTAGAGTAGTGGACACTGACTTGTCCCACCATGTACCTACATGCGTCCGAACTCCGTTGAAAGGATCAGTGACACCCGTGCCCCTGACCGCCCCGCCCGCCGACATCGTCGCCGACTCGGTATTCGATCAGGAGTGGGTGACCGGCCTCTACAAGGACCTCCACCAGCACCCGGAGCTCTCCGGGGCGGAGGAGTGGACGGCGATCAGGATCGGCCTGGAACTGCGTCGTTTCCCGGACTGGGAAGTCACCACCGGCATCGGCGGACACGGCATCACCGCCGTCCTGCGCAACGGGAAGGGCCCCACCGTCCTGTTCCGTGCCGACTTCGACGGGCTGCCCGTCGCCGAGAACACTGGCGTGAATTACGCCTCCACCCACTCCCAGCTGGACTCCACCGGCCAGCGCGTGCCCACCATGCACGCCTGCGGACATGATGCGCACACCTCCAGCGCCTTCGGGGCCCTGTCGATCATCGACAGCACCCGCGACAAGTGGCAGGGCACGGTGGTCTTCCTGTTCCAGCCCGCCGAGGAGTCCTCCATCGGTGCCCACGGCATGGTCACCGACGGCCTGCGGTCGATCATCCCGCGGCCGGATGTCTGCCTGGGCCAGCACGTGGTCCCCGGCCCGGCCGGCCAGGTGCTCAGCGCGCCGGGGCCGGTGCTGACCAGCTCGACGACCCTGGAGATCACCCTGTTCGGACGCGGTGCGCACGCCTCCATGCCGCACCGGGCGGTCGACCCTGTGGTGTTGGCGGCCTCGGTGGTGATGAAACTGCAGACGGTGGTGTCCCGTGAGCTGCCGCCGGGCAAGTTCGCGGTGGTCACCGTGGCGTCGGTGGAGGCCGGAAAGGCCAACAACGTCATCCCGGACACCGCCCGTCTGGCGTTGAGCTGCCGGTTCTACGAGGAGCCGATGCGGGCCCGGGCGTTGGACGCGATCAAACGCATCGTCCGGTCCGAGGCGGCCGCGGCCGGCTGCGAACGCGAGCCGGACTTCAAGTTCCTCGGCCGCCTGGACGCCACCGACAACGACGCGAACGTCTTCTCCCTGGTGCGTCCGCATTTCGACGACTTCTTCGGCGAGGACTCACTCGACATGGAACCGTGGACGGCCTCGGAGGATTTCTCGGTGATCCCGCGGGCATTCGGTGCGCCGTACCTGTTCTGGACGGTGGGGATCACCCCGCGCCGACAGTGGAACCGCGCGGAGCAGGCCGGACGCCTGGACATCGACATTCCCACCAACCACAACCCGGGGTTCCTTCCGGATCTGTCGACCCTGCCGGTGACCTCGAAGGCGGCGGCGGTGGCGGTGCTGGGGTGCCTGGGGCACCAGTGGCCGGACGCCCCGGCGAACTGGTCGGTGGACACCGGGGTGGCCAATGGGATGGACGCCAAGGCGGTGCGTCGGGCCCGGGTGGAGACCTCTCCGGCGAACTAGGGCCGGGCTGTTTCAGCCGGTCCTACTTCAGCCAGTCGGCGAGGGAGTCGGCCAGGGGAGTGGTGGGCCGACCGATCAGCTCGGAGAGTGTACCCGGTGCCGGGTCCTCCAGCTCGCCGGCGGCGATGGCGGCATCGGTGCTGACCAGGAAGCCCACCAGGCCCTCCGGAAGGCCGGCCTCGGTGAGGATTGCGGCGTGCTGCTCGCCGGTGACCTCGCTCAGTTCCACCCGGGTGCCGGAGACCTCGGTGATCGCGGCAGCGAGCTCACCCAGTGTGAAGGAGGAGTCGCCGGCGAGCTCGTAGGTGCCCGGGGCCGGGTGCTCCGCGGTGAGTACGGTGGCGGCGGCCGCTGCGAGGTCGGCGCGGGTGGCGGTGCTGACCCGGCCGTCGCCGGCGCTGGAGAGCAGGGTGCCGGTGGCGACGGCCTGGGTGACGGTGTCCTTGTAGTTCTCGGTGTACCAGCCGTTGCGCAGCAGGGCGACCCCGAGGCTGTCGCTGGTGTCCGCCAGCAGCTTCTCGGTCTCCTGGTGCTCCGGGGCGACGGCGATGATCTCGGCGGTGTCGGTGTGCAGGAAGCTGGTGTAGGCCAGGAAGCCGACCCCGGCGGCCTCGGCGGCGTCGATGACGGCCTTGTGCTGGGGGACGCGCTGGCCGATGGCGTTGCCGGAGATCAGCAGCAGACGGTCGACGCCGGCGAGGGCGTCGGCGAGGGTGTCGGGCTGGTCGTAGTCGAAGGCGCGGACCTCGATGCCCTTCTCGGCGAGGTCGGCGGCCTTCTGCGGGTCGCGGGCGAGGGCGACGAGGTTGCTGGCGTCGGTGCGGGCGAGTAGTGCCTCGGCGACGTGTGCTCCGAACTGTCCGGTGGCTCCGGTGAAGGCGATGGTCATGATCTGGTCCTTTTCTGTGGTGTGTTCCGCGGTGCGCCCTGCTGCGCACCGCCCTTACTTTTAGTAAGTACTTACCTAAAGTAAGTCCAATGGCGTAGGATGTCAACCATTCCGGTCATGATGATCGTCAGACACCGAAGAAACCCCGACACCGACGAAAGGACGGCCCACAGTGCAACCGCAGCTCGACATCTTCGAACCCCGATGCCCCTCCCGGGAGGTGCTCCGTCACATCACCGGCAAGTGGGGGCCGATGGTGCTGATCGCCCTGGGCGACGGGCTCACCAGGTTCGGCGAGCTCCACCGACGCATCGGGGGATCGAGTGAGAGGATGCTCTCGCAGACGCTCTCCGCGCTGGTCGCCGACGGGGTGGCGACCAGGGAGCTCGACGACAGTGGCCGGCCGGTGTACGGACTCACCGCCGAAGGTCGCGAGATCGCCGGACACCTCCGGGGTCTCGGCGACGTGATCTACCGGCTTCTCGAGGCAGCGGGCCACGCCCCTCCCGACCTGCCTTAGGTGGTTACCTCGTGGAGTTCTGCAGGCCGAAGGTCTCGATGACCTCGTCGCGGCGACGCTTCTCCAGCACGAAGGACAGTACCGGGATGACACCGGCGAGGATGGTGGTGACCCACTTGGTCGGCTCCCAGCGGGCCTTGACGCCGAGGTCCAGGCAGGTCACGCAGTAGACGATGAAGATGTATCCGTGGATGATCGCCACCGCGGAGAACCAGCCGGGCTCGTCCCAGTCCATCGCCGGGAAGATCAGGTACTTCAGGACCATCTCCACGCACAGGAACAGCAGGAACAGGCCGGTGATGTAGGCCAGGACCGAGTAGCGGGTCAGTGCACCTTTCACTCGGCGGGCGCGGTCGTCGGAGACGGGTGCTGCAGGGGTGTTGCTCATCGGGGGTCCGTAGTTCCTGTTCTGTCTGCGTTGTCGGCAGTGTCTGTGTTGTTCGCCTCCCGGGCCCGGCGCGCGGCGCGGCGCCGGTCGTCGACGAAGGCGTGGTTGGTGCCTGCGTTGGCGCCTGAGCCCCCGGTGGCACTGGTGGTGCCGGCGGGGGAGTCATTGCCGTGACGGCGGGTGCCCAGCTGGTCCAGGACGTCCTGCGGGATCTCCCGCGGGGAGTCCTCGGCGCTGGCATTGGTGACGGCGGGGGCTTCCTCGCCGAGGGCACGCTCGCGCTCGTACTGCATGTACTTGCGGTAGGCGACGATGAAGAAGATTCCGAAGGCGGGCCACTGCATGGCATAGCCGAGGTTCTGGAAGGATCCGCCGCCGCTGCTCCACCGATCCCACTGCCACCACGCCAGGCAGATCGTCGCAACGACCGCCAGGGTCAGGAACGTCAGTTGGATGACCCGGACGCGCGTGGAGAACGGGTTGGCCTTCTTGGGGTGGGCTTTCTGGGCGGTACCGGTGTCGCCGGTGACATCATCGGGCACGGTCTCAAGGGTACCCCTGGTGGTCGACAGGTTCGAATCCGCTACGATGTCTCTCGCACCCACGAGCGGGGTGTACGCGCCCGTGGCGGAATTGGCAGACGCGCCAGGTTTAGGTCCTGGTGTCTACGGACGTGGGGGTTCAAGTCCCCCCGGGCGCACGATCAACCGGTGCCGGTGTCGCTACGCGTACCCGAATCGGTCGGCCGACTACACGTGAGATGACCGATCCGGGTACGCGCAGCGACAATGACGCATAATGGGGCGGGTGTTTACCGCAGGGGGAGGGCGGGTCGCCCCGGAGGAAATGGTGGAAGAATCTACGGTATGTCCGAACTGATCTTCCTTCTCGTGGGCCTGATCGTCGGCCTGGCGGCCGGTGGGGCAGGTGCGTTCTGGGCGTCTCGACGTGCCAGGCGAGCGCTGCGGCAGGGTGGTCGGGCCGGGGAACTGAGTCCCCACGAGCATCTGTGGGGCGACTGGGAGGTGCACCAGGAGGCCGACGTGTGGGGTAGTCACCCGGAGCATCCGGTCGCCTTCGACGTCACCCAGAAGCGTCACTGTCAGATCTGCGGCTACACCGAGTTCCACACCGAGCGCTTCTGAAGAGGCGTTTCTGAGCCAGATCATTCATTACGCCAACGTAATCTGAGTCACACCGGTAGCTTTCAATGAGAAAACATAACCGACGTTGACACAGGAGACCCCATGGCAGAGCAGGCACCACCGGATCAGACATCGGCGAGGGCATCGGCCAACCAGGGACCGGCAGACCGGGCAGGCTCGGCAGATCGGGTGCCACCGGTCACCCGGCGCCGGTTCCTCGGACTGGCCGGGGTCGCCGGCCTCGCCGCCGGTGGCACGGTCCTGTGGTCCAGCTCAGCCACGCAGTCCGGTAGCGCCTGGGCCGGCACCGCCACGGGCGACGGTACCGGCGGCGACAGTGGCGGGGGCTCAGGCGAGATGCTCGTCGGACGCGGCATCGCCGACTCCACCGGCGAACCCCTCGGCGCCGGCATGGACGGCTACGCGGTCCAGGAGCAGACCACCGTCGGCATCCGCCAGCGGCTCTACTCCCGCGCCTTCATCTTCCAGTCCGGTGGCTCCCGCCTGGTCCACGTCACCGTTGACACCCCACTGATGTTCCAGTCGGTGTTCCTCGAGGTCGTCCGCCGACTCCGGGCGTCCTACGGCGACACCTACACCACCAACAACCTCGTCATCAGCGCCACCCACACCCACGTCGGCCCCGGTGGACGCTCGGGCCACGCCATGGTCGACCTCGTCTCCCTCGGCTTCCGGCCGGTCACCTTCGAAGCCCAGGTCACCGGCATTGTGCGCTCGATCCAGCGCGCCCACGACGACATCGCGCCGTCCGACCTGACACTGGTGACCAGCGAGGTCGACGGCGTCGGCGCGAACCGCTCCCACGGTGCCTTCGACCGCAACCCGGCCGCCGACCGCGCGGAGAACCCCGACGGGATCGACCGCACCGCCATGACCCTGCACGTCACCCGCGGCGGCACCCCGGTCGGCCTGATCAACTGGTACTCGGTGCACCCCACCAGCTTCAGCCACGAGATCAAGCACATCTCCGGCGACAACAAGGGCTACGCCGCCTGGTCCACCGAGGTCGCCGCCGGGGTCGACCACGCGAACCTCGCCGCCGCCCCGTTCGTCGCCGCCTTCTCCCAGGGCGCGCCCGGGGACATCACCCCGAACATGGGCCTGGAACCGGAGTCCGGCCCCGGCGGCCCGGGCATGGCCGGCCAGGCGAAGTCGGTGGAGATCCTCGGCGCCCGCCAGGCCGCCGGGGCGTCCCGCGATGCGGGCACCGTGGTCGACACCGCAGGACGCACCGGCGTCGCCGGACGCTCCCGATGGGTCGACATGCACCGCGTCCAGGTGGCCGGGAAGTGGGCTCCCGACGGGAAGGCGGGACGCACCGGCCGGGCCGTGCTCGGCGCGGCGTTCGCGGCGTCCAGCCAGGAGGACGGCGGCGGACTGGACATCGACATCGGACTCAACGAGGCCGAGCGCGGCGGCTCGCCGTGGGTGCGCCAACTCAACAACCTCGCCCCCATCCCGGAGGACGTGCGGCGGGTGCACGCGCCGAAGGACATGCTGCTGCCGATGGGCTACATCGACGGGCTGATCCAGCAGCGCCACCTCTTCGGGGTGTGGCGGATCGGTGGGTTGGTCATTGCACACCTCGGGTTCGAGCCGACGACGACCTCGGGGCTGCGGATCCGGCAGACGATCGCCGCGGCGATGGACGTGCCGGAGACCAATGTGGTGGTGCAGGGATACAGCTGCGGTTACGGCCACTACATCACCACGCCGGAGGAGTATGAGCGTCAGGAGTACGAGGGGGGCGCGACCGCGTTCGGACGCCTGACGCTACCGGCCGTCCAGCAGGTCTTCGACGGTCTGGCGGGTGCGCTCGCCTCCGGTGGGGCGGTGGAGACCGGTGAACCGGCGGGTGACCTGACCGGGGTGATCCCGGACAGTCCGGCGGCGGCCCATTTCGTAGACACCGCACCGCTGGGGAAGAAGTTCGGTGACGTGCTGTCCGTGGAACCCGGCCGGGAGGTTTCGGCCGGGCAGCGGGTGACCGTGAAATTCGCCGGCTCGAACCCGAACAACAACCTGCGGTTGGAGGAGGGCTACCTGCGCATCGAGAAGGACGGTGAGCTCGTCGCCCATGATTCGTCCTGGGAGACCCTGCTGACCTTCCACAAGAACCTCACCGAGACCACCACCGTCGTCTCCTGGAACACCGCCGATGTCGCGCCGGGGACGTACACGGTGATTCTGCGCGGTGACTGGAAGGACATCAGCCAGAAGAAGCATTCTTTCAGCGGGAGTGTCGACATCCGGGTGCGCTGATCGTCATGATGGTGTCGGGCAACCATGGTCCGGCGCCGGCCCCCACGGCCGGCAACGTCACGGGACGCCACAAGGCGTCAGAAGATTAGGAGCAAGACCATGAAGTACGCACTGCTGTTGATGGGCCACCACACCGACCCCGCCTGCGGCGAGGACGGCGGACCGGCCCCCGAGGAGTTCTTCGCCTTCGACCAGGAGATCCAGGCCGCCGGGGTGGTCGTCCACTCCTTCGCCCTAGAGGACCAGGAGGACGGCGTGAAGGTCGGCACCGACGGCTCGGGGGAGCACGTCGTGACCTCGGGGCCGTTCGCCGAGGTCAACGAGTTCGTCGGGGGTGGCTACATCATCGACGTTCCCGGCATCGACGAGGCCATCGACTGGGCGAAGAAGAGCCCCGGTTCCGCTGCCGGCGGGCACGTCGAGATCCGTCCGCTCGCACCGTACTGATGTCCTCCGGCCGGACGGTCGCCGCACTGGACGGGATCGGGCAGGACGGCCGCGCCCGGCTGCTCGCCACGCTCATCCGCCGGTTCGGGGACCTCGACCTCGCCGAGGACAGTCTCCAGGACGCCTTCGCCCAGGCGCTGCGCACCTGGCCGGACTCCGGTGTGCCGGATTCCCCGGAGGCGTGGCTGACCACCACGGCCAAACGCAAGGCCCTGGACATCATCCGTCGGGACGCCAACCTGGCCAGGAAACTCGCTGAGCTGCACATCGAGCAGGGCATCGAGCAGGGCGGCGGTTCACCGGATGCCGTCCAAGGCGCTGCACCGGACACCGTCGTGACCACCGGTGCCGCAGTCACAGACGACGAACTCGCCCTGGTTTTCGCCTGTGCCCACCCGGCGCTGCGACCGCGGGACCGGGTGGCGATGACGCTCCGGTTCGTCGGTGGCCTGTCCACCGAGGACGTCGCCCATCTCCTTCTTGTCCCGGTGCCCACGATGCAGCAGCGCATCGTCCGGGCGAAGAAGCGGATCAACACATTGGGCATCCGGTTCACCGTCCCGGGGCCGGAGTATCTGCCCGAACGGCTTGCCGTGGTGCTGCGGGTGATCTACCTGCTGTTCACCGACGGATCTGCGCGTCGGACCGGGGAGCCGCATGTCCGGGAGGACCTGACTGATGAGGCGGTGCGGCTGGCCCGGCTGGTCCATGGCCTGCTGGAAGGTCGGCGGGAGTGTTCGGCGGAGGTCAACGGTCTGCTGGCACTGCTGGTGCTGAGCCAGGCCCGCCGCAGTACGCGGGTGGATGACCAGGGCAGGCCGGTTCCGCTGAAGGATCAGGACCGTTCCCGGTGGGACACTGCGCTGATCTCTGAGGGCCTCGGACTGGCGGAGACCGCCGCCGGTACAGAAGGGGCCGGGACCTATGCGATCCAGGCGGCGATCGCGGCAGTCCATGCGGAGGCCCCGACCTTCGAGGAGACGGACTGGGAGCAGATCGCCGTGCTCTACCGGATGCTGGAGCGCTACGAGTCCGGCCCGGTGGTCAGGCTCGCCGCGGCGGTCGCCACGGGGAGGGCGCTGGGCCCGGAGCGGGGGTTGGCGGCGCTGGACGCCCTGGTCGGCGACGGTGATGATGCAGAGCTTCTCCAGCGGTTCCGCCCGTTCCACATCGCCCGGGCGGTCACCCTCGAGGAGCTGGGTCGTGTGGATGAAGCCAATGCCGAATACCGGAGGGCCCTTGAGCTACCGGGTAACCAGAGTGAGGACGCTGCTCTCACCGGCATGCTTCCGAACCCCGATATCCCGCACCCTGAGTGACCAGTCCCTGGACTGTCGCACCTCCCCTTGACTGGTCGGGCCGCCTACAGAACGTCCTTGGCGATGCGGGCGACGTGCCCGGTGGCCTTCACGTTGTACTTGGCCAACGCAATCTTGCCCTCCTCGTCGACGAGGAACGTCGACCGGATGACCCCCTGCACGATCTTGCCGTAGTTCTTCTTCTCGCCGAAGGCCCCGTAGGCGGTCATGACCTCCTTCGACTCGTCCGACAGCAGCGGGAAGGTCAGCTCTTGGTCGTCACGGAAC
The DNA here is from genome assembly GCA_019120175.1 of Candidatus Corynebacterium faecigallinarum. GTDB lineage: Bacteria > Actinomycetota > Actinomycetes > Mycobacteriales > Mycobacteriaceae > Corynebacterium > Corynebacterium faecigallinarum. Next base: position 26,639 of record DWVP01000024.1, read on the forward strand.
TTCGCCAGCTTGTCGACCTTGTCCGGCGAGATTCCCAGCACGTCGATCCCGGCCTCGTTGAGCTCGGCCAGGGAGTCGCGGAAGTCGCAGGCCTCCTTGGTGCAGCCCGGGGTGTTGGCCCGCGGGTAGAAGTAGACGATGACCTTGCGTCCGCGGAAGTCGGAGAGGCTGACGTCCTGGCCTTTGTCGTCGGTGAGGGTGAACTCCGGGGCGGTGTCGCCGACCTCGAGAATGACTTTGGACGATTCGTTGCTTTCGTTGCTCATGGTGCCCGAGTGTACGTTGGGGGACGGACTCAACGCGGCCTTGTCGGCGGTTCCGCTGCACCGCCGTCCCCGGAGAACGTACAATGCCAGAGAACCTTAACGACTTATCACGCAGGAGACTTCAGTGGCCCGCAATATCGACGCCATCCAGAGCGACATCGAGCGCACCCGTGAACAGCTCGCCAAGACTCTCGACGAGCTGAGCGTCCGCACGGCGCCGAAGAACCTCGCGGAGGACGCAAAGAAGCAGGTCTCCAACGTGCTCAGCAACCCGAAGGTGCAGCTGGCCATCGGCGGTGTCGTGGCCGGTCTCGGCCTGATCGTGGCCCTGACGGTCAACAGCAAGCGCAACGAGAAGAAGCAGATAAAGGAGATCCAGCGTCTCCTGGCCGACGCCCGCTCCTAGCGAACCGGCTGGTCACGCCACGTCCGGCAACAGCTCCCGCCGACCGACACCCCGGTCCGCCCCCGATGCACGACGCATCGCGGTGGTGGCCGGGGTGTTCGGCATTGCTGTGGCAGTCGGCGCAGTGTGCGACCACCTGGGGGTTCCCGCCGCCTGGATCTTCGCCTTCCTGGTGGTCTTCGGCGCCTACGCGATCATCTCCGACCGGCAGACGACACCATCGAAGCAGGTGATGCAGCCGGCCCAGGTGGTGATCGCGATGGTGTGTGTCGCGCCGCTGGTGGAGTTGGACGGCCCGACGATCCTCGGCTACCTCGGGCCCACGGCCATCGCCCTCACGGTGACCTTGGCGTTGTGCGGGGCGGCGGCATGGCTGCTGTGGCGTTCTGGGGCGGCGAGTGCGGTCAGCGCATTGCTCGCCACCTTGGCCGGCGGGGCCAGTGGGATGACGGTGCTGGCCACCGAGCTGAAGGAGGACGTCCGCTTCGTGGTGTTGACGCAGTACCTGCGGCTGTCGCTGGTGGTGCTGACCTTGCCGGCGTTCGTGCACCTGTTTGCGATGGGGTCAGGGTCGTCCGGGGATGTGACGGGGGAGGCCGGGGACGCCGGGACCGCCGCCGGGGCCGTCACCGACACCGTCGCCTGGTGGACACCGCAGTGGCAGCCGGCGGTGGGCGCTGTGGTGGTGTGGGCGTTGGTGTGGCTGGTCGTGCGGGCCACCCGCCGGTGGGTCAACCTTCCGGTACCGTACCTGCTGGTGTCGATGCTGGTGACATGGCTGGGCGTTGTCCTCGGTATCCCGGAGCAGTGGCTGGTCCCGCAGGGGCTTGTGTTGGTCGCCGCCTATGCGGTGATCGGGGTGCAGGCCGGTGGCACGTTGACCAAGACGGCTCTACGCCAGTTCCGGGGCAGCCTGCCGCTGATCCTCGCGGCGGTGGTGGCCATGATCGCCGGGGCGATCGTGGCGGCGTTGTTGATCACCAGGTTCACCGACATCGCCCTGTTGGACGCCTACCTGGCGACGGTGCCCGGCGGGATCTACGCGGTGCTGGCCTTCGCTCACGAAGCAGGGTCGGAACCCGTGGTCACGGTGGTGCAGGTGATGCGGACGCTGGCGATGCTGGTCATCGGTGGCTACCTGCCGACCATGATCGCCTGGTGGGGGAGGCGCCGGGGCAGGAGACGCGGGGCGGCGTCCTGACGTTCAGAGCAACTCGCACCCAACCCCCAGGGTTCTCACACTCAGCGTTGGTAACCTGATGCAACTATGAGCTTCATCTGGAATTTCCTGGTCCGTGCCGCGGCCACCGCCGCCGCACTGTGGGTCGTGGTCTACTTCGTCTCCGGCGTGACGGTCAGTGCGCCGGTCGAGCCCCTCATCGGCGACGGCTCCAACGACCGCCTGTGGGTGTTCCTCGGCAGTGCGGCGGTGATCCTGCTGCTGAACATGACCGTGCGTCCCGTGCTGCACATCCTGGGACTGCCGCTGTCGATCCTCACGCTGGGGCTGTTCGCCCTGGTGATCAATGCCCTGGTATTCCTGCTGGCCGGCACCCTGTCGCAGGCGATCGGCCTGGGCCTGATGGTGGACAGCTTCATGGCGGCGTTCTGGGGCGCGATCATCATGGCCGTGGTCAACTGGATCCTCGGACCGATCACCGGGCTACTGTCGGCTCGGTAGCGGTCGCGCAGGCCCGCTGCGACCTGAGTTCCTTGCCGACGGGGATCGTTGCGTTGCCGCGCAGTTTGTTGGCGCGCAGTCCTAGGAGGCCTGCAGTTTCGCCATGAGCTTGGCCATCAGGGTGATGGATTTCGTCGGCAGCAGTCGGCCCAGGGTGTCCATCGCCACGGCGTCCTTACCGATGCGCACCCGTGGCTTACCGGTCTTGATGGCGCTGACGATGGCCGCCGCGGCGTCCTGCGGGGTGGTGAGCCTGGACGCTGCGGCCTCGGCCTCGGCGGCGGCCTCCTCCGCGGTCTTTCCGGAGGGTGTCGACACCCCGGAGTTGGCGGTGATGTCGGTGGCCACCCCGCCGGGGAAGACGATGCTCACTGACACGGAGCTCTTGAGCAGTTCGGCCTGCAGCCCCTCGGTGAACAGTTTCACCGCGGCCTTCGACGCACCGTAGGCGCTCTGCCCGGGCACCGGGACGAGCCCGCCCATGGAGGAGACATTGACCACGGCGGCCTTGGGACGCTCCAGCAGTGCCGGCAGGAATGCCTTGGTGGTGTTCACCGTGCCCCAGAAGTTCACGTTGAAGACCCGTTCGATGGCGTCGTAGTCCACGTCGTTGATGTCGATGAACTCCTGGATGATGCCGGCGACGTTGACCAGGCCGTCGACCGGGCCGGCGGCGGTGATCTCGGCGGCGACGGCGGTGACGGCCTCGCGGTCGGCGATGTTGATCTGGTGGGGGACGAGCTGGTCGGGCTGGGCGCCGACCGAGGCGAGTCCGGAGATGTTCAGGTCGAGGACGTGGACGGTGGCGCCCTGGTCCAGCAGCTGACGGGTGACCTCACGGCCGATGCCGGCGCCTCCGCCGGTGACGACGATGACCGAGTCCTTGATGTTCATGGCGTTCACGGTGATTTCCCTCCTGGTGGGTTTGGTGACCTCCATTGTCTGTGCTCGGGCGGGACGGTGGGGAGGTTTATCGGCCAGTGTGGGCTATCCGACCACAACCGGGGGGTGAGGGATACGAATGGACCCCAGTCGGGTGACGGTGTCGTCCCGGCTGGGGTCTTCTGTGGTGCGTCATCAGGGACTCGAACCCCGAACCCGCTGATTAAGAGTCAGCTGCTCTGCCAATTGAGCTAATGACGCAGTGTTGACATCCGGCCCGGCGAGGCCTTGTTGGCAACGAGGAAAACTATAGACCGCACGATGATTGCAGCGCAAATTCCCAGGTAGGGATATGTTTCTGTGCTTATATGTGTTGTGTGGATGTGGCTGTGTCCTTCCGGAGTCGGTCCGGAGCAGGTGGAGGGTTCCGGAGCGGGAGAGCGGGAGAGCGGGAGGGCGGGAGCGGGCGGCGGGAGTGGGAGTGACGGAGGGGGAGAGTCGGAGGGGGAGCGGTGACGGATACTGCCGGACATAGGCGGAGACTATCGGGCGTGGCCACGCAAACCTGATGCAAACCTGCAGCGCTTGGTGGGTAACGATTAGGACACAATGTCCCGGATCGCGGCTTTCTCGCTTCTCGGAATCGCGGAGTCGCACCTAAGATGAACCGTGAGAGATCCACCACGAAGTGATCGACCCACACCGTCCGGAAGCTGCTGCAGGCTGTCGGACGGCACTGGTCGGAGAAGAGACAGAACACACCATGCTTTCCCGTTTCGGCCGCGGCCGAATCCTGCGTTCCATCGTTGCGGCCACGGGTGCCGCCGCACTACTTGCCACCTCCGCCTGCACCATCGACGGGAACAATGACACAGACACCGACACCACGTCCGCCGCGCAGGCCGAGGACAGTGACAGCGATGCCGACGACTCTGTCGAGCTGACCGCCAACGTCGAGGACGATGACACCGACGTGAAGGTCGATGAGCCGATCATCGTCCAGGACAGTGAAGGCATCGACTCCGTCTCGCTCACCGACGGCATGGGCACCGAGGTCGAGGGCTCGTTCAACGACGACGAGACCGAGTGGACCTCAGACGGCAAGCTGGACTACTCCACCACCTACAGCCTCGAGGCCACCGGCGGCGACGAGTCCCTGTCGACGTCCTTCACCACCTTCAGCCCGGCAGCCGTGACCAACGGTGCACTGTCGCCGCTGCCCGAGTCCACGGTCGGTGTGGGCCAGTCCATCGCCATGCGCTTCGACGCGGTCCCGCAGGACCGTCAGGCCGTGCAGGACGCCATCACCGTGACCACCGAGCCCCAGGTGGAGGGTGCCTTCTACTGGATCAGCGCCCAGGAGGTCCGCTGGCGTCCGGAGGAGTACTGGGCCCCTGGCACCGAGGTCACCGTCGACGCCGACCTGGTCGGCACGGATCTCGGCGGAATGTACGGCCAGGTCGACCGCAGTTCGTCCTTCACCATCGGCGACGATGTCCGCGCGGTGGCCGACGATGCCACCAAGACCGTCACCGTGACGCGCAACGGTGAGACGGTCAAGACCATGCCCACGTCGATGGGTATGCCTGGTTTCGAGACTCCGGAGGGTATCTTCCAGATCGGCGACCAGCTCGATGCGATGACCATGGACTCCACCACCTACGGCCTGGCCCTTGACGCCGGCGGATACGTCACCGACGTGCAGTACGCCACGCAGATGTCGTACTCCGGCATCTACTTCCACGCCGCACCGTGGTCGGTGTGGGCACAGGGCAACACCAACACGTCGCACGGCTGCCTGAACCTCTCGGTGGAGGACGCCCGGTGGGTCTACGAGAACCTCAAACGCGGTGACATCGTCGAGGTCAAGGGCACCGGTGGTCCGGCTCAGACGGTGAACGACGGCCTCGGTGACTGGAACATCCCGTGGGACGAGTGGGAGGCCGGCAACGCCGACGTGTAGCGGTGTTGACCAGGGGGATCACAGCGGGGGCTGCTCGGTGGGGAAGCGGTAGAACTGGTGGCTGCGGAACATCAGGGGAGCGTGGCCGACCATGTCCGCGGCGGCGGGGGCGTCGCTGTGGCCGTCGGCCCCACGGGTCACCGCGGTGACCTCGGCGGCGACCAGGGTGGACGCCCCGACCCGCAAGGTGTCCAGGGTATGGGCGCGCATCACCGCCAGGGCGTCCGGCAACAGCGGTTCCCCGCTGTCCGCCCGTGACCAGCGCTGTTCGTCGCTGAACCGGGTCCCGGCGGAGCGGGAGAACTGGTAGGCGACATCCGCCTGCTGCTCGTTGAGGAAGTGGATCAGGTAGGACGACGCCCGCAGGATCGCCCCGGCGCTGCCGTCTGCCTTGGTCAGTGAGAAGGACACTGCCGGGGGATCAACCGCCAGCGAGGCGATGCTGGAGACCGTGATCCCGACATCCGTCCCGTCCACATTCGCGGTGATCAGCGCGACCCCGGTGGGGTGACGGCGGAACGCGGTCCGGAAGTTCTCGCCGGTGATGTCCTCTGAAGCCATGCCACCAACCTACCCTCGACTCCTGCGGTGTTGTTGCGGCACCCTTACCTGTGGTTTCCTGCGTGTGCGTCACCGCGTGCTAGGCTCGGCCACACACCTGGGCGAGGGAGCCGTAACCAGGGGAAACGCAAGGACGGCCACGACTATCGAAGATCATCGACCCCGATACCGTGGAGTATTCCCCATGGCCTGGACCATTCTCATCATCTCCGGCCTGTTCGAGGCCGTCTGGGCGACGGCACTCGGCCGCATCGACGGACTGACCCGCCCCCTGCCCATCGCCGTCTTCGTCGGTGGGCTCACCATCAGCATGGCTGGGCTCTGGTGGGCGATGCGCGATCTCCCCACCGGCACCGCCTATGCGGTGTGGGTGGCGGTCGGCGCGGTGACGACGGTGGCCTATGCCGCGGCAACGGGGGACGAGACACTGAACCTCGCCAAGATCATCTTCCTGGGGATGATCATCGGCGGGGTCGTGGGGCTGAAGATGGCCTCCTGAAGGTCGCGTCCTGAGAGTCGCGTCCTGACAATCGCGTTCTAGAAGTAGTTCGCGATGCGCCCGGCCGGGGTGTCGAGGACCTCAACGTCGGTGCCGAAGATCCTGGTCAGGACCTCGTCCTGGATAACCTCCTCCGGGGTGCCGAACACGGTCACCTGGCCGTCGTTCATCGCGCAGATGTGGTCGGCGTAGCGTGCGGCGAAATTGATGTCGTGCAGCACGATGATCACCGTACGGTTCAGTTCGTCGGCGGCCCGGCGTAGCTGCTTCATCATCTGGACGGAGTGTTTCATGTCCAGGTTGTTCAGCGGTTCGTCCAGCAGGACGTACTCGGTGTTCTGGGCGAGCACCATCGCCACGTAGGCGCGCTGGCGCTGGCCGCCGGAGAGCTGGTCGAGGTAGCGGTTCTCGAACTGCTTCAGGTTGAGGAAGTCGATGGCCTCGGAGATGTACTTCTCGTCCTCGACGTTCAACCTTCCGTGCGAGTAGGGGTAGCGTCCGAAACCGACGAGCTGGCGCACGGTCAGCCGGGTGACGAAGTGGTTCTCCTGGCGCAGGATCGACAGGTGCTTGGCCACCTCGCCGGACTTCTTGCCCAGGATGTCCATCCCGCCGACGGTGATGCTGCCGGCATCCGGCTTCTGGAGCCGTCCGATCATGGTCAGGATGGTGGACTTGCCGGCGCCGTTGGGGCCGACCAGGGCAGTCACTCCGCCGGTCGGGATCTCGAGGTTGACCGGGCCGATGGTGGTCTCGGCGCTGTAGAACTTGGTGAGGTTCTCTACGGTGATCACAGGCGTCCCTTTCGCAGGATGAAGAACAGGAAGACGGTGCCGCCGACGAGTTCGATGATGATGGTCACCGCACCTTCGGCGTAGAAGAAGTTGCGCATGATGAAGTACGAGCCGATCAGCACGATATAACCGATCAGAACGGCGACCGGCAGGATCAGCCGGTGGTCGTAGGTGTCGGTCAGCTGGTAGGCCAGTGTGGCCACCAGGAAGCCGAGGAAGGTCATCGGGCCGACCATGGACGTGGTCATCGCCATGAGGATCGAGATCAGCAGCAGCAGGATCATCAGTTCCCGCTTGTGATTGACACCCAGGTTGTTGGCGGTGTCGCGACCCAGGGCGACGACGTTCATCCGGCGGGAACGCAGGTACAGGATGGTGCAGACCACCGCGACGACCGGGATCACGATCGGGAAGTTGTCGGTGTTGGCGTTGCTCACGTTGCCGAAGGTGCGGGCGGTGAGCACGTCGAACTCATTGGGTTCCAACAGACGCTGCATGAAGGTCGACAGTGAACCGAGACCACCGCCGATGACGATACCCACCAGCAGCATCACGTGGATATTGCCCAGTTTTCCGCTGAGTAGCCAGGTGAACAGGGCGACGGCGAACAGGACCATCAGGGCCGACTGCAGCAGGAACTGGGTGGTGCCGGTGAAGGCGGCCAGACCCGCGGTGCCGAGGAAGAAGATCACCGCGGTCTGCACGGCGACGTACAGGGATTCGAACCCCATGATCGACGGGGTGATGATGCGGTTGTTCGTGGCGGTGTGGAAGGACACCGTGGCGAAGGCCTGGCAGAACGCCACGATGAGCATCGTGATGATCGCATTCATCCGCATCTCGGCGATCGTCCAGTAGCCGGACGAGCCGAAGGGCATCGGGTTACCGTAGCTCATGTGGGCGATGGTGAAGCCCACGGCGACAATGACCAGAGCGATGACCAGGATGATGTACTTGGTCCGCTGACGGGGCTGGGCGAAGGGCCCGGAGTGCCGCTTCTGTGAGCGGATGTCGGACGCTTCGGCATCGGCACCGGTTGCGGTTCCTGGAGCCGAGGTATCTTTCAGTACTGACTTCTTATCGCGCATAGCGGCGGCTCCTCACCAACAGCATGACGAAGACGATCGCGCCGAGGATGCCGAGGATCAGTGACACCGGGACCTCGAAGGGCATGATCACGGTACGGGCGATGATGTCGCAGATGATCAGGATCCACATGCCCAGCATCGCCACCCAGGGCAGGTTCGAGCGCAGGTTGTCGCCGCGGAACATCGAGACGATGTTCGGCACGATCAGTCCCAGGAACGGCAGGTTGCCGACCACCACGGTGACCACTCCGGTGACCACGGCGATCATCATGATGCCGACGAACAGGACCTGGCGGTAGTTCAGGCCGACGTTCGTGGCGATGTCCTTGCCCAGGCCGGCGACGGTGAACCGGTCGGCGACGATGAATATGATTATCAGCACGACCAGGACGATGAACAGGAGTTCATAGCGTCCCCGTACGATGCCGGTGAAGCTACCGGCGAACCAGATGCCCAGCTGCTGCAGCATCTCGGTCTGCAGTGCGACGTAGGTCGAGACAGACCCGACGACCGCACCGAGCATGATGCCGACGATCGGCACGATCAGCGAAGACTTCAGTGTGACCCGCTGCAGGAACAGGAAGAAGACGATTGTTCCGGCCAGGGCGAAGATGATCGCACCGACCATGCGGGTGAACAGACTGGCACCGGGGATCATCACCATGGTCAGGATCAGTCCCAGACCGGCCCACTCGGTGGTGCCGGTGGTGGTGGGTTCGACGAACTTGTTCTGCGTCAGTAGCTGCATGACCAGACCACACATGGCCATCGCCGCACCGGCGAGCGCCAGGGCGATGGTGCGGGGGATACGGGTGATCCCGAACATCCGCCACCCGTCCTCGGCACCGGTGATGTCGTAGACACCGATGAAGAGGGAGGCGATGATGAGGCCGATGGTGATGAGGATGCCGATGAGGATCGGCCAGGTCGTGCGCCACCAGGAGGGGTTCGGTGGCGGAGCCAGGGGTGGGGATCCCTTCTCCTGGGGCACGGGTGGTGCGGAGGTCATGGGTGTCCTGTCTGCGCTTTTCGCGCGACAACGCCCGGGACCGGACGTTTCGCAGGTCAAGGCCTGTGTCTCGTACTGGTCCCGGGCTGAGTCGCGCGGGTGGGTCTCACGTGGGGAGGATTACTTCGCGGCGTCCTCGAAGGCGTCGGCGATGGTGTTCAAGATCTCGGTGTAGGCCTCGATGTCCTCGGTGACGTAGAAGTTGTTCGGGAACAGGATGATGTTGTCCTCCTGCACCGCGGTGACGTTCGACAGAGCCTCGGAGTCAGCGATCAGCTCCTGGGCGGAGTGGTACTCGGGCTCGTCGGCGCTGACGGCGGCGTCACGGTCCATGACGATGATCCAGTCCGGGTTGGAGTCAGCGATGGCCTCCACGGAGACATCGTCGCCCTGGTGGTTGGAGGAGCCGTCGGCGTCGTAGGCCGGGGTCAGGTCCAGCATGTCGAAGACCGGACCGACGGAGCGGCCGGTGGACGGTGCGGAGTAGTTGATGTCGCCACCGGAGGTCAGCAGACCCATGACGGTCTCATCCGAGTTGTAGGCGGCGGCAGCGCGGTCCTTGGCCTCGTCGAAGTCCTCGATCAGGTCTTCGGCCTCATCTTCCTTCTCGAAGATCTCACCGATCAGGGTGGTGATCTCCTTGAGGGTCTCCTCCAGCGGCTGGTTGCTCTCGCCCTCGGAGTCCTGGCCGAAGCTCAGGTCGATGATCGGGGTGTCCGGCAGCAACTTCTCCATCTCGTCGTACTGGGACGAGTAGCGGTAACCGGTGATGATCAGGTCGGGCTCGGCGGCGACGAGCTCCTCGAGGTTCGGCTCGCGGTGCGAACCGGTGTCGCGGATGTCCTCGTCCTCGTGGTACTTGGAGATCTCGTCGGGGATCAGGGTGAGCGGTGCGGAGACCAGGTCGATGTCCCAGTCCGCCAGGACCCGGAAGATGCGGTTGTCGAAGGCGGCAACGCGCTCCGGGTCGGCGGGGATCTCGACCTCGCCGCGGGCGTCGGTGACGGTACGGGTGTCGCCGTCGGACGAACCGTTGCTGCTGTCGTCGTCGTCCGAGCAGGCAGCGAGAGCGCCGAGGGACAGGGCGGCGGTCATGGTGACGGCCAGTGCACGGCTCACGGGGCCACGGAGGATGGTGCTACGCATTGAAGCAGGTTCCCTTTCATCATCGTTAGCGGCCGGTGAGAGGAGGTCACGTCAGAAACCTCGCCCGCCCAACCGCTCTGTCAAGCTGAGCAAAAACTCATCTCGGTGCAGCCTATCGAAGATGGTCGAGGCAGGAAAGCGCAGCCTAAGAACAGGTCAGGTTGATGAGCTGCAGGTGAGGTGAAGATGAAGGTAGGGGGACCTACCTTAACTGCTGGGTAATGCGAGGAGATGTGCCCCGGGGGGGGTGCCTGCGGGAACGCTCACCCGAAGGTCATACGGGGGTATTTTGGGGGGTGATTCAGGGACTTTGTAGTGCGGTAACGCCGTTTCGCTACAAGAAATCCAGCCCTCTGCAGCCGCTACAGCCCCCACGACTCCGCGGTGATCTCCATGGCGCGCAATGCACCAGCGGTGCTCGGGGACTGGATGGCAACCATCAGTTCGTCGGCCTGGGCATGCTCGGCGAACCGGGACAGGTAGTCGCTGACCTGAGAGCCGGTGCCGACGGCGGTGTAGCGCATCATCGACAGGATCTGCTCGGCCGCCGGCGAGGACATGACCATATCCAGCTCCTCCTCGGTCACGCTGCGCCCGCGCAGGGCCATGGTCTTCACCCGCTGCCGCAGGTTCTGCTCGTGCTGGGCGGTTGCTTCCGCCTCGGAGTCGGCGGCGGTGACGTTCACCGCGGCGATGACGTACGGTTCCGGGTGCTCCGGGGAGGGCTGGTAGTTCTCCCGGTAGGCGGTGACCGCCTGGGTCAGGGCGTCCGGTGCGAAGTGCGAGGCGAAGGAGTACGGCACCCCCAGTGTGGCGGCGAGCTGCGCGCCGAAAAGGGAGGATCCCAGGATGTACAGCGGCACATTGGTACCGGTGCCGGGCACGGCGGTCACGCCGGCGACGCGGGAGCGCTCGGACAGGAAACCCCGGAGTTCCCTGACATCGTCCGGGAAGGACTCCGCCGACCGTGGATCACGGCGCAGTGCGAGCACGGTCCGTTGGTCGGTGCCGGGGGCGCGTCCCAGGCCCAGGTCGATCCGGTCCGGGTAGAGTTCGGCGAGCGTGCCGTATTGCTCGGCGATGACCAGCGGGGCGTGGTTGGGCAGCATCACTCCGCCGGCTCCAAGCCGGATCGTGTCGGTTTTCGCGGCGATGTGGGAGATCAGTACCGACGGGGCGCTGGAGGCGATCGACTTCATGTTGTGGTGCTCGGAGTACCAGATCCGGGAGTATCCCAGGGTCTCGGCGAGCTGTGCCATCTCCACCGACCGGAGGAAGGCGTCGCGGGAGGTCTCGCCCTCGTGGACGGTGGCGAAGTCGATGAGGGAGAGGGGGACGCGAGGGGAAGCGGAAGAATCAGGAAAAGCGGTACTCATACCCCCGACGATACTCCGCATCAACGGTGGGACAGCACCGTCGGGGTGGGTGACGTGAGGTGCTAGCTGTTGCGTCGCATCCGGATGCCGGACACGATCGCCAGCACCCCGAACAGTACGGCGTACAGGCCGATGACCCAGGCCAGAGCGACCAGGCTGCCCGAGGGGTCGGTCAGGCACATCACGGCGATGATGATGCCGAAGATCAGGTTGAGGACACCGGTCGACAGCGCCCAGCCATTGGCCCGGGAGAGTAGTCGGGCCACTCCGGTGACGATCAGGCCGATGGCGGTGATCCACAGCACGGCCATGCCACCGACGACGGCGAAGCTCACCGGGAAGATCAGGACCGCCACGCCGGTGAGGGCGGTGACGAGACCGCCGAACACGGTCCAGCCGCACGATGCGCCGTGGGAGCGCTGGTTGAACCCCAGTCCGCACATGGCCAGCCCGTCGACGAGCAGCCAGACGCCGACCATGATGCCGATGACGACGGCAGTGTCGACCGGGAAGAACAGCAGCAGGAGGCCTGCGATGATGCCGAGGGCGCCGCGCAACAGCAGCATCTTCCCCAAGGAGTCGCGAAGATGCCGGCCGAGGTGCGGGCCGGGAACGAAGTAGGACGCGTCAGACACGTCCCCAGGGCGGGAGATCATGACGGATGATCGTAGGCCTGTTCCATAGCAGACACAACTTACAGTCAGCTGTCAGTTAGTCCTTCGTCGACTTGCGGACCTGGAAGGCGAGGACGAGGGCGTAGATGCCGAGGATGATCATGTAGATCCCGGCGACCCATGCCAGGGTCCAGACGTTCTGGACCGGGTTGAAGATGGCCAGGAATCCCAGGAGAACACCGAAGAGAACGTTGATGATGCCGACGGCGATGGACCAGCCGGACCGGATGTCCTTCGGGAGGCTGAGCTGCGTCACTCCGGTGAGTACCAGGCCGCCGGGGATGGTGAACTTCTTCGCGCCGAAGATGACGCGACCGGTGAAGCGGGCCGGGGACGTCTCGTCGTCGGAGTCGATCGGGGCGGCGACGCGGGGACGCTCGGGGGCCTGGAGTAGCAGGGGCCAGCGGATGCCGAGGAAACGGCTGCGGAGAACTTCGCCGTCGCTGCGGGGGCCGGTTTCTGAGCCGGCGCGGAGGCAGGAGGAGAGGTGGGCATTCTGCATACTCTAAGTAATGTAGGCAGCCCTCAGTTGCCTTGATGTGACAGGCTGTTAGCGCGGGAGGCACGTGGGCCGGAGCGGCATGCGCGGGGGCACGTGCGTGGGAGGAGGCTCGGCTGGCGGCCCGGACGGTGGTATCGATGCGTACACAGACGGCGACATGGACGACGACATAGACGGAGAGGTCACATTTTTGGTCCAGAAGTGACCTCTCCGTCTATGTTCCGGCCGGGCCACTCGCCGGGCCACTCGCCGGGCCACTCGCTGACGAACGGGAGCGCGATGTAGCGAACATTACGTTGGCGGTAGATATGGTAGCATACACGACATGGAATTGGATGACCGTATCGCCACCCACCGAAGTGCCCTGACCCCCGCCGAGGTCCGCGTCGCCGAGTTCATGGCGGGCAACCCGCACAGCGTCGGACACCTCTCCGCACTCAAGCTCGCCGAAGCGTCCCGTACCAGCGACGCCACCGTGGTGCGCACCGTGCGCAAACTCGGCTTCGAGGGACTCGACGAGCTGCGCGAGAACCTCGCCACCGAGCTTTCCCGGACCGGTTGGCTGGGCTCGTCGATCCAGGCTCTCGCCGATCACGCAGGCCAGACCGGGGAGTCGGGCCTATCAGGCCAGTCAGCGCAATCCGACAACACTGCCCAGGCCGACGGCCCGATCAGCCTGCACATCAGGGATTCCGCCGCCGCACTCGACTCCCTGCCGGAACGGGTGGGGGAGCGCGCCCTGTCGACCGCGGTGGAGACCCTCAACCGGGCCGGACGGATTGTTCTCATCGGGTTCGGCCCGTCCCGCTGCCTCGCGGACTACGCATCCCACCGATTCCGTCGTTCAGGGGTATCCACCATCGCCGCCGGTAGCGCCGGACGCTCCTTCGCCGATGAACTCTCCTGGTTGACCCGGGGGGACGTGGTCGTGCTCATGTCCTACGACCGGCCCACCCGGGAGGTGTGCGTCCTGTACGACCGGGCCGAGGAACTGGACGTCCCGATTATCCAGCTCAGCGAGGACAGTCACACCGTCGACCCCCGATGTGCCGCGGTACTCGGTGTGGGACGCGGCAACCCGACGTTCATTCCGGGCTACGCCCCGACCGTCGCCGTACTCGAAGCACTGGTACTCGCCGTCGTCGCGTCCAACCCGGAACGCAGCGCGAACGCCGGGCAGATCCTCGACGACCTGCGGGAGCAGCTGTCGTGAGCGGTGCCGAGACTCTTTTCAGCTTCCGGGACGTCACCCTCGACAGCGGCGGCCACCGCATCCTCGACGGAGTGACCATGGACATCCCCGCCGGTGGCATCACTGCGCTCACCGGGCCCTCCGGCTCCGGGAAATCGACCGTGCTGCGCTGCTGCAACCTGCTGGAATCCCCGACGTCAGGACGCATCACCTACCGCGGCGACGATCTCGTCGACGCCGACCCACTCACGTTGCGCCGCGACGTCGCCATGGTCTTCCAACGGCCCACGGTCTTCCCCGGCACCGCACTGGACAACCTGCGCGCCGGTGCCCCGGAGCTGACGGAGGACGAGGCCGCCGCACTACTCGCCGAGGTCGGGCTGGACGCCGGGATGCTGCACCGCGAGGCCGACCACTTCTCCGGCGGCGAGGCCCAGCGTCTCTGCCTGGTGCGGGCCCTGACCACCGAACCACGGGTCATCCTCGCCGACGAGGTCACCTCCGCCCTCGACGACGAGGCCAGCGCGGTGCTGGAGAACCTGGTGAGCACCGTGCTGACCAGGCAGCGCGGTATCTCGGTGCTCTGGGTGTCCCACAGCGCCGAGCAGGTCGACCGCATCGCCGACCGGGTGGTCCGGCTCGACGCCGGGAAGGTGGTGGCGTGATGGGCGGCGACGTGGGAAGTGACGTTGGTGCCAACGTGGGCTGGTTGGGACTGGCGGCGTCCCTGATCTTCGTGGCCATCGCGTTGGCGGTGACCACCCCGCTGAAACTGCAGCTGAACAAGCCGATCGTGGTGGCGGTGGGGCGGTCACTGGTGCAGATGATCATCGTCGGCGCTGCCCTGGTGCCGTTGGTGCGTCCGGAAACCCCGCTGTTCTGGTCGTGGTTGTGGGTGGTCGGCATCGTGGTCTTCGCCTCCTGGACGGTCACCCGCCGTGCCCCGCAGGTGCCGGGGTTGCTGTGGGTGTCACTGCTGGCGCATGTGGTCATCGCGGTGTCGAGCCTGGCGATCATCTTCGGTTTCACCATCTTCGACATGGAGGGACGCACCATCGTCCCGGTCGCCGGCATGGTCATCGGCAACTCGATGAAAGCCGGGGTGGTGGCTGCCTCCCGGGTGGCGGAGTTCGCCTCCGACCAGCGGGCCGAAGTCGAGGCGGGCCTGGCGTTGGGTATGACAACGCGGACGGCGTCGCGACGGTTGATGCGGTCGTCGCTGCGGACGGCGATCTCCTCGCAGGTCGAGCAGACTGCGGCGTTGGGTATCGTCTTCCTGCCCGGGGCGATGACCGGCCTGATCTTGGCCGGGGTGGATCCGATGGAGGCGGTGCGTACCCAGTTGGCGCTGATGTACGTGATCCTCGCCGGGGTGGTCATCGCCGCCGTCGTCACCGGGGTCGGGACGCTGCGCTGCCTGACCACACAGAAGGAGACGCTGGTCCGGCTGTCGCGGGTGTGAGTCGCGTGAGCACCTCCGCACACAGTTCGCCCCCGGTCGCGTCGGTGAAGACGCGGGCCGGGGGCTCACTGCTGACGTTTCAAGAGGAGAATGCTCAGCTGCCGTATACGGTCCTTCCATCGTGCGGATCGGGTCACTCATGATCGTTGCGTTGACTCCGGCGACCACCACGATCGTGGTGTCCTAGTGGCCTCCGAAGGCGCTGACATTCAATCTACGAACCGTTCCTTGGAATGCCATGGCAGGGGACTGGGGTGTCTCTGCGGTGTCAGTGGGGATCCACCGGTCGGGCGGTGCGTGACGGGTGAAACAGCAGTCACCTCACGGCAGCCGGTGCGTCCACTCCTCGGTGTCGAACTTCTCCTCACAGAGCTGCAGGGCCGCAGCCACGTCCTGCTCGGTGATCTCGCCCTCGGTGGCACCGTACTTCGCCTTAAAGGTGTCATGGAAGACCGTGAGGATCTCCTCGCGCGGCAGCTGGGTCTGCGAACGCATCGGGTCGACGCGCTTGACCGCAGAGCGGTGGCCCTTGTCCTTCATCTTCTCCTTGCCGATCCGGAGCACCTCGAGCATCTTCTCCGCGTCGATGTCGTAGGACATGGTCACGTGGTGGACCATCCACCCGTTGGAGAAACGCTTTTGTGCCGCACCACCGATCTTTCCCTCCTCGGAGGCGATGTCGTTGAGCGGGATGTAGTGGGCGTTGATGCCGACCTTCTTCAACGCCTCCATCGTCCATTCGTCGAGGAAGGGGTAGGACTGCGCGAAACTCAGTCCGTCCACCAGGGACTGGGGGGCGACCAGGGAGTAGGTCACGCAGTTGCCGGGTTCCATGAACATCGCCCCGCCACCGGTGACGCGTCGGGAGACGGTGATGCCGTACTTGTCGATACCCTCCTGGTTGATCTCGTTGGAGTACGACTGGAACGACCCGATGACGACCTGTGGGGCATTCCATTCCCAGAGGCGCATAAAGGGCTTGCGGCGTCCGGCGGCGACGTCGGCGACCAGGGTCTCGTCGAGGGCGACGTTGACCATCGGGTCGACGGAGGGGCCGTAGATGACGTCGAAGTCGATGTCCTCCCAGCCGATGGCGTGGCCGAGTGCGCGACGCACGGCGATGCCGACGCCCTCGGCGGTGATGCCGAAGAGGACGTCACTGCGCAGCAGGGAGTCGCTGACCCGCTCGGTGTAGCCCTCGGCGGAGAGGTCCGCCGGTGCGCCTTCGAGGGCGGAGGTCATGCGGATCAGTGCTTCGTCCGGCTCGAGGAAGAAGTCGCCGGCGATGCGGACGCCGGTGAGCACGCCGGCATTCTGCGGGGTGCCGTCGGAACCGTCGGACGCGCCGGTCACCTCCAGGTCGACGACGATGAGCTTGCCGCCGGTGACCTTGTATTCTCCGTGCACTGTCGTGAGCCTCCTGGGTGTGGGGTGGGATCGCGGGTGTCCAGTTTTGTGTGGCCACCCTTATCCCGGCGAGTCTACGCGCGCAGTGCCAGAGCGAAGGGCAGCACTTCCGCTGCCCCGGTACGGCGTAGTTCCCGGCCCGCCACGGTCATCGCCCACCGTGACCCGATTTCGGTGTCCACCAGCAGGACGACCTGACCGTTCACTGCGGCAGCGGTCTCCGACGGCACCTGGATCGCGCCGTGGAGGTTGCGCACCCGGAAGGCACTGTTGACATCTGGATCGCCCGGATCCGCGGTGTAGTCCAACGAGCCGGCATCGGTCATCTGCCCGACCTGTGCCAGCCCCGAAGCCAGGGCGGAGGTCGTCACCGGACGGGTCACCGAGGGCATGGCCACCACCACGGTGGGGCGCTGCTCCCACCCCCATTCCTTGAGTACCCGGATGCACCAGTCGGCGATGTTCTTCGGAACCGGGGCATCCTCGGCGCCTGTCTCCAGGAACTTCCGCAGCACCTGGCCCGGGCCCAGGTCGGTGTAGCGGGCGATGACCCGGCCTTCGGCGACCTTCTCCTCTGCCGGGATCTTCCCCGTCAGCGGAACACCGACCTTGTCCATCCCGGAGGGCCACTGACCCCGCGGATCCACCGGCACCCCGATCCCGGAGAGCACCTGGCGGGCATCGGTGGTGTTCGTCTGGTCCACCGAGGTATCCCACCACACCCCGGCGCAGACATCGCAGCGTCCACAGTCGTGGGCGGTGGGGTCGTCCAGGGACTCGGCGAGGAACCGCATGCGGCACATCTGGCCCGACTCGTAGTCCAGCATCGCCTGGGCTTCCCGCTTCCGGGCGGCGGCGACCGCGGCATAGCGCTCCGTGTCGTAGTGCCAGGGTTCACCGGTGGCGATGAACCCACCGGATGCCCGGTCCACCGCGCCCTCGACCTGGAGGGTCTTGAGCAGCAGGTCCAGACGGGTTCGGCGGACCCCGACCAGTGGTTCCAGGGCAGGCACCGACATCGGTGCGGTGGCTTCTCCCAGGGCGGCGAGCACTGCGGCGGCCTCGTCCTGGTCCGGCATGGAGGCGGTGGCGAAGTACTCCCAGATGTCCGGGTCCTCGGGGCCGGGCAGCAACAGTACGTCGGCGGAATCGGTGGCACGGCCGGCACGTCCGACTTGCTGGTAGTAGGCCACGGCGGAGGACGGGGCACCCAGGTGCACCACGAACCCCAGGTCCGGCTTGTCGAAGCCCATGCCCAGGGCACTGGTGGCCACCAGGGCGGTGAGCTCGTTGTCCTTGAGCTGCTGTTCCAGACGAGCGCGGTCCTCGGCATCGGTACGTCCGGTGTACGTGGCGACATTCCACCCGGCTTCGCGGAGCACCCGGGTGGTGTCCTCGGCGGCGGAGACGGTGAGGCAGTAGATGATGCCGGAACCGGTGAAGTCGCCGAGGTGCTGCGCCAACCAGCCGATCCGGTGTTCAGCCGAGGACGTGGGGGCGACACCAAGGCGCAGCGAGTCCCGTGACAGTGCCCCGCGGACCACCATGGTGTCGTGGCCGAGCTGCTCGGCGACGTCCTCGACCACGCGGGTATTCGCTGTCGCGGTGGTGGCCAGCACGGGGAGGTCGTCCGGAAGCGACTCCAGCAGCGCGCCGATCCGACGGTAGTCCGGGCGGAAGTCGTGGCCCCAGTCCGAGATGCAGTGGGCCTCGTCCACCACGATCATGCCAACGCCTGCACCAGTACCTGCGCCAGGGTCGGCACCAGCGCCGTTCAGCAACGGTTGCAACACCCGCTCCCGGAACCGCGGGTTGGTCAGCCGCTCCGGGGAGATCAGCAGAACGTCCAACTGCCCGGCGTTCAGCGCGGCGAGGATGTCATCCCACTCGGTGACGTTCGAGGAGTTCACCGTCGCCGCGCGTACCCCGGCGCGTTCGGCGGCGGCGACCTGGTCGCGCATCAACGCCAGCAGCGGAGAGATGATCAGTGTGGGCCCGGCACCCTGTTCCCGTAGCAGTCGTGCCGCTACGAAGTACACCGCCGACTTTCCCCAACCGGTGCGCTGGACCACCAGCACGCGCCTACGGTCGGCGACCAGCGCGGAGACCGCCTCGAACTGGCCGTCGCGGAAGGCGGCGTCCGGCCTGCCGGTGAGGTCACGCAGGATCGCGGTGGCGTGGTCGTGCAGCTCGTTGGTCATGGTGCCCACCATAGGACACGGCCCGGACACGAAATGGGCGTTGCTGACTCACCTGCTGAGTCGGTCCACCGCCTCGGCGATGAGCAGGTCCTGCCAGGACATGCCCACGCTCTTGAACACCACCGGACGCCGCCCCGGGGTGACGGTCTTCTCGGTCAGTGCCGTACGCATCGACACCAGATCGCCGGGGTTGATCGCCCCTTCGAAGTGGGCGAGCACGATATCCCCGGCGGTTTCCAGGGCGGTGTCGATGTCCTCGACTATCACCTTCGCCCCGGCGATGAAGTCGGCGTCCAATTCGCGGGTGTTGGGTTCGTGGGAGCCCACGGCGATGACGACGACATCGTCGCGGACATGATGGGCCTGGAACAGGGGAGTGTCCGCACTGGTCGCGGTGACGATGACATCGGCCGCGGCGAGTGCATCGAGGGTGTCCTGGGAGTCGGTGGGCAGGACCCGGCCGAGTCCCTCGACGGCCGCGTGGGCATGATCGCTGGCACGGTCCGGGTTACGCACCACGATATTCACCGAGTTGAACGGGGAACCGCCGGCACGCGGTCCCAGTTCCGCGGCGAGGGCCTCGATGTGGGCGAGCCCCTGGGGCCCACCCCCGAAGACCACCAGGTTCACCGGGGCGTCCACCAGGGCAAGAGTCGGACGCAGGGCGGCGATCGACACCGCAGGAGTGCGTAGGGTGGTCAGCGCCACCCCGTCGATGATGCTCTTCAACTGCAGGGACTCGGCATCGTAGAACAGGTAGGTGGCGTTGATCCGGGGGCGGCCCAGCGCGGGGTTACTGGGGGCGACGGTGGCGACCTTCACCCCGGCATATGTCCCGACCTCCGAGGGCATGAGCAGGAAGTGGCCGTGACTGGTGTGCGCGGTACGGCGCGGCAGGTCGGTGGACGGGTCGAAGCTGATCGTCGGGTCGATGATCGGGGTGCTGATCGCGTCCGCCGCCGCGGTGGGGGACAACACTGACCGCACTGTCGCAGCATCGATGACGCGGGGGAGACCTGGGGTACTCATGACATCGAGTTTAGCGATGTCCGTCCGGGTGGCAGACGGGGGAAGACCAGCGGGTGTGCCTGCCGGTGTGACGGCAACATTGTGTCCGGAGGGCCGGTTACGATTGGGGAGGATATCCACGGCCAGGGAGACTTCCGTGACCGGAGCAGGGACACATTGGCATACGCTCACCGTCGACGAGACCCGCGGGACGCTCGACCTCCCGATCGCCGCTGAGGGGCAGGACGCCAGCCTGACCAGCGCAGAAGCAGCGGAGCGGGCCGAGATCTACGGCAGGAACGAACTCGACGAGATCGTCGCCGACCCGTGGTACGTGGTCCTGGGCAAGCAGCTGACCTCATCGATGGTCATCTTCCTGTTGATCACCGTCGTCGAGGCCGTCCGCCTCGGCCGGGTGACGTTCTCCTCGATCCGTAAGGCCACATTCTTCCTGCTGACCAACGGTCTGGCGTTGATGATCGCGGTCATCGTGAACACCTTCACCGACCTCCCGTTGATCTTCATGCCGGTCGTCCTGCTGTTCATGAACGTGATCACCAACGGCATCCAGGACATCGCCCTGTCCTTCGAGAAGGGCGAGGGTGATGAACTCGAGCAGAAACCCCGACCGTCCAGCGAAGGTGTGCTGGACACCCGGATGTGGATCCGAACGGTCGTCACCGGAGCCTGGATGGGCATCGGCACGCTGCTGGTCTACCGGTGGGCACACGAGTCGGGCCTTCCGTTGGAGGAGGCCCGCACCCTGGCCCTGATCACCATGGTGATGTTCAACTTCTTCCAGGTGTTCAGCGCCCGCGCCCTGCGACGCTGCATCCTCACCATGAATCCGTTGGGCAATAAACTGCTGGCGATCTCCGCACTGATCGCGATATTCCTGCAGTGGGGTGTTACCGCTTGGCCGGCGGCGGCGGACCTGCTGGGCCTGACCGCGTTGAGTTGGAATCAGTGGCTGATGTGTACCGGTATCGGTGTGACGGTGCTGGTGATCGTGGAGATCGAGAAGCTCATCTGGCCGCTGGCTGCGGCACGTTTTCGGAGGGTCCGCGCACAACGTCGCGTCCGACGGTAGGGCTGGTAGGCCTGTGCGCTGGGGATTTCTATCGCCTCTACCAGCGCTAGTTATGCCGTCCTTACAGCGGGTACACTACGGGGCAGTCGGGTGGGACCGGTCTTGGACTTAAGTCCCTGACGACAAGAACATCAACCATGAACTGATCTGGAGAGTCACCGTGACCCCTGTAACGGTCGCCGCGCCACTGGAACTTCCGTGCGGCACCACTGTGAAAAACCGCCTCGTGAAAGCCGCGATGAGCGAAGGCCTGGCCACCCCGTCGGGCGGACCGTCCGACCAGCACATCGACCTCTACCGCCGGTGGGCGGAAGGTGGTGCCGGGGTGCTGGTCACCGGAGCAGTCATGGTCGACCCCGAGCACCTCGGGGAGCCGAACACCGTTGTCGTCGCCGATGACCGGCACCTCGATGCGCTGCGCGAATGGGCTGAGGCGGGCACCGCCAACGACACCCAGCTGTGGATGCAGCTCAACCACCCGGGCAAGCAGTCGCCCCGCAGCGTGAACAAGTATCCCGTCGCACCCAGTGTGGTGCCGATGGAAGGGCCTGCGGAACGGTTCTTCGCCACCCCCCGTGAACTCACCGTCGACGACATCAAGTTGATCGTGTGGCGTTTCGGTTACGCCGCCCGGATCGCCCAGTCGACCGGCTTCACCGGTGTGCAGATCCACGCCGCCCACGGGTACCTGATCAACCAGTTCCTGTCCCCGAACGACAACAAGCGCACCGATGAGTACGGCGGTGACCTGGAGTCGCGGATGCGTCTGCTGGTGGAGATCTACGAGGCGATCCGAGACGAGGTCGGCGCCGAGTTCCCGATCTCCGTGAAGCTGAACTCCTCCGACGGTGTGTCCGGCGGTTTTGACGAGGATGAGTCGTTGGTCGTCGCTGAGAAACTCTCAGAGCTGGGAGTGGACGTCATCGAGGTCTCCGGTGGCACCTACACCGCGCCCCTGATGCAGGGTGAGAAGGTGGATGCCTCGGGTGACACCGGTGAGATCTACTTCGGTGACTACGCCAAGCAGCTGCGCGACAAGGTCTCCACCCCGGTGCTGCTCACCGGTGGTTTCCGGTGTGCCGCCGACATCGAGAGGGGGCTGGACGGTCTGGCGGACCTGATCGGTATGGCACGCCCGCTGGTGATGGTCCCGGAGTACCCTAATGAGCTGATCAAGCAGGGCAGCCGCAAGCTGGTGCGCCTGCCGCGGCTGAGCACCGGTTCCAAGAAACTCGATGAGCCACTGGAGCACCTGCTGGGCACCAACTGGTACGAGATGCAGATGGACAGGATCACCGACGGCCGTGCCATCGGCGGCGACGGCCTGGCCACCCTGTGGTTCACCCTGAAGAACCACGGCCTGACCGGGCTGCTCTCCTCCCGACGCTGAGGTGGGGCCAGCCCGGCCCTCATCCAGGACCGGCACCGCCTGACCGCGGTGCGGTTCTCCTGCCTCGCCCTGGTCTTGCCCTGGCACACGCCAGCGGCCCCCTGTTCCTCGCCGACTCATTTCCGCCATGTCAGAAAGGTGGGATGAATCGTCGTGATCCGGCCCGGATCACGACGATTCATCCCACCCTTCTCACATGTAGGTGTGTCAGTGTGGTCTCGACTCAGGCTGGGCTGGTGGCCTGAGTGGTGGGAGTGGTGGGGGACCGGACGACATCGCTGGACCGGGCGGCGCGCAGGCCGTTTCCGATGACCACGACCTCGGCGATCTCGTGGACCAGGACCACGGCGGCGAGGCCGAGGACCCCGAACAGTGCCAGCGGGAAAAGGACCACGATGATCGCCAGGGCCAGGATGATGTTGCCGGTCATGATCCGTCGCCCGCGAGAGGCGTGAGCCAGTGCTGCGGGGATCAGGCGCAGGTCGTTGCCGGTGAAGGCGATATCGGCTGATTCGATGGCGGCGGCCGAACCGGAAGCACCCATGGCGATGCCGACGGTGGCCGTGGCGAGCGCCGGGGCATCGTTGATGCCGTCGCCGATCATGGCGGTGGGGATGTGGGCCGCGGACTCCTGCACATGGCGGGCCTTGTCGCTGGGGAGCTGGTCGGCATGGATGCGGTCGATGCCGGCGTCGGTGGCGAGGGCGGTGGCGGTGCGTTCGTTGTCACCGGTGAGCATCATCGTGGTGACGTCCTGCGCGTGAAGCGCGGCGATCGTTTCGGCGGCTTCGGGACGAAGTTCGTCGCGGATCCCGATCACGCCGTGTACCTCGCCGTCGACCTCGACGACGATCAGGCTCATACCCTGACGGGCCATCTCTTCGGTGTCTGTGGCCATGTCGGCCGGGTCGATCCATCGTGGTCCGCCGACACGGACGGGCAGCCCTGAGTCGTCGCCATCCAGGTCGTCCGGGTGTCCTGCGAGAGTCGGATGCAGGATCCCGGACATCCCGTGGCCCGGTTCCTCGTGCACGGTGGTGACCTGGGGGAACTCCCGCGCGCCGACGGTCACCGGCACGGCAGTGGTCACGGCCTGGGCGAGCGGGTGACTGCTCGATGCTTCCAGCGCGGCGGCGAGGGTCAGGACGTCCAGTTCGGAGCGGTTGCCACTGCTGCGGACCTCGACGACGCGCGGCTCGTTGCGGGTCAGCGTACCGGTCTTGTCGAAGGCGACCGTGCGGATCGTCCCGAACTGCTCGAAAGCTTCGCCGGACTTGATGACCACACCGAATTTGCTGGCTGAGCCGATCGCTGAGATCACGGTCACCGGCACGGCGATGGCCAGTGCGCACGGGGATGCGGCGACGAGCACGACCAGAGCCCGTTCCACCCACACGCCCGGGTCGCCGAGCCGTGCGCCGATGCCGGCGATCAGAGCGGCAGCAACGAGGACCAGCGGGACCAGGGGTCGGGCGATCCGGTCGGCCAGGCGGGCGCGCTCACCCTTGGTGGCGTGGGCTTGTTCGACGAGCCGGACGATCTGGGTCAGTGAGTTGTCACCCCCGTCGGCGGTGGCGGTGACGGTCAGGGTGCCGGAGCCGTTGACGGAGCCGGCGAGGACCTCGTTGCCCTGGTCGACACCCACCGGGATCGACTCGCCGGTGATTGCTGAGGTGTCCACCCAGGACTGGCCGGTGGCGACGGTCCCGTCGGTGGGGATGCGTTCACCGGCGCCGATCAGCAGGGTGTCACCGATGCGGACGTCGGACGCAGAGATGGTCTCGTCGGTGTAGTCGCAACAGCCGTCGGTGCAGTCGCTGCCACGACGCACGCGGGCGGTTTCCGGGACCAGCGAGAGCAGGGCGCGCAGGCCGTGTTTCGCGCGGTCCATGGCGCGGTCCTCGAGTGTCTCGGCGATGGAGAACAGGAAGGCCAGCGCGGCGGCTTCGCCCACGTGTCCGAGGAGGACGGCGCCGATGGCGGCGATGGTCATCAGCAGGCCGACGCCCAGGCGGGAGCGTCCTTTCCCCTTGATGAGGCGCTCGATGGTGCCGGGGACGAAGGTCCACGCACCGGCGGCGAGGCCGAGCGCGAAGAGGATGGTGGCGGTGATGGAGGCTGTGGAGCTTTCCCCGCCGGTCCATTCCAGGATCAGGCCGCTGATCCACAGGACACCGGACGCCACCGGCAGTGCCAGTGCCCGGTCGCGCCACCAGGGTGGCAGATCCTCGTGGACCAGCGGCTCAGGAGGTGTGCTGCCTGCGGGGGTGATCGGGCCGCAGCATTCGTCGCTCACCGGTGTACCTCCTCGTCGGCGTGGTCGTCGTCGACGGTATCCGCGCAGTCGGCGCAGCATCCGGGCACGTCGCAGTTCTCGTCCGTACAGGGCTCGTCCCCCTCGTCGACGGCGAGGACGACGTTGACCAGCGACTCCAGGGCCCGGGTGAGATGAGGATCGGCGATCTCGTAGCGGGTGCGACGTCCTTGGGGGACGGCGACGACGATGCCGCATCCACGCAGACAGGCCAGGTGGTTGGAGACGTTCGTGCGGCTCAGCTCGAGGTCGCGGGAAAGCTGGGCCGGGTAGCCGGGTTCCTTCAGCAGCGAGAGTAGGATCCGCGACCGGCTGGGGTCGGCCAGGGCACGCCCGAGACGGTTCATGACGTCGATCTGTGGAGCAATGGTCAGCATATGATGACTATACATTGATCGCTGACCTATTGACCACCGGTGTTTAGTATGGACTTTCGTTCTTGACATGCAAGTATGCACTTGCCTATTGTGCGTGTATGGGTGACATCTACAAGGCAATCGCTGACCCGGCACGACGGATGATCCTCGACAGCCTTTCCCGGCGGGAGGATCAGACACTCTTCGAGATCTGCACCCGCCTGACCGAGAGTCGCCCGATGTCCCGTCAGGCGGTGTCGCAGCATATCGCGGTGCTGCAGGACGCCGGCCTGGTCATCGTCCGCAAGGAAGGACGGCGCAACCTCCACACCATCGACCCGGCTCCACTTGCCGAGATCGTCACCCGGTGGAATACCCCGGAGGACACAGAGAAAGAGGACCAGCCATGAGCACCTTCCGCATCACCCTGACCAGCGTCATCGTCGACGACACACAGAAGGCGGAGGCTTTCTACACCGAGAAGCTCGGTTTCATCGTCCGGCACAACGTGCCCCTCGGCAAGGAACCGGACAACCGGTGGCTCACCGTGGTCTCGCCGCTCGACCCGGACGGCACGGAGCTGCTGCTGGAACCCTCAGGACACCCGGCCGCAGCGCCGTTCAAGGAAGCCCTGTACACGGACGGAATCCCCTGGACCCAGTTCACCGTGGACGACGTGCAGGCCGAGCACGACCGCCTGGTGGGCCTCGGGGTCCGGTTCACCCAGCCGCCGATCGAGGCCGGCGGGGTGACCACCGCCGTCTTCGATGACACCTGCGGAAACCTCATCCAGATCATCCACCAGGGTTAGTCGCCGCGAGAGCCGCATAGGTTGGGTACATGGACACTTTGATCCAGCAGCAGACTGCCGCCCGGGCGGCAGAACTCCCCGGGGCAGAGCTCGTGCACCCGTTCGGCCCGGATGCTGATGTGTACAAGGTTCGGGGCAAGGTTTTCATGATTCAGATGCTCGTCAAGGGCGAGCCTCTCGTGGTCCTGAAAGCCACCCCGGCGGACAGCACGACGCTGCGGACCGGGTTCGCCGGAATCAGTCCCGGTTACCACATGAACAAGAAGCACTGGATCACGCTGCACCCCGACTGCGACCTCGGACAGCAGTTGATCGAGGACCTCGTCACCGATTCCTACCTGCTGGTGATCGAGCACAGCGTGCCCAAGTCCCGGTGGCCGGTGGACCCGCACACGTTCGGTCAGCAGCACCAGCAGGATCAGCAGCACCAGCAGGATCAGTAGGAACAGTAGTGCCAGTAGGGCAGGCAGGGGGCATGGTCCCGATCATGAACCCGGCAGAGCACTGAGCCCGTCTGCGATCTCGTCGAGCTTTCGCGCGATGCCGGCGAAGTCCTGACCGAGGTCCAGTGTGGTGACGGCGATGTCGCTGCCGCCGATGCTCCACCGGGCCTCGGGTTGGACGTCAGCCTCGGTCTCCGCGTACAGGAGCATGCCTGACACCTCGAGGTCCTGCCTGGTGATCTCGGCGTTCTTGACGTAGGTGAACACCTGGTAGAGGTTGTTCGAATGCACCGTCCGTCGGTTGAAGTTCACCTGCAGGTTCCTGCTGTAGTACTTGGCGTCGATGATCAGGGCGCGACCATCACCGACGAGGGTGATGTCGCTCTGCATCGTCGGCAGCAGCGCCGGTTCACCGGCGTCCAACGCCCACGCGATCTGGGAGGCGCGCGGCATGAGGTCGGGGCGGTGCCTCCTGTAGTACTCGAGGATGAACTTCTCGTAGAGACGGCTCATCTCCTGGTCGTCGACGAACTCCAGCAACTTCCGGTCCCCGTTGCCGCCGTCCATGAGCATTCCCTCGACCACCAGCCGACAGATGCTGATCAGCAGGCGGTAGCTCTGGTTGTGCCGGACGAAACGGAAGGTCGACCACCGCACGCACGATAGATCGATGTCGTCGACGTCCGAGAAGAACGGCAGCACCTTCTTGAGCGCGACACGTCGAGCGGGCTTCACGTCACCGTGCCGGAGCAGCAGAATCGCGGTGGACTTCACCACCTGGTTGAGACGGTTGTTCTCCGAGAACTCGTCGTACTCGCAGGAGATCGCCCGTTGCTGCCGGAGACGATTCCTGGTGGTGCCGGGGATGTCGATCTTCCCGCGCAAGGTCATCAGGTCATCGGTGTCGGTGACGTACTCCCGGTAGAGACCCTGTTTGAGCTGCTGGGACATGCCGTTCGCCAGTATCGCCGCAAAGAGATCGTGGATGTGGTCGAACTCCTCCATCGACACGGTACTGATCGGCCCGGTGTCGACGCTCCGGAATGCATAGGCCAGCATGTGGTACACGTTCCTGATGACGATGCTGTCCCTGGTCGTCATGGGTGAAGCGCCCTCTGCAGCCTGGATGTCCAGTCACTGACCTTTTCCTCGTCATCGAACCAGTACTCCTCCAGCATCGGCACGATGTCGAACTCCACGACCGAGCGGAGCCAGTCGAGGTCGACGGAATCCTGGCCGCAGAAGTAGCTGTGTCCGATGCGGAAGCCCCGTCCCAGGGAGGGGTCTTCGGCGATCCGGTGGTTGAGCTCCTCCACGGTGGACAGCAGTCTGTCGAGCACCGGCTCGTTGAGTCTGGCCTGGTTCCGCTTGAATCCGTCGGTCTGGAAGCCGGGTTCCATCTCGATGAAGCTGAACCGCCTGCGCAGGGCGTAGTCGATGATGGAGAGCGACCGGTCCGCGGTGTTCATCATGCCGATGATGTGCACGTTCTCCGGGACGGAGAACGACAGATCCCCGTAGGCCAGTGTGGCTTCGGTGCCGCGGTAGTCGTTCTCAATGAGCATCAGGAGGTCGCCGAAGATCTTCGACATGTTGCCACGGTTGATCTCGTCGATGATGAAGAAGAACTCGAGGTCGGGCTGTTGCCTCGCCTTCTCGCAGAAGGAGTAGAACACGCCTTTCTTCAGCTCGAAGCCGCTGTCGGCAGGCTTGTAGTCGAGCATGAAGTCCTCGTAGGAGTAGTTCTGGTGGAACTGGACGAGCTGGGTCCTGTGGGTGGCTTTCTCACCCATCATGGACCAGGCGAGTCGCTTCGCGGCGAAAGTCTTCCCGACCCCCGGTGCGCCCTGGAGGATGATGTTTTTCTTGCGGCGCAGGACGTTGATCATCCGGTCGTGCTGTTCCGCGGTGGTGTAGACCTCTTCCAGGAACTTCTCTGTCGTATAAGGATCGGGCGCCCCCTGCTCGGTGGCGGGGTTCGAGTCGCGGATGACAGCCATGATGGCGTCGTACTGTTCCTTCGTCAGTCGGAACAGGCTTCCCTGGATGTTCGGCATCCCCTCCATGTCCACCAGTTCGGGGAGTGTCTTCAGCTCGCTGAAGCTGATCGGTGCGTCCAGCCCCTCGGTCTTCTTGAACGGGACCCCCTTGCCGTCGGTGGCCGCGGTGAACTTACCGAGACCGACGATCTGCTTCATCGGTGTCGATTCATAGGCGATGACCGGGTCATCCGCCCGGACATCGAGGAAGTTCGGGTAGATGCGACGTTTCGTCCCGGTCTCGGTGTGGAGCGACCACTGTTCTTCGCCGCCGACGGGAAGGCTGGAGAAGCTGAAGTGCCGGGGCGAGGCGATGAGCAGCCAGTAATTCTGCTGGTTCTGCTGATTCTGCGGAGCGGCGGACTCGTCGTGGGCCTCGTCCTCCCGCACGGGCGATCCGTGCAGATCCAGGTGGGAGAGGTCGACCTGGTCGAGCGCCCGGGACACCTCGTCGCGCAGACGCCAGAAGAATGAACTGCTCTCGTCCTCCGCCGTCTTCCTGCCGGTGAACAGGACGGGCCAGTTGCGGGGTTCCCCGTCGCGGCCCAGGGGAGGAGTCGCTGCATTCGAGTTCGACAGCACGCGGCCCGCGGCTGCACCCACGGTTCCGGTGTAGAACCCGACGCTGTGTCCGTACTTCTCGGAGAGCTGGGTGCACGTGGCCCCTCCGCCGATGTCCTTGAAACATGCGAGGGCCAGCAGACTCGAGGTGCCGAATACCGTTGGGTCGTCGAGGAGCGACCGCCACTCATCGACACTGAGTCCGGGGTCGTACTCGTCCTCCGCGGGCCACCACGCCACCTGGTCCTGCTACTTCTGATTCTTCTCTTTCTGCTGCTCCTTCTTCCTCTTCTGGTTGAGGAAGTAGCCGAAGTCGACGGTGAGGGTCTTCAGCTCCGGATCCGGGTAGCAGTCGTCGGCGAGCTGGCCATCCAGGAGCTCCCGGATATCCTCGTCACGCTGCAGGTTCTCGCAGATCTCGTCGTAGAGGGCCTGGTGTTGTCGGAGGTTGGTGGAGTAGTGACCCATCTTGAAGGTGATGCCGGCGCCGAGGGCCCGGGCGACATCATTGGCCACCCTGAACTTGTAGACGTAGTGCTCGTCGGGGTAGTGGAGCCAGAGGTACGTGGTGATCGAGTTCTCGTCCTGATAGTGAGAATCACCGTCCTTCAACCGGGCCACCGTGCTTATTCGGTTCTTGAATGCAGCGACACGGTCGACCACGTCAGTGTCCTCGTCGAAGAGGTCGATGAACATGGCACGCACCGCTTCGGGATCGGCCTCTGCCGTCTCCTGAATCACTCCCCGCGCGTATTTCCCGGACGAGTCAAGAAGGTTCTTTGTCCGCGCGAGTGACTGCTTCACCATGGCGGCGAAGTCCTCGGCGTCAGGATCCCAGTGCTCCTGGAAATGCCGCACGGCCTGCCACTTGTACTTTTCGTCGGGCCAGATGGTGTCCGCGAAGACCTGCTTGTACTCATCGAGGTATCCGGCGAAGGCGTCGCGGTCAATCATTACTGTGCTCCTGGCTGGTGAACGTGAACGGTTCGACCCACGATAGTACTGACGGTCTCCCGCGGTGGCCCGAGCTCACGGGTGGGCCGAAAGGCCGAAAGAGGGAAAGGGTCCAGGCACGACGAAACCCCGGATCCTTCACGCAGAAGGAACCGGGGTTCGTCGTTGGGGTGGCTGACGGGACTCGAACCCGCGACACCCAGGATCACAACCTGGTGCTCTACCAGCTGAACTACAGCCACCATTCGCCCGCACAGGAACCTGTCACATGACGTGCAGGAGTACCTTGCGGCAGCGGAACTCATACTAGACCACCGCTGACACCGGTGCCAAACGGGCCGCTCAGATCGGGTACGCCTGGCTGGACTGCTCGGCCAGGACCTTCGCCTCGCCGTTGGTAGGGCCGGGCTGGTCCACGAAGATGGCGCGCCGGTAGTAGTCGAGTTCGCGGATCGACTCGCGGATGTCCGCCAGTGCGCGGTGGGCCAGGCCCTTCGCCGGCTGGCTGCTGTAGGTGCGCGGGTACCAGCGCCGCGCCAGCTCCTTGATCGAGGAGACGTCGATCATCCGGTAGTGCAGGAACTCGTCCAGTGCAGGCATGTACTTCACGATGAACTTGCGGTCGCTGGCGATCGAGTTCCCGGCCAGCGGTGCAACACCGGCGACCGGCACATACTTCTTCAGGTACTCCACGACCTGCGCCTCCGCCTCGGCGACGGACACGGAGGACTCCCGGATCTGTTCAGTCAGGCCGGAGCCGCCGTGCATCTTCACCACCACGTCGTCCATCTCACCGAGTTCCTCCTCAGTGGCATGGATGACGATGTCGATGCCCTCGTCCAACACGTTGAGCTCGGCATCGGTGACCACCACCGCGATCTCGACGAGCACGTGGCGCGACGGATCAAGGCCGGTCATCTCGCAGTCGGCCCAGACGATGCGGTCGTTCTTTGCGGTCTGGTTCGGTGTCATCTGCATTCTTCTTTCTGTTCTCTGGCCCTAGTCTTCGGCCATCCGCGAGTACGCCGCGCCCATCACGGGCGCGGTCATCCGCCGCGGCAGGTAGGTGGAGATCACGTTCGCCACCTTCGACAGTCCGCCGGGCACGACGCGCAGCTTGTTCGCCGCCAGGGCGTCGAGCGTCTCGGTGGCGCAGTCCGGGTAGGTCGTCCACACGAAGTCGGGGGTGGCCCGGTCCACGATGGTACGCGCAGCGTCCTCCTTGACCTCCTCGCGCACCGGCCCGGGGGCGAGCAGGGTGCAGCGCACGCCGGTGCCCTTGAGTTCGTAGTGCAGCGACTCGGTGAAGGTGTTCACCATCGCCTTGGTGCCGACGTAGGTGGCGTTGTTGGGGATCGCGGCGTTGCCGGCGACGGAGCCGACGTTGACGATCCCGGCGTCCCCGCTGGCCACCATGCCCGGCAGGACGGCGGCCGTGAGCTCGAAGAGGGCCGTGGCGTTCAGCTCGAACTGGGTGCGTTCGTAGGCGGGGTCGAGCTTTCGGAACTCGCCGAAGGTCGCCACACCGGCGGAGTTGATGATGATGTGGACGTCCCGTCCTTCCAGTTCCTCGATCAGGACGCCGCGAGCGTCGGCGTCGGCGAGGTCGCACGGCCGGATCTCGACGGTGACCTCCGGGTGGGACGCGGCGAGTTCCTCGCGGATCTCCTCCATCGGCCCTGCGGTGCGGGCGACGAGCAGGAGGTTGTGGCCGCGCTGGCCGAGATCCCGTGCGATCGCGGCCCCGATACCGGAGGACGCTCCGGTGACCACGGCGATGCGGTCGGGGCCGGGTGCGGGGAGGGCGGTGGTGGAACGGCCGCGGAAGAACACGTTGTGGGGCTCCTGTCGTAGCAGTGGTCAGGGCTATGGCTGATGCTCGCGGGATGAAGACGTGCGAGCTCCACTCAGGCTACCCGGTGGGTCGGACAGCAACATGGCAGTCGCGGTATCGGGGTCACCGGGTTGGCTGGTCGGTGGGGTGCAGTCACCGCAAAGGGGGTGCGATGTCCGTTCCGGACCCCGGGATTGGGGAGGATGGTTCACTCTGTGAGATGAAACACAACACTTTTGGGGGTTATATTAGTGACGAGGATGACAGGCGGGCGACCACCTACGAGTAGCCTGGCCCCTCGTTCCCCTACGGGGGTTGACGTTCACGATCCAAGGAGAGGACAGAACATGTCTGACAAGGACGGCAACACAGCGCCGCCCGACGTTGCGGAAGACACAGACGCCGCAGCGGCGCTGGCAACCAAGGGGCCGGAGGGCGCACTCGTCCGCGGTGAAGCCGGTGTCGAGCGGGCCAACAACAAGAAGAAGTTCATCGGCCTGGGTGTTGGCCTGGCACTGGCCGTGCTCGTCTACTTCATCTTCCCCGACAATGCCGCCGAACTGGCCGATAGTGCTGAGCTTGCCAATTTGCAGGATGACGCGGAGAGGGTCGGCCCCTTCGATCTGGAAGCGATCCGGATTACCGCTGCCATCATGGTTCTCATGGGTGCTCTGTGGATGACCGGGGCACTGCCGCTGGCGGCGACGGCGTTGATCCCCCTGGTCGCTTTCCCGGTCTTCCAGATCGCAGGCTTCGGGGACGTGTCAAGCTCGTACGCGGACTCCATCATCTTCCTGTTCCTCGGTGGATTCGTCCTCGCGCTCGGTATCCAGCGGTGGGGCCTTCACCGCCGTGTCGCATTGCTGGTGGTTCTCGCCGTCGGTACCAAGCCGAAGCAGCTCGTCCTCGGCTTCATGGTGGCGACCGGATTCGTCTCGATGTGGGTGTCGAACACCGCTACCGCCGTGGTGATGCTGCCGATCGGTGTCTCCGTGCTGGCGCTGACCGCCGAGAAGGTCGGCGGACACAAGAACCAGAAGAAGTTTGCCAGCGCCCTGATGTTGGCGATCGCCTACGCAGCTTCCATCGGTTCGCTGGGAACCCTTATCGGTACCCCGCCGAACGCTTTGATGGCTGCCTACATGAACAACACACACGGCATCGAAATCGGATTCGGAAAGTGGATGTTGGTGGGCATGCCCATGGCCATCGTCTTCACTGTCCTGGCCTGGCTTGCGCTGATCACGGTGTTCAAGCCGGAGATGAAGGAGATCCCTGGTGGTAAGGAACTGATCAAGCAGGAGATCGCGAATATGGGCAAGATCTCCCGCGCGGAGATCACCGCCGGCATCATCTTCCTCTGCACCGCGGTCGCCTGGATCAGCTTCCCGCTGCTGGCCAGTTACGCTGACTGGTGGAACATCACCATTGACGACTCCACGATCGCCATGACCGCAGCTGTACTCATGTACGTCATTCCGGTTAACGACCGCGGTACCCGCGTGATGGATTGGGAGCACTCCAAGGAAATCCCGTGGGACGTCCTGATCCTGTTCGGTGGTGGCCTGGCACTGTCCTCGATGGTCACCGCCTCCGGTCTGTCCCTGTGGATCGGTGAGATGGCCAAGGGCATGGGCGGTCTGCCGATCGTCCTGCTGGTCTTCGCGATCGCCGTCGTCGTCCTGTTCCTGACGGAGTTCACCTCGAACACCGCCACCTCGGCGACCTTCATCCCGATCATGGGTGGTGTCGCCACCGGTATCGGTCTGACAGGCGACGGCCTGATCAACGTCCTGATCCTGGTCATTCCCACCGCCCTGGCCGCAACCTGTGCCTTCATGCTGCCGGTGGCCACCCCGCCGAACGCCATCGCCTATGGCTCCGGCTACGTCAAGGCCGGGGACATGCTCAAGGGTGGTATCTGGCTGAACGTCATCGCCGTCTTCCTCATCACCATCACCGTCTTCGCACTTGCCGTGCCGGTGTTCGGACTGACCTTCGGCTAACTGTAGGTCGCCTCCCGGCTACTCGCCGGTCGAACGGCCCGATGTGTGTATTCCACACATCGGGCCGATTTCTCTGTCGGAATCGACGTTAGTTTCCCCACCAGGTGTTCAGGGTGAGGCTGGCGATGTCGACGTTGTCGATGTAGTTGCCGCGCACCGGGTCGACCCCGGTCGCCGCAGCGGTGATGTCCTTGCTGCCCGCCCCGCGGAAGAACACCGGCACCAACTGATTGGTGTGGTTCTCGGAGTGCCAGGAGTGCTCCGGCATCTCACCGGCCCAGTCGATGGCCCCGCCCTCGATCATCACGTGGAATCCCTCGTCGTTCTGGTCCAGGATGTTCAGCGCGCCCTCGGCCATGGTCGACAGGTCCACGACATCGTTGAGCTCGGTGTCGTAGGGGACCACGCAGTCGCCGGAACGGTTGTGCTGCAGGGTGGAGGCGACCTGGGGAAGGCCGAAGTACTTCTCACCGGCCTCGACGTCACCGTCGGCGAGCGTCTGGAAGTCGGCGTCCTCCTCCAGGTAGATGAGTCGGTCTCGCCGGCGGAGAGTTCGGTGAAGCTCTCCTCGGAGATCCACTCGTAGTTCGGCTCGTCGACGGGCTGGTTGTCCGCGTCGTACAGCGGGTGGCCGGCACCCATGATGACGTCCAGGTCGCCGCCGATCATCTCGTCGGCCATGGCATGGAAGTCGATACGGTCATCGTTGTGCGCGGCCCAGGCGGCCGGGGTGGCGTGGTTGAACGGGACGCTGGAGACTACACCGGCGGACTTGCCGTTGTCGATGGCGTGCTCGGAGGTGTTCTGCACCGTGGCACCGTAGGAGGTGACACCGATCATGCCGTTCTCGGTCTTGGAACAGGTGGCCATGGCGGTGCCGGCCGCAGCTGAGTCCGTGTAGTCCTCGTTGACGTAGTCGTGGTCGTTCCAGGCCTTCTCCGGGTCGTAGGAGTTGCCCTCCTGGAAGGTGGACATGGCCAGCTCATTCCACTCGTCGCCCTCGTAGACCTGTGCGGCCTCGCCACCTTCGACCGGCGAGACGTCCCCGGCCTCGCCCTCGACCTGGTGCTTGGTCTGCCCGGTCTCGAAGAGGTTGGCGGCGGCGATGTGGTTGTAACCCATGCCGTCGCCGACGAGGTAGATGATGTTCTTTGGGCCGTCGGTGCCGGTGAGGTCGGGGACGTGCGAGCCGGGCAGCGACGACTCGATGGAGGACGCGACATCGGACGAGCCGGGTGCCGGGAGGTCCTGCGCTGCGGCAGCAGGCAGGAAGACAGCGGTAAGTGACACGGTGCCGGCGATCGCGCAGAGTGAGGCTGCGGTTCGGCGACGGTGGGACATCAAGGTTCCTTGTGGGCGGTGTGGGGAAACGTCAGGCAAGCGCTGGCTTGGCAGCGACCACAACGCACCGTAGGAGTCGAAGATGAATGCCCGGACAACCGGAGGTGAACGTTGGTCACCGGGGCTGGTCCGGGCATGAAAAGCGCCCCCGGCAGGATTCGAACCCGCGACCGACCGGGTAGAAACCGGTTGCTCTCATCCACTGAGCTACGGAGGCATGCACGCATGGAGTGCGGTCATTCATCGTAGTGCACCACCTGGGCGGGGGAACGAATCGGGGTAACAGGCCACCGGCGGGTAGGGTGACGTGCATGTCCGATGCGGCTGTAGATACGCCAGTTTCACCGTCCTCCCCGTCCCCGAACGACCCGTCTGACCCGTCCCCCCGGGATGCCGCGCAATCCCGCCGGCGTCTCGGATCCCCGGTCGGGATCTACCTGATCGCCGCAGTGATGGCGGGTCTGATCGCCGCACTCATCGGTGACGCCTACCTCGGCGACTCCCTCGCCGCCCTCGGCGTGCCCGACCCCGGCAAGGCCACGACCTGGGGTGTGCCGCTGGTCCGCGGCATCGGCACGATTCTGGCCTGCCTCGGCATCGGCTCCTTCCTGATGAGCGCCTTCGGCGCGGCTCCCCGCAAGGACGGCTACCTGGACCTCGACGGCTTCCGGGCGTCCCGCACCGGAACCTGGGCGATGCTCGCCTGGGCCGTCTGCGCCCTGCTGCTGATCCCGCTGTACCTGTCGGACGTCTCGGGCTACCCGCTGCGGGACGCCCTGGCACCGGACATGTGGAGCGTGGCGGTCCAGCAGGTCTCCGTGGCGAAGGCGATGATGTGGATCGCCATCATCGCAGGCCTCGCCGGCCTGGCATCGCTGCTGACCCGCAAGTGGATCTGGCAGCCGGTGTTCTTCGCCATCTCGGTGGCGTCGCTGGTGCCGATTGCGCTCGAGGGGCACTCGGCGTCCGGCGGCAACCACGACTACGGTGTGAACTCGCTGCTGTGGCACATCATCCTCGCCTGCCTGTGGATCGGCGGCCTGATGTCCCTGGTCGCCCACGCCGCCCGCCGCGGCCCGCACCTGGCGGAGATCACCCGACGCTACAGTTTCCTGGCATTGTGCTCGATCATCGGGATTGCGGTCTCCGGGCTGATCAACGCCGGAATCCGACTGTCGTTCACCGAGTGGTTCACCACCGACTACGGCCGGATCATCGTGGTCAAGACGGTGCTCACCCTGATCCTGGCGTGGTTCGGTTTCGCCCACCGCCGCTGGACGATCCCGAAGCTCGACGCTGGGCGACAGGACGCTTGGTGGCGTCGACCGTTCATCCGGATCGCCCTGGTCGAGGTCTTCGTCATGGCGGCGACGGTGGGCGTGGCGCTGTCGCTGACCCGTATCCCGCCACCGGTGGAGGCCGTCGCCGACATCAGCCGGGCGGAGTTGATCATGGGCTTCGACATCTCCGAACCCTTCAGCCTGGTCGCCGTCCTGACGAACTGGCGTTTCGACCTGGTCTTCGGCACCATCGCCCTGCTGCTGCAGGCGGTGTACATGTGGGCGTTCTTCTCCGTGAAACGCCGCGGCGTGGAGTGGAAGACCTCCCGGCTGGTGTGGTGGACAGTCGGTAACCTTACGCTGATCTTCGTCACCAGCTCCGGGCTGGGCATGTACGCGATGGCGATGTTCACCCCGCACATGCTGCAGCATATGGCGTTGACCATGCTCATCCCGGTGTTCTGGGTGCTCGGTGGGCCGATGACGTTGCTGCTGCGCGCCTTCAAACCGGCAGGACGCAACGGCCTGCCCGGCCCGCGCGAGTGGCTGGTGGTGTTCATCAACAACCCGTTGTCACGGTTCCTGACGAACCCGATCGTCGCCGCGCTGCAGTTCGTCCTCGGTTTCTACGCCTTCTACCTGTCGGACTTGTTCAGTGACCTTGCGTCGAACCACGCCGGGCACGTGTTCATGATCCTGCACTTCCTGATCTCCGGTTACATCTTCTACTGGGTGGTCATCGGTGTGGACGCCGCCCCGCGCCAGCTCAGTCCGTTCATGAAGCTGCTGATGACCTTGGCGGCGATGGCGTTCCACGCCTGGTTCGGCATCGCGATGATGCAGATGCAGGCCCCGCTTGCCGAGGACTACTACCTGTCGCTGCAGCTGCCGTTCGAGGTGGACCTCATGGAGCAGCAGCACACCGGTGGTGCGGTTGCCTGGGGGCTCAGTGAGCTGCCGCTGCTCCTGGTCAGTACCGCGCATGCGGTGCAGTGGCTGCGGCAGGACCGCAAGGAGGCCGCCCGTTTCGACCGCAAGGCGGAGCGCGATGACGACGCCGACCTGGCGTCCTACAATGCGATGCTCGCCGGCCTGGAGGTAGGACGCGACGACGCCGCCGAGGCGTACTACGGCGCCGAGTACCGGGAGGGTGAGGTGCAGGGGTACCTCCACTCGGAGCGGTCCAAGCAGCAGGCGCACCGTAGCCAGCGGCAGCGCGCGAAGTCGCAGGGCCCCACGGATGCCGCCGACAGCGCGGAAGGTGCCGACGGTGCTGACAGTGCGGAAGGTGCGGAAACGTCGAATCCCACGGAAACGACCGACGGGGAGTCGTAGACCGCAGGTCAGCGCGTCGTGTGGATAACCGGCAACGAGTTTCGCCAGGGTTGTCCACATTGGAAACAGGGGTGTTGACCTGCACGTTCAGGGCGGGGGACGATAGGTGGACCCGGGGGAGACATGAGGTGGGGACCATCTCCACCGATCGCCGGGGATGAGTCCCGGGGGAACCTGGGGGGAGGATTTTCACATGGCACAGCAACAGATGTCCGTCACGATGACGGGATTCGCCGCATCACACCCGAGCCGCAGCGATGGTACCGAGGATTTGGTGACGTTCCGCATGGCGTCCACGCCAAGCTGGAACAGCAACGGTGTCTGGAAGGAGGGGTCGCCCCTGTTCATCAACGTCCAGTGCTGGGGCAAGCTCGGTGACAACGTCCTGTCCTGCGTCGTCAAAGGGGCGCCGCTGGTCATCGCCGGTCGGATGACCAGCTACAGCTTCAAGCCCGACAACCCGCGGAAGAACGCGAAGGGGGAGCCGTACTTCGAGGAGATCTGGCGGGTCCGGGCGACCAACGTCGGCCTGGACCTCAGCCACTCGCAGTCCAAGTGGCAGCGTCCGGTAAAGGAGGTCGACGCCGCCGATGCCGACGCTGCTGACGGTGCCGAAAACACCGAGACGTCCGCGAACATCGGCGGCTTCGCCGGCCTGTCGGACGTCCCCGCCGGTGCCGCAGCGCCCGTTGGCGGTGACGACGCAGCGTCCCACAACGACAGCGTCGACACTGACGGTGCCGCCGGGTCCAACGGTGGGGCCGACAACGAGGACGCCCTCGCCCCGTTCTGAGCGGGGCCACACAGCCACCGTCGTACAACCACTTTCGATCGAGAATCCTGCGAGCGAAGCGCTTCACGAGGTTCTCGATCGAAAGTGGTTGTTTCGCAGTTGTCGCAATTGTTCAGGACGCACCGGCGCCGCGGTTGTCTTTCAGGACGCACCGGCGCCGCTGACGCCGGTAGCAGCGCACCGCCGCCGCGCGCGCCGGGGCGGGCAGGACGCGGCGGCTTCTGGCGGCGCGCCCGCAGTGGGGTAGGCTCGTCAGTCGAATATGTCTAGGGCTGCGCACCGTCGCTGACGCAGCCGAGCTACCCGGAGGGAACACATTGGCCGAGTTCATCTACACGATGAAGAACGTTCGTAAGGCACATGGCGAGAAGGTTGTCCTCGACAACGTCACCATGGCCTTCTACCCGGGCGCCAAGATCGGCGTCGTGGGGCCCAACGGTGCCGGCAAGTCCTCGCTGCTGAAGATCATGGCAGGCATCGACCAGCCGTCCAACGGCGAGGCCTTCATCGACCCGGGCGCCACCGTCGGCATCCTGCTGCAGGAGCCGCCGCTGAACGAGGAGAAGACCGTCCGCGGCAACGTCGAGGAGGGGCTCGGCGAGATATTCGAGGTCAAGACCCGTTACGAGGCCATCGCCGAGGAGATGGCCACGAACTACACCGATGAGCTCATGGAGGAGATGACCGAACTCCAGGAGAAGATCGACGCCGCCGACGCCTGGGAGATCGACTCCAAGATCGAGCAGGCGATGGACGCCCTGCGTTGCCCGCCGCCGGAGGAGATGGTCACCCACCTCTCCGGTGGTGAGCGTCGCCGCGTGGCGATGGCGAAGCTGCTGCTCAGCGAGCCCGACCTGCTGCTGCTCGATGAGCCCACCAACCACCTGGACGCTGAGAGCGTCCTGTGGCTGGAGAAGCACCTGGCCAACTACCCGGGTGCCGTCCTGGCCGTCACCCACGACCGTTACTTCCTGGACCACGTGGCCCAGTGGATCTGTGAGGTCGACCGCGGCAAGCTGCACGCCTACGAGGGCAACTACTCCGTCTACCTGGAGACCAAGGCCGAGCGCCTCGCGGTCGCCGGCAAGAAGGACCAGAAGCTGCAGAAGCGCCTGAAGGAGGAGCTGGCCTGGGTGCGTTCCGGTGCCAAGGCCCGTCAGGCCAAGAACAAGGCCCGTCTGCAGCGCTACGAGGAGATGGCCGCCGAAGCCGAGCAGTACAAGAAGCTCGACTTCGAGGAGATCCAGATCCCGACCCCGCCGCGTCTGGGTAACCAGGTGGTCGACGTCAAGAACCTCACCAAGGGCTTCGACGGCCGTACCTTGATCAAGGACCTGTCCTTCACCCTGCCGCGTAACGGCATCGTCGGTGTCATCGGCCC
This sequence comes from Candidatus Corynebacterium faecigallinarum, assembly GCA_019120175.1. Lineage (GTDB taxonomy): Bacteria > Actinomycetota > Actinomycetes > Mycobacteriales > Mycobacteriaceae > Corynebacterium > Corynebacterium faecigallinarum. Next base: position 66,684 of record DWVP01000024.1, read on the forward strand.
GAACGGTGTCGGTAAGACCACGCTGTTCAAGACCATTGTCGGTCTGGAGGAGCCGGATGCCGGCGAGGTGCAGGTCGGCAAGACCGTGCAGCTGAGCTACGTCGACCAGAACCGCGCGAACATCGACCCGGAGAAGACGGTGTGGGAGGTCGTCTCCGACGGCCTGGACTACATCATCGTCGGCCAGAACGAGATGCCGTCGCGAGCATACCTCTCGGCCTTCGGCTTCAAGGGCGCTGACCAGCAGAAGCCGGCGAAGGTGCTCTCCGGTGGTGAGCGCAACCGCCTGAACCTGGCGCTGACGCTCAAGCAGGGCGGCAACCTGATCCTGCTCGATGAGCCGACCAACGACCTCGACGTCGAGACCCTCGGTTCCCTGGAGAACGCCCTGCAGCAGTTCCCGGGTTGCGCGGTGGTCATTTCGCACGACCGCTGGTTCCTGGACCGCACCTGTACCCACATCCTGGCGTGGGAGGGCAACGTCGCCGAGGGCCAGTGGTTCTGGTTCGAGGGCAACTTCGAGGACTACGAGAAGAACAAGGTCGAGCGTCTCGGTGCCGAGGCCGCGAAGCCGTCCCGGGTAACGCATCGCCGACTTTCGCGATAGTATGTCTGTTACCAGACAAAAATACTAGGTGTGTGGCCGCTTCGCGGATGTTCGGGTGCCCGGATGTCCGGAGCTCCGGAGGGGCTGCGCCGGGGGCACGGGCCTCAGCGCCGAAACGCTGGGGCCCGGTCCCGTTGTGAGGAGAGTATGCGATGACATTTGTTGACCACGAGGAATCGGGAAACCGGTACCACAGCACCAGGATCAACCTGCGGTGGGCGGATTTCGACCAGTTCCAGCACGTCAACAATGCGGCGTACCTGGAGTTCTCCCAGGACGCCCGGATCGACTTCGTCCGTGATGTCGTCACCGAGATCGATATGGCCGTGCCCGCGTTTGTCGTCCGCTGGGCCTCGGTGGACTACAAGAAGGCTCTCTCTTCCAGCGAAGTTGCTGTCGTCGTCGAGTCCTTCATGTACGAGGTGGGCAAGAAGTCCTTCAAGATGCGCCAGGTCATCCGCAATGCCCAGCACCGTGAAGTCGCTGTCGTCGACACGGTCAACGTCGGTGTGGATCCGATCTCCGGGAAGACCCGCGAGTGGTCGGACAGTGACCTGAAGGTCATCAACATGTTCATGATCCCCATCGAGGACGAGGACAACAGTCCGGCCGCCCAGGCCAAGAAGGACGACCAGGCCGACACCGGCCTGTAGAGCCCCACCGGATCTTCAGGGCTGCTTCTTCGGGGTTACTCTTTCGCGGTTACTCTGGGGGACATGCTTTTCAACCTTCCTGGTGGCGATCCTGCGTCCACGTCCGGGCCCGGGGCCACTGCTGATACCGTGACTCTGACCCTGACCCGCCCGGCCAGGGCGCAGGCTGCGACGCTGCATCGGACCGCCACGGTGGCGACCCGGGTGCTGCGGATGGACAGTGGGGCGATGGCACGATTCGTCGCCGTGGGGGAGCAGGCGACCGACATCATCTTCTCGACCCCGCTGGGCTGTATCGTCGCCGAGCGGGTCCACGCGGTGCCGTCGCAGGACGGCGCGGTGGTACTCGCCGACGGGGTGCCTGGTGTCCTCGCCGCTGCCGGGGACGCCGCTGCCGGGGACGCTGCTGCCGGGGCGGAGGTCCTGACATTCACCGGACGCGCCGACATGCTGTGGACCGGCACGCCGCCGCCCGCCACGGGCTTCACCGTGGTCGACAACGTGCCCGGGGCGGACGTCCGGTCGTTGTTCGCCGAGATGGAGAAGGAGGCGGACGCACACTCCGGGCCAGCCGGACTGCCTCCGTCCTTGCTGGACCAGCCGTTGCTGCGGCTGACGAGCCGCCATGAGTCCGGCATCGTGGAGATCACCGGCCGGGTCGTCGCCGCGGTGGGGGCGTTGGGGTTGGCGGCGGAGCCGAAGCAGGCCGAGATGTCCGACTACGACATGGTGCGGATCAGCACGACCGGTTCCTGGATCAGGATGGACGCTCTGTTCGGCACGGTGTACCTGCCGCGTCCGGGTGGGTTGGCGCGGATCCCGTCCCCGAACTGAGCCGGGTAGAAGGACTGAACGTCGCGCTCAGCCCACCATGTCGATGACGAGTTTCGTCGTCGCCAGTGACTGGATCAGCGACCGGGACATCACCGAGGTGAAGACCATGATCAGGAACATCCCGGTGCTGGGGCCGAAGAAACCGTCGTAGATGCCGATCACCCCGGCCAGGGCCAGGGCGAGGAGGTGGCGTCCGCGGCTGACAGGGTGCTCACCGGTGTCGCCGGTGCGTCCGAACTGTGGTCGCAGTGCAACGTAGACCCCGATGACCAGCATCAGGACGATCACGATCGGACGCAGGACGTCGCTGGTCACCGCGGTGGCCAGTCCGGCACCACCGGCGGAGCACAGGGCTGCCAGTGGGGCGGCGACCCGGACGAGTCGCCAGTCGACGGACACGGTGCGGATCATGCGTAAGCCCGCGCTGGCGGTGCCGGCCATGGCGGTCAGCTTGTTGGTTCCCAGGGCTACCTGCGCTGGCATGCCCGGGGCCACGGCGAGGATGAGGGGGATCAGCACCAGGCCACCGCCGCCGATGATCGCGTCGACCCCGCCGGCGACCAGTGCCCCGATCATGAGCACGGCCAGGCCGGTCGTCGACAGGTCGGCGCCGGGCGCCAGGGCACTCAACAGGTCGTCCACGGTTGGTCTGCGGTGGCTTTCGTCAGTCGAGTCGGTTGACCAGCATGTCCGCCACGCGCACCATGTGGTCCCAGAGGGCGGCGCGGGCGGGTTCCGGCAGGTCGTCCTCGGGAATGGTCGCCAGGGCGTTACCCATCAGCACCAGCCAGCGCTCACGGGCGGCCGGGTTGATGTGGAAGTGCATGTGCCGCATGCGCAGACGCGGGTGACCACGCTGCTCATTGTAGGTCTGCGGTCCACCCCAGTACTGCATGAGGAACCACCGCAGCCGGTCCTCGGCACCGGCCATGTCCTCGGCCGGGTACATCGGGCCGAGGATCGGGTCCTCAGGGATCTGCCGGTAGAACTCGGTGACGATACGGTCGAACATCGGCTCGCCGCCAATGGCCTCGAACAGGCTCGAAGGTTGCTCGGTCATTGTCAGCTCGCGTCGAAGGCCCGGGCGGCGACGGCACGGTCTGCCCGCGAGATGCCCTCACTGAGCACACGGCGCAGGCCGGCCGGGGTGGACTCGGCGTCCGCCAGGTCCTTCAGCGGTCCAGCCAGCGCATCGTAGCCGTCCCAGGCGGGGAACAGTCCGCCGAGGGTGCGCAGCGCCATTTCGGAGCTCAGTGCCTCCCACATGTCGGTGGCCCGTTCGACGTACTCTGCGCCGAACGGCTCCAGCAGGGCGTCCTGTCCGACGTGGGTGATCCCGGCCATGGTGTAGCGCAGCGCGAGGTTGGACATTTCGGACCCGCGCAGGGTGATCTCGTCCCAGGCGGCGCGCTTGGCGTCGGCGTCTGGTCGGGCGACCCGGGCCTGGACGGCGTTCATCTTGCCGGAGGACGACTTGTCGGCGGCCTCCTCGGCGGCGATGAGCTCCTCGGCCTGCTCGGCGGTGAGGGTGGTGCCCTCACCGGTGTCGGATGCTCCGACCAGCGCGGTGAGCAGTCGCCACCGCAGGTCCTGGTCGACGGTGAAGCCGGGCAGCAGCTCGGCGGCGCTCGCAGCACCATCAAGGTCGAGCAGGCCGCGGATCCACTCGGTGGACTCGGCGTCCTGTGCGGCGTTGGCGTAGGCACGGACGAACGCCAGCCGGGCCTGGCCCTCGGTGCACTCGGCACCATCGCGGAAACCGGCGAGCAGCTGGGTACGACCCTCGGCGCGCCAGGCCGGATCGCTGTAGTTCTCCACCGCGCCGATCGCCTGGGCGAGGATCTGCTCGAGCACACCGAGCTGGGTCTCGGCGTGGGCACCGCGGACGACCAGGGACACGAAGTCACGGGCGCGCATCTGGGCGTTGCGGGTCATCTGCCAGGTCGCCGACCAGATCAGCGAGCGGGCCATCGGGTCGGTGATCCCGGCGATGTGCTCGACCGCGGTGGTCAACGACACCGGGTCCAGGGCGATGAAACCGTAGGTGAGGTCATTGTCGTTGACCAGCACCAGGTCGGCAGTGCGCTCGCCGACGAGGTCGGGGACGTCGGTCGACTCCCCGGCGACGTCGAGCTCCACCCGGCGGCGCAGGGTGACCTCCTCGCCGTCCAGGTCGTAGAGGCCCACGGCGAGGCGGTGGGTGCGGGTGTCGTCCTCACCGGGCTGTGCGCCGGACTGGGCGATGGCGAAGTCGGAGTAGATGTCGGTGCCGTCGGCGGCGGTGGTGATCACGGTGTCTGCGGCCAGGGTGTTGATGCCGGTGGTTTTGAGCCACTGGGCGGCCCAGTCCGACAGGTCGCGTCCGGACGCCTTCTCCAGGGCTCCGAGCAGGTCGTCGAAGGTGGCGTTGGCGAAGGCGTGGTTGACGAAGTGGGCGCGGATGCCGGCGAAGAAGGGCTCCAGGCCGACGTAGGCGGCCAGCTGCTTGAGCAGGGAGGCGCCCTTGGCGTAGGTGATGCCGTCGAAGTTGGCGTCGACCTCGACGAGGTCGTTGGCCCCGGAGAACACCGGGTGGGTGGACGGCAACTGGTCCTGGGCGTAGGCCCAGGCCTTCTCCTTGTTGTTGAAGGTGACCCAGGCGGTCTCGTACTCGGTGGCGTGGGTCTGCGCCATGGCCGAGGACCAGGTGGCGAAGGACTCGTTGAGCCACAGGTCGTCCCACCACTGCATGGTCACCAGGTCGCCGAACCACATGTGGGCCAGCTCGTGGAGGATGGTGTCCGCGCGACGCTCGTACTCGTAGTGGCTGGCGGCGGACCGGAAGACATACTCGTCGCGGATGGTGACGCAGCCGGCGTTCTCCATGGCACCCATGTTGTACTCGGGGCAGAAGATCTGGTCGTACTTGTAGAAGGGGTAGGCCACCCCGAAGTGCTCGGCGTAGTAGTCGAAGCCGCGCTTGGTGACGTCGAAGATGACGTCGGCGTCGAGGTACTCGGCCAGCGACTGTCGGACGAAGATGCCCAGCGGAACGGTCGTCTCACCGCCGGGGACCAGGCGGGTGTCGGTGACGTCCGCGGTTTCGGCGGTGGGGGTGAGCGAGCCGGTCCACTGATCGGTGACGTGGTGCCATGGGCCGATGCAGAAGGCGATGAGGTAGGTCGACAGCGGGTAGTCGACGATCGCGCGGTGGGTGGTCGCCCCGGCGTGGTGGTCCGCGCCGGACGCGGTGTCCACGGTGTTGTTGGTGACCACCGTCCAGTTCGGCGGGGTGTGGACGGCGAGATCGTAGGTGGCCTTGATGTCCGGTTGGTCGAAGCAGGCGAAGACACGCTTGGCGTCGGCGGCCTCGAACTGGGTGTACATGTACACCTCGTCGTCCACCGGGTCCTGGAAGCGGTGCAGGCCCTCGCCGGTGGTGGAGTAAAGGGACTCGGCGACGATGGTCAGCTCGTGGCGTCCTGCCGAAAGGTCGGTGAGCTGCAGGCCGTGGGTCTCGTCGTAGCGTCCCTCCCCATCGCCGGGAACGGCGGAGGACAGGATGTCCTCCCCGTCCAGCGTGACGCTGGTGATTTCCTCGGCGCGCAGGTCGATGAAGGTTGAGCCCGCGGTGGTGGCCGTGAAGGTCACGGTGGTCACCGAGGAGAATGTCCGGTGGTCCAGGTCGCCGCCTTCGGTGAGGTCGAGATCGACGACGTAGTGGGTGTCGGTGATCAGGTTCGACCGTTCGGCGGCCTCGGATCGGGTCAGATTGGTTGAGCTCATAGTTGACAGGTTAGCGGTCGCACCGGACACGTAGTTGTTTCGGGAGGAGAGCCTTGTCACATGAAGCCGGTCCGACACACGGCGTACGCTGGTGGAAACAGAATGTCCAGACCGCGACAAGACTGCGACAAACCGTCTCTGAGAGAGGACTCCGCCATGACTGAATCCACCGCAACCCCGACGCCCGTCACCCTGTACTTCGATGCGACGTGCCCGTTCGCCTGGGTCACCAGCCGCTGGATCAAGGAGGTCGAGGTGGTGCGGGACATCACGGTGACCTTCGCCCCGATGAGCCTCGCGGTGCTCAATGAGGGTCGTGAGTTGCCGGAGGAGTACGCGGCAGGCATGGAGGCGGCGTGGGGCCCGGCCCTGGTCGCCGCCGCGGTGGCCACCCAGGAGCCGGAGAAGGTCGATGCGCTCTACACCGCCCTGGGCACCCGTATCCACGACCACGGGCAGGGAGGACGCAAGGGCGAGGGCAGCTACGACGACCTCATCGCCGAGGTGCTCGAGGAGGTCGGGTTGTCCGCCGACTACGCGGCGGCCGCCCACTCCCGTGGTGACGGACAGGACTCCTGGGAGCCGGCGCTGCGCAGCTACCAGTCCACGGCGATCGCCAAGGTCGGCGATGACGTGGGTACCCCGGTCATCGAGCTGGATGGTCGTGCCTTCTTCGGCCCGGTGCTGACCCGGGTGCCCCGTGGCGAGCAGGCCGGTGTCCTGTTCGACGCCGCGGTGACCCTCGGCAGCTACGAGCACTTCTTCGAGATCAAGAAGTCCCGCACGGAGTCGCCCAGCGCTGAATAGTGCCGGGTAACGCTGGATGCTGCGGGGGGTGAGGGGGGAAGAGGGTAGGGGGGTAGGGGATACCCCCTCGGGTAATTATTCTCGTTTTCACCCCAAGTGGGTTTGGGGGCGATAGTGTTCTTTCCGGTGCGCCGGACTGGTCCGGGTGACGCACCTTGATCCCTCACCTGACCTCCGCAAAGGAGCACTTCGCGTGGATATCTCAGCCCTCGTGGGCCTCAAGTTCAGTTTAGGCGATTGGTGGAACGAGACGACCGGTCCCATCAGGGATTACGCCGGAGCAGTGCAGAACATCGGCGAATTCCTCGGCATCCTCGGCAACTTCGCCTCGGGCGACTTCAGCGACCTCAGTTCCGAGAGCTCCCTTGCCGGTGGCTCGTCCGGTAGCAGCGAGTAGAAAGGCAGCGACATGAGCATTCTCGATCTCTTCGAACTCCTGGCTGACCCCGAGCGGTTCGTCGCCCTCGGTGACCTGCTCAGCGTGTTCACCGGCATTATCCGCGGTGACTCCGCCGTGCTGAGTGATACGGCGAGCTCCGCCGTCCTCAGTGATGCGAACGGCTGGAGTGCACTCGGTACCGTGCTCGGTGCCGTCGGGTCGACCTCCGGGGCCTGACCCGGGGCCCCTCCGCACAGTGTGTGCACCAACGCGCATCTGCCACTCCGGCAGGTGCCCGTTTTCGGTGTTGTCGGACAACTGTGGATGAATGAATTTTCACTATCGTGACCTGTAATAGGAAGCTGCTGTGAAAGTTTGTATTTCGACAGCGCAACATTCGGTGGTGGGCACTGTCTGCTATCTTCCCTAACAGCGGCACCGAGCAAGGGCCGTCATGGTTTCGCCGCTGGTCACACCACAGTTTTCATACCTCAATATGCTTTAAGGAGCACATCAATGGGTTCTTCCGAGATTGCGGACATCGCTAGTGACCTGGGCGAGCTGCTGAAGGTTGTCGTCGGCCTGCTGCAGGGCGACACATCTGTTCTGAGCACCGAGGGTTCCCTGGCCGGCGTCACCGGTGGCGAGGGGTCCTCCCTCGGTGGCGGCGAGGGTGACGGTGCTGAGAGCTCCGTCGCCGGCTCCTCCGACCTGCCGGAGTAGGGGTAGTCGACATGGGTGAACTGGTCGAACTCCTCGGTCAGCTTCAGGAGATCCTCACCGGCGTGATCAACGGTGACAACACCATGATCAGCTCCGAGGGTTCCCTGGCTGGCAGCGACGGCGCCGGTGACGTCGGCGGAAGCCTGGTTGGTTCCGCCATCGGCTCACTGGGGCTCGAGGATCTGATCGACGAGAACCCGACGGACACCATCAGTCTGATCGGATCGGTTGCCGATCGCTGACCGGTAACATGGTCGTCCACGTCGGGTGGGGTCGGTGCGCAGCAGTGCGCACCGACCCCACCCGGCTTTTTCGGGTAGGATGCCCTGCCGGACGTTGTGGCGGAAAAAGTTCACCAGCTTGACCTACGGGTGGCCGACCTCGGATAAACTGACCGACATGCGTATTTACCTTGGTGCTGACCATGCTGGATTCGAGATGAAGAATCTCATCGCCGACCACCTCCGGGACAAGGGTCTCGAGGTTGTCGACTGCGGTGCGCACACCTTCGATCCGGAAGACGACTACCCCGCGTTCTGCATTGAAGCGGCCCGCAAGACCGTGGATGACCCGGGTTCGCTCGGTATCGTCCTCGGCGGGTCCGGCAACGGCGAGCAGATCGCCGCGAACAAGGTCGTCGGTGCCCGCTGCGCCCTGGCCTGGTCGGTGGAGACCGCCAAGCTGGCCCGCGAGCACAACAACGCCCAGCTGGTCGGGATCGGTGGCCGCATGCACTCCGAGTCCGAGGTCCTGGAGATCGTCGACGCTTTCATTTCCCAGCCGTGGTCGGGTGCTGAGCGTCACCAGCGCCGCATCGACATCCTGGGGGAGTACGAGCAGACCGGGGAAACTCCCGAGCTGCCGTCCTCTTAACGTATCAACCTGCGGCGCACTCACCTGTGGTGCAGGTGCGTGCAGGCATGGGACAGGGCCCGGAGACTTCGGTCTCCGGGCCCTGTCGTTTCTAGGGGCGGGATGGGGTGGGCGGTCAGGACGCTTCGCCGGCTCGGCTGGTGAAGCCGCCGCGCTGTTGGCGCGATTCATGCCAGCCCTTCACGGCTTCGGAATCCCACAGAGTAAGACCCTGGTACTTCGTCACCGGCTCGGGGGCGCGGCCACGGCCGGCGTAGCTGGTGAACGTTCCGCGGGCGGTGCCGGAGTACTCCGCACACTGCGCGGCGGTCCACAGGGGCCGTCCGCTGTCTGAGTCAATGATGGTCGGGCGCATGCCTAAACCGTACTTACTGCTCTGGAAACTGCGATACGTCACCGACTGTCACCGGTAAAACACCAGGTAAGATTCGCTCCATGTGATCTGACCCACTGAAAATACCCTATTAGTAATATGCAACTATTTATTGTGGTATTAGCTTGTGCTGGTGCTGTCGGGGCATCGGGACGGTGTCATGCAGTGACAGGCGAGGAGGCCTACCCTCGGTAGGGGTACACGTACACCATCCAATTGAACATCTCGGGCACACCTCGGGCACACCTCGGTCAGGAGCGAACCTCATGGCACGCACTTACGCAGAACAACTCGTCGACGCCCTGGAGGCACAGGGCGTCCGGCGTATCTTCGGACTCGTCGGCGACAGCCTCAACCCGGTCGTTGACGCCGTCAAGCGAAGCAGTATCGAATGGTTCCATGTCCGCAATGAGGAAGCCGCCGCCTTCGCCGCCGGGGCAGAGTCCCTGGTGACCGGCAATCTCGCGGTCTGTGCCGGATCATGCGGGCCCGGTAACACCCACCTGGTCCAGGGGTTGTACGACTCCCACCGGAACGGAGGGAAGGTGCTGGCCATCGCCAGTCACATCCCCTCCCAGTTCATCGGATCCCACTACTTCCAGGAGACCCACCCCGAGGCGCTCTTCTCCGAGTGTTCGGGATACTGCGAGATGGTGAACTCCGCGGCACAGGGGGCGACGATCCTGCACCACGCCATCCAGTCCACGATGGCGGGCAACGGCGTCTCGGTTCTTGTCGTTCCCGGCGACATTGCCGGCGACAACGCAGTGGAATCGCCACAGCTGAAGTCCCGGATCGCGACGGACCCTCCGGTCGTCCACCCGTCTTCGCGTGAGGTCGCGGACCTCGCTGAGGCGATCAACAAGGCCGGCAAGGTCACCATCTTCGGCGGTGCCGGTTGCAAGGACGCCCGGGACCAGGTCTTCGCCCTGGCGGAGAAGATCAAGGCACCCGTGGGCCACGCCTACGGCGGCAAGGAGTACCTGCACTACGACAACCCCTTCGATGTGGGCATGTCCGGACTGCTCGGCTACGGCGCCTGCTCCGAGGCCTTCGACGAGGCGGACCTGTTGATCCTGCTGGGTACCGACTTCCCGTACACCGAGTTCCTGCCCCGCACCACTCCCACCGCCCAGGTCGACAACAAGGGCGGCAACATCGGTCGGCGCACGAACGTGAGCTACCCGGTGACCGGTGATGTCGCTGCGACCATCGACGACCTGCTGCCGATGATCGACACCAAGCAAGACGCCAGCTTCCTGGAGACGATGCTCAAGAAGCAGGAGGCCAACCTCCGCCACGTCATCGACGCATACACACAGAACATCGAGAACCAGGTGCCGCTGCATCCAGAGCATGTCACCTACGTTCTCGACGAGCTGGCGGACGACGACGCGGTGTTCACCGCGGACACCGGCATGTGCAATGTCTGGCACGCGCGCTACATCACTCCCACCGGACAGCGGAAACTGCTGGCGTCCTTCCGCCACGGGACGATGGCGAACGCCTTGCCGCAGGCCATCGGTGCCGCAGAAGCGGTGGAAGGTCAGCGGCAGGTCATCGCCATGTGCGGTGACGGCGGCCTGGGCATGCTCATGGGGGAGTTGCTGACCATGAAACTGCACCAGGTGCCGCTGAAGGCAATCGTCTACAACAACTCGACCCTCGGCATGGTCAAGCTGGAGATGATGGTCGCGGGAATGCCGGACTTCGGTACCGACCACGAGAAGGTCAACTACGCCGACATCGCCGAAGCATGCGGGATCAAGGCGTTCCGCATCGAGGATCCGGAGGACGTCAGGCCGGTTCTCGCCGAGGCGCTGGCCTATGACGGTCCGGCGGTGGTGGACGTGGTCACCGACCCGAATGCGCTGTCCATCCCACCGGAGATCTCCCTGGAGCAGGTCGCTGGCTTCACCCGTGCGGCGACGCGCACGGTGCTGGAAGGTGGAGTGGGCAAGATGTTCGACCTGGCGAAGTCGAATCTGCGTAATGTGCCGCGTCCCTCCGGTTTCAAGGGACTGTAGCCTGCCGGTTTTCCGCGTCAGGCGAAGGTGGTGTATCGTCGTCGGCGGAACAAGGGGAATGTCGTATAGTGGCTAATACCTCAGCCTTCCAAGCTGAAGACGCGGGTTCGATTCCCGTCATTCCCTCCACGTAGAAACCCCCTCCGGCCAGAACCGGAGGGGGTTTCGTCATTCCTGTCCGGCTTCCCCCTCCCGGGAAGTACCTCTAGTCCGCAGGGTCCGTCCAGTGATCGGGGCTTCCGCAGGTGATGCCCTCGGGGATGGGGGATCCGTCCGGCCAGGTCCCGCCGGGGTAGTGGTCGGCCGGGTGCTCCCACTCATCGCAGTTGACGGTGGGCCAGAGCCAGTCGATGGCGTTGGTGATTGTGGTGATGACCCAGCCGACGACAGCATCGAATACGGCGGTGATGATTTCCATGGGTCTACTCGGTGAACGTCCTGCGCACAGCCTACAGTGCGGATAGGATGCCGCTTACCGGGGCCGTTGTACTAGAGTGACCGTTCCATGAACCTTTATCTTCGTCTGCTGCTCACCATCGTGCGCAGCCGCCGACTGCCTGCCCTCGATCCGTGGGACACGGTCTCCACGCCGATGCGTGTGCTGCCCAATGACCTCGACACTCTCGGGCACATGAACAACGGCCGCTACCTGACGATGCTCGATCTGGCCCGCACCGAACTGATGATGCGCTCCGGCCTCTACCGCCGCAGCGAGGAACTCGGGTACTACCTCGTCGTCGCCGGGCAGACCATCAACTACCGTCGCTCACTGATGCCCTGGCAGAAGTTCGAGATCCGCACCCGCTTGCTCAGCGGCGACGCCCGCGCGGTCTTCGTCGAGCAGGCCTTCGTCCACAAAGGAACCGTCTGTGCCCACGCGGTGGTGCGTCTTCGCGTCCTGAAGAAGAAAGGCGGCACCGTCTCCGACGCTGAGATGGCCGACCTGCTGTCGGCGCCGCCGGCCGCGCACGGGGACGTGCCGACCTGGATCCCGGAGTGGAACGCGAACTCCCGTGACGCTGCGAAGTCGACGCCCCTCGGCGATTAAGCGGTACCCGACGTTGCCGGTCTCAACGGCGACCCCGTAACATCACACAGCAGCAGAACGACTGCACCGTCAGATCGATTTCTGCCGCCGGGATATGGCGCAGTTTGGTAGCGCACTCGCTTTGGGAGCGAGGGGTCGTGGGTTCAAATCCCGCTATCCCGACGGGTGCTGGAATGGCGGGCAGGTGCGGTTCCGGCCCTTTGGAGACATTTGGCGACAGATGTGGCCAAAGGACCGACCCCCCTGCCCGTCCGTCTCGGCCACACGATAAAATCGGCGACGACCATGAAACCGGTGGCCGCCTCCGGCTCGTCCCCGTCCCCGCCGTCACTGACGGGGGCAGCGGGTGACAGACTGGACGGCACGCGACGACCACACCAACCCGGGTCAACCCCCGGGTGGTGTCCGTGCCCGCCGGCCGACCGTACACAGACAAGAACACACAGGAGTGTGCATCCGTGAAGAGCTCCGTTGAACAGCTGAGTGCCACCCGCGCCAAGCTCACCGTCGAGGTTCCCTTCGACGAGCTGAAGCCCGAGTTCGACAACGCCTACAAGACCCTGGCCCAGCAGGTAAGCCTGCCGGGCTTCCGCAAGGGCAAGGTCCCCGCGAAGATCCTGGAGGCCCGCCTGGGCCGCGGCGCGATCCTGAACGAGGTCCTCAACGACATGCTGCCGAGCCGTTACGGCGAGGCCATCGAGGAGAACGACGTCAAGGCTCTCGGCCAGCCCGACATCGACATCGCCGAGCTCGAGGACAACGACCACGTCACCTTCACCGCCGAGGTCGACGTCCGCCCGGAGATCGATGTCCCCGACTTCGCTGAGCTGTCCGTCGAGGTTGAGCCGCTGGTCGCCGACGACGAGGCCATCGAGTCCGAGCTGACCAACCTGCGCGCCCGCTTCGGCACCCTCAAGGCTGTCGACCGTGCCGTGCAGGACGGTGATTTTGTCTCCATCGACCTGAACGCCACCGTCGACGGCGAGGCTGTCGACGAGGCGTCCTCCGAGGGGCTGTCCTACGAGGTCGGCTCCGCGTCCCTGGTCGAGGGTCTGGACGAGGCGCTCATCGGCCTGTCCGAGGGTGAGTCCAAGGAGTTCGACACCACCCTGGTTGCCGGCGAGCACGCCGACTCCGCCGCACAGGCCACCGTCACCGTTGGTTCCGTCAAGGAGCGCGAGCTGCCGGCGCTGGACGACGACTTCGCCCAGCTCGCCAGCGAGTTCGACACCCTCGACGAGCTGAAGGACTCCCTGAAGGGCCAGGTCGAGGAGCAGCTCAAGGGCCAGCAGGCCGGCGACATCCGCGACAAGGTCCTGGCTGCCGCCCTCGAGAAGACCGAGGTTCCGCTGCCGGAGTCCGTGGTCCAGGAGCAGGTCGACGGTCAGCTGCAGCAGCTGCTGAGCCAGTTCGGTGGCGACGAGAAGATCTTCGAGCAGATGCTCGCCGCCCAGGACATCACCCGGGAGAAGTTCGAGGAGGACACCCGCGAGGCCGCGGAGGACTCCGTGCGTACCCAGCTGTTCCTGGACTCCCTGGCGGACATCGAGAAGCCGGAGGTCTCCCAGCAGGAGCTCACCGACCACATCATGTTCACCGCACAGCGCTACGGCATGGACCCGAACCAGTTCGTCATGCAGCTGCAGCAGTCCGGCCAGATCGCCAACCTCTTCGCCGACGTGCGTCGCGGCAAGGCACTGGCCCTGAACATCTGCAAGGTCACTGTCGCCGACACCAACGGTGCATCCATTGACCCGAAGGACTTCTTCGGCCAGGAAGCTGAGGGTGCCGAGGGTGCCGAGGTTGAGGCGGATGCCGACGCCGAGGCCACCGAGACGATCACCGTCGAGGCCACCGAGGACACCGAGAAGTAGTCGTCAGGCCGGGTTCCTCCAGAACTCCGGCCAGCCGGGGGTCGTCGGCATCGGCCCGCCCCGGGCGTCAAACATCACACCTCCCGCGTTTTCTGCGCGGGAGGTGTTCTGTTGTTTTCACAGGTTACGGCGTTGCATATGCAACCATGTCGATCGACCAGGTGTGACGGATGCTGGGGTACGTGGAGAAGGACGGCGGTAGCGTCCTGATGTCAGTTGACCAGTTAACGCACCACGGCACACCATGGGCGCACCGCCCAGTTCGTCACCCAACACCGCACCCCGTGCGCTGACAGCGAACACGCCACCTGACAGCCGCATACGACCCGGCACTTGACTACGCTGGACCTCATTCCAACCACGTGAACTTGAGCGAGGAGCATAAGTGAGCACAAACGACATGTCCGCCGGTCAGGCACTGCGTACGGCGCAGATGACCGCGGCCACGGGGATGAACCTCAACGATTCGGTGTTCGAGCGCCTGCTGCGCGAGCGCATCATCTTCCTGGGCACCCAGGTCGATGACGAGATCGCCAACAAGCTCTGTGCACAGATCCTCCTGCTGAGCGCAGAGGACCCGGACAGCGACATCAAGCTGTACATCAATTCCCCGGGTGGCTCGGTGACCGCCGGTATGGCGATCTTCGACACGATGCAGTACGCCCCGTGCGACGTCGCCACCTACGGCATGGGCCTGGCTGCCTCCATGGGCCAGTTCCTGCTGTCCGCCGGCACCCAGGGCAAGCGTTACGCCCTGCCGCACGCCCGGATCATGATGCACCAGCCGTCGGCCGGTGTCGGTGGTACCGCCGCAGACATCGCCATCCAGGCTGAGCAGTTCGCCCAGACCAAGCGGGAGATGGCAGAGCTGATCGCCGAGCACACCGGACAGTCCCTGGAACAGATCCAGAAGGACTCCGACCGTGACCGGTGGTTCACCGCACAGCAGGCACTGGAGTACGGCTTCGTCGATCACGTCATCGGCTCGGCCAAGGACCAGTAGGGAGAAGAAGTACACATGGGAAGCGAGAACATGACCGGATTCACCCACGCCACCGAACTGTCGGGGCTGACGGGCACGGCAGGGACGGCAGCGCCGACCGGAGAGGTGTCTGGTGTCCAGATGCCGACGTCGCGCTACATCCTCCCGTCCTTCGTGGAGCACTCCTCCTGGGGCGCCAAGGAGTCCAACCCCTACAACAAGCTCTTCGAGGAGCGCATCATCTTCCTGGGTACCCAGGTCGACGATGCCTCGGCGAATGACATCATGGCCCAGCTGCTGGTCCTGGAGGGACTGGACCCGGACCGTGACATCACGATGTACATCAACTCGCCCGGTGGTTCCTTCACCGCGCTGATGGCCATCTACGACACGATGCAGTACGTGCGTCCCGACATCGTGACCGTCTGCCTCGGTCAGGCTGCCTCCGCGGCCGCTGTGCTGCTGGCCGCCGGCACCAAGGGCAAGCGCGCCGCACTGCCGAACGCACGTGTGCTGATCCACCAGCCGGCCACCCAGGGCACCCAGGGTCAGGTCTCCGATCTGGAGATCCAGGCCAATGAGATCGAGCGCATGCGCCGTCTCATGGAGTCCACCCTGGCCCAGCACACCGGCCAGACCGAGGAGCAGATCCGTAAGGACACCGACCGCGACAAGTTCCTCACTGCCGAGGGTGCCAAGGAGTACGGCATCGTCGACCAGGTCTTCGAGTACCGGAAGCTGTCGGCCCAGAAGTAGGACACAGCAGTAGGACGCTTCGGCGTCACAGCACGAAGCCCGCGGGGACCTCCCCGCGGGCTTCAGCGTTTTCCGGTGACTGCCCGAGGAGCGCAGTGGCTGCCGTAGTGTTAGAACACGATCGTGTGGTTCCCGTTGCGGATCACACGATCTTCTGCGTGCCAGGTCACCGCACGGGAGAGCACGGACCGCTCGACCTCGGCACCACGCTGGCGCAGGTCGGCCACCGAGTCACGGTGGGTCACCCGCACGGTGTCCTGTTCGATGATCGGGCCCTCGTCCAGGTCCTCGGTGACGTAGTGGGCGGTCGCGCCGATCAGCTTCACGCCGCGCTCCCACGCCCGACGGTAGGGGTCGGCGCCGACGAAGGCCGGCAGGAAGGAGTGGTGGATGTTGATCACCGGTACGCCCAGTTTCTCCAGGAAGTCATTGGAGAGCACCTGCATGTAGCGGGCCAGCACCACGAAGTCCACGTTGCCCTTGAGGAGTTTGAGGATCTCCGCCTCCGACTCGGCCTTGTCCGGCCCCTTCTGCGAGGGGACGTGGAAGAAGGGCACACCGAACGTGCGGACGTCGTCTGCGGTGGTGGTGTGGTTGGAGATCACCATCGGGATGGTGACCGGAAGCTCCTCGCGCCGGTGTCGCCACAGCAGGTCCAGCAGGCAGTGGTCGCCGGCCGAAGCCAGGACCGCCATGCGCTTGGGCTGCGACCGGTCGCTCAACGACCAGCTCATGTTGCAGGACGCCAGAGTCTCGGACAGGTCGGCACGGATGTCGTCCATCGCGGTGATGAGGTTGTGGCGGTGGAAGACGATGCGCTGGAAGAAAACACCGTCCTGGTCATTGCTGGAGTACTGGTCCAGGGCGGTGATGTTGCCCTCGTTGCGGGTGATCGCGGCGGTGATGTGGGCGACGAGGCCCGGCTGGTCCGGTCCGTGGACGATGAGGCAGGCCTGGTCGACCAGGGACGGGATGGTGTTGCCGGACGCGGACACGGGTGTACTCCTTGGATCAGGTGTGGGGTGGGGCCGAGTGGCCAGAACGAGGGTTGCTCAGGGGTCAACACTACTGGTGACGGCCCACAACACCAGCTACGGCCCCCAGAACTCCTGCAGCAGATCAGCTACCCGCTGGGCCTGCTGTACCGGCAGCAGGTGTGCGCCGGGTTCGATGACCTCGTGGCGGACCACGCCGTCAGAGACACCGTTGCCTGCCACGGCCTCGGACATCGCCTTCAGCGTCTCCGGCGGGCAGGTCGGGTCGGACGCGCCGGCCACCGTCAGCGTCGGCACCGTGACCTGCCCCAGCAGGTCAGTGCCGTTGAAGGACGAGAGGGCCTCGCAGCACTGCGCGTAGCCTTCCGGGGAGGTTCCGGCGATCATCGCGACGATGGACGCCGCGGTCGCCGGGTGGTCGGCGAGGTAACCAGGTGTCAGCCACCGCTGGACGGTGTCCTCGCCGAGGTCCTGCAGGGTGGCCAGTCCACCGGCGCGCACCGCGGTGGCTTTCGCTGTCCAGGTTTCCGGGGAGCCGAAGCTCGGCGCGGTGCACATCAGGGTCAGTGTGCGTACCCGGTGGCTGGCGTCGGGGGATCCGGCGAGGTGCTGGGCGATCGCGCCGCCGATGGACAGGCCGACGAGGTCGATTCGGGTGGCGTCACTCCCACCGTCGAGACCGAGTCGGTCGAGGGTCTCGGTGACGTCGCCGGCGAGGTCGGCGATGGTCACCGGAGCGTCCTGCGTGCCGTCCGGCAGGACGGAACCACCGTGACCACCGTGGCTACCGTGACCACGGTGGTCGACGGCGATGACGCGGGCACCGGGGACACTGTCGGTGCCGGGGCCGGGGACGCTGAGTCGGTTCTGGACGCCGGTCCACATGTCCACGCCCGAGCCCAGGGCGCCGAGCAGGACCACGGTGCGGCGGCCGCGTCCGGTGATGCGGGTGTGGAGAATACTCATGGTGTTCAGCGTACTGAACATCCCGGAGTCTCGAGGTGGGCTGGCGGTCGCTGACGCGCCGACGACAACCGGCGCTCACCACCGCCCCCAGAGGGGTACAATCGGGTGGAATTGTCCCTGACACCCACCAGTTCCCAGGAGTGTTCACCCCAGATGCCATCGATGCAGGAAAGTGCCGAGCTGCTGAAGTGCTCGTTCTGTGGAAAGAGCCAGAAGCAGGTCCGAAAGCTCATCGCCGGTCCCGGTGTCTACATCTGCGATGAGTGCATCGAGCTGTGCAACGAGATCATCGACGAGGAACTCGCCGCCGGTGCTTCCTCCGGTGATGACTCCGGTGACCTGCCGCGTCCTGCGGCGATCACCCGTTTCCTCGACGAGTACGTCATCGGGCAGGACGATGCGAAGCGCACCCTCGCCGTCGCCGTCTACAACCACTACAAGCGTATCCGCGCCGAGTCCTCGGACGCCACCGCCCGGCGCAGTGACGACCAGGTCGAGCTGACCAAGTCGAATATCCTCATGCTCGGCCCCACCGGCTCCGGCAAAACCTACCTGGCGCAGTCGCTTGCCCGCATGCTGGACGTGCCCTTCGCCATTGCCGACGCCACCAGCCTCACCGAGGCCGGCTACGTCGGTGAGGACGTGGAGAACATCCTGCTGAAGCTGCTGCAGTCCGCCGACTTCGACGTGGCCAAGGCCCAGCAAGGCATCATTTACGTCGACGAGGTGGACAAGATCTCCCGCAAGTCGGAGAACCCGTCGATCACCCGTGACGTTTCCGGTGAGGGCGTACAGCAGGCATTGCTGAAGATCCTGGAGGGCACCGTCGCCGCCGTCCCGCCGCAGGGTGGACGGAAACACCCGAACCAGGAACTCATCCAGTTCGACACGAAGAATGTGCTGTTCATCGTCTCCGGCGCTTTCGCCGGCCTGGAGAAGGTCATTTCCGAGCGGCGCGGACGCAAGGGTGTCGGCTTCGGCGCCGAGGTCCGTGGCAAGGCCGACGAGGATCCGGATCCGTTCCGGCACGTGGAGCCGGAGGACATGGTGAAGTTCGGGCTGATCCCTGAGCTCATCGGTCGTCTGCCGGTGATCACCCACGTCGGCCACCTGGACGAGGAGTCGCTGATGCAGATCCTCACCGAGCCGAAGAACTCACTGGTGCGCCAGTACCAGCGACTGTTCGAGATGGACGGGGTGCAGCTGACTTTCGAGGAGGACGCCCTGCGTGCCATCGCCCGCAAGGCACTGGAGCGGGAGACCGGAGCCCGTGGTCTGCGCTCGATCGTCGAGAGCATCCTGCTGCCGCTGATGTACTCGATCCCCGATGACGAGGACACCGGTGAGGTGATCATCACCGGCGGGACGGTGACGGGGGAGGGTGAGCCGCAGCTGCTGACGCATGAAGAGGTCGCCGAGCGCGAGCAGCGCAGCGCCTGACGCAGGCCTCGACCGCCCGCAACACTCAGTCGTCGTACAGCCCGGCGATGTGGTCGTCGGCGGTGTTCTCGTCGTCCGGGTCTGAGTCCTCGTCGGGGTCCCAGAAGTTGTTGTAGGCCTGGTAGCCCTGGTAGCTGGACTGTTCGGCCGCGGCCTCGGTGGCCTCGACCAGCTTGTCGAACTCGGTGTATTTTTCACCGGAGGTATCGACACCGGCAGCGCCGTCGTTGCCGTCCGTGCGGTCAGCACCGTGTGCGCCGTCGAACTGATCACTCCCGCTTTCTCCGGCATTCCGATCAGTAGCGGGAGCAGTAGCGTCCGCCGTCGATGCGTCCCCGACGTCCACGGTGTCCATGTCGCCAGCCGTGTCGGAGGCTCCGTCGGCTTCGGTGCTCTCGGCACCGTCGACGGTGCCACCATCTTCGACAGAGCCGTTACCGCCAGCACCGCCAGCGTGATCAGCTGCATCGAGGGCCCCCGCCGCGTCCTCATCCACGCCGGTCGCCGCCGACTCCTCATCCGCACTCCAGTCACCCGAGTCACCCGAGCTGTCCGGGTCAGCGGACGCAGCGTACGCGGTGTGCCCGGAGTGCCCGCCGTGGCCCACGACCTCGTCGTTCTCGTGGTCGTAACCGGCCTGCGCCATGCGCATGAGCTCCTCGGTGTCATGCCCGTCGCCCGCCTGGAACGTGACCACTCCCTCGACCCCGCCGCCATCCCCGGCGGTGTACAGCGACGCCGACACGGAGGAGGGGGTGGTCTTCGTCGGGCTGGCGTGGGTGTAGGAACTGCCCTGCGTGGTGGGCATCGAGGTGGTCAGGAACGCCAGAACCGCATCGCATGCCAACTTCTCCAGGCCGTCAACCGTCTGCGCATTGTCCAGGTCGGTGCCGTAGTGGGTGTGGAAGGTGGTGCCCTGGGAGGCGGGGAAGCAACACAATGAGGTGATCAGGACGTAGACATCCTCGGCGGAGATTCCCGGCCGGAACGCACCGTAGTCCTGGCCACGCATCAGTACCCGGTCGATCTGCAGCACCACCGGGGAGGATTCGAGCACGTCGTGGCGTCCGCCGACATGTCCGTACCCGGCGATGTTCTCCGTGACGATCAGCCGGACGGCGTCCGGGTGTGCCCGGTGTCGGCGGTAGGCGGTGCGCACCAGGGTGCGGACTGCTTCGGCCGGAACGAGGTTCTCGACATCGAGGTCTTCGGGACGTGGCCACATCAGGCGGAAGGCGTAGCGCAGTGCTTCGTCGTAGAGCACCTGGGTGTCGCGCAGCAGCGGGTGGTTGGGGGAGACCCCGGCCCCGACGGCGATGTCGCGAGTTTCGGCCGCAAGGCCCGAACGCACGAGTTCGGGGATGGCGGTGTCCAGCACGAGTCGGTAGTCCTCGACCGAGCAGCCGTAACGACGGTGGGTGCCGGGAAGCGTGGTGGACGGGTCCGGGTCGGTGGTCATGGCGGCGGGTCTCCTGGAGTGGGTCGGGTGGCCTCATCAGGGGTGCGGGGGTGTGCACCCGGTGGCGTGTCCGGTGGTTGTGGTGCCGGGGCCGGGCGGTCCACAGTCTTTCCAGGATACGGCCCCTGGAACACCTGTTGTCACCATTTTGCCGTGGTAGGTCTGTATCCGGCACGAATACACTCGACAGGGGGCACTTGAACAGGGGTAGTCCGGGTGGCGAGGGGGTGTCCGAAAGGGGCGCTACGATGGGGTCACCGGGGGTTGTCCGGGACGGTCGCGAACACGCCACCAGGCTCCTTTTCGCTAGGTTGGGGTCAGAAGCACCTGTGTGACCTCCACCATTGTGGGACACGGGTGCGGGTCGACCCTGAACCGACGACACAGATGATGGAGCAATCCCCATGAACACCAGTACCGCCAACGCCGACACCGCAGGCGCCAGGCCGGTCACGGTCACGGTCACCGGCGCGGCCGGGCAGATCGCCTACTCCCTGCTCTTCCGCATCGCCGCCGGCAACGTCTTCGGCGACCGCCGGGTGAACCTGTGCCTGCTGGAGATCCCCGCAGGCCGGCGCGCCGCCGAAGGTGTGGCGATGGAGTTGTCGGACGCTGCCCTGCCGCACCTCGGGGAGATCGTGGTCACCGATGATGCGGCGGAGGGTTTCGCCGGTGCCGACGCAGCCTTCCTGGTCGGGGCCAAGCCGCGTGGCAAGGGGGAGGAGCGCTCGGATCTGCTCATCGGCAACGGGGGGATCTTCGGTCCCCAGGGCCGTGCCATCGCCGAGAACGCCGCGCCAGGGGTGAAGGTGCTGGTGGTCGGCAATCCGGCGAACACCAATGCCGCGATCCTTGCCGCACACGCGGGTCTGCCCCGTGGTCAGGTCACCGCCATGACCCGGTTGGACCACAACCGTGGCTTGTCGCAGATCGGCCAGAAGCTCGATGTCGCCCCGGCCCGGCTGTCGCGGATGACGGTGTGGGGCAACCATTCCTCCACCCAGTTCCCGGATGTCGCCGAGCTCCAGCTCGACGGTTCCCCGGTCGCAGATCAGTTGGACAATGCCTGGGTCGCCGGGGAGTTCATCCCCCGGGTCGCCAACCGTGGCGCCGAGATCATCGAGGTGCGCGGATCGTCGTCGGCGGCGTCGGCGGCCTCGGCGGCGGTGGACCACATGCGCGACTGGGTGGCCGGGACTCCGGAGGGCGACTGGACCTCCGTGGCACTGGAGTCCGATGGCTCCTACGGAGTCCCGGAGGGGGTGGTGTGCAGCTTCCCCTGCCGCAGCGTCGATGGTCGATGGGAGATCGTCCAGGGCCTGGAATTGTCCGATGACCAGCAGGAACGACTGACTGCTACGGTCGAGGAGCTGCAGGCTGAGTGGAAGACGGTGAAGGATGCCGGAATGGTCTGACGACCTCCGGGAGCTATCACGTATGAAATAGTTCACCCCCGTGTGTGACATATGCCACATGGTATGGCAGCCTATGGCACATGACGAACAACACCCCAGCGCACCCCTCTCCGGCATCCCACATCACCAACCCCGGCAACGGGGTGTACCGACCGGGTTTCGTTGACAAGGCCACCGCCTTCGGCGGACGCCTACTCAGCAAGATTCCCGTACCGGTTCTTCGCGCACTCGGCACCGTCCGCAACAAGGACGGTGACCTGCTCGACGCCGACGTCCGGGCGTCCCTGCTGGCACTGAAGGTCATCAGCTCCCTGGACATCGTCGAGGTTCCCCCGGTGCACTCCCGCAAGATCGTGGAGAAGGAGGCCTACATCGCCGCCGGCACCGTTCCGGTGGCTCACGTGCACGACAGCGCCATCGCCGGGATCGGGGTTCGGGTCTATCACCACGCATCACCACATGAGGACCTCGGTCCGCGCCCGGTGCTGATCTACGCCCACGGTGGTGGCTGGGTCACCGGCTCCCTCGACAGTCACGACGCCGCCTGCCGTAGCCTGTGCGCTGACGGCCGGGTCACCGTGGTGTCGGTCGACTACCGGATGGCACCCGAAAATCCGTTCCCCACTCCGTTGGACGATGTCTTCGAGGTGGTCACCGCCGTACAGGACTCCACCCGGGGTGGGGAGGTGGAGCGGGTCATCGGTGTGCCGGTGGACACCTCCAGGCTGATCGTTGGCGGCGACTCCGCGGGCGGCAACCTGGCGGCCGCGTCCTGTCTGCGACTGCGCGCCGAAGGCCGCGACCAGCCGCTGCTGCAGCTGCTGTTCGTACCGGTCACCGACCTGGCGAACAAGAGCGCCAGCCGGGTCGAGTTCGGTGAACTGGGCTTCTACCTCACCGAGGAGCAGATCTCCTGGTACGAGCACCACTACCTGGGACGCGGTGGTGCCCTCGGTACCCCTGTCGACCCGACCGACCCGCTGGTGTCCCCGCTGTTGGCGGACGACCTCTCCGGCCTGGCACCGGCCTATATCGCCGTTGCCGGTTTCGACCCGTTGCGTGACGAGGGGGAGGCCTACGGGGCCCGGCTCAAGGAAGCTGGCGTGCCGGTGACCATGGTCCGCCACCGGGGATTGGTGCACCCCTTCGCCAACTCGGTGGCGGTGTGGCGAGGAGCGCGCAAGGCCATGGATCAGGCGGTCAGCGCGGTGTCCACAGCTGTGTCGCAGGTGCGCTCCGCGTAGGACGCGTCCCCCACACACAGAAAACCCCGGATGCCAGCGACCCTCCCACTGGCGCCCGAGGTTCCTTCCTGTCCCGCTGCAGGCGGTCGGCTGCCTAATCCAGGTGGTTGAACTTGCTCTTCCACGCCGAGGCGACCGGGCTGGCGTCGGCGATCATGTGGTTGAAGCGGTCGTTGGCGATCTCCACGACCTCACCCAGCAACTGCAACCGCTCCTGGGCCGGGGAGTTCTCCAGGCGCCGCACGCCTTCGCTGATGATCTGAGAGCGGGAGTCCAGGCGTCCCAGGCACATCACGAACGGCAGACCGAAGCGTTTCTGGTAACTGGTGGAGAGCTCGCGCAGCTGCTCCTGCTCCACGTCGTCCATGGAGTCCAGGTTCTCCAGCGCCACCGACCCGGCGAAGCTGGACAGTCGCTCGTCGGCGGTGTTGTCGTCGAGCAACAGCTCGGCCATCGAGGGGTAGCTGCCGATCAGGTCGGTGTGCTCCTCACGGTCGGCGGTGAGCACGGCCTCCTGCACGGCGTCACGCAGTTCCTGCACACTGCCGAACGGCCCGGCGGCGTGGGCTCGCTCCAGCGGCCAGCTGACCCCGTTGAACAGTGGGGAGAAGGTGGAGACGAAGGTCTCGGAGTCCATGGCGTTGACGTCGTCCAGGGCGATGGCGCGTCCGGCTGCGTCCCGGGTGACCTCCGGGGAGGGGCGGCGTCCGACATGGAAGAAGAGCAGGTTGAGCAGGATCGCGGCGATGGAGCCGGTGGTCACGCCGGAGGCGAAGAACACCTGCGCCCACTCGGGGAAGATCTGGGCGATGTCCGGTTTGAAGGCCACCAGCATGCCCAGCCCGATGGAGATGGTCATCACCGCGGCATTGCGGTTGTCCGACAGGTCGGCCTTGCCGAGGGTCTGGATACCGACCAGGGCGACATTGGCGAACAGGGCCAGCGACGCCGCGCCCAGCACCGGGCCGGGGATCGCGGCGACGACCGCGCCGGCCTTGGGGATCAGGCCGATGACGATCATGATCACGCCGGCCCCGGCGACGACCCAGCGGGACTTCACCCGGGTCATGCGCACCAGGCCGACGTTCTGCGCGAAACAGGTGTAGGGGAAGGAGTTCAGCACGCCACCGAGGGTGGTGGACAGGCCGTCGGCGCGGATGGCGGCGGCGATGTGGCCCTTGGTGATGCGCTTGCCCACGATCTCACCGGCGGCGAAGACGTCACCGGTGGTCTCCACCATGGTGATCAGCATGACGATGACCATGGAGATGATGCCGGTGAGCACGAACTCCGGGGCGCCGAAGTAGAACGGGGTGGTGAAGCCGACCCAGTCGGAGGAGCCCACGTCGTTGAACCCGGCGTCGCCGAGGATCATCGCCACACCGGTGCCGATGACCAGACCCATCAGGATGGCCAGGGTGCCGAGGAAGCCCTTGAAGAAGCGCTGGGCCAGCAGGATGACCGCCAGGGTCAGACCGGCGTAGGCCAGGTCCTTGGCAGCCGGGGTGCCGTCGGCGAAGCCGGTGATGTCGTTGGCGGAGACACCCAGCAGGGTGATGCCCATAGTGGTCAGTACGGTGCCGATGACCACCGGCGGGAAGAACCGGATGAACTTCGCGAAGTAGGGGGCGGCGAAGAAGGTGAACAGGCCGGCGACGATGATCGAGCCGTAGATCGCCGGCAGCGCCTCGGTGCCACCCTCGCCACCGGTGGTGGCCAGGCCGATGGCGATGATCGGGGAGACCGCGGTGGTGGTCACACCCTGGATGATCGGCAGGCGTACACCGACCTTCCAGAACCCGACCGACTGGATCAGGGTGGCGATGCCACAGGTGAACAGGTCGGCGTTGATCAGGTGGATGGTCGTCTCGGCGTCCAGCCCCAGGCCGCTGGCGATGAGCAGCGGGACGATCACCGCACCGGCATAGAACGCCAGGACGTGCTGGGTGGACAGGACGGCCAGTTTTCCGGGCGCCGGGACTTGGTCAACCGGGTGTTTCTGGGAGGCGGCCGCGGTCGTGGCCGGTGTGGGCGTGCTCATGGGCTCTCTTCACGGGGAAACGTCAGGGGATTGCCGGGTAAGTGTATGCCTCGACCCGGTGAACAGCGGAATCGCGGCAGCACGTGGCTGGCGGTCGGCTGGCGGGTGGCTGGCGGGTGGCAGACCCAGCGATATTGGGGCGACGAATCCCGGTGGCGGGCCACCGGATGTGGCACGCTTGGGACGTCGGACCCCACAGTGACTTGCGGTGACGTGCGGTGGTTTACGGTGTGGACCTGTCCACGTTGTAATCTTTCGTCTTGACGCTCTCTCCACTTCTGCAGCAGAAAGGCTTATGTGACTCCACATGTCGGGCACGGCCGTACCGTGGCGAAGATCATCCTCTTCGGCGAGCATTCGGTGGTCTACGGATTCCCCGCGATCGCTCTGCCGCTGCGCAGCCTGTTCATGACCGCCCGCGTTGAGCCGGTGGACGGACCCAGCACGCTGACCGGTCTGGGCTGGTCGGGGTTGTTGTCGGACGCTCCGGCGCGCTTCGCCAGCATCGTCAAGGCCGCGGAGATCGCCGCCCGCTTCGCTGGACACCCCGGTACCGGGCTGACGATCACCACGGATGCCAACTTCCCGCCGGAGCGTGGCCTCGGTTCCTCCGCCGCCGCCGGTGGTGCGGTGATCCGTGCCGTCCTCGATGCCTTCGACGTCGCGGCGACGCCGGCGGAGCTCTTCGACATGACCCAGGAGGCCGAGACTGTGGCGCACGGTCGGCCGTCCGGGTTGGACGCGGTGACCACCTCCTCACAGGTGCCCGTGTACTTCCAGGACGGTGAGTCCACCGAGTTGCAGGTCGTGCCGCAGGGGTGGATCGTCATCGCCGACTCCGGTGTGGAGGGCGCGACCCGCGAGGCGGTGGCGCATGTCCGTGACCGGCGGGAGGCCGAGCCGGAGTCCACCAACACGGCGCTGGAACGTCTCGGCGAGATCACCGGGGAGGTGGTCGAGGCCCTGCGCGACGGTGACACCGTGACGGTGGGCCGGCGCATGACCGAGTCACACGGCCTGCTGAAGGAGCTGGGGGTCAGCGACCCCTCACTGGAGCGGCTCGTGGACGCGGCAATGGATGCCGGGGCCCTGGGCGCCAAGCTCACCGGTGGCGGACGCGGCGGGTGCATGATCGCCCTGGCCGAGACCGCCGAGCAGGCCCGGCGCATCGAGGACGCCCTGCTGGACGCCGGCGCGGCTGCAGCCTGGGTGCACGTGCCCGAGCGGGTGAACGGTTCGTCCAGCGCGTCCAGCGCAACCAGTGCGAGCAGCAGAGCCGTCCCGCAGGAGGGCACCAAGTGACTGACTCCACGCCGGCGGCCATGTCGGCCACCGCGGTCGCGCACGCCAATATCGCGCTGATCAAGTACTGGGGCAAGGCCGATGCCGAGCTCATCCTGCCGGTGACCCCCAGCCTGTCACTGACCCTCGACGCGCTGTACACCACCACGACGGTGACCTTCGGTGCGGAGCCGGGCACTGACACCGCCACCCTCGACGGCGAGCCGGTCACCGGCAAAGCCATGGCCCGGATCACCGCCCTGCTCGACCTGGTGCGCCAGCGCGCCGGGATCGCCGCCGCCGCCCAGGTCACTTCGGTGAACACGGTGCCCACCGCCGCCGGTCTGGCCAGCTCCGCCTCGGGTTTCGCCGCCCTCACCGGAGCCGCCGCGGCCGCCGCAGGCCTGGATCTGGACGACCGGGAGCTCTCCCGGCTGGCCCGCCGGGGCTCCGGCTCGGCCTCCCGCTCGATCTACGGCGGCCTGGCGATGTGGCATGCCGGGTCCGACGACGGATCGTCCTACGCCGAACCGGTGGACGACCCCACCGACCTGGCGTCCTCCCTGGCGATGGTGGTGCTGGTGCTCAACGCCGGCGAGAAGTCCGTCTCCAGCCGCGACGGCATGGCCCACACGGTGGAGACCTCCCCGGAGTACTGGCCGTGGGTGGAGAGCCACAAGAACGACCTCGCCGGCGCACTGGAGGCCGTCGCTGCTGGGGACCTGGCGACCCTGGGGGAGATCGCCGAGCGTAACGCCGCGGGCATGCACCGCACGATGCAGACCGCCGTGCCCCCGGTGGACTACCTCACCGACGCCAGCCGGGCCGCCCTGGCCGCGGTGAAGGCCGCCCGTGAGGCCGGCCTGCCGGCATGGGCGACGATGGACGCCGGTCCGAACGTCAAGGTGCTCACCACCGCCGACAAGGTCGGGGAGCTCGACGCCTGGCTGAAGAACCACCTGGCTGACACAGTGCCGGGACTGTCCACGGTGATCGCCAGGTCCGGCGAGGGTATGGTGGTCACCCGATGATCACCGAGGTCCGCGCCCCAGGAAAGCTCTACATCGCCGGCGAGTACGCCGTGGTGGAGACCGGCCACCCTGCCGTGCTCATCGCCGTCGACCGCTACCTGACCGTGCGGGTCAGCCCCGCGGCATCCGACACCGGTCACATCACCACCGACCAGAACGCCGGAAGTCGCCTGGAGTGGTACCGCCGTGGCACCGCCGACAGCCCGAACTCCATGGTCATCGAACCGGACCAGGACCAGTTCAGCTTCGTGCTGGCCGCCGTGCGCGTGGTGGAGGAGGCCGCGGTCGCGCTCGGGGTTCAACTGCAGGTCTATGACCTGGACATCACCAGCGAGCTGGACGACGACTCCGGACGCAAGTTCGGCCTCGGCTCCTCGGCGGCCGTCACCGTGGCCACGGTGCGCGCCCTGTGCCAGCACTACCGGCTGGATCTCGGCCTGATGGAACAGCTCAAGCTGGCCCTGCTGGCCAGTATCGAGGTGCAGCGGTCCGGCTCCGGTGGGGACGTGGCGGCCTCCATGTTCGGCGGCTGGATCGCCTACACCTCCTTCGACCGGGAATGGGCGCGACAGCAGCGTCCGGGCCGGGACCTGCTCGAGCTGATCGCCGCGCCGTGGCCGGGGCTGTCGGTGCGTCCGCTGACCCCGCCGGCGCACCTGCGTCTGCTGGTGGGCTGGACCGGTTCGCCGGCCTCGACGTCCCGGCTGGTCGACGATGTGCAGTCCAACACCGAGGGAGCCGACGTGTCCGGGGCCCAGCGCACAGGCACGGCCACGGACGCGGATGAGGCACGGTCGCCGGGGCCCGGGGACTACGCCTGGTTCCTGGAGCAGTCCCGTCAGTGCGTGGAGGACTTCATCGATGCGGTCGACCGGGACGACAGCACCGGGGTGTTCGCCGCGATCCGACGCAACCGGGACCTGCTGCGTGGACTGGGGGAGCTCACCGGGACCACGATCGAGACCCCGACGCTGCGCAAGCTGATCGAGACGGCCGAGGCCCATGGTGGGGCGGCGAAGACCTCCGGTGCCGGCGGAGGGGACTGCGGTATCGTGCTGATCGACCCGGAGAGTTCGGTGTCCGACATCGATGATTTGCTCGCCACCTGGGAGCGGGCCGATATCCGGATGCTGAACCTGCACGTGCACCAGCCGGACGCTGTGTCCGGCGCAGAAGGGGAGTGAGATGAGCATCGAGCGCGACCGTGCCCATATGGCGGTACAGGCCGGTAGTGGGGCAGCCCCGGTTAACCGCAAGGACGAGCACGTTGACCTGGCGCAGGGGCTGCGCGGCGAGCGTGCTGCCGCTGCGTCCGGCGCCGGTGCAGGGCACCCCGGCGTGTGGGACGATGTCCGTTTCGTGCACCATTCCTTCCCCGGGATCGCACGGGACGCGGTGGACACCTCCACGGTGGTGTGCGGTCGTGACTGGGCGGTGCCCTTCCACATCAACGCCATGACCGGCGGTTCGGAGAAGACCGGGCGGATCAATGCCGACCTGGCCCGTGCCGCGGCGCAGACCGGGGTGGCGATGGCGACCGGTTCGGTGAGCCCGGCGTTGCGCGACCCGGAACTGGCTGGGACCTTCCGCGTGGTGCGTGAGAACGCACCGGAGGCGTTCCTGATGTCGAACATCAGCCCGGAGATGACCGTGGAACAGGCCGGTGCAGCGGTGGAGCTCATTGATGCCGATGCGCTGCAGATCCACGTCAACCCGGCGCAGGAACTGGTCATGCCGGAGGGCGACCGGGACTTCAGCCACTGGCTGGACCGCATCGGTGAGATCGTCGAGGGCGTGGACGTGCCCGTCGTCGTCAAGGAGGTCGGCTTCGGGGTGTCTCCGCGCACGGTGGCCGAGGTCGCCGCCCGTGGTGTGGCGGCCGTGGACGTCAGTGGACGTGGTGGCACGAACTTCATCGACATCGAGAACCGCCGCCGCGAGAAGCAGGAGTACGCGTACCTCTCCGGCTGGGGTCAGACGGCGGCGGAGTGCCTGCTGGACCTGCAGGTTGAGGGCGCTCCGCTGGTCCGCACCTCGGGTTCGCCGGTGCAGATGCTGGCCTCCGGCGCGGTGTCAACCCCGCTGGACGTGATCCGTGCGCTGGCGCTCGGTGCCTCGGCGGTGGGTGTGTCCGGCTACTTCCTGAACGTGCTGCTCACCAACGGCTACGACGCCCTGGTGGAGGAACTGCACGACTGGACCGAGCAGGTCCGCACCCTGATGACGTTGCTGGGGGCTTCGACGGTCGCAGAGCTGCAGAAGGTGGATGTGCTGGTCACCGGGTCGACTGCGGAGTTCGCCCGGCTACGCGGGGTGGACCTGGCGGCACTGGCTCGGCGCTCATAGACGGTCTTCGCCCATCATCTTTCGGCGTGCGGAAGTAGAGCCTCTCGCCACCGAGAGCTGTTGACGGGCCAGACCGCAGCGGCGTCTTCCCGTACCGACTCTGCACCGGCTCGTGTTGCGTCAGCTTCCGCCCGGGTGGCCTCAGCGTTCGCTCGGGTGGCTTCAGCAGCAGCTTCTGCGGAGAGTTCTGCCATCCGGAGGATCCTGTCAGCAGCCCCCAGGGCTGACCAGTTCGTAGCCGCGGAACCCACTGGCTTCGGGTAGTGGTCAGCTTCTGGCCATTGTGAGGACGTTGTGGCCGATCAGCTGCTCCGTCCGCGGATCTATGAACTCCGCGCCGAGCGGTGCTGGTTCATGGTGGTCATAGGACATACCGTACCTTCCCCCGAAGCGAGTTGCGATCCCTCCCCATTGTGGATCGTCTAGAGTTGATCATTCCTCAGACCTGCGTGGTCGTCAAGAAGATGTCCGCTGAGCTGCTCTCGCTCTAGAAGGTGATGGCTGGGATGGTTGGTACTAGACTTTCCGATTACGCTGCATTCTAAGACCGACACTCTCCGGACCGTCTCCGACCTGCGGGAGGTGCCGGACGGCGGCACGTTGCTGTGCCTGGGAGATATTTCGGTGCGTGAGGACGCCTGTGCGCTCGACTGCCTCGCCGAGCTGAAGGCGCAGAAGAACCTCACGATGTGGCTGGTCCACGGTAACCATGACCGGATCCACCCGATGTTCGGTCTGGACCCGGTGGTGACGTGGACGCCGGCGTACCGGGAGGTCTTCGATGTCATCGCACTGGAGCTGCAGATCCGAATCGGGCGCTGGCAGGTGTTGATGACCCACATCCCTCGGGCGACTGGGAAGGATGCGGTGCCTGATCCGCACCAGACCCAGACGTTGGACAGGTGGGCGGGACGCGAGGGCTTCGAGTGCACCGTCAACGGGCACTCCCACTCGTCGGTGGAGGTGCGGCGGAAGCATGTGAACCTCAGCCTGGAGGAGCTGGTGCCCCAGGCAGTGCGGTTCCGGGGTTAAGCGGGCCGGTGTCTCCGGGCCTTCCTCTCCCTTCTCTGACCCCGAATGAGCAGGCAGAATGATCAGTTATGGATGAGAACAGGACCGAGGACCAGAAGGTCGCCGCTGTCGCTGCATCGATGACCATGGCGGGGCAGCCGATGACCGGGAGCTCGAGATTCTGGGAGGGGAACTCGCAGCACGCCGGCTGGCTGAGCTGGAACGCGCCGCACCACTGACCAGCTTCACCCGCGATGACCTCGTCGGCGTCCATTCTTTCCTGATGCAGGACATCTATCCGTGGGCCGGAGAACTTCGAACCACAGAAGTCGGGGCCATGGGCATGGCGATGTGCCGGGCACAGTTCGTCGACCGGGAACTGGACCGGGTCATCCGCGACATTGCCCGTCGTCCTCCATCAGTCACGGACATCGACGCTGCCCTTGCCACGGTCGATGACCACTGGGCGGAGCTGACCATGGTCCACCCGTTCCGCGACGGCAACTCACGGACCCAGCGGTACTTCTTCGACCAGTTGCTCCGGAACACCAGGTGGTCTCTGGACTGGACCAGGATCAACGCCGAGCAGGTGCACGCCGCCCGATACGTCGGGGCGGCGACGGTCGATGCGTCCTACCTCGCCCAGGCACTGCATACCTGGCAGGCATCACCGACCCGGATCACCGTCC
Source organism: Candidatus Corynebacterium faecigallinarum (assembly GCA_019120175.1). GTDB lineage: Bacteria > Actinomycetota > Actinomycetes > Mycobacteriales > Mycobacteriaceae > Corynebacterium > Corynebacterium faecigallinarum. The sequence goes on from DWVP01000024.1 coordinate 98,303, forward strand.
GCGGCAGTAGCGGGACACAACGTGGCCGAATGATGACTACCCTGGGGTCGTGACGACGGGGGTTGACTACCTCCGCCGGTGACACAGCGCTGATGCTGTGTCCGCACTGCAGAAACTGGAGGTAAGACATGACCACCGACAACCACCACAACACCACCGACCACCCCTCTGCCGGGGATGTCGCATCCCGGGGGGTGTGCCCCTATTCCGGGCACTCCACCAATGTCAACGGTTCGCCCGTGACGACTGAGGAACACTCGGTGACCGTCGGCGAGCAGGGGCCCATCGCACTGACCGACGTCCACCTGATGGAGAAGCATGCGCATTTCAACCGGGAACGTATCCCGGAGCGCAATGTCCATGCCAAGGGGTCCGGTGCATTTGGGGAGCTGACGATCACCGAGGACGTGTCGAAGTACACCAAGGCCGACCTGTTCCAGCCCGGCCGGGTGACCCCGATGCTCGCGCGGTTCTCCACCGTCGCCGGGGAGCAGGGCTTTCCCGACACGGTGCGCGACGTCCGAGGCTTCTCGCTGAAGTTCTACACCCAGGAGGGCAACTACGACCTGGTGGGCAACAACACCCCGGTGTTCTTCATGCGCGACGGCATGAAGTTCCCGGACTTCATCCGTTCCCAGAAGCGGCTGACCAACGGTCTGCGCAGCGCCGACATGCAGTGGGACTTCTGGACGCGTAGTCCCGAATCCGCCCACCAGGTCACCTATCTGATGGGGGACCGTGGGATCCCGAAGGATTTCCGCCACATGGACGGGTTCAGTTCGCACACCTACCAGTGGATCAACGCCGCCGGCGAGCGGTTCTGGGTGAAGTACCACTTCAAGACCCGCCAGGGCTGGGACTTCTTCACCGATGACGAGGCATCCGAGGTCGTCGGCTCCGGCGATTTCGACCACTCACGGCAGGACCTCCTCGAGGCGATCGAGCGTGGCGATTACCCGACGTGGGACGTCAAGGTGCAGATCATGCCGCTTCAGGAGGCGGAAAGCTACCGGTTCAACCCCTTCGACCTCACGAAGACCTGGTCGCAGAAGGACTACCCGCTGATCGATGTCGGGCACTTCACCCTGAACCGCAACCCGGAGAACTTCTTCGCCCAGATCGAGCAGGCCGCGTTCGCCCCGTCCAACATTGTGCCGGGCGTGGGCTTCTCCCCGGACAAGATGCTGATGGCCCGCTCGTTCGCCTACGCGGACACCCAGCGCTACCGGCTGGGGATCAACTATCCGCAGATCCCGGTGAACAGCCCGGTGGTCGAGCAGAACACCTACACCATGAAGGACGGTGCCTCGACCCACCAGTTCCCGGCCGCGGGGACTCCGGTGTATTCGCCGAACCGCTACGAGCGGGCTGAGGGCACCGCTGATGTCGACGACGGTTCCGGTGTGGTGGAGAAGGGGGTTTCGGCCGGGGAGTCGTCCTATGGTTTCGGTCGTGGTGCTGAAACCGCGGTGGGCACCGCCGACGACCTGGGACTCTTCGACGAGAACTACGGCGGTGACCTGACCCGTGGTGCGTACGTCCGCCATCCGGAGGACGATGATTTCGTGCAAGCGGGCACCTTGGTGCGCGATGTGCTTGATGATGCTGCCCGTGAGCGTTTGGCCGGCAATATCGCCGGTGCGATGCAGGGTGTCTCAGACCAGGTCGAGCAGCAGTGTTGGGTGTACTGGGGCCGGGTCGACGAGAACCTCCGCGACCGGGTCAGGGAGATCTACACCGAGCTGAAGGGATGATCCGTCCCCTGACCGTTGACGCATCCAGTCCCGGGGCCAGGGAAGGTCGAATACAGCCGGATCCACCGGAACCGCTGCTGTGGAAGTGCGGACCATCCCGGCGTCCACGATCAGGGCACCGCTGTTCATCATCGGGTCCACGAGGTTGCGGATGAACTCCCCGGTATCTTGTCCCATTAGCTGAGCGGCATCACGTGCCCACGCCTGCCGGGTGATGTAGTCCTCCAGCTCCGTGGTGCTCATCCCTCCCCGCAGCATCAGGGCGAATGAGAGGATCCGTTTCGCCCCGTAGGCCACTGCCAGATAGAGATGGTCCTGTCGTTTCCTGATCCGCCGCAACGCCGCGTCCATTGTTGCAGTCACGTCGGTCACGGCAGGTCCGTGACCGGGCAGGATGACGAGGGCATCGAACTCCTGCAGTCGTGACAGGGAGGTCGCCGCGGTCTCCAGCATCCCGGGGCCGTCGAGCATCACGTTGACCCAGCCGATGTCGTAGTTGCTCAGGGTGTCCCTGGCGACGAGTACCCGGTGATCAGGGGGCCACTAGGCGAGGTGTCCCGAAGTATGACCAGGGACCTCGACCACAGTCCATTCCGTGTCCCCGAGCAGGACGCGATCACCGTCGCCGATGCCGTGGTCGACCGTGTACACCGGGACCGGTTGGTCCAGGTACTCCGCCACACAACAGTGGGTATCGGCGCGGCGGAGGGCATCGGCGTCTCCATGGGCGCCGAAGACCTCGGCGCCGGACTGCTGGAACCGGGCATTTCCTCCGACATGATCGGAGTGCCAGTGCGTGTTCGCCACCCGGGCGACGCGGGGGAGGATCAACATATTCGCGTCCGGGAAGTCTCTCTCGACCCAGACTGCGCCGTAGGGGAGCAACTCCACCATGGCGTCGTCGGTGCGGAAGGTCATATTCCCCACTCTAAGGAGAATCATGGAGAAATGACCTCCGGCGACATGTCCTCGACACGGTCGCGACAGTGGGCGCGGAGTCAGGCGGACCGCGTGCGTCGGGTCAGGTGCCAGCTCATCTACACCGTCGACCGGTCTGGGTTCGTGTCCGAGCACTGGACTAGACTGTGTGACCGTGACCGATCAGACCAGCACCAGCGCCTCCGCCATCAGTTCCACGACCGATCCTGCGTCCAACAACCGGGCCGACCGCCTGCCGAAGCAGTGGAACCCCACCGACGTTGAATCCACCCTCTACCAGGGCTGGGTCGACGCCGGCTACTTCCACGCCGACGCCAGCAGCGACAAGAAGCCTTTCTCCATCGTCCTGCCGCCGCCGAACGTCACCGGCCAGCTGCACATGGGCCACGCACTGGACCACACGCTGATGGACTCCATGGCCCGCCGCAAGCGCATGCAGGGCTACGAGGTGCTGTGGCTGCCCGGCTCCGACCACGCCGGTATCGCCACCCAGACCAAGGTCGAGGCGATGCTCAAGGAGACCGAGGGTAAGGACCGCTTCGACTACGGCCGTGAAGACTTCACCGCCAAGGTGTGGGAGTGGAAGCAGAAGTACGGCGGTGTCATCCAGAACCAGATGCGCGCCATCGGTGACTCCGTCGACTGGGAGCGCGAGCGCTTCACCCTCGACGACGGGCTCTCCCGTGCGGTGCAGACCATCTTCAAGGAGCTCTTCGACCGCGGTCTGATCTACCGCGCGAAGCGTCTGGTCAACTGGTCCCCGGTGCTGTGCACCGCTATCTCCGACATCGAGGTCGTCTACTCCGACGACGAGGGTGAGCTGGTCACCCTGCGCTACGGGGACGTCGACGGAAAGGGCCCGCACGCGGACGTCGCCACCACCCGAGTGGAGACCATGCTGGGCGACGTCGCCGTCGCCGTGCACCCCGAGGACGAGCGTTACACCGACCTCATCGGTGCCGAACTGCCGCACCCCTTCATCGAAGGCCAGACGATGACCGTCATCGCCGACGACTACGTTGACCCGGAGTTCGGCACCGGCATGGTGAAGATCACCCCGGCGCACGACCCGAACGACTTCGAGATGGGGCGCCGCCACAACCTCGAGATGCCCGAGGTCATCGACGAGACCGGTCACATCGCCAACACCGGTACCCGGTACGACGGCATGGACCGCTTCGAGGCCCGCGAGCAGATCCGCCTGGACCTGGAGGCCCAGGGCCGTGTGCTCAAGCGCGTCTTCCCCTACGTCCACTCCGTGGGCCACTCCGAGCGTTCCGGCGAGGCCATCGAGCCGCGCCTGTCCGAGCAGTGGTGGGTCAAGGTCGAGGAGCTGGCGAAGATGTCCGGCGACGCGGTGCGCGAAGGCGACACCGTGATCCACCCCGCCTCCCAGGAGCCGCGCTGGTTCGACTGGGTCGACGACATGCACGACTGGTGCATCTCCCGGCAGCTGTGGTGGGGCCACCGCATCCCGATCTGGTACGGACCCGAGGGCGAGATCGTCTGCTGCGGCCCCGACGAGGAGCCGCCGGCAGGGGAGGGCTGGCACCGCGAGGAGGACGTGCTCGACACCTGGTTCAGCTCCGCGCTATGGCCGTTCTCCACGATGGGCTGGCCGGAGAACACCGATGAACTGGCCAAGTTCTACCCGACCTCCGTGCTGGTCACCGGCTACGACATCCTGTTCTTCTGGGTCGCCCGCATGATGATGTTCGCCACCTTCGCCGACACCATCGAGGGCTCCACCCTCGATGCCGGCCAGCCCGGCACCACCAAGGATCAGCGGGCAGGACGCCCGCAGGTGCCCTTCACTGACGTCTTCCTGCACGGCCTGGTCCGCGACGAGCACGGCCGGAAGATGTCCAAGTCGCTGGGCAACGGTATCGACCCGATGGACTGGGTCCGCGACTACGGCGCGGACGCGCTGCGTTTCACCCTGGCCCGCGGTGCGAACCCCGGCACCGACCTGCCCGTCGGTGAGGACTCCGCCCAGTCTTCCCGGAACTTCGCCACCAAGCTCTTCAACGCCACGAAGTTCGCGCTGCTGAACGGTGCCCGCGTGCTGCCCTACGGCGACACCGACGCATTCCCGGCCCGCGAGAACCTCACCGATGCCGACCGCTGGATCCTCGACAAGCTCGAGGAGCTGCGCGTCCTGGTCGACACTCATCTGGACCGCTACGAGTTCGCCGTCGCCAATGAGGCGCTCTACCGCTTCGCCTGGAACGAGTTCTGCGACTGGTATCTGGAGATCGCCAAGGTGCAGATCCCGCGCGACTGGGACGCCGCCACCGAGGCCGAGCGCGCCCAGGGCGAGAACACCCGCCTGGTGCTCGGCCGGGTGCTGGACACCGTCCTGCGCCTGCTGCACCCCTCCATGCCCTTCGTCACCGAGACCCTGTGGACCGCCCTGACCGAGGGCACCGAAGGCTACCCGGCCAGCCTCGCCGTCGTCGACTGGCCGACCGCCGCCGACACCAACGGTGGGATCGACACAGACACCGACGCCGTGCGACGCCTCAACGACGTGGAGAAGCTGGTCACCGAGATCCGCCGTTTCCGCGCCGACCAGGGTGTGAAGCCGTCCCAGAAGGTGCCGGGACGTTTCGACGCCGAGGCCGCCGACCTCACCGGCCTGCAGGATGCCGTGCGGTCCATCGTGAAGATCACCGCACCGGAGGAGGGCTTCACCCCGACCGCCGCTGTCGAGCTGCGACTGTCGAGCGCCACCATCACCGTGGAGCTGGACACCTCCGGCACCGTGGACGTCGCCGCCGAGCGCAAGCGTCTGGAGAAGGACCTCGCCGAGGCGAACAAGGAGCTCGAGCGCGCTGACAAGAAGCTGGGCAACGAGAACTTCCTGGCCAAGGCCCCGGAGAAGGTCGTGCAGGAGATCACCGCACGCCGCCAGGTTGCCGTGGAGGAGGTCGAGCGCATCACCGCCCGCCTGGAGGCACTGGCATGAGCGACACCGAGCCGGAGGACATGACCGGCATGGAACCGGAAATTGAGCCGGAGATGGAGCCCGGGATCGAGCCCGGCTTCGGCGAAGCCACCCTCGGGGCGTCCGGCCTGGACCTGCCGATCGACCTGAACTCCCCGGAGAACACCAAGGCCCACGACCGCGCCAACGGCGCCGACGGTGATGGCGATGCCGCCCCGGTGCACCGTCCGGTCACACAACAGGACCTCGCCGCCCTGGCCCAGGTCGAGGCCGAGCTCAACGAGCGCTGGCCGGAGACCAAGATCGACCCGACCCTGGACCGCATCGAGTGGCTCATGGATCTGCTCGGCAGCCCGCAGCGCAACTACCAGGCCATCCACGTCGCCGGCACCAACGGCAAAACCTCGGTGGTGCGCATGGTGGAGTCCCTGCTGCGCGCCTTCCACCGGCGCACCGGACGCACCACCAGCCCGCACCTGCAGCTGGCCACCGAACGCATCGCCATCGACGGTGCCCCCATCCACCCGGCGGACTACGTCGCCACCTGGCGCGAGATCCAGCCCTTCGTGGAGATGGTCGACGCGAAGTCCCAGGCCGAGGGTGGCCCGGCGATGAGCAAGTTCGAGATCCTCGTCGCCATGGCCTACGCCGCCTTCGCCGACGCCCCCGTCGACGTCGCCGTTGTCGAGGTCGGCCTGGGTGGCCGGTGGGACGCCACGAACGTCATCGACGCCGATGTCGCTGTGATCACCCCGATCGGCATGGACCACACCGACTACCTCGGCGACACCCTCGCCGAGATCGCCGGGGAGAAGGCCGGGATCATCAAGCAGCGTTGGGACGCCGATGACCTGCTCACCCCGCCGGACAACGTCACCATCGTCGCCGAACAGGAGCCCGAGGCCCTCGAGGTCGTGCTGAAACAGGCCGTGGCGGCGGACTCCGCCGTCGCCCGGGCCGGCTCCGAGTTCGGGGTCGTGGAGTCCACCGTCGCCGTCGGCGGGCAGACCCTGACCCTGCGTGGACTCGGTGGCACCTACACCGACATCTTCCTGCCGCTCTCCGGTGCCCACCAGGCGCGCAACGCCGCGACCGCCCTGGCCGCGGTGGAGGCCTTCTTCGGCGCCGGTGCCGGACGCATGCTCGACGAGGAGACCGTCCGACGGGGCTTCTCCCAGGTCACCTCCCCGGGACGCCTGGAACGGGTGCGCGCCACCCCGAGCGTGTTCATCGACGCCTCCCACAACCCGCACGGGGCGAAAGCACTGGCCGAGGCCGTCGACCGGGACTTCTCCTTCCGCCGCCTGGTCGGTGTCGTCGGAGTGCTCGGCGACAAGGACGCCCGCGGCATCCTCGCAGCCTTGGAGCCGGTACTCGACGAGGTTGTCATCACCCAGAACACCTCCCCGCGGGCGGTCGACGTGGAGGTGCTCGCCGAGTACGCCTGTGACGCCTTCGGCGAGGAACGCGTGCACGTCGCCGTCAACCTCCCCGGGGCTGTGGAACTGGCCGTCCAACTCGCCGAGGACGACGGCGGTTTCGGCGACACCCAGGTCTCCGGCGCCGGCGTGCTGGTCACCGGCTCGGTCGTCACCGCCGGCGAGGCCCGCGCCCTGTTCGGTAAGGACCCGGCGTGAGCGAGGGAACCGGTACCGGCAAGCGCATCGCGCTGTACCTCGGTTCGGCCCACGGTGACAGCCCCGCATACCGGGAGATGACCGTGTCGGTGGTGCGCACCCTCGCCGCGTCCGGCCATTCTCTGGTCTACGGCGGCGGCTCGGTCGGGTTGATGGGCGTGGCCGCCGACACGGCTCTGGACGCCGGGATGGAGGTCCACGGAGTCATCACCCAGGCACTGCTCGATGGGGAGATCCGCCACTCCGGGCTGACCAACCTGGAGGTCGTGGACTCCATGACCGAGCGCAAACGGCGCATGGCCGAGCTGGCCGATGCGATGGTCACCCTGCCCGGCGGCATCGGCACCCTGGAGGAGTTCTTCGAGGTCTGGACCGCCCAGGTGCTCGGCATCCACCGCAAGCCCGTCGCACTGGTCGACGTCGAGGACTACTGGGCGCCGATGGTCGAGATGATCGACCGGATGGTGGAACGCGGATTCTTCGCCGCCGAGCACCGAAACCGTCTGATCCACCTCCACGACCCCGCGGAACTGACCGGTGCATTGGACTGCTGGGTACCTGCTGCGGCAAAGTGGACCTCATGAGCGACAACACTTCCTCCACCCCGCTGGGCACCCCGCACGAGATGGAGGTCGACCCTTTCAAAGGGCTGAAGGGCATGATGGCCGGGATCATGCTGATGGAAGCCATCACCGTCCTGTTGGTGCTGACCGTGATCGGCGTCATCGACGAGGGCTCCTACGCCACCCCGCTGAACATGGGCTACGTCGGTGGCCTCGGCGTGCTCATGGTGATTGCGTCGTTCCTGCAGTTCAAGCCGTGGGCGGACAAGATGAACATCGGCCTCCAGGTCCTGGCGCTGATCGGCGGGTTCGTCCACCCGACCATGTTCTTCGTGGCGATCCTGTTCATCCTGGCCTGGTGGTACACCTACCACCTCCGGGCGAACGTGAAGTCCCGGATGGACAAGGGCCTGCTGCCGGCCCAGCACTTCAAGAACGTGCAGAACTGACCCCACCGGCCGGGAGGCCGGTGGGGGTATCTTCGGGGGGGTGGTCTGAGTCAGGCCTCGCCGGCGTGCTGCAGCACGTACTCGTCGGTATCCTCGGTTGGGGAGCTGACCGGCCCGTCGTAGCCGTTCTTGTCGATCCAGGCGGCGACGAACTGGCAGGACGGCACGACCGTCAGGCCCTGGGCCTTGGTGTCCGACAGTGCGGCCCCGACCAGGATGCTGCCGAGTCCACGCCCGGCGTACTCGTCACCGACCAGCGTGTGGTGGAAGATGCGCTGGTCATCACGGTCCACGAAATACGCCGCCCCCAGCCGGGTGCCGTCGGCGGCGAGGTACACGGCATAGGCGTTGCCCTTGTCCGTCACCCGGACTTCGACGGGCGCGCCTGTCTTGTCGGTCAGTTCTGCCATTGCCAGTCTCCTTAGGTACATCTCGGGGCCGTGCTCGATACTACGCCAATTGTTCCACGTGCAAACGTTCCTGTGAAGCAGCTCGGCCCGCTAGAATCCTGTGTCTATGTTGCACTACCGGCCCGGGGAGCGGGCACTCGCGATGTCGCTGGCCGCGGTGGCTGGATACGTTGACTCGATTGGCTTCATGTTCTACGGCGGAGTGTTCCTGTCGTTCATGTCGGGCAACAGCACCCGGTTCGCGGTGTCCTTCGTCGAGGGGGACGCCGAACTGATGTTGCTGGCCGGGCAGTGCATCGGACTGTTCATGGCCGGGGTCATCCTGGGCGCGTTCGTCCAACGGTTCTCGACCTTCAAGCTGGGCAAGTACCGCGCCCGCGAAGCGGTGATGATCCTCGTGGCGACACTGTTCAGTATCAGTGCGCTCCTGCTTGCCGTCGGTCTGGAATGGGCCTGCCTGCTGCTGCTGTCATTGGGCATCGGGGCGATGAACTCGGTCTTCGAGCGGGACGGGGAAGTCAGTGTGGCGGTGACGTACGTGACCGGAACTCTGGTGAAGGCCGGCCAGCGGTTCGTGGACTCCTTCTTCGGCGGACGCACCGCTGCCTGGGTGTACCCACTGCTCATGGCGCTGTGTCTGTCGGCCGGCGCCGTGGTGGGTGCCGTGGCGTACGTGAACATCGAACTTCTGGCGGTGTATCCGCTGGCCGCCTTCGTCGTCGCGCTGGCGGTCGGCAACCAGGTTGTCCGGGAGCGTCGCCGTCGTCGGGGTCTTCCCTTGTGATGGGCCTCCCGCTGTCATGCGGTGGCCATGGTATTCGGTATGCTGACCGGCATGACTGAACGCACTCTCATCCTCATCAAGCCGGACGGTGTCGCACGTGGCATCGTCGGCGAGATCATCGCCCGCATCGAGCGTAAGGGCTTGACCCTCTCCGCCCTGGACCTGCGTGTCGCTGACCGCGAGACCGCCGAGAAGCACTACGCCGAGCACGCCGACAAGCCGTTCTTCGGTGACCTCGTCGACTTCGTCACCTCCGCACCGCTGGTCGCCGGCATCGTCGAGGGCGACCGTGCCATCGACGCCTGGCGTCAGATCGCCGGCGGCACCGACCCTGTCTCCAAGGCCACCCCGGGCTCCATCCGCGGCGACTTCGCCACCTCCGTCGGCGAGAACGTCGTCCACGGCTCCGACTCCGTCGAGTCCGCCGAGCGCGAGATCGGCATCTGGTTCCCGAACCTCTAGTCCATCCGGGCCCCCACGGCCGCGACACCGGTACACACCGTGTCGCGGCCGTTTCCCGTCAGTGCCACCCAGGTCAGCACCGTGTCATTGGGCTTTCGGTCCCGCAGGGTGACCGTCTGGCCACGGGCGGTGAGGGTGTCGAGTGCCGCCCGGAAGCCCGGGCCGTCCACCCCGAGTGGGCGGACCGCATCGAGCAGGACGTCCAACCGGACCTGTCGGCCGTGCGGGACGGCCTGCAGGGCGTAGAGGGTGGCGGCGACGGCCTCGGCGTCGTCGGCCGGGGTCCAGTCTTCTTCGGTGGCGAAGACCTCCTCCAGGGGGACGTAGTTCAGGGGGACCATGTCGACCAGGTTGAAGTACTTCCAGCACACGCTGAAGACGGCGATCGTCACGAGACCGGCCCAGAACCAGCCGCCGATCTCCACCGGGATCCATCCGCCGGCGATCACCAGGAAATAGATGACGGGTGCGGCATAGGTGATGTAGCGCTGCCGCTTCTCGTCCGGGGTCTCGGGACTCTCCGGTGACTTCGTGCCGCCGAGGATCCGCGGGGTCTCGGAGTCCGGACGCATCGGCGCGTAGTCGTTGGGGCGCAGTCCGTCGCGGCGTTGGCGCAGCGAGATGACCACCGCGGCGGTGGCGAAAACGACGGTGAAGGAAAGGAGGAGCCAGGTTTCGGCGACGGGTGAGGCGAAGAGGCCGACGATCACCGCGAAGAGTGCGGTGAAGAGCAGCCGTGAGGGGCTGGAGAGCCTGGTGTTCTGGGGGAGGGCGCGGAGGTGGCGGAGAGGGTCGCTCATAACTTCTCAGTTTAGCTGTGAAAGTCACATTTGGTGGACGGTGATGGCGCAGGAAGTGGTGTCGGTGTGCAACAATGGTGGATGTACCGAGCAGCGCCCGTAGATCGACGTCTGGCGCGCCGTGCATCTGAAGACAACTCATACACATAACTAAATCGTCTGGCAGGTCGCCCCCTCCGCGGCCGGTGGACACGATGTGAGGCTGCGATCACAGCGCCCGTCGTGCACCGGTGTTCCGCGTGCGAGAAGGGTCACCGCTGCGACGACACCTAGGAGAACAGTGGCGAATTCAGCCGACACCACCGACAGTACTGCGGTGCAGGATCTGGCCGCGGCAGCAGCCGCGGTGCAGAACAATGCGATGGGGGAGATGGGGGAGAAGGTCAGGGTCCACGCCCTCGCCAAGGCTCTGGGGATGACCAGCGCCGATCTGATCACGGTGCTCGCCGACAACGGCATCGAGAACAAGCGCGCCACCTCGACGCTGCCGAAGCCGGATGTCGAGGCGTTCCTCGCCCAGCTCAACAGCGCCGGTGGGCCCGCCGCCGCAGAGGACGAGGCACAGGACGCTCCGGTGCATGACGCTCCGGCGTCCCGGTCGCGGCGGTCCCGCCGTCGTCGGACCACGCGCTCGAGGAAGGGCGAGGCGCAGACGCCAGAACCGGCGGACACAGTGGACACAGTGGAACCTGAACCGGCGGAGCCGGAGACCCCGGAGTCGGCCGTCGAACCCGTCCAGGGGCAGCGTCCGGTCTCCCGCCGCCGGGTCGTCCGTCGGGTCGGCTCGCGCAGTGCAGCCGCCGGTGCCGAGGAACTGCGCCGCGAGAAGGACCAGGAGCGGGCCCAGCGCCGCCAGCGCGCCAACAACGAAGCGAACGGTGCCAACGGCACCAACGGCACCAACGGTGCGTCCGACACGGGTAGCGCTGGCGGCACCGGCAGTAACGCGACTGATTCCATGGACTCCACCGACTCCACCGACGCCACCGATTCCTCTGTGAACGATGGTTCCCGCCGTCGCCGGGGCAGTCGCGGTCGGGGTCGGGGACGCAGCCACCAGAATGATTCGGTCGACACCACTGCCGACACCCACCAGCAGGAGGCGGCCAACGCCGAACCGAAGCCCCCGACGCTCGGCGGCAAGGAGAAGGATGTCCGCGTCGTCGACGAGCCGGTGAAGCTGAAGGGCTCGACCCGGCTGGAGTCGAAGCGTCGCTGGCGTGAGGCCCAGGGCAATGAGAAGCACCGGGCGATCTCCCGTGCCGAGTTCATTGCCCGCCGCGAGAACATCTACCGCTCCATGGTGGTGCGCGATTCCCGGCGCTCCGACCACCCCGGCACGGTCACCCAGGTCGGCGTCGTGGAGGACGGCCTGCTCGTCGAGCACTTCGTGACCAGCGAGACCCAGACCTCCACCATCGGCAACATCTACCTCGGCCGGGTGCAGAACGTCCTGGCCAGCATGGAGGCCGCGTTCATCGACATCGGCACCGGGCGCAACGCCGTGCTCTACGCCAGCGAGGTCGACTGGCGTTCCGAGCACATCCGTGGCCGGTCCCGCCGCATCGAATCCGCCCTCAAGCAGGGCGACCAGGTGCTGGTCCAGGTGATCAAGGACCCGCTGGGACACAAGGGCGCACGACTGACCAACCGGGTCAGCTTCGCCGGTCGCTACCTGGTGTACCTGCCGGGCGGAAAGACCCAGGGAATCTCCCGCAAGCTGCCGGAGGCTGAGCGTAAGCGTCTCAAGGGCATCCTGCAGCGCGTCGTCCCCGACGGTGGCGGCACCATCATCCGCACCGCCGCCGAGGGGGTGAGCGAGGAGAAGATCGCCGAGGACGTCGACCGGCTGCACCGCCGCTGGATCGACATCACCGAGCGCGAGGAGACTGAGCGCGAGAAGAAGGGCGCGACGCCGGTGACGATGTACGAGGAGCCGAACCTCCTGGTCAAGATCGTCCGTGACATGTTCAACGAGGACTTCAACGAACTCGTCGTCGACGGTGAGGCCTCCACCCGCACCGTGGTGAACTACATCAAGCGCATGGCCCCGGACCTGGTCGACAAGGTCGTGACCTGGGACCGTAGCGCCCACGACGGGCAGGACGCTTTCGCCGCCTATGAGTTGGACGACCAGCTCACCGCCGCACTGAGCCAGAAGGTGTGGCTGCCGTCGGGCGGTTACCTGATCATCGACAAGACCGAGGCGATGACGGTCATCGACGTCAACACCGGAAGTTTCGTCGGTTCCGGCGGCAACCTGGAGGAGACGGTCACCAAGAACAACCTGGAGGCCGCCGAGGAGATCGTCCGGCAGATGCGCCTACGCGACATGGGCGGGATGATCGTCGTCGACTTCATCGACATGGTGCTGGAGGAGAACCAGGGCCTGGTGCTGCGCCGTCTCGAGGAGTTCCTGGTCAGCGACCGCACCAAGCACCAGGTGTCCGAGGTCACCAGCCTTGGCCTGGTGCAGATGACCCGTAAGCGTCTGGGGGTGGGCCTGTTGGAGACCTACTCCACCGAGTGTGAGGCCTGCGCCGGCCGTGGTCTGATCGTCCACGACGACCCGGTGGAGCACGACCACGGGGACGACGGTGACAACAACGACTCCGACGGCAACGACAACGGTGGCCGGCGTTCCCGCCACCGCGACCACCACAGCCAGGCCGATCGTGAAGGGCTGAAGCAGGCCCGTCACGAGCAGGAGATCCGTCGTCGCTATGAGCAGATGATGGAGGAGAACACGGTCACTGAGCTGGAGGAGACCCCGGCGACGACCGGTGTCGTGCCGTCCGCGGAGAACCCGGAGTCCGCCGAGGCTGTTGCTTCTGCTGCATCCGTTACCGACACTGAGCAGGACCGTCCGCGCCGCGTGCGCCGCCGGGTGGTCCGTCGCGGTCGCCAGCAGGACGCACCGGCCGCTGAGCCCGAGGCTGCCCCGGTCGCGGCGAAGGCACAGGCCGAGGAGCCTGCTGCTGCAGTCAACTCCGCCGTGGACGGGGGAGTGTCCGAGGACCTCGAGGCGATCATCGCCCGGGCGATCTCCTACGCCGACGAGGTCGACCCGGAGGAGCCCTCGGGTGCCGACTACGTCGACGACTACGTTGCCGAGACGCCTGAGGCCCCCGAGGCAAAGTCCGAGGCAAAGCCCGCGGAGGAGTCCGAGGTTGAGCCGGAGTCCGCTCCGGTCACCACCTCGGTCCGTCGTGACCGCCGCGGCCGCCGGGTCGTCCGACGCGTCACCGAGACCCCCGAGCCGGAGGTTGAGACAGGGTCCGAGGCAGAGGCCGAGGCTGAGTCGGCCCCGGAGACCGAACCGGTCCAAGCCGAGGTCGCCGAGCCTGCTGAGCCTGCTGAGTCCGACGAGCCGACCGACGCACTGTCGCAGTTCCGGCAGGCCCGCCAGGAGTTCGACCGCTCACCGCGTCGCCGTCGCAAAGTCCGTGGCAACTCGCGGTCCGACGTCGCCCCGTCCCCGGAGGACTTCGGCCTCGACGCCGATGCCGAGGGGGTCGCCGAGGTCGTGGACGCCGCTACGTCCGGGACGGCACGCAACTCCCGGAAGCCGGCGCAGGATGAGACCGTGACCGAGGCTGTGACCGAGGCCGAGCCCGCGTCGAAGGATGAGCCCCAGGGACACAGTGGTGATGGTCGCCAGGGCCGTGGTGGCCGTGGTCGCCGCGGCCGCCGGAAGGTCGTCCGCCCGTCCTCCAGCTAGGAGAACGACGCGCCCGGACGATGCGTCCTGAATACACCGACGGCGGCTCCCGATGAACCGGGAGGCGCCGTCGGCGTCTGGAGAGTCAGCCAGAATCAGACCATGTCGGTGGAGCTGTCAGCGTCTCCGATGAGGTCGTTGAAGTCGGCGTCGGGCATCTCCGGGGCCTGGTTGTGGGTGGTGACCTCGGTCTCCTGGTCCCACACACCGTCGCCGTCGGTGTCCCGCAGCTGCACGTCGCCGTAGCCGTCACCGTCGGTGTCGATCAGGGCGGTGTCGATGCGGCCGTCACCGTCGGTGTCCTTCAGCTGGATGTCGGCCTGACCATCGCCGTCCTTGTCGACGAAGATCGTGTCGACCTGGTTGTCGCCGTCGGTGTCGATGCCGATCTCGTCGACGCGGTTGTCGTTGTTGTGGTCGGCGACGATCGCATCGCCGTAGCCGTCACCGTCGAGGTCGACCTGGTGGCGTCCCTCGCCCTCGTCGATGGACCCGGCGCTGGGGGTCGCGTCGGCCGCGGGTTCGCGGGACGCCTGGTCGGAACCGGTCGCATCCGCGGCCTCCTCCTCGGGTGCAGCGTCCTCCTCAGCGGCGTCCTCGGCGGGAGCCGCCGCCGGTGCGTCCTGCTCTGCGTCCTGCTCGTCGGCAGACGCGGCACCGGCACCAGCATCAGGGGCTGCACCGGCGTCAGCGGCGCCGGCACCGGCAGCGGTCCCTGCCACTCCGCCGGAGGCCTCGTTCGCGATGTCCCGCTGCGCCTGGGTCGGGGTTCCGGTTCCGCTGGTGGAGTCGACGACACCGTCGCCGTCGTGGTCGTACTCGTGGTAGTCGGCCTGGCCGTCACCGTCGGTGTCGTAGCTGACCGAGTCGACCACACCGTCGCCGTCGTGGTCGGAGATCCGCACGTCAGCGGTCCCGTCCCCGTCGGTGTCGACCTCGACGGCGTTGATGTTGCCGTCGTGGTCGGTGTCGCGGACGACGGTGTCCAGCTTGCCGTCGTTGTTGGAGTCCGCGGCACCGCGGTCCAGCTCGCCGTCCCGGTTGGTGTCCTCCAAGGCCACGTTGACCACGCCGTCGCCGTCGGTGTCGATCTCGACGCGCTCTGCGACACCGTCGCCGTCGCGGTCGGTGATCTGGGTCTCGCCGTAGCCGTCGCCGTCGAGGTCGACCCGGAAGGTGTCGGCCTTGCCGTCACTGTTGGTGTCGACGCCGCCCATCACGCGGCCCTCGACCTCCTCGCCGTTGACGTTCAGAGTGAAGCTGTCGGGCGTGGTGCCCTGCTGTGCGTTCTGGGTGTTCTGGTTGGAGTTCTCGCCGGACATTGCTGTTCCTTTCCTCTGCCCCCGGGCTCGCTGTCGAGCGGGGATGGTGTGCAGTTCGTTAGTTGCCTGACATGACGTTGTCCGTCCTGTCGTACATGTAATCCCGCGGCGGGCGTAAAGGTTCCCGCGAAGTGAAGAAAATTTTTCCACAACCCTCATCAAGGTTCCACAGGTCTATAACGCGCGCATGTTTTCGGCGAACAAACCTGCATCTCCGCGCCCTGTGCAGCACCTGTGGCAGCCAGGGTTTTCGTCCGGTTCCAGGGTGACCCTCCTGAAAACTACGTAGGATGTGGAACCGTACCTGACCCCGAGCACACCGCGTGCGCTCCGCAAGGACCGGCACGGACCGACAAGGACCGAGTTCATGGACACAGCTGCGTCCCCCGCGACGCGTACCGCACGACAGTCGCTGGAGCGCGCCTCGGCGATCGCCAGGAAGTACGGCTACGACACCGCCGCCACCGCCGCGGAAACCATGGTCGACGCCTCCTTCCACGCCGGGAACGTGGTCGTCGTCGGTGAGATCAAACGCGGTAAGTCATCTCTGGTCAACGCCCTCATCGGACGCCGCGACCTGCTGCCGGTCGACGTCCTCACCAGCACCTCCGCCCCGATCCGGGTGAGCAGCCACGGTGCCGGCGACATCGGCGGGGAACCGGTCGTCAACCTCGTCCGTGGTGGACAGCGCACCCCGGTGGCCGCCGCCGAACTGCGTGACTGGGTCACCGTCGACGGCCTCGCCGCCACCGAACTCGGGCCCGACGAGGACCCGGCCACCGCCGCCACCATCGACCTGGACTACCCGGCGCTGACCGGCACCACGCTGGTCGACACCCCGGGCGTCGGCGGCCTCGACGAGCACGCCGTCAGTGCGGCCTTCAGCGAGGCACACCGTGCCGGGGTGCTGCTGGTGGTGTGCGATGCGTCCACACCCATCACGAAACCCGAGATGGAGATCCTCGCCGAGGCCCGTGATCAGGTCGGGGCGGTGATCGTCGTGGTGACCAAGACCGACAAGAACCTGCGCCGCTGGGCCGACATCGTCGCCGACGACCGCCGCCTGATCCGCGAACACCTCGGGGTCGACGTCCCCGTCATCGGGGTGTCCAGCCTGCGCGCCCTCGACGCCGTCGACGAACCCGACCCGCAACGCGCCGGGGAGATCGCCGCCCGCAGCGGCATCGTGGAGCTGCGCGACACCATCCGACGGGCGTTGGACGCACCGGAGACCATGGGTCTGCGACGGGCACTGGAGAAGGTCGTCGCCACACTGACCTCGATCAGGACGACCATCGCCGAGGACATCAGGGTGTTCAACGAACCCTCGGAAGGTGTCGTCGCCCTCGAGCAGGAACAACAGGAACTGGAGACCCTGCGCGAACACGCCGCCGAGTGGGAACAACTGCTCGCCCGGGACATCTCCTTCGCCCGCTCCCGGATCAACGACGAGCTGGACGCCCGCCTGCAGGCCCTGGTCGACACCTGGACACAACGCATCAACAGCGAGGGCATGCGCGTCCTGCGCTCAAAACCGCAGGTGTTCACCAGCCAGATCGAGGCCGAACTCAACGCCGCGATGCAGGACACCCTGGCCCAGCTCATCGAGGGACTGCGGGAGCGGGCGGCGGAACTCTTCGACGGCAACGAGGAACTCACCGGCCTGGTCGTCGGCGCGGCACTGCAGTCGGTCGCCCCGGACGAGATCAGAGGCCGCGAGGTCGGCAAGAAGACCAAGGACCTGGCCGACCCGACGATGCTGTCGATGGGTTTCATCGGCGCCAGCATGCTGACCATGGTCATCCCGCTGGCGCCGCTGGCCGGCGGTGTCTGGATCGGCGTGAACATGGCCTACCGGGCGATGCGCACCGGCAAACAGCAGCTGGTTTCCTGGCTGCGTGAAACCCACCAGACCACCCGCACGGCCACCGTCCGGCTGATGGACACCATGGTCACCGCGGCACGCACCGAGATGGTGCTGCGCTACCGGGCGCACATCCGCCAACGTCAGAAAGAGGTGCAGGAGCGGATGCAGAAGGCCAAGGATGCCGCGCGCACCTCCGAATCCGAACGTAAGCAGAGCATCGAGCGACTCACCAAGAACGAGAAGATCGTGGCCGCCACCATCGACGAGATCAACGCACACCTGGGCCGGCTCAACCAGGAGGGGGAGGCGTGATGACAGCGACAGCGGGAACGGACGCCTTCGCCGAACAGACCCGGGCACTGCAGCAGCTGCTGGTGCAGAGCATCGACGCCCTGGCCACCGGCGGGGAGGGCCTGGGGGAGAAGGCCGCGGAGCTGCGCGACATGATCGACCGCCCGCCCCGTGTCGCGGTGATCGGCCGGCTGAAGTCCGGCAAGTCCACGCTGGTCAACGCCCTGACCGAGACCGACATCGCCGCCACCGGGTCCCTGGAGTGCACCATGGCGGTGAGCATCTACGAACAGGGCGCACCGGCGCGTGCCGAGATCCACGGTTCGGACGGACGCGTCGACACGGTCGCCCTGGCGGGTCGCCCGCTGGAGCACCTGGGCCGTCCCCTCGACGAGGTGGACTACATCCGCCAGTTCGTGCCCGTCTCCCGGCTGGACGCCCTCGGCGTCATCGACACCCCGGGTACGGCCACCCTCACCGTGGAGAATGAGCAGCGCACCCGCAGCATCCTGGTGGAGGGCAGCCGCGATACCCGCCGGGCGAGTGCCTGGGCCGACTGCGTGGTCTTCCTGTCGGACTCCGCACCCCGGGCCGATGAACGCGAGCTGCTCACCGAGCTGAACATGACCCCACTGACCACCGTCGGTGTCATCTCCCGCGCCGACTCCTTCGGCGCCGGGGCGTTCGGGACGCGCGACCCCATCGACCACGCCGGGGAGTACGCCGGACGCATCGCCGACCTGCTCGGCGGCACCGTCTCCACCGTGATGCCGCTGTCCGGTCTGCTCGCCGAATCCGCCCTGACCGGCCGGGTGAACGAGGACACCGCACGCGCCCTGCGCCCCCTGGCGGGGCTGACGCGCGATCAGCTCATCGACGCCGTCGAACTGCCGGACCCCTCCGGCGTCGTGCCCGGGCTGACCGCAGCGTCCCGCGACAACCTGCTGGACACCCTCGGCGAGTACGGCGTCTACTACGGCCGCACCGTCGCCGCGGAGTCCGGCAGTGTGGGGCTGATGCGCTGGATGCTGCAGGTGTCCGGCATCGAACGCCTGTCCACGGCGATCACCGGGGAGATGGCGCACTTCGCCGTGCTGCAACGGGCGGTGCGTTTCGTGGAGACACTCGACAGCCTGGCCGGACGCCCGGAGTTCCGCGAACACGTCCGCTGGGTGCAGTCGATCCTGCTGTCCCAGCCGGTGATGAACACGGTGCTGCTCTACCGCAGTTTCCGGGACACCGTCGCCGGCACCCCGGACTCCCAGCTGATCCCCCGTCTGCGCCATGCACTGCAGGGACGCACCGCCCCTGAGAAGCTGGGGCTGGACCCCGGCATCGGGGAAGGGGAGTTTCTCACCGAACTCCGCAGCTCCCTGGAACTGCTGCGTCAGCTGGCGATGGCACCGTTGTCCTCCGCGGAGGACGATGCCCGCGAACGGCTGATCGTGCTGTACCAGGCGCTCTGGACAACCAGCACCAACGTACAATAACCCCGATAAACCCCGACAGACGTCCCTGGAGAAAGGACCCCCGCCCCAATGTCTGAAGCATGGCACCTGGCGATCGACTTCGGAACCAGCAACTCGGCCGCGGCACACACCGCGCCGGGCAGTGGTTCCGTGGAGACGCTCGCGCTGACCCATCGCTCCAACCTCATTCCGTCGGCGGTCTACGTGGACGGCAACGACACGGGCGGGTCCACCGTCCTCACCGGTGACACCGCGCTGCACGCCGGACGCCGTGACCCGCTGCGGCTGATCCTCTCACCGAAGCGCTTCATCGACCACGAGACGGTCCAGCTCGGCGGTGACGACATCGAGGCCCGGCAGGTCATCGGCGCGGTACTGAACTCTGTCGTGCAGCGTGCCGTCGAGCAGCACGCCGGCACCGCACCGGCGTCGGTCACGCTGACCCACCCGGAGCAGTGGTCGGCCCACGCCCTGGGCAACCTGGTCGACGCCGCCCGTGCCCAGGACTGGGCCCGGTACGTGGACGTGCGGGTGATCTCCGAGCCGCGGGCGGCGGCGATCCACTACGCCGCGCAGCAGAACGTGGCGCCCGGTGACCATGTCGCGGTGTATGACTTCGGTGGCGGCACGTTGGACGTTGCGGTGCTGCGGGCGGAGGCGTCCGGCGACTACCGGGTGGTCGCCGCCCGTGGTGACAACAGCCTGGGTGGACGCACCATCGACAACCTCGTCTACCGGTGGCTCATCGAGCAGGTCGAGCACGACGACCCGGATCTGGCGGACTCCCTGCGTTCGGCGCCGGTGTCGGTGATGAACGCGATGGAGGAGAACATCCGGCAGGCCAAGGAGATGCTCTCCGACACCTCCTCGGCCACGATCACCATCTCCACGCCTTCGGGCGACCGCGATGTGCTGATCACCCGCGCGCAGTTCAACGAGATCATCGCGCAGCCGATCGAGCGGGCCCGCGAGATGACCCAGGCGGTGCTGCGCGAGGCCGGTGTGGAGGGGGAGTCGACGGGCATCTACCTCACCGGTGGCTCCTCCCGTATTCCTTATGTTCACGAGCAGCTGGCCCAGGTCGGCCGGGTGGTGCGCCTGGACGATCCGAAAACCGTCGTCGCCCGCGGTGCGTTGGTGGCGACGATGCGCGGCTTCTCCGCGCCCGCTGCAGGTGCTGCGGGTGGGGCAGGACGCCCGCAGGGCGGCGACAGTTCGAACCCCTTCGGTGCTGCAGCGGCAGGGGCCGCCGGAGCTGGGGCGGCCGGCGCGGCCGGTGCGGCTGCCGGCTCGGCGTGGGGCGCAGCACCCGCGTCGGGGGACACGGGCATCTCGCCCTTCGACCAGCAGCCTCCCCGCGCGCAGCAGGACGTCCCGCCCGCTGAAGCGCCCGCTCCGCAGCAGCAGACTGCGCCGACCCCGGATCCGACCCCGTCCAGCCTCAGCTCCGGGAACACCAACAACACCGGAAAGTCCGGCGGCTCGAAGCTTCCGCTGGCGATCGGCGCGGGAGTGGTTGCGCTGCTGGTCGGCGGCGGCATCCTCGCCTGGAGCACCGGACTCTTCGGTGGTGACGACGACGAGAACGACGGCGGCAATGGCGGAGGCGGCGGGAACCAGACCACCGCATCGTCCCCCGATCCCGCGGAGCCGGACAACGACACCGACAACGGCACCACCGCCGGATCCGACGGCCCCTTCCTCTCCGCGAGCGAGACCTCGGGACAGTACCTGCCGGTCACCGAGATGATCCCCGGGTCAGATGCCTACCTCCCCGAGGACTTTACCGAGCGGGTCGCACGGTGCGCTGTGGACAACTCCGATGTCGCCGAGTTCGGCTTCCCCTGGTCCGGCGACGCTAGATATGCCGCGCGGTACTGCACGATCGACAGTGAGTCGGAGAACCCGGTGCATTCCGACAAGACACCTCTCTCCCCGTCCCTGTACGGCGGGGACGATGCCGTGGAGATCATGGATCCCCTGGAAGCCTCCGATGATGTCACGTTGACCGAGGTTGATTCTGGTGACGGGGAGGTCTACTACATCGAAACGGAAGGTGCCCTGGCCAACCGTGCTGTGGTCTGGTATCCCGACGAGGAGCTGCTGCTCCACTTCCTGTTGGCCACCGGTGACGAGCAGTCGGAGGCCGAGGAGTACCTCAGCTACTACGGCTTCATCTAGAGCCCGGTCTAGAGGCTCACACCGGCGGTGGTGAGGTTCTCCCGGACCTTGGTGCGCGCCCGGTGCAGCCGGGTCTTCACCGTAGACGCCCCGACCCCCTGGTGGGCGGCGATCTCCTCGAGGCTCAGGCCGGCGTACTCGCGCAGCACCAGTGCCTCCTTGAACACCTGGTCCAGGTCGTTGAGTGCCTCCCGCACCACGATGGTCGCTGGCACCTGCTCGGCCACCGGTGAGGCGGTGTCGACCTCGTCGACCCCGGCGTCCTCGTCCGGTACGGCCTTGCGTGCGCGGACGACCTGCAGCGCCGCATTGGAGGCGATGCGGTAGATCCAGGTGGAGAACCGGGCTTCGGGACGGAACTTCCCGATGTTCTTCCACGCCGAGATCATGGCGTTCTGCACCGCGTCCTCGGCATCGTGGGCGTCGCCGGTGATCGAGATCGCCACCGCCCACATCCGACGGTGTGCGTCGGTGACCAGTTCCGCGAAGGCCTTCTCGTCGCCCGACTGGGCCCGTTCGACCAGGACGCGCTCGTGGGTGATGTCCATCTGTCCCATACAGTCCGTCCCCTCCTAGAAGTCCGCGAGCGGGTCGTCGGGATCGGCCTCCGGATAGGACGCTCCGGCGTCGCCGGCGGCAGCGCCGTCGCCGTCGCCGTCGGTGAGGTCGTCGGCGAACGGGTCGAGCGCGGTATCGTCACCGGCGTCGGCGAGAGCGTCCGGAATGTCGTCGGCGGGGGAGTGGGCGCCGGCGGTGTCCGCGCTGTCCCCGGTGTCGTCGAACTCGTCGAGGTCGACCCGGGCGCTGTCACCACCGTCGTCACCGGGGATCTCCACGCCCGGGTCCGGGGTGTCCGGGTCGACGGCGTGGGCGAGCATCTCGGTGAGCCGCTCCGGGCTGAGCGGGCTGTCAGCGTAGAGCTGGTCGACGGACGGCAGGTTGAGGGTGTCATCCATGTGTCGTGTCCTCCTTTCTTCTCTGCCCGTGGAATGCGCGGGATGTCCTCGGGGTTCCCGGCGGGGAACGGGCCAGAGAATTGGTGTCAGATAACATCATAGGGACGCGTGTGATTACGCGCCCTGCGAGATTTTGTTTTCCGGGGCGGTGACGGTAGCCTTGGGCAGTCGGCGTTCGACAGTTGTCTCCACGTGCCTCGTGCCGGGACCGTCGGGCGCAAAGCACGAACGAACAACGTAAGTCCAGTCAGATTGCCTTTCAGGCCGTCGGCCCAGCACAGATGGGTCGAGACAGCGGTGGAGGGGCGGCCTGAGCCGAGTAGAGAAACAAAGGGGTAGCCCTTCCATGTACGCGATCGTCAAGACCGGCGGCAAGCAGTACAAGGTCGCCGAAGGCGACTTCGTCAAGGTCGAGAAGATCGAGGGTGAGCCGGGTGCGTCCGTGGCTCTCACCCCGGTTCTCCTCGTCGATGGCGCTGACATCACCACCGGTGACAAGCTTGCCGACAAGACCGTTGCTGCTGAGATCGTCGAGCAGACCAAGGGTAAGAAGATCAACGGCATGCACTACCGGAACAAGACCGGTTACAAGCGCCGTTACGGTCACCGTCAGCAGCTGACCGTCCTCAAGGTCACCGGCATCAAGTAAACCCAGCGACCGCTGTGCTTCGTGCGGCGGTACAACTTTTCCGAGGAGGGAAAAGACCATGGCACACAAGAAGGGTGCATCCAGCTCCAGCAACGGTCGCGATTCCGAGTCCAAGCGTCTCGGTGTCAAGCGGTTCGGTGGTCAGCAGGTCAAGGCCGGCGAGATCCTGATCCGTCAGCGCGGTACCTCGTTCCACCCGGGTGAGAACGTCGGCCGTGGTGGCGACGACACCCTGTTCGCCCTGAAGGCAGGCGCCGTGCAGTTCAGCACCCGCCGCAACCGCCGTCTGGTGAACATCGTCGAGGACCAGGCCGTCGAGGCCTAGTCCCGACCGCAGTTCTCCACGAACCCCCGCAGCCCCGGTTGCGGGGGTTTCGTGTGTCCGGGGTCTGCCCCTCGTTCTTCTGCTACCGCCCTGCGCTGGCGCCTGCGAGGCGATGTTTCATCCGGCCGAGGGGTCCGGAAGGTACCGAAGCCTGGCGGATTGGACCGGCCACTGGCAGCAGCTGGCTGATTCTGCCAGGCTAGGGTCCCCAGGAGCAAGCACGACCCCCCTGCGAACACGGTCACCTGCACACTAGAGACCGCCAGCGGGTGCCGGCCTCCCTACCGGCGTCTTTTCCCGAAGGGGGCGACCCGCCACGGGTGCCACAGCCACCACCCCTGGTCCGTGAGAATCTTCCTCCTACGCGCTGCACGTCCCCGTGGGTGCTCCAGGATGAACTCGATGGTGTCGCGCACCTGCTCCTGGACGAACGGCATCGCCTGATTGACGTCCACGTCGGAGTAGCGCAGCAGCGTGTACCCCCACCGCGCTGCCGCGTTACCCTTCCACCGGTCGTTGAGGAAGGCGCTGGTCCGTGCTTTACCGGCCGCGTGGTACGTCTGACTGTCGATCTCGATGCAGACCTTCACCTCCGGGATCACGATGTCGAAGCGGTAACCCAGCACCATTTCATTGACCTGGACCGTGACGTCCAGACCGTCCAAGGCAGCGACGATCCCGCGGACGGCCTTCAGTTCCAGGCTGCTCGCGGTGCCGGTGAGGGTCCCGTCGAGGAGTTCCGCGGCGATGGCCCGGCGGCGCGGTGGCAGTGCGGCGAGATGCTCGGCGAGACGTTCATTCCCTTGCGTTCCCTGGTACTGCCACTCTACGGCGCGGTGCAGTTCATCGAGCTTCGTGTGGGTCATGGTGGTGGCTGCTTCGATGAGCGAGACCACTCGTACGCCCTTCGCCCGCGTGGTCGGCCCGGTGGCAGCGGTGGACAAGGACAGTAGCTCGCCCCCGTCGTCGCTGCGTCCCCGGACGGTGGCCGCCTGTGCCGGCCACGTCATGGGACACGCCCCGTGGATGAAGCCGGCGGTGGTGCCGGTGTAGACCAGGCCGGGGTTCATCCAGCTCAGCCCCTGGAGGGTGAGTAGGTCGTCCGGCGTTTCGGTGGTGTAGAGCCCACGGGCCAGCCGGTGCAGTTCGCCCCGCTGGAGCGCCCCGGCGATTTGTTTGCGTGTTTTTCCGGACGCCCGTAGTTCGCGCGTCCGCCAGAATTTTCTCGGTGTCCCCATGTATTCCCCTTGTTTTGTCCCCTTGGGCTGCAAGTCTACCGGCAGGACGCTACGGTGGCCGGGCTTCGGGCTTTCTGTCGGTGAGTGGGAGGCAGGCAAGGGGGGGGAACGTGAGGGCGAAGAGCACGGCGGTACCCAAGCATGGCGGATTCGGCGGTGCGTTGGCGGTGGGCGGTCAGATCCGCCAGGCTTCGGCACCCCGCGCACTGGACGCGACCCGTCCCGCCCGATGATGCCCTGCTTGCCCGGGCCGGTGTTGAGCGTCCCAGATGGTAGGATTAGACAGATTCACTCGTATTACTTGACCTGGGAGGGCGTTCACATATGTCACGCTTCGTCGACCGCGTCGTCCTGCATGTGCAGGCCGGCGACGGCGGGAACGGCTGCGCCTCGGTGCGCCGCGAGAAGTTCATCCCGCTGGGCGGCCCCGACGGCGGCAACGGCGGACACGGCGGGGACGTCATCCTCGAGGTCGACCCGCAGGTCCACACCCTGCTGGACTTCCACTTCCACCCGCACCTGAAGGCGAAGCGTGGCGCCAACGGTGCCGGCGACCACCGCCACGGTGCCCGCGGCGAGGACCTGGTGCTCCAGGTCCCGGCCGGAACCGTGCTGCAGGATGACAAGGGTGAGATCATCGCCGACATGACCACCAAGGGCCAGCGCGTCATCGTCGCCGCTGGCGGCCACGGTGGGCTCGGCAATGCGTCACTGGTGTCGAAGGCCCGCAAGGCGCCCGGTTTCGCTCTGCTCGGTGAGCCCGGTGAGATCAAGGACGTCACCATCGAGCTGAAGTCGATGGCGGACGTGGGCCTGGTCGGCTTCCCCTCGGCTGGCAAGTCCTCCCTGGTCAGCGTGCTGTCGGCGGCGAAGCCGAAGATCGCGGACTACCCGTTCACCACCCTGCAGCCGAACCTTGGCGTGGTCAACGTCGCCCATGACGTCTTCACCATCGCCGATGTCCCGGGACTGATCCCGGGTGCCAGCGAGGGCAAGGGCCTGGGCCTGGACTTCCTGCGCCACATCGAGCGCACCGCCGTGCTCGCCCATGTGGTGGATTGTGCGGCGCTGGAGTCCGACCGTAACCCGGTGGACGACATCCGTGCCCTGGAGGCCGAGCTGGCGTCCTACCAGTCGGAGCTGTCGGTGGATGCCGGGCTGGGCGATCTCAGCGAGCGCCCCCGCATCATCATCCTCAACAAGATCGACGTGCCGGACGCCCGGGAGATGGCCGAGCTGATGCGCCCGGACCTGGAGGAGGAGTTCGGCTGGCCGGTCTTCGAGATCTCCACCGCCAGCCATGAGGGACTGGACCCGCTGCGCTACAAGCTCATGGAGATCGTCCGCGAGCACCGCGCCGCACACCCGCCGGAGGAGGTGGCACCCCCGCAGGTCATCACCCCGAAGGGGCAGCGTCGCCGCGGTGGCAGGGACGTGGAGTTCGACATCGCCCCGGACCCGCAGTTCGAGGACGCCTTCATCATCACCGGCCGCAAGCTGGAGCGCTGGATCCTGCAGACCGATTTCGAGAACGACGAGGCGGTGGGTTACCTCGCCGACCGGTTCGCCAAGGCGGGGGTGGAGGACGCCCTGTACAAGGCCGGTGCTGTCGAGGGCAGTGAGGTGACCATCGGTGACATCACCTTCGAGTGGGAGCCGCAGACCGCCGCGGGCGTGGACCTGATGCCCTCCGGACGCGGCACTGACCGCCGTCTGGAGCGTAACGACCGCTCGACCCCGGCGGAGCGTAAGCGCGCCTCCCAGGCCCGCCGTGGTCTGATCGACGAGTTCGATTTCGGTGATGGCGAGGAGGCCAGTCGCGACCGCTGGGAGGGCTGAGACCACGGTGTCTGCACCGGCGTCTGCAGTGTTCATTCCAGTTCGATGGCGATTGGGTCCGTCGGCAGGTAATAATGAAGGGCATGTCCGACACAACTGATGCCCCTGCGTCCGCCGGTGACTCCGGCTCCTCTGCTGAAAGCGAGGCCGATTCGACGTCCGTGTTCGAGTACCCCGCCTCGCTGGAGTTCGGGACGGACGCGGTGCATCAGCCCGGTCCGGTCATCCCGGCCACGACCAAGCAGTTCCCGGATTCCGAGGTCAGTGAGGAGGACCCGGAGTACGGGCACCGTTCTGATGTCCGCACCACGATCCGGACCGCCAAGCGCGTTGTCGTGAAGATCGGTTCGTCCAGCCTCACCGACGACAGCGGACTGGTCAGCCCGGAGCGTATCGACGTCATCGCCGATGCTCTCGAGGCCCGCATGGACCGCGACACCGACGTGATCGTGGTGTCCTCCGGTGCGGTGGCCTGCGGTATGGGCCCGCTGGGGCTGACCCAGAAGCCGACCGACCTGGCGTCCAAACAGGCGTGCGCCGCGGCCGGCCAGGTGCTGCTCGCCCAGGAGTGGGCCCGCAGTTTCGCCCGTTACGGCCGGTCGATCGGCCAGGTTCTGCTCACCGCCTCCGATGCGGCCCGCCGTGACCGTGCCCGCAACACCCAGCGCACCATCGACCGACTGCGCCAGCTCAAGGCTGTCCCGATCGTCAACGAGAATGACACGGTCGCGACGTCGGAGATGCGCTTCGGTGACAATGACCGTCTGGCATCCCTGGTGTCCCACCTGGCCTACGCTGATGCGCTGGTGCTGCTCTCCGACGTCGCCGGCCTCTACGACCGTAACCCGGCCGAGCCGGACGCCCGCTTCATCGCGGAGGTCAAGAGCGGCAAGGATCTGCGCGGTGTCGTCGCCGGTGACGGTGGACGCCTGGGCACCGGCGGTATGGCCGCGAAGGTGTCGGCGGCACGCCTGGCGTCCCGTGCGGGTATCCCGGTGCTGCTGACCTCCACGGAGAACATCGGTGCTGCCCTGGACCAGGCGAAAGTCGGAACCTGTTTCTGGCCCCGCGAGGACCGTCTGTCGGCCTGGAAGTTCTGGGTGCTCTACGCCGCGGACTCCGCCGGCACCCTGCATCTGGACGCCGGTGCGGCGGCGGCGATGGAGCGGCACAGCTCGCTGCTCGCGGTCGGCCTGACCCGGGTGGACGGTGGCTTCACCTCCGGCGAGGTGCTGGACATCGTCGGGCCGGACGGTGTGCTCATCGGCCGCGGCGAGGTGAACTACGACTCCGCCACACTGGAGGGCATGATCGGCAAGTCCACCAATGAGCTGCCGGAGTTCGCACAGCGTCCGGTGGTGCACGTGGACTACATGGCGACCTACTCCAACCGTCAGTCGAGGGTCTACGGCGCCACGTAATCGGGCCTCAATTAACCCCGCCACGAGATTGTTGAACAATCTGGGTGATTTTGGGGCGTCGATCACGTACCCTTGGTAACCATGACCGACGCGACGATCACCCCAGCCACCGAATCCACCGCCGGACTTACCCCGACCCGCGCCGCCGAGCGCGAGGAGGTCCTGGCCAAGGCCGCGAAGGCCCGCGAGGTGTCGCGGCACCCCGCGCTCACCACCACCCAGAAGAACGACCTGCTCATCGATGCCGCCGACCGCCTGGTCGCCGAGACCGCCCCGATCATCGAGGCGAATGAGAAGGACATCGAGGCCGGACGCAAGCGCGGGATGTCCGAGGCACTCATCGACCGCCTAGCCCTGGACTCCGCCCGTATCGAGGGCATCGCCGGTGGCCTGCGCCAGGTCGCCGACCTCGCCGACCCGGTCGGTGACGTGGTGCGCGGCTCCACCCGCCCCAACGGCCTGCAGATGCGCCAGATCCGGGTCCCGCTCGGCGTGATGGGCATGGTCTACGAGGCACGCCCGAACGTCACCGTGGATGCCTTCGGCCTGGCCGTGAAGTCCGGCAACGTCCCGCTGCTACGCGGTTCGAAGTCCGCCCAGAACTCCAACACCCGTCTGGTGGAGATCCTGCAGGAGGTCTGTGTGGAGCACGGCCTGCCGCGTGAGACCGTCCAGCTGCTGCCGTGTGAGACCCACGATTCGGTGCAGGACCTGATCACCGCCCGTGGCCTGGTCGACATCGTCATCCCGCGCGGTGGCGCAGGCCTGATCAACGCGGTGGTCACCGGGGCGACCGTCCCGGCGATCGAGACCGGCACGGGTAACTGCCACTTCTACATCGATGGCTCCGCGGATGTCGACGAGGCGATCCAGCTGGTCATCAACGGCAAGACCCGCCGCTGCTCGGTGTGCAACGCCACCGAGGTCGTCCTGTTGGACGCCGCGCTGCCCGACGAGGACAAGAAGAAGGTGCTCACCGCCCTGCAGGACGCCGGGGTCACCGTCCACGGTGAGGTCTCCGAGCTCTCCGCCCTGGGCGTCGGCGGTGTCGTCCAGGCTGAGGAGAAAGACTGGGTCGAGGAGTACGGCTCCTTCGACATCGCCGCCGCCATCGTCGACGGTGTCGAGGCCGCCGTCGACCACATCAGCCGCTACACCACCGGCCACACCGAGGGCGTCAGCGCCACCGACTACCGGGTGACCCGCTACTTCGAGCAGAACGTGGACGCCGCCGCGGTGATGGTCAACACCTCCACCGCCTGGACCGACGGCGAGATGTTCGGCTTCGGCGCCGAGATCGGCATCTCCACCCAGAAGCTGCATGCCCGCGGTCCGATGGGCCTGCCCGAGCTGACCAGCACCAAGTGGGTCGTCAACGGCGACGGTCAGGTCCGGCCCTAAGTCCTAAGGGGCTCCATCGGCGGGTTCTTCGGGGTGGGAAACGTAGTCTGGGGAACCATGGAAAGAATGCGCCCCCGCCGTACCGTTGTCGCAACCGTCGCCCTCGCCTTCGTGATCGGGGGAGCGGGGACGGCCGCCGCCGGAACCGCACAGCCGGATCTGGCGGCGGTTTCTGCTGACGACTGCCCCGAGGTGGTCGTCCTGACCGCCCGCGGCAGCGAGGAGAACGACACCTACCCGGCCAGCGCGTCCAACGGTTACTCGAACGGCTATGAGGGGGAGACTCTTCACCGCTTCCTCGACTACACCACCCAGGTTCACCCTGATCTCTTCGACGAGACCAACGCCCGGGTGCTTGCCGTCGACGCGGCCAGGTACCCGGCCCGATTCCCCGTCGGCGAGGCAGGGGAGGACATCGACCCGTTGGTCCTGGTCACCGGGGTGGGCCAGTTCGCCGACTCCATGGCCCGTGGACTGCCGGGTGGCATCGAGACCGTCGAGGACTATGAGGCCACCACCGGCTGCACCCCGGACTACGTCTCCCTGGCCTATTCCCAGGGTGTGGCCGTACTCGGGCCGGTGCAGCACCAGCTCGCCGAGCAGGGCCGGCTGCGTGGCGCGGTGTACCTCGGCAATCCCTTCCACCGCACACCGGAGCTGCTGACCGGTGGGCAGACGTCCTACCCGGTGCACAGCTACTGCGTCACCGACGACTTCGTCTGTGACTTCGGCCCTCGCTCGGTGTTCCTCGCCTTAACCGATGAGGACGATGCCGGCGTTCACGCCGAGTACTTCAGCGCGGCCGTGGCGGATCCGGACGCCGCGACCGCCGGTGACCGTCGCGCCGCCGACGCCCTCGCTGGTCTGCTGTCTTAGGAGGGCGTCCGCAGAGGGGGACTAGATGAACAGCATCAGCGGACCGTCATAGAACAGCGCGGCCATCAGGCAGGCCAGGGCGACTGCGGCGTGCAGCGGGGCCTCACGGACACCGACCTTCTTCGGCGGCCACGGGTTACCGGCCGCGGCGGAGGCCGGGATGGCCCGGCTCCGCCACAACGCCACGGCGAAGGCCACCACCGCCACCAGCCAGGCAGCCCAGTGCAGGTACTTGACCGGGAACGTCGCCGCCACGGCCACCAGGGCCAGCAGGTGGTACACCTGGGATCCGATCAGCCAGGACTGGTCGCCCTTCTTGCGGATCATCGTCTTCACGTAGGGCACCGTGCCCACCGTGTACAGCAGCAGCCAGGCGACCGTGACCCACACGGCCGCCGGCACAGCGTCGACAACCTCGGTGGTGAACAGGTTGGACGTCCAGGTCACCCCGCCGGAGACCGGTCGGGACGCCCCCAGTCCGACCGTCGCGGCGACCGGCACGATGAACGCCGACGCGGCCGTGGTGGCCACACCGGACAGCAGGGAGCGTGGCGTCCCGCGCCAGGTCTCGTAGATGGCGATGGCGACCAGCGGGACGAAGACCACCGACCACCAGAGCAGGTGCGGCTGCAGCAACAGGGCGACGATGGCGGCGGCCCCGGCAATGACGCCGTACACCAGCGTCGGGGTCCGTGAGGCGTTGCGCAGGGTGGCGTTGCGGGCCTTCATCCAGATCCCCAGGGCGAAGAAGGCGTGGTAGCCCACCACCCAGGCGATGGTGACCGCGAGGAAGGTCAGCACCATGCCCGCGGTACCGTCCATCCCGTCGCCACGGTCGACCGGGTTGAGGGTGTCCCAGACCTTCAGCATCCAGAACAGTCCGACGACCACCGGGATGGCGATCATCGGCCAGGCGCCGTGCTGGTTCGGCTTCCACGGGTTCGTGCCGTGGCGGCCGGATGCTGACCCGGATGCGGACTTCGCCTTCGTGCTCATGCCATTGAGCGTATCGCGGCCCGGGGCGCACCCGGGGAGAATCACGACATCCGCACCTGAGGGCACTGAGCCGGGGCACCGAGTGTGAACAGGTAGACTTCTGGACCGTGACTGACGTGAACCAGACCACACACCCGGCGGTACGTCCCGACCGTTTCCCCGACAAGCCCCCGCGGCGCATCGGGGTCATGGGCGGGACCTTCGACCCGATCCACAACGGGCACCTCGTGGCCGGCAGTGAAGTCGCCGACATGTTCGGCCTGGATCTGGTGATCTACGTGCCGACCGGGCATCCGTGGCAGAAGCGTGACAAGCGCGTCACCGCCGCCGAGGACCGCTACCTGATGACCGTGATCGCCACGGCGTCCAACCCATTGTTCCTGGTCTCCCGGGTGGACATCGACCGGCCCGGGGCCACCTACACCGTGGACACCCTCAAGGACATCCAGCGCCGCTACCCGGAGGCGGAACTGTTCTTCATCACCGGTGCCGACGCCCTGGAACGCATCGTGACCTGGAAGCACTGGGAGGATGTCTTCAACCTGGCGCACTGCGTGGGCGTCACCCGCCCCGGGTACAACCTGGAGGACGCCGGGGAGGCGCTGCGCAGCCAGGTCGACTCCGACCGACTGAGCCTGGTGAACATCCCGGCGATGGCGATTTCCTCGACCGACATCCGGGAGCGGGCGTTGGATGGCCGGTCGGTCTGGTACCTGGTGCCCGACGGTGTGGTGCAGTACATCGCCAAGACGGCGCTGTACCGCGCCAACCACCCTGGTGGCCTGCCGTGGGCCGTGGCGGGGGAGGACACGGGAGAGGACAATGCCGTGGATGCCGGGGCAGCTGGGGCCGCTGCGCCCCCGGCGGTTCCTGCGGTCGGTGCGGCGCCTCTGGCGCAGGATGACGAGTACTACCACGAACCGGACGTCGACTGGGACCCGGACGGTGACGGCGACCGGTTCCCGGAGGGCTGGTTCTGACGAATGCGGCATTACTTGCCGTGCCTTGTAGAATCGTCTGAGGATTGTCCTTTTTCGATTCACTTCCAATCCTCTTCACCCACGTACCCACGCAAAGGATCAGTACAGCACGTGACCGCTAGCGCCGACTCCATCAACCACGCGGGAATTGCCGCCCGCGCAGCCGCCGAGAAGTTCGGAGAGGACATCGTCGTCGTCGACGTGACGTCCCGCATGCCTCTCGCGGACTGCTTCGTTCTGGTCACCGGCGACAATGAGCGCATGGTCGACTCCATTGTCGACGAGATCGAGGAGAAGCTTTCCGAGATCGGAGTGAAGCCCCGCATGCGCGAGGGGCACCGCGACAACCGGTGGGTGCTGCTGGATTACGGCACCATCATCGTGCACGTCCAGCGTCGTGAGGAGCGTTCCTACTACGCCCTCGACCGGCTGTACCGTGACTGCCCGACTGTCGAGGTCGAGGGCGTGGAGCAGGCCGACCGTGGGGTCTGGGCGTCCGATGCCGACGTCACCGAGCTCGACGCGACCACCCCGGTGGACAACACGCTGTCTGCCCAGAGTGTCGAAGACCTGCCGCTGGCCGGCCCCGCTCCGGACGAGGACGAGCTCTAAGGGGAACTGATGACCGTGCATCCGGGAAAGCCGACTGACCTGAGCCAGGGCGAATCTGGCGGCACTGCTGGATCCGGTCCGTCCGGCGGTCGTCTCCCGGAGCGACGGCTGATCCTCATCCGCCACGGTCAGACCGAGTTCAACCTCACCGGCCGGATGCAGGGGCAGATGGATACCCCGCTGTCTGAGAATGGCCTGGCTGAGGCGCGTTCTGCCGCGGTGGAGCTGGCGTCCTGGCCGATCGGGACGATCATCAGTTCCGATCTGGAGCGTGCCATGGACACCGCCGGGGTGCTGGCTGAGGCCCTGGGCCTGGAGTTCGGCACTGACCGGCGGCTGCGTGAGACCGACCTGGGGGAGTGGTCAGGCAAGGGTCACAGCGAGGTGGATTCGCTGTTCCCCGGGCAGCGGTCGCACTGGCGTCTGAACCCGACGTGGGCACCGCCGGGTGGGGAGACCCGGCTGGAGGTGTCCGAGCGTGCCGCGGCAGTCGTCACCGATCTCATGTCGACGACGGCGTGGGACGCCGGCTCGGTGATGCTGGTGGCCCATGGTGGCACGATCGGTGCGCTGACCTCGCGTCTGCTGGACGTCCCGGTGTCGCACTACCCGATGTTCGGCGGGCTGGGGAACACCCGTTGGTCGCAGTTGGTGGCGCGTCCCACGGAGCCGGACGCCACGGGCCCGGAGCTCTGGGCTTCGGCCCGGTGGTTCCTGGAAGGCTGGAATGTGGGGGTGGCCGCACCGCCCCCGGTCGGTGTGTCCAATGCCGACGAAGGTGACGGACGTGGGGTGGGTGCCCGATGACGGTCAAGGTTGTCACAGATTCCTCGGCATGTCTGCCCCCGGCCCTGGCGGCGGAGTACGGCATCACCGTCCTCGACTTCCATGCGGAAGGTAAGGGCGACGAGGAGACCACGGCTGGTCTGGGCGCCCTGGAACTGACGGCCTGCTACGCCCGCCTGCTGGAACGCGGTGGCGATGACGGTGTGGTCGCGGTGCACATCTCCAAGGAGTTGTCGGGGACGTGGTCTTCGGCGTCGCAGGCGGCGTCGGTGTTGGGAGATACCGTGGCGGTGCTGGACACCCAGTCGGCGGGCATGGTGGTCGGCCAGGCGGCGATCGCGGCGGCCCGGTGTGCTGATGAGGGCGGTTCGCTGGACGAGTGTCGTGGGGTCGCTCAGCAGGCGATCGACTCCGGTCATCTGTGGCTGTTCCTGGGGAAGACGGATGCCATGGCCCGCGGTGGTCGCTTGTCTGCTGGTCAGCGACTGTTGTCGACGGCGCTGGCGATCAAGCCGATCCTGCATCTGACCGGCGGCAAGCTGGAGCTGGTCGCGAAGACGAGGACGCAGGCGAAGGCGATGGACCGTCTGGTGACCCTGGTCGAGGCGGAATACCGGGCAGTGGCGGAGGCTGCTGCGGAGGAGGCTGATGCCGAGGCTGCTGACGCCACTGTTGCTGCTGCCTCGTCGGACGAGGTTTCGGTCCAGGTGACCGATGCTGCCGGGAGCGCAGCGGCCGCAGACGACGCTGACGACGCTGAGAGTTCGACAGGTGCCGCGGCGGCTGACACTGCCGAAGGTGCTGAGCCCCTCGAGCCCCCAGTGTCTCCTGAACCCCCTGAGGACTCAGAGGACACCGGTGACTCTGTGGCAGCAGACTCCGACCCCGAGGTTCCGGACAGTGAGTCTGACTCCGACAGTGACGGTGACTCCGATGATGTCGCCGACAGTGAGTCCGGTACGCCCGCCGCCAGCGATTCCGAGGCGCAGGTCACCGTGGATACTGAGCCGGTGTACCGTCCCCGCATCTTCAGCTTCGGTAGCAAGGACAAGGGAGACCGGTCCGACAAGGCTGAGAAGGACAAGGCCGAGAAGGCCGAGAGAGCAGAGAAGGAGCAGGCCAGCAAGGACAGGGCCGACAAGTCGGACAAGGCGGACAAGGCGGACAAGGCGGACAAGGACAAGGCCGACCACCAGGTCCCGCTGGCCGACCTGCCCTGCGTGCCGATGCACCTGGCCGTCCACCACAACGAGGCCGAGGAGGTCGCCGAGCAGCTCCGCGCGTCCCTGCGCGAGACGTTGCCGGGCTGTGTGGTGATCTCGGTGGTCGACGTGACGCACTCGATGGCGGTGCACACCGGCCCCGGGGCTGTCGGTGTCTCCCTGGTCCGCGACTGAGCCACCCCTTCGTCGAGGCCGTCGGTCGACGCTGCGTAATTTTCTCGAGAAGCTGTCGTTCCCCGTCGGTGTGGCGACCGTCTTCGCTGTTCGAAGCAGGTATATGAGGCTTATCCACACACCTTCGGTTATCCACATGTTCATCGCACGATAGGCAGTTTTCGGGCGGGCCGACAAGGAGCCGTGGGGTTGAATTGTTCCCATGAGCGGAGACGCGGAAACCAGGACGAGGCCGGCGAAGGCCCGGAAGAGCACCCGGCGTGTGGTGGCTGACAGGGTAGAGGCCCTGACCCAGCCGGTGCCCGGGCATGAGCTCGCCGATGTCCGGTTCGAGCGTCGGACTGTCATCAGTCCCCGGTCTGCTCGCACGGTGGTGATAGTGATTGTTGCCCTGGTGGTGGCAGTGGGAGGAGTGATGCTGATTGGGGACATGAGGAACAGCGGTGGCGACGAAGGGGGCGTCGTCGCTGGTCTGTCGCCGATGTCCGAGGAGGTAGGAGCCTCGGAGACCGGGCAGGGGGACACGACGGGGGACGACACAGGGGAGGACGCCGGGGACGGTGCAGACCGGGACGACCGGGAGGGACAACGGCAGGGGATGGTCGTTGTGTCGGTGCAGGGGTTGGTGCACCGTCCCGGTCTGCTCACCGTCGGCCGGGACAAGCGGGTCGGCGAGGTGATCGACCAGGCCGGTGGGGTGCGGGCCGATGGTCGGGTGCAGGGGATCAACCTCGCTGAGCCGGTGCTCGATGGGATGCAGGTCGTGGTGGACGGCGAGGGCTCACGGGTGCTCTATCCCGGTGAGTCGGCACAGTCGGCACAGTCGGCGAATGGAACTGGTGCGGGGAAGGACACCGGCGATGACAACGCTCGCCGGGCCGCCGATCCTGCCGCGAACTCCGGTCTCGTGGACATCAACCAGGCGGACATGGCTGGTCTGACAACTCTGTCCGGGGTGGGGCCGGCCACGGCCGAGGCGATCATCGCCTGGCGCGACACTCACGGGGCGTTCGCCACAGTGGAGCAGCTGATGGAGGTCAAGGGCATCGGACCGGCGAAGTTCGAGGCGCTGCGTGACCATGTCACGGTCTGAGGAAGGATCCACACGAGCATCTGCACGCGCATCCGCACGAGCACCCAGACCGAATCCGGATCTCACCCCGCCGCCGGGTTCCGGGACCGAGTGGACCGTTCCGGACCGGGACCCACGCAGTCCTGATGTGGTGCGCAGTCGGCGTGGGCCCGACCTCCGTCTGGTCCCCGTCGCCCTGGCGGTGTGGCTGGCGGTCATCCTCACCGTGGTGACCAGAACGCCCTGGCCGGCGGTGGCGTGCGCGGGCATCGCGGTGGTCAGCGCGGCGGCTGTGTGGTGGGGTGGGCCGTGGCGCCCGGGCAGCGTCGTCGAGGAGTCGGTGGGACGCATCGTCGCCCGCACGCTCACCCTGACGATGCTGGTCGCCGCCGCCTGGTCGGCGCGGGCGGCGTGGTTGGTGGCACGGGTCGACCGCCACGTCCTACGCAACGGCAGCTCCAGCTGGGACGGCCCGGTGACCGTGGCGGCCGCCCCCAAACAGCTCGACGGTGGGACGGTGCTGCTCACCGTCGACATCGAGGATCTCGGTACGGTGCCGGTGTTCCTCGACGAGCGGCTGATCGCCGACGCAGCGAGCGACAGTCACGCCAGCCACACCGACCTGCGCGACACGCTGTTGGACCTGCAACCCGGCACACTGCTGCAGCTGGTGGCCACGGTACGGGAGTCGGAGCGTCCTTCCCTGGTGCCGTTGAGCCTGAATGCCCGGGAGGTGCCCGAGGTCACGGGCACACCGGAGGGGGTCGTCGGGGTCACCACGCATCTGCGCGGGAGTCTGCGCGACGCGGCCGATGGATTGCCGTGGAGTACCGGGGAGCTGGTGCCCGGCATGGTCGTGGGCGACATCAGCATGCAGCAGACCAGCACCCGTGAGGAGTTCCTCGCCACCGGACTCACCCACTTGACCGCGGTCTCCGGGGCGAATCTCGCCATCATCACCGGCAGTGTGCTGGTGCTGGCCACGGCCGTGCGTGCGCCCCGCTGGGCGCAGATCGTGGCCGCCGCGGTGTGCCTGGTGGCGTTCGTCGTCCTGGTCGGGCCGGAGCCCAGTGTGCTGCGTGCGGCGGTGATGGGTGGGGTGGGCCTGGTGGCGGTGTGGTCGGCGCGTCGGACGCACGGGTTCGCCGCCCTGTCGGCGGCGGTGCTGGTGCTGCTGGCGGTGGATCCGGGGCTGGCGGTGGAGTACGCGTTCATCCTGTCGGTGGTGGCGACCGCCGGGATCGTGGCTCTGGCGCCGCTGGTCACACGCCGGATCCTGCAGGCGTGGACCGACCGTCGTACCACCCGGGCGGGCCGTCATGATCCGCCGGCCCGGTGGCAGGCGATGCTGGTGGGGCTGGTGGCGGTGAGTCTGGTGGCGGACGTGGTCACCGCCCCGGTGATCGTGCAGATGACCGGGGTGTTCTCGCCGACGGCGATCCTGGCGAATGTGCTGGTCGGTGCGGCGGTGCCGCCGGTGACGGTCATCGGCATGCTCGGCGCGCTGGTCGCCGGGGTACATGCCGGGGCCGGCACGGTGGTGCTCACTGCCGCGGCATTGCCGGCCTGGTGGATCCTCACGGTGGCCGCCCACCTCTCGAGCATCGATGTGCTGCACACCCCGGGTGGGTTCGGGTGGGCGGGGTTGGTGGTGGCCTCCGGCACCGCGCTGGTGGTGGTCGTGGTGTCGAGAAGGTGGCGGGCAGCGGCGGCAGGTGGGCTGGCGGTGGTCATCGTGGTGGTGCTGCTCGGCGTCCAGCGTGGGTCATTGACGACCGGCCCGTACTCCGAGAAGGCAGGAGGCGATGCCGGCCTGGTCCGCACCTGGTCCACGGACCTGGACACGGTGCAGTGGTACCTGGGTGTACGCCCGACCGAAGGTGCCCCGCAGATCATCACCGCTTCCGGTACGGAACCAGGACGCTACGAGGTGGTGCTCCTCGATGATGAGGGCAGCGTCCTGACCGAGGAACGTCGCCGCGAGAACACCGCGACACCACCGCCGGAGCTCTACGTCGTGACGTCCTGCGGACGCAGCCGCGGGATGCCGTCGCGCACCCCGGCCGGGGTGCCGGTGGCGTTCCCGTGCCGTGACGGCACCGTGGTGCTCGCGCCGGACGGACTGCACGCCAGTGGGCGGTGAACCGGGGCTATATGATGGTCGTCATGGCAGGCAGCGCAGCAGGCAGTACCGGAGGCAGTTCCACACCGGCACCGGTGAACCTCATCGTCGGCACCGAGGGGTTCCTCGCCGAGCGGGCGCGGCAGCAGATCGTCGCCGCCACCCGCACGCACGCGGGGATCAAGGACCTGCCGGTCGACATGCGAAAGACCTCCGAGTTGAGTGTCGGGGAGCTCGCCGAACTGCTCAGCCCCTCCCTGTTCGCCGAGGACCGCATCGTGGTGATCACCGGGGTCGAGGAGGCCGCGAAGGAGACTGTCGCGCTCATCGAGCAGGCTGTCGCCGATCCCGCGCCCGGAGTGGTGCTGATCCTCATGCACACCGGCAAAGGTCGGCAGAAGTCACTGGTCACCAGCCTGCCGAAGAAGGCTCCGGCTGGCTCGGTGCAGGTGCATTCCGCCGCCGAACTCAAGGGCAGGGAGAAACAGGCCTTCGTCGAGCAGGAGTTCCGTCGGCACAAGGTGCGGGTCACCCCGGACGTCACCGCGGCACTGTTGGATTCGGTCGGTTCGGACCTGCGCGAGTTGGCCAGTGCGATCAGCCAGCTCGTCGCCGACACCGACGGACAGGTCACCGAGGAGGCGGTGCACCGCTACTACACCGGCTCGGCGGAGGTCTCCGGCTTCGATGTCGCCGAGCAGGCCCTGGCCGGACGCTCCGATGCCGCGGTCGGCTCGGCGCGCCGGGCCCTGCAGCTCGGCGTGCATCCGGTGCTGCTGGCCTCGGCGCTGTCGGGGATGATCGGCGACATCGCCCGGGTGCACGGGGACCGGGTCAATCCCCGCTCGCAGGCCGCCGAGTTCGGCATGCCGCCGTGGAAGCTGGAGAAGACCGTCCGTGCAGCGCGGGGGTGGTCATCGGCATCCGTGGCAGCGGCGGTGCAGATCGTCGCCGAGTTGGACGCCGGGGTCAAGGGGCATTCGGCCGATGCCGAGTGGGCGGTGGAGGACGCGGTGCGACGCATCGCAGGCCTTGCCCGGGGGTAGGTGATCACCCCCGGTGATGTCCTGGGGCGCGTGGTCGGATGGAGGGGGAACGGGGGTGCTGACCATGGCGGATCTGCCGGGGTATCGGGCGATGACTGTTTCTGTATGGAAAACTGTATGGATAGTACGGTCGATGGAGGGGGCAGGAGAACTCTAGGGTGGTCGACGATCGACCAATGATGTGACCGTCGTCATACATGGATGGTCGACATGTTGCCCGACCTCTCCCCGAAAGGCCCCAACTTGTCTGCACCCGTCACCACCGCCACCGATGTCTCAGACCTGGACGCCACCGTCCTGGACTGGTTCGCCGACTTCAGCGCAGCCCTGGCCGAGACCGACCCGGCCACCGCCGCCCAACGCACCACGGACCTGTTCCTGGAGACCGGGTTCTGGCGTGACCTGGTCACATTCACCTGGAACCTGCACACCGCCGAAGGTCACGAGGCCATCGCTGACCTGGTCACCGGTAACCACGATCGTCTGGAGATCACCGACGTCGCCCTCGACGGTGAGGCCACCGACGAGGGCGACGGCGTGACCTGCGCATTCGTCACCTTCAACACCCCTCTTTTCGTATGCCGCGGCGTGCTGCGTCTCAAGGACGGCAAAGCCTTCACGCTGCTGACCTCCGCCCGTGAACTCCACGCCCGGCCCGAGTACAAGGGCCGCAAGCGTATCCTCGGCGCCGAACACGGTGTGCACGAGAACCGGAAGAACTGGGCCGACCGCCGCGCGGAACGGCGGGAGAACCTCGGCTACACCGAGCAGCCCTTCGTGGTCATCATCGGTGGTGGTCAGGGCGGCATCGCCCTGGCGTCCCGACTGAAGCGACTGCGGGTACCGACCCTGGTTGTCGAGGCGTCAGAACGCCCCGGCGACCAGTGGCGCGGACGCTACCACTCCCTGTGCCTGCACGACCCGGTCTGGTACGACCACCTGCCCTACCTGCCCTTCCCCGACGACTGGCCGATCTTCACCCCGAAGGACAAGATGGGTGACTGGCTGGAGCACTACGTCGGCATCATGGACCTGGACTACTGGACCAAGTCCACCTGCCAGCGGGCGTCCTACGACGAGGCGTCCGGAACGTGGGATGTCGTGGTCGACCGCGACGGCGAGCAGGTCGTCCTGAAGCCCACACAGCTGGTCATGGCCACCGGCATGTCCGGTGTGCCGAACCGTCCGACCTTCCCCGGCCAGGAGGACTTCCGTGGCGAGATCCGGCACTCCTCCGAGCATCCCGGCGGCGAGACCGACCGCGGTCGCCGCGTGGTGGTGCTGGGTGCGAACAACTCCGCCCACGACATCTGCGCCGACCTGTACGAGAACGGTGCGCACCCGGTGATGATCCAACGGTCCTCGACCTACATGGTGCGCTCGGAGTCCTTCATCAAGCACGTCGTCGCCCCGCTGTATTCGGAGGACGCCCTGGATGCCGGCGTCGACACCGACCGGGCGGACCTGACCTTCGCCTCGCTTCCCTACAAGATCCTGCCCGAGGGGCAGAAGGCGGCGACTGCGGCGATCAAGGAGGAGGACGCCGACTACTATGCCGGGCTCGAGAAGGCCGGGTTCATGCTGGACTTCGGTGACGACGACTCCGGCCTGTTCCCGAAGTACCTGCGTCGCGGTTCCGGCTACTACATCGACGTCGGTGCCGGGCAGTTGGTCGCCGACGGGTCGATCGAGCTGCACTCCAATGTCAGCATCGACCACTACACCGCCGATGGTGTGGTCCTCACCGACGGCACGGAACTCGCCGCGGATGTCGTGGTGCTGGCCACAGGCTACGGTTCGATGAACGGCTGGGCGGAGAAGCTGATCAGCCCGGAGGTTGCCGACAAGGTCGGTCGGTGTTGGGGCCTGGGGTCGGACACGACGAAGGACCCGGGCCCGTGGGAGGGCGAGCTGCGCAATATGTGGAAGCCCACCCAGCAGGAGAACCTGTGGTTCATGGGCGGCAACCTTCACCAGGGACGCCACTACTCCCGCTACCTCTCGCTGCAGCTCGCCGCGCGGCACGAGGGGATCGACACTCCGGTGTACAAGCTGGCTCCGGTGCATCACACGTCGTAAGCCTGTGCCGAGCTCGGGGCGAGCTCGGGGCGAGCCTGGACCGAGCCTGGCCCGGCAGAGCATGTCGGAAAGGTGGGAGGAATCGATGGTCTTCGTGGCCAAGAGCGACGATTCATCCCACCTATCCGACAAGGGGGAGGGTGGCGGTGGGGCTCGGCCAGTCAACCAGGCAGACAGGTCGATCCAGTAGCGACGCTTCAGCACACCGTCCGGCCCGTCGATGGTGTTCTCC
The DNA here is from genome assembly GCA_019120175.1 of Candidatus Corynebacterium faecigallinarum. Taxonomy (GTDB): domain Bacteria; phylum Actinomycetota; class Actinomycetes; order Mycobacteriales; family Mycobacteriaceae; genus Corynebacterium; species Corynebacterium faecigallinarum. The sequence continues at coordinate 139,926 of DWVP01000024.1, forward strand.
AGCACCCCGCCACAGGCCTCGATGGTCCGGTAGGAACCGACGTTGTCGTCGTCACAGGTCACCAGCGCCCGGTCGATGCCGCGTGCGGCCAGCAGTGCCAGCGACTGCCGGAGGATCTCGGTGGCGTAGCCCCGGCGACGGTGTTCCGGGGCGACGGCGTAGCCAATGTGGCCGTCGTACTTCAGCAGGTAGTCGGTCAACCCGTAGCGGATCGAGGCGCGGCCGATGATCTGCTCGGTGCTGTCGGCGCCGTCGCTCGGCGATCGTCGCCGTCCTACATCTACACCCACGGCGGCGAGGCTCGCGGTGAATGGGACAGCCGTGTGGCCCAGATCGCCGACGTGGTGAACCGTACCGAGGAGGCGGAGGCCCTGGCAGAGGAGCTGGCGGCCCGCCAGGAGGAGCTGGCCGAGAAGCACGCCGACATCGTCGGCGACCTGCGGGTGTCCATGTTCGGTGCCTGGGAAGCCGGCGAGTTCAGCGCGAATGGTTCGGGCAGCATGCTCGGCAAGATCATCACCCCGGTCGGCCTGCAGTTCGCCGACGGTTACGAGCAGTCTCTGTCGACCGAGGAGATCACCAGCACCTTCGGTGATTCGGACGTCATCTTCCACAGCGAGCTGCTCGACGGCTCCACCGACGGGTCCGAGACCGAGGCCGTCCTCGCGATGCCGACCTTCAAGGCACTGCCTGCCGCCCAGGACGACCACGTCTTCGGGATCGGCAAGTCGACGATCACCGGTTACACCGACGCGAATTACGTCCTGGACCGGTTGGACGAGATCCTCACGGAGCTCGGCGAGGAGTAGGACGTCCCCGGGAAATCCACCTAACCGGTGAACAGACCGGTCGCGGTGGTGCCGGTCTGGATCACGCCGTAGGCCAGGGCGACGATAACGATGAGGGCCAGCAGGCTGGCTGCGGCGGTGTGGATGGAGCCGGCCTTGGCGGCATCGTCCGCACTCTTGGTGGCCTGGGAGGCCTTCGCGGCGGCGCGGTCGGCCTGCAGCTTCGCCTCGACGACTTCGGGATCCTCGTAGAAACGCTCGTTGACCTTCTTGACCAGCAGGTTGGCGATGAAACCGACGATCAGCACGCCGACCATGATGAACAGCGACAGGCGGTAGAGGTCGAAGCCGGAGTTACCGGCGGACTCCTGCGACTCCACCACGGAGTTGACGATCAGCGGGCCGGCGACACCGGCGGCTGCCCAGGCAGTGAGTAGACGACCGTGGATCGCGCCGACCTGGTAGGTGCCGAAGAGGTCCTTGAGGTAGGCCGGGATGGTGGCGAAGCCACCACCGTAGAACGACAGGATGATCAGCGCGCTGATCACGAACAGCGCCAGTGAGTTCGAGCCTAAGCTCGCCAGGATGAGGTACAGCACCGCGCCGAGGCCCAGGTACATGATGTAGGTGTTCTTGCGTCCGATGTAGTCGGATACGGTCGACCAGATGAAGCGTCCACCCATGTTGAACAGCGACAGCAGGCCGACGAAGCCACCGGCGGCGACGGCGGTGATCGCGAAGGAGTTCTGGATCATCGGGGAGGCCGATTCCAGGATGCCGATACCGGCGGTGACGTTGGTGAAAAGCACGATCCACAGCAGCCAGAACTGCGGGGTCTTCATGGCGTTGTTGACCGAGACGTGGCCGGAGGACTGGATGGCACGGGCCGGGGCGGCGGGCTTGGTGTAGCCCTTGGGGGTCCAGTCGGGGTGCGGCAGGCGGATGACGAACGCACCGAGGGCGATGATCACCAGGTAGATGATCGCCAGGGCGAGGAAGGTCGCCGGCATGCCCGGGGTCAGGGAGTCCGGGTCATCGCTGAACAGCGACATGAGGTCGTTGGACAGGGGGCTGGCGATCAGGGCGCCGCCGCCGAAGCCCATGATGGCCAGGCCGGTGGCCAGGCCGGGGCGGTCCGGGAACCATTTCATCAGGGTGGACACCGGTGAGATGTAGCCGATGCCCAGACCGATGCCGCCGATGAAGCCGTAGCCGAAGTACACCAGCCAGAGCTGGTCGGTCCAGATGCCGAAGGTGGCGGCGAAGAAGCCGAGGACCCAGCAGGTACCGGCGGCGACCATGGACTTGCGGGGGCCCACCTTCTCGACCCAGGTGCCGAACAGGGAGGCGGAGATGCCGAGCATGGCGATGGCGAGGGAGAAGATCCAGCCGGTGGCGACTTCGCCGACGTCGAAGTGTTCGGCCAGTGGGCTCTTGAACACGGAGAAGGCGTAGGCCTGGCCGATGCTGAGGTGGATGGCCAGGGCGGCTGGTGGGATGAGCCACCGGTTGAATGTCACCGGCGCGATGATCGCGTCGCGGTCCAGGAAGGACATGAAGGGGGTACTCCTCGAGAAGTGAGCGTCAGTTTATGCTGTCGACGAATGTACCTGTGGTCTGACCGAAGTTGTCCTACTGGGTGGGAAACATAAGCCAGTGTTACCCCCGTCACATTATTGTGGAATCATACCTAGGCGTGGCAGCCCCTGGCTGTGGGGGTCAGGGGGCCGTGCGCTGCACGATCAACCCACAGACAGGTGGGGGGGGGACCGGGAGCCGGCGTTTTGGTCGCTATCCGAACCGCACCTCGAGAACCTCGCCACGTAGCGGCAGGTGAATGAGGATCCCGGTCGGTGGGGTTCCGTCGATGTCAGTCAGCGCCTGGCGGTAGGTGTCCATCTGGCCGAGGTAATCGGTCTCCACTTTCTGAACCGGGTCCTTGCCGGGGTAGGTCTTGTGGTCGACGACCACCCGTGTCCCGTCGGGGAGGGTGAGCAGTCCATCCAACCAGCCCTTGGCCCGCTGGGACTGCGGGTTGGTCCAGGTGAACGGGACCTCCGAGTTGATCTGTGCGCCGGGGTAGGTGGCTGTCACCCAGGCCGTCCAGCGCTCGCCGCATTCCACGACCTGTTCGGCGGTCACCCGGTCGCCGACACGCCAGGAGGTGACCAGACGCTCGGCGGTGGTGCGCTTCTGTTCCCTGTCGAGGGAACCCAGTGGGGCGGCGAGGTAGGAGTGGATGCAGTCACCGACTTTGTTCCACTCCTTCCCGCCACCGTTGATCAGAGGCTCCCCGAGATCGGCGATCTCGGCGACGGTTGCTGAACCGCGTACCTCATCGGTGGCCTTCACCGAGCTGGCGGTGAAGGTGGCTGGGAGGAAGCTGCCGGATCCGCCGGTGTTCTCCGGAGGACTGACCGAAGCACTTACCGAAGCGCTGACCGGAGTGTCGACCGGGTTGACCGTGGAATGCCGGTCAGCGTCGAGCAGGGCTGCAGGATGGACCGGGCGTTCTGTGCCGTCGTTGAGCAACGTAGTCAATGCCTCCAGGTCGCTGGATACCTCGTTGACCGGGCATTCGAAGAAGTCGGCACTCTCCTCCCAGGTGATCTGCAGGCCACAGCGGTCGCTGGCCCCGGTGTCCGGATCCTCGACACCGACGACCTCGGTCAACCCGAGATCGGTGTCGGCGAACGCCGCTAGGTCCTCCAGGGTGTTGTGCGGTGCCAGGACGGTGCGACGCCTCGACCGGGTCATCGCCACGTACAACAGGCGTTGCTCTTCCTCACGCTCGGTCTCACGCCGGGTTTCCTGGACCTCGGTGCCGGACAGTACCTCGGTGAGCACGGGGCTGCCCAGCAGCGTCTCCGGCCAGAACCGAAGGGAACGTCCGGCCAGGGGAGCGTCCAGGGAGACGGTGTCGGGCGCGTCGACCCACACCCCGGCGGCGCGGAACCGGTCGCTCGGCCGCGGTGGCATCACCACCACGGTGTCCCATTCGAGTCCCTTGGCCTGGTGGATGGTGCTGACCACCACGGCGTCGGCGGTGCGGGCCGGACGGGTGGTGGGCACGGTGGAGTCATCATCGTGGCTGTCGGGGTCGAGGTAGGTCAGGAATCCGGACAGGGTCACCGGGTCTCCGGCGTTGACCGCGTCGTCGGTGTAGTCGGCGGCGGCCTGGAGTAGGCCGTTGACCGCACCGGTACGTTCCCCAGGGTCGGCCCAGGACGCCACCCTGGCGCGCAGGTCGAGCGCATCCACCACGGCGATCAGGGTGTCGGTGACGGTGTGCTGGGCCAGGAGGGGACGTACCGCCACCAGTGCAGCTAGCGAGTCGTCCTTCGCCCACTCATCCAGCAGCTTCTTGCGGGCGGCCTTGTCGGGCGCGGTATCTGGGGAGGTCAGCTGGTCGAACCAGCTGGTGTGGGCGGGGTGGTCGCCGAGGATGCTGATCAGTTCGACCAACGCCTGGGTGTCGGACGGGTCGATCAGCCAGGCGCAGGCTGCCCGTACCGTCGCACCTTCCCGGGTCGACAACAGGGGAGTGCCGCCACCCTCGACAGGGACTCCCCAGGAACGCAGCGCATCACGGAGTTTGTCGGCATGGGAGTTGGTGCGGGCCAGTACGGCACGACCCTTCTCGGGGACACCTTCGGCGTGCTGCAGGTCGAGCAGGCCCCGGGCCACCCGGGTGAACCACAGGTCCAGCTGTGTCTTGTGCGTGCCTTTAGCGGGAACCCACACCTGAACATCACCGTCGGCGTGCTTCTCGGCCAGGGGGTCGGGCACGTCCAGCCACACCTCGCCGTTGGGGTTGTCGGTGCCGGGCTCCCCGTCGAAGACCCGGGAGAACAGGCGGTTGCTCAGGTCCAGCGGTACCTCGTGGGTTCGCCAGGAGTGGTGCAGGATGTCGGTGGATCCGCCACCGGCGGTGATCACCTCCAGGGCATCCGACATCAGTGAAGGGTCGGCCCCACGGAAGCCGTAGACGGATTGCTTCGGGTCACCGACCCAGATCACTTCGTCGACGAGGGCACCGAGTTCGGTGAACAGGGCGAGTTGCAGTGGGCTGGTGTCCTGGAACTCGTCGACGACGAGGATCCGGAATCGTTCGGCCAGGGTGTCGCGCACGACCTGGCCGCGCGGAGAATCCTCGCGCAGCAGGTGCAGGGTGAGTTGTTCCTGGTCGGTGAAGTCGATCTGTCCGAGTGCCTGCTTGTAGTCGGAGTAGGCGGTCAGGCAGTCCCGGGCGGTGTCGAACACCAGGCGGATCAGTGTCTTGAGATCCCCGCGGAGGCCGGGGTCTGCGGCGAAGACCTCGGCGGGCACCTGGTCGGCGAAGGCGGTCTCCCAGGGCTTGGTGGGTTTGCGGGTGGCGCCGGGGACTTTGCCTTCGGCGGCGGCGAACCATTCCGACCAGGTGATCGTCGCTGCCGTGTCCGGGTCAGTGGTCACGTCGAGGACGAAACGTTCGGCCGGTCCGATGAGTTCTTCCAGCGGTCCGATGGAGGTTTTCCGGACGGATCCCTCGGATAGGTCGGCCCGTACGTCGCTGATGACCCGGGTGATGGTGTCGGTGATGGCACGCCGGGCATCACCGACACCTCGCCCGCCAGATCCGGCTTCTCCGGCGACGTCGTTCAGTGCGGCGAAAAGGCCCGTCTCACTCTTTTCAGCCAGGGCAGGGAACTCATCCGGATCGATGTCGTTGGAGCGGGCAAGGTCGATGACTTTGCGTACGGTCTTCGCCCAGTTCACCTTGCCGTGGTTGTACATCTCCTGGTCGTCGGGGCCCAGGTTGTACCCCATGCGGACCAGCAGAGCCCGGTGGTCTTCCTCGGCACCGGCGATGATCTCGTCGACGGCGAGGGAGAATGCCCGGGCCTGTGCCGTCTCGGAGAGCACGGCGAGTTCGGGGGAGCGTCCGGCGTCGACGGCGAACTCCTGCAGGATGTTCCCGGTGATGGAGTTGACGGTGCCGATCAGTGAGGTGGGCATCGCGGCGGCCTGCGCCAACTCCCCGGAGTCGACGAGGTGCTCACGGATACGTCCGGACAGTTCGGCGGCGGCCTTGCGGGTGAAGGTCGTGGCGATGATCTCGGAGGGTCGGAACTCCGGGGTGCCGTCGGCGCGGCGACGGCTGAGCCGCTCGGTGAGTTCCTGGGTCAGTCGGTAGGTCTTGCCTGATCCCGCGGATGCCTTGATCACCGTGTAGTGCGAGGGGGAGCGGTCAGCGCTCACTGTAGTCTCCTGTCTTTCCGGTGATCAGGTCGAATGCGGTGTACTTGACGATCTCGGTGGGAATGAAGCCGAGGTTCGTGGCCGCATCCACGGCCTCGGTGTAGCGCTTCACCTGCTCGGGGGAGTAGGGCGAGGCGTCGATGACGTCGTCGGGGGACAATGATCCCCGTCCGGCGGCCTTCTTGAGCTGTTTTCCGAGTGCGGTCCATTCGTCGGAAACCAGGATGTTGCCGATGTCCACGACGCGTCCGTCCCGCAGGTCGTCGAAGATGCGGTTGACCCCGGTGACCGCGCGGTCGAAGAGGGTGTCGGCATCAACAGCACCGTTGTCGCGCGGGGACACCGTGAGGATGTCGGGGGAGCCGAAGGCGGGCGAGTTGGTGTCCATCCGGTTCTGTTTCAGTGAGAAGTAGGCCACCGGGACGTCGGCGAGCTGCCCGCCGTCGGCCACGGAGTAGGCGTAGACGGCGAGCTGCAGTGCAGCTCCCTCCTCGAGGAGCTCACGGTACTTCTTCTTCGAGTTCGTGTACTTCAGGTCGATCACCCCGCGGGTGCCGTCGGCCAGGATGACGTCGAGGTCCCGGTAGCCGCCGAGACGCAACTCCTCGCCGCCGGCCCCGCGCGATCCACGGATGGTGGTGGTGTACTTCGCCTCGGCTGCGGCGATGCGGACACCGGCCGCAGCAAGGGAGGTGAAGAGGCCGTGGATGGCGGTGGTGCCGTGGTCCAGGACGATCCCGCGCTGCCGACTCTGGCCGGGGAGCAGTAGTGGTGAGGCGTACTGCGGCAGGAGGTCGTCCATACGCTCCCGGATCTCCGACACCTCGGCGATGACGGTGACCGGTTCCTCGCTGCCGGCCAGTCGGTCATCGACGATGCCCTCGACCACGGCATGCAGGTAGGTTCCGATCATCTGGTTGCCTTGCGGCAGGTCGGTGAGACCTCCGGCGCGGATGCCGAGCTGGCGTTCCAGCAGCCACTCCAGTGGGTGTGCCAGCAGCGAGGTCCACTGCGAGTAGCTGAGGTAGTCCGGGACGAGGTGCTCACCGGGGGCGATGGTGCGCTCCACCGGGTCAGGACGCACCGGGTCGGTGGGGCGCGGTGTCGTGGCATCATCCGGGGTGAGCCTGGCTCCGGGAACTTTCGCATCGGCAAGAGCGTCCTCCAGGGAGGTGGCCCCGAGGCGTCTGCGCAGATCGTCGGCGAGGAAGGTCAGTGCCGGGTGAGCTGCGGCAGCTTCACCGTCGACCTCCGCCGGGAGGATGGCGCACACCCTGCCGCGTCGGCGTAGGGCCCGCAGATGGGAGTCGAGCACCAGGGAGGCGGTGGCGTGCCGGTCGGGAAGCTCGATACCGCAGTCGGCCAGGGCGGTGATCTCGGCCGGGCGGAACACCGGGGCAGGACTACTCAGGTCGTCCACCGGGATCCACCACAACACCTCAGCGGAACCGGTGCCGAGCTGGGCGGGGGAGGACACCACGTCGAGTAGGTCGCTTGCCTGCGCACCACCACCACTGGTGGTGCTCGGGGTGCAGTCGGCGACGATGGCGTGCAGTTCCCGGGGACTGATCAGCTCCTCGCCCAGGGAGGAGACAATCTCCGCTGCGGTGCGGGTACCGGCGGCAACCCGGGAGAGATCCGAGTCTGATTCGGTGTCCTCATCAGAAACGTTGTTGATCCTGTCCAGCGCAGCGAGGCGTGTGGCGAGCCACGACAGGTGCGCGGTGACCGTGTCGGCCGGGTAGCCGGTGCGTCCCTCGGGATCGGTTTCTTCGGCGAGCTGTTCCCGGTGCAGGATCCGGTCGAGGTCCCTGGTGAGATCCGCCTTCGCCGGATCGGCGGTCTCGGGGTCGGAGTAGATCTGGACGGTGTCCTCGATGGCCTTGCGCCATTCTGGGCCGCCGACACCAGGTTCGTTGCTCAACGCCCCGAGCAGGGCGTGGCGGAGATCCTTCGGCACCAGGCGGACGGGGACGGTGACAGGGCCGGTGCCCGGGTCTGTGTCTGTTTTGATGGTGGTCGTCGTTACCGTGTGCTGCAGCAGCGTGCCGATCGCGTGGATGTCCGGTGGGGCGGTCGCTGCGGCGAGGAAGACCGGTACGATCTGGGCGAAGGAGCGTTCCCCGGAAGCTGCGCGTACCCCGACCTGTGGCAAGTCGCGCCGGGAGAGCTCCCGGTCGAGGAGCTCGGTCGGACGGGAAGCCACGACGGTGAGGGGCTCCCGCTTCTCCCTGAGAGCCCCGTTGAGAAGCCTCGCCCCGGCCGTGGCGGCGTCCCACTCGGTGTCCGTGGTGACCACCTGCAGGTCGGAGAGGTCGTCCGGAGCATCTACCTCGGTCACCGTGACACCGAGGGTGGCCAGGTCGGTGAGGATGCGCTGCCACACCGGGGGCAGGTCGGCGCGGTGGTTGTCGAGATCGATACCGGTGATCCCCAAGGGCCACGTGTTGGCTCCACCGGAGGCGGAGCCGGCCAAGTCGCGCAGGATGTCGGCGACGTCCCTCAGCTGGTCGGCGGCACCGGGTGTCCATTGCGGATCCCGGGTGGCGGCGGAGTTGACCTGGGAGAGCAACGTGAGGCGCGGGGAGGCGTCCTGTCCGGCACGTCCGTCCCACCCGGCGGTGACCAGTTGGTCGCGCCAGTCCAGCATGGTGCGGGCCAGCGACCAGGGGTCGGCCCGGTAGCTGGAGGCGACGTGGGCCAGAGGGCCGGTGTCTGCCGCGGCCAGTGCGGTGCCCATGGCGCGGCGGACGGCAGCGATGCGTGCCGGACGGTCAGGCTCGGGGATGGTGCAGGCCAGCCGAGTGGCCAGGATGCCCGCCAGTTGGGCAGGCCCCGCGACGACCTCGCTGAGGGTTCCGGACACGGTCCTGTTCGACCAGCGGGCGCCGTCGTAGCTCCAGCCGAAGGTGATGTTCATGCTGCCAGACTATCGGAGGCCTCGGACACGAAATGTCCGCTGTGGCTTGGCGGTGTTCGAACAGTCCTGCCGAGGCCGCATACCAATGAGGAGCCGGACGCTTAGGAGGACCCCGTCGCCACCCGCTCGATGATGTCCACGACCTGAGCGAACGCCGCCGATTTCTCCTTGAGGAAGGACACGTGGTTCTCGCCGTCGAGCAGGACCAGCTCAGCATCGGCGCCGTCACGCTTCGCCCTGGCGACGAAGCGTTCGGAGTTCTCGGGATCGACCAGCGAATCGTCCTCACCGTGCACGGCGACAACCGGGATATCCGGATCGATGTTCTGGATCGGGTCGATGCTCGCATAGAGTTCCGGCTTCTCGTCCGGCGTACCACCGAGGACCTCGATGGTGTTGTCGTCCGCGGTTTCGGCGTCCCACTCCAGGTCAAGTGGGCCGGCGAGGGTCACCACGTGCTGCGGTACGAACTCCGGGTCGGCACCTTCCTCGTCAGTCTCCAGGTTGTCGCGGGTGGCCGACCAGATCGCCAGCTGCGCCCCCGAACTGTGTCCGACCACGGTGGAGTTCTCGATGCTGATCTCCGGGTGCCGCTCGTGGACCTCCGGGACGGTGTCCATCGCGTCGGCGGCATCGGTGTAGGTCTCCGGCCACCCTCCGTTGCCACTGTCCACGTCCCGGTATTCCACGTTGTAGACCGCCAGGCCACGGTCGGTCAGGCTGTGGGCGATGTCGCGGACGTCATCGGCGCCGTTGGACCGGTGGTTCCACGCCCCGCCGCGCACGAGGACGACCAGGGGAATGGACTCGGAGTCTTCTGCATCGTCCGGGAGATACAGGTCTGCCCAGTTCTGCTCGGGATCCGCGGGGCCGTCGCTGACCGGATAGTGGACCCGCTCGGTGAATCCCGAGTCCGGTGTCTCATCGTCGGGGACATCGGTGGACACTGCCGCTGTCGCTGCCGCCTCAGGGGGATCCTCGTCCGCATCACTACCGCAAGCAGTGAGCGCACCCGCCCCCAGCACAGTCACCAGGCAGAGTGAGAGCGACCGGCGGTGGTCGCCGGGAATGCGATCGGTCGAGGGAATCATCTGCCCAACGATACTCCGCAGATTCGCCTCAACCCTTCACTCATGACGGGGGGGGAGCTGACGCGAAAAGCGCCGACCAGCGACATGCTGGTCGGCGCTTTTCTGCGCTCCACGGATGCTGCGGTTCAGCACTGTGGCGTGAAAGTCGTGAAACTAGCCCTCGAGCTTGTTCAGCTTGGCAGCCAGGCCGGACTTCTTGTTGGCGGCGTTGTTCTTGTGGATGACACCCTTGGTGGCAGCCTTGTCGAACTGGCGGGAGACGGCGCGGAACTGGGCCTCGGCGGCAGCCTTGTCGCCGGCCTCGATGGCGGCGTTGAACTTGCGGGTCTCGGTGCGCAGGCGGGAGCGGACGGACTGGTTACGCAGGCGGGCAGCCTCGTTGGTGAGGACGCGCTTCTTCTGCTGCTTGATGTTAGCCATGGTGGCTTACCTCTTTCTGAACGTGAATACTGTGATCGTTCGCCACTTCCACCCGGGTCAGCCGGACACACGATCTCTGACAATCGACCCAAGGTCCTGCCGATTGCGGTGTGCACGCCACGAGTGGTCGCGGGTCAACCTGCAGAACACTACCAGTAGGACGCCCTGTCGAGGTAATCGAGGTTCCCGGTGCTTTTGCCTGGCGGTTGACGGCCGTCACCGGTCGACGTAACCTGAAACCAAATGGTTTCGCTTGTCTCGAACCGCCATGGAGGTTCCCGTGAACACCACACCCGCCACCAGTACCGTCGTCGCCGACATCTCGATGTCCCCGGACGACCGCGCCCCCGGGAGCGTGCGACTCACCCAGAGCATCACATTCGTGACCGACGGCATCGCTTCAGCCGTCTCCCGCGCCCGCGAGGCGGCGGGCAACGGGGAAATCTCGATCATGGGTGGGGCTGAGACCATCGACCGAGCGCTCACCGCAGGTGTCGTCGACATACTCCGCATCCATCTCTCGCCGGTGATCATGGGTGAGGGGACGCGACTGTTCGATCTGGTGGAAGGGCAGATCGATCTCACCCAGCAGGACATCGTCCCTACGCCGAACGCAACCCACCTCACCTATGGAGTCTCACAGGCGGCCGCTGCGGACATCCCTTGAAAAGCCCCTGGCTCCGACCTATCTTGGGGAACCCCATCGACCGGCAGTGCACAGGTGCACCAAGGAGCCCCGCATGAAGTGGAACGAAGACAACGTCCCCGACCAGACAGGACGCACCGCCGTCATCACCGGTGCCAACACCGGCCTCGGCTACGAGACCGCCCGCGTGCTCGCACAACGGGGAGCCACTGTGGTCCTCGCCGTCCGCAACACCGACAAGGGTGAACAGGCCGCAGCTGCGATCAGGGAACAGGGGGAACAGGCAGGCACCGCCGGCGAGATCTCCGTTCTGCCCCTGGACCTCGGCTCACTCGAGTCTGTCCAGGGTGCCGCCGCCGAACTGCATGACCGGGTCGACCAGGTCGACCTGCTCATCAACAACGCCGGGGTGATGTACCCGCCGAAGCAGACCACCCGCGACGGATTCGAGCTCCAGTTCGGCACGAACCACCTGGGGCACTTCGCCTGGACCGCCCAGACCCTGGACCTCGTCCTGCCCGTGAAGGACTCCCGGGTGGTGACGGTGGCGAGCATCGCCCACAAGATGAAGGCCAAGATCCAGTTCGATGACCTGCAGTGGGAGGGTCGGAAATACGACCGCGTCGCCGCCTACGGCCAGTCCAAGCTGGCGAACCTGATGTTCGGCTATGAGCTGCATCGTCGCCTCCAGCAGCGCACGAGCATCCCCGACGGCACCACCACCATCTCTGCGATGGCACACCCCGGTGTCTCGAACACCGAACTCATGCGGCACCTGCCGGAGGGGATGATGAAAGCCACGAACGCCATCGCCCCGCTGTTCCTGCAGCCCCCGAAGCTGGGCGCACTGCCCAGTCTCCGCGCCGCCACGGATCCGGCGGTGCTCGGCGGGCAGTACTACGGACCGACTGGTCCCGGCGAGATCAAGGGGCATCCCGAAGTCGTCGCGTCCTCCCCGCAGTCCTATGACCTGGCCATCCAGCGCAGGTTATGGGAGGTTTCCGAGGAACTCACCGGGGTCACTTTCCCGCTCTGATCACGGCTCGTTCAGATCCCGGGTCCGCCGGTCATCGGCCGGCGGGTACACCATCCGCTGCGGCATCCGTCCGGTCAGCAGCTCCTCGATGTCGGACGCCGCGGCGAACACCCGCTCCCAGCGGAACTCCTTCGGGATCCCGTCGACCGCGCCCATCTCCCCGGAGTCCGGCAGGTGGTGCAGTAGTCCGGCCCGGGCCATGCCCACCAGCCCGGCGACGATCGCCTCCTGTGCCTGCACCTCGGTGAAGTGCCTGCTGGTCAGCAGGTCCGGGTCGACCAGACGCGACGGCATCCACCAGTGGCTCGTCGCCGGCGTCCCCTGCGGCCAGGGGGAGTCGTCCTCGGTCCAGATCCGCGGATCCGACCACACCTGCGGGGCATGTCCGACGAAGATGTGCCCCAGCACCTCGGCGATCACCGCGCCGGCATCACCGTCGACCCGTCCGCCGCCGAGCTCCGGGGCCAGGCGCAGCACGTACCAGGCATTCGCCGTGTCCAGTTCCGCCGGCGGCACCGACCCGGGGACAGCGGTGTGCACGTTCAGCGTGTACGCCCCGGTGCGTTCCACGACATCCGGGTTGTCGTGGAAGTCCACGTCCATACCGATGTCACCCAGCCGGGCCAGCAGGTGCGACCACGCCTCGGATCCCTCCAGCACCGGTGCCTCGGGGCGTCCGATACCGGAGTCCTCCACATCGGCGATCAGGTCGATGTCCAGCACATAGGGTTCCCGCAGTTCCACCCGCGCGGCCCCGTCGGAGACCCGGTAGCCGTTGGAGTAGGCCTCGATCTCCGGCACCAGCTGGGCGGAGCGGGAGGTGACCTCGGCATTGTGCCGGTAGCGCGGCCGGTAACGGCGGAAGATCTGCAGGGTGGCCTCCACCGCGTCCGGCAGGGTCAGTGAGCGTTGCCGCACGGCGAAGTCGAGGAGGACCGGCACGGTGGCGTGGCGTTCGCGGGCGTTCCGCAGGCTCCACATCTCCAGCTCGAATGCCTCGTAGGGGGTCACTACCTTGGTCATTCTCGGCCACCTCCGGTGATCATGTGTTCTGAATCACATCTTTGGCCACCGATACTACCTGCGGGTGCCGTCGCCCTTCCATAACCCGGAGCAGCCGCGCCGATGTGAGCCGGTCAGGTGGGTGTCCACCAGCCCGATCGCCTCCATCAGTGCGTGCATGGTGGTCGGTCCGACGAATACGAAACCTTCCTTCTTCAACGCCTTCGACAGCGCGGTGGACTCTGCCGAGACCGTCGGCACCTCGGCCACAGTTGCCGGCCGAGGGGTCGTCGACGGCTGGAAGGACCACACGAACTCGGACAGTCCCGTGCCCGCCCCGTAGCGTCCCCGCAGGGCGATGGTGGCCTGCGCGTTGGTGACCGCCGCCTCGATCTTGCGGCGGTTGCGGATGATCGCAGCGTCCTGCATCAGCCGTTCGACGTCCTCGGTATCGAAACCGGCGACGACGTCCGGCACGAAACCGCCGAAGGCGGTGCGGAAGGCGGGGCGTTTGCGCAGCACCGTCGCCCAGCTCAGCCCGGACTGGAAGGCCTCCAGGGTGAGGCGTTCGAATACGCCGGTCTCGTCGGTGACCGGCATGCCCCATTCGGTGTCGTAGTACTCGGTGAGTATTCCGGACGCCGCCGCCCACGCCGGACGTACCAGTCCGTCGGCGCCGGTGACGAGGTCGCCAGCCGTGGACTCAGCCATGTCTCTAGAATCCGGTCTCGCGCAGGGTGATGTTCAGACGCCCCTGCACACCGCAGTCGAAGGGCGCTGTGTTGGGGTAGACCTTCGTCACACCGTGGTAGTTGCGCCGTGCGGGCCCACCGAAGACGAAGAGGTCCCCGGAGGTCAGCCACACATCGGTGTACGGCCGGTTGCGGGTGGTGGCGTTGCCGAAGCGGAAACGGCAGGTGTCACCGATCGACAGCGACACCACCGGGGCGTCCGACCGCTCGTCGGCGTCGCGGTGCATGCCCATTTTCGCGGCATCGGCGTAGTGGTTCACCAGGGCGACGTCGGGGGTGTAGGACGCTGCGAGGGCCGCGTCGCCGGTGGCGTCGGCCACCGCGCGTCTGCCCAGGGTGACGAGCCATTCGGGTACCGGTAGGACGGCCCGGTTGTTGACGTCGTGGGCGACGCGGCTGTAGCCGCGGGAGGGGTTCCAGTGCCAGCCGAGGCACAGCATGGACACGCTCATCGGGTGGCCGTGGACCTCGGGGGAGTGCGGCGGGACCGGACCCTTGGCCCATGAGGCGTGCTGGGCGGCGATCCAGCGCTGCTGGTCACTGTCGAGCCAGGCGGGGCGGTGGTGGGCACCGTCGGGCAGGTCGGAGGCCGGGGCGTGGAGGTCGAACAGGGTGGGTTGGTTGTTGTCGTTCATCACTCTCTGTCTGCTTAAGTCCACTGGTAGTCGGCGCGCAGGGTGGCGGCGATGCGGTCGTAGCGTCTCTCGGGCATGGATACGCCGCGGCGTTGGATCTCCGCCTCCGGGATCTCGACGATGCGGTCGGCGCGGGCCCAGCACTCGTGGCCGCGTGGGTCCCACAGGCCGGAGCCGATCGGAACCCAGTTGTCCTCGTCGGCGTGGTCGGTGTTGGAGCTGATGATCATGCCGAGCAGGGTGTGGCGGTGGCGTCCGACGACCACGCAGGCGCGCAGTTCCGGGGTGGCGTTGCGTTCGGGCAGGATGTGGTACCAGATGACCTCGCCGGGGTCGGCCTGGCCGTCCATGTCGGGGGCGTAGATGACCGGGCGTGCGTGCTCCTTGGTCGGGGTGGTGACGGTGACGGCTTTGGCCCTGGTGGCGGTGTGGGTGGACTGGTCCAGGCCGAGGTCGGCGCGTAGTTCGCCCAGCCCCTCGTCGAGGTTGCCGCGGTGGTGGAAGTACCGCTCGAAGAGGCGCCGGACGAGATTCATGGCTACCGATGGTACCCGGTCGGGGCGGGAGGTGGTCACGGCACTGTCACCGGTCAGCTCTCGGGCGCCGGCGGGTGGTCCAGTACCACGCTACGCAGCGTATGAGGAACACCGGAAGGACCAGCGGGAGCGCATAGGGCAGGGTCAGACCGATGAGACCAAGATGTATGTCCATCAGGAGCAGCCCGGCTGCTCCGAGAAGGACGAGCAGTACGACACCGTAGTACCGCACCGCGACGTCGTGGGGGCGGAAGCTACCGATCAGGGTGAACACCAGTCCGAAGAAGCTCCCGAACAGGGCAGTGACGGTGTACTCCACGGCGGAGTCCGGGTCGGGGGCCATCCGGTCGGCCAGCAGGACCATACCGACTGTAACCAGGACGGACACCACCATATCCGTGATGTGGAGCTTCATCTGATCACCTCGTGAGGTAGTCGCATCATCAAAACTACCGGAGGTCGCGGGAGCGGGAAAGCGGTGGCGGGTGCCGCGAGGGTGTCTTGATCTGCCGAGCAACTCCGGTACCGGGATCGTGACAGGGTAGGCTCGACCTGATCGGCAACAACCACCAGGAGGACGACACCCATGGCCCCCAAGCAGGAGAACTACGCCCGCGAGACGTTCACCGACCCTTCGCGGATCCGGAACTTCTGCATCATCGCGCACATCGACCACGGCAAGTCCACGCTGGCCGACCGCATCCTGCAGATGTCGGGGGTCATCGAGGACCGTGACATGCGCGACCAGTACCTCGACAACATGGACATCGAGCGCGAGCGTGGCATCACGATCAAGGCGCAGAATGTGCGTCTGCCGTGGATCCCGCGCTCCGGTGAGCACGAGGGTGAGCAGCTGGTGCTGCACCTGATCGACACCCCCGGTCACGTGGACTTCACCTACGAGGTCTCCCGTGCGCTGGAGGCGTGTGAGGGCGCGATCCTGCTGGTGGATGCCGCACAGGGCATCGAGGCGCAGACGTTGGCGAACCTGTATCTCGCGATGGAGAACGACCTGGAGATCATCCCGGTCCTCAACAAGATCGACCTGCCGGCGGCGGACCCGGAGAAGTACTCGGAGGAGATCGCCGGCATCATCGGTTGTGAGCCGGAGGATGTGCTGCGCATCTCGGCGAAGACTGGTGAGGGCATCCTGGAGATGATGGACCGGGTGTGCGAGTTGGTGCCTGCCCCGGAGGGGGATGAGGACGCTCCGGCGCGCGCGTTGATCTTTGATTCGGTCTACGACGTCTTCCGCGGCGTGGTGACCTATATCCGCATGATGGACGGGAAACTGGAGCCGCGCCAGAAGATCGAGATGATGTCCACCGGTTCGACCCATGAGCTCCAGGAGGTCGGTGTGATCTCCCCGCAGCCGGAGAAGTCGAAGGGGCTGGGTGTCGGCGAGGTGGGCTACATCATCACCGGCGCCAAGGATGTGCGTCAATCGAAGGTCGGCGACACGGTGACGTGGGCGGTCAATGGTGCCGAGGAGCCGCTGACCGGCTACCGGGAGCCCACTCCGATGGTGTACTCGGGTCTGTTCCCGATCTCGGCGAACCAGTACCCGGAGTTGCGTGAAGCAATCGAGAAGCTGCAGCTCAACGATGCCTCGCTGACGTTCGAGCCGGAGACCTCGACGGCGCTGGGATTCGGTTTCCGCTGTGGCTTCCTGGGGTTGCTGCACATGGAGATCACTCGTGACCGTCTGGAGCGCGAGTTCGACCTGGACCTGATCTCTACGGCGCCGAGCGTGGTGTACCGCGTGGTGGCGGAGGACGGCACGGAGATGCATGTGCAGAACCCGTCTGACTGGCCGGAGGGGAAGCTGCGTGAGGTCTATGAGCCGATGGTGGATCTGACGGTGATCGTGCCGGAGGAGTTCCTGGGCGGGACGATGGAGCTGTGCCAGGCCAAGCGTGGCCAGATGAAGAACATGGACTTCCTGTCGGTGGACCGTGTGGAACTGCGGTACCGGATGCCGTTGGGTGAGATCGTCTTCGACTTCTTCGACATGCTGAAGTCGCGGACGAAGGGTTATGCGTCGCTGAACTACGAGGAGAACGGCGAGCAGGAGGCTGACCTGGTGAAGGTGGACATCCTGCTGCAGGGGGAACCGGTGGATGCGTTCAGCGCGATCGTGCACCGGGATCATGCGTTGCACTACGGCAACAAGATGACCGCGAAGCTCAAGGAGCTGATCCCTCGCCAGCAGTTCGAGGTGCCGGTGCAGGCTGCCATCGGCTCGAAGATCATCTCTCGAACGAATATTCGAGCGCTGCGAAAGGACGTCCTGTCCAAGTGTTACGGTGGCGACATCTCCCGCAAGAAGAAGCTGCTGGAGAAGCAGAAGGAGGGCAAGAAGCGCATGAAGAACATCGGCTCGGTGTCGGTGCCTCAGGAAGCGTTTGTTGCTGCTCTGTCGACCGACGAGGCCTAATAGGATGGCACTCGAAACTCAGTAAATCGAGAAGAGCCACCAAACAGGGTCCGGCACCTGGTCGAGGTCGAGTCGTTGCCAACGGGCGAAGCGGGCCTGTGCTTGCGCGGTGGTGAACTTCTCGGTGTGATAGTTGTCCTCCTGCTGGATCTCGTCGGCGACTGCCGCGACGATGGTTTCCCCGAGTGCGTGAAGGTCGGTGTGTGTCCCTTCCCCTGTGTCCCCCGTCGTGCTCATGTTCTTGTACATGGTCTGTGCCCAGCCCGCGTCGGGGCCGGAGAGTTTAAGAATTGTCCCCATGGGAACGGGTGGTAGCGGAATTGCAGCGCATCTGTATCTAAAACGAAAATAGAATGTCACACTCCGGTCATTTCAGTCCCATCTTTCACTATGACCACTTCAGTACCACGTATGATCGGTTTCATGACTTTCTGGAGAATCTCTGCGGGCGCCCTCGCAGCCCTGGTGGCGGTGGGTTCCGCTACGGCGGAAGCAGCGGACCTTCCTGGTTCGTCCGGACCCTGCACCGTCGCGTTGGACCCCGGGCACAACGGGGTACCGACGAACATCTTCGACCCGGAGACCGGCATCCTCATGGCGGACTATCCCAACGGGCAGGAGGACGCCGACGCCCTCGACGTTGCCCGTGCTGTCCGTGACCGGGTGGAAGGCGCCGGGTTCCGCGTCGTCCTCGTGAAGGAGGCCGTTGACGAC
This sequence comes from Candidatus Corynebacterium faecigallinarum, assembly GCA_019120175.1. Taxonomy (GTDB): domain Bacteria; phylum Actinomycetota; class Actinomycetes; order Mycobacteriales; family Mycobacteriaceae; genus Corynebacterium; species Corynebacterium faecigallinarum. The sequence continues at coordinate 158,144 of DWVP01000024.1, forward strand.
AACGTCACCTACCGGGAGCGGGTCGACCGTGCGGCAGCCGTGGGCGCGGTGGTGGGCGTGTCGATCCACACCACACCCGGGGCCGATGGATCAGCGGTATATCCACAGCGGGTCGGGGGTTCCCGGACCGGTGAAGGGGCTGACGGCGAGATGCGCACGGTGACTTTCAGGGACGCTGCCACCGCAGCAGAGTCACAGCGGCTCTCCACGGTCATGGCGGGTGCACGCTCCATCGCTGAACTGCGTGGGGTGCCGGTCGGCGATCTCAGCTTCGACGGGCGTCCGGGACTGTGGGGCGGGAACCTGCCGGTCATCTCACTGATCGCGGACACCCCCTGGGTCTACAGCGAGTTCGGCAGCGCGAACGGTGGCGGAGCCCACGGGATCAGTGCGGCAGAGAAGAGGCGTTACATCGACGGACTCTCGGCCGGGATTATCGCCGGGTTGGCGACCTCCCCGCGGTGCTCTCCGGTCGGGTCGGTCAGCTCGCTATAGAGGCGCGACCGACCTACCCCGCGTACGGGTCCCGCTGCCCGATGTACTGCACACTCGAGTACTCCGCGATGCCCTCGGCGCCGCCCTCCCGACCCAGGCCAGACTGCTTGACCCCGCCGAAGGGCGCGGCCGCGTTCGAGATCACCCCGGCGTTGAACCCCATCAGGCCGAACTCCAGACCGTCGGCCAGTCGGTACAGCCGCGCCGGGTCCTGGCTGAACACATAGGACGCCAACCCGAACTCGGTGTCATTGCCCATCGCGATCGCCTCCGCCTCGTCGGAGAAGGTGAAGATCGGCGCGATCGGCCCGAAGATCTCCTCGCGGAACACCCGGGCAGTCGTGGGGGCATCCACGATCACCGTCGGGGTGAAGAAATGCCCCTCACCCCGCACCGGGGTACCACCGACGATCGCCCGCCCACCCTTGTCCACCGCGTCCTGCACGAGCGAGTCCAGGTTCTCCACCGCCTTCGCCTCGACCATCGGGCCGACGTCCACGCCGTCCTCCAACCCGTTGCCGATGGCCAGCGCACCGACCTTCGCGGCGAACTTCTCGGTGAACTCCTCGGCCACCGACTCGTGCACCAGGATCCGGTTCGCCGAGGTGCATGCTTCGCCACCGTTGCGCATCTTCGCCGCCAGCACGCCCTCGACCGCGAGGTTCAGGTCGGCGTCCTCGAAGACGATGGCCGGCGCATTGCCGCCCAACTCCATCGAGGTGCGCAGCACATTGTCCGCCGCCGCCTTCAGCAGCGTCACGCCGACCGGGGTGGACCCGGTGAAGGACACCTTCCGCAGCCGCGGATCCGCCAGCAGCGGTTCCGAGATCGACGAGGCCGACTTCGAGGACACCACATTGAGCACCCCGTCCGGCAGACCAGCGTCCGACAGCGTCTGCGCGAAGTACTGCGCGGTCAGCGGGGTGAGCTTCGCCGGCTTCAGCACCATCGTGCAGCCCGCGGCGACTGCCGGGGCGACCTTGCGCGTGGCCATGGCCAGCGGGAAGTTCCACGGGGTGATCAGCAGGCAGGGGCCCACCGGCTTGTGGCGGGTGGTCATCCGCAGCGTGCCCTCGGGCACCTCCGCGTGCCGCCCGTAGTGCCGCACCGCCTCCTCGGCGAACCAGCGCAGGTACTCCGCGCCGTAGGTGACCTCGCCGTAGGACTCGGCCAGGGGCTTGCCCATCTCCAGGGTCATCAGCGTGGCGAAGGTGTCCTTGCGCTCGGTGACCAGCTCGAAGGCGCGTCGCAGGATTTCGGAGCGTTCCCGTGGGGACGTCCGCGCCCAGTCGTCCTGTGCGGACGCTGCGGCGTCGAGCGCCGCGACGGCGTCCTCACTGGTGGCGGACGCCAGGGTGGCCAGGTGCTCCTCGGTGGCGGGGTTCTCCACGTCGTAGGTGGAGCCGTCGGAGGAGTCCCGCCACTGACCGTTGATCAGCAGACCGGTGGGGACGTCCTTGAGAATGGCGGAGGTTGTGGTGGACTCTGTCATCGCTTCTCCTTGAAGTGTTCGGCGGTGTGCCTGTCTGTTCCCGATGGTAGGCGAGGTGTCTGTCCGACCGGGGTTGTAGACTCTCCCTCCTATGCCGAACACACGCGCCGAGGGCGCCTACCAGCAGGCCGTCGGGGCCTTCAGGAACCCGACGCTCGATCTGCTGCACGGCCGCTACGCCCCCTTCGTCGTCGCCGCACTCTCCCTCATCTTCACCCCGGAGCGTCCCACCGTCGCCGTCACCGACGCTCATGTGGAGGTCGGCGACATCGCCGAGGACCTCCGCGTCACCGGGCACGAGGATCTGCCCACCGGCACCGGCCGCGACATCTGCCGCTACTGGCGCCGCGTCGGCTGGCTCGTCGAACAGATCGAGGACGGCACCGAGGTCTACCGCCTCTCCGCCCAGGCCGTCGGCGCCCTCGAGATGGTCGGACGCGTCGGCGGCGGCCGCGCACGCGTCTCCCGCTCCCGGGTGCGCACCCTGCTCGACTCCGTCGACCAGCTTTCCCAGGACGCCGAGCCGGACGCCGCACAGCGACTGGCGAACCTGCGGGCCGAGCGAGACCGCATCGAGGCCGAGATGGCCCGCGTCGCCTCCGGTGAGATCGACGCGGTGGAGGACGACCAGCTGCTGGAGGAGGCAGAGAACGTCCTGCACCTCTCACGCGAGCTGCCCGCCGACTTCGCCCGCGTCGCCGAGTCCATCAACGCCATGCAGCGTGACGTCGTCGCCGAGCTGCGGCGGGACGTGCGGCCTACCGGCGAGGTGCTGCGCGAGTACCTGCACCGCGGCGAGCATGTCATGGACACCACCCCGGAGGGCCGTGCGTTCGCCGGTGCGCTGAAGCTGATCGGGGATCCTGAGCAGATCGACCAGCTCACCGACCGGGTGACCAGCCTGCTCAACCAGCCTTTCGCCCGGAGGATGCGTCCTGACCAACGCGCCGAGCTGGGTGCCATCGCGCGGCGGGTGGAGCAGGGCGTGGCCGAGGTGCTCACCGCCCAGCGTCGCGCCTCGCACGTCATCACCGCGCAGGTCCGCACCCATGATCCCGTCCGCGACCGGGAGATCGATGATCTGCTGCGTGAGGCGATGGCCGGGCTGCAGATCTGGAACGGTGCCGGTGCCACAGACACAGTTGACCCGTTGCGCAGTTTCCCCACCGCCACCATCGGCCACCTGCGTCAGAACCTCGCCGATCCGCGCCCGCCGGGCACACCGGAGCCGCTGCACGACCATGAGGACGAGCCGGACGTCCCCGACGATGACTCGCGTGCCTGGGGCGGGCCGCATTACCCGGAGCTCGAGGCGCACGTAGCGGGCCTGGCGGGATCGGGTGCAGACACCTTCGACCTGGCGGACGTCTTCGCCGACCTCCCCGGGGACATCCGCCGGCCTGCCGACCTGCTCGGCCTGCTGGAGATCGCCCATCGCCACGGAATGACCGAGTCCGAGCAGGTCACAGAGGTTGAGGCAGTGCGTCCGGACGGCACGTCCCGCCGCTTCGCCTTCGGCGCCGTACAAGCGCACACCACCCCGAGTAGACAGGAGCCCCAGCATGACTGACCCCTTCATCGACGCGGTCGCCATGGAGAACGACCCGGACGGCTGCTTCCCCGGGGACCGTGGCGTGCTCGACCCGGACATCCGCCGGGTGCTCGTCCGTCTGCTGCAGCGCCGTTTCCTCTCCGCGGAACACCACGAGGACTGGCGCATCCTCATGGACAACCAGCAGGTCATCGAGTCGCGCATGCACGACCTCTTCGTCCGCCTCATCGTCGACACCGACCGCGGGGTGGCCTACAAGCAGCAGGTGCGTTCGGACGAGCTGGACGTCCCGATCCTGCTCACGGACCGCGCCTACTCGCGCGTCGACACCCTGGTGCTGGTGTACCTGCGCACCGTCCACCAGCGCGAGGCGACGGCGGGGGAGCAGGACGCCCGCGTCGACGTCGAGGAGGTCACCGACACCGTGATGACCTACTTCACGCAAGACGACACGGACGTCGCCGGACGCCAACGCGCGATCCTGCGGTCGTTGGAACGACTGCGCGGCGACGGTGTCGTCGACGAGGAGTCCGAGGGACGCTTCCGCATCAACCCGCTGATCGAGATCGTGGTCAGCGCCGAGAAACTCCGCGAGGTCAACGACTGGCTCGCAGCGCAGAACATGGCAAAAGGAGACCACCAGTGACCATGCTCGACACCCTCTTCGGCCTGGTTCCGGAGGCCTCCACCGGCCAGCAGTGGCTCGCCGAGGACCTGCAGCTGGTCAACTGGGGCGGCTACGACGGCGCCCACCGCGTCCGGTTCTCCCCGGCCGCCACCCTGCTCTGCGGCGGCTCCGGCTCCGGCAAGTCCACCCTGATGGACGCCTACATCGCCCTGATGATGCCGCACACCACCCCGTTCAACGGGGCGTCCAACGGCGCGGTCACCGGCCGGCCCCGCGGTGAGGAGCAGCGCAACATCCTGTCCTACGGTCGCGGCAAGTTGGACGAGTCCCGCAGCGGGGAGGGGACACAGGTCCGCGTGCTGCGCGGCGACGGCACCGACACCTGGACCGCCGTCGCCATGACCTGGTCCGACCACAGCAACAGCCATGCCGTGCAGCGGTTCACCGCGGTGCGCGCCTGGTACTTCCCGGCCACCGCCCGGGTGATGGAGGACGCGGTGAAGGTGCGTGGTGTCGTCGACGGCCCCTTCGACCTCGCCGCCCTGCAGGACGCCGCGACCCACCGGCTCTCCGATGCCGCCGTCCGCGCGACCGGGCTGGACACCATGCCGACCGACAAGGAGTTCCTCGCCCGGATCCACTCCGTGCTCGGCATCGGTGCGGCCGGGGCGGGCACGAAGGCGATGAGCCTGCTGGCCCGGATCCAGGCCGGTCAGCAGATCACCACCGTCGACGAGCTCTACAAGCGCATGGTGCTGGAGGAACCGGAGACCATGGCCGTCGCCGACCAGGTCGTCTCCCACTTCGATGAGCTGGAGTCCACCCGCGAGCGCATGGTCACCGCCCAGCGCCAGGTCAAGGCGCTGCGTCCTATCCGGGAGTACACGAGTGCCATCGAGGCCTCCGCCGAGCAGCTGCGGCTGATCGAGGAGATCGGCACCTTCGACGACGCCGATTCGCTCGCCGCCCTGTGGATGAACGGCCAGCGCCTGGACCTGCTGCACACCGCCGAGGCCGAGGTCCGTACCCAGAAGAAGGCGGTGGACGCCGAGGTCACCGCCGCCACCGTCGCCGCCGAAGCCGCCGAGGCGGAGCGGGACGGCCTGCTGGAGGTGCTGCGTCATTCCGGTGGTGACCAGCTGGACACCGCCCAGCGGGAGATCAGTCAGGCCGAGCGTCGTCTGGCGGAGGTCTCGCGTGCCCGCGCCCGCTTCGATGAGGCAGTGATGCCCGCAGACCTGGAGGAAAAGGTCACCACCGCTGAGGACTTCGCCGCGCTCACCGAGCACGCCCGGATCGCGCTGAACGACCCGAACATCAAGACTGCGGCGATGGACGCCTACGCCGACGCCCGCGCCACCGTTTCCCGGCTTTCTGCCTCCCTGAAGGACCTCGAGGCCGAACACCGGCAGGTCACCGGCCGGGCCGACAACATCCCCGGGGAGCTGCATGCCGCCCGGGACGCACTCGCCACTGCGGCCGGCCTGACCCGCGCCGACCTCCCCTTCGTCGGCGAACTCGTCGAGGTACGCACCGAGTACGAGCCCTGGCGTGAGGCCTTCAACCAGGCACTCGGCGGTTTCGCCACGACTCTGCTCATCGACACCGCGAATCTCGCGGACTTCCGGGCAGCCATCGACACCGTCCGCACCGGACGCCGCATCCGCTTCGAGGGCGTGCACACCGGCCTGCAGACCACCGGCCACCTCGACCCCGCCCGCCTGCCCGGACGCCTGGACTACCGCGACAGTGCCTTCACCGGTTGGCTGCAGCAACGCCTCGAGCGCCAGTTCGACTTCGTCTGCGTCGACTCGGCAAGTGAGCTGTCCGGGCATTCCCAGGCGCTGACCATCACCGGCCAGCTCTCCCAGGGCAGCCGCGGTGCCCATGGTGGTCACGGCGCACGCAACGTCCTCGGCTTCTCCAACCAGCGCCGGCTCGCCGACCTCGACGGCGACATCGCCAAGCTCCGCGCCGAGATCGCCGCGGCCGCAGCGTCCCGCGATTCCTACGCCGCCGAGCTGGACGCCCTGGATGCCCGGCTGGCCGCCTACCGCGCGGCCACCGCGGTGACCTGGGAGGAGATCGACGTCGACGCGGTCACCGCCGAGCGTGACCGCTGGGCCGGCATCATCGACGAGATCACCACCGGCAACCCGGAGATCGAGAAACTGCAGGAACAGATCGACGAGCTCAAGGTGACCGTTGACCGGCAGCGGGAATCCATCGGCAAGGCCCGCGGTGAGCAGGACGTCCTGAAGACCCGCTGGGCGGACATCGCCGACCAGGTCGACGCGGCGATGATCGCCGTCGACGAGGCTGACGAGGCTGGCCGGGAACTCAGCGACGCCCAGGCGTCCTACCTTTCGGAACGCTTCGGACCGTCCGACACCCCCGACCAGCTCACCGTCTTCGACGCCGCCATCGCCACTGCCGCCGGACGCCTCGCCGAGGACCGGTCCACCGCCCAGAAGACCCTCACGGCGCAGCGCGACCAGCTGCGCCGCACCCTGGAGAACTTCCTGGACAACTGGCCGAACCCGAACCTGCGCGCCGATCCGGACACCTCCGTCGGCGACTTCGAGCGCATCCTCGACGACCTGGAGACCAGTGGACTGCACGAGCTCGAGGCGGAGTGGAAGAACAGCCTGGTCACGATGTCCGGCAACGACCTGACGAACCTGGCCTCGGCGCTGTCGCGGGCGCGCCGGGAGATCCAGGAACGCATCGAGCCGATCAACCAGATCATGCGGGAGCTGCCGTTCTACGACGACGACCACCGGTTGCAGATCTCCCCACGGGACAACCAGTCGGAGTCGCGGCGTAAGTTCCTCAAGGATCTGCGGGATGTCCGCGGTCTCATCGAGTCCTCCTCGACCAGTCCCGCGGACAGTCCGGAACGGGCGCAGGCCTATGAGCGCATGTCGCGGCTGATCAACCGGATCCGCCGCACCGCCCCGGACTTCGACGGGCTGATCGACGTGCGTAACCACGTGCGCGTCAGTGCAGAGAAGATCCACGCGACCACCGGTGCGCATGTCGCGTTGTACGATCACATCGGTGAGAAGTCCGGTGGCGAGTCCCAGGAGCTCATCGCCTTCATCGTCGGTGCCGCGCTGCGCTACCAGTTGGGCGATGCCTCGGCGGAACGTCCCCGCTATGCCCCGGTCTTCCTCGACGAGGCACTGATCAAGGCGGACGCGCACTTCACCGCCCGCGCGATCGGCGCCTGGCGTGGTCTCGGATTCCAGCTGGTCATCGGCGCGCCGAACGACAAGTACAGTGCCATCGAGCCGCATGTGCAGGTGGAGTACGACATCCTCAAGGACACCTCCGGGCGGTCCTGGGCGAAGCCGAAGGTGGGGGTGTGACGCTGTACCGTCGACAAAGTAGTTGATCTGTCATATGCTATGGCCATGACCGGTTCTGTGCCAGTGCCAGTGGAGATCATCACCGCCCGTGACGTGCCCCTCGGCGGGTTGCGGGCCATGACCGTGCACCGCACGCTGCCGCAACGCCGCCGCAGCCTCATCGGCGCCTGGTGCTTCATCGACCATTTCGGCCCCAACCGGGTCGCCGCCGACGGCGGTATGGACGTCGCACCACATCCCCATACCGGCCTGCAGACCGTGACCTGGCTGTTCGAGGGAACCACCAGGCACGACGACTCCCACGGCATCCATGAACTCGTCCGTCCCGGCGAGGTCAACCTGATGACTGCCGGTGGCGGAATCTGCCATTCGGAGGTCTCCGCCGAGGACACCGAGATACTCCACGGTGTCCAACTGTGGACCGTCCTGCCCGACAGCGCCCGCCACGGCGACCGACGCTTCGACCACCACGCCCCCGACCAGATCGCCTTCCAGGGCGGAAGCGCCCTGGTCTTCATCGGTTCGCTGCTGGGGGTCACCTCACCGGTGGAGACCTTCACGCCGCTGGTCGGGGCGGAGATCCGGTTGGACGCCGGTGCCAGCATCGACATATCCCTCGACCCGTCCTTCGAGCATGGCATCCTCGTCGACACCGGTGACATCACGCTCGAGGGCGTACCGGTGGGGCGCACCGAGCTCGCCTACACCGGTACCGGCGCGGACAGCCTGCACATCGCCAATATCGGGGACGAGGCGGCCCGTATCGTCCTGCTCGGCGGGGAACCGTTCGAGGAGGAAGTGGTGATGTGGTGGAACTTCATCGGACGCGATGACGCCGAGATCCGCCGCTTCCACGAGGCGTGGAACGCCGCCGGCGGAGGTGACAACGACCAGTTCGGTCAGGTCACCGGCTACCGTGGTCATGATCCGGACGGCGAGACATGGCTGGCGGCGCCGACGATGCCGCCGACGGTGCTGCGTCCGCGGACGAACCCTGGCCCCGTCGCCCGCCCCGGCGATGACCCGTACCGGTCACGGTCCTGAAAACCTGGAGGAGAGCAGATGTCTCAGCTATCACGGCGCCCTTATATCGACAAGGTCCATCCGAGTGTCTATAAGGCGATGAACGGAGCCGTTCTCGCCGCGCGCACGGTGTACGGCGAGGTTGACCTGCCGATGTCGCTGATTGAACTGGTCAATGTCCGGGTGTCGCAGATCAACGGGTGCCCGACGTGCCTGAGTGTTCATGTACCGGCGGCCCGCGACGCGGGGCTGGAACAGAGGGTGCTTGACCTGCTGCCGAGCTGGCGGGAGATGCGCGATGCAGGTTCCACGGACGTATTCAGTCCGCAGCAGTTCGCCGCCCTGGAGCTCGCCGAGGCGTTGACCGTGGTGGACGGGACGGCCGACGCGGTCGCCGACGCCACCGAGGTGTTCAGTCCGGAGCAGGTCGCAGCACTGGAATGGGCGATCATCCTGATCAACTCCTACAACCGGATCTCGATCGGTTCGGGGCATCCGCCGGCAGGTGCGCGATGACCGTCATCAGGTCCGAGGACCGTGCCTTGTGGCCAGGTAATGACATCCGGTCGAGGCAGTCCTTCCCGGCGACCGGGTCGACCCGCATGACCGACTACGCTTTCGGCCTGTTGTTGATCCACAACGACGACCTGGTGGAACCCGGTGAAGGTTTCGACATGCACCAGCATGCGGACGTGGAGATCGTCACCTGGATCGTCGACGGGACACTCCGCCACCGTGATTCCTCCGGCGCGGAGATGACCTTGTCCGCCGGGCAGGTCGAGGCCATCACCGCTGGTTCGGGGATCAGCCACGCCGAGACCAACAACGTCGGGTTCACCGGACGTGAGGTGCTGCGGGTGATTCAGATGTGGCTGCCGACCGACGCCGCCGGGCTGGAACCTGCCCACTCCACCGCCGATCTCAACGCTGCGTTGGACGCGGGTGGCCTCGTCACGGTCGTTGATGGTGGTGGCGGTGACGACACAGGTGGCGCACCGCTGCGCATCCACACCTCCGGTGCCCGCCTCTCGGCCGCACGTCTTGCCCCGGGGTCATCTGTGGAGACGGAACCCTCCAACTACCAGCACATCTTCGTGGTGAAGGGCGAGGTGGAGCTCCTCGGCGACGTCTTGTCCGAGGGCGATGCCGCACGGCTCACCGACGCCGGCGCCGTCCGGATCACTGGCCGCGAGCCGGCCGAGGTCCTGGTCTGGGAGATGGACCGCAGTGTCCGCACGGAACCCCGCTGGCGGTGACAACCGGGGGTGGGCGTCCTGCCGCGGCCACTGCCGCTGATTAGGGTGGGGAAGTATCGGGCCGCAACGTACCGCTACCGTGGTCTGACCTCACGTTCTCGGAAGTGAAAGGGTTGACCATCCATGAAGGCAGCACGCTACTACGGCAACAAGGACATCAGGGTCGAGGACATCGACCAGCAGGCGTTGGAGCCGGGCACGGTGCGCATCAATGTCGCCTGGTGCGGCATCTGCGGAACTGACCTGCACGAATACCTGGACGGGCCGATCTTCTGCCCGACCTGCGAAGCCGCCCACCCGATCTCCGGGGAGACCGCGCCGATCACCCTGGGCCATGAGTTCTCCGGTGTCGTCGCCGAACTTGGTGAGGGGGTGGACGATCTGGCCGTCGGTGACCACGTTGTCGTCGAGCCGTACATCATCGGCGATGACGTCGACACCGGACCCGACAGCAGCACCTACCACCTGTCGGAGAACATGAACTTCATTGGTCTCGCCGGCCGTGGTGGTGGTCTGTCGGAGAATGTCGTGGTGCGCCGACGCTGGGTGCACAAGATCGCCGACTCGGTGCCGCTGGACGAGGCGGCGCTGATCGAGCCGCTGTCGGTGGGCTTTCACGCCGTGCAGCGATCCGGTCTCACCGAGGAGAACGCTGCCGGGAAGACTGCGATCATCGGTGGTGCCGGTCCGATCGGCCTGCTGACCGCGGCGGTGCTCAAGGCATGGGGCGTGCGCGTGGTCGTCTCGGAGCTCTCGGAGCTGCGTCGGCAGAAGGCGATGGATTCCGGGGTGGCGGATCTGGCGTTGAACCCGACGGAGGTGGATGTCGTCGAGGAGGTCAAGGCGCTGACCGATGGTGCCGGAGCCGATGTCGCCTTCGAGTGCACCTCGGTGCAGGTCGTGCTGGATACCTTGATGGACGCGCTGCGTCCTACCGGTGTGCTGGTGGTCGTGTCGATCTGGGGCCACCGGTCGGACTTCGACATCCACAAGCTGGTGATGAAGGAGATCGACCTGCGTGGCACCATTGGCTACGTGAACTCGCATCCGGCGACGATTGCGCTGGTGGAGTCGGGGAAGATCGACCTGAAGCCGTTCATCACCGGCAAGATCGGGCTGGATGGTCTGGTGGACGAGGGTTTCGACACCTTGATCAACCGCAACGAGACCGCGGTGAAGATTCTCGTCTCGCCGTCTGGAGAGGGGCTCTAGACCCCTAGAACGGCACCGCCTGCGCCTCGACCTTCGCCGCTGCGGCCCGGGTCTTCTCCCGATGCTCCAGTCGGAGGGCATTGTGTTCGGTGAGTGCCTTCCTCTTGCGGTGCAGGCGTGTGTCGAAGGTCAGGCAGGCATCGGCCAGGGGGCCGGTGGGGGTGTCGACGACGGTGTGTCCGTCGGCGATGCTGGTCCACCAGCAGGACCCGTCCGGATTGCGGGTGACGTCCCACAGTCCGCGGGTCTTGAGGCTGTGGCAGGCGGGGCACAGTGACTGTTCCGCCCAGGTGGCCGTCTTGCCGCCACCGTCGTACTTGGTGACGTGGTCGATCTGGGCGGTGGCGGCCGGGGCGTCGCAACCGGGGAAGCGGCAGGTGCCGTCGACTCCGGCGATGGTGGCGCGCTGGTGGTCGCTGTTGCGGTAACCCTCGATCTCGCTGTGTCCGGCGATGCACAGGTCGGTGACACGGGCGAGCCACCGCTTGGTGGCCACCCGGTCGAGGCCGGTGGACTCCAGGTGGGTTTCGGCGGTATCGAGGTTTCGGTAGCAGTTCAACGTCACGGAGACATTGCGAGCCTGACCATGAACCAGTTCGGTGAGGGCTTTGGCACGGGTGGTGTCATGTGCGTCGGCCACGGCATCGACGATGCGGAGGAAACCGATGCCCTCATCGGCGGGCATCGTGATGTGGAAGACGGTACGTTCCGGGGACCGGGTGTCGACGTCGAAGCACAGTTGGGCTTGTGGGGGAGGGGCTATGCCGAGCTCCTCCGGGTCGGCAGGTCGCGCCGTAGGCTGGATCCGGTCAACGATGTCGGTGACTTTACGGCGCAGTGTCCGGGTTCCTGGCACTGCCTGAGACGGGCGCTGGGGGTAGAGAAGGCCGGCGATCTCGTCCCCCACCTCGAGGCGATGATCGTCGGTGACTCCGAAGAGACAGTCGGCGAGGACCCGGAGGTGCTCGAAGGAGAACGCACCGACCTCGAGGAGCGGACGTAGTTGTTCGTACTTGGAGAGCATGGTGCCGATGTCGCAGTAGGCGATGGCCTTGGACTGCGGGATCGCCAGGGCGGATGCCAGTCGCCGGGCGATGCGCGAGACCTCGTCGCCCGGCTTCGGGGTGACCGACCGGGCAATGCTCAGGTCCGTCTTGTTGATGGTGACCCGTGCTTTCTGGAGCTCGCCGTCGCCGGTCACGGCCCAGTACCCGAACGTGGTGGGCGTCAGATCGTTATCGAACGAGTAGTCGTATGGATCATGGTACTCGCCGGTGTCGGGATCGAAGTCCATGTACTGGTCCGGGTAGGTCATCGGCTCTTCTGCGGCCGCTGCCGCCTCGAGCTCCTCGTTCCACGTGCAGTGGGGGCAGTACATGTCCTCGTGGTCGGGAATTGGGCAGATTATCCCGGTTTCGCCGATATGGATAGTCGACCTGACCCATTCCTCGATCTTCGGCACGTTGACTGGTTCGCGTATCGCTGTGGTCATTTTCGTGGTCCCCTGGGTGATGGTGTTGTGGTGTCCCGCTCCGTTATGTTCACTTGCAATACTACCGATACTGTGTTCGAACGGCAAGAGGAAGTTTTCGACGGGTCGGTGGACTCAGCTACGCGACCACAGGGACCTGGAGAGTAATCCGGACCGGAACGCTGAGGGGAAGGTGAATACGATGGCTCACATGACTGACCCCGCAGCCTCCGCAGCACCCACGACCGTCCCGGTTTTCCTCGACTGCGACACCGGTATCGATGATGCCCTGGCCCTGGCGTACCTGCTGGCCAGTCCGGTCGCCGATCTGGTCGGCGTCGGTTCGGTCCACGGCAATGTCAGCGCAGCTGGCGGCGCGGACAACACCCGACGGTTGCTGGCGATGGCATCGCGTACCGACATTCCGGTGGCTGTCGGAGCGTCCGACCCGTTGGGCGGCACCTTCGCCGGCGGCACGGTGGCGGTCCACGGTGCAGACGGCGTCGGCGGTGTCCGTGACAGACTGCTTCCTGCTGTGCTGTCAGAGGCTGCGGGGGCAGCAGGCTCAGACACGGACGCCGCTGACCTGCTGCTCAGCCTGTCCCACGAGTACGCCGGTGAGCTCCACCTCATCGCCATCGGCCCGTTGACCAACCTCGCCATCGCCCTGGAGCGTGATCCGTCGCTGGTCAAGCGGGTGGCGGGACTGACCGTCATGGGAGGTGCGGCGATGGTTCCGGGCAACATCACCCCGGTCGCCGAGGCGAATATCGTGCTGGACCCCGAGGCGGCCGAGCGTGTGCTCTCGGCTGGATGGCCGGTGACACTCGTCCCGCTGGACACCACGATGGAGAACACCTTCGAGAAGTCCCATATCGATGCACTCGCGCAGTCGGACGCTCCGCTGATCGCGGCAGTGGGGGAGATGCTGCACTTCTACTCGGGGTTCTACGCCGACATCTACGGCCGGGTGTGCTGTGCCCTGCACGACCCGCTCGCCGCCGCGATCGCCCTGGGGGATGTCGGGTTGGAGAGGGCACCGCGGGTACCGGTCGTCGTCGATGCCACCGACGGGCCCGGACGTGGCCAGACCATCTGCGACCTGCGGCACCAGCGTCCTGCCAATGGCGAGTACGACATCGATGTCGAGGATGCGACGGTGCGGGTCGTCCTGCGCAGCGGGGCGGGCTTCCCGGACCTGCTCGCCGAGCGGCTGCTGGGGTGGGGCGGTCGTCAGTAGGGTGGGCGGCATGACCTCCGCCGATACTGCACCCATTCGCACTGCCATCCTCGGGTTCGGACTTTCCGGACGCTACTTCCACGCCCCCTTCCTCGCCGCCGACCCGAACTTCGAGGTCACGGCCGTAGTGACGTCCAAGCCGGAACGTCAGGACGCCGCGAAAGAACTGTTCCCGGACGTCCGAGTGCTGGACTCCGTGGAGGACGTCTGGAATGCCGACGACATCGACCTGGTCGTCATCGGCACGCCCAGCTCAGAACATGAGGCTCACGTGGACGCCGCGCTCGACGCTGGCAAGCACGTCGTGGTCGACAAACCCTTCGCGGTCAGTTCCGCTACCGGTCGGGCGCTGATCGAGAAGGCGAAGGACAAGGGCCTGATGCTCACCGTCTTCCAGAACCGACGCTGGGACGGGGACTTCCTCACGTTGCAGCGACTGCTGGAGTCCGACGAGCTCGGCGAGATCAACCGGTTCGAGTCCCGCTTCGAGAAGTGGCGTCCGCAGGTCGACCAGTCATGGAAGACCGACAGTACCCACGCGCAGGGCGGCGGCATCCTGTTCGACCTGGGCAGCCATGTCATCGACCAGGCACTGCAGTTGTTCGGTCCGGTCGCCGACGTCTACGCCGAGGTCGAGACGCGTCGGGAGTTCGTGCAGGCGGAGGACGACGTCTTCCTCGCCCTGCGCCACGAGTCCGGGGTGCTCTCGCACCTGTGGATGAGTGCGGTCGCACCCGGTCCGGTACCTCGGTTCCGGCTGCTCGGCGCACGTGGCGGCTACGAATGCTGGGGAGTCGACGGACAGGAAGCCGCGTTGCGTGGTGGCGCCAGTCCGGACGATCCCGGTTTCGGCACCACGCCCGAGGCAGAATGGGGCCGGATCTACGCCGGTGGGGACGGTCAGGCCTGCCCGACGGAGGACGGTGCCTACGCCGACTACTACCGGCGGGTCGCCCAGGCAGTGCGCGGTGAGGAGCCCGCACCTGTGGACCCTGCGGACTCGGTGGGGGTGCTCGAGATCATCGAGCGGGCGATGGCCGAGAATTAAGCCTGCAGCGTGGTGTCCCTGTAGTACCGGCCGTGGTTCTTGACCTGCTTGGAGACATCATGGTCGAGGATTCGGACGTCCTGCAGCCCCGCGGCGGTGAGCACCCACCAGGCACGGGAGACCCCCGAGGCCTGGGCATCGTCGTAGACCACGACTGTGTCGCCGTCGTTGACACCGAGTGCGCGCAGGGACTCTTGCAGGGCCGGTCCCGTCCAACCGGGCGGCAAGGTCACCGACGGTGATCAGGGTCATGGGTCTGTTCTCCCTAAGGAATCGCGGAGGATGTCGACGGCCTTCGCCCCGACACCATGCCAGGATGCGACCTCGTCCAGTGAGTACCCGGACAGGTCAGCCAGCGAGGTGACCCCGTGGGACACCAGCGCCTTGGTCGCCGGATTGCCGATCGCCTTCGGCAGGTCACCGACCTCCCCAGCGACCGCTGATTCGGCGGCGATGAGAGGTGCAGCCAGGTCGTCCGGCGCGGCGGCGAGGAAGGCCTGACGGACCAGGTGGTTCGACTCCATGCCGTTGAGGTCGGCGAGGACAGAGGTGGAGTCCGGGAACAGCGTCAGGGTCGCGGACGCCCCCTTCCCGGTCACGGTCGCGAAGACGGTCCCGCGCACCGTGAACGTCCCCTGGGTCTCCTCAACCTCGGGGAGGGCCAGGGCTGCCTTGCGGATCTGTGCCGGGGTGGTCATGTCACCGACGATAGCGTCGGACTGCTGCGGCGACATCGTGGGCGCGTACCCCGGCCCGGTGGCCCGGGTGCCTTCCCGGTCGGGACACCAGGTCAGGCAGGGTGCGGAGGACCTCGGTCAGTGGACTCGAGCCGTCGAGCTCGACACGCTCCAGTGCCGCGGCGATGGTCGACGTCTGGGAGGCGTCGACCAGCTGGCTGCAGGCGGACAGGTCGATCTCGGTGTCGCCGACGCGGATGCTGTGCAGCCCCTTCGCCTGCGGTGGGCGGGGGCCTTTCCGTTCATTCCGTCCCCGTCCGTCGGACACGAACCGGGTGGCCGGCGGGACCTGAGGGGCGGGCATGGTGAAGGGCTCGCTGTCGGTGCTGGCTTCGGCAAGCTCCCGGGCACGGTCGGTGACGTCGACGGGGTGATAGGCGTCCAACATGATCACCGTGTCGGCGACGTCGATGAACATCCCGGACCCGCCGGCGACCAGCACCGTGGACACGCCGTGGTCCTCCCACAGGGAGCGCACCCGGTCGACCAGCGGGGTGATCGGTTCCTTGGCCGAGGGCACCAGGCGACGCATCCGGTCGTCGCGGATCATGAAGTTCGTCGCCGAGGTGTCCTCGTCGATGAGCAGGCAGGACGCTCCGCCGTCCAGGGCCTCGACAAGACCGGCGGCCTGGGAGGTTGATCCGGAAGCGTTGGTGGTGGAGAAGTCGTTGGTGTCCGCACCGCCCGGGAGGTCGTGGAGGAAGGCGGAGATGTCGACGTCCGACACCGGGCGTCCGTCCTCGGCACGCAGGGAGACCGCGTCGTCGACGGCGACGGCGAACTCGCGTCCGTCCCCGGCGACGTGGTTGTAGATCCCGAGTTCCAGAGCCTTGAGCAGGGTGGACTTGCCGTGGTACCCGCCGCCGACGATGAGGGTGACCCCGCGGGGCACGCCGAGACCGGTGAGGCTGCGTCCCGAGGGTAGGTCCACGGTGTGGCGCAGGGGATCCGGGGCGCAGAAGGGGACGGCATGGCGTCGGGGACGCTGCGAGTTCCCGGCCGCCCGCGGCAGCATGGAGCCGTCGGCGAGGAACCCGACGAGGCCGGCGTCGGACAGGCGTGCACGGAGGAACTCCTGGTCCCGGTACAGTTCCACGGCGGCGGCCAGGTGGTCGTGGTCGACGGGGGAGAGGTCGAGCAGGGCGTCCTGAATGACCTCGGGGAGGATGTCGCAGAGCAATGTGGCTGCGGCGCGTCCGCGGATGCGGCGGCCCTGGGCGGGCAGCGCGACCTGCAGGCGGACGTGCAGCTCGGCATCAGCACCAACACCGTCAACCACCACACTGGCGCGGTCCAGAACCTGCTGGCCAGGGGTGTCGATGGCGAGGAAACCGGCCGACTTCCCGCCTCGCGGGTTGGCCGCGGCGATGGCGGTGGCGAGGCGTCGGGTGAGATGGTCGCGTAGGGGGACGTCCCCGTCGAGCAGGTTGGGGTCGATGCCCGTGGTGCGGAACGGGAGGCTGACCTGGATCAACGACGGCGGGGCGAAGGGGTCTGCCTGGACCCGGTCGATGCTCAGCCGCAGTGGATCACCAGACGGGGTGTGCAGGGTGTGGCTGCCGCGCAGGCGCTTGTAGCCGCCGCAGCCGGAACCGTCGAGGTTTCTGAGGAGGTGGTCGAGTCGTTGCATGACCCCCGCGATCCTACGCGACCCTACCTGTGCGGCGACCACCCGAGCTTCGGCGCCAAAGAGCCGGCGATGTCGCCGAGGATCTGCAGGTAGTCGTCCCGTTCGAAGTCGAAGGGCAGGGCGAACGCGACCTCGTCGATGACCTGGAAGGCCGAGAGGTTGCTCAGCTGCTCGGCGATCTGCTCGGAGGTGCCGATGAGGTCGGGGGCGGTGATCATCTTCTTCGGCCCGAATGCCTGGACCCGTCCCACCCCGACATCCTTACGGTGCTGGACGTAGGCCTCGTAGCGGCGCTTCTGGTCTTCCGTCGCGGAGTCGGTGGGGATGACCACCAGGCCCTGGGAGATACGCGGCCTGCCACCGAGGACGTCGCGGTAGTGGGAGCGGTAGAGGTCGAACTGGGAGCGCTGGTTCTCGTCGAAGTCCTCGCTGGTCTCCGCGGAGATCACGCTGGAACTCAGCAGGTTCAGACCGCTCTCGGCGGCCCACTGGGTCGAGGCCCGCGAGCCGGAGCCGTACCACAGGCGGTTGACCAGCCCTTCGGCGTGCGGCTGGACCCGGTTGGTGAACTCCTCGGTGTTCTCGATCGTCTCGAAGGACGCCACCTCGTCGCCGCGGACGGCCTGAACCAGACGGTCCACCCGGCGCTTGGAGAAGTCCTCGGCCTCGGCGGTGTCCGGGTAGAGGGCGTCTTTCCAGCCGTCGTAGCGGAAGGGGGTGCCGACCGAGACCCCGGGATTGAGTCGGCCGCCGGTGAGGAGGTCGACGGTGGCCATGTCCTCGGCCAGACGCAGCGGGTTCTCCGGCCCCAGCGGGGTGACCGCGGTGCCCAGGTCGATGCGGCTGGTGCGTTGGGACGCAGCGGCCAGGACGGTCATCGGGGAGGTGATGCCGTGCTGCATGTGGCGGTTGCGCAGCCAGGCGCTGTCGAATCCGAGCTTCTCGCCGTACTCGATGATGTCCAGGGTGTCCTCGATGCCGGTCGCGGGGTCGGCGGGGTCGAAGGTTCCGATGGTCAGGAAGCCGAGGCGGCGCAGCGGGAGGGTGGTGTCGGTGCTCATAAGTCCATGATAGACGTATGTGGTTGACGTGTCACCTTAATTGGAAGCCGGCCTTCTCCAGGATGCGTCGCAGCAGGTGACGTTTCGTTCTCGTCGCCGCCGTCCCGGACATCCGGTGCAGGGTCTGCGCCGACCACTGCGGGTGCGAACCGTAGCGGGAGAAGTAGTCTTCCAGGGCGTCGTCGTAGTCGGCGAGTAGCCGGGTGCGCTCGGCCTGGCCCGCTGCGTCCTCCCGACGGTTGTAGCGGTCATGGTGGACGAACAGTTCCCGGGGTAGGCGTGGCTTGACCCCGGCATTCTCCGCCGGGTCGCCCCAGCCCACCGCCAGGCCGAGGAAGGGGACCACCGTCTCCGGGATGTCCAGGATCTCCTGGACCTGCGCGATGTCATTGCGCAGCGAGCCCAGGTAGACCGTTCCCAGGCCGAGGGACTCGGCGGCGACGACGGCGTTCTGCGCGGCAATGCCGATGTCGAGGGCGGCGAGCATCGGCTCGTCCAGGTACTCCAATGCGCCCAGGTCGTGTGGCGGGCGGGAGGAGACGCCGTGGACCTCCTCGGCTGCTCCGTTTTCGCCGTCCTCCGCAGCCCGCGCGGCCTCGCGTTCGGCGAGGAAGCGGTGCTGGGAGAAGTCGATCAGCCACACCAGCAGCACCGGGGCGGTGGCGACATGGGAGGACATCCGCTTGCCGATCGAGGCGATGGCCTGCTTGATGGCAGCATCCCGCACGGCGATCACCGAGACCACCTGCTTGTTCGAGGAGGTCGCCGCCGACTGTGCGGCGGCGATCATCGTGTTCAGCGCAGTCTCGTCGACCTCCCGGTCCAGCCAGAGGCGCACCGAACGGTGGCGCAGCAGGGTGTCGACGGTCTCGTTGGACGCCACTGTCCAGTCCTGGTCGCGGCCGTAACGGGTGGACAGGGCAGAGCGCGTATCACTCATGAATCCACGTGCCAGACCAGGTCAGGGTCGGTGGCGCCGCGCAGTTCCTCGAGCTTGGCCCGGATCCCGGTCTCCAGACCCTCGAACCCGTCGTCCCAGACCTGCGCACCGTCCACCCCGTCGACGACGGCGCACCAGGTGCCCTCGTCGCGGACCACGGTGACCTCAAAAGAGTTGTTCAGCATGGCGCCCATCCTAACCACGTCCGCCTAGCCCAGGTGGTTGTCCGTCACCCATCTGGACAGGGAATGCCGGTTGGCCTGCTGGGTCTTGCGCAGCACATTGGAGACGTGGGTCTCCACCGTCTTCACCGAGATGAACAGTCGCTGCGCCATCTCCCGGTAGGTGTAGCCACGGGCCAGCAACCGCAGCACCTCCTTCTCCCGGGGCGTCAGGGACGACAACATCGACTCATCGGCGTCGTCCGGCAGCGGGGTGGGTTCGACAGGATCCTCCGGTTCCGGTGCATCCGAGGCAAAGGCGTCCAGGACATAGCCGGCCAGGCGAGGGGAGAAGACCGCGTCGCCGGAATCGACGCGCAGGATACTGTCGACCAGTTCCTTCCCGTCGATCGACTTGGTGACGTAGCCGCGCGCCCCGCTGCGGATCAGACTGATCACGTCCGTCGGATCGTCCGACACACTCAGGCCCAGGAACTGCGGCGGCTCGCCGGCGGCGGCAGCGTCGAGCACCTGCTGCAGTACCGCAAGCCCACCGCCGTCGGGCATGTGGACGTCCAACAGGACCACCCGCGGCGCGGCACCGGCGATGCCGCTGACCGCCTCGGCCACCGACCCAGCCTCGCCGACGACCTCGACCTGGGGGTGGGCGTCCAGCTCAGCCCGGACCCCGGTCCGGAACATCGAATGGTCGTCGACGAGGAACACCGGTACCGGGTGGGACGGTTCGATCGTCACGGGGCGGATCCTTCCAGTCGCAGAATGACCTCGGTGCCGAAATCACCGCTGTCGATGTCCACGGTACCGCCGACCCGTTCCATCCGGTCGAGGATCGAGGTACGTACCCCCTGCCGGTCCGTCGGGATCTGATCCACGGAGAAGCCAGGCCCCCGGTCGCGCACGAACACCTCCAGGGCATCCCCGCTGATCTCCAGGTACACGTTGACCTCGGAACACCCGGAGTGCTTCGCGGCATTCACCATCGCCTCGCGGGACGCCAGCAGCAGGGCGGTGTCGGCCTCGGTGGCTTCCCGGTCGTCACCGACGATCACCGGACGAATCTGCACGCCGAAGGTGTCCTCCACCTCGCCGCAGGCCACCCGCAAGGCACCGGCCACCGTCTCGGTGCGCACCGATTCCTCCGGGGCGAACAACCACTGGCGTAGCTGACGCTCCTGGCTGCGGGCGAGCTGGGCGATCTCCGGGTCGTGCGACTTCTTCTGGATCAGGGTGAGGGTCTGCAGCACCGAGTCGTGGATCCGGGCGGCGATCTTCGCACGTTCCTCCTCCGCGGCGCGTTCCCGGGCGTTCGTGCTGGCCATCGACCACAGCCGCAGCCACAGCGGGATCAGCACCACGACCAGGCCGAGGATCATGGCGACCGCGGCGAAGACCGTCGGCAGGATCACCTCGGCACCGTTGGCGCTTCCGCTGCCACCACCGATGCCGAAGATGGTGAAGCCGATGCCGACGACCAGCAGCACCAGGCCACCGACCAGACTGGCCCACTGCACCAGGCTCGGGGTGCGCCCGGTGACGACGTCCGGCCCGAAGGTCCGCCACACCAGGAACACACCGCCGGCCAGCAGGACCACACTCACCGCCACCTGCGGGCGGGTCGCCGCGCCGGCGGCCATGAACACCACCGAGAGCAGCAGGAACAGCCAGTCCAGGCCGATCCGTGGTCGGTTGACGATACTGGGGGATGTTCCGCGGGCAGCCATGGAGGCACGGGCGGCCGCCGGAACCGCCTCGTCGGGCGACGATGTCCGCCCGGTGAACACCCACAGCGCACCATAGGCCACCAGGCCGAGACCGGCGACGGCGTTGAGCAGGGCGAACACCAAGCGCACCGCGGTGAGGCGCACGCCCAGGTGTGCGGCGACACCGGTGCACACCCCGGCGAGCATCCGGCCCTCGTCCACGCGGAGCAGCTCCGGGGCGGGTGGGGCGGGATCTGGCCGGGCACCAGGCAGGGACACGGGGGTCGGGGACATGTACCCCACTGTGCCAGGTGGTGCGGACACCCGGTATCGGGGATGACCCTGAGATGAAAGTCCGGGTACGGATTCAGGGCCATCCCCGATGTGGTTTGCTGGTCACACATCAAGAATGAGAGCCATGAGCCACAACACCCAGTCCACGAGCCCCGGCTCCCGGGGCACCTTCGAATCAACCATCCGCGACATGTGGGCCACCCGGCCCGTGCGCTTCCCCCGCAGCCAGTCGCCGCGGACCTGGTTCTTCGGCGTCTGCGAAGGCATCGCCGTGCGCTACCAGATCTCCCCGGTGCTGGTCCGCCTCCTGTTCGTCCTGCTCGCCTTCACCGGCGGCATCGGCGTGTGGGTCTACGGCGCGGCCATCCTGCTCTTCCGCCGCTACTCGGTGCCGAAGACCCCGCTGGAGGTGCTGCTGCGCAGCGAACGTGACCCCCGCTACGACGAGGACCGGTCCATCGCCATCGGCACCCTCATCGTCGGCGCGGTATTCCTGCTGTTCGGCGGGCTCTTCAGCGGCGGCGTCACACTGGCCGGCCTGATCGTCTCCGTCGGTGTCACCGGTGTGATCTGGTGGCTGCTCTACGAGCGCACCCCGGTCGCACCTGCCGGTCTGATGGCCGGGGACCGTGACAGTTCCCCGGTGCAGGAGACCCCGACAGCCCCGTCGGCCCCGACGGTGAACCTGACCGACATCTACACCGCCGAAGGCTTCGAGGAGTCCGACGTCCAACGTCAGCAGCCGCCGTCGTGGGATCCGCTGGGCACCGCGCCCTTCGCCTGGGACCTGCCGGACCCCGGCATCCCGGAGGACGAGGAGCCGCAGACCTTCACCGCCGCACCCAAGAAGAAGCGTCGGGGTCTGAAGGTCCTGCTGGTCGGTGTGATCCTGGCGATCGTGCTGGCGATCTCCGGAGCCTTCGGCGCACTGTTCTCCAACTGGGGAGGAGTCTCCAGTTACGATGGTGGTGACTACAACGGCACCATGGTCGGTGACAGCCGCCCAGTCGAGGACCTCGACGGCAGCCGCAGCGTCAACTACACGATGAGTTCCCAGAGCATGGACTTCGAGGAGACCGCCGTCACCGGTGACAGCACCATCGACCTGACGACGACGATGAGCTCGGTCGTCCTCCAGTTCCCGGAGCGCACCGACGGTGACTCCTACGTCCTCGACCTCAACTGCGACAGCCTGACCATGAGTGACGTCGACTGCAGGACGATGGACGGCGCCGTCGTCGAGGGGAACAGCAGCAATGACAGCGACACCCGCCACACCCTCACCGTGAACGTCACGGCGACGATGTCGGACGTCACGTTCGAGCAGGCCGCCTGACTCGGGCCGGCGTCAGCCGGCGACCGGCTGGGTGGGCACATGCACCGCCGCCCTGTACTGCGCATCAAGTCGCAGCAGCGCGGACCACCGCTCCGAATTTCTCGTCGGCGTTACCGTCGGTGGCGTTCAGAGCTTTCTCGACCTGCGCATCGACCTTCCTTTCCCATACCTGCGGGAACATATTCACCTGGTCGGCGTCATCGCCCCTGCGCTCCGAGCCGCTCTTCATACTGCGGGTGATCTTGATGATCTCTTTGAGACAGTCGTCCAGGGACGCGGGGTAGTCGGTCACGGTGAGTCGGTGGATCTCCGGCGGGGCCAGGAAACCGCGGGGGGGACTGGGACGAACCGATCTTCACGGTGTTCCGGATGTCCCAGACATAGGACACCGGCCCCAGCGCCTTCTGGATCGAGATGGGATTGCTTCCCGGCTTCGGAGCTCTGTTCAACCGGTGCCACTCGTCCGGGGTGGCCAGGTAGGTCGCCTCCGGATCCGTCGTCAGCGCGATCGAGGCGTTGAACGGTGCGACCAGCGGGATCAGCCCCAGGCGGCTGAGATGGTCCATCACCAATCTGTGCTGTTTGGCCTTGGTGCAGTGTGCGTGCATGGTGTTCAGGGCCTCCATGATGAGGTCCGGATCCTTGTCACGGTCATCATTCTCATCACGGCGATCACGGTGAGTAGGGGGTTCAGCGGCGGTGGGGTCGAAGCGGTCTGGGTGGTTGTACATGGTGTCGTGGTGTCTCCTTGTCGAGGGGTCTGGCACTGAGGCTCATTGAGACTACCGGGGCGTCCGGACACGAAATGTTGGCGTTCGAACACAGTGTTCGAGAGATCCTATGTCGCTAGGCTGGGGGGGACGAGCCGCATCGACGATGCCATGCGAACTGTGGCCCGCGAGGCCTTCCTTCCCGAGAAGCAGAAGGGCAGCGCAGGTTTCGACATCGCCCTCCCCATCGGAGGCGGTTCAACCTGCTCGCAGCCCAACTGGCACCCGGCGGGGTCCTGGTCTGCCCGGTCGACGGGGTGATGACCGTGGTCCGGAAGCCAGTCGATCCAGGGCAGGATGTGCAGGCCAGCCAGCACGGGTTGTACCGCTTCGTCCTGCTTGTCAGCCGACGCGATCGCCCCTGAGCGCCGATCGTGATCGTCCGTCCGTCGTCGTCACCGCAGCGACCCGGGTATTCGTGTCACGCGGTTCATTTCTCATCGCCGTGAACAGGACGGACCGGCCGCGACCCCGGTGTGCGCGGCAGTGACCAGGCCGACACGAGCAGCAGCACGGCGGCAACCACGACGCCGTAGAACACGCCGGTGGTGGCGTCCACGATGGTGGCCGGGTCGTCCGGCCCGGCGCCGTCGGCGATGATCCCGTTGGAGACCGTACCGTAGACGGCCACGGCCACGGCACTTCCCACCGAACGGGCGAACATCGTCAGCCCGGTGACCTCCGCTCGCTCGGACCACCCGACCGATGCCTGGGCAGCGACTACGTTCGGCGCGGCGACGAACCCTAGGCCCGCGCCGATCACCAGTGCCACGGCCACCACCAACCACACACTTGGGTGACCCACTATGACCAGCAGCAACAGAGCGCCGACCGTTGTGATGGTCGAACCCATGGTGATCGATGCACGGAAGCCGTGGGGGATGTAGATACGTCCTGCATTCGCACTCGCCAGCGGCCAGGCGATCGTCAGGGCTGCCACTGCGAGGCCAGCGGCGACCGGGGTCGCGTGTGCTGCGCGCTCCAGGTAGGTCGGCACGAAACTGGTGAGGCCGAGCACAATGCCGCCGATGGACGCGGAGATACATACCGCGTTGATGATCAGGCGGCGGCTGAGCAGATGCATACTGATCACCGGTTCAGCTGCGCGGCGCTCCACCAGCGCGAAGACCCCGAGGGCCAATGCCCCACCGCCGAAGCAGACCAGGGACTCCTCGGAGGCCCAGGCCCATCCGGTGCCGCCTTCCAGCAGCCCCAGAAGCAACAGGGTGAGGGCGACGGTGAGCACGAGCGCACCTTCGACGTCGATCCGGTGGCGGGTACGCTCGACCTTCTCCTGGAAATTGCGCCAGACCATCACCGCGGCGAGCAGCCCCAGCGGAACATTGATCACGAATATCCAACGCCACGAGACATACTGGGCGAACACACCGCCGATCAAAGGCCCCATCACCGAAGACAGGCCCCACACACTGGCCAGGTAACCCTGGACGCGCGCCCGCTCCTTCACCGTGTAGA
The DNA here is from genome assembly GCA_019120175.1 of Candidatus Corynebacterium faecigallinarum. Lineage (GTDB taxonomy): Bacteria > Actinomycetota > Actinomycetes > Mycobacteriales > Mycobacteriaceae > Corynebacterium > Corynebacterium faecigallinarum. Next base: position 183,058 of record DWVP01000024.1, read on the forward strand.
TGTCTCCGGCGATGGTCTGGCCCATCGGCTGGACCGCACCGGCACCGATACCCTGGACGATGCGGCATATGATCAGCAGCGTCATCGACGGGGCGAACACGGCGATCGCCGAGCCGATGATGAACATGGCGATGCCGGTGAGGATGACCGGTTTGCGTCCGTAGGTGTCGGCCAGCTTCGAGAAGATGGGGACGGTGACGGCCTGGGCCAGCAGATATCCGGAGAACAGCCAGGGGAAGCGGGAGAAGTCGCCGAGGTCGGCGACGATGCTGGGGACGGCGGTGGCCAGGATCGTGGCGTCGACGGCCATCAGTGCCGAGGACAGCATGATGGCGATGAGGATGGGGCCGCGGCGGTCCCGGAACACTGATTCTTCTCCTGACGTCATTCACGCCAGGTTAGCGTCGGAATAGGCGGGGCGATGCCCGGGGCCGTAGCAGGAAGGCACTCCTCATCACTTTCTCCACTTTCATTAACTTCCGTAACATGGCACGGTGGAGGGGAGACACTGACAATCATCTGTGAAAGAGGTCCCGCCGTGCGTCGTACCCGCCGACCCGCAACCGTCACCACTGCTGCAGCCGCTGTCGCGGTCGCATTGGGGTTGGGGCTGACCTCGTGCAGTTCCGATTCGGACTCCACGGTGGAGGACGACCACGTCAACGCCGCCCTGTCGAGCTCAGACGCAGCGTCTGAATCTGACGCTCCGGATCCCACCCTCGGCGACTCCGCACCGGCACCGGCACCGGCGACCCAGCAGGAGCAGTCGGAGCAGCCGGATCAGGACCAGGAGCAGGAAGCCACCCAGGTCGAGCTCGGTGACTACACCGTCACCATGGGCGACGGTACCGCACTGACCTGCATGTTCCGCGAGGACCAGGAAGCCGACGGCTTCGACTGGGGCTGCCAGGCCAATGTCGAGACTGAGTGGCCGGCCACCCGCGGTGGCGACGCCAACGGTGTGGCCTACCGCAAGGGTGGCGACCCGGAGCTCTACGCCCTGCTCGGCAACGCCGCCGGTGTCGACCTGGTCGGTGAGCTCGAGCCGGGCACGGTCACCCGCGTCGGTGACCGCTTCGTCGTCGACCTCACCGAGGACGGCGCAGCCCTCATCTCCGCCGACGGCGTCACCGCCCGACTGACCCAGCAGGACTACTCCCTGCTCTAGGGTGAACCCGGGATGAACACCTGCCGACGATTGCGTTGTCGCAGGTGGCTCAATTGGCAAACCCCGGTGGGCACCGATAGGCTCTCGTGACGTCATGATCCACAGACGTCACCGAGGAGAACTTCAATGAAACGCCGCCGTTTCCTGGCAGGTGCAGCAGCAGGAGGAGCCGGCGTCGTCGCCGCACGGTTCGTCGGACAGGCGTCCGCCGGGGTAGCCACAGACGAGGCTACTGGCGGCGAATCCTCTGGTTCCGCACGGTCCGACGAGGTCTTCGCCCACTCCGTCGCTTCGGGTGACCCCCGATCCGACAGCGTCGTCATCTGGACCCGGGTGACCCCCACCGCCGACGCCACCCCGGGATCCGGGGCAGGGGAGCCCACCGAGGTGCGCTGGGAGGTCGGAACCACGCCGGACTTCGGCTCGGCCGTCGCGTCCGGCACCCTGACCACCGACGCCGACCGGGACCATACGGTGAAGGTGGACGTCACCGGGCTGTCACCGGCGACGACCTACCACTATCGTTTCGTCGTCGTTGACGGCCCGGCCGCCGGGGCGTCCTCCCGCGTCGGACGCACCCGCACCGCACCGGCCGACGGCGACGACCCCGGCCGACTGCGCTTCGGGGTGGTGTCCTGCTCCAACTATGAGGCAGGCTACTTCCGCGCCTACCGCTCGCTCGCCGAGCGCGACGACGTTGAGTTCGTCCTGCACCTGGGTGACTACACCTACGAGTACGAGACCGGTGAATACGGCGCGGCCTACGACAACATCGTGCGCAGGACCGCGCCCGCGAACCGCACCACCACGCTCACCGATTACCGGATCCGACAGGGGCACCACCGGCGCGACGCGGACCTGGCGGACCTGCACGCCGCCAAGCCGATGATCTGCGTATGGGACGACCACGAGTTCTACGACAATGCCTGGCGTGACGGTGCCACCGGCGACTCGGACTACCCTGACTATGCAGCGGTGAAGCAGGCCGCCACCCAGGCCTACTTCGAATGGATGCCGGTGCGCGCCGGCGAGGGATTCGGCACCACCGACACCCGCCACCTGCACCGGCACCTGCGCTACGGCACCTTGTTCGAGCTGATCATCCCGGACCTGCGCACCTACCGGGACGCCCAGGTGCTGATGTCCGAATCGGAGTCCGGGGTGCCCGCCGACCCGGACTACCTACGCTCGGTCGGCAAGGATGAACGCACCATGCTGGGACGCACCCAGTTCGACTGGTTCGCCGACGTCCTGACCACCTCACCGACCACCTGGCAGGTCATCGGGAACTCGGTGATGTTCGCCCCGATGACCCTGCCGAACACCCTGGACCCGCGGGTGCACGACTGGCTGGTGACCCAGCTCGGCCTGCCGGAGGACGGCATCGCGCTCAACGCCGACCAGTGGGACGGCTACATGGCCGAGCGTCAGCGGATCGTGGACCTCATTACCGACCGCAACAACCGCGGCGAGGGCAATGTGGTGTTCCTGACCGGTGACATCCACACATCCTGGGCGTCCGACATCCCGGTGGACGCTGGGGCCTACCGGCTGGGCAGGGACACCACCGCGGCGGCCGCGGAGTTCGTCACCCCGTCGGTCACCGCCGCGAGCGCCTATGATTCCATCGCCCCTGCACCGGAGGTGAAACCGGTGATCGACGAGGTGCTGACGCAGGGGGAGCGGATCATCACCGAGGTCGACTCCTGGTACAAGTACGTCGACCTGACCCGCCACGGTCACATGGTGGTGGACATCGACCACCACCGCACGCAGGTGGACTGGTTGTACGGGGAGGTGCTGAGTCCGGACGCCGGACTGTCCCACGGGGCGAGTTACCTGACGGACGCCGGGAATCCGGGAGTGCGGCGGGCGGCCGGGGAGTTGGACAGGTCGCAGACGGTGTACTGAGGCTGACTGGTCGGGTTCCTGCCCCTTTCACCGGGGGGGGGGCTGATCAGTGCAACAGGTGACTCGTGACGTCCCTACTCGTAGATGACCCAGTCCGGGTTGGGGCGGACGATATTGCCTTCCTCGTCGTACTCGTAGAATCCGACACCGTCGCCGAGGCCCGCCTTGCCCTCCTGGATGCCCCGCTCATCGAGCAGGTCGGCGAACTTCTGCTTCGCCTCGGTGGAGTTCGGGTTGCCGCGGGCGATGTTCACCGCCACATTGAAGCCGACGATGTCGTAGGTCTCGAACGGGCCCTTCGGGGCACCGGTGGAGACCTTCCAGTCGTTGTCGATGACCTCGGGGTTGGCCACCTCGTTGACGTAGAGGTTCGATGCGGCGTCCAACCACGGGATCAGCAGACTGTTGAGCAGGTAGCCGGGGGTTTCCTTGTGGACCGGGAAGGGCTGCAGGTTGATCTCCCGGGCGAACTCGATGGTGCGCTCGAAGACCGCCGGATCCGTCTTGGGCGTGGACATGACCTCACCGGTGTTCAGACGCCAGACCATGTTGGCGAAGTGCAGAGCCAGGAAACGGTCCGGGTGGCCGGTGGCGTCCGCGAAATCGGAGGGGCGCAGTGAGGAGGAGTTGGTCAGCAGGATCGCGGAGTCCTTGACCGCCTTACCGACATTGCCCCAGACCTCCTGCTTCAGCTCCAGGTTCTCCGGGATGGCCTCGATGACCACGTCCGCGGAGCCCACGGCCTGGGCCAGATCGGTGGAGGTGGTGATCCGCTCGATGGCGCTGTCGAACTTGTTGTCGGAGAAGTCGTCCAGATCGCGCTCGTAGTGTGCGCGCATCCACTCCCAGCGCTCGGGGAGCTTGTCCAGGAACTCCTGCTTCACGTCGTAGGCGACGACGTCCTTCCCTGCGTAGGCGGCCTGCATGACGATCTGTGAGCCGAGCACGCCGGTGCCCAGCACGGTAACTGTGGTGATTTCACTCATAGTTACCAAGGGTACGCCTAGCAATTAGCCGGTGTAGAAGGGGATGACTCCGATGAGTATCGCCACGGCGAGCATCACCAAGGAGACGATGACCGCGCGCCACAGGACCTTGCGGTGGTGGGCACCCAGGCCGACGTTGGCCAGGGACACCAGCAGCAGGATCGCAGGCACCAGCGGGGACTGCATGTGCACCGGCTGCCCGGTGATCGACGCCTGCGCCATCTGCACCGGTTCGATGCCGTAATGGGACGCACTCTCTGCCAGAACCGGCAGGACTCCGAAGTAGAAGGCGTCATTGGACATGAAGAAGGTGAACGGCATCGACAGCAGGCCGGTGATCGGAGCGAGGTAGCCACCGAGCGAGTCGGGGATGACGGTGGTGACCCACTCGGCCATGGCGTCGACCATGCCGGTGCCGTTGAGGACGCCGACCAGGGTCGCGGCGGCGAAGACCATGCCGGAGACGGCGACGATCGAACTGGAGTGGGACGCGACGGCCTCGGCCACCGAGCAGCTCGTCCTTGCCGCGGTGGGCGACGAGGAACGGACCGCCACCGAGGTCGTCGAGCTCACCGGGGTGTCACGGGCGACCGCGCAGCGACGGCTGGCGACGATGGCCAGCCGCGGCGTGGTGATCGTCCGGCTGCGCTACGGGCAGTCGGGGCGTCCCGAGCACCTCTACTCCAAGTCGGGGAAGGCGCAGTGGTGATGAGGGCGACATGGACATGGGCGGTATGCACGGTGAACCTCAGGTGACGATGACGACCTTCCCGGCGGTGTGGCCGTCCTCGACGGTTGTGACCGCTGCCGCAGCATCCGACAAGTGGTGGACGTCACTGATGTGGGGGCGGACATGGCCGGCGGCGATCAGCGTGAGGATCTCGGCGAAAACCGGCCCCGAACGACGCCGGGTCACCGGAGGCCCACCAACGGTACTGCGCACGGGAGCTTCGGCAAACCGGGCGGTGACTTCCTCGAGTACCGGTGGTCCGACGGTGTCGAGGATGGCATCAGCGTCCGCGACCCGGTCCACCCACCCCTCACCTGAGGCCACGAACGTCGCGCCCAGTTCGGTGACCAGCTCGCGTTTGGACTCCGAGGCGACCCCGACGACCTGAAGGCCCAGGTGGCGTCCCAACTGCACCGCGGCGTGACCGACTCCGCCACCGGCACCGGGGACGACGACCGTGCCACCGTCCGGCAGGCCAGCGTCCCGCAGTTCATGGAGGCCGTCCCACGCAGTGCCGAGGGCGACCGGGACGCACGCAGCCTGTTCGGGGGAGACACCGTCCGGAACCCGTGTGGTCTGGGTGGCGTCCAGCAGGACCCGTTCGGCGTAACTCCCGGTGCCCGCCAGCGTGCCGCCGACGACCAGGTCACCGACCTCGAATCCGGTGCCGGAGGAGGCGGCGAGGACACGTCCGGCGGCTTCGCGTCCCATCGCCATGGGGAAGGCGACCTCGACCTTGCCGATGCGCCCGCCCTGGCGCACCTTGATGTCGGCGGGGTTGACCGTGGTGGCCAGCATCTCGACCAGCACTGCGGTGGTGGAATCGCCGGGCAACTCAGCGTCGGGCACGTCCAGGAGGCCGGCGACCTCCGGGCCGCCGTAGCGGGTGAAACCGTGGATGAGCATGGGGTCGATGCTACGTGTTCGAACGAATGGGCGTAAGGAGAGGTTTCCTGTCCGTTCCATGACGTAATCTCTTGACCATGAGCCCGTACCAGGACGACATGTCCTCCTTCGTTAACCCTGCCGCCGTGGACCCCGCGATGCGGCTGCGCCTCTACCGCCCGACGACCGGGAAGAAGGTCGCCGCCTGGGTGTCTCTCGGTGTCGGCATCATCATGTTGACCAGTGTGTTCACTGCTTCGTGGGAGAGTCTGGTGGGCGATATCCTGATGAGCATCGGGTTGGGGACCCTGTGTATCGTCCCGGGCGGGTACTGGTTGCTGTGCAACCGTCGTGACTCGAAGCTGGTCACCAACTGGATGGTGGCGAACCGGGACTACCAGGCCAACTGGGAGATGCTCGCCGCCGACGAGAAGGAACTGTTCTCCCGGCCCGAGGCACTGCCGGAGATCCCGGAACGTCGGTGGAAGACGGTGTGGCTGATCATGGTCGGTGCCTTCGCCGTTGCCATGGTCGGTGCCGCGTTCCTGCCCGACACGACCACCACCGGGGCCGCCTGATGACATCGTTGCCGTTGGAGGGTGTCCAGGTCGTCAGCCTGGCGGGGAACCTGCCGGGGCCGGCTGCCGCACGGAGGCTGGTGTCGTTGGGTGCCTCGGTGACGAAGGTGGAGCCGCCGTCGGGGGACATGCTGAGTCTCGCCGCATCCGACTACTACCAGTGGTTGTCGGCCGGGCAGACTGTGGTGACCCTGGACCTGAAGGACCCGGCAGGACGGGCCGAGTTGGACGCGCTGCTGGCCGATGCCGACCTGCTGCTGACCTCGCACCGTCCGGCGGCGCTGGAACGCCTCGGGCTGGGGTGGGAGACACTCCACTCGGCTTTTCCGACGTTGTCGCAGGTGGCGATCGTGGGCCACGGCGGCGAGGACGCCGACGTGCCCGGCCACGATCTGACCTACCAGGCGGTCGCTGGCACGCTGGGGGAACCCCCGGAGCTGCCGATGCTGCCGGTGGCGGACCTGGGAGGTGCCGAGCGATCTGTGGCGGATGCGGTTGCCCTGCTGTTCCAGGCGGCCCGGAGCGGGGGAGGTGGATACCGTGAAGTCGCCCTGGCCGACGTCGTGGAGGACATGGCTGCCTCGGTGCGTTTCGGACTCAGCGGTGCGGGCACCGCGCTGGGTGGAGCCATGCCGACCTACGGTGTCTATCCTGCGGCCGACGGTTACGTTGCGGTTGCGGCCATTGAGCCGCACTTCGTCCTCGGCCTGGCCCAGGCACTGGGGGTGCCCGGGTTCGAGGACGTCACCGCCGATGCCCTCACCGAATTCTTCGCCACGAAGACGGTCACGCAGTGGACGCAGTGGGGTAGGGACAACGGGCTTCCGGTGCAGGGGATCGAGTGAGCAGTTCCAGGGCCAGCTTCTAGGGCTCGTTGGGGATACGTCCCTCAGTGACCACCGTGCCGTCCACCCAGCGGAAGGTGACCTCCTCGGTGTAGTTCGGGGCCTCGACATTCGCCCCACCTGCCTGATCCAGAGCCTCCCAGTCCTTGAACTCGACGGTGACGGAGTCCTCGGTGGTGTCGACCACCGTGTGCTGCTGGGGAGTGTCGGCCTGCGGGAAACCGGAGTACCCGCCCTGGTGGAAGAGCCCCTGCGGGTCCTGCTCAACGGTGGCGTAGGTGAGGTCGTCGCAGGCGTTGACGTTCGAGTCACCCTTGTAGACCTACGTCGAGTCCGCCAGTCCCGGCGGCGGAAGATTGTCGATACCGTCGGTGATGACCGCGGACTCCGGATCGACCTCGCAGTCGGCGTCGTCCTCACCTGCCGGTTCCTCGACCGGGACCTCCTCGGTGACGGTGACGGTCTCGGACGGGGGAGCAGCGGCGGTGGGGTCGGCGGAACCGTCGGGATCATCCTCGGTTCCGCAGGCGGACAGGGCGAGAGCGCTGACGGTGGCGACGGCAGCGGCGACCCTGAATGCAGGTCGTGGTGGATACCTCATGATCCCGGCCCTAGACGTCTACGGGGCGTCGCATAGCGATCCGCGGGGAGACATCCAGACCGGCGGCCCCCTCTGCCACCCGGATCCGGCGGAGGTCATCACCGAGCTCGGTCGGCGGTACTTCGACGAAGCCGAGACGCCGGTACAGCGGACCATTCCACGGCACCTCGGAGAAGGTCGTGAGGCACACCCCCGGGACACCGGTTTCGCGGGCAAGCGCGACGGCGTACTCCACCAGCCGGGCGCCTATCCGCTGGCCTCGGAAGGCGGGGTCCGCCGAGACCTGTTCGATCAACAGGTCGCCGTCCGCCTGCCCGAGCCACAACCAGGCAGCGAGACGTGGTCGGTCCGGGGAGGTGGTCGGGGCGTCCACGACGTGGATCTTCCCGTCTCCGATGGCGGCGGAAAGGTCGTCGTCACTGGGTGGATTGTCGTCGGCGATGGCGTCCAGACCGATGTCCCTGAACAGCCCACCCGCACGGCGCTCCAGCGCCTGGATATCGCGGACATCCGTCGTGGTCGCGCGGCGGATCAGTGGTCCTGAAGATCCAGGGACAGCGGATGTCGTCATGCCGGACAGGGTACCGCGACCCCGCCACCGACAGCGGGGTGTCCGAGGACGGCTGCACTGGCGGCTAGGATGGGTGACAGTCAGACGTCCGACCCGCCCGAACATCAGAAAGCGGTGCCATGGGGCAGCAGTGGTTCACCAGTGACCTACACCTGGGACACCGGTTCGTGTCCGACCTGCGCGGATTCGACGACACCGAGGAGCATGACCGGGTGATCCTGGACAACCTCGGCTCGGCGCTGCGTCCCGGTGACGCGGTGTGGGTCCTCGGCGACATCAGCTGTGGGCCGCGGGAGCACGAGGACCGGGCCATCGGGCTGCTCGCCGAGCTCTTCGACACCGCCGGGGTCACCGCCCACCTGGTGGCGGGAAACCACGACAGCTGCCACCCCCTGCACCGCCGGGCCCACCAACGCCAGCGTGACTACCTGCAGGCCTTCGCCTCAGTGCAGGCCTATCAGCGCATGGTGTGGCGCAAACAGGAACTGTGGCTCAGTCACTTCCCCCGGCCCGGCCTCGACCACGACGACATGTCCTCGCGCCATGACAACGTGCGCCTCAACGTCCCCCTGCTGGTGCACGGCCACCTGCATTCCCCGACGCCGGTGACGGGCCCCGGAATGGTCGACGTCGGCGTAGACGCCTGGGGCCTGCGACCAGTGTCGCAGGCCCGGGTACAGGAAATCCTGTTCGACCCCGTCTAGAGGGTCGTCGTCCAGTTGTTACTGGGCGGGTGCCTCGGCCGGCTCGCCGCCCTCGACTGCGGTCGTGCCCTCGGCGACCCCGGTACCGTCGATTGCAGCGCCCTCAGCGCCCTCAGTGACGGGGGCGCCGTTCTCGTCGGTGGCCTCGGCCTCGTCATCGGCCTCAGCCTCGCCGGAGGTGGTGGCCTTGCCGGCACCCTCGTAGCCCGGGTCGGGGGTGACCTCGGTGACGACGGTGGTGTTGTCGCTTTCCTTCTCGTTGGGAGGGCTGCAGGCGGTCACTCCGAGTGCCAGGGCAGCGGCGGCGATCAGTGCGGTGGTCCGGCGGGTGCGGGTCATCTCATGTTCTCCTGGGGTCGTCACAATCTCGTCAGTCGCATCGAGTTCGTCCCTGATCATAGTGGGTGGAGGCTGTGGTCACGAACACGGCCCGCCCCTCGGGTGGATATGTGGGGGGCCGTGGTGCTGTAAAGTTCACGCCCATCGCAGCAAGGAAAGGACGTGTCAATGAACACGAACAACCAATGGGGGAACCCCGACGAGGACCCCACCGAGGTGTTCCCCGGTGTCGGGGGAGACAAGCCGCAGCCGCCGCAGTACCAGCGGCAGGAGGACCAGACCCAGTACCTCGGTCCGTACCCGGGCCAGAATCCGGGCCAGCCCCAGGACCCGTACCAGCAGCAGGGGGAGCCCTACTACCGGGACCAGTACCAGGACCAGTATCAGGGGCAGCCCCCGTACCAGGACCAGTACGCCGAGCCTCAGTTCGGTGCGGCACCGCAGCGGAACCAACCGAACCCGCCGAAGAAGGGGCGCACCGGGCTGATCATCGTCGTGGTGCTGGTCATCGCCGCCCTGATCGCGGTGGTGCTCCTGGCGGTCAACCTGTTGGGTGGCGACGACGACTCCCCGGCGCCGGCACCGGTGACCACCACAGAAAACGATCCGGAACCTGATACGGACACCAATCCGGACACCAACCCTGACTCCAACCCGGACGACGGCGACCTACCCAACGACTGGGAGATCCCGTCGGAGCTGCCTGACCTGCCGTCCGAACTCCCGGACGGCACCGACATCGAAGAGCGCCTCAACGAGGGCCTCGACGAGCTCGAGCGGCTGACTGAACAGTTCAGGAACGGCCGGTAGAAATGTTCGCAGTGCGCCTGGGAGACTGATCCGGGTATCAAGGAGCACATGAACACCACAGATTCTTCAGCTTCCGCGAACGTCTACTTCGCCGGCCACCCGCTGCCGCAGACCCAGGCCGCCCTGCAGGACGCCGGCGCCGCCATCGTCGAGAACCTCGACGAGGCAGACGCGGTGATCGCCCACGGCGTCTCACCCGAGAAGTTCCCCGAACTGCCTGAGCGGGTGCGGTGGGTCCAGCTCTGCCAGGCCGGCATCGAAGCCTACCTCGACGCCGGGATCGTCACCGCCGGAGCGTCCGGCACCCGACGCTGGACGAATGCCGCCGGTATGTACGGACGCCAGGTCGCCGAGAGTGCGATGGGCCTGCTGCTCTCGGTGACCCACCTGCACAAGCGCATCGCACAGGCCGCGTCGTGGAGCATCTGGGAGGAGATCGACGAGCAGACCCGTTGGCTGGCGGGCTCCACCGTCGCCGTCGTCGGTGCCGGTGGCATCGGCCACCACCTGTCGGCGATGCTGGCACCGTTCGGGGCAGAGGTCCTCGCCGTCAACCGCAGCGGACGGCCGGTCGAGGGCGCGCGTGAGACGGTCACCGTCGACCGGCTCGAGGACGTCCTCGCCGTCGCCGACCACGTCATCATCGCCCTGCCGCTCACCGACGACACCCGGGGGCTGTTCGACACGAAGCTGTTGGCGTCCTGCCGGCCGGGGGTGACGATCGTGAACGTCGCCCGCGGTCCGGTGATCGTCACCGACGACCTCGTCGCCGCGCTGGAGTCCGGTCAGGTCGGGGGAGCGGGGCTGGATGTCACCGACCCGGAGCCGCTGCCGGACGGTCACCCACTGTGGGCGATGGACAATGTCACGATCACCACCCACTCGGCCAACACCCGGGCGTCGATGGACAGGCAAATCGCCGAACCAGTGACCGAGAACTACCGGGCCTTCGTCGCCGGTGAGCGGATGCCCACCGAGTTCGAGCCGTCGCGGGGCTACTGAGTTCGAGACCTACCGGTTTCGAGACCTACCGGGAGGCCGACATCCCCCGGATGTAGAGCGTCGCCATCCGGTGCTGGGCCAGACGGGCCACCGGTCCGCCGATCTGGGTGAGCAACCGGGCGGGGCGGGAGAAGGCGCTGACCGTGGCGGTCACCGTGCCGTCGTTCTCCAGGGTGACCGCGAAGCGTTCCTCCCCGGATTCCAGGTGCCCGGGCAGCGTGCCGTAGATCAGCTCGAAGGAGTCCGCCAGCGGCAGAGCGCTGGTGTCGCGGCGTCCGGCATTGAGCACCAGGCACGGTGAGGTCATGGGCCGGAACACTCCGACGCCCAAGGCCACGGTGACGGTGTCACCGGAGGTCAACGGGTGCTCCTCGTCGATCAGGCAGGAGTCACGGCGCAGCAGGGCACCAGCCCGACGGTGGGCGCGTCCGGTCAGCAGATTGTCGACCGCCCGCGTCATGTCCGCGTGGCCGTGGCCGATGACCTCGGTGCGCGACAGGGTGTGGAAGCCGGAGGTTTCCAGGCGCTCGGCCAGCTCCGGGAGGTCAGCGAGACGATGGATATAGGTCGACACCCCGACCAGGCTGCGCGGGTAGGTCAGTTCAGTGGAATTCGGTGGGGTGTCCATGTGACACAGGCTACAGAAAGAAGCGGGACGAATCGGCCGTCAGACGCTAGACTGCCCGTACCCCTTGTTTTCCGAGTATGAATAATCGTCCCCTAGCTACAAGTAAGGACCATGTCGTATGTTCCGTAAGTCTTTCAACCGTGTCCTCTCCGCCGGTGCCGTTGCTGTGGCAGTGGTCGCCGGTGGTGCGGTCGCGGCACCGGCAGCAACCGGGGCCACCTCCACCCACGCCGGAGCGGGGATCATCGTCACCGACGAGCACGGCGCAGGTGGACTGTGCACGCTGAACTCGGTGACGGAGAAGAACGGGGACTTCTACGGGATGACCGCCGGGCACTGCCTGAACCCCACCGAACTGGGTGCTACCCCGGAGAAGGTCACCACCGAGTCCGGCCAGCTGCTGGCCGACAAGGAGGACATCGCCGCCGGCGGATACGTCAGCGGCGGCTCCGCCTCCCCGTTTGACCCGAATGCGCCGCTGGATGACTTCGGCTGGTTCCGGTTGGACGAGAGCGTGACCGCCAAGGCGTCCTCGGTGTCGAGCACCGCCAACACCGGCATCCCGCTGCTCGATGATGCGCTGCGCGGCCACTCGATGCCGCTGGGCGAGCCGGTGCCGGTGTCCCAGAACCTCGTGGGTCGTATCGTGTGCAAGGACGGCACCATGACCGGACGGACCTGTGGTCCGGTGCTGGACGTCAACGTGCGGTCCCAGGAGGTCACCGCATTGATCCCGGCGATCGCCGGTGACTCCGGGTCGCCGCTGCACATCGCCGGTCGTGACGGAAAGCGCCACATCGTCGGCTCTCTGTCCAACGGCACCCCGGTGCTGTTCAACACCTTCGACGGCACGCGCGAGCACCTGCCGAAGGTGGGTGCCTGACGGTAGTTGTCGGCAAGTCAGAGAAGGGTCCGCGCCCAGGCGCGGGCCCTTTCTTTCTCGCCTGCTGCCAGGGGGCCGGGGACGTCCGTCACGGTGAAGTCCTCGCCACGGGTGGCGGTGACCCGCTTCTTCTTCAACCCCTTCACCGCTGCCTTGGCGGCGGACCCGGCCATGGAACAACCGGTGGTGGTGGACACGACGATGATGCGGGGTGCCCGAGGTGGCCGAGGTGCCGGCCGCGGCATCGATCCACTCGCGGATGCCGGCGGTGGACGCTGACCTGCGAGGCGTCCTGACTGAACTGTGACGGCACTTTGACGGACATCGCAGATCGTTACCAGGGAACTCCAACAACCGGGTCGTAGATTGAAATTATCGCCTCCGAGGGAGGGTTCATCGTCACAGGAACCCAACGCAGCGCTCGTCACGCTGACCCTTGATCGGGACCTCGGGGTGAGGTGATAGGACAGGAACGTCGTCGAAAGGACACACACCGTATACGGCAGTTGAGCATTCTCCTCTTGAAACGTCAGCAGTTGACCCCCGGTTCGTCAGGAGCCGGGGGTCATCTGTGTCCGGTGACAGTGTCGGAGAGGGTGTGTACTCTCATGGATGTCAGAGTTTTCGGCTCCGGTCGGAGGCGCTGCGCATAAAACAGCCCCGGCGGTGTTGGTCCACCGCCAGGGTTGCCCGAGCACCAACGTGCCCGACCTCTTCGGTTCAGGCTCCTACCTGAACCATCCGAGGATGTCGGTCACGATCTTTGTAACCTCGCTTGCCACGGTGATCCCTATCAGAATGGTGGCGGCGAGGTACTTTTTATCGCGACCAGGCCGGTTGTCGGGATCCTCACCCGAGGGTGAATCAACCAAGACAACCGCCTCCTTCGCATAACGGTGATGGCCCCACGCCGTCAGACGTGGACCCGCGCCCGAGCAACACGAACCCCTTCACAGCAGACCCGGGGTGACCGGGTAGCAAAGGGTCCACGCAGCAGCGAGGAGGGCGGCTACGATGAGCCGCACCGAGTCGAACTATATAGTGCGGTCCGGACACGTACCGGCGCTGTCAGTGCCAGCCTGCTGGCATCCGGGATAACACACTCTTTGCCATCACCTTATGTCGGGAACCGCCGCACGATCACCAGCGTCGCGGCCAGGCTGACCAGGCAGATCACAGCGGCGGCGACAGCAGCACCGGTGCCGTCGAAGCTCGCCCCCGACCAGCCACCCACCGCACCCGCAATCGAAATACCGACATAGAGTGCGCTGGTGCTCAGAGCCACCGCCTCCGTTTCGGCCTCGCCCGCCAGCCGGAGGATCCGGGCGTTCATCGGCGGATTGAAACCCCACCCGGCGAAACCGTAGAAGGCCGAGAGGCTGATCACGAGCCACACCTGGGCGGAGTCCGTGGACAGCCCTGCCACCGCCAGACCGACAACAGCAACGGCCATCGACGCGAACGCCGAGACCAACGTACGGTCCGCACCCCACAGGTCGGTGAGGCGTCCGCCGACGAACGTCCCCACCGCGCCAGCCACGCCCACGACCGCGATGAACACTGCCAGCCATGCACCCTCCTGACCGCTGAGCGAGCGGGTGATCGGAACGATGCGGAACCCCGATGAACAAGGAGACCGTCAATCCGCCGACGACGCCCAGGGCACGGCCGTCCCTGCCCGGGGCGGCCAGAGCATAGGTAGTGGAGACGACGGTCACCAGCTGGCCGGCCGCGGCCTCGCTGACCGCCGGATCATCGGCGATGTCCGGGAGGATCCCTGCGATGACGAAGTCGTCCGTCCCGATGGTGAACGTGACCAACATCAGGGAGACCAGCCAACCCGCGCGGGTGGGGGTCCTGGTTGTCGTTGTGTAACTCGTGCTCCGGAGGCTAGAACCTTCACGCAAGTGTGAAGGTCAAGAAAGTGGGGTGAAAGCGCAGGTCAGTGGCGTAGTTTCTCGGCATACTCCGCCAACTGGTCGCGGGTGGCGGACAACCGATTAATCAGGTCGTCCAACCGCTGCAGTCGGGTGTTCACCGTCTCCAGCTCCGCCCCGCAGGCCGCGCCGCCTACGCTGTCCATGCCGTCTGCACCGTCCAGGCAACCCGCCTTCAGGTACCCACGGACATCGGAGACGGCCAGTCCGACGTCCAGAAGCCCCTTGATGTTCTCCGCACGCGCGATGTCCGTTTCGCCGTACACCCCGTACCCGTTGGCGCCCCGGGCAGGGGACAGGAGTCCCTGCTCTTCGTAGTGACGCAGGGACCGGGTGCTCACTCCGATCACGTCCGCGAGTTCACCGATCTGCAACTGGCGTTGATCCATGTGTTCCACCGTAGACGGCTGGAACCCTGATGAAACACCGTCGGAACACCGCCGGAATACTGGCGGAGCATTGTCAGGAACCGGGAGCCGACGATGCCGTTTCCGCTACTGTGGTCAATGTTGTCCACCTGACCTCAATAATCCGGGAGCACTGGCTGCACGATTCGCCGGGGCCCCGGAGGAATCGGATTCGTTGTGACTTCTTTACCCGACAACGCAACCACCCCGGCTGCCGCCGAGTCTTCGGCAGGCAGTGGGACGCCTGGGGAGGAGGTGAAGAAAAGAGGTCCAGACAAGCTGATCCTGGGGGTGTCAGCGGGATTCATCATCGTCTTCGTCTTCGTCTGTGTCGTCTTTGCATCTCAGGCACGTGACGGCTTCGGCTCGGTCGCCAACTGGCTGATGACCAACCTGAACTGGCTCTACATTGGCGGAGTGACCATCTCGCTGCTCTTCTTACTGGGCCTGGCGATCAGCCACTTCGGACGCATGCGCCTGGGGCCGGACGGCGTGAAACCCGAATACTCCCTCGGCAGCTGGTTCGCCATGCTCTTCGCCGGTGGTCTCGGCGCCGTGCTGATGTTCTGGGGTGTCGCTGAACCCCTCAACCACGCGATCAACGTCCCGTGGCAGAACGAAGAACCGATGTCCCATGAGGCCGTGAACCAGGCCATGGGCTTCACCATGTACCACTTCGGCATCCACATGTGGGTGCTCTTCGCCCTGCCGGGACTCGCACTCGGGTACTTCATCTACAAGCGCAACCTCCCGCCGCGCTTGTCCTCCGCCTTCGCACCGATCCTGGGTGGTGCCATCTACGGCTGGCCCGGCAAGCTCATCGACGCGCTCGCCATCATCGGTACCGTCTTCGGCATCGCCGTGTCCTTCGGCCTCGGTGCCCTCCAGATCCAGTCCGGTATGGGAACGGTGTTTGGCATCGACGCCTCGACCCTGCTGCTGATCGGCATCATCGTGGCGATCGTCGCCCTGTCATGCTGTTCGGTGGCCGTCGGCCTGGACAAGGGGATCAAGAACCTCTCCAACATCAACATCATCATGGCCGTGTGCCTGATGCTCTTCGTCCTCATCGCCGGTCCGACCCTGCTGCTGCTCCGTGGCACGCTGGACGCTGCCTCGCTGTACGCCGAATGGCTGCCGAAGCTGATGTTCTGGTCCGACTCCGACCAGATCTCCGCGGAAGGATGGCAGGGCACCTGGACCGTCTTCTACTACGCGTGGACGATCTGCTGGTCGCCCTTCATGGGTATGTTCCTGGCCCGCATCTCCAAGGGCCGCACCGTCCGCGAGTTCGTCGCCGGTGTCCTGGCTCTGCCCGCACTGTTCGTCCTGATCTGGTTCTCCATCTTCGGCTACGCCGGGATCAACGCTGAACGTGAGAACCCGGGGAGCCTGTCGGGACCGGTCGTCGAAGATGGCGATGCGCCGTCCTCGCTGTTCATTCTCCTGGAGACGATGCCATGGACCACCGTCGTCAGTGCGTTCGCTCTCCTAATCGCCGCAATCTTCTTCGTCACCTCCATCGACTCGGCTGCGTTGGTCACGGACATGTTCGCCGTCGGTGAGGAGAACGTGACCCCGACCTGGCAGCGTGTGCTCTGGGCGGTGTCCATCGCCGCGGTCGCCGGAGCGATCCTGGTGATGTCGCCGGAGGCCGGCATGGAGGCGTTGCAGGAGACTGCGGTCATCATCGGTCTACCGTTCTTCCTGATGTTCTTCGTGATGATGTACTCGATCCTCCGGGGAATGCACAACGACTACCACGCCCGACCTGAGCCCATCACCAGACAGTGGGACAAGGCCCACTCTCCCGAGGCGTTGGAGGAGAATGAGCGCAAGCCCGCGCCCGGCTACGACGAATCCGGTGACCAGCTGCCCCGGGCGTCCTACGACAGCGACGGCAACCTCATCGTCCCGGGCAATATCATCGTCGCCGGTGACATCGGCGTGGTCGGCGAGGTCGCCGACGCCGACGCCGGGGACTACGAGGCGCTGAAGGATGTCGATGTGCCGGACCTCAACAATGGCAGTTCGGCTCCTGAAGAGGATTCCGACGAGAAATCCTGAGGCCAAGGTTCGGACCGGGCACGTGACACCGGTTACACTATGGATATATAGCAATGATCGACTTGAGCATGAAGGAGTACGACAATGGTTCAGCGCGTAGGCGTCATCGGAGCCGGCCAGATGGGCGGCGGCATCGCAGAGGTGGCCGCCAAGTCCGGTAGCGACGTCCTGGTCTGGGAGGCGAAGCAGGAAGCCCTCGACTACGGCAAGGCAAAGATCGAGAAGTCCCTGTCCAAGGCCGTCGAGCGCGGCAAGCTGTCCGAGGAGGACCGCGACGCCGCCCTGGGTCGGCTGACCTTCACCACCTCGCTGGAGGACTTCGCCGACCGTGAGCTGGTCATGGAGGCGATCATCGAGAACGAGGAGATCAAGAAGGACGTCTTCTCCAAGCTCGACGCCATCGTGACGGACAAGGGCGCCCCGCTGTGCTCCAACACCTCCTCTCTGCCGATCCAGGCCATCGCCTCGGCCACCGAGAACCCCGGCCGCATCATCGGCCTGCACTTCTTCAACCCGGTGCCCGTGCTGCCGCTGGTCGAGGTCATTCCCGCGCTGACCACCGACGAAGCCACCATCGAGACCGCGAAGACCTACGCCACCGAGGTGCTCGGCAAGACCGCCATCCAGGCCAAGGACCGCTCCGGCTTCATCGTGAACTTCCTGCTGGTGCCCTACCTGCTCTCCGCCATCCGCATGGTGGAGCAGGAGGTGGCCACCAAGGAGGACATCGACACCGGCATGAAGCTCGGTGCGTCCCACCCGATGGGTCCGCTGACCCTGGCCGACATGGTCGGCCTCGACACCTGCGCCTTCATCGCCGATGTCATGCACGAGGAGTACGGCGATCCGTCGTACGCCTGCCCGCCGCTGCTGCGCCGTATGGTGCAGGCCGGCCACCTCGGTCGCAAGACCGGCAAGGGCTTCTACGACTACAAGTAGGGCTGCAGGTGAATTGATCTCCTGCACGGTAGCGGGACTTCAACTACCATTGGCAGAGTACGCACGCCACCGACAGTGAAAGGAGCTCCACACCATGGCAGATTTCGATGAACTGAAGAACAAGGCAGAAGGCGCCGCCGGGCAGGCGAAGGAAGCTGTCGGCGACGCCACCGACAACAAGAGCCTGAAGGACGAGGGCAAGGCCGACCAGGTCAAGTCCGACGCCAAGGACAAGCTCAACGAGGCCAAGGACGCCGTCTCCGACAAGGCCAACGAGGTCATCGGCGGATTCAAGAAGGACTGATGGAGGACTAGTTTTCTTCATCCCGCTGAGACAAGGACGACCCCACAGTGATGTGGGGTCGTCCTTGTCGTTTAGCCTCTATTCCTCGTCCCCTTCGTCACCATCGCCGTGGAAACCGAAGCTGCGCAGCCGCTTGCGGTCCTCGGCGGAGGAACTCGCGGTCAGCCGCAGCAACTCCCCGTAGATACCGCCACTGACCGCCAACTCCGCCGGCGTACCGATCTCGTCGACCCGGCCCTCAGACAAGGTCACTATGGTGTCCACCGAGGCGATCGTGGACAGTCGGTGGGCGATCACCAGGGTGGTGCGTCCCACCATCAGCTCCTCCAGCCCGGCCTGCACCGCGCGCTCCGCGCGGGTGTCCAGCGCCGAGGTGGCCTCGTCGAGGACCAGGATCGGGGCGTCCTTCAGCATCGCCCGGGCCACCGCCACACGCTGCTTTTGCCCGCCGGACAACCGCAGGCCGCGCTCACCGATCACCGTGTCATAGCCCTGGGGGAAGGCGCGGATGAAGCCGTCGGCGTTGGCACGGCGGGCGGCGTCCTCGATCTCGGCGTCCGAGGCGTCCGGACGTCCGTAGGCGATGTTCTCCCGGATCGTGCCGGAGAACAGTGCCGCGTCCTGGAACACCACGCCGACCATGCCGCGCAGCTGGGCGGCCGACAGCTCGGCGATGTCGTGGCCGCAGACGCGCAGCGTGCCACTGGACGGGCGGTACAGACCAAGCAGCAGGTTCACCAGGGTGGACTTGCCACCACCGGACTCGCCGACCAGGGCGACTTTCTCGTTGAACCCGGCGCTGAGGCTGACATCATGGATCACCGGATCATCCACGTCATAGCCGAAGGTCACGTTCTCGAACTCAACGACCGGGGTTCCACCGGGGCGGCTACAGCCTTCCAGCGGGGCCGGCGGATCGGGGATCGCATCGCGCACATCCTGCTCCGGGATCACCGAGGGGCCGTACTCACGGGAGGCGGCGAGCAGTACCGGGGACACGGTGGCCTCCTCGAGCTCCTCCATCGCCTCGAAGTACTCCCGGGAACCGGCGGCAGCGCGCTGGGCGGAGTCGACCATCCAGCTCATCATCGTCGCCGGCTGCTTGGCCATCGCTACCAGCTGCACCAGCAGCACCATATCGCCGATGGTGAAATTGCCGTTGAGCGTCTGCAGGAACAGCACCAGGTAGATGGCGAAGAAGATGACGTTCATGCCGGCCATGCGGAAGATATCCATCATGTGCCACCAGCGGGACTGCTCCTTGGTGACTGACACCGTCTCGGCGAAGTGCTGCTGGAACAGGCGCAGTTCGCGCAGTTCCGAGACGAAGGACTTCACCACCTTCACCTGGCCGATGACCTCGGCGAAGCGGCCCTGGGCGGCGTCGACGTGGTCGTTCTTGGTCTTCTCCCACCGCATCCAGCGCTTACTGGTCAACGCGGTCAGCCACAGGTACATCGGGAAGATGATCACCAGCAGCAGGGCCAGCGGCCAGTAGTACCAGGCGGAGATCGTCAGCACCACGATCACGGTGAGGATCATCGAGAAGAAGTTGTTGGCGAAGGCCTGCAGGAACTGGGTCAGCCCCAGGATCGAGCGGTCCAGCCGGGAGATGATCGTGCCGGTGATCTGCTTGTCGAAGTAGCCCTGGGGCAGGGAGAGCAGCTTGGCGAAGTAACGGTTCGACAGGATCTGCCGCATCCGCATACCCATCACGTCACCGAACCAGCCACCGATGTTGTGGATCACGGTGTGCGCCAGTTCGGCGAGCAGCAGGCCGACGGCGACGGCGATGACCACCGTCGTCGCATCCTCCACGGTGACCGAACCATTGACGGTGTCGACGATGGTGTCGGTGGCGTGCTTGATGAGGAACGGCGACGCCATGGAGAGCAGCACGGTGACCGTGGCTGCCAGAATGACCATCACATAGTAGGGCCACAGCTCCCGCATGGAGCGGACGATTCGGCTCAGGCTTCGCACGCCGCTCCCTCACGGAGGTCGGCGGTGGCGATGCGGTCGAGGGCGGCGTCGATGATCTCGCGGGAGGTGCCGAAGTTCAGCCGGATGAACCCGGCCCCGGTCGGGCCGAAGTCGGTGCCCTCGTTGAACCCGACCCGGGCGAGCTGACGCAGCCGCTTCGCCGGGGCGGTGACCGTACCGTCCTCGCCGCGCAGCCGGTCGACGCCGGAGACATCCAGCCATGCCAGGAAGGTCGCCTCCTGGACGGGCAGGACGATCCCCGGCAGCACCTCGGGCAGGCGTGCCTCCAGATGCCGCCAGTTCGCCTCCAGGTAGTCGACCTCCGCCTGCAGCCACTGCCTGCCGTCGCGGTAGGCGGCGGTGGCTGCGGCCAGACCGACGGTGGACGCCTCACCGGTGACCAGGTTCGACAGTCGGCCGAGTTCCCGGGCGTCTTCCTTGTTCGTGGTGATGATCTGCGCGCACTTCAGGCCGGCGGTGTTCCAGCCCTTGGAGGTGGCGGTGACGGTGACGGTGTTCGCCGCGGCGGTGTCGGAGACGGTCGCGGTCGGCACATGGTTGCCGGAGAAGACCAGTGGGGCGTGGATCTCGTCCGAGATCACCCGCACGTTGTACCTGGCGGCCAGTTCCGAGACCTCCACCAGCTCCTCGGCGGTGAAGGCCCGGCCCAACGGGTTGAAGGGGTTGCACAGGATGAAGCTGCCGACTCCGTTGGGGTTGTCGGTGGCGGCGAAGGCACGCTCCAGGGCCTCGAGGTCGAAGACGGCCTCGCCGTTGTCGCCGGTGGCCATCGGCACGTAGGTGGCCGGACGGCGCGTGGCGGCCGGCACCTTCTGGAACGGCGGGTAGGCCGGCAGCGGGATGATGATCGTGGAGTTGGCGGCGGTGAGGTTGTCGATCGCCACGATGATGCCCTTGACGACGTCGGGGACGATCACCACCGAGGCAGGGTCCACCGCCCAGCCGTGCCGCTCGGCGGAGAAGGCCGCCAGAGCCTCGGCCAGCGCGGTGGCGCCTCCGACCTCGGGGTAGCCGAAGTACTCGCGGTCCACGGCATCCTGCACCGCCGCGGCGACGGCCGGGCAGGTGTCGAAGTCGGTCTCGGCGACCCAGAGTGGCAGGACGTCCGGCTCGAAGGCCGTCCACTTCATCGTCCGGCGGGCGCGCAGGGTGTCGAGGTCGGGGAAAGACAGGAGGAAAGACAGGGAAGATTCGCGGGATGAGGCCATGCCCTCCACTCTATCCGCCGGGTCAGTACAGTTGCCCCAGGAGTTGGCGAAGTGGCCGCCAGGGGTCGGCGACCGTCCGGGGCGCGGAGGTATCTGACTCGCTGACCTCTCCAGACATGTCGAAGACCCGGGCGGTGCGCTCCGGTGCGGTGAAACGGGACCAGCCGGGGGAGTAGCCGTGGGCGATGTCCACCACCGCGGCACGGAATGCGGCGGCCGGTCCCCCGGCACCGGAGAGACGACGCACCGCGTCCGGGCCGCAGGCCGCGGCGACGTCGGCGCGTCCGACCGTGAGGGTGTCGAAGAGCTGCGGTAGTTCACCGCAGTGCAGGGCGTAGTGGCCCAGCTCGCCGACCCGGTCGCCGTCGCGACCGCCGATGAACTCATAGGCCCACACCGTCGCACCCCGGTCCAGGGCACCCTCGGCGATCGCCGAGGCCCACCGGCGGATCGCCCGGTCGCCGACGGTGCGGCCCAGCGGACGTACCGGTTTCGAGGTGGACACGAACCGGCACCAGGAGCGCAGGGTGCGCAGCGGTACGCCGAGGACGACCATCACCGGGGCCAGCAACCAGGCTGACAGGACCTTCGGCAGGCGGAGTGCCCCGATGACCCGGCGAAGCAACCGGTCGGTGTCGACGACCAGGGGATAGGTGACGAACTCGTCGTGCATGGTGCCGACGAGCATGGGCACCGGACGTAACTGCCCGAGCTCCAGGGGGTAGGGGCCGACCGCGCAGTCGGTGGAGTGCAGTGCGGCGAAGCGGCGGTAGGCCCTCCGCAGCTGATTGGGGGACAACGACTCCAGGTAGGCGCGTGTCGGTCGCGCCCCAGGCCGCCCCGGTGACAGCAGGGCGGCCTGTGCGGTGAACCGGCGGATCCCACCGGTGCGACGGGGCAGACCCGGGGACATCAGCACCGCCCGGTGGAACAGCGGGTCGGCGGCGCGGACGGTGAGCAGCCAGGCGATGAGCCCTGCGCCGGCGGACTGGCCGGCCAGGGTCACGTTGCCGGGATCGCCACCGAGCCCACCGACGACCTCACGGACCCAGTGCAGTGCGGCGAGCAGGTCCTGGACCCCGCGTGGCTGGTCGGTGCCGGTATCGCTGCTGGTGGGGTCGTCGGCCAGCGGCAGAAAACCCTCGAAGCGTTTGCGGTAGTTCACGCTGACCACCACGCAACCGGCCCGGGCGAGCACCCCGCCGTCGTACCAGGGCTCGTCGCCGTGGCCCAGCTCGTAGCGTCCGCCGTGGATGAAGACGATCACCGGCGCGGGGGCTGGGGCACCTGGCGTTCCGTCCTCTGCCGGTGCGTAGACGGTGGCGGTGTGGGTGTCGCGCAGCTACAGTCGTTCGTCGGTGTCCGGGCACGCCAGAATCCCCTCCCAGCGCGGGGCGGGGAGGGGTTCGGCGAACCGGGTGTCGGCGGTGTCGTGCGCCGCGGTGACCGGGACGGCGCGGAAGACACGCGTGCCGTCGCCCCGGAGAGTGCCGCTGACGGTGCCGGAGGGGGTCTGCAGCACCGGGGAGGACACGTCGGTCACTTCGAGTGGGCCGCAGCTTCCTGCATGATGATCGAGATGACGCCCTGGGCATGCAGCTCCAGCTGGGCGCGCAGATCGGACTGGTCGTTCATCTCATGGTCCACGAACAGACCCTCGACCCCGGAGACCGTGTAGGTCACGATGGCCGTGCGGCGCTCCTCGGGGACGTAGCTGAAGTGGGTTGCGGCGATGGTGCACAACCGGTCGATGATGTCCTTGCGCATCTGCAGGTACATCCGCCGGGGCTGGGGGTCGTCATTGCGCTTGAGCAGAGCCAGCGGCAGACACAGCCGGATGAACTCGGGGTGGTTCTCCAGCGCGTCCAGCAGCTGCTCGGCGATCATCGGCAGCCGGAGGAGGATATCGCCCTCCGTGGAGATGTCCCAGGCATCGTTCCATGCGTTGAAGCTCTTCTCGATGACATGGGACATCAGGTCATCCTTGTCCCGGAAGTGCCAGTAGATGGAACTGGCCGGCAGACCACAGCGTCGTGAGATCTCGGCGATGCTGGTGCCGTCGTAGCCGCGGTCTGCGGCGATGGTGCTGGCGGCATCGATGATCCGCTGTCGGGATCGTTCGCCGTCCGCCCGTCGGTTGCGGGCGCGTTGGCGGGGTGCGGTCTTCTGGTCATCCTGGTCGGTGACCTTCGCCGGAACGGTCATGGGCACATCCTACTCAGAGAAGTCGTCAACGAAACAGGGGAGGGAAGCCCCGGGGGCCTCTCTCCACTAGGACGCCTTCGAGAGTGCCTTCGTGGATTCTTCGACGGCGGCGAGGGTGCGCTTGGTGCTTTCCTCGTCATCGGCCTCGGAGAACTCCAGGATCTGGTCCACGTGGTTGTGGCCGTAGGAGTCCTGCCCGGCGCCCTTCCGGCGCTTCTCCAGCAGCTCCTCGCGCTGCTCCAAGGGGGTCAGCGGATTGCCGAACATGCGGCGTGCGACCTCGGGGGTGTAGACCTTGGGGCTGTCGGCCGGGACCTTGTAGTACACCGGCTTGATGTAACGCAGGGCGCGCGGGCAGATGCGCTCGACGACCCAGCTGATGAACCACGGCATCTTGTTCGCCGCGGCCAGGAACGGCTTCCAGCCCCAGAACATCAGCTGGTCCATCGCCTTCGACTGCTTCACGCCGAGCATCGGACGCATCCAGTGCGGGTAGGTGGCGATGATGCTACGACGGAACAGCGGGCGGAGGACCTTGCGGATCGGCGTGGGCAGGCCGACGAAGGCCGTGTCACCACCGTCGATGATGTGGTCGACGTTGCGGATCGCGGCTTCGGAGGCCGACAGCTTCTCACGCCAGTCGTCGAGGTGCTTCAGGGCCTCACCGCGGGTCTTCGGGACGTCGGCCGGGTCGATCGGCTGGAACTTCGCGGCGGTGACCATCTGCTCCCAGTACTCGTTCTCCTCGTCACGGGAGAGCTTTCCGGGGTCGAACTTCTCGTAGGTGTAGAGGATGGAGTGCCATGCGGTGACCAGGATCCACAGCTGCGAGGACGGGCGGTTGGCCTCGAAGTCGTTGCCGGTGACCGGGTTGGTGCCGTAGGAGCGGTCGTGGACCTTCATGAGGATGTCGGACATCCGGGTGACGGTCTGCGCGTCGGCGAACAGGACCGCGGCGAAGTACTCAATGGTGCGGTCGTAACGGGTGGGGGTGCGCTTGTACACCTGGCCGGAGTCGTCGACGGCGGCGACCAGGTCCGGATCGAGGTGCTCGATGGTCACTGCGCGAAAGAAGCCCTGCAGTGCGGAGGTCGGGAAGGTCCAGACCTTCCAGGCGACGGAGCCGGGGCCGAAGAAGCCTTCGTCAGCACGGGTGGCCATGTCCTTGGCTGCGCCACGGGGAGGTGGGACCCGGGCGTCGGTGGTACGTTCCTGCGTCGCGGCGGTCGTGGGCGTCATGGGGGAAACTCCTCGTAGAGGGTCGGGTGCAGATGCGGCCGGGACGCATCGTCATCGTGTCCCGCACGTTGTGATCTGTGACACTACAGAGTGTACATATTTTCTGTAGCGAAATGGACAGAAAACTCTGCGGAGAGCTTTTCCGGGCGCTCCCGATAGGGTGGTTGCCATGACTGGTGACAACCCGCTGCTGCAACCTTCCGACCTGGACCACGAACTGCCGGATTTCGCCCACATCCGGATCGCTGACCTGGTCCCCACCTTCCGTACCGGGCTGCTTGACCAGCAAGCCGAGATCGCGGCGATCACCGCGAACCCGGAGGAGCCCACCTGGGATAACACCATGGACGAGCTCGAGGCCAGTGGTCAGCTGCTGTCCCGGGTGTTGGCCATCGCCTTCAACTTCGCCGGTACCGACGCCACCCCGGAGGTAGTCGAGGTCGAGCAGACCATCGCCCCGGAACTGTCGTCCCACCTCAGCGCGATCACCCTGGACCAGGACCTGTACCAGCGCGTCCGCTCACTGCCCACCCCGCCCGAGGGGAGTGAGGAGGCCGCACTGTTGGACTACTGGCTGCGCCGTTTCCGCCGTGGTGGTGCCGCCCTGGACGAGTCCGGCCGCGCCGAGCTGCGAAAGATCGACACCCGGCTGGCGGAGCTGTCCACCGGTTTCGGACGCAACCTCGTCGACGCCACCGAGGCTGGCGCGGTGCTGTTCACCGAGGAGGCCGAGCTGGCAGGGCTTGATGAGACCCGCAAGGCCGGCCTCGCTGCGGAGGCGGACGCCGCCGGTCACCAGGGCTGGCTGGTCCGGCTGGGTCTGCCGAGCGTGCAGCCGATACTGGAGGAACTGGAGAACCCGGCATCCCGCGAGCGGGTGGCTGCAGCATCGCGCGGCCGGGGATCGGGGGAGGTCGGGAACAACACCGACAGCGTGCTGGAGATCGTCCGGCTCCGGGCGCGCCGGGCACGACTGCTGGGCTACACCAGTCACGCCGACTTCGTCGCTGAAGAGGAGACGGCCGGATCGGTGGCGGCGGTCGAGGATCTGTTGAACCGGGTGACCCCGGCCGCGGTGGCCAATGCCGGTGGTGAGTACAAGCGTGCCGCTGATCTGGCATCCACCTCGGGCGAGGCGGAGGGGCTCTCCGAGGCGGACTGGCCGTACTGGGCGGCGAAACTGCGGGCCGAGGAGCTCGCCGTCGACGAGGCGGAGCTGAAGAAGTACTTCCCGCTGGACCAGGTACTGGTGGACGGGGTCTTCTACGCCGCATCCCGGCTCTACGGCATCGAGGTTGCGGCGCGTCCCGACCTTCAGGGCTACCACCCGGACGTGCAGGTGTGGGAGGTGCGCGAGGAGTCGGACGACGGGCAGGGCGACTCCATCGGCCTGCTGCTCACCGACCTCTACGCCCGGCCGACCAAGCGGGGCGGGGCGTGGATGAGCAGCTTCGTCGAACAGAACAACCTGCTCGGCCAGACCCCGGTGGTGGTCAACGTGCTCAACATCGCCAAGCCCGTGGACGGCGCCCCGACCCTGCTCAGCCTCGACGAGATCGCCACCCTGTTCCACGAGTTCGGCCACGGACTCCACGGCCTGCTCTCGGACGTGCGTTACCCCAGCTTGTCAGGCACCAACGTGCCGCGGGACTTCGTGGAGTTCCCCAGCCAGATCAACGAGAACTGGGCGCTGGAGCCGGACGTCCTGAACAACTACGCCCGCCACGTCGACACCGGTGCGGCACTGCCGTCGGAATTGGTGGCCGCGGTGAAGGAGCAGTCCCGGTGGGGGCAGGGCTTCGCCACCACGGAATACCTCGGCGCCTGCTGGCTGGACCTGGCATGGCACCGGCTGAGCGTGGAACAGGCCGATGCGGTGACCGACATCGCCGCCTTCGAACAGGAGGCGCTGGAACAGGTCGGCATCACCGACCTGGCGATCGCACCGCGGTATGCCTCGACCTACTTCAACCACATCTTCGCCGGCGGCTACTCCGCCGACTACTGGAGTTACCTGTGGGCCGAGGTGCTCGACGCTGACGGCTTCGAGGGGTTCGTGGACACCGATGCGGCAGTCTCGCCGTCCGCTGGCGGTGACACTGGCGCCGTCAATGTCGACCTGGACGACGTGCGCTTCGCCGGGGAGCGGTTCCGCCGGATGATCCTGTCCCGGGGGGCGACCATCGACTACGACGACGCCTACTGGATGTTCCGGGGTAAACAGCGCAGCGTCGAGCCGTTGCTGCGTCGGCGGGGACTCGCTGGTTCGGAAGCGTGACGGGTAAGCTGACGGACTGTGACCGACGGCATGACTGACGGCATCGAACAGTGGATCGTTGATCTGCCGGTGTGGATCCAGGCCCCGCTCGTGCTGGCCGTTCTTGTTCCGGTGGCCTGCGGTGTCGCCGCGGTGCTGACCATGGTGGTGGGCAGGATCCTCCCCACCTCTGCGGCGGAGCGGCGGGTGTTCGGCACCGACCCGGTGTCAGCAGGGGCACCCGAAGATGAACCCAGTGACGTGCACGGTGACGTGCACGGTGAAGAAGGAGAATCCCGGTGAAACACCATTCCAAGGTCAGGCAGGCACTTGCCCTGCTGATGGTTCTACTGGTCGTGGCGTGGGCCGTCTCGGTCCTGATGTGATCCAGCACAAGAAGTTCTGCGGTTGTGGGTATGGCAACACAGTTATTGATATATCATGGTGTTCTAGACCACGTTCTGCCCCGGTTGTGACAGCGTAGACTGCCGGGGTGGTGGACTGTCGGGGTGCTGCCACGGCGCGTCCCGACCGCATACCCAGCAACGATAATTTCAAGTGATTGGAGAGACATGCAGGAGTACACCTCGGAGGCGCTGTACACCATCGGCGAGAACGAGACCTGTCTGACCGTGCTCAGGGACAACACCCTCGAGCGACCCCAGACGATCCTGTACAGCCGGCCACGGAAGTTCGAGTGGGTCGACGTCCGGGCCGACGATTTCCTGCGTGAGGTGTATGACGTCGCCAAAGGACTGATCGCCAATGGCATCGAACAGGGCGACCGCGTGGCCCTGATGTCCGACACCCGCTACGAGTGGTCCCTGATGGACTTCGCCATCATGGCCGCCGGTGCGGTCTCCGTGCCGATCTACCCCTCCTCGTCGACCTCGCAGTGCGGGTGGATCGTCCAGGATTCCGGTGCCAAGATCGGCATTGCCGAGAAGTCCGGCCACGCCACCCGCCTGCGGACCTTCGTCCACGAGGGCCAGAAGGGTTCTGTCGAGGCCGGGGCCGCACAGCTCGACCGGGTGCTGTCCTTCTCCGAGGGTGCGGTCGACCAGCTGATCAAGGACGGCAAGGACATCGACGACGCCCGTGTCGAGGAGCGCATCGCCGCCACCAAGTCCTCCGACGTCGCCTCGATCGTCTACACCTCCGGTACGACCGGCCGGCCCAAGGGCTGCCGCCTGCTGCACTCGAACTGGCTCGGCGAGGCACGTGCCATTCTCACCAACCCCATCGGCGGCATCGCCGTCGAAGGCAACCGCGCGCTGACCTTCCTGCCGCTGGCCCACGTCCTTGCCCGCGCCGTGTCCCTCGCCGTCACCCTCGGCGGCGCGTCCCAGTCCCACTGGTCCGAGATGTCCACCCTCGTCCCGGAGTTCTCCCGCGCCGAGCCGCACATTATCCTCGGTGTCCCCCGCGTCTTCGAGAAGGTGCACGCCGGTGTGAAGTCCAAAGCCGTCGACGGCGGCGGCATCGGAGCGAAGGTCTTCCCGCTCGCCGAGAAGACCGCCGTGGAGTACTCCAAGGCCCTGGACGGCGGACAGGGCCCCGGTGTGCTGCTCAAGGCCAGGCGCGCACTGTTCGACAAGCTCGTCTACGGCAAGGTCCGCGCCGCCCTGGGAGGCTCCCTGCAGTACTGCATTTCCGGCGGTTCCGCGCTGAACCCGGAGCTCATGCACTTCTTCCGGGGCATCGGCGTGCGGATCTACGAGGGCTACGGCATGACCGAGTCCACCGCGGCCATCGCGGTGAACTTCGAGCCGGACAACATCATCGGCACCGTCGGCAGGCCTGTCGGCGGGAACACCGTCCGCATCGCCGAGGACGGCGAGATCCTCATGAAGGGCACCGTGGTCTTCGACGGCTACTGGAACAACGAGGAGGCGACGAAGGACAGCTTCGACGAGGAAGGCTTCCTCAGGTCCGGTGACCTCGGCGCGCTGCTGCCCACCGGCCATCTGAAGATCACCGGCCGTAAGAAGGAGATCATCGTCACCGCCGGCGGCAAGAACGTCTCCCCGGGGCCGCTGGAGGACATCCTGCGCGCCGCCCCGCTGATCTCCCAGGCCATGGTCGTCGGTGACAATGAGAAGTTCATCGGCTCCCTGATCACTCTCGACGAGGAGGCCCTGGTCGGCTGGAAGAAACGCAACGGCATCGCCGAGCACGTCACCGTCAAGGAACTGGCGAAGAACCCGGTACTGCGCACCGAGATCCAGGACGCCATCAACGAGGCGAACGATACCGTCTCCCACTCCGAGGGCATCAAGAAGTTCCGCATCTGCGCCCGTGACTTCACCGAGGAAGACGGTGAGATGTCCCCGTCGATGAAGGTCAAACGCTTCGTGGTCTCCCAGCACTTCGCCGACGACATCGCCTGGATCTACTCCTCGAAGTAGGACCCTCGACGTAGAAGCCTCGAAGTAAATTCGAGAATTATCCCGACCCGCCCCGGCCCAGCCTCCCTGGACCGGGGTTCGGTCTGTCATACACTTGTGCCCTGCCCTACCGGGGACACGGCATACCGGACGTTGTGAGAGGAGACGCACGTGCACGACGCCGCCAGACTGCGACTGCGCGAGCTCACTCAGAGCGTGTACGACATCGGCGACGAGGTCGCCGAGTACATCGACAACCTCAGTGAGGCCATGGCTGACTGGGACACCGAACTCGTCGGCGACTGTGCCCTGGAGCTCCGTGAGGCGGTTGCCGGAGGACGTACCGAGGTGCGCGTCGCGCTCGCCGAGCTCAACGGCCTACGACAGGCCTTCGTCTCCGGCATCCGCTCCGGCTCTCTGTCGGCGTCGCTGTCGGCCAACGCCGTGATCGACGACCACCCGGGACGCACCCTGTCCTTCCTGCGTAACCAGCAGGTCGTCCCGGTGGAACAGGCGCCCGCCCCGGTGGTGAGCACCGCGACCCTGCGGCTGACCCTGCGCAAGCACAACACCGAAGTGATTGACCAGCTCACCGAACTCGCCGAATGGGTCGTCGAGCAGACCCGCTGCGCGATCGAGGAGCAGAGCGTGCTGCTGCCCCAGGCACTGGCCCGGGCGGAGAAGCACGCCCTGGAACTGGTCGACACCTGGAACGCCACGGTGGTCGGCGACCACCCGGCGTTGGTGACGGAACTGCGCGGGGAGGCCCCGCCACGCTTCCTCGCTGAACGGGCCCGGGTCGAGCAGATCGTGGGGAAGATCCGTTCCCGACGGGCCGCGGCCCAGCAGACCGGCTGAGACCGATAGCATGGGGGGAATGAGCAACGGTCTGTACATCCACGTGCCTTTCTGCAGCACACGGTGCGGCTACTGCGACTTCAACACCTACACCCCCGGTGAGGACGGGACGTCCTCCACCGCCACCTACCTCGACGCCCTGGAACGGGAGCTCGAGCGTGCTGCTGCCGACTGGGACCGCACGGGCCCGCCGGAGACCGTCTTCCTCGGCGGCGGCACCCCCTCACTGCTCGGGGCGGACGGCCTGGCCCGCATCCTGCGGGCGGTGAAGAACTCCCTGGGGCTGGCCCCCGGTGCCGAGGTCACCACCGAGTCCAACCCGGAGTCGACCTCCCCGGAGTTCTTCGAGACCCTGCTGGAGGCCGGCTACACCCGCATCTCCCTGGGTATGCAGTCCGCCGCCGGCCACGTCCTGAAGGTCCTGGAACGCGCCCACACCCCGGGCCGGGCACCCGAGGCCGCCGCCGAGGCACTGGCAGCCGGCTTCGAGCACGTCAACCTCGACCTGATCTACGGCACACCCACCGAAACCGATGACGACCTGCGGCTCACCCTCGAAGCCGCCCTGTCGACCGGGGTGGACCACATCTCGGCCTACTCGTTGATCGTGGAGGACGGCACGGCGATGGCGCGCAAGGTACGTAAGGGACTGCTGCCGGCCCCGGACGAGGACGTCTACGCCGACCGCTACGAGATGATCGACACAGCACTGCAGGATGCCGGTATGCAGTGGTACGAGGTCTCCAACTGGTCGAAGCCGGGCGGGGAGTGCGAGCACAACCTGGTCTACTGGCGTTCCGGCCAGTGGTGGGGAGCAGGGCCCGGGGCACACGGCTGTGTACGCCTGGCGCCGGGGGCCGAGGGCCACCACGACGGGCTGACCCGACTGGTGAACGCCAAACTGCCGCGACGTTACGCCGAGGCGCTGGAGGCAGGGAAGTCCCCGGTGACCACGGTGGAGCAGCTGAGCGGGGCCGACGTGCACACCGAACGGATCATGCTGGGCCTGCGGCTGCGCGAGGGATTGGACGACTCCCTGCTGACCCACGCGGCCTCGGCCGTCGACCACCATGCGGGCCTGGGACTGCTGGAGCGGGTCGACGGGCGGACCCGGCTGACCGAGAAGGGACGACTGCTGGCCGACGGCATCATCACCGACATCCTGCTCGCCGAGGATGAAGAGGATGAGGCAGACGCGGTTCTTCGTGGATAATGGACCACATGAGTAAGAGAGAGGTCGCCGGCACATCATCCACCAGCCAACGGCGCGCGCAGGTGTTGCACGCGATCGTCGCCGACTTCATCTCCTCCCATGAACCCGTCGGCTCCAAGTCGCTGGTGGACCGTCACAACCTGGGGGTCTCCTCGGCGACGGTGCGCAATGACATGGCCGTCCTGGAGTCCGAGGGCTACATCATCCAGCAGCACACCAGCTCCGGGCGTATCCCGACGGAGAAGGCCTACCGCCACTTCGTCGACGGCATCGCACGGATCAAGCCGCTGAGTCGCCCGGAACGCCAGGCGATCATGGGCTTCCTCGAAGGCGGGGTGGACATGGAGGACGTGCTGCGCCGCAGCGTCCAACTGCTGGCCCAGCTCACCCGGCAGGTCGCCGTGGTGCAGATCCCGGACCTGCGCCGCGGCCGGGTCAAGCACTGCGAGATCGTGCAGCTGGCGGACACCCGCCTGTTGCTGGTGCTGATCACCGACTCCGGCCAGGTCGAGCAGCGCAATGTGGACCTCGCCGAGGCACTGCCCGCCGAGGAGCTGCCGAAGTTGCGCGAACTGATCAATGAGACACTCGTCGGTCACACCCTCGACGACGCCTCCGCGGCGATCGCCGCGATGGCCGCGGGCGAGGACGACCGGGTCCCGCCACTGCTGCGTAGACCCGCACTGACCTGCGCCACGGTGCTGGTGGAGACGATGCTGGAACGTCCCACCGACCGGCTGCTGCTGGCTGGCACCCCGAACCTGGTGCGCAGCGGTGAACTCGCCGGGGTGCTGGACGCCCTGGAGGAGCAGGTCGTCGTCCTGCGGCTGCTGTCTGCCGCCCGCGACCATGTGGCCGCCGACAACTACGGGGTCAGCGTGACGATCGGCGAGGAGAATGAACCGGCCGAGTTGCGGTCCGCCGCCGTCGTGGCCACCGGCTACGGGTCCCGTGACTCCCTGCTCGGCGGGATGGGCGTCCTCGGCCCGACCTACCTGGACTACCCGGGCACCATCAGTTCGGTGCAGGCGGTGGGCCACTACGTATCCCGCATTCTCGGCGGGGAGTAGAACGTACTACACTTGGAGGGGTTTTTGACCTCCCCACAGTGACACCCGTCAGCGATACCCATCAGCGATTAATGGAGCATATTTCCCTTGGCTCGTGACTACTACGGAATCCTCGGCCTCGACAAGGAGGCCTCGGAGTCCGACATCAAGAAGGCCTACCGTCGACTGGCCCGCAAGTACCACCCGGACGTGAACCCGTCCGAGGAGGCGGCGGAGAAGTTCCGGGAGGCCTCGGTGGCGCAGGAGTACCTCCTGGACCCTCAGAAGCGTCAGATCATCGACGCCGGTGGCGACCCCGAGCAGCAGGGCGGCTTCGGCGGCCCGGGTGCCGGTGGCTTCGGCGGTGCCGGCGGTTTCGGTGACATCTTCGACGCCTTCTTCGGCGGCGGTGCAGGCGGCGGTGGTGGCCCCCGGGCGTCCCGCGTGCGTCCCGGCAACGACGCCCTGCTGCGCATGCAGCTGACCCTGCAGGAGTGCTTCACCGGCGTGGAGCGCGAGGTCACCGTGGACACCGCGGTGGTCTGCGACAGCTGTGAGGGCAGCGGCTCGAAGACCAAGGCCGCCCCGACGACCTGCCCGACCTGTCAGGGTCAGGGCCAGGTCATGCAGGTGCAGCAGTCGATCCTGGGCCAGGTCCAGGTGGCGCGTGCCTGCCCGCGGTGCCAGGGCACCGGTGAGATCATCGAGGATCCCTGCGAGGAGTGCGCCGGCGACGGTCGCGTCCGTGCACGTCGCGACATCGAGGTCAACATCCCGGCGGGTATCCGCGACGGGATGCGCATCCGGATGGCCGGCAAGGGCGAGGTCGGCCCCGGTGGCGGACCGGCCGGCGACCTCTACGTCGAGGTGCAGGTCAAGGAGCACCCCTATTTCCTGCGCGACAACGACGACCTGCACGTCACCGTGAAGGTGCCGATGGTGGACGCCGCCCTGGGCACCACCGTCGAGGTCCCGCTGCTGGACGACTCGGTCGCCACGGTGACCGTGGATCCGGGTACCCAGCCGGAGGCTGTGGTGCGGGTGAAGGGCAAGGGTATTCCGCACCTGCGCCGTGAGGGGGCCGGTCACCTGATCGCGCACGTGGACGTGACCGTGCCCAACGATGTGGACCGCAAGCAGCAGGAGCTGCTCGAGCAGCTGCGTGAGCTGTCGAAGGAGTCCGCCGGGCTGCAGTCCGACGAGGACGAGAAGTCCGGCGGCCTGTTCTCCCGGCTGCGCCAGAAGTTCGGACGCTAGGAGTCCCCATGACCGACCCGGTGTTCCTCGTCCCCGACCTCGCCGCGCAGCTGGATGCGGTGGGGGAGACCGGCGCGTTCGTCCTGCCGGACGCCGAGGCACGCCATGCGTCGGTCAAGCGCATCCGGGAAGGTGAAGCCGTGGTGCTCACCGACGGTGCGGGTCTGGGGGTCGCCGGACAGTGGGCCGTCGATGGCCGGGTGACCGGTTCGGCGGTGCTGGACGCTGCGTCCCACCGTCCGCGGGTGACCGTGGTCCAGGCGATCCCGAAGTCGGAACGCTCCGAGCTGGCCGTGGACCTTGCGGTGCAGGCCGGTGCCGACCGGGTGATCCCGTGGCAGGCCGACCGGTGCATCTCCCGGTGGGACAAGGATGCGAAGAAGACCGCCAAGGCGCGGGCGAAGTGGCAGGCCACCGCGGTTTCCGCGATGAAGCAGTCCCGACGCCTGTCGGGTGCGGACGTCGGCGAGCTGCTCGGCGACATCGCCGATCTGCCGCGGCACCTGGGCGACCTCCCCGGTTCGGTGCGGCTGCTCGTCCTGCACGAGGAGGCGGCGACCCCGCTGTCCCGGATCGACCTGGACGTCGACGACATCGTCCTGGTCATCGGCCCCGAGGGCGGGGTCAGTGAACGTGAGGTCGAGGCGGTGTCGGGCTTCGGCGGCCAGGCGGTCGTCCTCGGCCCCGAGGTCTACCGCACCGCCAGCGCCGCGGCGATCGCCCTGGGCGCGATCGGGGTGCTCACCGGACGCTGGGCGCGGTAGCGGCACCGGCCCCGGTGCTAACCTGGAGCCCCAGGAATTCCGCGGACCAAGGAGTGGTTCCGATGCCCACCGATGCGGCACTAGCCAGGAAACTGCAGATCAAGACGGACACGGAAGTCTGGGTCTGGCCACCGGGAACGACCACGGCCGACACCGTCACCGAGGCACCGGTGGACGACATCACCGAGGCCGAGGTCGCGCTGCTGTTCACCGCTGACCGTGCCGCCGTCGACGAGGTCCTCGACGCCCACCGCGACGACCTGGCCGGCTACCGGGCGGTATGGACCATCTACGCCAAAGCAAGCTCGTCCGACACCACCGACATCAACCGCGACCTGCTGTGGATCCAGCTCGACGGGTACAACTGGCGGGCGGTCTCCCAGGTCTCCTACAGCGACGACCTGTCGGCGCTGCGGGTCCGTCCACTGAAGGACGGGGAGACCTCGCCGGTGCAGTAGACTCAGCCGCAGCAGCAAGACAGAGAAACACGGCACAACCCACAACCCACAACCCACAGCACGGAGAACCGAAAGAACACTGTGAAGCAACCACCCAGGAAGATCGTGTCCACCACCGTCGACCTCGAGCCGGCGACCGCACCGATCGTCGCCGGCACCGCAGACGAGAACCTGCGGGTCATCGAGGACCTCGTGGACGCCGACCTGTTCAGCCGTGGACACCACGTCACCGTCAGGGGTGAGGCCTCGCAGGTGTCCCGTGCCCGCCAGGTGCTGCGTGAGCTGGAGTCCATGGCCGCCCGCGGCTCCGCGGTGACCCCGGACCTGACCCGCCGCACCGTCGACCTCGTCGACCAGACGAACGCCCAGGTGAGCGCCCCGACCGAGGACAGCGGGGCCGAGATGTCCGGCATGGCCGAGGTCACCCAGCCGGCGATCGTGACCCGTCGCGGCAAGACGGTGCGTCCGAAGACGCTCGGCCAGCGTGACTACGTCGACGCCATCGACAACTCCACCGTCGTCGTCGGTGTCGGCCCGGCCGGAACCGGTAAGACCTACCTGGCGGTCGCCAAGGCTGTCCAGGCGCTGCAGAACCGGGAGATCACCCGCATCATCCTCACCCGCCCGGCGGTGGAGGCGGGGGAGAAGCTGGGCTTCCTGCCCGGCACCCTCGGCGAGAAGATCGACCCATACCTGCGGCCGCTCTACGACGCCCTGCGCGACATGCTCGACCCGGAGGCCATCCCGAAGCTCATCGAGTCCGGGGTCATCGAGGTCGCCCCGCTGGCGTACATGCGTGGACGCACCCTCAACGGTGCCTTCGTCATCCTCGACGAGGCACAGAACACCACCCCGGCTCAGATGAAGATGTTCCTCACCCGCCTGGGCTTCGGCTCCAAGATCGTGGTCACCGGCGACCTCACCCAGGTGGACCTGCCGAACCACCAGAAGAGCGGGCTGACCGTCGCCCACGAGATCCTCTCCGGGGTCGACGGGGTGACCGTCACCGAGTTCGACTCGCAGGACGTGGTCCGCCACCACCTGGTGGGACGCATCATCCAAGCCTACGACCGCTACGAGGCGGCGCAGGCGGCCGACGAGGAACTGGCCCGGCAGGACCGGGAGGAACGACAGGCGGAACGCCGCTGGCAGCAGGCCGGGCGCAGTGCGGAAGGAAGGGTCCGATGAGCATCGAGGTTTTCAACGAGTCCGGCTACGGCGAGGTCAACGAGGAGGAGCTGATCGACGTCGCCCGCTTCGCGCTGTGGAGCCTGGACGTGCACTCCAGTGCCGAGCTGTCGATCCACATCGTGGACCTGGACACCATCGCCGACCTGCACGTGCGGTGGCTGGATCTGCCGGGCCCGACGGACGTGATGAGCTTCCCCATGGACGAGCTGACCCCCGGGTGGGGACGTAAGGACGGCCCGCCCCCGGGCCCCGGCGTGCTCGGCGACATCATGCTGTGCCCGGAGTTCGCCCGCGGCCAGGCCGACCGGGCCGGCCACCCGCTGGCCCACGAGCTCGACCTGTTGACCGTACACGGTGTGCTGCACCTGCTGGGCTTCGACCACGTGTTGCCCGAGGAGGAGCAGTGCATGTTCGCACTGCAGAACGAGATCCTCGCCGACTGGTACGACTCCCAGGAGGAACGCGGCGTCTCCTTCGGCCCGAAGCCCTCGGGGGCCGCGGCGTTCCCGAGTGCCGCCGACCGCGACGAGGAGGGCTGGAACAACCCGGTGCCGCCGCCGTACAGCGACAGCGCCGCAGACTCCGACGAGAGCGCCGACAGCGGCAGCGACGCTGATGCCTGACCTCCCGGTGGCGGTCGACGCGGTCATCGCCCTGCTGGTGATCCTGCCGCTGGCCGGTGTGCTGTCATCGATGGAGACGGCGTTGAGCTCGCTGTCCCTGGCCCGCGTCGAGTCCCTGGTGAAGGACGAACGCAGCGGGGCTCCCCGTCTGCTGCGGGTGATGAACAACCGCCCGACCTACATCAACCTGCTGGTGCTCCTGCGCACCGTGTGCGAAGCAGGTGCGGCGGTGCTGGTCACCGTCGTGGCCCTGGACCTCATCGGGGACAAGGGCTGGGCCATGACCGCGGCCATCGTACTGGTGTCTCTGCTGATCTACGTCGCCGTCGGCGTCGTCTCCCGCACCATGGGTCGACGCAACCCCTACACCCTGTCGATGCGGACGTCCTGGTTCCTCGTCGCGGTCACCAGGGTGCTGGGCCCGCTGGCCAGGGTGCTGGTGTGGTTCGGTGGACTGTTCACCCCGGGGCGGGCCCTGCGTGACGGACCCTTCGCCAGCGAGATCGAACTGCGCGAGATGGTCGACATCGCCTCTGAGCGTGGCGTGGTGGAGGTCGACGAACGGCGGATGATTCAGTCCGTCTTCGACCTGGCGTCCACCACCGCCCGCGAGGTGATGGTGCCGC
The DNA here is from genome assembly GCA_019120175.1 of Candidatus Corynebacterium faecigallinarum. Taxonomy (GTDB): domain Bacteria; phylum Actinomycetota; class Actinomycetes; order Mycobacteriales; family Mycobacteriaceae; genus Corynebacterium; species Corynebacterium faecigallinarum. The sequence goes on from DWVP01000024.1 coordinate 220,692, forward strand.
GGCCGGAGATGCTGTGGATCGAGGCCGACAAGAACGCCAGCCAGGCCGTGCGCCTGTGCGTGCGCTCCGGTCTGTCCCGCGTTCCCGTGGTCGGGGAGAGCGTCGACGACGTGGTCGGCATGGCCTACCTCAAGGACCTGGTCGCCGCGACCTACGACTCCGATGCCACCTCCAGCCCCCGGACGACCCCGGTGTCCGAGCTGATGCGGGAGGCCGTGTTTGTCCCGGACTCCCGGATGCTCGACGACCTGCTGGAGGACATGCAGCGCGACCAGATCCACATCGCCGTGCTCGTCGACGAGTACGGCGGAACCGCCGGACTGGTGAGCATCGAGGACATCCTCGAGGAGATCGTCGGCGAGATCTCCGACGAGTACGACCGGGAGGACGACGCCCCGGTGGAGTACCTCGACCCGGGCCGCTACCGGGTGGACTCCTGGCTGAGCCTGGGCGACCTGGTGGAGGTGTACGAGGAGAACGGTGTTGACCTGGAGTTCCCGCAGGAGATCACCGATGAGGTGGAGACCGTCGCCGGCCTGGTCTCCTTCGAACTCGGCCGGGTGCCCCTCCCGGGTGCGGAGGTCGATGTGGCCGGACTGCACCTGACGTGCGAAGGTGGACGTGATCGTCGTGGTCGGGTGAAGATCCGCTCCATCGTGGTGGCCGGGCCGACCCCGGGGCCGGACGGTCAGGACGGTCCGGACAACCAGGACCCAGCCGACGACCGTGACGGTGATGACCGTGACAACCATGATGACGAGGACAAGGATCCACGATGAGTAACGACACAGAATCCCCCGACTTCCCGGACTTCCCGGACTTCGCCGACCTGCCGGAGGACGCCAATGCGCTGTCGACCACCCCGGCACCCGGGTCAGAGTTCGCCGCCCCGGAGGGTTTCCGCAGCGGATTCATCAGCTTCGTGGGCCGCCCGAACACCGGCAAGTCCACCCTGACCAACGCCCTGGTCGGTGAGAAGATCGCCATCACCGCCGACCAGCCGGAGACCACCCGGCACCCGATCCGTGGAGTCGTGCACCGTCCCGACTCCCAGATCATCGTGGTGGACACCCCGGGGCTGCACCGGCCGCGCACCCTGCTCGGTGAGCGGCTCAACGAGGTCGTCAAGGACACCTATGCCGACGTCGACGTCATCGGCCTGTGCATCCCGGCGGACGAGAAGATCGGCCCCGGCGACCGCTGGATCCTGGAGGCGGTGCGCACCGCGGCACCGAAGACCCCGGTGATCGGTATCGTCACCAAGCTGGACAAGGCATCGAAGGACCAGGTCGGCGCACAACTCATGGCGCTGCACGAGATGCTCGGCGGGGCTGAGTCGAATGCCGAGGTCATCCCGGTGTCCGCGACTGAACAGGTGCAGTTGGACGTCCTGCTGGACGTCATCACCGCCGCGCTGCCGGAAGGCCCGAAGTTCTACCCGGACGACCACGTCACCGACGACGACCGCGACACCCGCATGTCCGAGCTGATCCGCGAGGCTGCCCTGTCGGGGCTGCACGACGAACTGCCGCACTCGGTGGCGGTGCAGATTGAGGAGGTGCTGCCGTCCGAGGACCGGGAGGGCGTGCTGGACGTCCACGCGGTGATCTTCGTCGAGCGCGAAGGCCAGAAGCGGATCCTGCGGGGCAAGGACAACCGTCGTTGGGGACGGATCATCCACAACTCGCGGCAGTCACTCATCGATCTGCTTGGGCAGAATGTCTTCCTCAACCTGCACATGAAGGTGGCGAAGAACTGGCAGTCCGACCCCAAGCAGCTCGGTAAGTTGGGGTTCTGACCGCTGGCGGGTGCGCCGCGGTGTTAGTCTCGTCGGTGACCCATTGACACCTGGAGGAGACCCATGACCACCCCCGGCGACGGCAGCGGTAACGACGGTAACAGCGGTAACGACGGCTACGACCGTAACGGGTGGGGTGGCGCCGGACGTGATGGTGGCTTCCCCTTCTTCGGCAGCTACTCACAGGGTGACGGCAACCAGCCGCCGCTCTACGGGGCAGGTGCCGCCCCCGCCCCGCCGGTGACCACCGGAACCCACAGGGACCAGCTGTTCAGCTCCCTGTTCGACTTCGGCTTCACCCGCTACGCCACCCCGTCGATCGTGAAGATCGCCTACGCCTTGGGTGTGATCGCGCTGGGGCTGGCGTGGCTCGTCGCCATCATCACCGTGCTCTTCGGTATGGCGGTCGGGGACGCCGGCGCCGGGGACTTCATCCTCGGACTGGTTGGACTGGTGCTGCTGACGGTCTGGATGGTTTTCCTGTTGATGCTGCTGCGTATGGGCCTGGAGAATTTCCTGTCCAATGTCCGTATCGCCCAGGCGACCCAGGCCATGGACTACCGTCAGGCGGTCGAGCAGCAGCGACGTTAGCTGGCTAGACTGTCGGGCATGTCCCGGAGCCCTCGTCCCCACTACCGGGACGAGGGCTTTGTCGTGCGTACCCACAAACTGGGGGAAGCCGACCTGATCCTCGTCCTGCTGACCCGCGAGCACGGGCTGGTGCGTGCCGTGGCCAAGGGGATCCGACGGGTGGGGTCGCGGTTCGGGGCGAAACTCGACCGCTTCTGCCGGGTCGACGTCCAGATCTACCCGCCACGCAACGCCACCCTCTCCGGCGGGGGACTGGCCACTGTCACCGACGCCGCAACGGTGGCCACCTACGCCCCACAGATCGTCGCGGACGTCGACCGGTTCTACGCCGGGGTGGCGATGCTGGAGATCGCCGAGATCACCGTCCAGGGCTCTGTCGAGGAGGCCGGACACGTCGTTGACCTGTTGGACGCCTCGCTCGCCGATCTCGCAGCCGGCGACACCCTGCCACCGCGGACGACCGCCGACCGGTTCGTCCTGCAGGCCCTGGGGTTGGCAGGGTGGGCGCCGAGCCTGGTGGACTGCGCCCAGTGCGGACGACGCGGTCCCCACCGCGCCTTCCACCCGCTGGCCGGGGGAGCGGTGTGCACCACCTGCCGACCCCCGGGCGCGTTCACCCCGCCGCCGCAGGCTGTGCGCGTGCTGTGGCTGCTCTCCCGCACCGGGGAGGCGCAGCCGGCCGCGATGGAGACCCTCGCGTCGATCGCCGCCTCACCGGAGGGCTCGCACCTGCTGTCGGTCGCCCATGACCTGTTGGCCGCCCATGTGCGGCACCAGACCGAGTCAGCCTGTAAGGCGTTCGTCGCGCTCTAACCACCGCACACCCCTGACTGTGTGTTTGGCCGGGTGGGGCCTGTCGGCGGACGCTAAGCTCTGGCACAATATGGACCGTGAACAACCCTGAGATCCCTGCCGCGCTGATCCCCAAGCACATCGCCCTGGTGATGGACGGTAACGGGCGGTGGGCCCAGGAGCGGGGGCTGCCGCGCACCGACGGCCACAAGCGGGGCGAGGCCGTCCTGATGGACGCCGTTGACGAGTGCCTTGAGCTTGGCGTCGACTACCTCTCGGCCTATGCCTTCTCCACCGAGAACTGGCGGCGCAGCACCGACGAGGTCCGCTTCCTCATGGGGTTCAACCGGGACGTCCTGCGGCGTCGGCGGGACGAACTCGACGCCAAGGGGGTGCGGGTGCGCTGGGCGGGACGCCGGCCCAGGCTGTGGCGCAGCGTGATCTCCGAGCTGGAGAAGGCTGAGCGGCAGACCGCGGACAACACGAAGATGACCCTGGTGATGTGCGTGAACTACGGCGGACGCGCCGAGATCACCGACGCGGTCCGTGCAATCGCCGAGGATGTCGCCGCCGGGCGGGTGCGTCCCCGTGACGTGAATGAGCAACTCGTCGCAGCCCACATGGATGAACCGGAGATGCCGGACGTCGACCTGTTCCTGCGCCCCTCCGGTGAGCAGCGCACCTCGAACTTCCTGCCGTGGCAGTCGGTGTACGCCGAAATGGTCTACCAGGACGTCCTGTTCCCGGATTTCACCCGCGCCCACCTGCGTGATGCGGTGTACGAGTACGCCAAACGGGACCGGCGGTTCGGCGGTGTGAAGTGAGTGACGTGAACGATGCGAATGCAGTCGGGATCGGGCCGACGCAGCCGACCAAGCGTCAGCTGAACCGGTGGCGCCGTTACCTCGCCGACGAGCGGGCCGAGGGGGCGGTGTACCGGGAACTGGCCCGGAAGAAGACCGGTGAGGAACGTGAGATCCTGCTGGCCATCGCCGACGCCGAGTCCAGGCATGAAGAGTACTGGCGTGCCCGGCTCGGCGATGAGGTCGGCCTGCCGCGCCGGGCCAGCCTGGACACCCGCATCCTGGCCTGGATGTCCCGACGTTTCGGCTCGGTGTTCGTGCTCGGGCTGATGCAGTCGGCCGAGACCCGTAACCACTACCTGTCGGACAACGACGCCACCGAGCAGATGGCAGCCGACGAGGCGATCCACGCCGAGATCGTCCGCGGGTTGGCGGCACGGGGTCGGGCCAAGATGTCCGGGGACTTCCGGGCGGCGATCTTCGGGGCGAATGACGGCCTGGTCTCGAACCTGGCCCTGCTGTTGGGCATGTACGGTGCCGGGGCCGGCCAGGCCACGATGCTCACCGCCGGTATCGCCGGCCTGTTGTCCGGCGCCCTGTCCATGGCCGCCGGCGAGTACGTGTCGGTGACCAGCCAGAAAGAACTGCTCGCGGCATCCACCCCGGATCCGGACACCCGCACGGCGGTGCCGAAGCTGGATGTCGAGCGCAATGAGCTGGAGCTGGTCTACCGCGCACGTGGGCTGGACCCGGAGGCGGCGAAGGAGAAGGCCGCGGCGGTGTTCGCCGAGATCGCCGAGCTGGAGGGGCTCCAGGAGCTGCGCGACGGTGCGGAGCTGGAAGAAGAGCTGGACACCGAGCTGAACACTGACGTCACCGGTGGCGACATCCACACCGGGGCGGTGGTCGAGGCCGAGGAGGAGACCGGGTCCGGCATGTCCGCCGCGATCTCCAGCTTCCTGTGCTTCGGCGCTGGCGCGCTGGTCCCGGTCCTGCCGTTGTTTTTCGGAATGACCGGCCTGTCCGCCATCGTCGTCGCTGTCGTGCTGGTCGGCGTGGTGCTGATGATCACCGGTGGACTGGTCGGGATGCTCTCCGGTGTGTCCCCGTGGCTGCGCGCCCTGCGTCAGTTGGCCATCGGTGTCGGTGCGGCCGCGGCGACCTTCGCCTTGGGCAGCATGTTCGACGCGGTGGGGTAGCAGCCCTACCTGCGTGTCACTGCGCTCAGGACCGCTGCGCGCGGGCGCATTCGGCACACAGCCCGAAGACGTCGGCGGTGTGCCCGGTCAGCACGAACCCGTGGGTCTCAGCCACCTGGGCGGCCCACCCCTCGACCGGCCCGCCGTCGACCTCGACGGCCTTCCGGCAGGACGTGCAGACCAGGTGATGGTGGTGGTGCACAGAACTGCAGCTGCGGTAGAGCATCTCACCGCTGTCGTCCTGCAGGGTGTCGACCAGATTTTGCGTGTTGAGCTGCTGGAGCGTGCGGTACACCGTGGTGAGTCCCACCTTGTGTCCGTGCTGGGTCACGGTGGCGTGGATGTCCTGCGCACTGGCGAAAGTGGTGAGGGAATCGAGCGTCTCGACGACCGCCGCGCGCTGGCGGGTGTTGCGCTGTCCGATCTGTGGTGTATTCATCGTGACCCAACCCTAACCCGAGATCGCTTCTGATGGGGTGTATCGTGTCGAAAACAGGGGTGGTCACCAGGCACGATGGTGTGATTTGACAGACATGCCACAACAGCCGTAAATTAGTGCCAGTTCCCCAGGGATCGCTTGTCCCCCCCCTAAGTCGATCCCATCAAACGGGGAACCAGGCCCCATCCTCTTTGAGGACAGCGCGGCCGGGACCCGCGATAACCCCCCCCCTTCGCGGGTCCTTTTTTATACCCTGATGACGGTGGGAGGGCCGGGGGTGGCTTCGACCCGGTGCAACGGTAGGATAGTCGTGATCACCTGACCACCCTGTCAGGCCACGTTCCCTAATGTTCGTCAACGTTCGTCAATGAGGAGTACCCCGAGCTCATGGCTGCCAGCAATATCGAGACCGTCGTCAATCTCTGCAAGCGCAGGGGACTGGTGTTCCCCGCCGGAGAGATCTACGGCGGTACCCGTTCCGCCTGGGACTACGGCCCTCTGGGCGTGGAGCTCAAGGAGAACATCAAGCGTCAGTGGTGGCGCCACATGGTGACCTCACGTCAGGACGTCGTCGGTGTGGACACCTCCATCATCCAGCCCACCGATGTGTGGAAGGCCTCCGGCCACGTCGAGGTGTTCACCGACCCGCTGGTGGAGTCGCTGTACACCCACAAGCGCTACCGCGCCGACCACCTGCTGGAGGCTTACGAGGAGAAGCACGGCCACCCGCCGGCCAACGGCCTGGACGACATCAACGACCCGGTCACCGGCCAGCCCGGCAAGTGGACCGAGCCGCGGGAGTTCTCCGGCCTGCTGAAGACCTACCTCGGCCCGGTGGACGACAAGGAGGGCCTGCACTACCTGCGTCCGGAGACCGCCCAGGGAATCTTCATCAACTTCAAGAACGTCATGGGTGCCGCCCGCCAGAAGCCGCCGTTCGGCATCGCCAACACCGGAAAGTCCTTCCGTAACGAGATCACCCCGGGCAACTTCATCTTCCGTACCCGCGAGTTCGAGCAGATGGAGATGGAGTTCTTCGTCAAGCCCGGCGAGGACGAGGAATGGCACCAGACCTGGATCGACGACCGCTTCAACTGGTACGTCAACCTGGGTATCGACCCGGAGAACCTGCGACTCTACGAGCACCCGAAGGAGAAGCTGTCTCACTACTCCAAGCGCACCGTCGACGTGGAGTACGCCTTCAACTTCGCCGGTACCAAGTGGGGTGAGCTCGAGGGTGTGGCCAACCGCACCGACTACGACCTGAAGACCCACGCCGAGCACTCCGGTGAGGACCTCAGCTTCTTCGACCAGGAGTCCGGCGAGCGCTGGATCCCGTACTGCATCGAGCCTGCCGCCGGCCTGGGGCGCGCCATGATGGCCTTCCTGGTCGATGCCTACCACGAGGACGAGGCCCCGAACACCAAGGGCGGCGTGGACAAGCGCACCGTGCTGAAGCTGGACCGTCGTCTGGCCCCTGTCAAGGTCGCCGTCCTGCCGCTGTCCAAGAAGGAGACGCTGACCCCGACCGCCCAGAAGGTCGCCGAGGAGCTGCGTGGCCTGTGGAACATCGACTACGACACCTCCGGTGCCATCGGCCGTCGCTACCGTCGTCAGGACGAGATCGGTACCCCGTTCTGTGTCACCGTCGACTTCGACACCCTCGAGGACAACGCCGTGACCGTCCGTGAGCGCGACACCATGAGCCAGGAGCGCGTCAGCCTCGACAAGCTGACCGGCTACCTCGCCGAGCGCCTCGCCGGCTGCTAGAAGGGAAACCCGCAGGAATGCCGAACCCGTCGATCCGTTGGTCCGTGCCGTCCGACGGCCACACCTTCCCGATCTACGCAGGGCCGCCCAAGGACATGGACCGGGTGGCGGAGTACGCCGAGGAGCGTGGCGTCGCGACGATCCGCTTCGGTGGGGACACCTGGCAGCTGGAGAAGGACAAGGGTCCGTTGATGCGGGCGACGACGGGGGAGGCCACCGGTTCCCAGGTGTTCACCGCCATCGGTGACGCCAACACCTTCGGCGCCTCCCAGGTGGTGACCTGCACCGCCGACCGCCACCGGGTGGTCGTGCGGGCGGAGAACCGCAAGGAGTTCGTGCTGTTCAATGCCTCCGATCTGGAGGAGGGTGAGCAGTTGGACCTGCGTAAGGCGGAGAAGATCGGCCAGTTCACCTCGGAGAACGGCGGGTTGAAGAACCTTCACCTGCAGTTCGAGGGGTCCGGCCAGACGCTGCCGTTGGACGTCCAGGTGTTCCTGTCCTGGGTGGCGCGTCACGCCATGGAGTCGCGGATGCTGTCGAACACCTGGCGAATCTCGATCTTCCTGCTGATCCTGGTGCCGTTCATCCTGCTGTACCTGTTCAACTTCATCGACTTCTGAGGCTTCTGGGTCTTCGGGGTCTTCAGCTTCTGAGCGAATAAGCCCGGTGGGAGTGAGTGTCAGTACTCACTCCCACCGGGCTTGTTGTCTGTCCTCATAGTTCCTCAAGGCGCTGATGGGCGGGGGAGGGGAGGCTAGAAGCTGCCGAAGTCTCCGCCGCCACCGCCGCCGAAGCCACCGCCCCCGCCGAAGCCACCGCCTCCGCTGAACCCACCACCGAATCCGCCGTTGCCGCTGAGCAGCGAGCCGAGGAGCATACCGGCCACCAGGTTGCCGCCGCCACCGCCGCCACGGCCATGGTAGTTGTTGCGACGGTTGTAGTCATCGACATCACGACGCACCAGGTCACCGGCCTGTTTCGCCAGGGCATTGGCCTGCTGGGCAGCATTGTAGGCGTCGCGCGGACGCTGGTCGCGCAACTGAAGAGTCTCGTCGATCAACTGGCCGGCGGACTGGGCGGCCGACCGTGCCTCCACCCCGATCATCCGACCACGGTTGTGGATGCTGTCCTCTACCGAGCGCAGCCGGTGGGTCGCGTCCGAGATCGTCCGGTCCACCATGCCGAGGGTGCGCTGGTAGTTGTTCTCCGCGCCGCGGGCCTCGTCGAGCTGGATGTCGAGCTCGCCGTCGGCCTCCAACAGCTCGGAGTAGGCCCCCAGCGGGTCGGTATCTCCGATCTCTCGGGCCTTGGCCAGAGCGGTCGTGGCCATCTCCACCGCCTCAGCCAGGTTCTCCTTGTTGACCGGAGCATTGCTGGAAGCGAGCTGGTTGGCTTCGACGATCTCCTCGTCGACCTCGTCGATCAGGGAGGCGAGGTTCGTGCGGGCTTCCTGCAGTTGGGACTCGGCGTGCTCGACTGCGGCGAGCTGCCGGTCAGCCTGCTGGATCGCCAGATGTGCGGCACCGGCCTCGTCGACCAGGGCACCCTGCTGCCCTGCGGGCAGGTGCAGTAGTTCGCGGGCCCGGCTGATCGCCTCCTCGGCAGCGTCGATTTCCGCCTCGGCGATGTCCGGGTTGTCGTTGACCGAGTCCAGCAGAACCGGATCCACCTTCGTGGCCAGGTCCTCCAGGATCGCCCGGGATTTCGGGATCCGCGAGCGTAGCTCCACGGTCTGCTGGAAGAACTTGTCGATGATCTCGGGTGCGTTGATCAGCTTCTCCCGCAGGGTGGAGAACCTCTCGGCCTGGTCGCTGAGGTGCTTCTCGGCGGTGCCGCAGGACGACACGATCTCGATCAGCAGGCTGCGTTCTTCCGACTCGCCTCCGACCAACCTGTTCTGCACCCGCTGGTGGGCGTTGTAGGCGTTGTTGAGGGTCTTCTTCGCGGACTCGACAGCGGAACGCAGCTCGCGGGTGCGTTCGACACCGAACTCCGCCTCGGCGGTCTCCAGTTCGTTGCTGCCCTTGCGGATGGACTCGTCGGCCTTCTGCAGTTCCTCGGCGGCCAAGGTGCGCAGCACCTGGGTGGACTGCTGGGACAGGTCGGTGGTGTCCCCGGCCTCGATGGTGCGGGCGGCTTCCAGCTCCTCGGCCTCGTTCTCCCTGCGCTTCTTGCGGGAGTACCAGACCGCACCACCGATACCGCCACCCACGGCGATGACCGCTGCACCGCCCCAAGCGTAGGTGGAGGCCGGGGTGACGTCGGCGATGACGTCGGCGATGGCCTGGCCGCCGCCTGCCCAATTTCCGCCGCTGAGGTTGTTGATACCTGCGTCGTAAGCGTCCTCGCCAATGGAAGTGGATACACCGCTTCCGTAAGAGGTGGCCAACTGGCCGCTCGTCTCGGACTGAACGTCGATGACGGCCACCAGGACGTTGTTCCCACCTTCCTGCTCCCGCAGTGTTTCTGCGAGAGCGTCGACATTGTCGCTGTAGTTGTCCGTGTAGACGATGTAACCCTTCACCCCGGTCTCCGAGACCCCGTCCGCCAAGGTGCTGGCGATGGAGGACTCCTCCGAGTCAGAAAGCACACCCGCCTGGTCCACGACCTGGGAGTCCAGGGTGATGTCAGTGCCGGTGTCCGTTGCGGTGCCCTGGGCCTGGATCGAGACGTCCTGCTCTGTGGCGGCGAAGGCCCCAGCGCCGGTCAAACCGACACCCACCCCGGCCACACCTGCGACGGCCACGGAGGCGGCGAAGCGGCGTACTCGGGCCCCAGCGGAGGGGGTTCGGGAAGTGGTCGGATTCCAGAGAATATTGGCGGCGCACATGCACTCAACAATAACGGAAATCCGTGGTTGAGGTGCGTAGAGTTAGGCGCATGAACGTCGGCAGAACCATTGGATCAACCTTGGGCGCAGCTGTGCGCGGGGCGATCTACATGATCATCGGCACCATCGTCGTCGGCCTGGTCATCACCCTGGCCATGGCCGGTCATGTCTGGGCGTACGCACGGCAGGACAACCGTGACGCCGCCGACACCATCCTCGTCCTCGGTGCCGCCCAGTACAACGGCACGCCGTCGCAGTGGTTCGCCGCCCGTCTCGACCACGCCTACGAGCTCTACGAGGACGGGGTGTCCGACAGCATCACCACCATCGGCGGCAAACTCGAGGGCGACGTCTACACCGAGGCGCAGTCCGGGGCTCAGTACCTGCGGGACAAGGGCGTGCCGGAGGAGGCGATCACATCCATCGGCGAGGGGATGGACACCCTCGGTTCCACAGAGGCCTTCGCCCCGGTCGCCGAGGAGAAGGGCTGGGAGTCAGTCGCCGTGGTCACTGACCCGAACCACTCGCTGCGGGCCACGAACATGATCGGCGACCAGGGTTTCGACGCCCACGCCTCACCGACCCGCCAGGGGCCGGCGGTCTCCAGCCGCTCCGAGCAGATCAACGCGATCATCCACGAGACCGGCGGGATGATCTACTACCGCATCACCGATGAAGGCGGCGGCGACTACACCGTCGACGAAGACTAGAGGACGACACGTGGAACGCTACCGCTACACCGCACACGACCTGGCCCGTATCGTCGAGGTTCCCGGCAAAGCCCTCGGCGTCGACGGGGCGGTGCCGGACGCCCGGGATGACTTCGACCGTGACCGGGCGCGCGTCCTGCACAGTGCCGCCCTGCGACGGCTGGCGGACAAGACGCAGGTCGTTGGACCCGGGTCCGGGGACACCCCGCGCACCCGACTGACCCACTCCCTGGAGGTCGGTCAGATCGCCCGCGGCATCGGTAAGGCTCTCGGCGCCGACCCCGACCTCGCCGACCTGGCAGGGTTGACCCATGACATCGGCCACCCGCCCTACGGGCACAACGGGGAGGACGCCCTGAACATCGCCGCCGCGGACTGCGGCGGGTTCGAGGGCAACGCCCAGACACTGCGTATCCTCATCCGGTTGGAGCCGAAGACCCTCGGGCCCGACGGGAGGTCCTACGGTCTGAACCTGACCCGGGCCTCGCTGGACGCCGCCTGCAAATACCCGTGGGGACCGATCGCGCCGGACGGCACGCTGCGACGCAAGTACTCCTGCTACGCCGACGACCTCGAGGTCCTGTCCTGGATCCGTGAGGAGGCCCCGGAGGGACGCAAGTGCCTCGAGGCCCAGATCATGGACTGGTCGGACGACGTGGCCTATTCCGTCCACGACGTCGAGGACGGCATCGTCTCCGGACGCATCAGCCTGCGGGTGCTGTGGGACCTGGTGGAACTCGCCGCGCTGGCGGAGAAGGGCGCCCGGGCCTTCGGCGGCTCCCCGGAGGAACTGCTGGACGCCGCCGACCGACTGCGCGCCATGGCACCGGTGGTCCGTGCCTCGGACTTCGACGGCTCACTGCAGGACCATGTGGCGCTCAAGGGCCTGACCAGTGAGCTGGTCAGCCGGTTCGTCACCGCCTCGGTGACCGCGACCCGCTCGGCCCACCTGAACCTGTCGACCGAGGGGGACCCGCGGATCCCGTTGGGACGCTACTCCGCCGACCTGATCATCCCGGACGAGGTCCGCGCCGAGGTGGTGCTGCTGAAATCCATCGCCGTGCTCTACGTGATGGACCAGGGGCGTCACCAGTCGGACCAGGAACGTCAGCGCGAGCGCATCTTCCGGGTCACCAAGTACCTCTCGGAAGGCGCACCGGGCAGCCTGGACCTGCTGTTCCGCCCGTGGTGGGAGGAGGCGTCCACCGACGCAGAGAAGCTGCGGGTGGTCATCGACCAGGTGGCCTCACTGACCGAGTCCAGGTTGGAGCGGTTGGACAAGTCGGCCTCGTCGATCAGCGCGGCCTGGGGTTGAGTGTATTCAGGCCACTCAGACTTCTCAGTCTTCAGCGTCGGGGATCTCGCAGAAGCTGTCGTAGTGGTCGGATGTGTAGTACCAGATGTCCGGATCGGTGTGGGTGCCGCCGCCGACGACGATGCGCCGGGCACCGCGGTGGTCGAGCCCGGGGGTCTCTACGGTGTATTCGCGGTAGAAGTCGTTCGACTCCTGCGGCAGCACGCCCTCGTAGTTGCCGAAATGCTTGCCGTCGTGGTCCGGGTGGTCGAAGTCCCCACCGTCGAGAATGGTGTCGATGACCCCGTCGGCCTCGGACGGCAGCGTGTCGACGGCACAGGAGTCGCCGGAGGCGGAATCGACGGCCTGTGCAGGATCGTCACTGGTCGCGGCGTCCAACCCGAAATAGCCGGCCACCAGGGCCACAGCCACTCCGGCGATACCGCCGACGATCTTCTTCGGGTCCTTGCCGTTGCCCGAACCACTGCTGTTGGTGCCTGCACTCCGATTCACGGAGACAAGTGTCGCACAGAACCTGATCGGGGTCGGCCAACAGGCCCTCCCGGGTAGGATCCTGGTGCAGGACATTGCCGTCCAGGACGGGGCCGGACCCATGAGCAGAGGTGAGTGAGAAGTGACTACTGTGCTGGTCGTCGGTGCGTCCGGCTATGCGGGAAGGTACATCGTCGCTGAACTGGCGGGCCGTGGTTACAGTGTTCGCGCAGTGGTACGGGACAGGGGCCGTGCCGAGGCGGAAGGACCCCACGGATCCCCGGGACTGGACGGCCGTGTCGCCGAATGGGTGGTCGGGGATGTCACCGATCCGACATTCACCCGTGATATCTCCGCAGGTGCCGAGAGGACCATCTCTGCGCTGGGAGTCACCCGACAGGGCAACGACCCCTGGGAGATCGATAACCTGGCCAATCTGAATGTCCTGAACTCTGTGCTGGCAGACGGAGGACGCTCCTTCACCTACGTCCACGCGCTCGGGGCAGACGACTGCCCGGCACAGCTGACGCGGGCGAAGTCCGCGTTTGCGCAGACCCTCGCCACCGCCGAGGTCGTCGCCCAGATCATCCGCCCGTCGGGCTACTTCTCGGACATGCTGGAGATGCTCCCCATGGCACGTCGGGGCCTGGTGCCGGTCCTGGATCGCCAGGTGCGCGTCAACCCGATCCACGGTGCGGACCTCGCCACGTTCATCGTCGACCGGATGGAAAGTGGTGTCGGCGGCTCCTGGGATGTGGGTGGTCCCGAGATCTTCACCTGGCCCGAACTAGCGGAGGTCGCCGGTGAGGCCGCTGGCCGATCACCACGGACCGTGAGGATTCCCCGGATGCTCCTGGAACCGGCACTGCGTCTGATGGCGCTGGTCAATCCGCAGGCGGCGGATACCGTCCGGTTCCTGACGTGGAATATGGCGCACGACTGTGTCGGGGAGACGATGGGGGAACACCGTCTCGCCGACTTCTACGCCGGCTTTTGACACTGGTCGGGGCCTACCCGCTGACCGGGACTACACCGTGCTGCGCACCGGGGTGATCGGCAGGCGCAGCGCCGCCGGCGCCTCGTCCGGCACTACCGGGTGCTCCGGACGCACCGGCGTGACCCGCTGGTAGCCGGCCAAGGTGGTCGCCTGGTCGGGGCGGGGATCGACCTGCCCCTTGTTCGGCCACAGTGCCGCGGCACGTTCGGCATTCGCGGTGATCGACAGCGAGGGGTTCACACCCGGGTTCGCGGTGATCGAGGAGCCGTCGGTGACGAACATCGACGGATAACCCCACACCCGGTGGTAGGGGTCGACGACGCCGGTCTCCGGGGAGTCCGAGATCGTGCAGCCGCCGAGGAAGTGCGCGGTCAGCGGGATGTTGAAGACCTCCGGCCACACACCACCGGCCACAGCCTTGTCGAAGTGGGCGGCACCGCGCCGGGTGGCTTCATTGCCCTCCGGGATCCAGGACGGGTTCGGCTCGCCCTCGCCCTGACGGCTGGTCAGCCAGCGCAGCGGGCCGATTTTCTTGAGGTTGGTGGTCAGCGAGTTGTCGCGGGCCTGCATGACCAGGTTGATCATGGTGCGCTCCGACCAGCCGCGCAGGTCGAGGACGAGCTTGATCGCCAGCGGGTTCTTCACCAGTAGGCGCAGGAACTCCACCCAGCGGGGCCATCTGGTGTCACCGTCGGTGTTGAGGGTCTGCAGCAGGCCCATGGCGTTGGATTTCAGTCCGTAGCGCACCGGCTCGATGTGGGTGTCCGGGGCGGGCCAGTAGCTGGAGGTGATCGCCACTCCCTTGTGGAAGTCGTACTCCGGCTCCTTCTTCCACAGTCCGACGCCCAGCAGGGCCTCGGAGTTGGTGCGGGTCAGCTGGCCGAGGTGGTCGGAGAGCTGCGGCAGGGTGCCGTCCTCCTTCTCCCGGTGCAGCAGGTTCTGGGTGCCCCAGGTCCCGGCGGCCATGATCAGGTAGTCGGAGGTGAAGGTGGAGGTCTTCTTCCGGCCCAGGATCGGTCCGGTCCGCTCGACGGTGATCTCCCAGCCGGGTTCGTCATCGGCACCGAGCTTGCGGATCGCAGTGACCGTGGACCGGTCGTGGACCTTCGCACCGGCCTTCTCCGCAAGGTAGAGGTAGTTCTTCAGCAGGGTGTTCTTCGCCCCGTGCCGGCAGCCGGTCATGCACTCACCGCACTCCGTGCAGGCGGTGCGGTCGGGGCCGACACCACCGAAGTAGGGGTCGGCGACGGTCTCGCCCTCCTCTCCCTCCAGCCCGGCCTTCTTTCCGAAGAAGACACCGACCGGGGTCATCCGGAAGGTGTCGCCGACCCCCATCTCCTCGGCGACCTGCTTCGAGAGCTTGTCGGCCGGGGTGACGGTCGGATTCGTCACCACGCCGAGCATTTTCCGGGCCTGGTCGTAGTAGGGGGTGAGCTCGTCCTCCCAGTCGGTGATGTGGTCCCAGGCGCGGCTGCGGAAGTAGTTGTCGCCGGGCTTGTAGAGCGTGTTGGCGTAGTTCAGTGACCCGCCGCCGACACCGGCTCCGGCCAGGATCATGGCGTCCTTGAGCAGGTGGACGCGCTGGATGCCGTAGAAGCCGAGCTTCGGTGCCCAGAGGAAGTCCTTGAGGTGCCAGGAGTTCTTCGCGAACTCATGGTCCGCGAAGCGTCGGCCGGCCTCGATCACCCCGACCCGGTAGCCCTTCTCCGTCAGTCGCAGGGCGGTCACTGAACCTCCGAAGCCGGAACCGATGGTCAGAACGTCATAATGCGTGCCAGCAGATGGCATGGGGAGTCCTCTTCTCATGGTGCGACGGCGTCTCGTCGGTGTAGTCAGCACCTTCGGGCAGCCGTACTGGTTCTGCAGTCCTCCCCATCGTAGGACGTTGTGTCCTGCATCACAGTCGATTCGCTCTTCTGGGCCGGTCCGCTGGTGGCGCTATCATGGTCGCCATGGCACGAGGGCGGATTCCAGACACCGACATCGCCGCGATCCGGGAACAGACCCCGATCGAGGAGGTGGTGGGCGAGTATGTCCAGCTCACCCCCGGTGGTGTGGATTCTATGAAGGGTTTGAGCCCCTTCAAGGACGAGAAGACCCCGTCCTTCCATGTCCGCCCGAACAAGGGCTACTTCCACTGCTTCTCCACCGGGGAGGGCGGGGACGTCTTCAGCTTCCTGATGAAGATGGAGCACGTTACCTTCCCCGAGGCTGTCGAGCAGTGCGCTGAGCGGATCGGCTACCGCATCAACTACGAGGGCGGGGGGCCGGTCAACCGGGTGGAGCCCGGCACCAGACAGCGTCTGATCGCGGCGAACCGGGCGGCGCACGAGTTCTACATGGAGCGCTACGCCGACGAGCAGGACGAGGGGGCGGCCACCGCCCGGGCGTTCCTGCGCGACCGTGGGTTCTCCGAGGAGACCGTCGCGGCCTTCGGCTGCGGCTACGCACCCGCCGGCTGGGACGCCTTGACCAAGCACTTGCTGCGCCGCGGGTTCGAGTTCAAGGAGTTGGAGGACGCCGGGCTGTCCCGGATGGGGAACCGTGGGCCGATCGACCGTTTCCACCGCAGGCTGCTGTGGCCGATCCGCTCGGTGGCCGGCGACGTCATCGGCTTCGGAGCCCGCAAGCTCTTCGAGGACGACAACCTGGGGAAGTACATGAACACCCCGGAGACGCTGCTCTACAAGAAGTCGAAGGTGCTCTTCGGCATCGACCTGGCCAAGAAGTCGATCGCCACCGACCACCAGGCGGTCGTGGTCGAGGGCTACACCGACGTCATGGCGATGCACGCCGCCGGAGTGACGACAGCGGTCGCCGCCTGTGGTACCGCCTTCGGCGAGGAGCACCTGCAGATGCTGCGCCGGTTCATGGTGGACGACCAGTTCTTCCGCGGCGAGATCATCTACACCTTCGACGGCGACGAGGCCGGGCAGAAGGCCGCGATGCGTGCTTTCGAGGGCGACCAGAAGTTCACCGGACGCAGTTACGTCTCTGTCGCCCCGGACGGCATGGACCCCTGCGACATCCGGTTGGAGCGCGGCGATGCCGCGGTCCGGGAGATGGTGGCCGACCGGATCCCGATGTTCGAGTTCGTCATCCGTACCATCCTGCGTGGCTATGACACCCACCACGTCGACGGTCGGGTTGACGCCCTGCGCCGTATCGTCCCGGTGCTCGCCGGGATCCGCGACAACGCCCTGCGCGACGAGTACGCACGCCAGGCCGCCGGGTGGCTGAGTTGGCCGGACCCCACCGAGGTGGTCACCCAGGTGCGCCGTGAGGCCGCCCGGGGCGGGCAGGACCGTTCCGGCACCCAGCTCAAGGAGGGGGTGGCCAGGCTGACCCGTCGGGCGCAGGAGGCTGAAGCCGCGGGCACCGGTGCGCGGGGTGGTGCGGTGGCGTCGATGTTGAGCCGTCCGAACCCGGATGACATCAACCTGGAACCGGCCCGCGAGGTGCTGAAGCTGATGCTGCAGGAGCCGCAGATGGTCGGTGCGGACGCCGACGGACTGCTGCCGGAGACCTTCGAGCACCCGACCTATGTCGCGGTCGCCACCGCGATCTCCGCGGCAGGCGGGGTAGGCAGTGTCGACACCGCCGACGGCCATGCCGCAGGTGCCGACTGGTTGGACGCGGTGACCGCGGCCACCGATGACGTGATGTGCCGCGCGGTGATCAGTGAGCTGGCGGTGGAGGAGCCACGGTGCAAGCCTGAGCGCCTGGAGTTCTACGCAGGTGCGGTGGTCGCCCGGATGGAGGAGCGCTGGGTCGGCGTGGAAATCGCCGAGCTGAAGTCACGGATGCAGCAGATGCGTCCGGACCAGGGTGGGGCGAAGAAGAAGGAGTACAACGACACCTTCGCCGACCTCATGGCGCTGGAGAAGTACCGGCGTACGCTGCAGGAACAGGCTCAGTCCTACGGGGAGCTGGGCGGCTAACAGAGGGGCTGGCAGTGACTACCGGCGGCCGAAGCGGCGACGTGAGGTGCCGCCGGAGCCGTCCTGCTCACTGACCGGTCGGCCCTTGGCGTCCCGCATCCGGGGCTGGTCCGACTCCACGATGATGTCCTCCTCGAACTCGAGGGCGTCGTCCTCCAGGTAGGCGTCCTGCGAACCGTCGAGCTCCCCGCGACGGTCGGCACCACGAACGTCGCGTAGCTCGCGCATCCGCGGCTCGGGATCGATGCGGTCGGCCAGGGCCTTGCGTCCTGCCTGGACGGCACGCCGGGTGACCGGGGAGTTGATCGTGGCCTCGTAGCCCCGCCGGATCTGCTCGTAGCGACGCCGTCCTGCCTTGGTACCGAAGACGTAGCCGGCGGCGGCGCCGATGACCAGCTGGATCATTGAGGGTGCTCCTTGGTGAATCGTGGGGCGAATCGTGGGGTGGAAGGCGACCGTAGAACTATGCCGCCATCATACCTGCCGCCCCGGGTGCCCGCGGGAACACCGGGATCCCCAGAGACGCGGATTTCTCCGTATGGTTGGGGGAACCAACGAGACGAACCTGCATGAAAGGAACGGCGCCAGTGGATACAACGGTCAAGGGTGTTATCGCCCGCGGTAAGGGTGCAGAAGTGGAACTGGTGGATGTCATGGTGCCTGATCCGGGCCCCAACGACGTCATCGTGGCGGTCCAGGCCTGCGGTGTCTGCCACACCGACCTGGCCTACCGGGACGGTGGGATCAGCGACGATTACCCGTTCCTGCTCGGCCACGAGGCCGCCGGTGTGGTGGAGACCGTCGGTGAGAACGTCTCGCACGTCGCCGTCGGTGATTTCGTGGTGCTGAACTGGCGTGCGGTGTGTGGCGAGTGCCGGGCGTGCAAGAAGGGCGAGCCGAAGTACTGTTTCGCCACGTTCAACGCCTCCAGGAAGATGACGCTGACCGACGGCACCGAGCTGGAGCCGGCGCTGGGGATCGGCGCGTTCATCGAGAAGACGCTGATCCACGAGGGACAGTGCACCAAGGTGGATCCGTCGGCCGATCCGGCGGCGGTCGGGCTGCTGGGCTGTGGTGTCATGGCCGGTCTGGGTGCGGCGGTGAACACCGGTGAGATCAAGCGTGGTGAGTCCGTCGCCGTGATCGGGTGCGGTGGTGTGGGGATGGCCGCGGTCGCCGGGGCGAAGCTGGCCGGGGCCACCAGGATCATTGCGGTGGACCTGTCGGACGAGAAGCTCGAGCGGGCGAAGGACTTCGGGGCCACGCACACGATCAACCCGTCGGCTTTGGGTGGGGATGCCTCGGCCACCGGTGAGGATCAGCCGGTGGTGCAGGCCGTCCACGAGATCCTCGGTGGTGTCGGTGCCGATGTCGTGGTTGATGCTGTGGGACTGCCGGGGACCTTTACCCAGGCGTTCTACATGCGTGACCTGGCCGGACGAGTGGTGCTGGTCGGTGTGCCGACCCCGGAGATGCGCCTGGAGTTGCCGCTGGCGGATGTGTTCGGGCGTGGTGGGGCGACCAAGTCGTCCTGGTACGGCGATTGTTTGCCGGAGCGGGATTTCCCGTTGTACACCGACCTGTATCTGCAGGGGCGGTTCCCGTTGGGTGACTTCGTGGATGAGCGGATCAGTATTGATGCGGTGGAGGATGCTTTCACGAAGATGAAGCAGGGTTCGGTGCTGCGATCGGTGGTGGAGCTGTGAGTGTCCCAGGAGAGTCCGAGAAGTTCGCCGGTGCCTCCGAGACGGGGCTGCGTATTGACCGGGTCGTGACCCACGGGGTGTTTGCGCTCGACGGTGGCGAGTGGGAGGTGGACAACAACATCTGGCTGATCGGTGACGATGAGGAGGTGATCGTTGTCGACGCTGCCCATGATGCCGATGCGATCGTGGAGGCGGTCGGTGGTCGTCGGGTGCGGTCGGTGATCTGCACCCACGCCCACAATGACCACATCACCGTGGCCCCGGAGTTGGCGGAGCGGTTGGATACCCGGATCCATGTGCACCCGGGTGACCAGATGCTGTGGAACCAGACGCACCCAGGTGTCGGGCACGAGGATCTGTCCGATGGGCAGGTCTTCGACATCGCCGGGACCAGGTTGCGGGTAGTGAATACTCCGGGCCATTCGCCAGGGTCGTGCTGTCTGTACCTGCCGGAGGCGAAGGTGTTGCTCAGTGGTGACACTTTGTTCGCCGGTGGTCCGGGTGCGACGGGCCGGTCGTTCAGTGACTTCGACACGATCATCGACTCGATCCGGGAGAAGGTGCTGACGCTGCCGGGGGAGACCGAGGTGTACACCGGGCACGGTGATGCCACCTCGATCGGTGCGGAGGCCCCGCACCTGGAGGAGTGGATCGCCCGCGGCCACTGAGCATGCGCTGGGTACGCACTCACAAGGGCGTCCCACCTTGCGGGAAAGCCCCCGACGTTGATACCCTGTAGGGGTATTACCCGGGGGCTTTTCTCACGCGGACAGGAGACATCATGAGCGAGGGTACCGAGGGCACCGTGAATGACGGCGCCGTGAACGGCAACCTGCTGGCGCACCAGGACGCGGGTGCGTCCTGCGGATGCGGCTGCGGGGATTCGGCAGCCGGGGAGGGCAACGACGGCCACGAGGGCCACGGTGCGGACGCCGGGTCGCACGGCTACACTCCGGACAAGAAGCGTTACCTCGCCCGCCTCAAGCGCATCGAGGGGCAGGTCCGCGGCCTGCACCGCATGGTCGACGAGGACACCTACTGTATCGACGTGTTGACCCAGGTCACCGCCGTGCAGTCGGCGCTGAAGAGTGTGGCGCTGGCCCTGTTGGACGACCACATGCAGCACTGCGTCCTGCATGCCGCCCAGCAGGGAGAGGAAGAGGCGATGGAGAAGCTCGACGAGGTCTCCGCCGCCGTCGCGCGTCTGGTGCGGTAGGACTCACAGTGGTGCTCTGCGAAGGGCAGTCGGGGACACCCGCCGCCGGAAGGTCAGCGCGATCCCGCCAGCGACCAGTCCCCACCCGGCATTGATCAGCAGCATCGGGATTATCGCGACCGGGTTCGCCGGCGGGCCGGAGAACTCGCCATCGAGGATAGGGGAGAGGACCCCGCTGAGACCGGTCGAGAGCACTGCGTAGACCACACCGGCAATCATCAGGGTGAGGACCGGAGATGGTGTTCGGGCGGAGTCCACGGCGACGACCCACACCACGGTGATGCCGAGCGTGAGTAGAACGGGGACGGCCGCCGAGAGTTCGTAGCCAGCCTGGGTTGCGATGATTCGCACCACCGGTCGGATCAGCGCGATCACGCCGAGGGCACAGGCCAGCAACCAGCTCACTGTGGTTGGCGAGGGGCCGAGGTGGAGGAGGGGGGGAAGGTGAAGTGCTCGGTGAAGGAGTCATAGCCATGACGCTATTGCGGCCCGAACAGCAGCACATCGGCCTACGGTCTCGACATCCCCATGCCATTGGTCGCCAATGGACGGCGTCGGACTGCAACGGACTACGTCGAGAAGCGACACCGGGAGACGCGCGTAGACGGATGTGCACCCTGCGGCCCGGCCGTAGCGTCAGTGAGCATGTACAGCAACACCGACACCGAGGTGGACCAGAGCCCACGCCTCGGGTTCTCCGTCCCCGTCCTCGTCCTTCTCGCCGCCCTCGGCGCACCTCGAGTGGTCTTGCACGATCTCGACATCATCCACGAGGGGACGTTCACCAACTCTTTGTTCGTCTTCGTCCCGCCGCTGATCTGGATCATCGCAACCCTCGTTGCCCGGGCGCAACGTCCATTCGTCACCAGTCTGGCGATCGGGGCGATCTACGGGGTCTTCCTGCTGCTGGGCCACCAGATCTTCTGGGATTCGGCCTTGGGCGGCAACCCGCCAGCACTCGGCGGGAACCTCAGCGACCTGGATCCAGCGGTGGAGACGGTGATCCTCCGGGTGCTCTCCGGACTGTCGAGTCTGCTGACCGGAGTGATTGTCGGCGTGGCCACCGGGGCTGTCGCCGTCGCAATCTCCCGAGCTCGCCAGGCGTTAGGCCCGGCGGCGTCACCTCGCTCAACAGCGACACATCACCCAGCTAGCCGAGCAGGTGGAACGCGAGCACATCTCCCGTGAACTCCACGACTCCGTCGGGCATGGCCTGTCGGTGGTCTCCCTGCACGCCGCCGTCGCCCGTGAGGAGATCACCGACGACCACCCGGCGGCCGCACCGCTGGACCAGATCAGATCGCAGGCCTCGAGCACCCTGAACCAACTACGCACCATGCTCCGCCTGCTGCGGGAACGCGACACCGACGGTGAGCGCAGCGTCCTGTCCCTCGACGACATCGGGGTGCTCACCGCCGACGTAGAGGCCGCCGGCATCGCCGTGGACGTCGACATCAGCACGCGCTCCGCCGACCTCACCCCGGCGGTAAACGCCGCGTCCTACCGGATCGTCCAGGAGTCGCTGACCAATGTGCTGCGCCACTCCCACGCCACCCGGGTGCGGGTCTCGGCGCACATTCAGGACGCCACGCTGGTGGTCACGGTGGCTGACAACGGTGGTGGCGGTGACACCGGTGACCGTAGCGGGGGTGGCTCGCTCGGCCACGGGGTCACCGGCATGGCCGAACGGGTGCGGGTCCTCGGCGGGACGTTCACCACCTATTCCACCGGCACCACCAGCCCTGCCGGATTCACCGTCACCGCGAGGAATCCGGCGAGGTTGGAACCATGATCCGTATCGTGCTCGTCGACGACCAGGAACTCGTCCGCGCCGGACTACGCCAACTCGCCCAACGCGACGGTGACATCGAGGTCGTGGCCGAAGCCGCCGATGGGGAAGTGGGCGTCAGCCTGGTCCGGCAGTATCGGCCTGATGTGGTGCTCATGGACATCCGCATGCCACGGATGGACGGCATCGCCGCCACGGAACGCATCGTCGCAGACCCGGACCTTGCCGAGGTACGGGTACTGGTGTTGACCACCTTCGACGAGGACCGTGACGTCCTCGCCGCGATCCACGCCGGGGCGTCCGGCTACCTGCTGAAGGACATCTCGCCGGTGGACCTGCGCACGTCGATCCGTTCCGTCGACGCCGGGGACGGGTCGCTCTCGCCGTCGATCACCCCGACGATCCTCGCCAGGCTCGGGGAGTTCGGTGTCTCAGCGACGCGTCCCGAACTGCTGGACGGGCTGACCGGCCGGGAACGGGAGGTGCTGGAACGGGTGGGGCACGGTGAGACCAACGCCGAGATCGGCGCGCACCTGCACATCAGCCCGGCGACCGCGAGGACCTACGTCAGCAGGCTACTGTCGAAACTCCACGCCCGGGATCGCTCGCAACTTGTCGTCCTGGCCTACGAATCCGGACTCGTCACCCCTGGGGGACGGTGACGTCGGAATCCTCCGCACTGGCGGTGGTCGGGGCGTCCGACTTCTTCAACGTCCGACGGCGCCACACCAGCAGGGCGACACCGAAGATGTACATGGTCATGCTGAACAGCATGGCCGGCGCAGCGATCTCGGTCGAGCCGATGACCGACAGGGCGATCACCATCGACATCGTCGAGTTGCGTAGACCGTACTCGACGGCCAGAGCGACCTTGTCCTCCGCCGGACGCTTCAGCATTGCACCGACCGCCCAGCCGGTGGCCATCACCAGGGCGTTGAAGATGAGGACAGTGAGGCCAACCTCGCCGATCAGCGGGCCCAGCTCATCGCCGAGATCGATGACCAGGAAAGTGAACACGCCGACCAGGACGACCACGCCGACGACCGCGATGATCTTCTCCAGCTTCGCGGCGATGCGCTCCGATTTCGCCCGGATGAACATACCGATGATCACCGGCACGCCGACAACACCGACGACCAGTCCGATCGCCTCGCCCGGGGGGACGGTGACCGTTCCGACATCACCGGTAACGTCCTCGAACAGGCGCACGGTGATCCATACCCACAGCGGCAGGGTGGCCATCATCAGGATCGAGGTGATCACGGTCAGCACGATGGACAGCGGGACATTGCCCTTGGCCAGATGCGCGAACAGGTTCGTGGTGACACCGCCAGGGGCGGCGGCGAGCAGCATCAAGCCGACAGCCAACACAGGGGAGAGATTGAGAATGAACGCCAGCGCCAGGGCAATGAGCGGGACGACCACCACCTGACCGATCAGCCCCCAGGTGACGGTGGATGTGGAATTCACGCTGCGCCTGAACTGGGTGGGGGTGAGGGTGAGGCCGATGCCCACCATGATCACGGCGAGGCCGATAGGCAACAGTTGTGCGCCGATTCCATCCTGCATGTCTGACTCCCTGGGTTGGTGAACGGCGTTAGGTCGCCGATGGCAGGAAGTTTAGGGAGAGAAAAGGTCCCATAAGTGTGATCTGCAAAACAAAGACTGAGGCAGTGTGAGGTAGGTCGTAGGCGGCGTGTGCCGGGTGCAGACAGAGGGCATATCATCTGTGTGACGATATGCCCTCTGGCCTGCTGGTACTCACTGTGGGGCCAGCGGGGCTTGAACCCGCGACCAGCGGATTATGAGTCCGCGGCTCTAACCAACTGAGCTATAGCCCCGTGCGCTTATTTAAGCACAGGCCTGTGGCACAACTGTCGGGTGGGTGGTTGGGGCGAGGGGAGCGACGGTGAATCATGTCGGTGTAGTTCCGGTTGTCGCTCTTGCGGTGTTCTGGTGTCCATTTCCGTGTTCTTACCTGCAGATTTGATAGAACTCCGGTGTCTGGGTAGAGTATGTCCTCGTTGCCAGGGAGAGCTTCTTCCGGGACAGCAGAGACATTCCCTCATAGCTCAACGGCAGAGCATCCGACTGTTAATCGGAAGGTTACTGGTTCGAATCCAGTTGGGGGAGCAACACCATCCCCGGTGCGGAGACCTACGAAGGTCACCGCACCGGGGTCTTTCGTTGTGTGTTCCCCGTGTGGCCTCGTGTGCTCGCTGCGTTCTCACTCCCGCTCTCGGGTGGGCAGGAGGGGGTCGGACCACCCGGGAGTGGGAGTGAGAGCGAGGAGGGGGCGCGTCGGCGTCAGAAGGCCGACCACAGGCGGTCGTTGAAGCCGTCCCAACGCTGCTTCGCCCAGTCCCCGAAGGGACGGTTGGCCAGGACGACAGCCGCGCGTCCGGTAGGCCGGTGGAACCACAGGAAGGTACCGGCCTGGCCGAAGTGGCCGGCGACCTCGGCGGGCATGCTGTCCGGCAGCCAGTGCGGCGACTTCTCCCCGTGCAACTCCATGCCCAGGCCCCAGGGGCAGGGACGCTGCGACCCGTAGCCGGGGACCACACCGTCGAGTTCGGGGAACTGCGGGGTCAGCGCCTCGTCCCACAGCTCCTCGGAGATCAGCGTGGGGGAGAGAAACTCTGCGGCCAGCACCGCCAGGTCGCCCAGCCGGGCACCGAACCCGTGACCTGCCGAACCGGACAGGTGGACGTCGATGCCCAACGGCTCGCAGAGCCCTTCGCGGACGTAGGTGAAGAACGGGATGCCGGTCGAGGACACCAGGTCGGCGAGGATGTCGAAACCGGCAGAGGAGTAGATCCGGCGACTGCGGGCCGGTTTCTCCTGCGCCCGGGAGTGCATGCCGACCCCGGAGGCGTGGCTGAGCAGTTCACGCACCGTTACGTCCTGCGGTGCGTCCACCGTTGTGCCGTACTCTGCGGCGATGTCGTCCACGGTGTCATCAAGGTCGAAGGCACCTTCCTCCACGGCGATGAGCACGCTGTAGCAGGTGATGAGTTTGCTGACGCTGGCCAGGGCGAACAGCCGGTCAGCGTCGCCGTGCAACACGGGCCCGTCTACGTCGGTCGTGACGACCGCGGCGCCTACGGTGCCTACCGGCCACTCGTCGACCTCGGCGAGGACTCCAGTGATTCCGTCGGCGGACATGGCGCTCACTCGCCGGTGCTGGTGCGCGCCTCGATGAACCGCACGATGTCCTTGACGGTACGTGCAGCGTCGATGTCCTCTTCCTCGATACGTACGTGGAAGGCGTCCTCGATGCGGATGGCGACGTCGATGCGCGACACCGAGTCGATGTGGAGGTCGTCGGTGATGTTGCTGTCGAGTTCGATCTCCTCGACGTCCACCCCGGTGGCCTCCTCGATGATCACCGCGATCCGGGTCGCGGTGTCCATCGCGGTGTTGCGGGCGTCCCGGGCGCTCCGGCCGGGCGCTGCCGCGGAGTCGGCGTCGTCAGAGCCAGTGAGTTTTCCGGCCAGCTTCTGCTGTGCCTCGGGGGAGATCTCCAACGCTTCTACGGCCTTTCGCGTCTACCGCCGACACCTGTGGGGTGTCGGTGAGTGGGGGCGGGTTCTCCGACCCACTCTAGCAGCGCAGGACTCGCAGGCAGGGTTCGCAGGTAGGGCCCGCAGGTAGGGCCCGCAAGCCCTACCCGCGACCTATGCCTTCGTCGGGTCGGTGAGGTTGAACTCTTCGGCGATGGCGCGCACGTCGTTCCAGGAGTACTGGTGGGCGCGGGCCAGGGCGGAGAGCACGGCCACCACGATCGACTCGGCATCGGAATTGAAGTAGCGCCGGGCCGCTGCGCGGGTGTCGGAGAACCCGAAACCGTCGGTGCCCAGGGTGGTGTACTCGCCTGGGACGTAGGCCCGGATCTGTTCCGGCAGGTCGGTGGCAAAGTCGGAGACGCCGATGAACGGGCCGGAGGCGTCGTCCAGCAGGTGGGTCACGAAGGGCTTCGGGATCACTCCGTCGGGGTGGCGCAGCTCCTCCTTGGCCTGGGCAGCGCCCTCGCGGGCCAGCTCGGTCCAGGAGGTCACCGAGTACAGCGCAGCGCGCACACCGAAACGGTCCTGCAGCATCTCCTTGGCGCGGATGGCCTCGGTGACACCGACACCGGAGGCCAGGATATTCGCCTCGAGCTCGGACTCCGGGGCGTCACCGACGTCACCTGCGGAGTTCTCGCCGGTGCCGATCAGCTTGTCGGCGGGGGAGTACAGGTAGATGCCCTTGAGCAGGCCCTCGACATCCATGTCGTCCGGGGCGGCCGGCTGGTGCACCGGCTCGTTGTAGACGGTCATGTAGTAGATGACGTTCTCGCCGGGGCTGTTCTCGCCGCCGGAGCCTTCGCCGTACATGCGCTGGATTCCGTCGCGCATGATGTAGGCGATCTCGTAGGCGAAGGCGGGGTCCCAGGAGACCACGGCCGGGTTGGTCGACGCCAGCACGGGGGAGTGCCCGTCCATGTGCTGCAGACCTTCACCGGTCAGGGTGGTGCGTCCGGCGGTCGCGCCGATGAGGAAACCGCGGGCCATCTGGTCGGCGGCGGCCCAGATGCCGTCGCCGGTGCGCTGGAAGCCGAACATCGAGTAGAAGATGTACAGCGGGATCATCGGCTCGCCGTGGGTGGCGTAGGACGTTCCGGCGGCGGTGAAGGATGCCACTGCACCGGCCTCGTTGATGCCTTCGTGCAGGATATGGCCCTGCTCGGACTCCTTGTAGGACAGCATCAGGTCGGCGTCGACCGGGGTGTAGTTCTGACCGTGGTTGTTGTAGATCTTCAGGGTCGGGAACCAGGCGTCCAGACCGAAAGTGCGGGCCTCGTCCGGGATGATCGGGACAAGGCGCTTCTTGATCTCCGAGTCGCGCATCAGGTCCTTGAGGGCACGGACCAGGGCCATCGTGGTGGCGACTTCCTGGGATCCGGATCCCTTGAGCACGCTGCGCATCGAGCCCTTGACCGCGGGCACGGCCAGGGGGGTGTAGCCGTGGCGGCGCTCCGGCAACGGCCCGCCGAGGTCCTTACGTCGCTCCAGCATGTAGCGCACCTCGGGGGACTCCGGGCCCGGGTTGTAGTAGGGAGGCAGGTAGGGGTCCTTCTCGAGCTCCTCGTCGGAGATCGGGATCTCCTGCTTGTCGCGGAACTGCTTGAGGTCCTCCAGGGCCAGCTTCTTCATCTGGTGGGTGGCGTTGCGGCCCTCGAAGTTGTGGCCCAGGCCGTAGCCCTTGATGGTGTGGGCCAGGATGACGGTCGGCTGGTCCTTGGTGTCCAGCGCCCGCTGGTAGGCGGCGAAGATCTTGCGGTAGTCGTGGCCACCGCGGCGCAGGGCGAAGATCTCCTCGTCGGTCATGTCCTCGACCAGCTTGGCGGTTTCCGGGCTGCGCTCGAAGAAGAACTTGCGCACGTAGGCGCCGTCCTTGGCCTTGAACGTCTGGTAGTCACCGTCGACGGTGGAGTTCATCACATCCACCAGGGCGCCGTCCTTGTCCTTGGCGAGCAGATCGTCCCACTCGCGGGCCCAGACGACCTTGATCACGTTCCAGCCCGCACCCCGGAAGAAGCTCTCCAGCTCCTGGATGATCTTGGTGTTGCCGCGGACCGGGCCGTCGAGACGCTGCAGGTTGCAGTTGATGACGAAGGTCAGGTTGTCGAGGTTGTAGAGGGCGGCCTGTTGGATCAGCCCGCGGGACTCCGGCTCGTCCATCTCACCGTCGCCGAGGAACGCCCAGGTGTGCTGCTGGGAGGTGTCCTTGAGGCCGCGGTCGTGCAGGTAACGGTCGAACCGGGCCTGGTAGATCGCGTTCATCGGGCCCAGACCCATCGACACCGTCGGGAACTCCCAGAAGTCGGGCATGCCGTGGGGGTGCGGGTAGGACGGCATGCCGTGCTCCGGCTTCGACTTCTCCTGACGGAAGGCGTCCATCTGCTCCTCGCTGAGGCGCCCCTCGAGGAAGGCGCGGGCGTACATGCCGGGGGAGGCGTGGCCCTGGAAGAAGATGTGGTCGCCACCGCCGGGGTGGTCCTTGCCACGGAAGAAGTGGTTGAAGCCGACTTCGTAGAGTGCGGCGGCCGAGGCGTAGGTGGAGATGTGACCACCGACGCCGATCTCGGGCCGCTGGGCGCGGTGCACCATCACCGCGGCATTCCAGCGGATCCACCGCCGGTAGCGCTTCTCCATCGCCTCGTCGCCGGGGAACTCCGGTTCCATGGTGGTGGGGATGGTGTTGACGTAGTCGGTCGACAGCAGCGGGGGCAGGGCCACCCGCTGGGCCGAGGCGCGTTCCAGCAGACGAAGCATCAGGTATCGGGCACGGTCGGGGCCGGCGTCACTGAGCAGGCCATCCAGGGAGTCCATCCACTCCTGGGTCTCGTCGGGGTCGGAGTCCCTGAGATAGGACGCCACGCCGTCGCGGATGTTCCTGAAGTTGCTGTCGGAGCGTCCGCTTCCTGATGGTGTTGTCGTCATGAAATTTCCTCCTGGGTGTGGAAAGGACCGGTGCCACGGTGGGAATGTGTGGTTCCGTGGCGGGAATTCGGTACCTGTCAGCACCCGATGTTACGGAAGTCCGGAACATGAAATGTTTCGGCGATCACACCAAAAACGGTGGAAGTCTGGTCAACATCCGGTCCGTCACCTACTATTCACAAGTGATCGGTATGTGAATCTGCAGGTGGCACACGACGTGAGTCGCCAGTGGACCAGCGCAGCCGGACGGTTGGATGTCCAAGGTGACGGGCCAGCTGGAGAAAATCACCCTAGATAAGGGTGAAATTAGTAATGACGACAGATTTAATTCGACGAAAGGTCAGGGAACCGCAAGTGGGAGACGCCTCCGGCGCAGCAGTGCACGAACAACAGGAATGGGTCAGCCTCATGGAGGTCACGGCTGACCAGGTCGTGCAGGAGCTTGGTTGGGACGAGGACGCCGACAGCGCCATCAGCGAAGCGCTGGAGGAGGCGATCGGGGAGGAGCTCCTGGACGAGGAGACCGACGAGATGGTCGACGTCGTCCTGCTGTGGTGGCGTTCCGACGACGGCGACCTGGTCGATGGTCTCGTCGACGCCACCCGCAACCTCGGAGAATCGGGCCGTATCTGGTTGCTGACCCCGGCGGCCGGTACCGACGGGACCGTCGAGCCCGGTGTCATCGCTGAGTCTGCCCAGGTCGCCGGCCTGGTGCAGACCAAGTCCACCCGTTTCGGTGAATGGCAGGGGGCCTGTCTGGTTCCCCGGGGGATGAAGCGCTAGAGTTCTAGCCGGAGCACGGTTCACCATGCGTGCCTCCCCACGTTCCGCACGGTACGTGGACGGTGCAACGCGCATTTAGCTCAGCTGGAAGAGCAGCTGGTTTACACCCAGCAGGTCGGCGGTTCGAACCCGTCAGTGCGCACCATCTTGGACCAGCGACATTCCTCGGCGATTCTGCCGTCGGGTCGCTGGTCTTCTGTATCTGCCCCGTCGTTGCACTGGCGATGTGTGAGATGGCGGGGCAGCCATGGCTGGTGCCCCCGGGCAATCATGACCCGACCCCCGGTGGGGGTGGTTGTGCGGATGCTGGTGGCTGGTCAACGGAGGCATAGTCGACTAGCCTTGCCTAACTGAAAATAGGTGTAAATCCACATGCATCACGCCGGATCCCTGCGGGTCTGTGCGGGTCCATGTGATGACGTTGAAAGTGCACACTGTGAACTCAAGGAAGTCCCTGCGGCCCGCCCGCTCACTGCGCATCGCCTCGGCCTCCGTTGTCGTCGCCACGATACCCCTGGTCGGAGCGGTCGCCCTGCCGGGCGTCGTGACGTCGGCTGCGGCAGAACCGGTCGTTGCCGAACAGGGGGCTGCAGCCGGTTCCGGGCAGATCTCCTCGGTTTCGCAGGGCACCTTGTCCTGGGGTATCAAGCAGTCCTTCCGTAACTACCTCACCGGGCCCATCGCCGGTGGTCACTGGAACCTCGACGGCATCGGGTTCACCGGCGGAGCCAAGACCGAGGACGGTGCCTTCCAGTTCTCCGCCGACCCGGCCGGAGCCCGGGTCCAGGGAGACGACGCCGACATCCCACTGAACGGCTCCATGACCCTCACCGGGCACGCCGGGCTGATCAACGTCACCCTGAGCAACCTCGAGATGCAGATCCGGGGTAACCAGGCGCAGCTGATCGCCGACGGTCGCTACCTCGCCGCGGACGTCGACGCGGTGGTCAGTCTTGCCGGCGGCCCGCCGGCCTTCAGCGGCGAGCCGGTCGCTACCTTCACCCTGGACGAGACGCTGTCCGAGGCAGGTGCCGCTTCCGGTGCGGCGACCGTGACCGGCGACAGCTGGATCCACGAGAACCTCAACAAGGCACTGCTCGGCAACTACGGTGCGGGCAAGAACGACGGTGACCGGTTCAGCCTGGACCTGACCACCACACCCGGTGGCGCCCAGGGCGTGGACAGCAGCGTGCAGATCGCCCGCTCGGCCGGGCAGTCGGAGGCGGCGGCACAGCCGGGCCCGCAGGCTGAGCAGGCCCCGGCGGCACAGCCCGCCCAGCAGGCACAGCCCAACACCCAGGGACAGGTCGCGGCCGCGACGACACCCACCACCGGCGTCTCCCAGTGTGGTGAGATCCAGTCGGCTTCCGTCGGCTGGGGCATCAAGCAGTCCTTCCGCAGCTACCTCAACGGCCCGATCGCCATGGGCGGTTGGAACCTCAACGGTGTCGGCTTCTCCGGTGACCCTCGTGGCCAGGGCACGTTCGACTTCACCGGCGACGCGGGTGCCGCGACCCTCTCCGGGCAGGACGCCGACATCCCGCTCAACGGCTCGGTCAACCTGCACGGCCACTTCGGGGCCCTGGACATCACCCTGTCGAAGATGTCGGTGAAGGTCCGCGGCACCACCGCCCAGTTCATCGCCGACTACCGCTCCACCACGGTCAGTGGATTCACCCCGGGTGCCGAAGTGACCGGTGCCGACACCGGCTCCCAGGTGGCGATCGCAGAATTCACCCTGGACCAGCCGATCACCTCCGCCGGCTCCGGTGACATCACCCTGTCCGGCCCCGGATTCATCACCGCCGAGGGCAACAAGGCCTTCGGCGGCAACTACGGCGAGGGCAACAACGAGGCCGACCCGCTCAACGTCACCCTGGCGACCGACGGTAACGATTGCGCCAGCGGAGCAGGGGAGGGCCTCGGCGCCCTGGACGCCGCCACCCCGGCCACCGGAGGTGGAGCTGCCGCAGGAGCCGGCGCCGTCGACACCGGCTCCGGTAACCCGGACCTTGGCGTGACCGCACCCCGGGTCACCGGTGTGGCCAACGACAGCGAGAATTCCTGTGAGGCCTCGGACGGGTCCACCCAGGTCGCCGAGGCCCGGATGGGCTGGGGCATCAAGGAGTCCTTCCGCAGCTATATCCGAGGCAGCATCGCCAACGGTGGCTGGGACCTGGGAGGCGGCGCGGTCTACAGCGGCGGAGCCTTTGTCTTCACCGGCAACGACGGCACCGCGGAGGTGGCCGGTGGGTCCCTCACCGGCGCCAACCTGACCTTCGATGGCTCGGTCCACTTCACCGGTCACGAGGGGGTGCTGGACACCACCGTGGCGAACCCCGAGATCCGGATCGACGGCAACACCGGCACCCTGTTCGCCGACGTGACGTCCAACGACACCGAGGGCAAGCCGCACAACTACGGCCGTATCGCCGTGGCGGACCTGTCGGTCGACGGTGCCGGCGTCACCGACGGTGTCGCCGAAGGCACCGCGACGGCGACGCTCACCGCCGACGGATCGTCGGCGATGGGCACTTTCTACGAGACCGGTGCCGCGATGGACCCGCTGAGTTTCGCTGCGGCCCTGGGCTGCGACGGTGAGGCGGGTTCGCTGGGTGACATGCCCGTGGACGAGACGGAGGACGGTCGCGAGGACGATGACTCCGACGCTGATGCCGCCGACGGCGAGGTCACCATTCGCGGCAATGACGACGCTGACTCGGCGGCATCCGACAGCTCCGACGGCGATGACGAGAGCGCGCTGATGTCCTTCATCACCACCCCTGCCTCGGCGATCCCCAGCGCGATCGCCCTGATCGCGGTCATCGTGGCCGGTTGGCTCGGGCTACGACTGCGGGGAACACGACAGTCGGGACTAGACTAGGCCAGTGTGACTGAGAACGACCCGGTGTCCACCCCCTCCACGACCTCAACCTCCGCCCCGACCGCACCGCGCACCGGTGGTGAGGGTGACCGTCGTCGGAGGGGGTGGCGTTCGTTTCTGACCCCGGGATGGGTGATCACCGCAGTGGTCGCCATCGCCTTCTCCTACTTCGCCTTCACCGTGCTCGCGCCCTGGCAACTGGGCAAGAACCGGGACACCCAGGACTTCCAGGACCGTCTCGAGGCGGCCCTGGAGACCGACCCGGTGCCCGCGCAGGAGGTGCTCCCCACCGACGGCAGTAGTGCCGGGGTGGAGAAGGAATGGTCGAGGGTGGAGTTGCAGGGCACATTCCTGCCGGCCGACGAGGTCCTGCTGCGGAACCGTCCGGTGTCCAGCACCCAGGCCTACCACGCCCTGACCCCGTTCCGGCTCAGTGACGGGATGACGGTCATGGTCAACCGGGGATGGTTGGACGCCTCCGGCGACTTCGGCGCCGACGACGTCCCCGAGGTCACCGGGGAGCAGACCACGGTCACCGGGTTCGTCCGCATGTCGGAGGACGCCCCGTCGAACTCGCCGATCACCGAGGACGGCAGGGTGCAGGTCTACGGTATGTCCACTGCTGCGGTGGGGGACACGGTGGACCTCGACCTGGCGGACGACTACGTGCAGTTGGACGCCACCTCGGTGGAGGCGACCGACCCGTCCGGACGGCTGTCCGAGATCCCGCTGCCGGACCTGGACTCCGGGCCGTACCTGTCCTACGGGCTGCAGTGGATCGCCTTCGGGGTGATGGTACCGGCTGGTCTGGCCTATTTCCTGTGGGCGGAGATCCGGGAGAGGCGCCGTCGTCGCGAAGAACTCGCCGCCGCTGATTCTGAGGCTGCCGAGACTTCCACCAGTTCGTCGGACGCGCCGGCCACGCAGGACGCGCCCGCGGAGCAGGAAGCGGACGGTGCACCCGCGACATCAGCGCCGATGTCGAGGGAACGCAAACTCCAGGAACGCTACGGCTCGAGCCGCAGCGGGCTCTTCGACCGTCGAAGCAACCGTGACGAGGAGAGGTTCTGACGCCCTCCTGACACACCGTCTGACCGTGGAGAATTGTTTTCTCGTTGGAACTTGAACACTGTTCAGTATACCGTGGTCGCATGACCGACATTCTCACCACTGCACGTGCCCGGGTCCTCGACGAAGGACGCGGCCTCGACTACGAGGACCTCATCAAGGTCCTCGACCTCCCCGACGACCAGATCCCCGACCTCCTCGCCCTCGCCCACGAGGTCAGGGTGAAGTGGTGCGGTGAAGAGGTCGAGATGGAAGGCATCGTCAGCCTGAAGACCGGTGGTTGCCCGGAGGACTGCCACTTCTGCTCCCAATCCGGCCTCTTCCAGTCCCCGGTGCGCTCCACCAAGCTGGACATCGCCGAGCTCATCGAGCAGGCCCGCCAGACAGCCAAGACCGGCGCGACCGAGTTCTGCATCGTCGCCGCCGTCAAGGGGCCGGACGAGAACCTCATGGTCCAGCTGGAGAACGCCATCGAGGAGATCTACGCCAACGTCGAGGGCATCGACGTCGCCGTCTCCGTCGGCACTCTCACCCCCGAGCAGGTCAACCGCCTGAAGGCCGCCGGAGTGCACCGTTACAACCACAACCTCGAGACCGCCCGCAGCTACTTCCCGAAGGTCGTCACCACCCACACCTGGGAGGAGCGTCGGGAGACCATGGAGCTGATCAAGGACGCCGGCATCGAGGTCTGCTGCGGCGGCATCGTCGGCATGGGCGAATCCCCGGAACAGCGCGCCGAGTTCGCCGTGCAGCTGCGCGAGCTTGACCCGCACGAGGTCCCGCTGAACTTCCTGGACCCCCGCCCCGGAACCCCCTTCGCGAACATGCCGGTGATGAACGGCAAGGATGCCCTGCGGGCCATCGGCATGTTCCGCCTGGCCATGCCGTCGACCACCCTGCGCTTCGCCGGCGGTCGCGAACTGACGCTCGGCGACATGGGCGTGGAGCAGGGGCTGACCGGAGGTATCAACGGCATCATCGTGGGCAACTACCTGACGACCCTGGGCCGCCCGGCAGAGCAGGACATGGACATGATGGGTCGGCTGAACCTGCCGATCAAGGTTCTGTCGCGGAGCGTGTGACCGTGGCACGCGAGAGAAGGCGAGGTAAGGGCACCGGGCCCTTCGACCCCTACACCGGTGCCGACCTGG
Organism: Candidatus Corynebacterium faecigallinarum; assembly: GCA_019120175.1. Classification (GTDB taxonomy): domain Bacteria; phylum Actinomycetota; class Actinomycetes; order Mycobacteriales; family Mycobacteriaceae; genus Corynebacterium; species Corynebacterium faecigallinarum. Next base: position 255,430 of record DWVP01000024.1, read on the forward strand.
GGGAGGGCGAGCACATCGAGTACTCCCCGTCGCAGAAGGCCGGGCTGGACGCCCCCCGGTTCTGTCCGGAGTGCGGGCGACGCCGCGTCGTCCAGGTCACCCCGCACGGGTGGACGTCGACCTGTTCGCGACACGGCACGGTCGACTCGATGGACTTCGAGCTGCGGTAGCGGCCTGCAGGTATTCAGGCCCGGGCGGCGATCTGCGCCCGGGCCCAGTCGACGATCCCGGGGATGGACTCGGACAGCTGACGCGACACCACCGCGAAGCCGTCCGGCCCACCGTAGTAGGGGTCCTCGACCTCCTTGTCCCCGGCGGGGCCGAAACTGCGGACCAGGGCGATCCGGTCCTCGTCTACACCCTGCTTCAGCAGTGCCTTACGGTGCGCGGCGGTCATCACCAGGAACAGGTCGGCATCCCGGTGCTCCGGGCCGAACTGGGCGGCACTGTGACCGGAACCGTTGAACCCGTCCTCCTGGAGCTGCGCGACGGCCCGCGGATCGGCGGCTTCGCCGACGTGCCAGCCATCGGTGCCGCAGGAGTTCAGTCGCACCTCGTCCTGCAGACCCGCCTGCACCAGGGCAGCACGCAGCATGATCTCGCCCATCGGGGACCGGCAGATGTTCCCGGTGCAGACCACGCAGATCAGCGGCCGTTTGTCGGCCCAGTCGGCGACCAGGCGTCCCATCTCCCACTGGTCGGCGACGGAGTAGTCAGCCTTCTTGTGCTCGGCACGGTTACCGTAACCCCAGTCCACCAGCGCGGCGCGGATGCCGTAGGCGTGGGCGCCCTCGACATCATGGATCCGGTCGCCGATCATGAGCATGTCCGGACGCCCGGCCGGCCCGCCGTCGGCGACGGATGTGGTGTCCAGTCCCAACAGTGACAGTGCCTGGGCGACGACCTCCGGCTTGGCACGGCGGGACCCGTCGTCGGACGCGGTGGCAAAGGCGTCGAAGAAGCCGTCCAACCCGAAATGACGCAGCAGACGCATCGCCGAGGACTCGGACTTGGAGGTTGCGGTGACCAGGGTGAAACCGGCGTCCGTCCAGCCACGCAGCAGGGCCTCGACCCCGTCGAAGGGACGGGCCTCCAGCCAGCCGCCACCGTCGTAGTGCTCGCGGTAGCTGGCCAGGGTGGACGTACAGGTCTCCTCGTCCAGGCCGAGACCACGCAGGGTGTCGATCATCGGTGGGCCAGCGATCATACGCAGCTGATCCTCCGACGGTACCTCGACGTCATTGTCCTCCAGGGCGCGCAGGAAACTGGAGCGGATCCCCGGGTAGGAGTCCACCAGTGTCCCGTCGACGTCGATCAGGAGGGTGCGGCCCGTCCCGTCGAGGGTGCCGGTGAGGTCCGGTGCACCCGAGTTGCCGTTGTCTGCTGCCCAGTCTGCGTCTACCACAGCAACCAGGGTGCCAGAACTTGAAGATGAATGCCGGTAATGAGGGGCACGGGTTGCGCCGGAATGCGGTAGTCCCCCTGGGCCGCAGCAGTGACCCGGATGCAGACGAGCAGCTATCGTGGAGGGCGTGAACGCTCCCTCTGCACCTCCCGGACCCCCGACCGTCGCCGATGTGGTGGCGGTCATCGAAGAGGCGTACCCGCCGCATCTCGCTGAATCCTGGGACGCCTGCGGTCTGGTCTGCGGTGACCCGGCCGAGGACGCAACCCGGGTCCGGGTTGCCCTGGACTGCACCGATGCGGTGGTGGACGCCGCGATCGAGGAAGGTGCGGACCTGCTGTTGGTGCACCACCCGTTGTTGATGCGTGGCGTCACCGGTGTACCCGCCGACAGTCCGAAGGGACGCATCGTGCACCGGTTGATCCGCGCCGGAGTCGCCCTCTACTCCGCCCACACCAGTGCCGATTCCGCACGCCCCGGGGTCAACGACCGGCTGGCTGAACTTCTGGGGGTTACCCCCGGTGAGCCCCTGGCGCCGTGCACCCCGCAGGACGCCACGGAGACCGGCTACGGCATCGGACGGGTCGGCGCGCTGGACACCCCCATGACCCTGCGGGCGTTCACTGCCCGGGTCGCCGACCGGCTTCCGACGACCCGCTGGGGCGTGCGTGCCGCCGGCGACCCGGAGCACATGATCCACCGGGTGGCGGTGTCCTCCGGGGCCGGGGACAGTTTCCTGGACACGGTCAAGGGCCTGGACGTCGACTGTTTCGTCACCTCCGACCTACGCCACCACCCGGTCGACGAGCACCTGCGTGCCGGTGGTTGCCCGGTGATCGACACCGCCCACTGGGCCAGTGAGTTCCCCTGGTGCGCCCAGGCCGCCGACCTCCTCGCCGCCGCCGACCCGCGCCTGGACACCGGGGTGATCGGTGTACGCACCGACCCATGGACCCTGCACGAGGGCGGTGACGGACGGTGACTGACAGCGTGTCCGGCGTCCCGACGGTGCTTCGGGAACTCACCGAGGTCGATGACCGTGCCCGGTCACTGACCGCACGGCGTCAGGCACTGCCCGACACAGAGCAGGTCACCGCACTGACCGCGGACGTCGACCGACGGCACAGCGAGCTGGCCGGACTACGACGTCGCTCCGACGACCTCGACTCCACCGTGCGTCGCCTGCGGCAGGACGCCTCGCGCCTGCGGGAGCGCAGGCGGGAGGACATCGACGGGCTGCGCTCGGTCACCGACATCGAGCGTCGGCGCGACCTGCGCCACGACCTCACCGTCGCCGAACGCCGACTTGGTGAGGTCGAGGAGGCCATGGAGCGGGAGGAACGACTCCTCGCTGCCTTCATCAGCACTGACGGGGAACCTGACAAGGTCACCGCCGCGGTGGTCGCCCTTGAGACGGCGGTGGCCGAACGTGACCGAGCCCGGGACGTCGAGAAGGCTGTGCTCGCCGACATCGACCGACAACTGGAGGACCTGGCGGCGGCGTCGTCCGCCTTGCGCGACCGACTGCCGCAGGACGTCCGCGCGCGCTATGAGGAGGCCGAACGCAGCACCGGGGCCGGGGCGGCACTTCTGGCAGGTAACCTCTGCCGGTCGTGTTTCATGAGCCTTGACCCCCAGTCATTGGCCCGGATCATCGCCGCGCCGCAGGACCAACTGGTCACCTGCCCGGAATGTGACTGCCTGCTGATCCGGGAGGACTCATGAGTACATCGACGTCAGCGACGTCACGACCCGGGTGGATGGGGGAGGACTGTGCCGGGGCCGGCCTGCGGGTGCTGCTGCTGCGCCACGGACAGACCCCCATGTCGGTCGCCGGGGTGTTCTCCGGACGCAGTGACCCGGAACTGACCGAGACCGGCCGCGACCAGGCCGCCCGCGCGGCGGAGTACCTGGCCAGGCGGCAGGACGCCGGCGAGGGGATCACCCGGATCATCTCCTCACCGCTGACCCGGACCCGGCAGACCGCCGCTGCGGTGGCCGATGCTCTGGGGATGGCGGTGACCACCGACGACGACCTCATCGAGACCGATTTCGGTGACTGGGAGGGGCTGACCTTCTCCGAGGTGCACCGGCGCTGGCCGGACGAGCACCAGGCATGGTGCGACGACACCAGCGTCCCCGCCATCGGTGGGGAGCCCATGGGTGCGGTCGAACAACGCTGCGCCGCCCTGCTCGACCGCCTGCATGATGCAGCGGAGATGCAGACGGTGCTGATGGTCAGCCATGTCTCGCCGATCAAGTCGATCCTGCGTCAGGCACTCAACGTCCCGGCCACGATGTACACCACACTGCACCTGGACCTGGCCGGCCTGTCGGTTGCGGAGTTCTACCCCCGACGTTCCGTGGTCACCGAGGTCAATGACACCCACTACCTGCGGTAGTGCTAACGTTGGACCTCGTCGAGAGGGCCGGGTGATCGCGGTTCCGGGGACGGCCCGTCACGGGACACGCCCGGAATCGAGGAAAGTCCGGACTCCACAGGGCACGGTGGTTGCTAACCGCAACCCGGGGCGACCCGCGGGCCAGTGCCACAGAAAACAGACCGCCCGGTCACCAATGGCCGGGTAAGGGTGAAACGGTGCGGTAAGAGCGCACCAGTGCGTCGGGTGACCGGCGCAGCTTGGTAAACCCCACCAGGAGCAAGGTCAAGGGGCTGCACCGGCAACGGTGTGGCCGTGTCCCGTCGGCGGCCCGTCGGACAAGGGACAGGTAGACCGCGTGAGGCGGCCGGTGACGGTCGACCCAGATGGATGATCACCTCGCCGGGCAGGAACGGCACCGCCGGTCCTCGCCTGGTAGGACAGAATCCGGCTCACAGGCCCTCTCGACACCCAACTTCCTACCTCGACCCGGTGGCGTCGGGAGACAACCGGGATACAGGCGCGCTGTCCGACTAGAATGGCTCACCGTGAGTGCCAAGGACGACGCGACCAAGGGCAAGGCCAAGGGCAAGGCCACGGATGAGGCCACGGCGACCGGGGACCGACGGTCACTGACGACCCGGTGGTTCTTCCCCGACGGTGAGGAACCTGACCCTCGTTTCACGCTGGCCAATGAACGCACCTTCCTGGCCTGGATGCGCACCGCGCTGGCATTCGTCGCCGGTGGAGTGGGTATCGAGGCTTTGCCGGACTCGGTGCTCGAACCTGGACTGCGGACCTTCGCTGCCCTGGCGGCGATCGGTACCGGCGTCCTGCTCGCTGCGGGATCCGCGGTGCGTTGGCTACGGATCGAACGCGCGATGCGCCACGATAAACCCCTGCCTGCGCCGTCCATTGTGCCGGCGCTGTCGGCCGGTGCCATCCTCGCCGCGGTGATTCTCGCGCTACTGGTCATCGGGTGACCATGGTGCGGGATCCGGGGCTGCAGCCTGAGCGGACGAACCTGTCCTGGAGCAGGACGGCGATGCGCCTCATGCTCACTGCGACCGCAATGCTGCACTGGGTCAGCTCCTACGGTCGGCCAGTGGTCCTGGTGGCGGGACTCCTGGCGTATGTGGGCCTGGTGATCTACATGACCCAGGTCAGGCGTTATCGTCGGCAGTTCCTCGGAATGGAACGTGGCAGCATCGCGCCGTCCGTACTGGGCGTCGTGACGCTGACGGTGTCGACGGTGGTCCTGGGACTGGTCTCGCTTGTCCTCGTGATCATCGGTGCACTGTGAGGCCCCGTCTCGGGCAGCGGAGCCGTCGAGCGGGCACACAGATGGTTACGATGGCGGGCATGACCACGAACACGGACAACACCGACAGCACCAACGGGTCCTGGTACTTCGACACCGCCACCGGCGAGGTGACCCAGGGCAAGACCTCCGGGTGGGATTCCCGGATGGGCCCCTATGCCACCCGGGCGGAGGCGGAACGCGCGCTGACCACCGCCCATGAACGCACCGAGGCCGCTGATGAGTGGGACGAAGACTAGTTTCGCCTAGCGCCGCCTAGAAGCAGTGCTCCGCGGCGGGGAAGGTGCCCTCGGCAACCTCACGACGGTAGGACGCTGCGGCGGCGGTGAGGTCCGCGCCGACCTGTGCCCACTGCTTGGCGAACTTCGGACGGTGTCCATCGGCCGGCAGCGCGGCGATGTCGTGCCACACCAGCACCTGGGCGTCGGTGTCGGGACCCGCCCCGATGCCGACGGTGGCGATGTCGACCTCGGCGGTGGCATTCGCCGCCACATCCGCCGGCACCATCTCCAGCACCACGAAGTCGGCACCGGCGTCGGCAACCGCCTTCACATCGGCGATCAGCTGCTCGGCGCCGTCGCCGCGTCCCTGCACCTTGAACCCGGACAGGGCGTTGACCGACTGCGGCGTGAATCCGACGTGCGCGCACACCGGGATGCCCGCGGCGACCAGGGCCCGGATCCGCGGGACCATGCGCATCCCGCCCTCGATCTTCACCATCGCCGCACCGGACCGACGCATCATCTCCGAGGCGGACAGGACGGCCTGTTCATCGGAGGCCTCGTAGGTGCCGAAGGGAAGATCTGCGATGACCAGGGCGTTGCCGGCACCCCGGACCACGGCGGCGGCGAGGTAGATCATCTCGTCGAGGCTGATCTGCTGGGTCTGTCCGTAGCCGAAGACCACGTTTGCCGCGGAGTCACCGACCAGCAGGCATTCGATTCCACCGTCGGAAAGGGCCCTGGCGGTGGAGTAGTCGTAGGCGGTGAGCATGGCCCACTTGTCGCCGTCCGCCTTGCGGGCGCGCAGGTCGCCGATGCGGACCTGACGGGTGGGGGTGAGGTAACCGGTGGAGGGTCGTTGCGTGCTGTCAACCATGTCCACATATTGTGCCACCTTCGCCGGACAGATGTTAACGAACTTGTCACAATCCGGGGCCCTCATCACAGCTACGATGGGCGGCATGAGCCGTCAACAGGAATACGTCCTGCGTACTATCGAAGAGCGCGATATTCGCTTCGTCCGTCTCTGGTTCACCGACATTCAGGGATACCTGAAGTCCGTGGCCGTGGCGCCAGCCGAACTGGAAGGGGCGTTCGCCGAGGGGATTGGTTTCGACGGGTCGTCGATCGAGGGCTTCTCCCGCGTGGTGGAGTCCGACACCATCGCCCGTCCCGACCCGTCGACGTTCCAGATCCTGCCGTTGGACGGCGGCACCGGCGACCAGTCGCTGACCGCACGCATGTTCTGCGACATCGCCATGCCCGACGGGCAGCCCAGCTGGGCTGACCCGCGCCAGGTGCTGCGTCGCCAGCTCAACCGTGCCGCGGACGAGGGGTTCTCCTGCTACGTGCACCCCGAGATCGAGTTCTTCTTGCTCAAGGAGGAGGACGGTCCGGACGGGCGCCCGGTGCCCTCGGACACCGGTGGCTACTTCGACCAGGCGGTCACCGATGCTGCCCCGCTGTTCCGGCAGGACGCCATCACTGCCCTGGAGTCCATGGGAATCTCCGTGGAGTTCTCTCATCACGAGGCCGCCCCCGGCCAGCAGGAGATCGACCTGCGTTTCGCGGACGCATTGTCGATGGCCGACAACGTGATGAGCTTCCGCTACATGGTCAAGCAGGTCGCCCGCCGCAATAACGTGCGGGCGACGTTCATGCCCAAGCCGTTCCATGACTACCCCGGTTCGGCGATGCACACCCACATGTCCCTGTTCGAGGGCGAGGACAACGCCTTCCATGACCCGGACGACCTGTTCTACCTCTCGACCACGGCGAAGTCCTTCATCGCCGGAATCCTGGAGCATGCCCCGGAGATCTCCGCGGTGACCAACCAGTGGGTCAACTCCTACAAGCGTCTGACCAGTGGGGACGAAGCCCCGATGGCGGCGACGTGGGGGGCGTCCAACCGTTCGGCGATGATCCGCGTGCCGATGTACACCGTGCACAAGCCGTCGTCGCGCCGGGTGGAGATCCGCACCCCGGACTCCGGGGCGAACCCCTACCTGACCTATGCGGTGTTGCTGGCTGCCGGCCTCAAGGGCATCAAGGAGGGCTATGAGCTCTCCCTGCCGGTGGAGGAGGACGTCGCCGGGATGACCCGTCGCGAACGCATGGCGATGGGGTACAAGGACCTGCCCGGTGACCTGGATCTGGCACTGCGCGAGATGGAGAAGTCCGAGCTGGTCGCCGATGCCCTCGGCGAGCATGTCTTCGAGTACTTCCTGCGCAACAAGTGGCGGGAATGGAAGGCATACCAGTCCCAGGTCACTCCCTGGGAACTGGCCCACAACCTCGAGTTCTAGGCCCGAGCTCCGGATCAGAAGGCGTAGAGTCCCAGGTCCTGGGCGTTCATCGGCGATTCCACCGTCTTCGCACCGGCGGTGGTGGCGTCCTCGTACTGCAGCCAGCTGGTGACACCGACCGCGTAGATCGAGGTCTGCGAGGAGTCGGACGGGTCGAAGGCCCACACCACTCCGCCGGAGTCGCCGTGGTCGGAGATGGCGTCGTACGTGACGGAGATGTCATTGGTCATCTTCTGGAAGTTTCCGCAGGACAACCCGGACCGGAAGCCGAGACGGCACATGTAGGGCTGGTTCTCCTCCAGCCAGTCCTTGCCCGCCCAGCCCTTCAGCTCGACCTGGGTGGACCCCATGTTCACCGCCGGTGTGGCGAAGGCGTACTCGAAGTACTCGGAGTAGATCTCGATGAGGGCGTAGTCAGGGCCACCGTCCACCTGCCCGTCCGAACCGGAGTACGCCTGCCACACGATCTCGCCGACGTTGACCGCGTTCTGCCCGTCGGCCCGGACGTAGACCTTGTCGCCGACCTCGCCGCAGTGTCCGGCCGTCAGGTTGAGCAGTCGGCTGTTGTCGTTCTCGGGGTGCACCATCCAGCCGAAGGAGCAGTTCCCCTGGCCACCGGCACCGTCCACGATGTACTTCGCGCCGGGGGTGAGGAGGCCGTCGGTGTCGAGGAACTGGAAGTCGGCGGAGTTGCGGTAGACCTTCCGCTCCCGGGCGATCTCGGGGCTCTCCTCCACCTCGGGGGAGGAGGCGGAGATATTGTCGTCCGATGATCCGGAGTCCCCGTCGGAGCTGTTCGGGCTGTCGGGACCGCGGGTCGGGTTGGGGCTCGTGCTGGAATCGGCGTCGGTGTTTCCCTCGCCGGTGGCGCCGTCGGCCTGCGCGGCGTAGAAGGCGTCCGCATCGGCCTGGGTGGCACATTCCTTCTGCTTGATGTGCGACAACTCTTCATGGGTCCACGCCGACTTCGCCTCGGCACTGGCATCGGCCGGGGCGATGATCTCGGGACATTCCTGGGCGTTGAAGCTCTCCTCCTCTCCACAGGCGGTGAGGCTGACTCCGAGCACGGCGGCGGTGAGCACGGCTGTGGTGCGGGTGGCACGGCTAAGGCGGTTGAGGCGGTTGGCAGTCTGAGAGAAACGTCGCATGAGACTTACGGTAGCGGGTGCCTCGGACAAGAAGTGGTGGCCACGGGGAAATGTCCCCACGGCATGGCGGCGGCAGGTATGTTGCCCCGGCAAACAATCCGGGAATGCCGTTACGATGGTTTTGCACCGTTGGATCGGGGAGAGGCCCCGAGCGCCGGTTCCGTAGGAGTTGAGTCCAGGAGTGAGCCCACTACGTACCACCCGCTCTCCCATTCCGTCCCCGGCATCACTCGGCCTGACCCGGCCGACCGCCGCCGATGACCTGGCTGCGCTGGGTTGGGACGATGAGGAGCACCTCGACCTGCTGGGGGTGCTCTCCTCAGTCGGTGACCCCGACCGCGCCCTGAATGCCGTGGTCCGCCTGGTCGAGACCCTCGACGGTGACGGGGTCACCGGGGAGGCGTCCGCCAAGGCACTGCTGGCCGCCCTGGGCACCGATCCGGCGTTCCGGATCCGTCTGCTCGCCCTGTTCGGCGGATCGACGCTGCTCGGTGACCACGTGATCGCCAACCCGCATATCTGGCCCCGGCTGACCGGCAACCTGCCGGAACGCGAGGAGATCATGGCGGAGCTGATCGGGTCGGTCGGTGCTGAACCGGTGCAACAGCCCGAGGACTCCCTGCTGTACCGGGCCAGTATCACCGGGGTCGACGCTGACCGGGCGATGCGCACGGCCTACCGGACCGTACTGGCACGGATCGCCGCGATCGACCTGGCCGCGACCTTCATCCGCCGCACCGCCCGCGCCGATCGGGACACTGATGCCCGGGACGACAAGGTGACCCCACCGGTGTCCTTCTCCGACCTCACCGCCCGGCTGTCGGACGCCGCCGATGCGGCATTGACCGCGGCACTGGCGGTGGCCACCGCCACGGTGTTCCCCACCGGGGAGGTTCCCGTGAAGCTCGCTGTCCTGGCCATGGGCAAGTGCGGTGCCCGCGAGCTGAACTACATCTCGGACGTCGACGTCGTCTTCGTCGCCGAGCCTGCCGACTCCCGGACGACCCGGCTGGCCGGCGAGTTCATCAACATCGGTTGCCGGGTGTTCTTCGAGGTGGACGCGGCGCTGCGTCCTGAAGGACGCCACGGCGCCCTGGTGCGCACCCTGGACTCCCACCTGACCTACTACAAGCGCTGGGCATCGACCTGGGAGTTCCAGGCGCTGCTCAAGGCCCGGCCCATGACTGGCGACCTGGAACTGGGACGTGAGTACGTCGACCAGCTCGCACCGATGGTGTGGAGCGCGGCCGAGCGGGAGGACTTCGTCCCGGACGTGCAGGCCATGCGCCGCCGGGTGATCGACAATGTGCCGGATGAGCTGATGCCCCGCGAACTCAAGCTCGGCCCCGGCGGGCTGCGCGACGTGGAGTTCGCCATCCAGTTGCTGCAGATGGTGCACGGCCGGGTCGACGAGTCACTGCGGGTACGTTCCACGGTTGACGCACTTGATGCACTGGTCAAGGGCGGATACGTCGGACGCGAGGACGGTCACATCCTCACCCGGTGCTACGCCTACATGCGGATGCTGGAGCACCGGATGCAGCTGCAGCACCTGCGCCGCACCCACCTGCTACCTGCCGCGGACGACACCACCGGCCGGTTGTGGCTGGCGCGGACCGCCGGAATCCGCGGTGACGGGCAGGAGGGGGCGGTGGACGCACTGACCTCCAATGTGCGCAAGGTGGGCCAGCAGATCCGCCAGCTGCACAACAAGCTCTTCTACCGCCCGCTGCTGACCTCCGTCGTCGCCATGTCCGTCGACGAACTGCGCCTGACCCCCGAGGCCGCCCAGCGGCAGCTCGCCGCGCTGGGGTACACGCACCCGAGCCGGGCGATGGACCACCTCACCGCCCTGGCTTCCGGCACCTCGCGCAAGGACCGGATCCAGGCGATGATCCTGCCGTCGCTGCTGGAGTGGCTGGCACCCACCGCAGACCCGGACGCCGGACTGCTGGCCTACCGGAAACTCTCCGAGGCGGCCTTCGACAGTGCGTGGTTCCTGCGACTGCTGCGTGACGAGAACATCGTCGGCAAACGCCTGATGCACATCCTCGGGACATCGCCCTATGTCGCCGACCTCTTCATCGCCTCACCGGACGCCGTACGTCTGCTCTCCGACGGGGCGAACGGTCCGAAGCTGCTGGAGAAGGACCCCTCCGTGATCAGCCATTCGCTGGTCGCCGCAGCCGCCCGTCACCGGGACCCGGACAAGGCCATCGCCGCCGCCCGCTCATTGCGCCGCACCGAGCTGGCCCGGGTGGCCTCCGGGGATCTGCTCGGGCTGATCGAGACCCCGGAGATCTGCCGCTCCCTGTCCTGGGTGTGGGACGCCGTGCTCGAGGCTGCGCTGGCCGCGGAGATCAGGGCGTGGGAGGACCAGAACCACCGGCAGGCGCCGGCCCGGATCTCGGTCATCGGGATGGGTCGGTTGGGCGGGGCGGAACTGAGCTACGGCTCCGATGCCGATGTGATGTTCGTCTGTGAGCCGATCGCCGAGGTGACCGCCGGGGATGTCGACGGCGATGGTGAACCCGGCACCGAGAATGATGCGGTGGCCTGGGCGACCGCCATCTGCAAGCAGATGCGTACCCGCCTGTCACGACCCTCCCAGGACCCGCCGCTGGAGGTGGACCTGAACCTGCGTCCCGAGGGACGCAGCGGCCCGACCGTGCGCACCCTGGAGTCCTACCGCAACTACTACAGCCGGTGGGGTGAGACCTGGGAGTTCCAGGCACTGCTGCGGGCCACCTGGATCGCCGGGGACAAGGACCTGGGCATCCGGTTCCTGCGGATGATCGACGAGTTCCGCTACCCCGAGGGTGGCGCGGACCGCACCACCGTCCAACAGGTACGCCGGATGAAGGCCCGGGTCGACGCCGAACGGCTGCCCCAGGGGGCCGACCGCTACACGCACACCAAACTCGGCCGCGGCGGTCTCACCGATATCGAGTGGACCGTCCAGTTGCTCACCATGCAGCACAGCCACCGCATCGACAACCTGCACAACACCTCCACACTGGAGGTCCTCGAGGAGATCCGGGTCGCCGGACTGCTCTCCGAGGCCGATGTCGTGACCCTGCGCGAGGCATGGCTGACGGCGACCCGGGCCCGCAACGCGATCATCCTGGTCAACGCCAAGCGACGGGACCAGCTGCCGGCACCCGGGCCACTGCTGTCACAGATAGCGGCGGCAGCGAACTGGACGCCGGAGGACAGCCAGGGATTCCTCGACGACTACCTGAAGATCACGCGCCAGGCCCGCCGCGTCATCGACCGGGTGTTCTGGGGCGAGGAAGTCACTGATGCGGAGTTCGACGACTGACCGGCTGAGGCTGACTGTCCGAAGTCCAGCACCCCCGATTCGACCAACCCGTTGTGCAGGCTAACCTGACCACACCGGTAAGGTCGAGGTAATGAACGAAACCCTCCGCCGGAGACGCGTCACCCGCGTCACCACGCTGAGCGTGCTACTACTCGCATTGCTTCTGGTCGTGGGGCTGAATCTGGTGCTCGGCCAGTTCGCCCTGACCCCGTCGCAGGTGTGGGACGCACTGCTGAACCGCACCGACACCCCCGAGGCAGAGCGGGCCGCCAATGTGCTGTGGCAGATCCGCATGCCCCGCATCGTGCTCTGTCTGCTGGTCGGTGCAGCTCTCGCCGTCGCCGGCACCCTGCTGCAGGGCCTGTTCGGCAACCCCCTGGCCGAACCGAGCGTCATCGGCGTGACCTCCGGTGCCGGCGTGGGTGCGGCCTGTGCGATCGTCCTGAACCTCACGGTGTTCGGGGCTGCGACCGTGCCGTTGCTGGCCTTCGCCACCGGTGTGCTCACCACGCTGGTGATCTACCGGCTGTCCTCGATCAACGGCCAGGTGAAGGTGCTGACCCTGATCCTCACCGGAATCGCGGTCAACGCGGTAGCCGGCGCGGCGATCTCCTTCCTCATTTTCCTGGCTCCCACCTCGTCCCGCGAGCAGGTCATCTTCTGGCAGATGGGATCGCTCAACGGTTCCCAGTGGGACCATGTCGGCATCGTCGTCATACCGGTCGTGGTGTGTCTGGTGGCGGCGATGCTCATCGCCGGACAGCTGGACGTCCTGAGCCTGGGTGAGCGCGCGGCCGGTCACGCCGGAATCAACGTCCCGATGATGCGGGTGGTGATCGTGGGCCTGTCCACCGCTCTGGCGGCGTTGGCGGTGAGCTTCGCAGGAATCATCGGCTTCGTCGGCCTGATCGTCCCGCATATCCTGCGCCAGGTCATCGGGGCGTCCAGCCGCTGGCTGGTGCCGCTGTCCGCGGTGGGTGGTGCCGTCCTGCTGCTGTTGTCCGACCTGGCCTCGCGCACGATGATCGCCTACGCCGACCTGCCGATCGGTATCTTCACCGCCCTGGTCGGCGGTCCGACGTTCTTCGTCTTGCTGCGGCGCATGCTGAAGAAGGGGGATGTGCTCGGATGAGCGAGATGACCGACAAGAACGACACCGTGCTGAGCGCTGAGAACCTCGTGGTCTCCGTCGGCAGGGGAGCGGGGAACCGCGGTGGTACCGAGATTCTGCACGGAGTGGACCTCACGCTGCACCGCGGCGAGGTCCTGGGGTTGATCGGCCCCAATGGTGCCGGCAAATCCACGCTGCTGGGGGCGCTCTCCGGCGACCTGACACCGGTGTCCGGGGACGTCCGGCTGGTCGGACACCCCTACAGCGACTACTCCGCCAGGGCCGCGGCGCGGGAACGTGCGGTGATGCTCCAGGACTCCCACGTGTCCTTCTCCCACCTGGTCCGCGACGTGGTGGGGATGGGACGCTCGGCCTGGCCGTCCGACCCGGCCCGCGACGAGCGCATCGTCGACGACTGCCTGGAGCAGGTCGGGATGATGCCGAAGCAGGACCGTGACGTCACCACCCTGTCGGGCGGTGAGCGCGCGCGGGTGGCCTTCGCCCGGGTGATGGCACAGCAGGCCGGCTGCGTGATGCTGGATGAGCCGACGGCGGCGATGGACATCGGCCACCAGGAACGCACCATGTCGACGGTGCGCGGGATCGCGGCCGCCGGCACCGGTGTGCTGGTCGTGCTGCACGACCTGAACCTGGCCGCCCAGTACTGTGACCGACTGGCGTTGCTCAGCGACGGAAGGGTCGAGGCACTGGGGTCACCGGCGGATGTCTGCACGTCAGAGCGGCTGAGTGCGGTGTACGGGTGGCCGGTGAGTGTCAGTGCCGTGGAGGGTCAACTGTGGATTCGGCCCACCCCGCAGGAATAAACCATGTGGATGATTCCTAAGTAGGTCAGCCGATGCTAACATTGCGGTGCATGGTGCCCACGAGCACCTGATTATCGGCATTCTGGTGTGATCGACAGAAGAACTGAGGACCTGAGGAAACGATGACTGCGACCATGACCACCCTCTCGGAGCTGCTCCGCGAGGACACCCGTCAGGCTCATGAGGAGGCGGAACACTCCATCTACATGGAGCGCCTGCTCGACGGGAGCCTGGACGCCGCCGCATTCACCGCTCTGCAGGAGCAGGCCTACCTGTTCTACTCGGCTCTGGAGGACGCGGTCGAGGCCTGTGCGGACGACCCCCGCTTCGCCTTGATCGCCGATCGCCAGCTGGACCGCCGCGCGGCCCTGCAGGCCGACCTCGGGGCCCTGGGTGGCACCGTGGACGCCGCCCCTCTCGAGGAGACGGCCGCATATGTCGCCGAGCTGCAGCGCATCGCCCGGGAGCAGGACGTCCCGGCACTCGTCGCCCACCACTACACCCGCTACCTGGGTGACCTGGCCGGCGGCCAGGTCATCGGCCGGATGATGGGTCGTCACTACGACGTTCCCGAGACGGCCACCTCCTTCTACCGCTTCCCCCACATCGAGAAGCCGAAGCGCTACCGGGACGCCTACCGCGAGTCCTTGGACGCCATGGAGCTTGACGCAGGGGAGCGGGAGCAGGTCATCAACGCCGCCCGCGCCGCGTTCGCGTACAACTCCGGGGTGTTCGAGGGGCTGCGGCGCACTCTCGACATCACCCCGCAGGACTGATCGGAACCAACGGAGACAACTAGATGCACGGATACCAGGACGCACCACGGCAGGACCCGAGGATCGTCGACGAGGCAGAAGAAGTGCTGGACGTCGCCGCGGCCTCGGCGGTCGACTGCCTGCGGCGCTCCACGGTATTCCACCGGATGGCCGACGGAACCCTGCCCTTTGCCGGCCGTGCCGCGTACCTGGAACAGCATTGGGAGGGGCTACGCCTGCTGCGCGACGCCCTGGATGGGCGGTCAGCGGTGTTGCAGACCGCCCTGGTGTCTGCCACCAAGCGTTTCGCCAGGACCCTGGACCGCGCCCACGCCACCGCCCGGTGGCGTGACCGGCACGTCACGATGCCTTCGATGCTGCAGTTCCGACGGCACACCACCGAACTCCTCGACGAGGGTGACCACCTCGCCCTCGCGGCGCAGGCCTACCTCCGGCTGCTGGTCGGCGGCGAGTGCCCGACCAACGGCGGCCCCGGCATCATCGACCGGCAGAGCCTGGCCGCCGCGGTCACCGCCCTGGTCGACGACGAAGAGCAGCTCGAGCGGCTTTCCGAGGAACTCAGCGCAGCCGTCCTGCTGCTGATGCAGCATGGTTCGGACGTCTGCCGTGGCTATCCGCAGCGCGACTCCGAGGACAGCTGCACCGTCACCGTGTCCACCATCCGGCGCGCACTACAGTGACTGCGACTCATACGTCGACTGCAGCGACCGTGCATGTCAGTGCGGTGGCCATCCTGCGTGACGCCCCGGGAGCAGTCGGTGGTCTCGAAGTCCTGACCGTCCGGAAACAGGGCACCGCGTTGTTCCAGTACCCGGGAGGAAAACCTGAGGCAGGCGAGTCCGCCCGTGACACGGCAGTGCGCGAGATCGAGGAGGAGACCGGCCTGACCATCGACGCGGACGCGTTGACCGGGGTCGGCTCCTTCAGCGCAGTCGCGGCCAATGAACCGGACACCACCGTGGTCGCCGACCTCTTCGCCGTGGCTGCCCCCGACGATGCCGTCCTCCCTGCCGCCGAGATCGCCGAGGCGGTCTGGCTTCCTCTCGGTACCACCACGCATACGCCCGACGACCCGTCCCACTCGATGGCCCCGTTGATGTTCGAGACCTTCCCACGTATTGCGGCGCACTGCCGGGCGTAGCCTGCCGGACTAGCCTTGAACGATATGTCCACGTTTCGCAAACACAACCCCGGGCGTACCGGTGACTGGGAGGCGGCCTGTCTGTCCTGGCTGGACGATGCCGCAGACGGCGGGGGAGCGCCGGTGGCCGAGGTCGTCAACCGTGAGGGTGACGACCTGCTGTTGCGCCGCGTCCCCTCCACCTCCGCCACCAAGGATGCCGCCGAGCAGTTCGGACGTCGTCTGGCAGCGACCCATGCCGCCGGAGCACCCCATTTCGGCTCCGGGCCCGCCACCTGGGAGGGCAGTGGCTACCAGGGGCCGAATGATCATCTCCTGGAACTGCCGTTGGCCGAGTACACCAGTTGGGGGCGCTTCTACGCCGAGGTCATCATCGCCCCACTGGACCGTCACGCCGGAGGCGTTCCCGGTACAGACGCCCTGCTCGACCGGCTGAGCTCCGGGGACTTCGACGATGGGCGCCCACCGGCCCGACTGCACGGGGACCTGTGGTCCGGCAATGTGATGTGGTCACCGGACGGGGTGACCCTGATCGACCCGAGCGCCCACGGCGGGCACGCGCTCACCGACCTCGGTTTCCTCACCATGTTCGGAGCTCCGCATCTGGAGACCATCCTCGACGCCTACGCCGAGTCTGCCGAACTGTCCGAAGGCTGGCGTGAACTGATGCCACTGCATCGCCTGCACATCCTCTACCTGCATGCCGCCGTCTTCGGCGGCGGCTACATTGAGGAGACCCGGCGCACCGTGGAGCAGGTTCTCGCTCTCTAGAGGGGCCGAGGAGCCAGTCCAGTACCCACTTATGCGACCCTAAGACAGTCTGTGCCACACAGTGAGGCATGACAGACAACGTGACCGGAGGGGTCCGCAGAGACACAGTGGACACCCCGGTGTCACTCGACTCGATGAACGCCGTGGCGAAGGGTTATGTTCCGGCCACCTTCCTCGCCAACCTGCCCTGGACGATCATCCCGTTGATCGCCAGCGTCGTCATCGCCGTGCTCGTCGACGGCATCTGGTCGACAATCCTGTGGATCGCCGGCGGTGTCCTGGTCGTCCTGCTGCTGTGGCTGCTGTGGCTGATCCCGGTCCAGGCAGACCGCCGACGTTGGCTGGAGACCGAGGACGAACTGCTGGTCACCCGTGGGCGACTGTGGCGTCGGTTCACCGTGGTGCCCTATGGCCGGATCCAGTACGTCGATGTCACCGCGGGCCCGGTCGAGCGCCTCTTCGGGCTCAAGCGGGTCAAGCTGCACACCGCCTCGTCCACCAGTGACTCCGAGGTGGTCGGCCTGGCTGACGCCGACGCTGATGCACTGCGCGACCGTCTCGCCGTCGCTGCCCGCGAGCGGATGAGCGGGCTGTGAGCGAGCGACCCGGGGGTGAACAGGTGTCCACCGACACCGGGGTGACCGACCCGGCGGTCACTGAACCGCAGTGGCGGCGCGTCCACGCCCTGAGCCCCCTGCTGCGGATGTGGGCGGTGGTGATCGGTGTCGTCGCCGTGGTGATGTTCCAGCAGTCCGACCTGATCCTCTCGGCATGGGAGGCACTCGGCAGGTCCTCGCTGCCCTCCGTGCTGGTTGTCGGCGGGATCGTCGCGATTTTCCCCGTGGCCTTCGCACTCGGTTGGCTGGTGTCGCTGCCGTGGTGGCGGGCGGCCGGGTACCGGGTCACCGGGGAGGAGATCGCGGTGCGCCGCGGGGTGATCTCCCGGCAGCTCAGGACGGCCCGTTTCGACCGGGTGCATGCCATCGACCTCGTGGAACCGTTGGCCGCGCGGCTGTTCCGGCTGGCCGGGGTCTCGGTGGAGACCGCCGGTGGTTCCGATTCCGCGGTGACGGTGGAGTACCTGCCACGGGCGGACGCCGAGGAGCTGCGGGCCTCCCTGCTGCACCTGGTCAACGGCACACCCGACGACGCAGACGACCGACGCGAGGGTACAGGCGGTACAGGCGGTACAGCGGGCACAGTCGACACAGCGGATCCGGCCGCGGTGATCGTTGCCCCGATCCCGATCTCCCGGTCCATTGCCGCGGCCGCCCTGTCCGGGGCCACGGTCGGTGTGCTCATCGCGGTGGTCGTCGCGGTGGCCACACCTGCTGGCCTGGCACTGCTGGTGCCGGTGGCCATCGGTGTGGTGCCGTGGCTGTGGGGAATCCTCAACACCAGCTGGCGGTTCACCGCCCGGCTCAGCGGGGATGTCCTCGGGGTGACTTTCGGACTGACCGAACGCCGACGCCAGTCGGTGCCGCTGGGCCGGATCCACGCCGTGGAGGTCTCACAACCGATCATCTGGCGACTACTGGGCTGGTGGAAGGTCAAGGTCGACATTGCCGGCTACGGTGCCGAGGACGGTAAGAGCGGGTCCACCACCACGCTCCTACCGGTCGGTGACCTCAACCAGACTCTGCGTGTCCTGACCTTGCTCGCCCCGCTGTCGGCCTCCCAGGTCACCGACCTGGCTCACCCGGAGGGGATGAGGGAGAACCCGGGCAGCGAGACAGGCGGGGTCAGCGGGGCGGGTGAGACCAGCGAGATCGTGGTCTACCGCAGCCCCGACTCGGCACGCTGGGTTTCCCCGGTGGACCGCACCCGCCAGGGGATGACGCTGGTGGCCGAGCACACGGAGCCGACCCAGCCGACCCAGCCCCAGTGGCAGGCGGTGATCTCCCATCACGGACGGCTACGTCGTGTGGTCTCGGTGATCGCCCCGGCGCACATCCAGGAGTTGAGTCTGCGTCGTGGTCCGCTCCAGCAGCTGCTCGGACTGTCGGGAGTTCAGCTGGACCTGGTACCGGGACCGGTGACGATGACCGGACGCGACCTCGTCGCCGCCGACGCCGTCGACCTGGTCACCCGGCTGCGGTCGCGGGTGCTGCCCGGCCGGACGAACTGAGCGTCCACCCGGCGCAGACCACCGCCAGCACTACCACGGTGATGGAACGCAGCGTGAGCACCACCGTGGCCCCGAGATCAGGGGCGGAGGAGAGCAGCCCGTCGTAGAGCAGCGGGTAGACCATCGCCGTCAACGCGGCGAGGAGCAGCACCAGCCCGGACACCGCCAGGATCCACCGTCGCGTCTTCCCGGTGAGGACCAGCAGGCCGACTGCGGCGACCGGGGCGAGCCAGACGATGTACTGGGGCGAGAGGACCTTGTTCGTCGCGATCACCAGGACGGTCAGCAGCAGGACCGAGGCCAGCACGAGGGTGGGCGTCCAGTCGTCACGCACCAACCGGACCACCGCCCAGACCGCGGCGGCGAGAAGCATCACAACCTGTGCGACGGTGGCGACGGCGATGGCGGCGTCGGCCCCGGGTCCGGTGATCTCGTAGGACTTCGACGCGGCATAGCCGATCTCCCACGTTCCTGCCGTCGACGGATCGCGGTAGGACGCGATCGCCGCGGCGAGCATCAGGGGAGTGGCGGCCACTGACTCGATCTGCAGGCCACGGTCGCCCTGATAGGTCAACGGGGACACCAGCCGGTCCACCGACCCGGCCGCCACGACCAACAGACACAGCGCGGCCAGGGAGACTGCGAATACCGCGACCCGCACCCAGGTCGACCGGCGACGCCCGCCGCCGATCAGTACCGCACCCAGCACCCCAGGCCACAGTTTCATCATCGTCGCCGTCGCCAGCAGGGCCGGGGCCAGATGTCGGGCCCGGGAGTTGGAGAACAGCAGCCAGACGGCCCCGGCGATCACCAGACCGAGGAAGAGGTCGAGTCGGGTCACCACGATCGGGCCGGAAACGGCGATGAACAGAATCCAGAACCACACCGCGGTGGCGGTGCCCCGGACCTTCCCCCGCCACCACAACAGGGCCGCGAAGACCGCGGAAGTGAGGATATTGAGCAGGATGAACCCGGCAATGAACCGGGACTCCGCAACATCGGTCAACTCTGGCCCGGTGAGGAGGTGCACCAGTTTCACCGGCCAGGTGCCCACCTCCGGGTACTCGTCCATCGCACCGTCCATCTGCCCGGTCATGCCCCACCGGTAGTAGCGGACGTCCCCCAGGGCTTCCCCGTCGTGGCTGACCCAGTACACCGGGATCACGTGGGCGACGACCCAACCGAGTGCCACCACGAGTGGGTGCGACATCCAGCGGGCGACACCGCGCCGGGGCGACGGCGGCGCAGTAGGCGTGGTGGGTGGTGGGGACGCGGCGGGGTTCACAGTCGGCGATTCTAGCCGTGGGGCACCGCTGAGCGCGGAGACGTCAATAGTGCCGCGGACAGCACGTGGGCAGCACACCAGCCGGCCGCTTGTTTTAAGGAACATATAAGGTGGGGGCAATGGACATCGTTATCCTGGTCTTCGTGACGATCCTCATCGGGTCGTGCATGCAGCGGGTCTCCGGGATGGGGGTCGGACTCCTCGGTGCCCCGGTGCTGAGTATCGTCATGGGCCCGGTGGACGGGGTGATGGTCATCAACGCACTGGCGGCGGTCAATGCCGCGCTGTCCACCCTGTCTGTGCGGAAGGACGTCGACTGGCGGATGTTCGCTCTCATCGGTCCGGTGATGGTCGTCGGGGCAGTGCCCGCAGCCTGGCTGATCCACTCCATGTCCCTCCCGGGACTGCAGCTCGTGGTCGGTGTGCTACTGGTCATCGCCCTGTTGATCACCACGGTGGGGCTGAAGTTCGTGCCCCTGGCGACGGGGCCGGCACCCGCGGTGGTCACCGGTGCCGTCAGTGGTTTCACCAACACCCTCTCCGGGGTCGCCGGCCCGGTGATCACGGTGTACGCCCAGGCTGCCCGTTGGGACCAGCGCAGCTTCGTCGCGACACTGCAGCCCTTGTTCGTCGTCTCCGGTGTGGTCAGCTTCCTGATTAAGTTCCTCACCGACGCCGGTGACATCTCCGGACAGCCCTGGGGGATCTGGCCGGGAGGTCTGCTCGCCATGGTCATCGGTATCACCATCGGCGCCCGCCTGTCGGGACGGGTCGACCGGGACAAGGCCAGGAAGCTGTCCCTGGC
This sequence comes from Candidatus Corynebacterium faecigallinarum, assembly GCA_019120175.1. Lineage (GTDB taxonomy): Bacteria > Actinomycetota > Actinomycetes > Mycobacteriales > Mycobacteriaceae > Corynebacterium > Corynebacterium faecigallinarum. Next base: position 276,375 of record DWVP01000024.1, read on the forward strand.
CGTCGCCGGGGCTGGCGCTGCGGCGGTGCTGGTCCGCGGAGTGGCCGGCCTCGTCTGACTCTGCTGTCAGGGAAGGAGCTGCTGGTCATGGTGGTATTCTCGGCGATCAACTGCAACAATCACCTACAACAAACACCGGAAACAAATAGCGGGAGCGGGCAACGCCATGGGCGCCTGGGAGATGGGACCATTCGACAACGACGACGCCGAGTCCGAATGGGTTGCCCTGTGGTCGGAGGGTGGCGTCCTGGACCAGGCGCTCGCCCCCGCTCGACACGATCGCCGCAGTATTGTGCGACAGGTGAACAAGTGAAGAGGTCAGGCGGTAAATCGGTGACCCGCCCCTCGGTCTGACCACAGGATCTACAGGGGCTAAGGTGGGGAGTCATGCCCGCTTCACCAGACCCCTCCGCGACACCTCACCAGTCGGTGGGGCGCGCGTCCGACGCGTTGAGCGGTCGCGCCCTCGCCGTCTGGGGCGCGGCCGTGGTCGCCTACATCCTGGCGATCACTGGCCGGACCTCCCTCGGGGTCGCCGGGGTCGAGGCGATGGACCACTTCAGCATCGACGCCTCCCGCCTGGCGGTGTTCACCTCGGTGCAGGTAGGGGTCTACGCCTGCGCGCAGATCCCGATGGGGATGCTCATCGACCGCTTCGGCCCACGCCGGATGCTGGTGACCGGCGCCCTGCTGATGGGGATCGGACAGGTTCTGCTCGGGGCGACATCGTCCTACCCGGTGGCGATCATCGCGCGGGTAATCGTCGGAACGGCGGACGCCACCGCCTTCCTGTCGGTGATGCGGATCCTGCCCGCCTGGATCCCGATGCGCAAGACCCCGGTGTTCACCCAGCTCACCGGCGGGTTGGGCTATGTCGGACAGTTCATGTCGGCGGTGCCCTTCACCCTGCTGCTGCACTCACAGGGCTGGACGGTCGCCTTCGCCGGCCTGGGTGGTTTCGGCGTGCTCGTCGCCATCCTGGTCTGGCTGGCAGTCGCCGACACCCCGGACCCCACCCCGGCAGGACAGACCGGCCAGACCGGCACGACCGGTGCAGTAGCAGCCAGGCCGAGTATCGGGACGACCCTGTCGGTGGTGGTGCGGCACCCGGCCTGCTGGATCGGGTTCTTCGTCCACTTCACGCTGATGAGTCAGATCGTGTTCACTCTGCTCTGGGGAAAGCCGTTGATGACCCTGGGCATGGGCCTGTCCGAGGCGCAGGCTTCTACCGTGCTGGTGCTCAATATGGCCGTGAGCGTGGTGGTGGGGCCGTTCGCCGGGATCATCTCCGCCAGGGCCGGACGCAACCGCTCGCTGGTCACCCTGGTGGCGACCGTCCTGGTCGCGGCCAGTTGGGTGGTTTTCTTCCTGCCGGACGCCCCACGTGGCTTCGCCGCGATCCTCGCGCTGAACATCATCCTGCCCGGACTCGCTCCGGTGGCGAACTACGGCTTCGACACCGTCCGCGAAGAAGTGGACCGCCGGTTCACCGCCACGGCCACCGGCCTGTCGAACATGGGTGGATTCCTGGCGGCGACGGTGGCCTCACAGCTCGTCGGCCTGGTGCTGGACTTCTCGGCCGACGGCGACACCTACACCTGGGGTGACTTCCGGGTCGCCTGGTGCGCCCTCGGGGTGGTCTGGGCGCTCGGCATCGTCGGCCTACTGGTTAGCCGGGTGAAGATGGTGCGCTGGCGAGACGCCAAGGCGGCCGAGGCTGCACAGGCTTCCAGCGCAGCGGAGGACACCGGAACCGCTCAGTAGGTCGGAAGGTCCGGATGCAGGTCATGCACCCAGGCCAATACGCCGCCAGCCAGATGCGCGGCGTTCTCCTCCCGGGTGCCGAAGTAGGACGCCACCGCGTCCAACGCCTGTTCCGAGCGGCTGCCGGCCTTGCAGTGGAAGACCACGTCGCGGCCACGGGTGGCGTCCGGCAGTGCCTCGGCGCCACGGTCCTGCAGCTCGGCCAGTGGGACGGCGAGCGCACCCGGGATGGACACGATCTCGCGCTCCCAGGGCTCACGGACGTCGACCAGTACAGCACCAGTGTTCAGCCGGGACTGCAGCTCCTCCGGTGAGACGGTCGGGTAGGCCCCTGCAGGCGTTGCCACGGCGCATGCGTCACCGACACCGTCGTTCACCGCGGTGACCAGTGGAGCGTCCGGATCCGGGAGGATCGTCAGTTCGCGGAAGGTCATCGCCATCCCGTCGTGAATCAGCAGGCGACCGAAGAGCGAGCTTCCGGTGCCGGTGATCAGCTTGATCGCCTCGGTGACCATCAGCGAGCCGATGGTGCCGGGCAGCGCGCCGACGACCCCACCGGCGGCGCAGCTGGGCACCTCGCCGGGAGCGGGGGCGTCCGGATGCAGGTCACGGTAGCTGATGCCGTCGTGGCCGGGGCCGTTGGCGAAGACCGACAGCCGTCCGTCGAAACGCAGGATCGAGCCCCAGACACACGGGGTGTCGGTCAGGGTGGCCGCATCCGAGACCACGTAGCGGGTGGCGAAATTGTCCGCCCCGTCCATCACCAGGTCATAGGCGCCGACGATGTTCACGGCATTGTCCGCGGTCAGGCGGGTATGGTGCTGCTCCACGGTGACCAGCGGGTTGATTCGGGCCACCGCGTCAGCCGCGGACTCCACCTTGGCCCGACCGATGTCGGACACACCGTGGACCACCTGACGCTGGAGGTTCGACACATCGACCACGTCATCGTCGACGATCCCGATGGTGCCCACCCCGGCCGCGGCCAGGTAGTGCAGGGCCGGGGAACCCAGCCCGCCGGCACCGGTGACCAGCACGCGGGCGTTCTTCAGCCGACGCTGACCCTCATGTCCGATGTGCTCCAGGGTGAGGTGGCGGGCGTAGCGCACCAGCTCGTCCCGGGTGAGTTCCGCAGCGGGCTCGACGAGCGGGGCGAATGGGAGGGACTTCGGCGATTTCGGCGACTCTACGGTCACAGCGACTCGGCCTCCCGGCTGGAACCGGCGGCGATACGTCCCTCCATCGGGGAGGACGCCAGTGCCCCGTCGGCCAGGCCGCGCTTGGGGATGCGTCCGGCATGCCGGGCGAGATGTCCCGCCGTGACGGCATGGCGCATGGCGGTGGCCATCGCCGCCGGGTCCTGCGCGCGGGTCACCGCGCTGGCGAGCAGCACACCGTCGCAGCCCAGCTCCATGGCCTGCGCGGCATCGGAGGCGGTGCCGACCCCGGCGTCGAGGATCACCGGGACCGAGGCGCGGGCGCAGATCAGCTCGATGTTGTGCGGGTTCAGGATGCCCAGCCCGGTTCCGATCGGCGAGCCCAGCGGCATCACCGCGACGGCACCGGCGGACTCCAGGGCCAGGGCGACGGCCGGATCGTCGGAGGTGTAGGCGTAGACCTCGAAACCGTCGTTGGTGAGCTGTTCGGTGGCGTCGACGAGTTCCACGACATCCGGCAGCAGTGTGCGGTCGTCGGCGAGGATCTCCAGCTTCACCCGGTTGGTGCCCAGCGCCTCACGGCCCAGCTGGGCGGTGAGCAGGGCGTCGCGGCTGGTGTAGCAGCCGGCGGTGTTCGGCAGGACGTCGATGCCCAGCTTGTTGAGCAGTCCGAACAGGGAGGTGCCGGTGGAGGGGTCGTAGCGGCGCAGCGCCACGGTGGTCAGCTGGGTCCCGGAGGCGGACAGCGCATCCTCCAACACAGTCATCGAGGTCGCCCCGCCCGTGCCCATGATCAGGCGGGACTGAAGGGTGGTGGAGCCGATGGTGAGTGAATCTGTGGCGGTCACGGTCTTAGCCTCCCTGCATTGCGGTGATGATCTCGATCTCGGCGCCCTCGCCGAGCACGGTCGTGGTCCAGCGGCTGCGCGGGACGACCGCGGAGTCGTGGGCGACGGCGACACCGACCTGGTCGTCGTCGGGGGAGTGCCCGGTGACGTCGGTGACGATGTCGGCGACGGTGGTGGTGTCGGCGACGGTACGGGGGTCGCCGTTGACGGTGACGGTGATGCTCATGAGGTCCTCGCTGAAGATGCTGAAGATGCTGAAGATACTGAAGATGCTGAAGATGCTGCGAAACGGTTTGGGTCGGTGGCGGCCAGGATGGCCTGGTCGGTCGCTGTGGTGGCTGGGGCGTCTGCGGCGTCTGGGGTGCCGGTCACCAGTGATGCGGTGAGGCGTCCGCCCAACGGGGCCAGCAGGACGCCATGGCGGGAGTAGCCGGTGGAGACGACCACCCCGTCCGCCCCGTCGAGGTGTCCGATGTAGGGCAGGTCATCGGGAGTGCCGGGCCGGGCACGCGCCAGTATCTCGGTGAGTTCCAGCTCCGCGGCCCCCGGGACAAGCACCTGGGCATCGCGTAGCAGCTGGTAGGCCCCCTCCAGGGTGACCCCGTTGAAGCCGTCCTCGCGCTCGGTCGCGCCGATGACGATCTCCCCGTCCGTGCGCGGTACCAGGTACACCGGACGGCCGTCGACCAGTCCGCGGATGGTGCGCTCGATCAGAAGTGGGTGGTCGGGTTTCAGCCTGGCCCGCAGGATGTCGCCGTGTACCGGACGCAGTCTCACACTGGCGGCCTCGGGAAGCCCCTCGATGCTGTCCAGTGACAACCCGGGGCACAGGACAGTGGTGTCCGCCTGCAACTCGGTGTCGTCGTCGAGGCGTACCCCGGTGACCCGTCCGGCGCCCTGGTTGGCGACCTGGTTACTGTCCAGACCGGCACGCAGCACCGACATGACCCGCTGCTGGACCAGACTGCCCTGCGGCGAACCGGGTTCAGACGGCGCGGTGATGGCCTCGATGAGGGCGGGGATGAGCACCCGTGGATTGACCTGGTGGTCGTCGCTGACCAGGAATGCCCCGGAGATCGAGGGGGAGAGGGCGGGTTCGAGCCTGCGGGCCTGTCGGGTGGTCAGCTGCTCGACCTGCATACCGCTGGCCCGCTGCAGATCGGCGAGGTCGGCGAAAGCGTCACGGTCACCGCTGTGTGCGCCGACGTCGAGGGTCTCGGTGTCGCGGTATCCCACCGGGTGGCCCACGGCGTCCTCGAGTTCGGTGATGAACCCCGGGTAGGCCGCCGCCGAGGCGACCATGAGCTCCCGCATCGTGTCGTGCTGGTAGACGACCTCACTGACCGCGGCGATCATCCCGGCGGCGGCATGGCTGGCGCCGTTACCCGGGGTCGGGTCCACGACGGTGACGGTCTGACCTGCACGGCGTAGGTTCCAGGCGGTGGTGAGTCCGGCGACTCCCGCACCGACGACGATGGTGTCGGCACCCGTGCCAATGGCTGGCTGCATCTTTTCCTCCGGCGGCATGATCCGCATCAGGTGTGAACGGTCGGCCGGTGCCCCGGCCCTCTCAGCCCCGGTGTCAGGGGCTCCCGCGGTGCTGTTCTCGCTGGGTTCTTTGTAACTACTATTCCACTGCCTATTTCACCACACAGGCACTGGACGCTTCGATGTCGGACGCCGGTGTCGGAAAGGTGGGATCACCCGGTGTCGGAAAGGTGGGACCATTCGATGGGTTTTCGCCCCAGGAACGACGATCCATCCCACCTTTCGGACATCTCATGTGGTGGCAGGTGTTCAGGGAGCCAGGGAATCAGGGGTGGTGGTCGCCAAGGTGGGCAGTGATTGCTTCTACCGCAGCATCTGCCTGGGCGTTGTCGATACAGGAGACCTCGACAATCTTCTCGTCGTGCAGAATGATCCGGAAGCCAGGCCCGCTCTGGGTGATCAGTCCGGTTCCCTGGATGCTCTTGCGCCAGCCCCAGCCTCCCCAGTCCCAGATGTTGACGGTGACAGGGGCGACGGCCTCGATGTCGGAGTGGGGGACCGTCTGTCGTGGGACGCCTACCCAGGTGCTCACGTGGAAGCCTTCGTTGTCGACCCGCATCCGCCACACCGGGGCAGTGGCGGCGAAGGCGATGACGGCAAGGACCGGAACGGTGAACCACCAGGGGGAGTCGGAGATGATGAGGAGTACGGCAGCGGCCAGCAGTGAGCCCACAATGAGCACCATGACCGGCCACGTCAGCCTGTTCCAGGCGGACCATGTTTGCGAGGTTGTCGGAGGGGTCGAAGCAGATCCCTGGTGAGATGCCGTCATGATTCCGCCGTTGTCTCGGTTGTCGGTTGTCGGTTGTCGGTTGTCGGTTGTCGGTTGTCGGTCGTCGGGGGAGAATCCCCGATGCTACCGGCTCGCAGCCTTCTGGATCGCGCGCATGCTGGAGGTATGAACACCGACACAGCCATCATCACCGGAGGAGCCGGCGGCATGGGACTGGCTACCGCCAGGAAACTCGTCGCTGACCACACGATCGTGCTCACCGACGTCAACGGTGACAAGCTCTCTGCAGCAGCCGAGACTCTCGCCGCAGACGGAATCGAAGCACGCACCGTCGTCGCCGACATCACCGACCGGGACAATGTCCGTGAGCTGTTCACCGAGGCAGAACGCTTCGGTCACGTCCGTGCCGTGGTGCATTCGGCCGGGGTGAGTCCGCAGATGGGGGACGCCGAGTTCATCATCCGTGTCAACGCCGTCGGCACCGTCAATCTCGCTCGGGAGTACCTTCGCATCGCACCGGAGGCGTCGCGACCCGGCATGGCCTATTCCAGTTCCAAGGGGTTCGTGATCCGGTACTCGGCGAAGATCGCCGCGGAGTTCGGCGCGAAGGGCGCCCGTGTCCTGTCGGTGTCCCCGGGGTCCTTCGACACCGACATGGGTCAGCTTGAGGAGGACCACGGCTTCGGGAAGATGGTCGAATACGCGGCACTGAAGCGCTTCGGGACGTCGGACGAGATCGCCGCCGTGCTGGCCTTCGCTGTGGGGCGCGACGCAGGGCACCTCACCGGCACCGACATCCTCGTCGACGGCGCCAACAAGGCCGGCCTGGGAGTCAAAGTCATGATCGACATGGCCCGGAGCCAGTAGGAAGGCTTTTTCCGCACGTGCGCACTTCATCGCGCGCATTCCCGCCCTAGCTGGAGATGTGCACCCCGTAGTGTTCCAGTACCGCGAGACCGCGCCGGGCATCGTCACAGTTCAGTTCGATCGTGTGCCGATTGGTCCGGGTGATGCGGATACCTGGCCCTGACTTCGTGATGAGGCCGGTACCGCTGCCGTTGAGGCGCCAACCCCAGCCGCCCCACTCGCCGGGCCGGATCGTCACGGGCTCGGCATGGCTGATCTCGTCGAAGGGGACAAGTGCCTTCGGGATCCCGAGTAACGACCGGTAGCTGAACCCCCGGCAGTCGACCCGGATTCTCCACATGCAGGACCCCAGGCACGCGACGACGGTGATCGCGACGAGGAGGGCCGCCGACCACACCGGTACCCCGCTGGCGAGACACAGGATCGCGGTTCCGACCGTCAGCCCCACAATGAACACCTGCACCCAAGGCCCAATGGTTTCGGTGCGGAACCACACCACCGACGCATTCTCCGGTGCATTGATCCTCCCGGTGGTCTGGTCGATCTCGACCGGTTCGTCCGTTAGATCATCGTCAATCACCGATCGACCGGCCACCACAGCGAGTACGACAGCGATGAGGACGGGGAGAACTGCCGCCCACCAGATGGTCGAGGTGCTGATCCGGGCGGCAGCGGCATCAGTCAGCCCCTGTTGGTCCACGAAGATCCGCACCTGAAGGGTCATCACCAGTGCCACCGTCCAGCCGAGTATCGCCGCATTGGTTCGCGCGGCGCGGGGTGTGCTGAATCCGCTGCGGGTGAGGGCGGCGAAGACGAGCAGTGTCCCCAGCGAGAGGCCGGTGAGTAGGAGGATGGCCGAGGCGGGGGAGGAGAATCCGTTTGCCGTTCCGTCGCCGGACCAATGGATGGCCATCGGGTCCGGGACATTGGCGGCCAGGATCGAGGCCCACACACACGAGCCGAGAATCAGGCCGGCGAGCGGAATGCTGACGCGTCTGGTCATGACAGGCCCTTCTCGTTGAGCATGGCGGTGATCCGGGACAGGGGGACTCCTTGCTGATCTGCCAAGGAGGCCAGTTTCGCCACGGCATCAGTCACCAGGTCTGTGCTGGTGCCGGAGTCCAGGACGATTGCGCCACGACCACGGCGCAGATCGATGGCACCGTTGTCGCGTAGTTCGCGGTAGGCCTGCAGGACGGTGTTGCGGTTGAGGTCGAGGGAGTCGGCCAGTTCTCCGGCCGTGGGAAGTTTCTCGCCGGCCGGGATCTGCCCGGAGCCGATCTGGTCGGAGACCTGCCGGACGATCTGCCGGTAGATCGGAGACGCGTCCGAATGGTCGATGACGATGAGCATGAATCGAGCATAGAGAAACTAGTACAACTAGTTCAACTAGTACACATAAGATCGACTATACGGCCTGCGGAATGCCAAGTGGTACGGCTTTCAGCCACCGGCACACTGTGACTCCCGCTCCCGGGTGGTTGACAGGGGGTTGAAACCACCCGGGAGCGGGAGTGAGAGGAGTTCAGGTGAGGTTCGGGGATGGTGGAGGCCGGTGCGAGGGGCAGTGGAGGCCACAGCGGGTCAGTGGCCGCTCCTCGCGGGGAACTACACCTAGATCTCGCTGACCGGACGCTCACCGTCGATGAACTCGACCGTGCGGTTCTCCGGCAGGTTGTCGCGTCCGGCGAACTCGGTGATGACATCGGCGACGAGGTCACGGGCGGTGGTCCACTGCTCCCGCGGTACATCGTTACCGACAGGGGCCCACCCGGTGGCGGTCTCCTCGGTCAGCGCGGCCGGGCCGAGGATGAGGTACTCCAGCCCCTCAGTGGAGTTCAACCGCTCATCCACGGTCTTCTTCGCGTCGGCGTAGGCGAAGAAGGAGTCCTCCTCCGGGACGCTGTGCTGGGTAGCCCCGGCGTAGGATACGTTGATGTAGCGCGGGGTGGTGCCGGACGCGGCGAGGCGCTCCAGGGAATCCACCGCGGCCAGGGCTGCGTCCCGGTCGACGGCGTAGGTCACGTCCTGGCCACCGCGTCCACCATTGCCGGCGGACCAGACGACCACGTCGAAGCGGCCGAGCAGTTCGTCCCACCCTGCGGCGTCGAGGGTGGTGACATCCTGGACCAGCGCGCTGGCCCCCAGCGACTCGATCGCGGGAACCTGGTCAGGGTTACGGATCAGCGAAGTGACCTGGAAACCCTTGTCCACCAGCTTCGGTGCCGCCAGCAGGCCGACCTTGCCGTGGCCGCCGATGATAAGAACGTTCGTCATCCTTGTCCTCCTGTATGAGGTTGCGAGAGATCTACGGGTGTACGTGGGGCACAACGGCTCGGGGGCGGACACTATTCCGGACGCCTTCTCCGGGCACCTCCTCTGGGCACCTCCTCTGGGCACCCCTGTGCGGTGACTAGCATGGCTCCCTATGGACCACCGTTTCCCCGGGGTAGCCTCCAGCGCTTCCGCTGCCACCGACTCAGTCGACCGTCAGGCCACACGTGTCTCCCGCGCCGCCAAACTGGAGGACGCACGGCTCTATCTGTGCACCCCCGCACGGGCCCTGCAGGGCGACCTGCGCGACTTCCTGCACGCCGCCTATGACGGTGGGGTGGACATCATCCAGCTGCGGGACAAGGGGCTCGACACCAGCGCGGAGATCGCAGCGTTGGAAGTGCTTGCCGAAGTCGCCCGCGAGCACGGGAAGCTCTTCGCCGTCAACGACCGGGCAGACGTCGCCGCCCTCGTCGGAGCCGATGTCTTCCACGTCGGGCAGGACGACCTGACCATCGCCCAGGCACGCACCCTGCTCGGCCCCGAGGTGCTGCTGGGATTGTCGACCCATTCGCTGGCCCAGGCTCGTGCGGCGATGCAGGACGCCGACCTGGATTACTTCTGCACCGGCCCTCTGTGGGAGACCCCGACAAAGCCGGGGCGTCCCGCAACAGGGCTGGAGCTGGTCAGCGAGACTGCGGCAATGCTGGCTGCGGCGGACGATCCTGCCCAGCGGGACAAGGTCTGGTTCACCATCGGCGGGGTCAATGTCGAGACTCTCCCGCAGGTGCAGGCGGCGGCGCAGGCAGGGGCACACGCCGCGCCGGGGGCGGGGGAAACCACGGTGCGTGCCGTGGTTGTCCGACCGATCACCGGGGCGGTGGACCCTCGCGCCGCAGCAGCAGAACTCACGTCGGTACTGAAGTAGCGCATGGTACGAGGGGTCCGGTGTGGGCGTGAGCGTGAGGGACACCGCTACGGAACCTTCCGCCGAACTTTCGCGTCAGGCTGCACTAACCCGTAGGCTCGTCATGTGATTCATTCGCGTGGTCGGCGACCGGAGTCGTCGGCCGCGCAATACTCTCCAAGGAGTTCTCTTCTATGTCGCGCAGGACACTGCAGACCGGGGCATTCGCCCTCATACTGGCCACCGGGACGGCACTGACGTCGTGCTCCTCCGACAGTGACGACGCCGCGACGACCGGTTCAGCGTCGGAGTCGTCCGCTACCGCCTCGGACAATTCCACCGCGCAGGAATCGTCTGGGGCCCCCAGCTCGTCCGAGAGCGACACTCCGTCCGAGAACCCCGACGCCAGCGAGGCTTCGGAGGCCGACGCATCCGAGCGTGCCGGGACCGACACCAATGAGCCGGTCGACCTCAACGCCGCACTACTGGGGCCCGATGATGCCCCGGCCGGATTCACATTCGCGCAGGATGAGGGTGGCAACACCGAGATGCCGGAGGGGACCGTGGAGATGCTCAATGCGATGGACTTCGAGCCGGCACATTGCAAGGACGTCCTGGACCAGCGACTCCAGGGCGAGGCCACCGACACCGATGCCCGGACCACAAACTACGTCCGGGGTGAGGAAGCATCCATCCTCGTCGCCGTCTCGCCCGGCACCGACACCGAGCCCAATGATTGTGCCAACATCTCGGCCAACGGTAAGGCCCAGGAGATCCCGTTCAGCATCACCACCACGTCGAAGGACGTTCCGGTGACCGTCAACGGTGCCGAACAGGTCAGTGGGACCTCGATCGACACCACCATCGGCATCGGCCCACAGAAGACCACTGCCACGCAGACCAGCGTCAACGGTGTGGTCAACGGTGTCAGCTTCACCGTGATGGGTAGCGGCGACGTCGATCAGGCGACGCTGGTCAGCGTCGCCGAGACGCAGGCCCAGCGGCTGCAAGGCTGAAGCACTACTATCAGGAGAGAAACTGACGTGATTCGCTCCGCGCCCGTCGACGACGGAGCCTGACGAGAGGTACCCGCAATCATGAGCAACACCATGTCCGCGTCACGCTGGCGCGTCCGTCGCCCTGTGGTGGCGATGGCGACCGCCACGGTGACGGCATTCTCCCTGGCGGCGTGCTCTGACGACGACTCGGGCGATGGCTCCGGGAATGACTCCGCCGACGGCACCGCCGTCGCCTCCGCAGGCTCCGATGCTGACGCTGCGGAGTCGCCGGTCGACCTGTCCGCCGTGATCCTGACCGGGGACGACAGCCCCGAGGGCTATGCCTTCGCCGGTGACCCCTTACGGATGCTCGGGGAGGCTCAGGAGGACTTCAACAGCGCCATCGCCGACATGATGGGACAGTTCACCTGGGAGCCCGAGGAATGCGCTGAAGTGATGGGTGGCGCGATGGAGGCCTTGGGTGGCAACCAGGAACTGCTGGACGTATCCCGTGGCGCGGCGTTCATGTCCGAAGAGATAGGTGACATGGAGGACATGCTTGCCGACCCGACGGCGGCGGCAACCCCATCTTCCTACAATGTGGTGCTCTCCCCGGATGCGGATGCCCCGGAACTGCCTGACCAGGATGCGTGCCGGGAGGTGACCGCAACCCTGGACATGGAAGGGGAGACGTTGGAGATGAGGTTGACCACCGAGGACTGGGACCTGGAGGGGATCGAGGTCGATGGGGTGGATGACCTTTTCACCACCCATTCCACCGGGACGCAGTCCATGATGGGCCAGGAGAGTCCGGTGGAGGAGTACAACGCCACCGGTGTCGTCAATGGTGTGCGTGTGAACGTCACCAGCCAAGGGGACGTCGATCCGGCCGTCCTGGCCGAGCTGTTCGCCCTGCAGGTCGAGCGGGTGAGCGCAGCAGCGTAGCACCACACAGACACCACACAGAAAGGAAGTCCTCCGGAGTAACCGGAGGTCTTCCTTCGTGTCCAGTCGTGGGCGGCGCAGTCGGTACTGCGGTGCGCCGAGCCCCGGGACCAGCCCCGGCCGATATCGCTGACCGGTGTCCTGGCCGATGTCGACGGTGGCAGCGTCGGTCATGTGAGGTCATCCCGGCATTTTCGATCGGTGGCGAAAGCGCGTCTCACATGGGGGTGATTGAACCGAACTTCAGCCGGAAGTGTTCCGGGTGTTGACGCGGCTAGGTAGGCTCACCAGGTATCCCCCGTGGCAGTGACGAAGAACACCTGCCGCATGACAACGTGAGGAGTAACACGGATGAATCTGGAGCTCACAGCGGAGGAGATCGCGTTCCGCGACAACCTGCGCGCCATCTTCCGGGAAGTCCCGGAAGAGATCCGCAACCGTTACCGCGCTGGCCAGGTCACCCGCCAGGACATCATCGACTCCCAGCAGGTGCTCAACAAGCACGGCGTGGCCGTTCCCCACTGGCCGGTCGAGTACGGCGGACAGGACTGGACCCCGACCCAGTCCCACATCTACACCAATGAGCTCCAGCGGGCCGGCATCCCCGAGCCCCTGCCGTTCAACACCGGCATGGTCGGGCCCGTCATCGCCAACTTCGGCAGCGACGAGCTCAAGGACCGCTTCCTCGCCAAGACCGCCAACCTCGACATCTGGTGGTCCCAGGGCTTCTCCGAGCCCGGCGCCGGCTCCGACCTCGCGGGCCTGAAGACCACCGCGGTCCGCGACGGTGACCACTACGTCGTCAACGGCCAGAAGACCTGGACCACCCTCGGCCAGCACGGTGCGTGGATGTTCCTCCTGGCCCGCACCGACCCGACCGCCGACAAGCCGCAGAAGGGCATCTCCTTCCTTCTCGTCGACATGGAGACCCCGGGCATCGAGCGTCGGCCGATCCGGCTGATCGACGGCTCCGTCGAGGTCAACGAGTTCTTCTTCACCGACGTCCACATCCCGGTCGAGAACCTCGTCGGTGAGGAGAACAAGGGCTGGACCTACGCCAAGTTCCTCCTCGGCAACGAGCGCAACGGCATGGCCCAGGTGGGTTCCAGCCAGCGTATGTACACCGCCCTGGTCTCCGCCGCCGCCGACCGTGAGGTCGCCGGTCACAAGGTCATCGAGGATCCGGAGTTCCGCAGCCGTCTCTACCGCGTCAAGCTCCGCCTCACCGCCCTCGAGGCCACGATGCTGCGCGTCACCGCCGCCAGTGAGGGCGGCAAGCCCTCCCCGCTGTCCTCCCTGCTGAAGATCGAGGGCAGCCGCATCCTCCAGGAGCTCAACGACCTGGCGGTCACCGCCCTCGGGTCCGACGCCGTGGAGATCACCGGTGCCCCTGCCACCGCCGAGGACCACGACGGCGACCCGATCGTCGAGTACCTCAACAACCGCAAGGTCTCCATCTACGGCGGCACCAACGAAGTGCAGGCCGGCGTCATCGCCAAGGCAATTCTCGGACTCTAGGAGGTCAGAACAATGGATCTTTCACTCAATGATGAACAGCAGATGCTCGCGGACAGCGTCCGTGATCTCTTCTCCTCCACCGATGGAGACCCGACCGCCGGGGGAGAGGCACCCGAGGTTGCCCTCGAGTTCCGCCGTGACGTCTGGACCCAGGCTGCTGAGATGGGCCTGACCGCCCTGCCGGTCGGCGAAGACTACGACGGTGTCGGTGCCGGCATCGCCGAGGTCTGGGCCACCACGAACACGCTGGGCACCCTCGGTGCCCCGGAGCCGCTCACCGACGCCGCCTACGTCCCCTCGTGGATCATCTCCGACCTCGGAACCGAGGACCAGAAGAAGGAGTGGCTCGCCCGCATCTCCGCCGGTGAGGCCGTCGTCCCGTTCGCCCACGCCGAGACCGGTACCGGCTGGGATGCCGCACGTACCGCCACGGTCACCGGTGGCGCACTGACCGGAGCCAAGCGTGCCGTGGTGCTCGCCGACAATGCGGACGCTTTCCTGGTCACCGCCGTCGCCGACGGAACCCCGGGCGTCTTCCTCGTCGCCGCGGACGCCGACGGAGTCTCCGTCGAGATTCACCGCGACGCCGAGTGGGTCCGCACCGGTACCGTCACCTTCGACGGCGCTGCTGCCGAGCGTCTCGGTGACGCCGGTGCCGAGACCGTCGAGGCGTCCCTGCGCCGCGCCGTGGCCCTGGGACGCATCGCCCAGGGTGGACGCGCCGTCGGCCTCATGGAGACCGCACTGAAGACCACCGTGGAGTACCTCAAGGTGCGTAAGCAGTTCGGTGTCACCCTGAACCGCTTCCAGGTGCTGGTGCATCGCGCCGCGCAGATGTACTCCGACGTCGAGCTGGCACGCTCCACCTCGCTGTGGGCCACCGCTGTCGCCGAGGCCTTCCCCGGCACCGTCGACACCCTCTCCACCGAGGACCTGGACACGCTGACCCGCACCGCCCTGGACTCCCACAACTTCCTGCTGGGCCAGGCCCGCACCATCGCCGAAGAAGCGGTGCAGCTGCACGGCGGTATCGGTGTGACCTACGAGGCCGCCATCAGCCACTACGCCGCCGCACTCACCGGCTTCCGCCAGATCTACGGCGGCGAGCTCGGGGCCCGCAGCGAGGGCATCGCGTCCTCCTCCCCGGAGAATGCCCCCAGCGCGCTGCTGGACAACGCCCTGGTGCCCTGAAGTTTGGGGCTGATGGCCTAGTGTGATCCCGTCATCTCTGAGACTGATGTGGTCGGGGTCGGTGTTGGCTGCCTGTCTGGAGGACCACAACAACCACTTTCGATCGAGAATCTGCTGAACGATCCGTTCGTGTGATTCTCGATCGAAGGTGGTTGTTTCCGCTCTATGGGAGTGCGGAAAGGCCGGGTCGGCGGGGGGACAAGACAGGTGTCGGAATACACCGACACCCCCGTATCCCGGTCGGACCGGGAAGCGGGGGTGGACAGTGACTGAAGGACTGATCCCTAGCAGTCGAAGTACAGCTCGTACTCCAGCGGGGTCGGGGTCAGACGGTTCGGGGAAATCTCAGTGTCGTACTTGTACGCGATGTAGGTCTCGATGAGATCCTCGGTGAACACGCCACCCTCGGTGAGGAACTCGTTGTTCTCCTCCAGGGCCTTCAGTGCGGCCTCGAGGGAGGTCGGGGCGGTCGGGATGCCGGCGGCCTCCTCCGGGGGCAGCTCGTAGAGGTCCTTGTCGACCGGGGCGTGCGGCTCGATGCGGTTCTTGATGCCGTCGAGGCCGGCGAGCATCATCGCGGCCATACCGAAGTACGGGTTACCCGAGGGGTCCGGCGCACGGAACTCCAGGCGCTTGGCCTTGGGGTTGGAGCCGGTGATCGGGATACGCACGGCGGCGGAGCGGTTACGCTGCGAGTACACCAGGTTGATCGGGGCCTCGAAGCCCGGAACCAGGCGGTGGTAGGAGTTCAGCGTGGGGTTGGTGAACGCCAGGACAGCGCCGGCGTGGTGCAGGATGCCGCCGATGTAGTAGCGGGCCAGGTCGGACAGGCCGGCGTAGCCTGCCTCGTCGTAGAACAGCGGCTTGCCGTCCTTCCACAGCGACTGGTGGGCGTGCATGCCGGAACCGTTGTCGCCGGCCAGGGGCTTCGGCATGAAGGTCGCGGTCTTGCCGTTGGCGGCAGCGGTGTTCTTGACGATGTACTTGAAGGACTGCAGATCGTCCGCAGCGTGCAGCAGGGTGTTGAACTTGTAGTTGATCTCCTGCTGGCCACCGGTGCCCACCTCGTGGTGGAAACGCTCGATGTCGTAGCCGCTGGCGAGGAGGTTCTGCACCATCTCGTCGCGGACCTCGACGGTCTGGTCGTAGGGTGCGACCGGGAAGTAGCCGCCCTTGACACGGGTCTTGGAACCGGTGTTGGGGGTTCCGTCGGTGTTGGTGTCCTTGCCGCGGTTCCACCAGCCCTCGTTGGAGTCGACCTCGTAGAAGGAGACGTTCTGGCCGGCCTCGTACTTCACCTTGTCGAACAGGTAGAACTCGGCCTCCAGGCCGAAGTTGCAGGTGTCGGCGATACCGGTGGAGGCGAGATACTCCTCGGCCTTGCGGGCAACGTTGCGCGGGTCACGGGAGAACGGCTCGCGGGTGAACGGATCGTGGACGAAGAACTTGATGTTCAGCGTCTTGTTCGACCGGAACGGGTCGATCTTCGCGGTCGCGAGGTCGGGCAGCAGGTTCATGTCGGACTCGTCGATGGTGGTGAATCCACGCACCGAGGAACCGTCGAACGCGAGGCCGGTCTCGGCGGCGTCCTCGTCGAATGCCGCAGCGGGGATCGTGAAGTGCTGCTCGGTTCCGGGGACGTCGGTGAACCTGACGTCGACGAATTCCACTCCCTCGTCCTTGATGAACTTGCTGACCTCTTCGGCTGTCTTAAATGCCACTTCTTCGACTCCTTGCAGTCGTGGTCGACCCAACTCGTATTGTCGCTGTCCAACCGTAGTCACGGGTTGTTGCCCCGCGGTCAATCCAATGTTACCGCCGCGTAACGGCTCCATGGGTCGCCAACCGGGTACTCACCCAAGGATACGGGGTGCAACTGGTCGAGGTAGCAAGGTGGGGGTATCCGCCTCAGTTGGGGTGCTGACCTGAACCGCCGGTAGTGTTGGAACCCATGGCACAGCGGCAGGACGACAATACGTCCAACACGGGGAAAGGCCCGGGCAAAGACAAGGCACGACAGCAGGCGGAGCGGGACCAGCGACGCAACCGGCGCAAGCAGGTGCGGGATGAACGCGCCTCCCAACCCACCTGGTTGGAGGGGCCGCAGGTCCCGGGGCAGTACGAGGACCCGAAGGACCTGAGCTCCTACCCGGGCAAACTGCTGGGGATGCCGAAGGAGGGGGCGGGCTCGATCGCGTCCATGGTGCAGCGCATGCTCGCCCTGCTGGTGGACTGGACGGTCTGCTACGTCATGGCCTTCTTCATCACGCAGGCCACCGATGCGCTCGGTGGTGTGTCGTTCGTGGTGCTTCTCGTATGGGCCCTGTGGCGCATCGTCACGGTGTGGCTCTTCGGGCAGTCGCCGGGCCACGCACTGCTCGGCATCGGTGTGGCCCGTGTCGATGACGCGGATGCCCGGGTCGGCCTGGTCCGCTCCATTGTGCGTACGGTGCTGACGGTCTTCCTGCTGCCCCCGCTGATCCAGGACACCGACGGCCGGGGAATGCATGACCGGGCGACCGGCACCGCGGTGATCCGAACCCGCTGATCCCCGGCAAGATCCTTGGGCACGATCCTGGGCAGAGCAAAACCCCCGCGCCGTCCCCTCCCGGTCGGCACGGGGGTTTTCTCAGCTCTGTGGGCCCCGCTGTCTCTGACTAGCCCCGCTTGTTGCGGTTCGCGGCGCGGCGTGCCCGACGGTTGATGCCTGCCGGGTTGGCGGCGTTGCGCGGCACCGGCCCCTTCGGCATCATCGACTCGCGCGAGTGCAGCTTCGCGATGGACTCCACGCGGCTGTTCAGGGCGGGGACGTCCTTCTTCTTGAGGTTGCGGGGCATGCGGACCAGGTGGTTCTGCAGCTTGCGGATCTCGACCTCGTCCTCACCCTTACCGATGTAGACATCGTAGATCGGGGTGTTGCCGAGAATGCGGGCCAGACGCTTGCGCTCCTGGGCCATCATCGGCTTGAGGCGGTGTCGGCTGCCCTCGCCGACGAGGATGACTCCGGGCACGCCGACGACCCGGTGGACAGCATCCATGTGGGTGTTGGATGCCACGGCGGTCTCGGTGATCCACTTGACTCCGACACCGTCACGCAGGTTCTGCAGGGCCCAGCCGGCTGCACCGGCCTCGCCTTCGATCTGGTCGTACACGCCGGCCTGCAGACGCCGGGAGAAGATCCAAAACGCCGCGAGCACACCGAACATGATGCCGACGATGAGGTTCAGCCACCACCAGCCGAACAACAGGCTCAGAGCCAGCATCACGACTATGGGGACCAGGAACCCCAGCAGCATGAAGGGTATGAGCTTCTTGTCCTTCTTGCGCTGCATCTGGAAGGCCTGCCACATCTGACTCCTGGTCTGCTTGCGGCGCGCCTTCTTACTGGCCTTGGCCAGCTTCTTGTTTTCCTTTTCCCGGGGATCTTTCGCCATGCCCCTACCTTAGAACATCATGACCTATAACCCGCCAAGCGGCAGGCGACAGTGTTACCGTGCAGCGGAAACAGGGGTCTCGGCGGAGGGGCCGTACTTGTCCAGCAGGGTGCTGGCCTCCTGGCTGGTGGTCGAACCGAGAGTATCGCCGAGGTGGGAGAGGTTCTCCGGCAGGGCTTCGCCGCGGGCGGCCTTCGCCTCGGCGTAGAGGCGTCCCGAACGGTAGGACGACCGGACCAACGGGCCGGACATGACCGCGCCGAAACCCAGTTCCTTGGCGAACTCGGAGTGCTCCATGAACTCCTCGGGCTTGACCCACCGCTCGATCGGGTGGTGCATGCTCGTCGGACGCAGGTACTGGGTGATGGTGATGATGTCGGTCCCGGCGTCGTACAGGTCAGTCAGTGAGGACCGCACCTCCTCGGCGGTCTCGCCCATGCCCAGGATCAGGTTCGACTTGGTGACCAGGCCGAAGTCACGGGCGGCGCGGATGACCTCCAGCGAACGCTCGTAGCGGAACGCCGGTCGGATCCGCTTGAAGATCCGCGGGACGGTCTCCAGGTTGTGGGCGAAGACCTCCGGGCGGGCCTCGAAGACCTCGGCCAGCAGGTCCGGCTTGGCGGAGAAGTCCGGAGTCAGGTTCTCGACACCGGTGTTCGGGTTGAGTTCGTGGACCTTGCGGACGATTTCGGCGTAGAGCCAGGCGCCCTCGTCGTCGAGGTCGTCACGGGTGACACCGGTGATGGTGGCGTAACGCAGGTCCATCTCACGGATGTTCTCGGCGACGCGGCGGGGCTCGTCCCTGTCCAGGGGAGTGGGCTTGCCGGATTTGATCTGGCAGAAGTCACAACGCCGCGAACAGGTGTCACCACCGATGAGGAAGGAGGCCTCGCGCTCTTCCCAGCACTCGTGGATGTTCGGGCAGCCGGCCTCCTGGCACACGGTGTGCAGACCGGCGTCGGCGACCCGGTTCTTCATGTCCCGGTACTCCGGGCCCATCTTAGCCTGGGTACGGATCCAGCGGGGCTTCTGCTCGATCGGGGTCTGGGAGTTCTTTGCCTCGATACGAAGGAGACGACGTCCGTCAGCTTTCACAGTCACGTCCTCCAGCGTACGCGCAGTATTCCTCACATGCTAACCGGGCAAAAGCACTGGTTACACGGCGTCCTGTACCGCATCTCCGACCGCGCCGTGGGCGAGTCGTTCCGGGACGTCGGTGTCCGACATCGGCAGGGTTCCGTCGAGGGCGGCGAGCAGGTGTTCGGTGAACACCGGGGCCACCTCGGCGACATCCACCTCACGGTCGAGCTCGGCGGACAGGGTGGTGACCCCGGTGTCCGCCAGGCCGCACGGCACGATGTGGTCGTAGTAGTCCAGGGTGTTGTCACAGTTCAGTGCGACCCCGTGCATGGTGACCCCGCGGGTCACGCGGATACCCACCGCAGCGATCTTGCGGGCAGGGACCAGGGCGCCATGGCGTAGCCCGGCCGGTAGCCAGACACCGGAGCGTCCGGGCACGCGTCCGACATCGTCCAGGCCGAGCGCGCGGCAGGTCGCCAGGACGGCCTCCTCGACACGCCGGACGTAGTCCACGACGTCAATCGGGTCAGCGAGCTTGATGATCGGGTAGGCCACCAGCTGGCCGGGGCCGTGCCAGGTGATGCGCCCACCCCGGTCGACATCGACCACCGGCAGGCCGTTGGTCGGCAGGTCCTCAGGCTGGGTGCGCTTGCCGGCGGTGTACGTCGGCGGATGCTGCAGCAGCAGGATGGTGTCGTCGACGTTGCCCTCGGCCCGTCGACGGGCCAGGTCGGCCTGATGGTCCCAGGTGGACAGGTAATCGACGGTGCCGAGGTCGTCCACGGTGAGCGGCGCGTCTGACATCCGGATTGAGCCGTGCTGATATCCCATACCTCACGACTCTACCCCGCCCCGGTCGGGCGACCGGGGCGGGGTAGAGGAGAACCTTGTGCGCTGCGCGTTAGGCGCTGCGAACAGATCCTAGAGTTCGAGGTCGGCGGTGAAGTCGACGTTCTCCAGGCGGTCGCGGACGGTGGTCAGGAAGCGACCGGCGTCAGCACCGTCGATGACCTGGTGGTCGTAGGTCAGCGGCAGGTAGACCATGCTGCGGATACCGATGCTGTCGGCACCGTCCTCGCTGATGACCACGGGGCGCTTGACGATCGCACCGGTTCCGACCATCGCGGCCTGCGGCGGGACGAGGATCGGGGTGTCGGTCAGCGCGCCCTCCGAACCGATGTTGGTGATGGTGAAGGTACCGCCGGAGATGTCGTTCGGCTTCAGCTTCATGTTCCGGGCGCGGTCGGCGATGTCGACGATGGCCTGGGCCAGCTCCGGCAGGGACAGGTCCTGGGCGTCGTGGATCACCGGGGACAGCAGGCCGTCCTTGGTGTCCACGGCGATGCCGAGGTTGACCTTGTCGTGGTAGGTCATCTCCTGGGTCTCGGCGTCGTAGGACGCGTTGACGTTCGGGTGGGCCACCAGTGCCTCGACGACTGCCTTGGCGAAGAACGGCAGGTAGGTCAGGTTGATGCCGTGCTTCTCCCGGAACGCGGCCTTGCTGTCCTTGCGGAGGTCGGCGATGTGGGTCATGTCGACCTCGTGGACCTGGGTCAGCTGGGCCGCACCGTGCAGCGAGTCCAGGGTGGTCTTGGCGGTGATCGCCCGGATGCGGTTGACCTTCTGGGTGGTTCCGCGCAGGGAGGCCTTCTCCGGGTCGACACCCGGGGCCGGAGTCTCCTCGGCGGCGGCGGAGGAGGCGGTCTCGCCGTTGGCGGCGGCCAGGACGTCCTGCTTACGGATGCGTCCACCGACACCGGTGCCCTCGACGGAGGCGAGGTCCACACCGTGCTTCTCGGCAAGCTTGCGCACCAGCGGGGTGACGTACGGCAGGTTGCCTTCGGCCGGAGCGGACTCCTGCTTGGGGGCAGCCTTCTCCTCCGGCTCCGGGGTGGGCTCCGGCTTCTCGGCGGCCTCGTCCTTCTTGGGCTCTTCCTTCTTGGGCTCTTCCTTCTTGGGCTCCTCGGCGGGCTCGTCCTTCGTTTCCTCGGCGGGCTCCTCAGCCGCGGCGCTGCCGTCACCGACACGAGCGATCACGGAACCGACGTCGATGGTGTCGTCCTCCTCGGCGAGGATCTCCAGCAGGGTACCGGCCACCGGCGAGGGGACCTCGGTGTCGACCTTGTCGGTGGAGACCTCCAGCAGCGGCTCATCGACCTCGACCTCGTCGCCGACGCTCTTCAGCCACTGGGTGATGGTTCCCTCGGTGACCGATTCGCCGAGTTCCGGCATGGTGACGTCGGTGCCCGAACCGGCTGAGTCTGAAGAGGATGAGGAAGATGAGGAGGACGCGGCAGACTTCTCCTCGTAGGCGGGCTCGTCGGATTCGTCAGCTTCGTCGTCCTCAGCAGACTCCTCCGGCTCTGCGGGGGTCTCGTCCTCATCCGACTCGTCGGAGTCCGAGGAATCCTCGGCGGAACCGGAGTCACCGGCGGGCTCCTCACCCTCATCGCCGATCTCGGCGATGACACCTCCGACGTCAACGGTGTCGTCCTCTTCGGCCAGGATCTTCAGCAGCACGCCGGACACCGGGGAGGGGATCTCGGTGTCGACCTTGTCGGTGGAGACCTCCAGCAACGGTTCGTCGACCTCGACGGTGTCGCCGACCTGCTTCAACCACTGGGTGACAGTGCCTTCAGTGACGGATTCGCCCAGTTCGGGCATTTCGACGGAGTGCGCCATGGTGTAGAAGCTCCTAAAAAGCGATGTACAGATGTGGAGTACAAAAATGGTCTCTGACCGAATATTACATATGGTAGCGCGGTCGGGTTTGTCCCGGCTCTACGGCCCGCCCCGAAAGTGGTGGAGCGGTGCGCCCGACACACCGTGACGCCGGTGCCCTAGAATCGGTGACGTGTTCAACATCTTTGGTCGATCAAGGCGCACCGGCCCCCGCGGCCCCAGGGGTCCCCGGGGGACGGTGCGTCCCGCTGACCTGGACTATCTTCGGCAGTGGGCCGCGGAACGCAGCGGGGTCGAGGCATATGTCGAGCCCGAGACCCTGGTCAACGAGATGTCGGTGGTGCTGGTCGACAAAACCGGGGAGTGGACGCGTCGTAGGATCGGTGGCCCGAAAGGCGTCGACGTGATCATCGAGGAGTTGGGCGTACGCGTGTACGACGCACAGTCGTCCGGGTACCCCCAGCGGATGCGCGACCGGATCGAGCGGGACCGCATCATCCGGCAGCGGTTGGAGGCCCGCGAGCGGCGCGCCCGCTTCGAGGAGCGCAACGGCGACGGGGACAACTAGGCCCCGTCGGTCTCGCCCAGGGCGATGTCCTCCAGCACGGCGATGATGGTGCGGACCGGGGCCCCGGTGGCCCGCCGCGGGGTGTACCCACGGGCCGAACCAGAGTTGTAGGCCGGACCAGCGACGTCAATGTGGACCCAGGGCAGTCCCTCGGTGACGAACGTGGCGAGGTAGTGCCCGGCCGCAGCCATGCCGCCCCACCCCTTGGTGGAGATATTGCGCAGGTCAGCCACATCAGAGGTAATGTCCCGGCGGATCTCCGCAGGCAGCGGCATCGGCCAGGCTTCCTCACCGACGACGTGGCCGATGTCGGCAACCCGGTCCCGGAAGGAGGGGGTGCCCATGACCGCAGACATCCGGTCGCCGAGAGCACGAACCTGCGCCCCGGTCAGCGTGGCGGTCTCCACGAGGAAGTCGGGCTCGTCCTCGCAGGCGCGGGCCAGGGCATCGCCGAGGATCAGGCGCCCCTCCGCGTCAGTGTTGAGCACCTCGGTAGTCGTCCCGCCGTAGTGTCGCAGGATGTCGCCGGGGCGCAGCGACACACCGTCCGGCATGTTCTCCGCCAGGGGGACGGTGGCGGTCACCGCGACAGGGAGTTCCAGTTCGGACGCGGCGATGACCGCGGCGACGACCGCCGCCGACCCGCCCATGTCGGAGATCATGTTGTCCATCTTCGCCGCCGGCTTCAGCGAGATACCACCGGTGTCGAAGGTGACACCCTTTCCCACCAGTGCGACATGTCGGGGGTCGTCCACCCCGTCCGGCACGTAGCTCACCCGCACCAGTCGGGGAGGACGCTGGGATCCCTGGCCCACGCCCAGGATCGCCCCGAACCTCTGCTCGGCGAGATCATTCTCGTCGAGGACCTCCACCTCGAGGCCAGCCCCGGTGGCGCTGTGTTCGATGATCGTCGCGTAACTCTGCGGGTAGAGGAAATTCGCTGGGGCATTGACCAGGTCCCGGGCGAACGTCACGGCCTCGACGACCACGCAGGCGTGGGCGAAGACCTCATCGGCACCGGAGTCAGGGTCAGTGACAGCGCTGTCACCGGTGGCGACGAGGATGCGCAGGGGAGTGTCGGCGGTCCCGGTGCTGCTGCCGTAGCGGTAGCCGCCCAGGGCATGTCCCTCGGTCACCGGGCCGACCCCCAGCACGCCCAGCAGGCTCAGTACCGAGGTGGCCCCGGTGACCCCGGTGGACCCGGTAGTCACAGGGAGTTCAGCGGCCACCGCCCGGGAGGCGGCACCGGCGGCGGCACGCAGGCCGTCCTCGGTGACGGCGTCGGCGTCCCCCAGTCCGACGGCGACGATCCGGCCGGCGGCAATGCCGGGAACGGACGGCAGCCCCACGACCTCCTCGGCGCGCCCGGTGGCACCCACCTCGACCAAGGACTTCCACACCTCAACCTGGACCTGCTCAGACACCGAGACGTCCAACGACGTCTCGATTCCCGACTCACCCACGAAGGTCGGCACCATCAGGACATCGACGTCAGCATCGGTGATCGCCCCCGAAAAAAGTTCGAGTGCAGGAACGACACCGCGACGCAGTATCGCCGACGGGTTCGGGTTCATCGAATCTAGCTGGTCTGTGGGAGCCGCGCTCGTGGTCATCCCTCACCTCTCCTACGCTCATGGGAACCGACGGGTCTAAGATACAGGCCATGTCTGATTCTGCGCCCGGTTCCGCCGACACCACCCAGCCGTTCACCCGTACCCTCACCGACACGCCGACGCCGGTGGAGCAGATCGAGGAAGTGCTCGCCAACCCCGGGTTCGGCAAGTACTTCACCGACCACATGGTCGTCATCGACTGGTCGCAGGACGCCGGATGGCACGAGCCGCGCCTGGTGCCGTACGCCCCGCTGCAGATCGACCCGGCCTCCTCTGTCCTGCACTACGGACAGGCGATCTTCGAGGGGCTGAAGGCCTACCGTCAGCCGGACGGTTCCATCGCCACCTTCCGACCGGACAAGAACGCCGCGCGGATCCGCTCCTCGGCACGCCGCATGGCGATGCCGGAGCTACCCGAGGAGCTCTTCCTGGAGTCTCTGAAGCAGATCGTCGACGTCGACTCCGCCTGGGTCCCCGCCGCGGGTGGCGAGGCGGCGCTGTACCTGCGCCCCTTCATGATCTCCAGGGAGGTGGGACTCGGCGTCCACCCGGCCAACAGCTACAGCTTCTACGTCATCGCCTCCCCGGCCGGCGCCTACTTCAAGGGCGGCATCACCCCGGTCAGCGTGTGGCTGTCGACCGAGTACGTCCGCGCGGCCCCCGGCGGCACCGGTGCCGCAAAGTTCGCGGGCAACTACGCCGCCTCGCTGGCAGCCCAGTCCTTCGCCGAGGAGAAGGGCTGCGACCAGGTCGTGTGGCTGGACGCCGCCGAGCACACCTGGATCGAGGAGATGGGCGGGATGAACCTTGCGTTCATCCTGCAGGGCGACTCTGATTCCGAGTCGGCTGAACTGGTCACCCCGGAGCTCTCCGGCTCCCTGCTGCCCGGTGTCACCCGCGAATCCCTGCTGCAGCTTGCCGCGGACGACGGTCTGAAGGTCACCGAGCGTAAGTTCAGCGTCGAGGAGTGGAAGCAGACCGCCGCCTCCGGCGAGATGCGGGAGGCCTTCGCCTGCGGAACCGCCGCAGTCATCACCCCGGTCGGCACCGTGAAGGACAAGACCGGTGAATTCCAGGTCAACGGTGGGGAGTCCGGCGAGATCACCATGCGGCTGCGTGAGCACCTGACCGGTATCCAGCGCGGCACCGTAGAGGACGCCCACGGCTGGAACTACACCCTGGTCCCGGCTCGCTCCGGCGAGTGACGGCGCACCGCTAGGGGGACGCCAGGGGGATTGCCGGTACGGACTATTCGGCGGTGCGGTCGCGGTCAGCGACCACCGCGGCGGTCCGCACCATGGGCAGGACGGCCAGGCCGGCGCCGCAGCCGGTCCCGGGCAGGCCCAGATCAGCGTCGTGGATGGGGGAGAGCGACAGTCGACGCAGCGCAGCGGGCGCCGACGGCTCATCGGGGATGTGGGGGGCCAACCACCAGTCGGCCGACCCCGGACGCAACGCCTCCGCCAGCAGAGCTGCGGCGAGAGTGGCCGGGCCGTCCAGAATGACCGGCGTGCGGCGCTCGGCGGCCTGGGACAGCAGGCCGACGACGACCGCGAGTTCCGCAGTACCGATCATCCGCAGGATCTCACGGCTGGACGACGCCGTCGCGGGGCCACGGCGAAGACGTCGGGTGGTGAACATCAGGTCGCGTACCAGAATGACTCGCCGCTGCCAGTCCGGGTCGTCGGCGCGCAACAGGTTCACCGGCTCCACGTTGCAGCGGGTACCTATGACGGCGGCAGCAGCTGCGGCCGCATCAGCGTCTGCGCCGGGCATGCCGACGAGCAGCAGGGGAGTGGCGGCGTCAGCGTGGGCGTCCGCCTGGGCCTGCCCCTGCGCAATGAGGGCCAGCACTTCCTCGGCGGTCAGTCCGGCCGTCGCGGCGGTGACGACCTCGAGGTCCGCCCCACTGATCGTCGCCAGGTCGTTGAGCACCGACCCGCCGGCCGCGAGCGACTCCGCGGCGGGGGAACCGTCCTGCGTGACGGCCACGAGGGTGGGACGTGCACCGGACCCCATCTCGTCCGGCACGAGGGCGGTGACGCAGCCGGTCGTGGTGACCCAGTCCCGGAGTCTGGCAAGAACCGTCATGGTTGATGGGACGCGCTAGACCGTGTCGCCGAGCTGCACCTGCGGTGCCGGCGTGCGCATCTTGCGGATCATGGTGGCGCGGGTGAAGGCGTAGAAGCCGATCGCCCACTTGCCGAAGGTGTTGTCGGGATAGCGTTCGTTCACCAGGCGGGTCGCCCGACGGCCCAGGAAGAGGCCCTCGACGACCATCACGATGATCACCACGAGCATGAACAGGGACAGGGCGTTCGCCAGCAGCGGGAAGCGCGTACCGATGATCATCACGACCACGACGACCAGGGCGATCGGCAGGAAGTAGTTCATCAGGTAGCGCTTGGAGTCGACGTAGTTACGGACCAGCAGCTTCTCCCTGCCCTGGTCGCGGGGCAGCAGGTAGTTCGGGTCGCCGGCCATCATGCGCTCATTGGCCTTCTGGCGCGCGGCGGCGGCCTCTTCACGCTGCTTGCGCTTCTGCTCCTTGTACTCCTCCTTGGACATGGACGATTTGACGTCCTTCTTGCGCTGACGTGCCTCCTTCGGGGTCAGCGGAGCGTCGTAGTGGGCGCGACGCACACCCGTGGAGCGCTCAACCTCGTTACGCTTCGGGGTCGGCCGCCCCTTCTTCGCGGTCTGCCCCTTCGGCAGTCCGGAGTCGTCGGTGTCGCCGAAGGTGTCGGCGGCCTGATCAGACTGGACGCTGGCGGCGGTTACGTCGGTGTTGGCGGTGTCGTCAGAGTCGGAGCTGTTCTTCCACGGGAGTTTCACACCTCACAGGCTAGAGCACCGGAGGTGTCCGGTGCCAAAGGGGGCGGCGGTAGGGCGGAGAAGTCTCCGGAGAAGTCTCCGGTGAAGTCTCTGGTGAAGTCTCTGCCACGCCACGGGAATACTCTGGTGGCTTTCGTGGTTGTGGGGGAGTAGGTTGGGAATATCTGCACCAGACGTGCATCAGAAAGCCGCGCATCAGACCAGGAGGAATTGATGACCGCTCCCGAGAAGACCACCGGGGTTGAATTGACCACCGCCGCCGCAGGGAAGGCAGCCGGACTGCTCGCCCAGGAGGGACGGGACGATTTGGCACTGCGTATCGCCGTGCAGCCGGGCGGCTGTGCTGGCCTGCGCTACCAGCTCTTCTTCGACGACCGTTCGCTGGACGGCGACCTCGTCGATGAGGTCGAGGGTGTCCGTCTGATCGTCGACAAGATGTCGGCGCCGTACCTGACCGGTGCAAAGATTGATTTCTCAGACACCATCGAGTCCCAGGGTTTCACCATCGACAACCCCAACGCCGGCGGGTCCTGCGCCTGCGGCGACTCCTTCAGCTGATCTGACAGCTGATCAGAAGACCTGGTCCGCCGTACGCCGGAGACCCCGTCTTCACCAGAGCGACCCCAACTGAGCATAGACCCGGCGAATCCGCGGATTCAGCGGCTCTACGCTCAGTTGGGGTCGCTTCATGTCCGTGTGGAACGGTGGGTAATCCCTCGGCGGTACACGGGTGATGCTCTGCCCCTCGGTCAGAACAACCACAACGGACCGACAATCCCCTGAACACTGAGATTCGCGGGATTGTCGATCGGTTGTGGTTGTTGGGGTGCCGGGCCCCGAGTGCTCTACAGGTGGACTGGGAAGTCGCGCTCGTCGATCTCCGGGTGGATCCGGTCCTCGACGAAGATGCCGTGCCAGATCATGAAGGCGAGCACGGTCCACAAGCGACGCGAGTGGTCGGGGCCGGTGCCGGTCGCCGACCCGGAGGAGAAGGACACCCGGTGCTCCTCGAGCATGGCCAGCACCTCGGCCTTGTTGAAGATGTGGTCGGTCTGGGACTCCTGGATGGTGGTCTTCGCCCAGTCGTGGAGCTCCTCGCCGGCCAGCCAGTGACGCAGCGGCACCGGGAAGCCCAGCTTCTTCCGGTTGATCACATGCTCCGGGACGATGAGCTCCAGGGCACGACGCAGCGCGTACTTCGTGGTGCCGTGGCCGACCTTCAGCTCGTGAGGGATCGTTCGGGCGACGTCGAAGACAACCTTGTCGAGGAACGGAACGCGCAGCTCCAGTGAGTTGGCCATGGTGATCTTGTCCGCCTTGACGAGGATGTCGCCGCGCATCCAGGTGAACAGGTCGAGGTGCTGCATCCGGGAGACCGGGTCCATGTCGGTGGAGCGGGCGTAGATCGGAGCGGTGACCTCGCGGTGGTCCCATTCGGGACGTGCAATCCGCAGGACGCGCTCCAGCTGCTCGTAGTTGAAGGACCGGGCGTTGCCGTAGTAACGCTCCTCCATCGGGGTGGTGCCACGCTGCAGCAGGGACTTACCGCGCATACCGTCCGGCAGTGCGTTGCCGACGGCCCCCAGCACCTTCTTGATCGGGGAGGGGATCTTCTCGAAAGGAGCCAGCGACAGCGGCTCCTTGTAGATGGTGTAGCCACCGAAGAGCTCGTCGGCGCCCTCGCCGGAGAGCACCACCTTGACGCGTTCGCGGGCGGCGGCGGCGACGAAGTAGAGGGGTACCAGGGCGGGGTCTGCGACCGGGTCGTCGAGGTACCAGATGATCTTGGGGACCGCGGCTGCGAACTCCTCGGGGGAGACCACCTTCACCACGTGCTCCACCCCGATCGCGGCGGCGGACTCGGCGGCCACGTCGACCTCGGAGTACCCCTTGCGCTCGAACCCGGTGGTGAAGGTGATCAGGTCAGGGTTGTGCTGCTTCGCCAGTGCCGCGATGGCGGTGGAGTCGATGCCGCCGGAGAGGAAGGAGCCGACGGTCACGTCAGCACGCATGTGCTTGGCGACCGAGTCCTGCATGGCGTCCGCGATCCTGCGGAACAGTTTGTCCTCGCTGCCGGCCGGGACGGGGACGACAGGGAAGGTTGGCTCGAAGTACCGGACGGCCTCTACGTCGCCGCCGGGGGTGAGGGTGGCGTGGCAGCCGGATTCCAGGCGGCGGATCCCGGCGTGCAGGGTCTCCGGCTCGGGGGCGTACTGAAGGTCTGTGTAGTGGACGATGGCACGGTCGTCAAGGCTCTTGTCTAGACCAACGGCGTCGGCCATGTCGAGAATCGACTTCTTCTCGCTGCCGAAGGCGGTACCTGCGGCTGTGGTGGCGTAGAAGAGAGGCTTGATGCCGAAGGGGTCGCGGGCCAGGAACAGGGAGCGTTCCACCGAGTCCCACACCGCGAAGGCGAACATGCCACGGAGGTGGTTGACGACGTCCTTGCCCCAGTGGTGGAAGCCCACCACGATGGTCTCGGAGTCGCCGGAGGTCTGGAACTCGTAGCCGGCAGCCTGCAGCTCCTCACGGAGTTCGAGGTAGTTGTAGATCTCGCCGTTGAAGGTCATCGAGTAACGGGCGGGGGCGTCCTCCGGGCCCCACTGCAGAGGCTGGTGGGAGTGCTCCAGGTCGATGATCGAGAGGCGGTTGAAGCCGAAGACGACAGAGTCGTCGTTCCAGGTCCCGTCTTCGTCGGGGCCACGGTGCCGCATGCACGGCAGGGCGTGGGCGACGGCGTCGACGTAGAGGTCGGCGTCGTCCTGCGCGGTCAAGAATCCAAGAAGTCCACACATGGGCGCTAGGGGTCATCTCCGTAAAATTCGGCGGCCGGGGTAGTCCGGGTGGGCACTTTGCTGAATCACCAGACTACTCGGCGGCCCCCTCGGCGCGTAGAAAGGCGTGTCAAGTGACCCAGGCAACCCCGAATAGGGCCGATGTGGAATCACAACGGTGTGCATGATGGTGGACCGCGACCCCCCATGCACTATTGTCGGATGGTGACACGGGACCCAGGTGCGTCCTCTGCAGGCGATGACACCGCTGCGGTCCCGATGAACACGACGTGTGATTGAGGAAGGCATACTCGCGTGGAACAGCGAAAAGTTCACGGCACCGGGCGCAAGCTCGGCCTTGCCGGAGTACTGGGACTTGGTTCCCTGGCCCTGGTCGGTTGCGATGTCGCACCCCCCGACAACGGTTTCTTCCATGCCCTGCGCATGGGCTGGCCCGACGGCATCACGCCCGAGGCTGAGTCCATGGGTAACTTCTGGGTGTGGACCTGGGTCGTTGCGTGGATCATCGGCATCATCATGTGGACCCTTATGTTCGTGGTGATCTTCCGCGACACCGACAAGCGGGCCAAGAAGAAGGGCAAGCCGGAGTTCCCGCGGCAGACCCAGTACAACGTTCCGCTGGAGCTTGTCCTGACGGTCGTCCCGGTGCTCATCGTGATGGGCCTGTTCTTCTTCACCGTGCAGACCCAGGACAAGGTCACCGCACACGACAAGAACCCCGAGGTCAGTGTCGACGTGACCGCTTACCAGTGGAACTGGAAGTTCGGTTACGGCGAGGTCGACGGCAAGTTCACCTCCAACGGCGAGACCTACAACGGCGAGGACACTGATCGCGCTGACGCCGCCGAGGCAGCTGCCGAGGTCCCGCAGGACGACCGTGACGAGCACGGCAAGTCCGTGGGCCCGATCCACGGCAAGCTGAAGGACGACTTCACCTACCTGCACTACAACAAGATCGAGACCCTCGGTACGTCCGAGGAGGTCCCGGTGCTGGTGCTCCCGGTGAACACCCCGATCCAGTTCGATCTCGCGTCCTCTGACGTGATCCACTCCTTCTGGGTCCCGGAGTTCCTGTTCAAGCGCGACCTCTTCCCTCACCCGGAAGCCAACCAGTCGGAGCGTAAGTTCCAGATCGAGGAGATCGACGAGACCGGCGCATTCGTCGGCCGTTGTGCCGAGATGTGCGGTACCTACCACGCGATGATGAACTTCGAGGTCCGTGTCGTCGAGCAGGAACAGTTCGCTGACTACATGGCCTTCCGCGAGGCGAACCCGGATGCCAGCAACGCCGACGCTCTGCGTGAGATCGGTGAGGCCCCCTACGCAACCTCCACGAAGCCGTTCGTGCCGGGCCGTGACGCCACCCGTGGTGTCGACGGTGACAGCAACTACATCGATAGCCCCGCGTCCTAAGCCGGCCCAGAGAAACTAGGAGACGACAATGCGGCAGACAGCCAAGTTGATGTACGGCCTGACCCTGTTCCTCGGGGTGTTGGCGGCGGTGTACTTCTACGCCACCTCGCAGCTCAACGACGGGTCAAACCTTCAGGGTGCGGAGTGGGCAGGTGGCACCGGTCTGGTGCTGGCCTCCCTGCTGACCCTGTTCCTGGGTGTGTACTTCCACCTCAGCAACGCCAAGTCGGACATTGAGCCCAAGGACTGGGAGGAAGCGGAGATCGAGGACGGCGCTGGCGTGCTGGGCTTCTTCTCGGCAAGCTCCGGATGGCCTTTCCTCATGGCCGTGTCGATCGTGCTGATGGGTTACGGCATCGCCTTCTGGCTGCTGTGGCTGATCGTCATGGGTGTGGTCATGCTGATCTGGTCCACCGTCATGCTGAATCTCCAGTACGGTCTTCCGCCCGAGAAGGAATAGACCTTCCTCGCCGCCTGCCCTGACCAGGGTAGGCGGCTCACACAATGGTGACCCCGGGTCACCACCATCAAGGAGCACCCGCTGACTTCCTCGCGGATGCTCCTTTGGCGTGTCCGACGGATGGGGGGGCAGGGACGGGGGGTCAGTCCCGTCCGACGATGTCCAGCATCTTCGCCTGCGCTGCGCCGGACTCCAGGGCCTCGCGGGCGACAGCCAACTGTTCGGTGAGGACCGTTTTCAGGTCACTGCCCTCCCAGCCTCGGACCGCGGCCAGCGCGCCGGCGGCGTTGAGCAGGACGGCGTCCTTCACCGCCCCCTCGAGTTCGCCGGCGAACAGGCGTCGGGCGATATCGGCGTTGAATTCCGGATCCCCGCCCTTGAGGGCATCGTCGTCGTAGACGTCCAGTCCGAAGCTGCGGGGGTTGATCGTGAACTCACCGGTGCGTCCCTGG
Organism: Candidatus Corynebacterium faecigallinarum; assembly: GCA_019120175.1. GTDB lineage: Bacteria > Actinomycetota > Actinomycetes > Mycobacteriales > Mycobacteriaceae > Corynebacterium > Corynebacterium faecigallinarum. The sequence goes on from DWVP01000024.1 coordinate 308,457, forward strand.
ACGTCGACGGTCACCACTTCGGTGGGGGCGGAGACGCTGATCTCGTCCATGCCGTCGAGGCCGCGGACGATGAGCGCGCGCACCCCCTGATGGGCGAATGCGCCACCCATGATCGGCATCATGTCGCGGAAAGCGCAGCCGATCAGGCCGAACTTCGGGCCGGCCGGATTGGTCATCGGGCCCAGCATATTGAACAGGGTGGGGACCGCCAGCTCCGAACGCACCGGTCCGGCGAAACGCATCGCCGGATGGTAGGTCTTGGCGAACATGAACGCGAAGCCGGTCTCCAGGGCGTCGTCGTGGATGGTCTCGGGGGAGCGTTCGATGTCGAGACCGAGTGCCTCGAGGACATCGGCGCCGCCGCACTTCGAGGACGCCGCACGGTTGCCGTGCTTGACCACAGGCACTCCGGTTGCCGCCACGACGAAGGACGCCATGGTCGAGATGTTGACGGTGTGGTGACCGTCGCCACCGGTACCGACGATGTCGACAGCCTCGGGAACGTCGGAAAAATCGACCGGGGTCGCGAAACCCCGCATCGCCGATGCTGCGGCGGAGAGCTCGGCGGCCGAGATTCCCTTGACGCGCAGGCCGAAGGCGAAGGCAGCGAGCTGGGCGTCGGTGGCGTTGCCCTCCATGATCTGACTCACTGCCCAGCTGACCTGGTACTCGCTGAGTTCCTCGTGACGACCGATGCGATCAAGGACACCGGGCCAGGTGAAGTAGCTCGGCGGAAGACTCGCGGGGTCCAGTGCCTGGACGTGGTCCGGTCGCGCTGAACTGTGCGATGAAGGTGAATCAGACGGCATGGATGAGTCCTCTCCTTATGGGGCCGTACGGATCGTTACGGTGTGTCTGACCAGGTTGGTCAATGACCATCCTATTCCTCGCCCTGCCGCGGGAAAGGGGGTGGTCTGGACCACGGCGGTTTGGGACCCCGCGGGGGCCTCGCGGTACCCTGGTGTGGTGACCGCGGACGCTGCGGTGGGCTGCGGTTTCCGGCCGCCCCTTTACGGGGGTGGTGCTGGTCTGTTGTCGAGCCGGTCGAGTTCCGCGCATTATCAAAGGGGACGGGGACTCACCTGCAGTTATGGTGACGCGTCGGATATGGGGGCGGGGGAGTTCCCGACTAACCCCGTTTGTGGTGAGTTGCCAGGAAATCTGGAAGTGCGACCTGCAGTTTTGCAGATTGGGCGTGTCGAACCGGGGTTGCGAATCGACTATGGGTGAGCCGTCGGCCATACTTGTAGGCGTGACGAGCGCAGTTGGAAACCAAAGCATGGCAGCACCACAGCGTGCCGTGACGCTGAACCGACCGAATATGGTCAGCGTCGGCACGATTGTGTTCCTGTCTCAGGAATTGATGTTCTTCGCGGGACTGTTCGCGATGTACTTCGTCTCGAAGGCGAACTCCGGCGGCAATTGGCCGTCGGAGCCCACACATCTGAACGTCCCGTTCGCCCTGGCGATCACCGTGATTCTGGTGTCATCGTCGTTCACCGCACAGTGGGGGGTGTTCGCCGCCGAGCGCGGCGACGTCTTCGGCCTGCGGAAGTGGTACGCACTCACCATCGCGCTGGGGACGCTCTTCATCCTCGGCCAGGGATATGAGTACGTGATGCTGGTGCAGGAGGGCACCACGATCCAGAGCAGCGTCTACGGGTCGGTGTTCTTCATCACCACCGGCTTCCACGGCGCACACGTCATCGCCGGCGTGCTTGCTTTCGTGGTCATTCTTCTTCGTACGGTGAAATCGAAGTTCACTCCGGCCCAGGCCACATCCGCCGTCGTCGTGTCGTACTACTGGCACTTCGTCGACGTCGTGTGGATCGGACTGTGGATCACGATTTACTTCATCCAGTAGGCCGGACGGGCCGATGTGTGACGCTCGGCCGTTAAGCCCATCGCCTTCCAAATGACGAGTTAAAGGGAACAAGATGGATATCAACAATCCCACTCCCGAGGGGGAGCAGCCGCCGGCAACCGCCGCCACGGCTTCCACAACAGGCAAGAAGCGTCGAACTCGACGCAAGCTGCGCCGTACGATGGCCGGGGCGCTTGCGCTCGTACTCGGTCTGACCGGTGCAGGTCTTGTCGCGCAGGCGTTCACGCCTGACCAGCAGACTGCCACCGCAGAGATGGACGCGGAGCAGATGATCACCCAGGGACAGGAGATCTACGAGGTCGCCTGTATCACCTGCCACGGTGCCAACCTCCAGGGTGTCCAGGACCGCGGTCCCTCCCTGGTCGGCGTCGGCGAAGGTTCCGTGTACTTCCAGGTGCACTCCGGCCGTATGCCGATGAAGCGCAACGAGGCCCAGGCCGATCGTAAGGACCCGCGCTTCAACGAGGCTCAGACTCTGGCGCTCGCCGCCTACGTCAATGCCAACGGTGGCGGCCCCGGCATCGTCAAGGATGACGACGGGAACATCGCCATGGAGTCCCTGCGTGGCTCCCACAACGAGGACGGCGCGATCGACCCGACGGATGTCGCCCGCGGTTCCGACCTGTTCCGTCTCAACTGTGCGTCCTGCCACAACTTCACCGGTAAGGGTGGTGCACTCTCCGGTGGTAAGCACGCGCCTCCGCTGGACGAGGCCAATGAGCAGGAGATCTACCAGGCCATGCTCACCGGTCCGCAGAACATGCCTAAGTTCTCCGACCGTCAGCTCTCCGCTGACGAGAAGAAGGACATCATCGCCTACATCAAGTCCGCGGAAGAGTCCCCGAACCCCGGTGGCTACGGCCTCGGCGGTATCGGCCCGGTCACCGAGGGCATGCTGATGTGGATTGCCGGAATCGTCGTGCTCATCGGTGCGGCTATGTGGATTGGAACCCGGTCATGAGTGAAAACAACGTCACCTACTCTGAAGAAGAGATCAAGGGCATGAGCGACGAGGAGCTCGCCCGTATCGGCACCGAGCTCGATGATGTCACCATCGCCTACCGCAAGGAGCGTTTCCCCGTCGAGGGCGACCCCGCCGAGAAACGTGCCGCCCGCGGTGTCGGTTTCTGGTGGGCACTGTCGGTCGTGTTCGGCCTGGCCTTCGTCGCGGTCTACCTCTTCTGGCCCTGGGAGTACAAGCACCTCGAGGAGGACGGCCTCCGGTGGTACGCCCTCTACACCCCGATGCTGGGCATCACCTCCGGCCTGGCCATCATCTGCCTGGGTGTCGGCGCAGTGCAGTTCTCCAAGAAGTTCGTTCCGGAGGAGATCGCGGTCCAGAAGCGTCACGACGGTCCCTCTGACGAGATCGACCGCCGTACGATGTCCGCGCTGCTCAACGATGCGTGGAAGACCTCGACCCTGGGGCGCCGCAAGGTTCTGATGGGGCTGGGCGGTGCCGGTGTGGCGCTGGCCGGCGTCGCCATCGTGCTGCCGCTGGGCGGCATCGTCAAGAACCCGTGGAAGCCCACCTCCAAGATGGGTATCGCCGGCGACGGCACTCTGTGGACCACGGGCTGGACCCTGGTCAACGACGGCACCAAGGTCTACCTGGGCCGCGACACCGGTGCCATCGCCGAGGAGCACCACGGGCACTGGACCACCCAGGGCGTCAACCGCCTGGTCCGTGTTCGCCCGGAGGACCTGGACGCCGGCTCCATGGAGACCGTCTTCCCGATGACCGAGGATATGGTGAACGACCACGATGCCTTCGATCCGGCCAAGGACGTCTACGAGGAGCAGATGCACTCCATCCACGGCTCCCGTAACTCCGTGATGCTGATCCGTCTGCGTCATGAGGATGCCCTCAAGGCTGTCCAGCGTGACGGCCAGGAGGACTTCCACTACGGCGACTACTACGCCTACTCGAAGATCTGTACCCACATCGGTTGCCCCACCTCGCTGTACGAGCAGCAGACCAACCGAATCCTGTGCCCGTGCCACCAGTCGCAGTTCGATGCACTGCACTGGGGTAAGCCGGTGTTCGGTCCGGCCGCCCGTGCACTGCCCGAGCTGTCCATCAACGTCGATGAGGACGGGTTCTTGTACGCTGACAAGAACTTCGTCGAACCCGTCGGCCCTGCCTTCTGGGAGCGTCAGTCATGAGCACACCCACCAAGCCGTCCCGCGTGGCAGAGGCGGCCAACAACTTCGATGAGCGTTACACCGCTGCAGGCGGGCTGAGGAAACAGATCAACAAGGTCTTCCCGAGCCACTGGTCTTTCATGCTCGGTGAGATCGCGCTATACTCCTTCATCATCCTGCTGCTGTCGGGTGTCTACCTGACACTGTTCTTCGACCCCTCGATGGCCAAGGTCATCTACGACGGCGCCTACGCACCGCTGAACGGTGTCGAGATGTCTCGTGCCTACGCGACAGCCCTGGACATCTCCTTCGAGGTCCGCGGCGGTCTGTTCATCCGCCAGGTGCACCACTGGGCGGCACTGCTCTTCGCGGTGTCGATCATGGTCCACATGATGCGCATCTTCTTCACCGGTGCGTTCCGTAAGCCGCGTGAGGCGAACTGGGTCATCGGCTGCGTCCTGCTGCTGCTGTCCATCGCCGAGGGCTTCATGGGCTACTCCCTGCCGGACGACCTGCTCTCCGGTGTGGGTCTGCGCATCATGTCCGCCATCATCATCGGCCTGCCGATCATCGGTACCTGGCTCCACTGGATCATGTTCGCCGGTGATTTCCCGGGTGACATCATCATCCCGCGTCTCTACATCGCGCACGTGCTGCTGATCCCCGCGATTCTGCTTGCCCTGATCGCTGCCCACCTCGCGCTGGTCTGGTACCAGAAGCACACCCAGTTCCCCGGACCGGGCCGTACCGAGCGCAACGTCGTGGGTGCCCGAGTCATCCCGGTGTTCGGCGTTCACGCTGCATCGTTCGCCCTGATCACCTTCGGCTTCGTGGCACTGCTGGCCGGTGTCTTCCAGATCAACGCGATATGGAACCTGGGACCGTACAACCCATCACAGGTCTCTGCCGGTTCGCAGCCTGACATCTACATGCTGTGGACGGATGGTGCGGCACGTATCATGCCGGCCTGGGAGCTGTACCTGGGTAGTTACACGATCCCGGCCGTGGTCTGGGTCGCTGTCCTGCTCGGGCTGCTCGTTGTCCTGCTGTTCGCCTACCCCTGGATCGAACAGCACTTCACCAAGGACACCGCGCACCACAACCTGCTGCAGCGTCCGCGCGACGTTCCGGTCCGCACCTCCCTCGGTGTCATGGCACTGGTCACCTACGTCATCCTCACGGTCTCCGGTGGCAACGACCACGTCGCCGCGTTCTTCAACATCTCGCTGAATGCGATGACCTGGGCCGGACGTATCGGCTTCATCCTGCTTCCGCCGCTGGCGTACTTCATCACCTACCGGATCTGCCTGGGTCTCCAGCGCAACGACCGCGCGGTGCTGGAGCACGGGATCGAGACCGGTACGATCCGCCAGCTGCCCAGCGGCGGCTTCATCGAGGTCCACCAGCCCATCGGCCCGGTGGACGAGCACGGACATCCGATCCCGCTGCCGTACGCCGGTGCGCAGGTGCCCACCAAGCTCAACCAGCTCGGCTTCGCCGGTGCCCCCGGACGTGGTTCCCTGTTCAAGCCTGACCCCGAGGACATCGTCCGCCAGGTCGAGGAGATCGAGGAGGCCAACGAGAAGGAGCGTAAGGAGATGCTGATCCGTCTCCAGGAGGAGAACCGCCGCCAGCTCGGCGGCGAGGGCCACGAGAACCCGTAGCCCGACACCACTCCAGACAGCGCCGCACCGTGATCATCACGGTGGGGCGCTGTCTATGTCTCCTCACGTGTCCGCTGCGGCGCGTTGGAGCCACTGCAACAGATCCACCGTGGCGAGCACGTCCTCCTGCGCGCGGTGGACAGGGGAGTGCGCTAACCCAAGGACGGCGGCCAGCCGGTCCAGACGGTACCGACCGACCTTCTCCCTCGGAATGAGCTCCCGGGCGCTTTCCGCGGTACACAGCGTCGAGTCCGCCTCGAGGCTGGCCCGTCCTTCACGGCGGAGCTCGCCGTTGATGAAGGCCATGTCGAAGGAGACGTTATGTCCGACCAGGGTGCGGTTCCTCGTCAACGTCACAAGATCGTCGAGCACCGCTGAGACCGGAGGCTGTTCAGACAGGTCGGCGTCGGTCATTCCAGTCAGCCCGGTGATCACCTGGGGGAGGGGGATGCCCGGGTCCACGAGGGAATGGACGGACTCGACGATGTCCCCGTCCACGAGGTGGACGGCGGCGACCTCGATGATGCGGTCATTGTCCGGATCCAGTCCTGTGGTCTCGCAGTCGAGGATGACGCAGTCACGGAGTGCCGCGGACAGAGACTGAGACAGAGACTGAGCCGGGGAGTCAGGTCGAGGGATCACAATCATCTACTCTACGTCGACTGTGCGTGGGTCTTTCTGTGGCTCTGTGTCGTCCCTGTCGTTTCCGTGTCCCTGTGACGCATGTGACTGATGGTCACAGCAGCTGGTCAGCAGACCGACACGTTCGCCGTATGTGACGAGTCTCACATTCATCTTTCCTCCGGTTGACCGTGTGGGATTGCAGTGCTCGTGCTGACCGGCTCGGATCCCATATAAATGCAGGTCAAGTCACGCTCTGAGTGGCCCGGGTTCACACGCTGCCGATAGGGTCGAGCTTTGGTCGCGATTCAATAACGGTTAGATAACAGTCCTGCACCGGTCTGGTCACGGTGTGGGAGTTGGACAAGCTCGAGATCATTTCGTAATCTTCTCGTGACCTTAAGGGGCGACCACATCGCCAGAGATAACGACAGCCCCGACAGCGAGCATGAAAGGCACTATCCACATCATGGGCAAGCACAGCTTGAAGAAGGACCACTCCCGCCGCAACGCCGCCGTGGCAGCTGCAGTGGGCGTGGGCGCAGTCATCGCGCTCCCCGCGACCGCGCAGGCCGTGACCGTCCAGGTTCCGGGCACCAACCACTCGGTTGAGGCCCCCAGCGAGGCCGTTGACTTCGCCGGCCAGTACGTGGACGTCGACGCCTACCTCGCCTCCGCCGACCGGGCCTCCGCCCCGTCCGCCCCCGCGGCCCCGTCCGCCTCCAAGAGCGTCGGCCAGAAGATCGCCGACGCCGCCATGTCCAAGCAGGGCGCCCCCTACTCCTGGGGTGCCGCCGGTCCGGATGCCTTCGACTGTTCCGGCCTGACCAGCTGGGCCTACAGCCAGGTCGGCAAGTCCATCCCGCGTACCTCCAGCGACCAGGCATACTCCGGTACCCCGGTGTCGCTGAACGCCCTGAAGCCGGGCGACATCGTCTCCTACTACGGTGGCGCCTCCCACGTTGCCATCTACATCGGCGACAACAAGGTCGTGCAGGCCTTGAACTCCAGTACCCCGGTCCAGGTCAACGACCTGAACTACATGCCGGTCAACAACGCCGTCCGCTTCTAGGACCGCACCATCGCGCGCCAAGGCGCGCCACTTTCCGCAGCCCCGTGCACGACCCTGCCGACACGGCCGGGCCCGACCACGGGGCTGCGTCGCGTATGAATTACGGATCCATAACGAAGTTGTGGCATTATATGCGCATTACACCTGATCATGGGAAGAGGATCAACGACAGTGACTAGCCACCGTCTTCGGGCAACCACCACGGCCGCCAACGCGGCCACCCCGGCACCCTCCAGTCGCACCGCCCGCGCCGTCGCCGGGCTCGGAATCACCGCCGCCCTGGCCCTCGGGACCGTCGGCACCGTCGGTTTCGCCGCCGGTGACCCGGACGATGCAGCATCCTCTGCCGGAGAGGTCGACACCTCCCCGCTCCCCACCGACGCAGATGGTCTGCTCGAGCGCCTCGAAGAGGTCTCCCGCCAGGCCCAGGTCACCAGCGACGAGGTCGAGGAGAACCGCGCCGAGATCGAGGACGCACGCGGCCGGCTCGACGCCACCAACCGCACCTCCGAGCGACTCACCGCAGAGGTCGACCGTGCCCGCGCCGCCGTCGAGGACTCCCGCACCCCGGTCACCGAGCTGTCCCAGTCCCTCTACCGCGGTGCCGTCATCGACCCGGTCACCGCGGTCGCCGGTGCGTCCAACCCACAGGACGCCATCGACCGTCGGGCCTTCGCCAGTGCGCTCAACGCCGACCGCTCCGGCAAGCTCGCCGATCTGCAGGACAGTCTGCGCGAGGCCGACGAGCAGGAGAGCCGGGCGCAGCGCGCCAAGGCCTCCGCCGACTTCCAGCTCAGCGTGCTGCAATCCCAGGAGCGTGAGCTTGAGGAGCGCACCGATGCCCTGGAGGAGCTCAAGACCCAGATCGCCACGGCCGTCGACGGCCTCAGCCCGGAGGAGAAGCGTCGCTGGGCAGACCGGAATGGCCCGATCGACGTCGACGTCAAGGAGTTCCTGGGTGAGCTCACCGATGCCTCCGGCGTGGTCGGCGCGGCGATGTCCAAGCTCGGTTCCCCGTACTCCTGGGGTGCCACCGGGCCGGATTCCTTCGACTGCTCCGGGCTGATGCTCTGGGCCTACCAGCAGAGCGGCAAGTCGATCCCGCGTACCTCCTCCGCACAGATCGCCGGCGGCACCTCGGTGTCGCGCGGGGACCTGCAGCCCGGCGACATCGTCGGCTTCTACCCGGGGGTGACCCACGTCGGCATGTACATCGGCGACGGTCAGATCGTCCACGCCTCGGACTACGGCATCCCGGTCCAGGTCGTCAGCGTGGACAGCATGCCTTTCGCCGGCGCGGCGCGGTACTAACCAGCCATGCCCGGCAGTAGCAGCAGGGTCCTCCTGGTCACCAATGACTTCCCGCCGACCGTCGGCGGAATCCAGAGCTACCTGCGCGACTACTGCGCCGAACTCGAACGGCGCAGCCCCGGCGCCCTCACCGTCTTCGCCTCCACACAGGACCCTGCCGCCGCCGAGGAGTACGACGCCTCACTTCCGTACGAGGTCGTCCGGTGGCCACGTCGGATCATGCTGCCCACTCCGGCGACGGCCCGTCGGATGGCACAGCTGATCACCGAACGAGACATCGACACCGTCTGGTTCGGTTCCTCGACCCCCATGGCCCTGATGGGTGCGGCGGCCCGCCGTGCCGGGGCCAGCCGCGTGGTGGCATCCACCCACGGCCACGAGGTCGGGTGGTCGATGGTGCCCGGTGGACGTTCCGTCCTGCGCGCCATCGGACGCCGGACGGACTGCCTGACCTATGTCTCGCGCTACGCCCGCAACCGGTTCCGCGACTGTTTCGGCCCAGACGTCGCCTGGGAACCCATGCCTGGCGGAGTCGACTCCACCGTCTTCCGCCCCGATCCGCAGGGCCGGGCGATGATCCGTGCGCGACACGGCATCGACGACCGGAAGGTCATCGTGTGCGTCTCCCGCGTCGTCGCCCGTAAGGGCCAGGACACCCTGGTGGGGTCCCTGCCGCGGATCCTGCACGAGGTGCCGGACGCCCACCTGCTCATCGTCGGCCCCGGCGACTACGCCGAGTCACTGCGCAACCGGGCCAACGCCCTGGGCGTGGCGGAACATGTCACTTTCACCGGACCGGTCGACTACGACGAGCTGGTCGCGCACTATTGCGCCGGTGACGTTTTCGCCATGCCGGTGCGCACCCAGGGCGGCGGTTTCAGCGTCGAGGGACTGGGCATCGTATTCTTGGAGTCCCAGGCCTGTGGCGTCCCGACGATCGCCGGCGACGGGGGAGGGGCACCGGAGACCGTCCAGGACGGGGTGACCGGCGACGTCGTCGACGGCACCGATGTCGCGGCCGTGGCGTCCTGCGTTGCCGCACTGCTCACAGACGCCGAGCGGGCCGCCAGCTATGCCGAGCGCGGACGGGCCTACGTCCAGGACGCCTGGAACTGGAATGTTCTGGGCCGGGAGCTGTCCGTGGTGCTCGACGGCAACGGTACGTACCCCGGGCGACACAGTTGGAACTGGCGCGCGTGACCGATACGCTAGGACGAATGTCCGCCCCCGCATCCCTGACCATCGGCATAGACATCGGTGGCACCAATCTCCGGGCCGCCGTCGTTACCCCGCAGGGCCAGGTCCTGGACGTCGAGCAGCTACCGACCCCGAGTTCGGTCGCTGCACTGGAGAAGGCCATCACCCTGGTGGTGTCGGCACTGCGCCAGCGCCACGGGGTGAGCGCGGTGGGACTCGCGGTCGCCGGTTTCATCACCGCCGAGCAGGACCGGGTTCGTTTCGCTCCGCACCTGCCGTGGCGCGACAGTGACGTCCGCAACCGGTTGTCCTCGATGCTGGGGCTGCCGGTCGTCCTGGAGCATGACGCGAATGCCGCAGCGTGGGGCGAGAACATCCTCGGACCAGGTCAGGACGCATCGACGTGGGTACTGTTTGCCGTCGGTACCGGCATCGGTGGCGCACTGGTGCAGGACGGGCAGATCTACCGCGGCGCCTACGGGACCGCCCCGGAATTCGGCCACCTCACCGTGGTTCCCGGTGGACGTGCCTGCCCGTGCGGCAAACGCGGTTGCCTGGAGCGGTACTGCTCCGGCAGCGGCCTGGAACTGACCGCCCTGGAGTTCATCGCCACCGGTCGGCACCCGGAGAGTCTGCTGTCGCAGCTCTTCCACTCCCGTCCGGAGGAGATCACCGGGCGCAGCATCGTCGGACTGGCCCGCGACGGTGACCTCCTGGCCGCCGAGGTCATCGAGGATTTCGCCCGTTGGCTGGGCCGCGGGCTGTCGGTGGTGCAGGACATCCTGGACCCGGAGCTGATCGTCCTGGGCGGCGGTGTCGCCGCCGATGCCGACCTCTACCTTCCCACTGCGCGCGAGGAGATGGGTTCCTCGGTCGTCGGTGCCGGATTCCGTCCGGTCGCCCGCGTGGAACCCGCCAGTCTGGGCTCCGAGGCGGGTATGATCGGTGCGGCGCTTCTAGCGGGGAACCCCGCAGTCATTTCGCGAAAGGGATAGCAAACGTGCAGAACCGCACTTACTGGTGGTTGAAGAACGTCGTCATCGGGCCGTGGCTGTGGCTTATCAACCGACCGTTCTCCCGGGGCCTGGAGAACATTCCCGCCGAGGGGCCGGTCGTGATGGCCTCCAACCACCTGGCTGTCATGGACTCGCTCTACTTCCCGCTGCTGTCGAAGCGGCAGCTGACCTTCCTGGCGAAGAAGGAGTACTTCACCACGCCGGGCTTCGCCGGTGGCATCCAGAAATGGTTCTTCTCCTCGGTCGGCCAGGTGCCGATCGACCGCGGTGACAAGGATTCACAGGACGCCGCCCTGAACACCGCCCTGAAGGTGCTGGACAAGGGCGACCCGCTGGGCATGTACCCGGAGGGCACCCGGTCACCGGACGGACGGCTCTACCGCGGTAAGACCGGTATGGCACGTATCGCGCTGGCCTCCGGCGCCCCGGTCTACCCGGTGGCGATGATCGACACCGAGAAGGCCAATATCGCCGGCTCCTGGCTGCTGCGTCCCTACCGCGTCGGTGTGGTCGTCGGTGACCGCATCGACCCGGCGGACTTCGCCGATGCCGGTGACGAGTACGAGCAGGCCCGCGCCCTGACCAACTACGTGATGGAGCGTATCGCCGAGCTCTCCGGCCAGGAGTACGTGGAGGAGCACTACGCCGCGGACATCAAGAAGGCCCTGGAGGCGGGGGAGGGCTACCCGGAGGGCACCGAACCGGGCACCGGCCGCTCACTCGCACCGAAGCCGAAGCCACGTTTCCTGCGCTTCCGGCTGTAGGACAGTTCCCACAGTCCCCACAGCAGCCACAGCACGCCGAGCAGCACGTACCCGGAGCCGGTCACCTGCATCCATCCCGACCACTCCAGCTCGGACAGTTCGTGGGCGGGGAAGAAGAGGTGCATAGGCACCAGGGAGACCACCACGGTGACCACCGCGAGCACGGCGGCGCCGCGACTGCGGTACACCGACCAGTGGTGCCAGGCGACCAGGAGCATCGGCAACACCCACACCCAGTGGTGTGCCCAGCTCACCGGTGAGAGCAGCAGGGCCAGCAAGGCATTGGTGCACACCGCCGCAGCGTGGGCCCCGTCAGCGACCTGGCGCACCATCACCAGCACCACCGCGACGAAGACGACGGCGAGCGCGATGTACCAGATCGTCGTGGCGTCGGGGTCGCCACTCATGCGTGCGACCATGCCACGGATCGACTGGTTCGCCGCATAGGACAGTCCACCGATCCGACCGGGGTCGGAGATGGTCTCGGTCCAGTACTGCGAGGACTGCGACGGCAGGACCAGCCATGCCAGGGCGGTGAACCCGATCCCCGAGACAACGCTCACCACGGCCTGCCGCCACTGACGGTTCACCAGGAAGAACAGGCCGAAGACCGCCGGGGTGAGTTTGATCGCCGCGGCCAGGCCGATGAGCATCCCCCGTGGCCAGTACGTCCTCGGCAACAGGAGGTCGGCGATGACCAGCAGCATCAGCAGGATGTTGACCTGCCCGTAGAGCAGGGTGTGGGTGACCGGCCACATCCAGATGACGAGCGGCAGCAGCAGGAGCCCGATCGTCCAGGCCTTCCGACGGTCGAGTCGGTCTCGTCCAGCTTCGGCGCTGACGGCGTCCAGCACGATCACGGTGACGAGCACCAGCGCCATCGCGCTGACGATCGCGAAGGGGATGTACCCGACCCAGCTGGGGACCAGGGCGATCGGCACGAAGAGCAGTGCCGAGAGCGGGGGATAGGTGAAGGGCAGGAAGATGCCGCCAGCGGGGAAGGAACCCTCGTACAGCGGCACGCTGTCGAGAACGGCCCGGCCGCCGGCCCGGTAGACGTCGAAGTCGATGTGGTAGGTGAAGGCGTCGTCGAGGAAACTGCGGGCTACGCCGATCGCGGCGACTGCGACGACGACGATCGAGAAGATGGTGACTTGTCCACGGGAGAGCCGGGGGGTGCGTTTGTCCACGTCTGATCAGACTACTCCGACACACCCGAATTGATCGGGTGGCGTTCCTGGGGCAACCTTGTCAGACGTGTCAGAACGTTCAGAGGGGTCTCGGGTGCAGCCGCCCGCGGTGAAAGCGCCGACCTTCACCGGCGGCGACCGCCTGCTGTGGGCTGACTGTGCCAAGGGCATGTCGATCATCGCGGTCTGCTACATGCACGTGGTCACCGGGGTGCCCGGGGCGAGCGAGACCGCCTGGAGCTGGTTGAACGACGTCATGGACCCGGTCCGGATGCCGATGTTCTTCCTGGTCTCCGGCCTGTTCGCCCACCGCGTCATCGAACGCACCCTCGGCGACCTCTGGTACCGCCGCCTCTGGTTCCTGCTGGTGCCCTACCTGGTGTTCACCCCCTTCGTCTCGGCGACCCGCCTGGTCATCGACGACAACTTCAGCGTTCCGACCCTGCTCCGGACCATCATCGTCGGTGATCCGGGCGTCTGGTTCTTGTACGTGCTGATGGTCTTCAACATCCTTGCCTGCCTCACCCGGCGCCTGGCCCCGTGGGGGGCCGTGGCGCTGTCGGTGGTCCCGGCGCTGGTGGTGGCACTGACCCAGATGGCGTCGTACAACGAGATCACCCACATCACCCAGTACCTGCCGGCCTTCTTCCTCGGCCTGCACTTCCGGGCGGTGTTCCTGCGACTGGCGACACTGGCGAAGGACGTGCGGGTGATCGTGGCCGTGGCCGCCCTGTACATCGGTTGGGAGTGGCTGCACGGCACCGTCGCCGACCATCTGGCGCTCGGCGGTTGGACGGCGTCCGATGACTCGGTGATGAGTCTGATGGACCTGGTGCGTACCGTCACCGCCGTACCGCTGGCCATCGTGGTGGCGGTGTGGATCTCGTGGATTCCCGGGATCCGACGGGTCTTCGCCGCCATCGGACGCAACACCCTGCCGATCTACGTCTCCCACCAGATCTTCCTCTACCTGGTCAACGTCCGACTGCTGCCGTGGCTGGCGCAGTATGACCCGGACACTTTCGGCGTCGTCATGGAACTTCATCAGCAGGTGGTGCTGGGGCTGCTGACCTGCGCGCTCAGCGGGTATGTCTTCTACCTACTGGGGAAGGTCCCGTTCATCCGGTGGATTCTCTACCCGCCGCCACTGCCCCGTCGGCCCCGTCGGCACCCGCGGGTGGAGACAGACTAGAATCAACTGCTGTGCGCTACTTCTACGACACCGAGTTCATTGAGGACGGCACCGTCATCGACCTGGTGTCGATCGGTGTCGTCGCCGAGGACGGCCGGGAGTTCTACGCCGTATCCACCGAGTTCGACGAACGTCAGGCCGGCGACTGGGTACGCCGCAACGTCCTGCCGCTGCTGCCGCCGCGGTCGGACAAGGCGTGGATGTCGCGGGCGGAGATCCGCCGTCGACTCTTCGACTTCCTGGTTCCCAACCACCGGGAGGGGGACTGGCTGCCGGCGGCGAAGCGTCCTGAACTGTGGGCGTGGGTCGGTGCCTACGACCATGTCGCCCTGGCCCAGTTGTGGGGTGACATGACCGAGCTCCCTGCCGAGCTGCCGCGGTTCACCCGGGAGCTCAAGCAACTGTGGGAATTCGCAGGCCGGCCGACCCTGCCGGAGATGACCGGGTCGGCCCATGACGCCCTGCAGGACGCCCGGTTCAACGTGGTCAAGTACCGGCTCTCCGTCCAGTCGATGGGTGCCCGACGCTGACGTGGGCGGTGGCCCTGCCGGACATACACCCTCCGGTTCACCATCCGGACGCGTCATCTCGTATGATGGCATCCATGGGTTGGACTATTGACGCACCACTTGACGAGCTCCCTGATCTGCCGCCGCTGCCCGGCGATCTCGAGGAGAAGTTCCAGGACGTTGTCGCGCGTGACGCGAAGCAGCAGCCGTCCTGGGACCAGGGGCACGCCGACCGCGTCCGCAAGATCCTCGAGTCCGTTCCGCCGATCGTGGTGGCCCCGGAGGTCCGGCGACTCAAGGAGCAGCTGCGGGACGTGGCTCTCGGCAGGGCTTTCCTGCTCCAGGGTGGTGACTGCGCCGAGACCTTCGAGACCAATACCGAGCCGCACATCCGTGGCAACATCAAGACGCTGCTGCAGATGGCCGTGGTGCTGACCTACGGTGCCTCCACCCCGGTGGTGAAGATGGCCCGGATCGCCGGCCAGTACGCCAAGCCGCGTTCGGCCGACCGCGACGGCAATGGCCTGCTGAACTACCGCGGCGACATCGTCAACGGCATCGAGGGCACCGAGGAGGGTCGTCGTCACGACCCCTCGCGCATGGTGCGCGCCTACGCCAACTCCGGCGCGGCGATGAACCTGGTGCGGGCACTGACCGGCTCGGGCACCGCCGACCTGGCGAAGCTGCACGAGTGGAACCGCGAGTTCGTCGCGAACTCCCGCGCCGGTGCCCGCTACGAGGCACTGGCCGGGGAGATCGAGCGTGGGCTGGAGTTCATGGCGGCCTGCGGAGTCAACGACTCCACCCTGCAGACCGCCGACATCTACTGCTCGCATGAGGCACTGCTCCGCGACTACGAGCGCGCGATGCTGCGGCTGGCGCACGACGAGGACGGCGACGACGCGCTCTACAACCTCTCCGCACACCAGCTGTGGATCGGGGAGCGCACCCGTGGCATGGAGGACTTCCACATTGCCTTCGCCGCCCTGATCGGCAACCCGGTCGGTGTGAAGATCGGCCCGACGACCACCCCGGAGGAGGCCGTCGCCTACGTCAAGAAGATCGACCCGAACAACGAGCCGGGCCGACTCACCCTGATCTCGCGCATGGGATACGACAAGATCCGGGAGGCTCTGCCCCCGATCGTCGAGGCCGTCGAGGCCACCGGCCACAAGGTCATCTGGCAGTGCGACCCGATGCACGGCAACACCTACACCAGCTCCAACGGCTACAAGACCCGCGATTTCGACCGCATCATCGACGAGGTCCAGGGCTTCTTCGAGGTGCACCGGGCCGCGGGTTCCCACCCCGGTGGCGTGCACATCGAGTTCACCGGTGAGGACGTCACCGAGGTCGTCGGCGGTGCCCAGGACATCACCGACCTGGACCTGCCGTCGCGCTACGCCACGGTGGTCGACCCGCGACTGAACACCCAGCAGGCACTGGAGCTCGCCTTCCTCGTTGCAGAGATGCTGCGCAAGTAAGCGGCGGCAGGCACCGTAGTAGGGGAGCGAAAGACCCCGGACCCGTGTCGGGTCCGGGGTCTTCGTTACGGGGGGTGCCTGAGTCGAGCCTAGATCGCGCGGAGGGTGACGGTGTCACCCTTTCCGGCACGACCGTTCGGACCGGGGGACTGGGTGATCACCCGGCCGTTGTCCCGCCCGTCGATCTCCACCTCGAGCCCGGCGTCCTCCAGGATGGAGCGGGCACTGTCGACCGAGCGTCCGATGACGAAGGGCACGCGCACCATTGTGGACTCGTGCAGCGTCACCGTCGTGGACTCGGCCGGATCGACCCGGGTGCCTGATGACGGCTCCTGGGCGGCGATGTCACCGGTGTCGACGGAGGTGTCGGAGGTGCCTTCACCGGTCTCCGGCGACATTCCCAGCTCATGGAGCGCCTCCGCGGCCTCCTCGGGGCTCATGCCCTCCAGGTCCGGCACGGTGATCGCATTCGACAGCACCAGGGTGACCGGCGACTTGCCCGGGATCTCCTTGCCCGCGTCGACGTCGGTGCCGATGGCATCACCGCCGTCGACGTCCTCGTCGAAGCGTTCGGTGACCTCACCGACGGTCAGTCCGGCGCGTTCGATGGCCCGGCGGGCCTGTTCCTCGGACATGCCGGCGACATCGGGAACTGTCACCGGGGCGGCACCCTTGCTGAGCTGGATGGTCACCTCAGTACCGGTGTCGACCTCCTCACCGGCCTCCGGGGAGAGCTCGGCGACGCCGCCGGTCTCCACGTCGTCGGAGTAGACCCGCTCGCCGACGGTCCAGGTCAGGGTCCTGTCCTCCAGTCGTTTCTGGTAGGACTCCAGGGTGTCCGCGTCACCGGGTTGTGGGACGGTCGGCCGTCCCTGCGAGACCAGGACGGCGACCTCGTCGCCGCGGGGGACGCGTTCCCCGGCACCGGGGTCGGTGCCGGCGACCTCGTCGACCTCCTCGTCATCGGAGTAGACCTGGGTGACGGTGGCGCTGAAGCCGGCGGCCTCGATAGCGGCCTGGGCTCCCGAGACATCCTGGCCGAGAACCTCCGGGATCTCACCGTAGCGTCCGGAGGTGACCCACCAGCCGGCGATCGCCACCGCGGCGATCAACGCGATGAGCAGCACGCCCCAGATCACGTTCGCGACCGGGCCGCGGTTGGTCAGGGTAGGACGCTTCGTCGGGCGCGGTGCCGGTGATCTGGACGCGGCGGCCGCTACGGGGGCTGCGCTGTGGTCGGCGTCGTCGTGGTACCCCGGTTCCGGTTCGGGTTCCGGGTGGTCACGCTGGTCCGGAATGGGGGTGGGGACCGGTGGCACCAGGTTGGTTTCGGCCGTGTGCTGCTCCGGCTGTTCCGGCTGCTGGGGGAACATGCTGGTGGCCATGGTGTCGTCGTCCCAGCTGAGCCGGTCGCTGACGACCGACCCGGCCAACGCCCGACGCACCGCGGTGTTCGTGGGGGCGGGAACCCGGAAATCTGGCAGGCCGAGCTGCGTCTTCGTCTCCTCCACGGCGACGAGGAACTCCCCGCCGTCGGCGAAGCGCTCCTCCGGGTTGCGCCGGGTGGCTCGCAGCACCAGTTCGTCGATCTCGGCGGGCACCCCGGCAATCAGGGAGGACGGTGGTGGCACATCCCGCTCCAGGCGCATTACCGCGGTCTCGTCGGGGTTCGCCCCGGTGAACGGGGTGCGCCCGGTCAGCAGCTCGAACAGCAGGATACCGGCGGAGTACACGTCGCCGGCCGGGCCGACCTGCTGTCCGCGCACCTGCTCGGGCGCCAGGTAGGCGGCGGTACCGATGACCGGGGCGCCGGCGGCGACGTCCCGGTGGGCGGCGCGAACCAGGCCGAAGTCAGCGAGTTTGACCTGGTGGTCATCGCGGATCAGCACATTGTCGGGCTTGACGTCACGGTGCACCATGCCGGCCTCGTGCGCAAGGTCGAGTGCCTCGAGCACCGGGCCCATCACCGCACACGCGGCGTGTGGCGGCATGGGACCGCGTTCCCGCAGCAGTTCCCGCAGCGTCCCACCGGGAACCAGTTCCATGATGAGGAAGACGTGGTCGCCCTCGTCGGTGTGGTCCACGCCCTGGTCGAAGACATTCACCAGGCACGGGTGGTTCAGTCGGGCCACTGCGCGGGCCTCACGTTCGAAACGGGCCCGGAATGCCGGTTCCGCGGCATATTCCGGATCCATCACCTTCGCGGCGAGGTCACGGTCCAGCCGGGTGTCCACGCAGTGGTAGACCACCGACATGCCACCGTGGGCGATGGTTTCGCCGATACGGTAACGGTTGTCCAGCAGGTCTCCTGCGCGCAGTGATTCCACGGTGATCGCCTACGCCTCCCTCTCACCTCGTGTCCTACAGGTCTAAAGGGGAAGTATACGTCGGCGGGTCGACAGCAACGGTTAAGGTGGGGAGCGTGAGCACGAATGAGAACACATCCCAGTCCGACAGCGAGCAGCACGAGCAGCAGAACCTGCCCGGCCACCTGGAGCAGGAACCCCTGCTGACCGTCCCCGATGTCGCCGACCTGCTCGGGGTCATCGTCACCCGCGTGATGGACGACCTGAACCAGCACCGGCTGATCGCTGTGCAGGTCGACGGTGTCCGGCGTATCCCGGCCCGATTCTTCACCGACCAGGGCGAGATCAACCGCTTCGTCCCCGGACTGATCGCCCTGTTGTCCGACGGTGGCTACTCCGACGAGGAGATCCTGGACTTCCTCTTCACCGAGGACGAGTCACTGCCGGGCCGTCCGGTCGACGCGCTCCACGGACACCTCGCCCGTGAGGTCATGCGCCGTGCGCAGGCGATGGCCATCATCTAGCAGGCAGGCACGCGCAGCCCACCACATCAGGGCACCGCATACGGCGATCCAGATGATGTCGTAGAGGCGGTTACCGCCGCCGGAGTCGAACATCAGGCACATGGTCATCGACAGCCAGGCCACGGCGAACAGTGCCCGCCGGTCCCGCAGCCACACCCCGACCAGGGCCAGTGGCGCCAGGTAGTACCAGGGCAGCACCACGGCGTTGAAGACGCAGGTGACCATGTAGGCCGCCGTCGCCCCGACCAGGGCGTCGCGGGTGCCGCGCCGCCATATCACCCAACACGCCACCAGCCCGAGCAGCATGAGCACCGTGCTGATGGGACGGACCACCTCGAGGATGTCGTTGAAGTAGATGTCCTCGTTGACCAGTCCGATCGGACGCGCCAGCAGCCCGGCGATCAGTGACGGCAAGGCCAGCGGGTTGATCACCTTGGAGTTGCCGCTGATCTCGGCCACCCAGCCCCAGGTCTGACCGCTGGCCCAGGTGATCAGCGCCAGAACCCCGCCGGTGGCAGCCACCGAGGCCACCCCGCCGGCAAGCAGGACACCGAAGCGTCTGCCAGTGAAGACGCGTAGATCGCCGAGCACCTGCCGGAGACTGCGACGGGGGCCGTCGGCACCGGGGAGGGACCCCGCCGCCCGGGCGACGAAGATCCACACCAGGAAGGGCAGGGCGAACAATGCGGTGGCCTTCAGCGCGACGGCCACCGCGATCAACGCCGACCCGGCGAGTAGTCCCTGCCACGGTGCCAGCCGCATTCCCAGCACCAGGGCGGCGACCACCAGCGGTATCATCAGCACCTCGCTGTGCATGCCGCCGATGAAGTGGATGACCGCCAGTGGGTTGACCACCCCGATCCATACCGCGATCTCGGCGGTGCGTTCCGAGGACGTCAGGGCACGGGCCAGGGCGCGGACGGCGAAGACCAGGGCGATCAGCCCGGCAATGGAGATAAGCTTGTAGGCCAGTACACCGAGGGTGACGTTCTCCCCGGTGACCCGCACAATGCCCTCGCCGAGCCACAGATGCAGTGGACCGTAGGGGGTGGTGGTGTTGCGCCAGTCCGCACTGACCTCGAAGAACATCCGGCCCGGACTGGCGGAGGCCCCGACTTCGTAGGCGTTGTGCCCGTCACGGGCCAGTGTGCCCTGCATCAGGTAGGAGTACACGTCCCGGCTCATCATCGGCCCGGCCACCACCAGTGGGGCGACCCAGGCCACCACCGGCCAGGCGCCGACCGGCTCACCCAGTCGCACCAGCCGGCCACCGAGAATGATCCAGGAGGCGATGAGCAGCAGGATCGCCACCCACATGATCGCGATCACGATGCCGTAGAGGTGGCCGAACCCGACGTTCGACCAGCCGATCTCCTGCAGCAGTCCGCCCCGGTAGCGGGTCGCGCCGACGGCGTGGGAGCACAGTGCCATCAGCAGTGCTCCCGCCAACCCCAGCAGGATCGCGGTGCGGCGGGGGATGTCCCGGAGACGGGCTCCCAGGCGGTTCAACACGGTGGTGATCAGCTCCTGCGCTCAGTAAGCCAGTAGGAGACGTCGACGAGCTCCTCGGTGATCGTCTCGCCCAACCCGGCGCCGTGCAGCCGGGAGACGGCACGGTCGGTCAGCGTCCGGATCTGATCGACGGACTCCTGTGCCGCCCCGGAATCCACGATGATCTGTCGCAGCGTGTCCACCTCGGCCTCAGTGGTCACCGTGCCCACCCCGGCCCGCAGCGTCGCCGCGGCATCCGGGTCGGCGGCATCGGCCAGTCGCAGTGCGTTGAGCAGCAGGTGTGTTCGCTTGCCGGAGCGCAGATCATCGCCGGAGGCTTTACCGGTTACCTCAGGCTCGCCGAAGACCCCGAGGTGGTCGTCCTGTAGCTGGAAGGCGATGCCGATGTCGCGTCCTACTTCGCGAAGAAGGGTGACGGTGGACGCGTCACCGCCGGCGAGGGCTGCCCCGAGATGCAGCGGACGTTCCACGGTGTAGGCGGCGGTCTTGTAGGTGTTCACCTTGTAGGGGCCCGCTGGATCCTCCGACCCGCTGGCCTCCAGGGAGATGTCGAGCATCTGGCCGGCGACCACCTCGGTGCGCATCTGCCGCCACGGCTCCCTGGCACGGGCCAGGGAGGACGCCGACACCCCCGAGTCAGCGAGCATGTCATCGGCCCAGGCGAACGCCAGGTCGCCGACGAGGATCGCCTGGTTCACCCCGTAGTCTTCCGCCGACCCGTGCCAACCGTCCGAGCGGTGGCGGGCCTCGAAGGCCCGGTGCACGGTCGGACGGCCACGCCGGGTGTCGGAATGGTCGATGATGTCGTCGTGCACCAGGGCGCAGGCCTGGATGAACTCCAGGGAACTGATCGCGTCCAGGACCTGGACGGCCCCGTCCCCTGTGCCCCCGGTCGCCTGGGCGCCGGACTCCAGTACCGCCCGGACCCCTGCCCAGGCGAAGAGGGGACGGACCCTCTTGCCGCCCTGCATGAACCCGGCCAGGTCGGCGATGCCGTGTGCCACCACCGGATCGATACCGTCGTAGTCGGCAGCCTGCCGGGTCAGGAACGCCGTGAGCCGGGTATCGACGGCACCGGGAACCTCGGTCAGCGGACTGTCGAAGGACCAGGTCGGCGGCAGGGGGGAGTCGGCCATGAAGCACGTGCCTTTCATGTCGGCGGTGGGGGGTCGGTACCTCGCGGTATCCCTCCATAGTAGGGGGTCGTGTGTTGTCCGACGGGCAGGTGCTCAGCGGTGGCGGGGCATTCCCCTAGGATTGGGTGCCATGGCCACTGAAGACTACTGGAGCTCGCACCGAGACACCCCGCAGCCTGCCGCGCCGAGCATGCAGGTCGCGGTGGCGGACACCCTGACATTCGGGACGCCCGGGCGCGTGCCGTTCTCCGTCGAGTTCATGCCCCCACGCGACGACGACGCCGAGGCACGGCTGTGGTCGGCGGCGGAGGCATTCCACGACCTGGGTGCCAGCTTCGTCTCGGTGACGTACGGGGCCGGCGGGTCCAGCCGGGAGCGTACCGAACGTGTCGCCGCCCGCCTGGCGGTCAAGCCGTTGACCACGCTGCTCCACCTCACCCTGGTGGACCACACCGAGGAGGAGCTCCGTGGAATCCTGCGTGAGTTCGCCGCACTGGGGCTGACGAACCTGCTGGCCCTGCGTGGCGATCCTCCGGGCGACCCGATGGGCGACTGGAGCCCGGTCGAGGGAGGCCTGAACTACGCCGTTGACCTCATCGAACTGGCGCGCTCCATGCCGGAATGCGCCGATTTCGATTACGGCGTGGCCTCCTTCCCGGAGGGTCACTACCGGGCACCGGACCTGGAGGCGGACACGCGCTACACCCTGGACAAGCTGCGCGCCGGGGCGAGTTACTCGATCACCCAGATGTTCTTCGACGTCGACCACTACCTCCGACTTCGTGACCGGCTCGCCGAGGCGGATCCGGAGCACGGTGCGAAACCGGTCATTCCCGGGCTGATGCCGATCACGTCGTTGCGGTCGGTGCGCCGTCAGCTGGAGCTGTCGGGGGCGTCGCTGCCGTCGAACCTGCAGGAGCTGTTCACCAGGGTGGCGGACGGTGACGAGAAGAAGAATGCGTCGGCCATCCGTGAGGTCGGTATCGAGGTGACCACGGCGATGGCCGAGCGGCTCATCGCCGAAGGCGCACCGGACCTGCACTTCATGACCATGAACAACGTTCGTGCGACCCAGGAGGTGCTGCACAACCTGGGGATGGCTCCGGCATGGGGGCCGGAGTTCGGTCACGACATGGTGCGCTAGTCGGGGTGCAACGGGTCGGGGCACCTCAACTGCGGTCCAAGGCCAGCACCCCGAAGGGGCGGGGGTCGGTCCCGAACCGGAAGTTCCGCAGGACGTCGTGGAAGCCGGTCGCCCGGTAGAGCGTCCACGCGGCATTGTCCTCGTCGGGGACCTCGGGGGTCGACAACAGGGCCTGGCTGCTGGACAGCTGGTCCAGCAGGCAGACCAGGAGACGGCGTCCCACCCCGTGTCTCTGGTGTCCGGGACGCACGTGGACCTCGGAGACTTCGTCGTAGTTGCTCAGGGTGCGGGAGGCGTCGTCGGGAGAGAGGCCACTGCTCCGGAGACCGCGGTGGACCTCCCGGTACCACCAGGTCGTGTCGTCGCCGGGGTATCCGAAGGCGACACCGAGGGCGGTCTGGGACCGGTCGGACGGGTTGGCGGTGGTGCCGGCGGGGTGTTCCAGGGCCACGGCGCAGGCGAAACCGGGGCGCTGGGAGCAGCTGGTCCACAGCATGCGCCGCTGGAGATGGGCGCTGCGCGGGTAGTCCATGGCATCCAGGTGGATGTCGACGAGCTCGTCCACCCGCGTCCGGAAGTCGGTTGCGGAGAGGACGAGCACGGAGATGGTGAGTTCGTCGGGCACGTGTCCATCCTGCCAAACGACTGGTGCATGAGGAAGCATGCGCCAGTATCTAGAACATGTGTTCGACATAGTGGATTGGGGGATTCTCCTGTCTGGCGGGGGTCGTATCGTCTCCGGTATCCGAGAAAAGGAGCAGACCATGAACGACACGAACACTGGGGCAGGAACCGGTGCTGCGGGCATCGGTGTCGGGGTGTCGTCGGCACGGGTGGCCAGGCTGACGCGGGCGCATCGGGGAGGGGCGGCGCTGCCGGAGACTTTCGTGATCGAGGCTGAGCGACTGCTGGAGCGTAGTCGCTGGGAGCCGGAGCTCGACGGGGAGCTGACCTGGGCATACCGTGGTGCGCTGCGAGCGGCCGGTGCGATCATCCAACACGCGCGCAAGAAGCGTCGCCGACTGCCGGCCGGTAGTGCGTGGTCGCGGGTGCGGGTGCTCTCCGATGAGTTCGGTGACTGGTGCGATGTCTTCGAGCGTCATGCCCGCTTCGTCGCCCGGGTTGAGATGGGTCTCGAGGCCGGGCTCACCCGGGAGGTGGTGACCGAGGTTTACCAGGATGCCTGCGAGTTTCTCGATGAGGTGCGCGGGGCGGTCGGATACCTCCCGGAGGTGGCATGAGGTAGTGCGTAACGCACTGGGGTAGGCTTGTGGGCAGTACGGGAACTTTTTCGCGAGACTGTGCGTTGACACTGATGACACACCTTGACGGATGAGCCGTCAACTTCAGACACCCGATATTTCAGGGGAGGACGACCGTGGCCCTTTCAGAACAGGAACGGCGCATGCTGCAGGAGATCGAGCAGGCGCTGATCGCCGAGGACCCGAGCCTTGCCAAGCAGGCCTCGGGCTCCGCCGGCGGCCAGGGGGGTGGAGGGGTGACCGTGGGAATCCGTTCCGTGGCTGTCCTGTTGCTCGGCCTGTGCGTCCTCATTGCCGGAATCGCACTGTCGCAGAACAGCCTCTGGTTTGTCGCGATGGCCGCCGTCGGCTTCTTCATCATGTTCGGCGGGGGACTGCTGGCGTTCCGCTCCGGTTCGTCCACGTCGTCCTCCTCGCGGAAGAACTCCACCGAGTCCGGGCGCAAGGATGGCGGCGACGGGGGCGTGGCTGACCGGATGGAAGACAGTTTCCGGAAGCGCTTCGAGTGAGCCTCCCTCACTGACTGACTCATCGTCACTCCCCACAGCGGGCCACGGGTACATCCCGTGGCCCGCTGTTTGCGTGTGCGGGCCATGGTCGTCCCGCATCTCCCACTTTGCCCCACTGGCGATTCGGTCTCCTGGTGGGGACTCTGGGCATGTGCTGTGGAGAAAGCATGATGACCTGGGGCGGGATGGTGATGTAGCGGTCGGGTGACACTGGGAGCGTGTGGGGGATTGGGCCTCTTATGGGGCTCCCGGGGTTCTGGGAGGAGATTCTTCCCCACTTTCTCCCCACCGTGCCCCACCGGAATATCGTCAACTATTACCGCAGTTCATGACCGTTTTTATCGATGTCGGATCAGTGAGTCGCGGGAAAGAACTTTGATTTCCTGGGCCTGGTGGGTAGTCAGGTGGAGGATAGTGGGGTACTGTGGGGCACACTGGGTCGATATGGGGCCCAGGGGATAACTTCACAGAGACTGCACACGGCAACACAGACACCTGACGAGGACCGGGCAGCCGGGGAAGGGAGCCGACATGTTCTTCGGTACCTTCACCCCGAAACTCGACGACAAGGGTCGGCTGACCCTGCCGGCGAAGTTCCGGGACCAGCTGGGCGAGGGACTCGTCGTCGTCAACGGCCAGGACCACAGCCTTGCCGTCCACACCCGGGCAGAGTTCCAGGTGCGGGCAGCGAAGGCCGCGGCCGCCTCACGGTCCAACCCCCGAGCCCGTGCTTATGTCCGCAATCTCGCGGCGAGCGCGGACGAGCAGGAGCTGGACAAGCAGGGCCGGATCACCCTCTCGGCCGCCCACCGTGACTACGCCGGACTCGACAAGGAGTGCGTGGTCATCGGATCGGTGGACTTCATCGAGATCTGGGATGCGGCCGCCTGGCGGCGCTACCTCGACGACCACGAAGGTGACTTCGCCGACGGTGACGACGATTCCCTCGCCGGAATCCTCTGACGCCACCCCCGACACTGTCCCGACAATGACTGTGTCGCCGTGTGCCACCCGCGACGCCGGTGGGACTGTGTGCCGGCCCTCATCTGCGCGGACGACCGGAATTTGATGTACTTCCCCGACATCAAACCCGACCCGTGCAGGTGAGGCCCCGTTCACAGTCCCGATCGGCGTCGAGGTTCATCCCCGAACTGCAGGACCCCACCATCGAGCCCGAAAGGACGACCGACATGACCGACCGGATCTCCGGCCAGCACGGACATGTCCCGGTGATGCGCGACCGGATGGTCGACCTCGTCAGCATCGGTGTCACCGCCGAGGAGGCGCCGTCCACCCCGGTCATCGTCGACGGCACCCTCGGTGCCGGCGGCCACACCGAGGTCTTCCTCGAGTCCTTCCCCCAGGCTGTCGTCGTCGGTCTCGACCGCGACCCGTCCGCCATCGCCCAGTCAGAACAGCGACTCGCCCGCTTCGGCGACCGCTTCGTGTCCTACCAGACCCGTTTCGACGGTCTCGGCGCCGCCATCGACGACCTTGTCGACCAGGGGCGCATACCCGACACCGCACGCAGCGAGGGTATCTCCGGCTACCTCTTCGACCTGGGCGTGTCGTCGATGCAGCTCGACCAGGCGCAGCGTGGCTTCGCCTACTCGCAGGACTCCCCGCTGGACATGCGCATGGACCCGGAACTGCCGGTCACTGCTGCTGACATCCTGAACACCTACTCCCACGGTGACCTCGCCAGGATCCTGAAGACCTACGGTGACGAGCGCTTCGCCGGGAAGATCGCCTCGGCGGTCCTTCGCGAGCGTGAAGTGGAACCCTTCACTACCTCGGCCCGGCTCGTCGAACTGTTGTACCGGAGCATCCCGGCCGCCACCAGGCGCACCGGTGGCCACCCGGCGAAACGAACCTTCCAGGCACTGCGGGTCGAGGTCAACGCCGAGCTGGACTCCCTGGCAGCGGTCATCCCCGAGGCGACGGGACGCCTGCACCTCGGTGGTGTGGCGGTCTTCATGAGCTACCAGTCCCTGGAGGACCGGATCGTCAAGAAGGCCCTGGCTGACCTGACCGCCGACCACACCCCACCGGGACTGCCCATGGCGCTTCCGGAGTACGCGCCCCGGTTCGACCTGGTCACCCGCGGTGCCGAGAAGGCCACCGAGGTGGAGATCGAACAGAACCCCCGGGCTGCACCGGTCAGGGTCAGGGCAATTCGCCGGATCGTCTCAGACAGCGCCCCACACACCGCCCCACACAGCACCACCGCCAACCACGACCGACCGACAGAGCAAGGGAAGAGATGAGCACCACCACAGCCACACCGTCCCGCCAGCGACGTAGCACCGCCCAGCCGGAGCGACGGTCATCCCGGTCCACCGACACCGTCGCTACGACCACCACCCGTCGCCGGGCGCACAGCAGCCCGGTACGCCGTCGGGGTTCACAGCAGCAGCTCACCGTCCGCGGACGGCGGGTGGCGGTCCGCGAGCCGCGCAACCGCACCATGATGTGGACCGTGGTCCTGATGCTGGCGCTGCTCGTCGCCGGCACGGCCCTTGCCATGTACCTCTCCGGTCGCAGCACCGAACAGTCTTTCCAGCTGAACCAGGCCCAGGCGACCTCGGATACGCTGTCCCACGAGATCGAGTCACTGAACCGCGATGTCGAGGACGTCTCGTCCACCCAGCACATTGCCGCTGAGGCAGCCCGCCTGGGCATGGAGGTCCCCGGTCAGACCGGTGTGCTGAACGTCGAGAACGGTACCGTCGATGAAGCTCGTCCGGCGGACAACTCCGGCAACCGGCCCCTGACCGACATCGACGGTGACGTCCGTACCGTGGGGCCGTCCAGCAACACGGAGGCCACCAGCGGCGAGGGCGAGCGTAGCTCCGAGGAGGACATGGCGGCCGCTGATGCCGCTGCCGCCGCAGCCGCGGATGCCTCGCCCCGCCAGTCGGGGGACCTGCCCTACACCCCCTGATCCGACACGCGTGATCCCAATGACCCGGGTTGGCGGTTCGTCCGGAGACAATGGACGGCGAACTGACACCTGTAGACGACGGACATGAAAGAACGGAGGCCACGTGGGTCTGGACGAGGATCGGGCACGGCGGCGCAGCGGGGGGAGCCGCCGTGCGCCTGTGCTCGGGAACTCCTGGAACACGATGGACAGCGGGGTACGGCTGTTTACCCGACGAGGCCGCATCATCCTGGTCATCGTCGCACTCCTGGTCATCTCCCTGGTCCTGCGACTGGCCTGGGTACAGATGGTCAAGGGGCCCGAGTTGGCCTCGATGGCCAGCATGCAGCGGACCTCGGTGATCACCGAACCGGCCCACCGCGGTACCATCGTCGACCGCAACGGTTCCCAGCTGGCCTACACCATGGAGGCCCGTTCGCTGTCGGTGCTGCCGAACCGGCTGATGGACTGGATGGAGGAGCGGCACAACCTCAACCCGTCGGAGGTCTCCCCACCCGAGGAACGACTCGAGGAGATCATCACCGGGCTACCCGTCATGCTCGAGGAGCTGCACAGCGACAACGACACCACCATCGAGGTCGAGGAGGACGACCTCCGGGAGAAGCTGACCTCCGACTCCACCTACGAGGTGCTGGTGCGCGACGTCGACCCGGATGTTGCCGAGGAGATCTCCTCGGAGTACCCGGAGATCACCGCAGAGCGGCAGGACATCCGTCAGTACCCCAATGGTGCAGTTGCCCAGAACATCATCGGTAAGACCAGCCGCGACGGCGAAGGCCAGTTCGGCCTGGAGCTTTCCCAGGATTCTAAACTGCAGGGCACCAACGGGTCACGGACCGTCGACATCGGACAGAACGGCATGGTCATTCCCGGCTCCACCCGCGACCGGCACCCGTCGGTCGACGGGGACAGCTACGAACTGACCGTGGACCTGGAGGCGCAGACCTACATCCAGGAACTCCTCCAGGACGGCAAGGACAAGTCCGGTGCCGAGTCGGCCTCCGCCGTGGTCCTCGATGCAGAGACCGGCGAGGTCATCTCCATGGCGACCTCCGACACCATCAACCCGCGAGGCAACATCGAGGAGCAGCTCGACGACGGCAAGGTCTTCGGTAACCGGGTCGTGCAGGACGTCTTCGAACCGGGCTCGGTGGCGAAGATCATCACCGCCGCCGCCGCAATCGAGGACGGGAAGACCACCCCGGACGAGGTGCTGCAGGTGCCCGGCTCCATCGAGATGTCCGGTGTCACCGTCAAGGACGCCTGGGACCACGGTGTGGTGCCGTACACCACCACCGGCATCTTCGGTAAGTCCTCCAACGTCGGCACCCTGATGCTCGCCGACCGGGTCGGGGAGGATTCCTTCTACGACTACGTCAAGAAGTTCGGCATCGGCGAGGCCACCGACCTGGGACTGCCGAGTGAGACCAGTGGTTACGTGCCCGATCTGTCGCAGTGGTCCGGTGGTACCTTCGCCAACCTGCCGATCGGTCAGGGCATGTCGATGAGCCTGCTGCAGATGGCGAGCATCTACCAGGCCATTGCCAATGACGGCGTTCGGGTCACCCCGAGCATCATCCGCTCGGTCACCGACGCCGGCGGCACCGAGATCCCGCAGGACGAGCCGGAGTCCACCGAGGTGGTCTCCCCGGACACCGCCCGCGCGGTGCTGGACATGTTCCGGGCGGTCAACCAGTCCGACCCCACCGGTGTGCAGCAGGGAACCGCCCCCACCGCCGCCATCGAGGGCTACCAGACCAGTGGCAAGACCGGTACCGCCCAGAAGATCGACCCGGAGACCCGCGCGTACTCCAATTCCGACTACTGGATCACCTACGCCGGGGTCGCCCCGGCCGACGACCCCCGGTTCGTGGTCGGTATCATGCTGGATGACCCCGAGCGGGGTACCGACGGCGGGGGCGGCCAATCTGCGGCACCTCTGTTCCGCGACATTTCCTCGTGGCTTCTCGACCACTACAACGTGCCGCTGTCCCCGGACGCGGCGCCCCGACTGATCCTGGAGGCGCAGTGATGTCACAGAAGTCCACGACCCCGCCGACCCCGCCGACACTGTCCACGCTGGCCGCCCTCACCGGAGGCCGGATCGTCGCAGGCGGTGCCGGGAACGCAGCGGCCCTGTCCGTCACCTCAGCATCCATCGACGCCCGCTCCGTCGAGGCCGGCGGCATGTTCATGGCCGTTCCGGGCACCCGTGCCCACGGTGCGACCTACGCCGACCAGTCGGCGGGGGGCTGTGTGCTCACCGACGAGGCGGGCCTGCACGTCCTGCAGGATTCCGGTGTCGCCGACACGACTGCCGTGCTCGTCGTCGACGACGCCCGTTCGTGGTTGGGACCGGTGTCCGCCGAGATCCACGACCACCCCTCCCGCTCGATGACCGTCATCGGGGTGACCGGTACCTCCGGCAAGACCACCACGTCCTACATGATCGAGCAGTCCCTGCTGGTCGACCACTCCGTGGGTTTGATCGGCACCACCGGCACCCGGATCAACGGGCGCGCCGTACCGACCACGCTGACCACCCCGGAAGCACCGACCCTGCAGGGGTTGTTCGCCCGGATGCGGGACGAAGGGGTCACCCATGTGGTCATGGAGGTGTCCTCGCACGCGTTGGTGCTGGGCAGGGTCCGCGGCGTCGACTTCGACGTGGCTGCCTTCACGAACCTCAGCCAGGACCACCTCGACTTCCACCCGACGATGGAGGACTACTTCGCGGCGAAGTCGTTGCTGTTCACCACCCCGCAGGATCCTGGCGGTGAGCTGCCGACCCCGGTCATCTGCGTCGACGACGCCTGGGGTCGTCGTCTCGCCGGGGAACTCGACGCGCCGGTCACCGTCGCCACAGTCTCGGCGACGGGTTCTGCCGTCGACGCAGTTCCCGCCACCTGGCAGGTGGACGAGGTGTCCGTGGCCGCAGACGGCGTCCAGCACATCGTCGTCAACCACGGAGGCTCCAGCCTCGACGTCGCTGTCACGTTGCCCGGGGCGTTCAACGTCGCCAACGCCACGGTGGCCCTGGCCTGTGCCACCGCGGCAGGGGAGGACCCGGCCACGGTCGCGCCCCGGCTCGTGGACGTGCGGGTGCCAGGACGGATGCAGCCGGTCACCGTCGGATCCGACGGCTCCGGTGACAGCCCCGGCCAGGATTTCCTGGCCCTGGTCGACTACGCGCACAAGCCGGCGGCCGTCGCCGCCGCACTGGACACACTGGTGGCTCAACGTGACCAGGTCGGTGACGGTGGACGCGTCGCCGTGGTGATGGGTGCCGGTGGAAACCGCGACCACGACAAGCGGCCCCTGATGGGGCAGGCCGCAGCAGAGCGCGCCGACCTCGTGATCGTCACCGACGACAACCCCCGTGACGAGGACCCGGCCACCATCCGCGCCGAGGTACTCGCCGGAACCGGTCAGGGTGCCGAGACGCGGGCCGGACGCGGTGGGCCTCCGGTCGAGGTCCGCGAGATAGGCGACCGGGCCGACGCGATCAGGGCTGCAGTCACCTGGGCCCGGCGGGGCGATATCGTCATAGTGGCCGGCAAGGGTCATGAAACCGGACAGATCGTGGGCGACACCGTCATCGACTTCGATGACGTCGAGGAACTCACCCGAGCGATTGAGCAGAGACAGGAAGCGAAACGATGATTGAGATGACGAGCGGGGATATCGCCGCAGTCACCGGTGGCGAACTCGTCGACGGAAGTACCGACGACACCCTCGTCACCGGACCCGTCGAGTTCGACTCCCGTCGTATCACGCCGGGCAGCCTCTTCATGGCGCTGCCCGGGGCACGCGTCGACGGGCACGACTTCATCGCCGGGGCCCTCGAGGACGGTGCCGCCCTGGTGCTGGCGGGTCGCCCGGTGGGCCTCCCGGTTCTGCTGTGCCCGCCGGTCGCGGACACTGAAGAGGCCGGGGACGCTGGGACCGCCCAGCGCAACGCCGCCTACCTCGAGAACGACCCGGACGGTGTGGCGGAAAGGGTGCTCACCGCCGTCGGCCGGCTCGCCCGGTTCAACACCGACACCCTGGTCGCCGACGAAGGCATGACAGTGGTCGGCGTCACCGGCTCCGCCGGCAAAACCTCCACCAAGGACCTGCTCGGCGCGGTACTCTCCCGCGGCGGCGAGACCGTCGCACCGCCGGGGAGCTTCAACAACGAGATCGGCCACCCCTACATCGCGCTGAAGGCCGACCGGAACACCCGCTACCTGGTGGCGGAGATGTCCGCACGCGGCCAGGGCCACATCGCCCACCTCGCCCGCATCGCACCGCCCTCGGTGGGAGTGGTACTCAACGTCGGCACCGCACACCTCGGTGAGTTCGGCTCCCGCGAGGCCATCGCCACAGCGAAGGGCGAACTGGTCGAGGCACTGCCGGACGCCGCCCACGGCGGACTGGCGGTGCTCAACGCCGATGACGATGCAGTGTCCGCCATGGCCTCACGCACCACCGCCCGCATCCTCCGGTTCTCGGCGCAGGGCAGTGTCGGCAGCACCGGTAACACCGCCGACTACTACGCCACCGGCACCTCCCTCGACGAGGTCGCCCGAGCCTCCTTCACCATGCACCATCCGCACGGTGAGCCGGTGGAGGTCCACCTCGGGGTCTTCGGCGCCCACCAGGTCTCCAATGCACTGGCCGCCGCCGCGGTCGGCATGGAGTGTGGTCTGGACGCAGCCACCGTCGCGGCAGCACTGTCGGAGCATGTCGCCGCCAGTGAGAACCGGATGGACGTGCGCACCCGCGCCGACGGACTGACCATCATCAACGACTCCTACAATGCCAACCCGGACTCCATGCGGGCAGGTATAGACGCCCTCGCCTACACCGCGGCCGGACGCCAGGACGCCGAAAGCTGGGCGGTACTCGGTCAGATGGGCGAGCTCGGCGACGACGGACGGGGCGAACACATCGCCCTCGGCGAGGTCCTCGGCCAGCGTCGCATCGACCATGTCGTGGTCGTCGGCCACGGCATCAACCAGTCCGCCCTGGTGACCTCCGCCGAAGAGCAGGGTCTGGACGTGCTGCACGTCGACAACACCGACGGGGCAGTCAACGTCCTGGACCTCAACGTCAGTGCCGATGACGTGGTGCTTGTCAAGGCGTCCTACGCCGACGGGCTGTGGCGGGTCGCCAGCGGCCTCCTCGCCGGTGACGAGAAGAACTAGACGGGAACATTAGGAAAAGTCATGACACAGATCATCGTCGCCGCACTTGTGGCGTTCTTCGTCTCCATCTTCCTCACCCCGGTGCTGATCAAACGCTTCTCCGAAGGGGGGATCGGCCAGGAGATCCGCGAGGAGGGCCTGAAGTCGCACCTGCGCAAGCGGGGCACCCCGACGATGGGTGGTATCGCCATCCTCGCCGGTATCACCGTCGGCTACGTTGTCTCGGTGCTCGTCGGCCTGATCTTCAACGGCACCGGCCCCGGTGCGTCCGGCTGGCTGGTACTGGGACTGACCCTGGCGCTGGGTCTGCTCGGTTTCGCCGACGACTTCATCAAGGTCTTCAAGGGCCGTAACCTGGGGCTCAACGCCAAAGCGAAGCTGGCCGGTCAGCTGGTCACCGCCCTGGTGTTCGGTATCCTCATCCTGCAGTTCCCGAATGAGGACGGCCTCACCCCGGCGTCGACGAACCTGTCGTTCACCCGTGACATCAACACAATCGACCTCGCCGTCGGTGGGACGGTCATCGGCACCATCATCTTCCTGGTTTTCATCTACCTGGTGATCTCCGCCTGGTCTAACGCGGTGAACCTCACCGACGGTCTGGACGGCCTGGCGTCCGGTGTCACCGGCATGGTGCTCACCGCCTACGTGGCGATCACTTTCTGGCAGTTCCGCAACTCCTGCGGTGTCGGCGCCGAGCCCGGCTGCTACGCCGTGCGCGATCCGCTGGACCTGGCGATGCTCGCCGCCGCCGGACTCGGTGCCTGTGTCGGTTTCCTGTGGTGGAACGCCGCACCGGCGAAGATCTTCATGGGCGACACCGGCTCCCTGGCCCTCGGTGGCCTCGTCGCGGGCCTGTCCATCGCCTCGCGCACTGAGCTGCTGATGATCATCGTCGGCCTGCTCTTCGTCATGGAGGCCGCCAGCGTGGTCATCCAGGTGGTCTCGTTCAAGACCACCGGACGCCGCGTGTTCCGCATGGCACCCTTCCACCACCACTTCGAGGCAGGTGGCTGGGCGGAGACCACCGTGACAATCCGGTTCTGGTTGTTGTCGGCGTTGTTCGCGGTCGTCGGTGTGGCGATCTTCTACAGTGAATGGCTCAGCGGCGCCTCCTTGTGACAGGTGGGGCCGAAAGGGATGACGGACGGTGAGGGACGGTGACGGACATGGTTGCACAGGTGAACGGTAGGAGTCTGGTGGACGCCCTGGGTGGCGGACGGGTCGTCGTCGCCGGTGCCGGTGTCGCCGGTACCGGGGTGGCCCGGATGCTGGCGGCGTTGGACGCCACGGTCACCGTGGTCGACGACAATGCCGAGGCCGGCGGACGCCTGGCGGGGGAAACCGGTGCATCGTTGGTCACCACCGAGCAGGCCTGTGCCACCAGCTTCCTCGCCGCGGTTGACTTGGTGGTGACATCCCCGGGGTGGCGTCCGGACAGTCCTGTCCTGGTGGCCGCCGCCGACGCCGGGATCCCGGTGATCGGGGACATCGAGGCAGCCTGGCTGGCAGATCAAGCGGGACTGTTCGGCGCGCCCCGCACCTGGTTGGCGATCACCGGCACCAACGGCAAGACGACCACCACCGCCATGCTGGAATCGATTCTCACCGCCGACGGCCGCCGCACACTGGCCGTGGGCAATATCGGCACCCCGCCGGGGGAGGCCCTGCTGGCCGAACCGCCGGTCGACGTCCTCGCTGCCGAGGTCTCCAGCTTCCAGCTGCACTGGGCACCCGATTTCGCACCGGACGCCGGATGCGTGCTCAATCTCGCCGAGGATCACCTCGACTGGCACGGCTCCTTCGACAACTACGCCGCCGACAAGATGCGCGTCTTGACCGGCCCGGTGGCCGTGCTGGCCGCCGACGACCCGGAGGTCACCTCCCGGGCCACCGGCTGTCAGTGGGCCTACACCACAGGTGACCCTGCTGACATCGTCGGCACTGACGCAGCCAGCCTGTCCGACCTGCACCGGGTGACCGGGGTGCGCGACGGCCGTCTCATCGACCTCGATGCTGTCAGTGGGTCGGCGATCGACCTGGGCAGCGCCGAGGGGATCTCACCGCCCGGCCCGGCCGGGGTCGCCGACGCCGCCGCAGCAGCAGCCCTGGCCCGCTCGGTCGGGGTCGCCCCGGAGTCCGTGGCTGCCGCGTTGGCCACGTTCACTGTGCAGGCACACCGCGGCCAGACCGTCGCAGAGTCCGGCCAGGTGCGCTGGATCGACAACTCCAAGGCCACCAACCCGCATGCGGCACTCGCCGCCCTCCAAGGGTTGGACGGGGTCGTGTGGGTGGCCGGTGGCCAGCTCAAGGGTGCCGAGGTCGACGAGCTCGTCGCCGCCGTGGCCCCGACATTGCGGGCTGCCGTCCTGCTCGGTGTCGACCGCGGCATCATCGCCGACGCACTTGCCGCCGCCGCTCCGGGCCTCCCGGTGACTGTCATCGACTCAGTCGATCCGGAGGAGGCGATGCGCCTCGCCGTCGACGCCGCCCGCGGATACGCTCACCCCGGGGACGCGGTCGTCCTCGCTCCGGCGGCAGCCTCACTGGACATGTACCGTGGCATGTCACAGCGGGGTGATCTCTTCGCCGCAGCGGCCTGCAGCGAAGACAGTGAAGACAGTGAAGATACCGAGGGAGGCGACGACCAGTGAGTGCCATGACCGCCTCCTCCCGCCGGTCGGAGGAGTCCCCGTGGAAGGGACTGGGCGAGAAGTTCAATCGAGCGTTGGCTGCCCCGCAGATGAACTACAAGGTGATCATGACGGTCACCGTGATCCTGGTGTTCATCGGGCTGACCATGGTGCTGTCGTCCTCGATGGTGTCCATCACCAACGACGGTGACGGCATCGCCGTGTTCACCGAGTTCCTCCGGCAGGCCGCGGTGGTCGCCATCGGCCTGGTGGGCATGTGGTTGTTCCTGCGGGTCCGCCCGGAGACCGTCCGACGGTTCTCGCCGGTGTTGCTGCTTATCGCCTTCATCCTGCTGGTCCTGGTGCTCATCCCGGGCATCGGCGTCGGTGGGGCCGAAGTCGGCTCGAACTCGTGGATCCGCATCGGCGGCGTCGGTATCCAGCCCTCCGAGGTCGCCAAGTTCTCGCTCGCGGTGTGGGGTGCCGCCGTGATCGCGGCGCGGTCCCGGAGCTACACCACGACCCTCAGCGTGATGTTGCCGTTCTTCCTGGTGTCGGGTGTGTTCCTGGTTCTGGTGATCCTCCAGAACGACCTGGGAATGATGCTGTCGCTGGGGTCGGTCATGATCGCCCTGGTCTTCTTCGCGGGCGCGAGCGGAATGCTGTTGCTCGGCATCGCCGTGCTCGGTGCCGGCGGTGCTGTGTTGCTGAGCCTCGCCCACTCTTTCCGTAGCTCGCGGTTCAGTTCCTGGTACGAGACCTTCACACTGTCCTTCTCCGAAGAGACCTCACGCGGGGCGTCCTACCAGTCGAAGCAGGGCATCTTCTCACTGGCGGACGGCGGACTGATCGGACAGGGACTGGGCCAGTCCCGCGCCAAGTACTACCTGCCGGAGGCCACCAACGACTTCGTCTTCGCCATCATCGGTGAGGAGCTCGGCCTGATCGGTGCCGGGTTGGTCGTCGTGTTGTTCGGCCTGCTGGCCTGGTTCGGTCTGCGCACCGCGATGGCCCAGGCCGACCCCTTCCTGCGTCTGCTGGCCGCCGCACTGACCATGGGCATCACGATCCAGGCCTTCTACAACATCGGGTATGTCGTCGGCCTGTTCCCGATGACAGGTGTGCAGCTGCCGTTGATCTCCGCCGGCGGTTCCTCCGCCATCGTGACCCTCGCTTCGCTCGGCCTGCTGGCCAGCATCGCCCGACATGAGCCGAAGACGATCTCGTCGATGCAACATGAGGGCCGGCCGCTGATCGACCGGCTGCTCTTTCTGCGCGAGCCGAAGCCCTACACCCCCGGCCAGCAGCAGCGTGACCGTGTCCGGGAACAGCCCAGGCGGTACGGTGAACCTGTGACCCGACCGCGTCAGCCGGCCGGGGAGCATGAACGGGCCAGGGCCACTCCCAGAGCCACCACCGGGTCAACCCCCCGGGGTACCCGGGGCCGGGGTGCCCGCGAAGCCGTCCCCCCGCCACGGCCACGTCGGTCACAGGGCCCACAGGGCCCACAAGGCACCAACGACAACCAGCGACACAGGAGAAGGTAGAACACGGTGACCCCGACACAGGGACAGAGCTTGTCCGTCGTCCTCGCCGGCGGCGGAACCGCCGGCCACATCGAGCCGGCACTCGCCGTTGCCGAGGCGGTTCGACAGGAGCGTCCGGACGCCCGGATCACCGCCCTGGGCACCACCCGCGGTCTGGAGACCACACTGGTGCCCGAGCGTGGCGTCGACCTGGAGTTGATCCCGCCGGTGCCGGTGCCCCGCAAGCT
This sequence comes from Candidatus Corynebacterium faecigallinarum, assembly GCA_019120175.1. Taxonomy (GTDB): domain Bacteria; phylum Actinomycetota; class Actinomycetes; order Mycobacteriales; family Mycobacteriaceae; genus Corynebacterium; species Corynebacterium faecigallinarum. Next base: position 345,440 of record DWVP01000024.1, read on the forward strand.
GAACAAGGATCTCTTCACCCTCCCGTTCCGACTCATCGGGGCGTTGCGCAGCACCCGGAAGGTCCTGAAGAAACTGAAGGCCGACGTGGTCGTCGGTTTCGGCGGGTACGTCTCCGCACCGGCCTACCTCGCCGCGAAGTCATTGCGTATCCCGATCGTCGTCCACGAGGCCAATGCCCGGGCCGGCATGTCCAACAAGCTGGGTGTGCGGCTCGGCGGCCGCGCCCTGTCCGCCACCCCGGACTCCGGGGTCGACGCCGACGTTGTCGGTATCCCGGTCCGTCAGTCCCTGCTGAACCTGGACCGGAAGGCTCTGCGGGCCGAGGCCAGGGAGTTCTTCGGCCTCGACCCGGACGCCCCGGTGCTGCTGGTCACCGGTGGCAGTCAGGGTGCCGCGTCGATCAACGCGGCGGTCAGCGGCGCGGCTCAGACCCTGGGGGACGCCGGGATCGGCGTGCTGCACGCCTACGGGCGGAAGAACTCCGTCGAGGTCGAGCAGGTTCCCGGAGCCCCGGCCTATGTCGCGGTGCCCTACATCGACCGGATGGACCTGGCGCTCGCCGCAGCGGACATGGTGCTGTGCCGGTCCGGAGCGATGACCGTCGCGGAGATCTCCGCATGCGGTCTGCCCGCGGTCTACGTGCCGCTCCCGCACGGTAACGGGGAACAGGTGCTCAACGCCCGGCCCGTGGTCGACGCCGGGGGAGGGTTCATCGTGCCGGACGCCGAACTCAACGACCGGCGGGTCGCCCGGGAGGTTATCCCGGTGCTGCGGGATCCGGCACGGCTGCAGTCGGCTGGCATGGCAGCAGCACAGGCGGGACACCGTGATGCGGCCCCACGCATCGCACAAATCGTCATCGAGACATCGGCTAAGACAGCGGAGGGCAAGAAATGAGCAGGCGAGACCGCAGGGTCCATATGGTCGGTATCGGTGGCGCCGGGATGTCCGGCATCGCCCGCATCCTCCTTGATCGGGGCGTGACCGTCTCCGGCTCCGACATGAAGGAGTCCCGGGTGGTCATGGCGTTGCGAGCTGCCGGGGCTCAGGTCGAGATCGGCCACCGGGCCGAGAACCTGCGCGGTGGCACGCCGGACGGTCCACTGCCGGACGTGGTGGTCACCTCCTTCGCCGCGATCCCGCAGGACAACCCCGAGCTGGTCGCCGCCCGCGAGGCAGGGATCCCGCTGCAGCGGCGTTCGGACGTGCTGGCTGAACTGATGGCCGACCGGCGGGCCCTGCTGCTGGCAGGTACCCACGGCAAAACCTCCTCCACCTCCATGGCGGTCGTCGCCCTGCAGTCCGCCGGACTCGACCCGTCCTTCGCCATCGGCGGTCAGCTGAACCGGGCCGGCACCAATGCACACCACGGCACCGGCGACATCTTCGTCGCCGAGGCCGACGAGTCCGACGGATCCTTCCTCGCCTACTCCCCGGAGGTCGCCGTGGTGACCAACGTGGAGCCCGACCATCTCGACTACTTCGGCACCGAGGAGGCCTACCGCGCCGTCTTCGGCAAGTTCGCCGGACGGATCGTCCCCGGTGGCACACTCGTGGCCTGCCTCGACGACGAGGGAAGTGCCCGACTGGCCGAGGAGGTCGTTGCCGGCCGTGTCGACATCGCCGGCGGCGTGCGGGTCCTCGGCTACGGCACCTCCGCAGCAGTAGCCGCACACCCGAGGGTGCCGATCGGTGCGGAGATCCTCGGGTCCGAGTCACTTCCCGACGGAGGCAGTGCTGCCCGAGTCATCTTCGCCAACGGTGACACCTCCGCCCCGGGGCTGGTACCGGTGGATGTCACGGTGCGTACCCCGGGCACGCACATGCTGCTCAATGCCGTGGCCGCCATCTTGGCCGGCTCCCTGGTGGGCGCACCGGTCGAGGGCCTGGCAGATGGAGTGGGGGAGTTCGACGGTGTCCGTCGTCGCTTCGAGTACCACGGCACCGCGGAAGGTGTGGAGGTCTTCGACGACTACGCCCACCACCCCACGGAGGTCAGGGCGGTCATCACCGCCGCCCGCGGCAAGGTGGAGGCCCGAGAGCGCGACACCGGGGAGACCGGCCGGGTGGTCGCGGTGTTCCAGCCGCACCTGTACTCGCGCACGGTCACCTTCGCCGAGGAGTTCGCCGAGGCGTTGTCCCTGGCCGACGTGGTCGTGGTCCTGGACATCTTCGGGGCCCGGGAGCAGCCGGTGGAGGGGGTCGACAGCCGGGTCATCACCCGTCAGATCACCGGGGCGGACACCAGTGAGGACACTGCGGACACTGAGGTCCACTATGAGCCGAACTTCTCCGGGGCCCCGGAGCTGGTGGCGTCACTGGTGCGCCCGGGCGACGTCGTGCTGACCATCGGCGCAGGTACGGTGACGATGCTCGCTGACGAGATCCTGCGGGAGATCGGTGACCGTGGCTGAGGAGAGCACCCGTGAAGACCGCCGGTCGCGCCAGCCGAACCGGTCAAACCGACCAGCGCGTCCCAAGCGGTCCCGGCGTCCGCTGGTCATCGCCGCAGCAGTGGTGGTGGTCATTGCCGTGCTGGCCGCCGTCGCCTTGCTCAGCCCGTTGCTGCACCTGCGTGAGGTGACCGTCGAGGGTGCTGACCATCTCGACCAGGAGGAGGTCGTGTCGGTGTCCGGTCTGAGCGAGAGGGAGAACCTGCTCTTCGCCGACACCGATGCCGCTGCTGCGGCGGTGTCGGGGATGCCCTGGGTCAAGACCGTGACGGTGTCACGCTCCTGGCCCTCGACGGTGGTCGTCGACATCACCGAGTACCAGGCCGTGGGCTACATCGAGCGCGACGGCGACCCTTCGGTGGTCGACGAGAACGGCACGGTGTTCCTGCGAGGTATGGCCCCGGAGGGCACCACGCGCATTGACGTCAACGATGCCGAGGACGCCGGTGTCGACGCAGCGGTCGCTGCTGCCGCGACCGTTCTCGCGGCGCTGCACGAGGGGCTGCGGGCGAATGTGGAAATGGTGGAGGCGGACTCTGCCGAAGACATCACCCTGCACTTTGCCTCGGGGCGTGAGGTGCACTGGGGTTCGGCGGACCGGGCCGAGGAGAAGGCCGTGGCCACGGAACTGGTGTTGACGCGTGAGGGGCAACGGTGGAATGTCTCGAATCCCTCGGTCCCCTCCGTGCGGTAATGGTGCCGGAATTACGAGAAAACTCTAAACCCGTCCTTTAAGGATACGACACGCCACAAAAAATGTGCGGGGAAATTGCACCGATGTCACACACAATTGGTCCCGAGCAACAGGACCAGAAGCCGGGACCCGGAAACAGTCAAGAAAGTGGGAGCGCACACCATGGAACTCAATGACAGCCACCTCGCCAAGATCACCGTCGTCGGTGTCGGCGGCGGTGGAGTCAACGCCGTGAACCGGATGATCGACGCGAACCTCCAGGGTGTGGAGTTCGTGGCGATCAACACCGACGCCCAGGCGCTACTCCTCACCGATGCCGACATCAAGCTCGACATCGGCCAGGAAGAGACCCGCGGCCTCGGTGCCGGCGCGAACCCCGAGGTCGGCCGAAAGTCCGCCGAGGACCACAAGGAGCAGATCGAGGACGTCATCGAAGGCTCCGACATGGTCTTCGTGACCTGCGGTGAAGGCGGCGGAACCGGTACCGGTGCAGCTCCGGTCGTGGCGAACATCGCCAAGAAGAAGGGTGCGCTCACCGTCGGTGTCGTCACCCGTCCGTTCTCTTTCGAGGGGCAGCGTCGTGCCAAGCAGGCCCTGGAGGGCATCGAGGCACTGCGCGATGTCTGTGACACCCTGATCGTGATCCCCAACGACAGCCTGCTGCGGATGGGCGACCAGGACCTCCAGCTGATGGATGCCTTCCGCAAGGCCGATGAGGTGTTGCACTCCGGTGTCGAGGGCATTACCCGCCTGATCACCACCCCCGGTGTGATCAACGTCGACTTCGCCGACGTGCGCTCCGTGATGACCGATGCCGGCTCAGCCCTGATGGGAATCGGTGCCGCCCGTGGGGAGAACCGGGCGAAGAAGGCGACCGAACTGGCGATCAACTCCCCGTTGCTGGAAACCACCATGAAGGGCGCCAAGGGTGTGCTGCTGTCCTTCGCCGGCGGCTCCGACCTCGGTCTGTTCGAGGTCAACGAGGCCGCCAGCATCGTCCAGGAGCTTGCCGACGAAGACGCCAACATCATCTTCGGCACCATTGTCGAGGACCAGCTCGGCGACGAGATCCGGGTCACCGTCATCGCCACCGGCTTCGACGACTCCGCCAATGTCACGCTCTCCTCCCAGGGAGGCCAGCACCGCGCACCGGAGCCCGCCCAGCAGGCACCGTCCCAGTCCCAGGTCGCCCCGGTGCAGCAGTCCCAGCCTGCCGCACAGGCCCAGCCGACGCAGCAGTCCGCCCCCGGTATCTTCGCCGGCGAGCAGGCCCCGGAGAGTCCTGCCCGTGAAGCCTCGAGCTTCACCCGACGTTCCCGGTCGGACGTGCCGTCCGCGGCCGGTAACTCCGGGCTGTTCACCTCGTCCGACCGTAGGGACGACCGCCGGAACGACGACGACGGAGACGATGACCTCGATGTCCCCACTTTCCTCTGACCACGCTGCCGGACAAGCTGCTGAGCGGCCCGTCCGTAAAGTCGTCACCGACCGCTCGGCCGGCAACCTCGCCGACCACGTCGGCGATGATCCCGGTGCCGTGGCCGCCAACCGTGCCCGTCTCGCCGAGCTGATTGGCCTGCCCGCCTCTGACGTGGTCTACATGGAGCAGATCCATTCCCCGAACGTCACCGAAGTGACCGCCGAGCTGCTCGAGGAGCTCGGCGGAGCACCGGTGGAGGTGACGGACGCCCTGGTGACCACACTGCCCGGGATCGCCCTGGCCGTCCTCACCGCCGACTGTGTGCCGGTCCTGCTCTCCGACGACGGGGCCGGGGTCGTCGCCGCCGTGCATGCCGGACGCATCGGTGCCCGCAACGGTATCGTCGCCCGCACCGTCGAGTACATGGTGGAGCTGGGGGCGTCCCCGTCCCGCATCCACGCGCTGCTCGGTGCGGCGGCAGCGGGGGAGGACTACGAGGTGCCGGAATCGATGGCTGCGGACGTGGAGTCCCGGCTACCGGGCTCGCGGACGGCGACCACCGCCGGGACGTCCGGTCTCGACATCCGTGCCGGGATCACCCGGCAGTTGCTCGGGTTGGGCGTTCGTGCCATCGACGCCGACCCGCGCAGCACGGTGACGTCCGAGAACTTCTATTCCTACCGACGCGAAGGCGTCACCGGTCGACAGGCGGGCGTGATCTGGATGCCTTCCGGCGTGTCGACGTCTGCGGCAGCGGACTGATCCCGGTACTTTCGATACTTGACGAAGACGCACAGAAAGCGAGACGACCATGACAGACGGATTCACCGAGAAGGTCAAGGGCTTTTTCGGTTTCGGCGAGGTGGACAGTTACGAAGACCCGTACTACCGGGACGAGTTCGACGAGGCTGACCGGCGTAGCAGCGCCGATGCTGAGCGGCAGGGTGCCCCCGGTGAGTACCGTCGAGGCGACCGTCCCAGCCGTTACGCCGACCTGGGCGATGCGCGCGACTCCCGTGATGCGCGGGAGGCCCGGGAACCACGCCCCCGCGACATCCGGGCATCCGACTACGACTACCGTGACTCCCGGGCCGGCCGGCTCGGTGAGCCGGTCGCGTCGGCTGCCGCAGCAGCCCCGTCCGCACGTGAACCACAAGTGGTCCGTTTGGCACTGAGTTCCTTCCAGCAGGCCGGTGAACTCGCCACCGAGTTCCGTGCCGGGGACATCGTGGTCATCAACCTCTCCGGTATGGAGAAGGCGGAGGCCAGCCGCGTCCTCGACTTCTCGGTGGGGCTGGCCAAGGGTCTGGACGGTACACTGAAGAAGTTGGGCGGTCTGCGCAACTTCGCGCTGATCCCCGCGTCCGTGACCCTTGATCAGAGCCAGCTGGACCAGCTGGTGGAGGACCAGTAAACCACCGTGGAAATAACTCTTCATCTCATTGCGCTTCTTCTCCGCGTCTACTGGTTCGTGCTGCTCGCACGGGTCATTGTGGAGATGATCCGTTCCTTTTCCCGGCAGTGGCGCCCGTCCCGACGGTTCGCGTTGTTCGCTGAGCCGGTCTTCGTGCTCACCGATTTCGTGGTGAAGCCGCTGCGACGCGTCATACCACCGTTGCGTCTCGGCGGGGTGGCGCTGGACCTCTCCGTCCTCGTGCTCTTCTTCGGTGTGTCTTTCCTGGAGATGATCCTCGTGAGCGTGGCGAACTCCCTGTAGGTCCCTGCCATTCTTGCCGGGGGGGAATAAACTGGGGTATAACAGTGTCCAAAGGCTGTATATGAGGTTGACGTTGAGACTCCCTCGGAGGGTCAAGGTCAACCACTTCACTGCAGTGCCTGATAATATCGCGAATGACGTGTACTACCAACGATTGTGAAGGGAACTACCGATGCCGTTGACTCCCGCTGACGTTCATAACGTGGCATTCAGCAAGCCGCCGATCGGCAAGCGTGGCTACAACGAGGACGAGGTGGACCAGTTCCTCGATCTCGTTGAAGACACCCTCGCTGAATTGCAGGACGAGAACGATGAGCTCCGCGGGCAGGCCGCCTCCGGTGGTTCCGATGCGGCAGCCGCCGCGCCTGCAGCGGTCGCCGCTGATGCCGACCCGCAGCTCGCGGCCGACCTGGAGGCCGCCCAGGCCAGGGTCGCTGAGCTTGAGGCGGAGCTGGACAAGGCCAACCAGGCCGCCGCCGCCGCTGAAGACCGTGCCGCTGCCGCTGAGTCTGCTGCAGCGGACGCCGAGAACCGTGCGGCCGAGGCTACCCAGGCCGCAGCCGCCGCCCCGGCTGAGGCTCAGGCTGCTGCACCCACCTCGGGCGAGAACGGTGCCTCGGCCGAGACCCACATGCAGGCCGCCCGCGTGCTCTCCCTGGCACAGGAGATGGCTGACCGTCTCACCGGGGACGCCAAGGAGCAGTCGCAGGCCATGCTCGATGAGGCCCGCACCGAGGCCAACCGCACTCTCGAGGACGCGAACAACACCGCGACCGCCCAGCTGGCCGACGCAGACGAGCGTTCCGGCAAGCAGCTCGCTGACGCCGATGAGCAGGCTCGCACCACCATCGCCGACGCCGAGCAGCAGGCCGAGACCCTGGTCGCCGATGCGACCCAGAAGTCCGAGACCCTCATCGCCGACGCCACCGCCCAGTCCGAGGCGCAGGTTCGCGCCGCACAGGACAAGGCGACTGCGCTGCAGGAGGACGCCGAGCGCAAGCACACCGAGATCATGACCACCGTCAAGAAGCAGCAGACTGCTCTCGAGGGTCGTATCGAGGAGCTGCGGACCTACGAGCGCGAGTACCGCACCCGCCTCAAGACCTTCCTGGAGTCCCAGTTGGAGGACCTCAATTCCCGCAGTACCGCCGCACCGAACTCGAACATCGACTTCGGCGACAAGTAAGTGTTCGCACTCGCGCTCCTGATGAGCCTGCTGGGCTTCATAGCCCTGCTGGTGGCCCTCTACGTGGGCTCGATCTTCTGGGCGTGGGTGTGCATTGTCGTGGCCCTCATCGGGGCCGGCATCTTCGTCGTGGACCTGGTTGTCCACCGACGGAGGTAGCGGCGTATACTCGCCGACTATATGAACGACCGCATCGATCCGGCCATCACCGGGGAGCGGATCCGGAAGAACAGACCGCGCTGGAGGAATTCGGCACAGTCCCAGTAGAACCGGACGGGATCGCGGCACGTCATCGCCGTATGGAGGAAGTGGGATCCGGTCCGCCGGGTCCAAGCGGGGTGGTACCGCGTAGGCCGTCACCGGCCGGCGTCCCTGTGGTGAAGATCCATACCCACAGACCCTTCCACAGCCACTTTCTCTAGGAGACTTGCCGTGACGACCACCCCCGCCGGCGGAGCCTACCCCCGTACCGATATGACGGACGGGACGAGTTCCTTCCCCACCATGGAGCGCAACGTCCTGAACTACTGGGATCAGGATGACACCTTCCGCGCCTCTCTCGACAACCGCGACGGTGCCGAGGAGTACATCTTCTACGACGGTCCGCCCTTCGCCAACGGCCTGCCGCACTACGGTCACCTGCTCACCGGCTACGTCAAGGACATCGTCCCGCGCTACAAGACCATGCGCGGCTACAAGGTGCCGCGAGTCTTCGGCTGGGACACCCACGGACTGCCCGCTGAGCTGGAGGCGGAGAAGCAGCTCGGCATCAAGGACAAGGGCGAGATCGAGGATATGGGCCTCGCCGCCTTCAACGACTACTGTGCCAAGTCCGTGCTGCGCTACGCCGACGAGTGGAAGGCCTATGTCACCCGTCAGGCTCGCTGGGTCGACTTCGACAACGGCTACAAGACCATGGACCTCTCCTACATGGAGTCGGTCATTTGGGCTTTCAAGCAGCTCTACGACAAGGGACTGATCTACCAGGGCTTCCGGGTGCTGCCGTACTCCTGGGCCGAGCACACCCCGCTGTCGAACCAGGAGACTCGCCTGGACGACTCCTACAAGATGCGCCAGGACCCGACCCTGACCGTGACCTTCCCGGTCACCGGCGCCCACCCGGGCACCGCTTCGGTCGAGACTCTGGCCGCCCACCCGGAGCTGGCCGAGGCCTCCGCCCTGGCCTGGACGACGACCCCGTGGACCCTGCCGTCCCACCTGGCGTTGGCCGTCCACCCGACGGTCACCTACGTCCTGGTGAAGGTCGCCGAGGACGGCGCCGAGGCCGTCGCCGGGCAGAGCGTCCTGCTGGCCAAGGACCTGCAGGGGGCCTACGCCAAGGAGCTCGGCACGGACGCCGAGGTGCTCGCCGAGTTCACCGGTGAGCAGGTCGTGGGTCTGACCTACACCCCGCCCTTCGACTACTTCGCCGACCGGGCGGACCTGGGGGACAAGAGCGCCTTCCGGATCCTCGCGGCCGACTACGTCACCACCGAGGACGGTACCGGTATCGTCCACCAGGCTCCCGCCTTCGGTGAGGACGACATGAACACCTGCAATGCCGCGGGTATCGACACCATCGTCACCGTCGACCTCGACGGCAAGTTCACCAACCTCGTGCCGGACTACGAGGGCCAGCTGGTCTTCGACGCGAACAAGGACATCATCCGCGACCTCAAGGCCGCCGGACGTATCGTGCGTCACCAGACCATCGAGCACTCCTACCCGCACTCCTGGCGCTCCGGCGAGCCGCTGATCTACATGGCGCTGCCCAGCTGGTTCGTCTCGGTGTCCTCCTTCCGCGACCGGATGGTGGAGCTCAACCACGAGCAGATCGAGTGGATCCCGGACCACATCCGCGACGGACAATTCGGCAAGTGGCTGGAGAACGCCCGCGACTGGAACATCTCCCGCTCGCGCTACTGGGGTTCGCCGATCCCGGTGTGGGTCTCCGACAACGACGAGTACCCGCGTACCGACGTCTACGGCTCCCTCGACGAGCTGGAGGCCGACTTCGGGGTGCGCCCGGAGTCGCTGCACCGTCCCTACATCGACGAACTGACCCGTCCGAATCCGGACGACCCGACCGGCAAGTCCACCATGCGCCGTGTGCCGGACGTGCTGGACGTATGGTTCGACTCCGGTTCCATGCCGTTCGCGCAGGTGCACTACCCCTTCGAGAACAAGGACTGGTTCGACACCCACTCCCCGGCGGACTTCATCGTGGAGTACATCGGCCAGACCCGCGGCTGGTTCTACCTGCTGCATGTGCTGGGCACTGCCCTGTTCGACCGTCCCGCCTTCACCAAGGTCGTCTCCCACGGCATCGTGCTTGGCGATGACGGACAGAAGATGTCGAAGTCCAAGGGCAACTACCCGAACGTCAACGAGGTCTTCGACCGCGACGGCTCCGATGCGATGCGCTGGTTCCTCATGAGCTCGCCGATCCTGCGCGGCGGCAACCTCATCGTCACCGAGCAGGGCATCCGCGAGGGTGTGCGTCAGGCGATGCTGCCGATGTGGAACGCCTACTCCTTCCTGCGTCTCTACGCCAGCACCCCGGCGAGCTTCGACACGTCCTCCACGAATGTGCTGGACCGCTACATCCTCGCCAAGCTGCACGACACCGTCACGTCGGTCACCGAGGCGCTGGACGACACGAACATCGCCACCGCCACCGACGAGATCCGGCAGTTCTGCGACGTGCTGACCAACTGGTACGTCCGTCGCTCCCGCGACCGCTTCTGGGCAGGCGACACCGGTGAGATCGGCCACCCGGAGGCCTTCAACACGCTCTACACCGTGCTGGAGACCCTGTGCCGTATCTCCGCCCCGCTGCTGCCGATGACCACCGAGGTCATCTGGCGTGGTTTGACCGGTGAGCGTTCGGTGCACCTGGCCGACTTCCCGGATGCCGCAGACCTGCCCGCCGACGACGACCTGGTGGCGTCGATGGACGCGGTGCGTGGCGTGTGCTCCGCAGCGTCCTCGCTGCGTAAGGCCCACAAGCTGCGTAACCGTCTGCCGCTTCCTGGTCTGACCGTGGCGCTGCCGGACTCGGCACGGCTCACCGACTTCGCCTCGATCATCCGCGATGAGGTCAACATCAAGAACATCGAGGTCACCGACGACGTCTCTTCGGTGGGACGCTTCGAGGTCGTCGTCAACGCCCGTGTCGCCGGCCCTCGCCTGGGCAAGGACGTCCAGAAGGTGATCAAGGCCGTGAAGACCGGCAACTACACCGTCGCCGAGAACGGCGCCGTGGTCGCAGACGGCATCGAGCTGATCGACGGCGAGTTCAGCCGCAAGCTGGTGGCCGTGGACCCGGACAACACCACCGAGATCCCCGGCGGTGGGGGACTGGTCGTGCTCGACACGACGGTCACCCCGGAGCTGGAGGCCGAGGGGTGGGCCGCGGACCGGGTGCGTGGCATCCAGGACGCCCGTAAGGCCTCCGGGTTCGATGTCTCAGACCGGATCGCCCTGACGCTGTCGGTGCCGGAGGCACAGGCCGAGTGGGCGGAGTCGCACGCATCGACGATCGCCGGTGAGGTCCTGGCGACCTCCGTGGAGGTCGTGGTCGGGCAGGAACTGACCCACGATGTCGGTGATGGCTGTACCGCTGATGTTGCCAAGGTCCAGTGACATCTTAGGCCTGGTCTAGTTATTTAGCTTGACTGATCGGTGCCGGCCCCTGGGGTTCCCCGGGGGTCGGCACCGTCTCTGCCTTCCGCGGCAGTGTGGTTGTCGGCTGTACATCAACGTGTCGAACATGTGGTTGACTGCACTGCTGATACGAGGTATATTCGTGGGGGAACATTCATTGTGTTGTCTCATCATCAGGGGGACGCAGAAATACAGATCGACAACTTCGTATTCGCCGAACGCTACATCGAACGGGAGGAGCCGGACGGGCCGTTCTGGGCTACCGGATGGACCAAGGGGACATGGTGCAAGATCCAGGCGAACCCCCAGGATTTACTGACTGCGATCGGTGTGACTCCGGGGCACCGGACCGAAGTGTCCCGGCATATCCGGTCGGTTGCCTGGCAACCGGGAGTCTCACCTGGCAAAGCGCAGCAGTACTGTGACATCGGCATCATGTACCACCGATTTTCGACGATCGGGAGCCGGTTGAGTTGCGGGGCCTTCTCCTTCGATCACCTCCGCGTCTTTGCCGACGTCACCGGCGGGGTGTCCGCCAGGTTCCGCCGACTGGTGGACGAGGCGGTGGCCCGGTTGCTGACCCCGGTCCGTGCCCGCCAGGTCGTCCCGGGATTGCGGACCCTGCCGCGGATGGTTCGGGAGATGATCGCCGAGATCGCCCCGCTGGCCCCGCCCGTCGATCCGGAAGGTGAGGGTGAGATTCCTCCACCGCAGGCACAGATGGACTTCGCCGTCGACGAGCGTAACGATCGCTCCACGACGTTCGTCATCACAGTGCCGACGGACGAGGGGACCGGGGTGGTACGACTGATCGACGCTGGCGCCACCCAACTGGGGAGTTCCCGGGCAGTGGCTTTCGTCGAACTGATGCACGGCCGGATCAACAAGGATGGCGGGGTGAAGGTGACGTTGAACTGCTACCGGAACCTCGACACCGGCGCGATGCACCTGGAGAACGCCTGGCTCAGTGAGGCGGCCACACAACGGTGGATGGCGTGGGTGACCTCGCTGTGCGTTGCCGGGCACAGTGAGCATCAGGGCCGTCGTAATACCGCGCACCAGAAAGACACGATCGCCGGAAGGGACGGCACCTGCCGGGCCCCGGGCTGTGAGGAGCCTGCGGCCACCGCCGAGATCGACCACGTCGCCCGCTGGACGGGAGAGTTCACCGAAGACGGCACCCCCACCGGCGGCAAGACGGCGACCTGGGCCGAGCAGTCACTGTGCACACCGTGTCACAGCCTGAAGACCCGTGGTCTGCTGGACCAGCCACGATGACGGACACCAGTACGTGGACCTGCCCTCGGGGCCGCTGGCCAATGCGGTGCTGGACTTCCATACCCGGCCGCACCGCAATGTCGCCACCCGGGAAGAACACAACCGAGCGCGGCTGGACCACATCGCCGAGGTGGAGAAGGCCCTGCAGAGTCAGGAACGCTTGCCGTTCTAGAATGGCATGTATGACACCAGGCCAGCGGTGGGTCGTGCACCTCGACATGGATGCGTTCTTCGCCTCCGTCGAGCAGCTCACCCGACCGACCCTCGCCGGCCGTCCAGTGCTGGTCGGTGGGGCGTCCGGGCGCGGCGTCGTGGCAGGTGCATCCTATGAAGCCCGTGTCTACGGAGCGCGGTCAGCCATGCCGATGCACCAGGCGGTCCGGCTGTGCCGCGGAACCGCGGTGGTCGTCGCCCCACGCTTCGCCGTCTACTCCGCGGCCTCCGCACAGGTCTTCGACCAGTTGTCCCGCGGTGGGGACGTCATCGAACACCTCAGCATCGACGAGGGGTTCATCGAACCCACCGACCTCGTCGGGGCCACCCCGGACGAGGCTCAGGCATGGGCGCTCGACCTGCAGGACACCATCGACCGGGAGGTCGGCCTGCCCTGCTCCATCGGGGTGGCCTCCACGAAGCTCGATGCGAAGATGGCCTCCGACCTGAACAAACCCCATGGGGTGACTGTGGTCGGTGCCGCAGACCGCGCCAGGGTCTTCCACCCGCGCCCGGTCGGTGAACTCTGGGGCATCGGGCCGGTCGCACAACAGAAACTCGCCGAGGTCGGGGTCGACACCATCGGGGACTTCGTCGCCATGGATGACGTGGACGTCCAGGGGCTCCTCGGCACCGTGGGCCTGCAGATTCTCGGCTACGCCCGCGGGGAGGACCGTCGTCCCGTCGCGCCCCGGGCCAGGTCCAAGCAGGTCTCCGCCGAACGCACCCTGGCCGTCGACGCCTCCACGACCGCCGCCGTCGACCCGGTGCTGCTGGACACCGCCACCGCGGCCCGTACCCGACTGCTCAAGGACGGCCGTGCGGCGCGCACCGTGACAGTGAAGACCCGCACCGCCGACTTCCAGGCACATACCCGTTCGACCACCCTGTCCGCCCCCACCGACGACCTCGACGAGATCATCGCCGCAGCCCGGTCCGTGGTGCCCCGCCCCGAGGAATCCGGAGCAGTCCGGCTGGTGGGGGTCAGCCTGTCCGGGCTGACCGAGGAGCGTCAGGCCGTCCTGTTCCCGGAACCCGGCACGGAGGTCCCGGAGGCGACCGTGGTCGACGAGACGGCGGAGATCAGTGAGAAGACCGTGGAAGCAACCGAATCACCCGCCGCCATCCACTGGCGACCGACCCAGGACATCACGCACACCGAGTACGGCCACGGTTGGGTCCAGGGAACCGGGGCCGGGGTGGTCAGTGTGCGGTTCGAGACCCGCTCGACCGGTCCTGGACGGACCCGGACCTTCCCCGTCGACGACCCCGAGCTCAGCCCAGGGGAACCACTGGCCAGCCTTGAGTAGCGCGCTATGCCTGCTGCGCCTGATCCTGCTGTGCCCGGCGCACCGCCAGTTCACACAGCAGCTCCATCCGAGCCTGGGGGACGCTGAGCTTACCCGCGCTGCGCACCCCGGCCCGGGCGATCGCCCGGCCGCCGCCCGCCCCGCCGTACACAAGCTGCACCCCACCGGCCGGTACTCGGCTGGCCACGACCACGGGGATGCCAGCATCGAGGGCCCGGCGCACCCCGTCGAAGAGGACGCCCACATTGCCGGAGCCAAAGGCGGCGACGACGATGCCGTCTGCCCCGGCGGCGACGGCGGTGTCCACCAGGGACGCCTCGGCACCCTGGTAGGCGGGGACGACATCCACCCGTAGGCCGGCGAGCGGTGCAGGACCCGCCGAGAGCGCAGCGCCCGACGACAGCCGCTCCGGCCGCGGCTCACCGACAGAACCGAAGGCCTCGTCTGCGGTGGTGTGCACCTTGGTGACCCCGTACGCAGGGACGACCTTACCGCCCAGGGCGACGACCGGGGACTCGGCGGTGGCCGCCGCAGCGACGGCATCGCACAGGTTGCGGGGGCCGTCGGGCCCTTCCGGGGACGCGTCATCGGCGGGACGCTGGGCGCCGGTGAGTACCACCGGGCCGCCGAGCAGACGGTCGACGGCCATCGCCGTCTCCTCCATCGAATCGGTGCCGTGGGTCAGCACCACCGGCCCGTCAGCGGAGTGGATATCGACCAGCAGGGCATCGAGGTCCGCCAAGGTCATGGTCGAGGAATCCAGCTGCATCACGTCCCGGGCGGTGACGGCCTCCGGGGCGATTCCGGCATGGGACAACAGCGTGGAGATACTGCAGGTGGGTACGAGGTCACCTGCAGCGTCGGTGGTGCAGGCGATGGTTCCGCCGGTGCCGAGGACAGTCACATGGGGGTTCACGGGTTTCCAGGCTACAGGTCGATGGCCTGTAGACTCTCCGAGGAACGAACTGCCCGAACGACTCCCACCCCGTGAAGGAGCACCCCCACCGTGAAGTCCACCCGCCTGTTTGCCGCCGCCGTCGCCGTGAGTGCCGGGCTGTCCCTGGCCGCCTGCTCGTCCGACGATGACGACTCCAACGGCTCCGACAACGCTGCCGGAACCACCACCGCCGCGGAGAACACCCAGGAGATCCAGCCCCCCACGGCGCAGGAGCTCCAGGACATCCTCGACCGTGCCGTGGATCCTGCGGTGCCGGCGGAGGAGAAGACCGATAGTGTGGAGGGCGGCGAAGAGGCCGTGGAGCTGTTCGACGTGATGACCCGTTCCAAGGAAGAGTCCGGGGCGACCCTGCAGGTCGTGGACCCGGTCCTGCCGGGGATCAGCCCGCAGCAGGTCATGGCCACCTTGCAGATGGAGGTTCCGGATCTCGACCTGAACCCGGTGGAGGGTGTCGGGTTCGTCTACGACGACGGACAGTGGAAGCTGGAGCGCCGCTGGGCCTGCACCCTGGTGAACACCGTCGCCGCCGACCAGCTCCCGCCGCTGTGCGAGGACGTCGCGGCCGAGCAGGACGCCCCGGCCGAGGACGCCCCGGCCGAGGACGCCCCGGCGAACTAGACGCCGTGAGTTAGTCCCCGGATTCCTCGGAGTCCTCACCAGAGGAGGGTTCCCACACCGACTTGGTGCGGGAGGTCTGGACGACCGAGATATCCGAGTCGGGCTCGCCGAAGGTCACGGTGGTCGACGTCTCGATCATGCCGGAGACGGGGACCGGCCGACGCAGGTCAACGGTGACCCGTCCACCGGAGTCGCTGGCGGAGTCCACGACCTGAAGGTCGGTGCCCGGCAGCTGGCGCACCGAGGGGGTTCGGTCGATGTCGATGTCCAGCTCGATCTGTGAGCCCTCCCGCTTCATCAGCGTGTAGGTGACCGTCTGCCGCATGGAGATCGAGTCGTCGACCTGACTGGACACCGACCACCGGGCACCCTCGCCGAGCTCCTCGGTGGGGAAGACCAGTGGAAGATCGGTCATCTGGGTGAAAGACTGCTCGATACTGGCCCGTGCCGAGCCCGAGGCGCTTTCCGGGGAGGAGAAGCTGCGGCTGGAGACCCGGCCGTCCTGGCCGTAGGACTGGGTCATGGTGAATCCCTCGGCGGTGGCGATGTCATCGTTGCGGTCGGTGTTGTCCCCGGTGGGAAGACCGGCGACGACGGTGGCGTCGAGGTCCTCGCCGTCGGTGTCGGTGGAGACCGTCAGCGGGATCTCCATCGTCCGCTCCTCGTAGGGGATGTCGTCCTCCTCCGGGGCTCCCTGGGTGGACTGCTCCAGGCCACGGGTGGCATGGAAGGTGGTTTCCTGCTCGGTGTCGTCGTTGAACCACACCAGGGGGCTGGCCTCGCCCTCACCGGCGTCAAGGACGGTGACCGCGACACCGGGGACCGGCACGTCGGCCGGGGCTTCGGTGGGTTCCTCGTCGGAGGAGCAGGCGGTCAGACCGCCGAGTCCGAGCAGGACAGCAGTGGCAGCGGCGACCACCGGGTAAGCGAAGGGACGGCGGCGGGCGGGTCGTAGGGTGCGCACGTTGGACAGGGTACCAATGGCCTAGGATGGTCGTCGTGACTGCAGCAAAAGTCCGCCCGTGGGCGCTCATCCCGTTGGCCGTGATCGTGGTACTCGACCAGCTGACCAAGTGGCTGGTCGTGGAGAACCTCGAACCCGCCACCGCGTACCCCGTCATCGGGGACTTCGCCCGGCTGTACCTGATCCGCAACTCCGGTGCGGCCTTCTCGATGGGGGAGGACGCCACCATCATCTTCTCGATCATCCAGATCATCGCCGTGGTGGTGTGTGTGGTGCTGGCGTTCCGGGTGCGTAACCCGTGGGCCATCGCCTCGGTGGCGATGATCGGTGGCGGTGCGGCAGGCAACCTCATCGACCGGATTTTCCGCTACCCCGGTTCACTGCAAGGCCATGTGGTGGACTTCGTGTCCATCGGCAACTTCGCCATCTTCAACGTCGCCGACTCCGCCATCACCGTTGGCGTCGTCGTCTACCTGGTCTACGCGCTGATCATCGAACCGAAGCAGCTCAAGCAGCAGGAGAATGAGCAGCAGGAGGTTCAGGGCGCATGAGTCGCGAGACCAGGATGATGCCGGTTCCCGACGGACTGGCCGGGATGCGGGTGGACGCCGGGCTGTCAAAGCTGCTCGGCCTGTCGCGCACCGTGGTCGCCGAACTGGCCGAAGCCGGCGACATCAGCCAGGACGGTCGGTCGGTGGGCAAGTCCGACCGACTCGCCGCTGGCGCCTGGTTGGACGTGACCCTGCCGGAACCGCCCCGCGACCTTGCTGATGAGCCGGCCGAGTTCGTCGAGGGGATGGAGATCCTCTACGCCGACGATGACGTCATCGCCGTCAATAAACCGGTCGGTGTCGCCGCCCACCCCACGATCGGCTGGGAGGGGCCCACGGTGACCTCCGGACTGGCCGCCGAAGGCTTCCGGATCTCCACCTCCGGCCCGCCGGAGCGTAAGGGTATCGTCCAACGGTTGGACGTCGGGACGTCCGGCGTGATGGTCGTCGCCGCCAGCGAGCGTGCGTACACACAGCTCAAGCGGGCCTTCCGCGACCGCACCGTGGACAAGACCTACCATGCGCTGGTGCAGGGTCACCCCGACCCGACGACCGGCACCATCGACGCCCCGATCGCCCGGCATCCGGGGGCGGGCTGGAAGTTCGCCGTGCGCGACGAGGGTCGCCACGCGGTGACCCACTACGAGACGATCGAGGCGTTCCAGCAGGCCACGCTGGTCAAGATCCACCTGGAGACCGGACGGACCCACCAGATCCGGGTGCATTTTTCCGCACTGCACCACCCGTGCTGCGGGGATCCGATGTACGGGTCGGATTCGGCACTGTCGGAGTTCCTCGGCCTGAACCGGCAGTGGCTGCACGCCGTGCACCTGGGCTTCACCCACCCCGACGGCCGTTGGATGGACATTGAGTCGCCCTACCCCGGGGATCTGCAGACTGCGTTGGACCGGATACGTGAGGTCAACTGATGCGCTCGTCGGAGAGGATCGCGCCGAACCGCAAGGTCCGACGCAAGCGTGAGTGGGCAGACACCAGGCGCCCGGCGTGGGTGATGTGGCTGTCGGTGCTCTGCCTGGTTGCACTGGGGATCACCGTGCTGACCCTGTCGAACTCCGAACGCATGTCCCGGCCACAGGCGATCAACGGTGATTCCCTGGGTCCGGAGACTGGTGAAACGGTGGTGGATTACGTCACCCGCGCCCGGGAGAGCCTGGTTGAGGCCGAGACCGGGGCCGACAGTGATGATCCCCGGTGGGCACTGGTGACCCCGATGGTACCGGCGGGCACCGAGCCGCTGACCGAGATGCTGTCGGACCAGGCCGATCTGCGGGTGTCCACACTGTTGGCGGGGAACACACAGTGGTCGTTGCCGGAACCCGCCGTCGGCCAACACCGGGGGGATGTCTTCGCCGAGGCCCGTGCGCTGATGGCAGCCAACGCCGGCGTCGAGGTCGACGACCCGGCCCTCGACGTGCTGGGCGTGCTGGTCCACGGCACCCCGGCGCAGTTGCGTGCGCTGGACGACCGGCCGGACGTCCTGACCGTCGAGGCGCTACCGGCCGACGCGGTGTACGGACGCATCGGTATGCGACCGGTCTCCGCCGACGCGGAGGATTCTGACGCCCCTGCGGACGAGGGGGAGCCTGCCACATGATCTGGGGACTTCTCGCCTACCTGATGTGGGGCGTCTTCCCCGCATTCTTCCCGCTGCTGCGTCCCGCAGAACCCCTCGAGATTCTGGCCCACCGGTTCGTGTGGACGCTGCTGTTCGTCGCGCTTATCCTGCTGTTGACCACCGGGTTCACGTGGGTGCGGCAGATCCCGGCACGCCTGTGGTTGCGGATCGCCGCCGCCGCGGTACTCATCGCCGGCAACTGGGGGCTGTACATCTACGCGGTCAATAACGACCACGTCGCCGACGCAGCCCTCGGATACTTCATCAACCCCCTGGTCAGTGTGCTGTTGGGGGTGCTGGTGCTCCGCGAACGACTGCGGGTGCTGCAGTGTGTGTCGGTGGCGATCGCCGGAGTGGCGGTCGTGATCCTCACCGTGGCACTGGGCTCCCCACCGGTGGTGTCACTGGGACTGGCACTGTCCTTCGCCGGGTACGGGCTGCTGAAGAAGCGGGTGCCGCTGACCCCGCTGCAGTCGTTGACCGCCGAGACCGCCGTACTGGCCCCGGTAGGTGTGCTGTTCCTGGCCTGGCTGCAGACCCAGGGCACCAACACGATGCTGCAGGGCGGCCACGGGGTGAGTCACGTCCTGTTGCTGATCACCGCCGGCGTGGTGACGGCACTGCCGTTGCTGTGCTTCGCCCGGGCAGCCCATGAACTGTCGTTGACCACCCTGGGGATGCTGCAGTACATCACCCCGGTGATGCAGATGCTGTGGGCGGTCTTCGTTGTCGGCGAGGAGATCGAAGCCGCCCGCTGGATCGGATTCGCGGTGATCTGGGTGGCCCTGGCTGTCTTCGTCACCGATATGTTGCTCAACAGCAGGCACCGGAACAAGGTGAGGAAACTGGAGGCCCAGTGACCGGACGAGAGACCGGACAGGAGACTGGACCAGCGAACACGCCCCCCGAGAACCCGCCGGTACTGCCCGGCTGGTGGCGCCTGTTCATCGCGGTCAACCCCTCGGGCCCGCGGTGGCCCGGGGCACTGCGCGCCGCCCTGGCGCTGGCACTGCCTGCGTCGGTGGCTCTGCTGCTGGGCCACCAGACCGCGATGCTGATGATCGCCGGCGGTGGTTTCGCGGTGATCTTCGGTGAAGGGCTGCCGTTCCGCGCCCGGTGGCGGGTGATGTCCATCGTCGGGGCTCTGCTGGCCGGCGGCGCGATGGCAGGGGCGATGGTCGGCACGGTGGTCTGGCAGCAGGATTCGCACTGCTGGCTGCTGCTGATCGTGGTGTTCACCTCTGCTGTCGCCGCAGTGTCCGGGTTCGTCCAGAATGCGTTGCGGCTGCCACCGCCGGGCACCTTCTTCATCGTCATGGTCGTCGGCGGCTCCACCATGATCGCCAGGCAGGGGGTGAACCCGGTCGAGGTCGGCCTGTGGACGTCGCTGGGTGCCCTGTGCGCGGTACTGATCGGCATGGTCCCGGCGCTGTGGGGTCGGCGACGTCCGGAGACCGCGGCGGTGACCCGGTTGGAGCAGCAGGTCGAGGCGTGGGAGGCGGCGGTGGAGAACACCGGGCAGAACACCGTCGCCGAAATCCACCGGGTGCGTGTCGCCCTGGCACAGGCCTGGTACGCACTCTCCGACGCTGGCCTGGTGGCCGCTGGCCGGGGCCCGGGCGGTGAACAGCACGACCTGGTGGGGCGTTGTCTGGCGGCGCAGCGTCGGATCGCCGGTGAATCCACGGTGCCGCTGCTGCGTCCGTCGGTGCGCTACCGGACCTTCCGGTCGATGACCCCGAACTCGCACGCCATGACCACTGCGGTGAAGATCGGGGTGGCCAGCCTGGTCGCCGGTACCGTCGGCGTTGCGCTGGGGTTCGACCGTCCGGACTGGGCGATCGTCACCGCCATGGTGATCCTGCAGTGGGGTCCCGATCTTCGACCCGGCACGGTCCGGGCAGCCCACCGGGTGGTCGGATCCGTGGCCGGGGTGTTGCTGTTCGCCGGGTTCCACCTGCTGGAGCTCGACGGCTGGAGCCTGCTCGCTGCACTGGCACTGTGCCAGTTCCTCGCTGAGGTTCTCGTGGTCCGCAACTACGCCTTTACCGTCACCGTGGTCACCCCGTTGGCGATGATGATGGGTGGGGCGATGTACCAGCCGCTGGGCCCGGGTGTGGTCTCCCGTATCGCCGAGGTGGGGATCGCCACCGCCTGCGCCATCGCATCACTGTGGCTGATCGCCCGCGGCGCAGACAAGCGGCGGGTGATCCGCCAACGGGAGAACTGCCTGGCGGCGATGACCGGTCTGCTCGGCCGGCTGGTCGCCGGCTCCGTCCCGCAGGACGCGCTGGTGCAGCGTCGCGACCTGCAGTTCGAGTTGCTGTGGGAGCGTCGTGACGCCGAGGCGATGGCCACCAACCGGCCGTCGGCGGATCCGGACGGCACGTTGTGGCAGGGACACCTGCTGGTGCAACGCTGCGGCTACCGGATGCTCGACCGCTGTGCCTCGGCCGGTAACCGGAAACTCGGCCAACCGGAGCTGGCGGAGCTCGCCGAGGCGACCAGGCAGGTCGCCGACCAGGTCCGTGTGGAGACGCGTTAACCCAGTCCGAAGATCCGGTCGACCATGGGGTTACGGAACATACCGTCCGGGTCGACCTCTGCGCGCACTGCGCCGACGGCATCCAAGTCCGGGTGCACTGCGGCCAGACCATCATGGTCCAGGGTGTGCAGCTTGCCCCAGTGAGGGCGTCCTGCCGCGGCGACGAGTACCGGCTCCACCACCGCGAAGAGCTCCCGGTAGTTATCCCGGTGATAGCGGTGCACCGCGATGTAGCAGGACTCCCGGTCCTTGGCGGTGGACAGCGGGACATCGTCGGCGGCGGCACAGCGCACCTCGATGGGGAAACCCACCGACAGCCCCGACCCGTCGATCGCCCGGTGCACCTCGGCGAGCACCTCGGGGGCGTCGTCGAGGGGCACGGCGTACTCCATCTCGTTGAAGCGCACCCGGCGCGGGGAGACGAAGACAGCATGGGCGGTGTCGGTGTACTCACGCTGGGCCAGGGTGGCCGCGGCGAGCCGGTTCATCGCCGAGGTGGTGCCCGGCAGGCGGTGCATCAACCGGCACATTCCTTCGTAGGCGAGGTTGCTGACCAGCTCGTCGTCCAACAGTGACTTCCAGCGCGGCACCGGGTTGGTCGGTGCGGTGCCCGGCAGACGGGTGTTGGTCTTGACGTGGGCGACGTCGGTGCCGGGGAACCAGTAGTACTCCAGGTGGTCGACCGCCCGGGCGCGGGTGGGGAAGTCGTGGTGGACCGGGTCGAGGGGTTCGGCCTTCTCCACCGCAGCAAGCAGGAAGGCCTCGACCACCTCGACGGTGATCCGGGAGATGACCCCCAGGCTGCCGAAGGCGACCCGCCCGTAGTCGAACAGTGGGTCGCCGGGGCCGACGTCGTGGACGGTGCCGTCGGCGGTGATGACCCGCATCGCGCGGACCATGCCGGCGAAACCGGTGAGCCCGGCACCGGTTCCGTGGGTGCCGGTGGAGACTGCACCGGCCAGGGACTGGGGGTCAACGTCACCCTGGTTGGCCAGGGCCAGCCCGTGGGGGCGCAGCAGTGCGGGAACGTCCCGCAGCCGGGTGCCGGCCAGGAAGGTGACCTCCATGGCGGCCCGGTCGACATTCACGATGCCGGAGAGATGGTCGAGCTTGACCAGTACACCGTCGGTCACCGCGACCGGGGTGAATGAATGTCCGGCACCGACGGCCTTCACCGTCGCCCCCTGCTCGGCGGCGTGGGTCACCACCTCCACCAGCTCTGCCTCGGTGGCTGGTTGGGAGACCTGTGTCGGGGTGGCGGTCTGCCCACCGGACCAGTTGCGCCAGCGCTTGCCGATCATGTGAAGCTCCGTCCTTCGCCCCGGTAGGTGGGCCATTCATCGAGGATGTCACCGTCACTGACCACCAGGACGGTCTCGGCGAACTCCGCTTGCTCGCCGGCCTTGGCGTGCCGCATCCACACGTGGTCACCGAGTGACAGGGAGTCGGCGACCTCACCGCGCAAGGGCGTCTGGACCTCCCCGGCCCCCTCCATGGAGGTCATCGCCAGGCCACGGGGGAAGTCGATCACCGGGACCCGGTCGGCACCCGGTGGACCGGAGGCGATGCGTCCGCCCCCGGCGACGGTGACGAAACCAGGGGCCGGTCGGCGGACCACCGGCAACACGAACCACTCGGCAGACAGGGGCCGGAAGGTGGTGTAGTTGTCGAACAGTCCTGGGCCGACGACCCCGGAACCGGCCCCGACCTCGGTGACGACGTCCTCGGCAGTGGTGGACTCGATCGACCCGGTGCCACCGCCGTTGACGAACTGCAGATCCCCGGCGACCTCCTGGACCGCGGCGACGATGCCTGCCCGACGGCCGGCGAGTTCCAGGGCAGACAAGGCCTTGACCGCGGCGACGGCGGGGGAGGTGTCGGTGGTGCCGGCGATCTGCCCCTCGTAGGCCATGATGCCGACCAGCTCGAAGCCGTCGCGGTCGACGATCTCCTCGGCAAGACGGCGGGCCTGCTCCACCGAGTGCACCGGGGAGCGACGCGCCCCGAGATGGAGCGGGCCGAAGGAGAGCGAAGCGTCCACGTCGATACACACCCGCACGATCCCACGCTCGGCCGGTGGGGCGACGGCATCGATGACGTCGAGGTGCTCCACCGAATCGACCATCACGGTGATCGCCCGGAGGTACTTCTCCTCACACGTCAGACGGTGCAGGTACTCGCGGTCGGCACTGGGGTAGGCCACCAGGATGTCGTCGCAGGTACCCTCGTCGACCAGCCACAGGGCCTCACCGAGGGAGTAGGACATCAACCCCCGGATCCCGTCGAGGGTGAGAAGGCGGTCGATCAGCGACCGGATCCGCACGGACTTCGTCGCCAGCCGGATCGGAGTGCCGTTGGCCCGACGGACCATGTCGGCGGCGTTGGCGAGCGCACTGTCAAGATCGAGGACGCTGAACGGGGCGTCAAGGTGCGCGACGGCTTCGCGCACAGCAGGGCGGGGAGTGCTCATTCTCCTGAGAATACGTCCAGTCCCTGGGGTTGTGCAGGACTTTCGGATATCATCGTCCGACATGACTGTGACGACAACCGGGACGACTACCCGGACGGACGGCTATGCGAGTCCTCTGATGGAGAAGATCTACCGTGCCCCTGGGCACACCGGGCCGGACGGCCCCGTCGGACGATGGGAGGGCATCATCGGCGACGAGGAATGGGCCTCGGAGATCCGACGGCTCAAGGAGGCACGCAATGCCGTGATCCTCGCCCACAACTACGAACTGCCCGAGATCCAGGACATCGCCGACTACACGGGTGACTCCCTGGCGCTGTCCCGCATCGCCGCGGAAACCGACGCCGACGTCATCGTGTTCTGC
This sequence comes from Candidatus Corynebacterium faecigallinarum, assembly GCA_019120175.1. Taxonomy (GTDB): domain Bacteria; phylum Actinomycetota; class Actinomycetes; order Mycobacteriales; family Mycobacteriaceae; genus Corynebacterium; species Corynebacterium faecigallinarum. Next base: position 369,484 of record DWVP01000024.1, read on the forward strand.
GGGGTGCACTTCATGGCGGAGACCGCGAAGATCCTCTCGCCGGAGAAGACCGTCCTGATCCCCGACGAGGACGCGGGCTGCTCCCTGGCCGACTCACTGACCGAGAACGAACTGGCCGAGTGGAAGGCCGAGCACCCTGAGGCCCTGGTGGTCAGCTACATCAACACGACCGCCGCGGTGAAGGGGCTCACCGACGTGTGCTGCACCAGCTCCAATGCAGTGGACGTGGTTGCCGGACTGCCGGCGGACAAGGAGATCCTCTTCGGACCCGACCAGTTCCTCGGCGCGCACGTGCAACGCCAGACCAGACGCGACAACATCCACGTCTGGGCAGGGGAGTGCCACGTCCACGCGGGCATCTCCGGACCGGAGCTGGCGCGCCGGGCCGAGGAGAACCCGGATGCCGACCTGTTCATCCACCCGGAGTGCGGCTGTGCGAACTCGGCGATCTACCTGGCAGGCGAGGGCATCATCGACCCGGAGCGGGTGCACATGCTCTCCACCGGTGAGATGCTGAGCTCGGCGAAGACCGCGTCAGACGCCGGACGCGGAAAAGTACTCGTCGCCACCGAGGTGGGCATGCTGCACCAGCTCAAGGGAGTCGCGCCGGACGTCGACTTCGCCCCGGTGAATGAGCGGGCGTCCTGCCCGTACATGAAGATGATCACCCCGGCCGCGCTGCTGCGCTGCCTGTCGCTCGGCGCCGACGAGGTCGATGTGGAACCCGATGTCGCCGAGAAGGCCAGGGCCGCAGTCGAGCGGATGATCGCTGTGGGAACCCCGGGAGGCGGCGAGTGAGCGGATCGACCACCGAGTTCCCTGTCACCGCCCCACTGGGTGACCTGCATTCCGACGCTTCGCTGTTCATTGCCCTGGCACGGGTGGCGCTGACCGAGGACCTTAGTGCCGGTGACACCGGAGAGCATGCGTCCGGCGACGCCACCACCTTGGCGACCGTGCCCGCGGACATGCACGGACACGGGGAACTCATCGCCCGGCAGGACGGAATCATCTCCGGGGTGGACGCCGTCGCCGCGATCCTCGAGGTCGCGTCCTCCACCCCTGTGTTCGCCGAGGTGCTCGGCGGAACCGTCACACTAACTGATGCGGTGGACAACGGTACTCGGGTCGCGCCGGGGGATGTGGTGGGAGTGCTCAGTGGGAGTGTGCGGGCGATGCTGCAGCTGGAGCGCACCGTGCTGAATATGCTGTCCCATGCCTCTGGTGTGGCGACGCATACCGCGGAGTGGGTCGAGGAAGTCGCTGTGGCGGTGGAGTCCACGAGGTCCGGTAGAGGCGTCGCGGTGCGGGATTCCCGCAAGACCTTGCCGGGCCTGCGGCTGCTGCAGAAGCGCGCGGTGGTGCACGGCGGTGGGGTGCCGCACCGCTACAACCTTTCCGACCAGGCGATGGTGAAGGACAACCACGTATTCGCCGGTGGTGGCGTAGTGGATTCCTACCTGGCGGTGCGCCACGGACACCCCGACCTGTGGTGTGAGGTGGAGGTCGACACCCTGGACCAGCTGCGCGAGGTACTGGCCCTGGATGAGCCGCCGCAGCAGGTGCTGCTGGACAACTTCTCGGTGGAGCAGACGGAGTCTGCGGTGGCGGTGCGCGGCCAGCTGGCTCCAGAGGTGTTGCTGGAGTCCTCAGGTGGGCTGACCCTGGAGGTGGCCGGCGACTATGCGGCTGCCGGGGTGGAGTCGCTGGCGGTCGGGGCGCTGACCCACTCGGTGAGCGTCATGGACATCGGCCTTGATCTGGGGTGAGAGACAAGACCGGCCGGTAACGCGGTGTTGAACCTCATCGTTTGTCTGAGAGAAACAGATACACACGATGAAGATCGAGCGTGAAATGTAATGAGGAACCGCAGAAACCGTAATCCGGTGCTGGCCGTGGGGGCGTGTGCGGCACTGCTGCTGGGGGCGTGCGGGAACTCGGGCGGCGAAGACAACGACAACAACTCCGCTTCGCCGGACACCGTGGCCGACACCGTCACCGAGATCGCCGGTGGCCCCGGGGACGGCACGCAGCCTGACCCGAGTGACCCAGGCGACCCGGGCGACCCGGGTGACCCCGGCGAGATCACCGTGCCCGGTGAGCAGGTCGAGACCTACTACTCCCGTGAAGGGGCCGTGGTGGGTGTCGCCGGACTGACACCGGACATCGCCCCGGAGATCATCCGGGCACAGCCGAGCCTGGAGTCCGAGGAGGTCGGCCAGGTGTGGCGCACCGGATCGGTCGAGCTGGCCGGTCGGGAGTGGAACAACACCACGCTTCCGGACGAGGGCTACTGGGTCGAGGTCCGACAGGACGACGTCCAGGGCTGGATGCCTGGTGCCCACCTGTTCTACTTCGGTGGTGTCACGGATGTCACCGGTGAGTGGGCGCACATCCCGCCGTCGGACGATCCCGTCCGCAGCCTCGCCGCCATCGGGCACGAGGTCACCTACGGTGACATGGGCCGATGGGCGATCGTCACCAAGCCCGAGGACACCGGGGACGGCGCCTTCCGTATGGACATCACCGGGGTGCCGGACGATGCCCAGGCCGGTGAGCGACTGAAGGTGACCTTCGACGAAAACAACGGCGAGTACACGATCTCCCAGGTCGAGCGCACCCTGCTGTGTGCCCGCGGCGTCAGTGGCGGGCTGTGCCTGTAGATCTGTTGATAATTAGTCCGCCGTGCGGTAGCGCACCCACCGGGCCATGCCCGGGGTGATGAAGTGCAGTCCGCCGGCCGCACTGCGGTAGATCGTCCCCTTCTTGATCAACCGGTCACGCAGGTAGGACACCGCCTGTGTGGCCTCGCCCAGTGCGGCGGCCACGTGGCCGCCATTGGGTTCGTCGACATGCTGCTGCACCGTAGCTAACGCGGAGAGGTATTCCTGCTCCCGGGCGCTGGCGCCGTCCCACCGGCTGAGGAACAGCTGGTCGAGGTCGGCCTCAATGCGGGGAACCGCAGTCCGAGCATGTTCCACTTCGATCGCGTCACTGCCGGTGGAGGACCGCCAGGCGAAGTGGCCGGCCACCTGGATGGCGTAGGGGTAGCCGCCGGACTGGGAGAGCAGGAGATCGGCGGCCTCCGGGGTCATCGGACGCCCCGACTGCGCTGCCGGACCGGTCAACGCCTCGTGTGCGTCGGATCCGGGGAGGGATTCAAGCGGGTGCCATTCGGCACGCTCCAGGTAGGTCGGCAACCGCTTTCCGCGCTTTTCGCGCAGGGACGGAAGCGCGGCGATGGCGATGACGAGAGGCCAGTGCTCCGGGACGCTCTCCTGCAGGACCCCGCCGAGTTCGTGGAGGTCCGCGGTGGAGGCGTTCTGCAATTCATCGAGGGTGATGAGCAGGCCCGCGCCCCGTTCGAGAGCTGCCTCCATCGTGGCCCGTAGCTGGTCGCGCAGGGTGGGCTGCGGGTCCGCTGCGTCCCGCTTGATTTCGACGCCACCACCGACGCCGAGGATCGTAGCCTCCACCTTGGTGCCGGTGATCGTGGTGCGCGACGAAGGGGAGGGAGCGGTGCCGTGAAAGACGTCCTCAGCGTCCTTCAGTCGGGAGACCAGGACGTCGATGAGTTGTCCCGGTGTGGCCTCGACATGGACGGTCGGCCAGCTGTGCTGTTGCGCGGCCGCAGCGGAGATCTGGCCCAGGGTGACGGTCTTGCCGACCCCACGCGGCCCGACCAGGATCAACGGGCGGGGAGTGCGTCCGTCGAAGGCGGCGACCTCCAGGGCTTCACCGGCGGCGTCGAGGACCTCGGTGCGCCCGGCGAAGACCATGGGTGCCTGGTTGAAGCCGGGGGTGTACGGATTCGGCTGGCGTGGTGACATGGGCACACACTAGCACGTATAGCGTAAATGGAGACGTATAGCGCGATATAGCGCTGCGGGGATAGAGCAGTCATTACGACGTGAGTGACCTGAACTTCGAGTAGTGCAGCTGATGCATCACCGTGAATAATGCGATGGGTCCCATGCGGTTCTTCACCACGTGGATGTCAGCTTCCCCGGACCGTTCGTGGTCCAGGACGGCAGCGTCCGGACGGTCCAGTTTGATGACCACGTCCGCGTCCGCCATCAGTGGGCTCTTCGACAGGAACTTCTTGTGGTGACGGGCGGTGACGATGACCGGCCGGCCGGACTCCAGGGCGTACTTCTTGAGTCGTCGGGAGATCCCACCCAACGTCCTCCCGTTACCGCCCACGTAGTCGGGGTCGACCAGGTCGATGCAGTCGATCGCCAGAATCCGGTCCCCCTTGTCCTCGGTGAGCATGAGGAAATCCATCAGCTCGAGGTCGCCGCGGACCTCCAGGTCCAGCACCGTCCCCGGGAACATCGCTGAGGCGGCGGAGAGGTCCGACAGCGGCTCCCTGCCCTCCCCGGTGTCCAGTGACTGCAGCGTGACCTCTGCCGCCCCGCCGAACAGCCGTTGACGGATGTCGGCCTCGGACATCTCCAGGGACACCAGGTGCACCGGGTGGCCCTGCCGGATGGCACTGCGCAGGAACTGCAGCATCAGGGTGGTCTTGCCCGCCCCGGGGTCCGAGGTCACGACCACGAGCTGACCGGGGCGTATTCCGCCGGTGACCTTGTCCAGTTCGTGAAGATCGTAGGGGATGAGTGCGTTCGGGTCCGGCGCCATGCGTTCATCGTAGTGGGGGATCGAGCGATTGATTGAACGGTCCGGGGGCGACGGTAGACTGTCGTCCATGAAGAAGTCCTCCTTCGTCCACCTGCACAACCACACCGAGTACTCCATGCTCGACGGCATGGCGAAGGTGGATCTCCTGGCCGAGGAGGTCTCCCGCCAGGGGATGCCGGCGGTCGGCATGACCGACCACGGCAACATGTTCGGCTCCGACGCCTTCTACCGGGCGATGACCGGTGCCGGCATCAAACCCATCATCGGCATCGAGTGCTACATGGCACCCGAATCCCGCCTGATCAAGGACCGCGTCAAATGGGGCGAGCCGGAGCAGAAGCGTGATGACGTCGCCGGCGGTGGCTACTACCTGCACCAGACGATGATGGCGGAGAACGCCACCGGGCTACGCAATCTCTTCCGCCTGTCGTCCCTGGCGTCCTATGAAGGCCAGGTCTCCAAGTACCCGCGAATGGACGCCGAGATCGTCGCCGAGCACGCCGAAGGCATCATCGCCACCACCGGCTGCCCCTCCGGCGACGTGCAGACCCGGCTGCGCCTCGGCCAGTTCGACAAGGCCCTGGAAGCCGCCGCGATGTGGCAGGACATCTACGGCAAGGACAACTACTTCCTCGAGCTCATGGACCACGGTCTCGACATCGAGAAGCGGGTCCGTGACGATCTTCTGGAGATCGGCAGGCGGCTGGAACTGCCGCCCCTGGTCACCAACGACTGCCACTACGTGCTGCAGAAGCAGGCCAAGCCGCACGAGGTCATGCTGTGCGTGCAGACCGGTGCGACGATGGACGAGCCCACCCTGGACAACGGCGGCCGGCGCTTCGCCTTCTCCGGCGACGGCTACTACATCAAGCCCGCCGAGATGCTGCGCGAGTACTGGGACCCGATCGTCCCCGACGGCTGTGACAACACCCTGTGGATCGCCGAGCGCGTCCAGGACTACGGCGAGCTGTGGGAGGAGCACACCCACGACCGCATGCCGAACTACGACGTGCCGGAGGGCCACACCCCGACCACCTGGCTGCGCCACGAGGTCCAGGAGGGGCTCATCGAACGCTTCAACGGCGGGGAGGTGCCCCAGGAGTACCTCGACCGTGCCGAGTACGAGATCGACGTCATCGACATCAAGGGCTACCCGTCCTACTTCCTCGTCGTCGCCGACCTGATCAAGTACGCCCGCTCCATCGGCATCCGTGTCGGTCCGGGCCGTGGTTCCGCCGCCGGTGCGCTGGTGGCCTATGCGCTGACGATCACCAACATCGACCCGATCGAGCACGGGCTGATGTTCGAGCGGTTCCTCAACCCGGAACGTCCCTCGGCACCGGATATCGATATCGACTTCGATGACCGCCGCCGTGGCGAGATGATCCGCTACGCCGCCGACAACTGGGGCCAGGACAAAGTCGCCCAGGTGATCACTTTCGGCACGGTGAAGACCAAGCAGGCACTCAAGGACGCCGCCCGTGCCCACCACGGCCAGCCCGGCTTCCAGATTGCCGACCGGATCACCAAGACCCTGCCGCCGGCGCAAGCAGCCAAGGACATCCCGCTGTCCGGCATCATGGACCCCAACCACGACCGCTATGCGGAGGCCGCGGAGATCCGTACCCTCATCGAGACCGACCCGGTGGTCAAGGAGATCTACGACGACGCCCTCGGCCTGGAGGGCGTGGTGCGTCAGGCCGGCGTCCACGCCTGTGCGGTGATCATGGCGTCCGTCCCGCTGCTCGACCACATCCCGATGTGGAAGCGGCAGCAGGACGGTGCGATCATCACCGGCTGGCCCTACCCGGCCTGCGAGGCCATCGGCCTGCTGAAGATGGACTTCCTGGGGCTGCGCAACCTCACCGTCATCGGCGACTGCATCGAGAACATCAAGAAGAACCGGGACGAGGACCTCGACCTGGAGAGCCTTACCACCGAGGACTCGGCAGCCTATGAGCTGCTGGCCCGCGGCGACACCCTGGGCATCTTCCAGCTGGACTCCGGTGGCATGCAGGAACTGCTGAAGCGGATGAAACCCACCGGCTTCAACGACATCGTCGCCGCGCTCGCCCTGTACCGCCCGGGCCCGATGGGTGTGGGCGCGCACTGGGAGTACGCCGACCGTAAGAACGGGCGCAAGCCGATCGAGCCGATCCACCCGGAGCTCGCCGAGGCACTGGAGGAGATCCTCGAGGAAACCTACGGCCTGATCGTGTACCAGGAGCAGATCATGAGGATCTCGCAGAAGGTCGCGAACTACACCGCCGGTCAGGCCGATGGTTTCCGTAAGGCCATGGGTAAGAAGAAGCCGGAGGTGCTGGCCAAGGAGTTCGAGAACTTCGAGGCAGGCATGAAGGAGAACGGATTCGGCAGCGAGGCGATCCAGACCCTGTGGGACACGATCCTGCCCTTCGCCGGCTACGCGTTCAACAAGTCGCACGCCGCCGGCTACGGCCTGGTCAGCTTCTGGACCGCCTACCTCAAGGAGCACTACACCGCCGAGTACATGGCCGCCCTGCTGACCTCGGTGGCGGACAAGAAGGACAAGTCCGCGATCTACCTCGCCGACTGCCGTCACCTCGGCATCAACGTGCTGTCCCCGGACGTCAACGAGTCCGACTTCACCTTCAAGCCGGTCGGCGAGGACATCCGCTTCGGACTGGGTGCGGTGCGCAACGTCGGCGAGGACGTTGTCGACTCCATCGTCGCCACCCGTAAGGAGAAGGACGCCTTCGCCGACTTCTCCGACTACCTCGACAAGATTGACGCCACCGCCTGCAACAAGCGTGTCACCGAGTCATTGATCAAGGCCGGTGCCTTCGACTCCCTCGGTCATCCCCGTAAGGGCCTGATGCTGGTCTTCGAGGACGCCGTGGACTCGGTGACCTCCACCAAGAAGGCCGCCGCCCGCGGTCAGTTCGACCTCTTCGCCGGCCTCGACGACATGGACGGCGTCGAAGACGCCGCCGCGGCCTTCAAGGTCGAGGTCCCTGACCAGCACTGGGAGCGCAAGCACGAGCTGACCCTGGAGAAGGAGATGCTGGGCCTCTACGTCTCCGGGCACCCGCTGGACGGTTTCGAGGCGTCCCTGGACTCCCAGATCGACACCCCGCTGACCACGGTGCTCTCCGGTGAGTTGCAGGACAAGCGGGCCATCAAGGTCGGCGGCATCATCTCCGGTGTCGACCGACGGGTCGACAAGAAGGGCAACCCCTGGGCGATCGTCACCGTGGAGGACCAGCACGGCGCGCAGATCGAGCTGCTGTGCTTCTCCCGCACCTACTCGATGGTCGCCCCGATGATCGCCGAGGACAACATCATCCTCGCCCAGGCCGAGGTGAGCATCCGCGACGACCGCACCAGCCTGTTCTGCAATGACCTGAAACTCGCCGAGCTGTCCGTCGGTGCCGGTTCCGGCGCCCCGCTGCGGCTGCGTATGCGGGTCGACCAGGCCACCCCGGACAACATGGACCGGCTCAAGGCCGTCCTGCACAACAACAAGGGCGACTCGGACGTCTACCTAACCCTCACCGACGGTGACGAAGAACTGCAGTACATGCTGCCCTCGGCACTCCGGGTGTCCCGGACTTCCAGCCTGATGGGGGATCTCAAGGCCTCGACCTGGGCCGGGGTGCTGGGCTAAATGGCGGACGCGGCGTACCGGCGGCCGGCTGACGTCCCCACGGGGTGGGTCAGCGCGGAGACCGAGGAGAAGCGCTCCCGGTTCATCGCCTGCGCCGCCCGGGTCACCGACGAGGACGCCACCCGGGATTTCCTGGCATCGGTCCGGGCGTCTTACCCAGACGCCCGCCACCACTGCAGTGCCTATATCCTGCACGTCGATGCGGCGAACCCGGTGGAGCGCTCCAGCGATGACGGGGAACCGGCCGGTACCGCCGGCCAGCCAATGCTGGAGATGCTGCGGGGCACCGGATTGCAGGACATCGCGGCGGTGGTCGTGCGCTACTTCGGCGGGGTCAAGCTCGGCACCGGTGGACTGGTACGCGCCTACCAAGACGCCACCCGCGCGGTGCTGAAGGTGTTGCCGGTGGTCACCCGTCAGCCTCGGGAGCTGTGGACGGTGGACCTCGATCATGCTGTCGCCGGCAAGGTCGAGGCCGAGGTGCGTGGCCGTGGGGTGGACGTGACCGCCGACTACGGGGCGAGTGTCACCCTGACCCTGTCAATGCCGCCGGGTGAGGACCCGACGGCACTGATCAGCGAATTGACGGGAGGTGGAGTTGAACCTGGCAGAGCCGGGATGCGGTGGGCGGACTCTTCTCCGACGGTGGGGGCGCTGCGGTAGTCTGGAACCATGACAATGGACAACTACTCCGACAATCCCGTCGCCCGCCGCAAGGCGGAGGTCCGTAAGCGCTCCAGGTCCATCCAGATCGCCGGAGGTGTCGCGGTGGCAGGTGGTGTCCTCGCATTGCTGACCTCGGCCACCGGGCTTTTCCTCACCATCGCCATTGTTGCCGTGGTCGTTCTCGGCTACAACGCGGTGAAGGTGCGGGAGGTCGTCAACCACAAGGACCAGTGGTGAGCCACTGATGAGCGGTGGCACTGGTGGCACTGGTGGCACTGCCAGGATCGATGCGTGGGTATGGTCGGTGCGCCTGTTCAAGACCCGCTCGGCGGCGGCCGCTGCCTGCAAGGCCGGCCATGTCAAGCTCAACGACGCCACGGTGAAACCGGCACAGACCGTGGCGGTCGGTGACCGGGTGCGCGCCTGGGTGAACCACCGCGAGTACGTCTACGAGGTCACCGACCTGGTGACGAAGCGGGTCGGGGCACCGCGGGCCCGGGAGTGCTACATCGACCATTCCCCGCCGCCACCGTCGAAGGAGATCCTGGCGTCGATCCCGCGACGGGACCGGGGCGCGGGGCGTCCTACGAAACGGGAACGCCGGCAGCTCGACAAGCTCCGGGGCATGGATTAGCGCTGTCTGGCCCCGTTTAGCGCTGTCTGGAGCTGTCTAGTTTTTCTGCTTCTGACCCATCCGCTGCCAGCGGTTTCCGAGGCGGCCGGGTCGGGATTCGGGGTGGTCCCCGATGTGGACGGTACGTCGGATGTGATCGCGGCCGTAGGTGTACAGCAGCAGGTCATCGACGAGACGGACCTGTCCGGGCGGGTAACCGAAACCCATCACGTCCTTCAACCCCTCCAATGTCTCCGGGTCGCACAGCGTCTCGAGCTCGCCGATGGTCGTCACACCATTGGCGGCGAGCATGTCGATGGCGAAACCGTAGTACTCAGCTTTCGACATCGGGTACCCCGAACCGACGATCATGGTGAGCACGCCCGGCAGCGTCGCCGCGGTCAGTTCCGTGTCCTCGGTGGAGGAGTCGTGGCCGGTGGTGGTCCGGGCGATCATGTCGAACTGCTGGTCGGCGACCTCGATCAACCCGGCGGCCAGGGTGAACGCCCGGTGCACTTCCGGGGTGAGCTCATAGCCGGGGTTCTTGTAGCGCACATCATGCTCGAACTCCGCCCACGCGTGCTGCAGCACGGTGCGTAGCTGCACCTCGATCAGCCGGCCGTCGTACTCGCGCAACTCCGGCAGGATGGAACCGTCGATGGCGGCGATGACGTGGCGAGAGGCATAGCCGAACAGGCCCTGTGCCGCGGTCTGGGCGGTCTTGTCCGTCACCGAGTGCACGTCGAACATGCCCCGCATCACCCCGACGAGCAATGGGATCTCCGAGGTGGTGAACACCGTCACCCGCACCCCGAGCACATCGTGCGCGGAGGCGAAGTCGCGGTAGTCCGGGTGCTCTTTGTCGCGGAGTTTACGCAGGTAGCTGCCCCGGTTCTTGATCCGCACCGACACCTGGTCGAAGTTGATGCCGGCGTCCGAAAGCTCCTCGGAGACGACCTCACTCACGTCGGTGACCACCGTGGGATGGGCGGCCAACCAGTTGTCGAAGTCGCGCAGGGCACTGGTACTCATGGCACCGACTCTAGCCTGATCTCACGGCAGTACCCGGCAGACATGTCCAGCGGCGGTGACAACAGTTCCCCATGGCCCTCCGGGAGCTGCCCGGTGGAGGTCACCAGCAACCGCTGGTCGAGGGTGACCACCAGAGCACCACCGGACGGAGCCCGGTAGTCGGCCAGGGCAGACAGCATTCGGTGAGTCGGGGTGGCGAGCAGGGGATGGGCGATCAGCCCGGCGGCGGGGAACACCTCGTCGACGACGGCGATCTCGCGGACCCCGTCGCCGAGATCACGGTGGCGCAGCGCGGTGCCGTGGGCGGCAGTCAGGTCGCCGAGAGTGGTGAGCATGGCGGAGGCTGCGTCCTGCCACAACCTGCTGGCCGTGGCGGACAGGGTCTCGAGGTCACCGGTGGTTACCGCGGTGTCCCCGTCGAGCACGGTGGCGCACAGTCCGGCCCCCAACGGGATGCTGACTGGGGAGGTCGGCTCGTAGGGGTCGGGCACCTCGGCGATGATGCGCAGGTGCAGTTTCGGCGGAAGAAGGCTCATACCTTCTATAGACGCCTCAGAAAGGTGCTGAGGTTCCCTTGACGTCCTCGAGATCCGGACGACGTGACTTGCCGAGCGCGGCGAGGAACTCGTCGAAGGTCCACAGCATGATCTCCTGGCCCTTCTCCTTGAGCTCCCGGGCACGCTTCTCCTTGCTGGTCACCGAGTTCCACTCGCCGATGACCAGCAGGGTGGTCTTCTTGGTGACATTCTTGCCGACCGTGCCACCGGCCTCAGCGATCATGTCCCACACCTCACCCTTCTCATAGGGGGCGAAGTCGCCGGTGACGGTGACGTTCTGGCCGAAGACCGGGTTGTTGGCGTCGGCCTCGGCGTTCGGCTCCGGGATGGTGTCCGGGGTGGCGACCGCCCGCCAGTTTCCGCGCTTGGGGGCGGGCTTGTCCTCGACGGCGAACAGGGCGTCCTGCTCGACGGGGGCGGCGTTGCCGGTGAGGGGTTTGCCGGACGCGCTGGCGGCGGCGGACGAGTTTGTCTTGTCGGTGCCGGCATCGGCCGGGGTCTCAGCGCTGTCCGCGTGGTCCGGGGTGACGGTGATGTCGTCCAGCGGGTATCCGGCCTGGAGGTTCACCAGTGTCTGGTGGACCGCGGAATACTCCGTGTCCTGGCCCGGGGCGAAGACGACGATATTCGCCGCCCCGCGAGTCGCCGGGAAACCCCGTACCGGACGCTCGACGGATCCCTCCGGGGCATCGGCGAGACTGAACTGGATCCAGCCCGGCGAGGTCGGCGTGGGGGACTGGTGGTACCAGCCACGCAGCTGCTCGGCGGGCACCTCCAGCACCGCAGGCAGCAGGTTCTGGGCCATGGCCCCGCGGCGGACCGTGACCCTGGCGGTGGTGATCTCGACGGTGGACCCGTGGGCGGTGACGCTGTTCATAATCCCCGATCCTAGCCGGTGGGCTCGGTCGGGATTCCACCCAGCACGAGATCCACACCCGCCATCACGTGTGCCACCGGGCGGGGCTCAGCACCGGCGGCGACGGCGGTCTGCAGGTCGGTGGCCGCCCCCAGCAGGTAGCGGGTCAGCACCCAGCCGGCCAGCCCGGCGTCCGGAGCGTCCTGCAGTGCGGCGGTGAGCCGCTCGGCGGGATCCACCGTGGCGGTGCCGGACGCTAGTGCGGCCGAGACGATCTCGGCACCGTCGCGGGTGGACAGCAGCCGGTCCAGCAGGGTCGCCGCGACGGCGTGGGCGACGGTGCGCCAATCGGCAATGTCCGAGGTTGGTGCCGCTTCGGCGGCGTCGTCCCCCGCCCCGTCCTCACCGAGGATCCGGTCGCTGATGCCGCCGAGGAGCTCCTGCTTATTGGGGAAATGCCAGTACAGGGCACCAGGGGCGACGTCCAGGTGCCGGGCGAGCCGACGCATCGTCAGGTCGCCGAGGCCGTATTCGTCGAGGATCTCGAACGCCGCGGTGAGGATACGTTCCCGGTTCAGATGTGCAGTGACCACGGTGCTCAAGTGTACGTGCTGCTGCTAACGTGGACGGGCCACGAAACGATGTAGTGTCGTAACGTCTACCGTCCGACCAGAAGGGAACCATCAATGACTCGACGTGGGAACGCTAGGGGTGTTCGCCGGGCAGCACTGGCCGCCATGATGGTCAGCGCGCTCGGACTCGCCGCCTGCGGGTCGGACTCCGACGGGGACGTGGAAACCACCTCGGCCTCGGCGACAACGGGGCACACGACGACCAGCACCACGCAGAGCGAGGAGTCGGAGACCCCGTCGGCCAGCGAGTCCGCCCCGGAAACTGAGCCGGAGACTCCCGAGGATCAGGACCCTGAGCAGGACCCAGAGGCCCAGCGCGAGGACGAGCCGGAGCAGCGTAGCGCCCCCGCCGCATCCGAGGGCGACGCCGCGCAGATCCGCGCGGTCTCCGAGGGGTTGGCCGGTGACCGTCCGTACGCCGACTACATGCAGTACGTCTACGACAACACCTGCACCGCCGACATCGACCGCCTGGGTGGACGCGACTCCTACCGCGAGCAGATCGGTGAGGCACGCAAGGAGAACGAAATGTGGAGCGAGGTCGCCGGCGGTCAGGGCAACATCCCCGACGTCCACGGCGTCAACGACATTCAGGTCCAGGGTGACCGGGCGACGGCGAACGTCGACCGTACTCTCGGCGGCAACCGAAAGACCGAGCTGGTGACCTACGTGCGTGAGGATGGCGCCTGGAAGACCTGCGCCAGCGCATGACATCCCCCGTCCTGAACCAGGCGGCCAAGACCGTCACCGTCTTCCTCGTGGTCTTCGGCGTCGCCGGGGCTCTGTGGGGGTGGTGGCGTCCGGCGGTGACCGCGGTGGTCTCCGACCGCGGTGGCGTGGTGGTCGACCCGTCCAGCACCGGTGCGCCGTTCGAGGCCTTCGCCGTCTACGCCGTGGTGACCGGACTGCTCGGTGGGTTGCTCGGTGCCTGGGCCTTCTGGCGCACCCCAGCGCTGCGCGGCCCGGTCGCGATGCTGGTGGTCATCGCCCTGGCCCTGGTCGGGTCGGCGGTGTTCCTGCTCCTCGGGAACTCCCTGGCCGACGCGATCGGCGGCGACAGTGTCGAGGGGGACGTGTCCCCGGGGGACAATCTGTCGATCATGGCGCACATCTCCGGTGCCATCGGCTACCTGGCTGCACCGGCGGCCGCGGCAATCACCTACTGGGCGTGCGCACTCTTCTCCCCGGACGAGGCGTTCAGCCGATAGCCGGCTAATTGCCCCGCAGGTGCCGCAGCTCGTGGTACGCCTGCCACGCCGGGCTCCCGGAGGCACCGACATCACCGACATCACCGTCGGTCTCCTCGGGAACTTCCTCGGGCACCAGCAGCAGCTCGCCGTGGGCACGGTCCAGGGCGATGTCGCAGCGGGTGTCCTCGCCACGCTCCAGGTGCAGGGACGCCGCAGCCACCCAGTTCAGCGCGGCACTGCTGTGATCCTGGGCATCGGTGAAGGACTGGGCGGCCCGGGTGGCGTACTCCAGGGCCAGGTCCTCGCGACCGGCCTCCTCCCAGATCGTCGACATGTCCTCGTTCCAGTCGCCGAGGTGCCAGCTGAGCATCGGTTCGTCCTGCGCCCGTTCGGCGTCCTCCAGGATCACCCGCGCGCGCTCCATCAGTTCGATCGCCCGGGAGGTGGCCTCGGCGTTGAGCTGTTCCCGGGCGGCGGTGCGCAGCGACTGCGAGGCAGCCAGTGGACGGCCCAGCTCCAGGTAGAGCACGCAGCTGCGCTCCAGCAGGGCGGCGGTGCCGACATGGTCACCGGCGGAGGACGCCGCGACAGAGGCCATGGTCAGACATGCCAGCGTCCGCTCGGCGTCGGGGGTGAGCATCGACCAGTCGGCGGTGGCCTCTGCCAACCGGCGGGCCTCGTCGAGGTTCCCGACCCCGAGGGCGGCCCGGGCCCGTACCGCCTGCAGGTTCAGCAGCGCCGGTGACACCGGGGCGCCGGTGCATGCCTCGTCATAACGGCAGGCCAGGTCGTAGGCGGCGGTGTAGTCACCCTCGGCGTTGAGGAGCTGGCAGGCCTGCTCCGCCCGGTGGACACCCTCCAGCGGGGCGCCGAGCTCCAGGGCGATCTCTGCACAGGTCCGCCAGTGCTCCAGCACCGAATCATTGTCCTCGGCGGTCAGCGCGAAGTAGCCCATCAGGTCGTGGGCCTCGTAGCGGGTGGTCGGGGACTCGGCATCGAGGAGGGCGACGACGAGTTCCTTCGCCGCGGCGATCTCGCCGTCGGCGTGGAGCTGCTGGGCCCGGGTCAGGATCCGGTCGTTGGTCGCCGAGGAGGTGGACGGGGCGGTGAACTTCTCGGCGAGCGTCCGGAAGGTCTCCCGCAGCGGGGACTCCAGTGAGGTCGCACAGGTCAGTCCACCCATCGCCGCCAACGACAGGCACATCGACTCATGGCGGGTGAGGGATTCACCGGTAGTGGCCCCAGCAGGGGAGTAGGTGCGCAGGGCGTCCCGCAGGTCGGCCAGCAGGGCCTCGGAGGGGGCCAAGGACTCCAACGGGGCGTTGTCGGACTCCACGACCATCGCCACGAGGCACAATGCCGAGGATGCCAGCACAGCTGAGGCATGGTCGCCGGTCTCGGTGGCACGAGACCGCCAGGCGTGGACCGCCTCGGCGGCCTCGGCGTGCAGCTCCAGGCGGTCGGCTACCGCGGCACGCAGCACATGGAACTCGGTGACCAGGTGGGCCGGAGTGCCTTCAGTGCCCTCAGTGACCTCCGGGGCCTCGTCCACCCAGTGCCGCGTACCGAACTCACTGGTCAGCCGCCAGGCCGTGGTGTGGTCGCCGGCCGTGGCAGCGTCGGCAGACGCCTGCAGCAGTTCGGCGAGAGACAACTGTGATGCCACGGGAGACCCTCCGTCCTTTCTTCAGTCCTGTACTGGCTAGAATCAGTTAACGATACCCGACGACCCCTGGAGAAGATCACCCGCCATGCTCTCGCGCCTGGACCTGAGGGGACAGACCCTCACGACCGCCGAACTCCGCCGCATCCTGCCCCGTGGAGGAACGGACATCGACCATGTCCTCGGGGCGGTGACCCCGGTGGTCGAGGCGGTGCGCAACCGCGGTGCCGAGGCAGCCCTGGAATATGGCGAGAACTTCGATTCTGTGCGTCCGGACTCCGTCCGCGTGCCCGCCGAGGTCATCGAAGCCGCGGCCCGCGACCTGGACCCGAAGATCACCGAGGCGATCACCGACGCGATCTCCCGGGTGCGCACCTTCCACGCCACCCAGGTCCCGCAGAACGCCTCTGTCGAGGTCGCACCCGGCGGCACCGTGTCCGAGCGGTGGATCCCGGTGAACCGGGTGGGTCTGTACGTGCCCGGCGGTAAGGCCGTCTACCCCTCCTCGGTGATCATGAACGTCGTGCCCGCCCAGGAGGCCGGTGTCGGCTCGCTGGTGGTCAGTTCCCCGCCGCAGGCCGACTTCGGCGGCTGGCCGCACCCCACCATCCTCGCCGCCTGCTCCCTGCTCGGTGTCGACGAGGTCTGGGCCGTCGGTGGCGCCCAGGCCGTGGCCCTGATGGCTTACGGCGACAGCGGTGACGGCAGCGAGCAGGCCACCCTCGAGCCGGTCGACATGATCACCGGCCCGGGCAACATCTACGTCACCGCCGCCAAGCGACTGTGCCGCTCGGTGGTCGGCATCGACTCCGAGGCCGGCCCCACCGAGATCGCCGTGCTCGCCGACGAGACCGCCGATGCCGTGGCCGTGGCCTACGACCTGATCAGCCAGGCCGAGCACGACCCGATGGCCGCCTCGGTACTGATCACCGACTCCGCCGAGCTCGCCGATGCCGTCGAGCGGGAGGTCGCCGAGCGCTACCAGGTGACCATGAACTCCGACCGGGTGGCCGAAGCGCTCACCGGCGAGCAGTCCGCGATCATCCTCACCGACGACCTTGACGGGGCTGTCCGCGTCGCCGACGCCTACGCCGCCGAGCACCTCGAGGTGCAGACCGCAGACTCCGCCAAGGTGGCCGCCCGCATCACCAACGCCGGCGCCATCTTCGTCGGCCACTACTCACCGGTGCCGCTGGGCGACTACGCCGCCGGCTCCAACCACGTGCTGCCGACCTCCGGCACAGCCCGACACTCCTCAGGCCTGTCCACCCACACCTTTCTCAAGCACGTCGACGTCATCAACTACGACCGTAACGCCCTGAAGGATGTCGCCGACACGGTTATCGCCCTGGCCGACGCCGAACGCCTGCCCGCCCACGGCGAGGCAGTGAAGGCCCGATTCGAGAACGGAGACCAGCAGTGACAGAGCAGAACGACCTGACCCTGGCCGACCTGCCGTTGCGTCCTGAACTGCAGGGCAAGTCCGCCTACGGTGCCCCGCAGCTCACCGTCACCAACCAGCTCAACACCAACGAGAACCCCTACCCGCCCAGTGAGGGGCTCGTCGAGGACCTCGTCGTCGAGGTCCGGCGGCTGGGGGCCACCCTCAACCGCTACCCGGAGCGCGACAGCGTCGAGCTGCGCGATGAGCTGGCGTCCTACGTCTCCCGCCAGACCGGCGTCGAGGTCACCCGCGACAACGTCTGGGCGGCCAACGGCTCCAACGAGGTGCTCCAGCAGCTGTTGCAGGCCTTCGGCGGGCCGGGTCGCAGCGTACTCGGCTTCACCCCGAGCTACTCGATGCACCCGATCCTGGCGTCGGGCACCCAGACCGAGTTCATCGATGTGCCGCGTCTCTCCGGCGCCGGCGAGAACTTCGACATCGACATCGACGCCGCCGTCGCGGCGATCGGGGAGAAGCGTCCGAACATCGTCTTCGTCACCACCCCGAACAACCCCACCGGTGGGGTGACCACGGTGGACGACCTTCGCCGACTCATCGAGGCTGCCCGCGAGATCGGCGCCGTGGTGATCGTCGATGAGGCCTACGCCGAATTCTCCGACGAACCCAGCGCCACCCGGCTGCTCGCCGACTACCCGGCCACCCTGGTGGTCTCGCGCACCATGTCCAAGGCTTTCGACTTCGCCGGAGGGCGCCTCGGCTACTTCGTGGCATCCCCGGCGTTCATCGAGGCGGTCATGCTGGTGCGCCTGCCGTACCACCTGTCGACCCTGTCGCAGGCCGCCGCCACCGTCGCACTTCGCCACGCCGATGAGACGCTCGCGACCGTCGCCGTGCTGCGCTCCGAACGCATCCGGGTGGTCGCGGCGCTCGGCGACCTGGGATACGATGTGGTCCCGAGCGAGTCCAACTTCATCTTCTTCCGGGCACCTGCAAGCGCAGATGCTCACGAGACCTGGCAGAGGTTCCTCGACCTGGACGTCCTGATCCGGGACGTCGGCGTCCCCGGCCACCTGCGGATGACCGTGGGAACTCCGGCGGAGAACGACGCCTTCCTCGCTGCAGCAGACAAGATCATGGGAGAACACACGTGAGCAACCGCGTAGCACGCATCGAGCGGGCGACCAAGGAGTCCTCGATCACCGTCGAGATCGATCTCGACGGCACAGGGACGACCGACATCGCCACCGGCCTGCCCTTCTTCGACCACATGCTCACCGCCTTCGGCTCCCACGGCTGCTTCGACCTGACCGTGCACGCCGAGGGTGACATCGAGGTCGACGCCCACCACACGGTGGAGGACACCGCCATCGTGCTCGGCCAGGCCATCGCCGAGGCACTCGGCGACAAGAAGGGCATCCGGCGCTTCGCCGACTCCTACATCCCGATGGACGAGACCCTGGCCCAGGCCGTGGTGGACGTCTCGGGCCGTCCCTACTTCGTGGGCACCGGGGAGCCGGACACCATGCTGACCACCATCATCGGCGGCCACTACGCCACCGTGATCAACCAGCACTTCTTCGAGACGCTGGCGTACAACGCCCGCATCGCCCTGCACGTACGCTGCCTCTACGGCCGCGACCCGCACCACATCACCGAAGCCGAGTACAAGGCCGTCGCCCGTGCACTGCGCGCCGCCGTCGAATCTGATCCACGGGTGACGGGGGTGCCGTCCACCAAGGGGACTCTGTGAGCCCGACGGTGAATCAGTCCGACTCAGCCTTGGCGCTCCTCAAGGTCAAGGGCTTCCCCCTTGTCCTGCTGAGCACCTTCATGGCCTTCCTCGGTTGGTCGATGCTGCTCGCCGTGATCCCGGTGGACATGCTCGACGCCGGGTACGGGGAGACCCTCGCCGGCCTGGCGACCGGCGTCTTCATGCTCGCCACCGTCATCACCCAGGCCTTCGTGCCCAGGGTGCTCCGTGGACTCGGCTATGTGCCGGTCCTGGTCGGCGGTGCCCTGCTGCTCGGGGTGCCCTCGGTGCTGTACCTCATCGACGGTGGGTCGACGATGGTGCTGGCGGTCTCCGCGATCCGCGGCGTGGGATTCGGTGCCGTCACCGTGGCCCAAGCAGCCCTGCTCGCTGAGCTGGTGCCACCGAAGAAACTGGGACGGGCGAACGCCTTCTTCGGCGCGGCGATCGGCCTGGCCGAGATCATCGGTTTCAGTGTGGGGTTGCCGTTGTACAGCAGCGCCGGAAACGTCGTCTACATCATCGCCACCGTCTGCGGTCTGATCGGTGCGGTGGGCGCTACCGGAGTGCCCAAGCTCAAGGCGGCCGTTGCCTCGGTGGTGCGCACCGGAGATGCCGGGGGAGAGGTTCACGTCCCGCTGTGGAAGCTGGCGCTGGTCCCGGTGGTGGGGCTGTGTACCGCCGCGATGGGCTTCGGTGCCTTCTCCTCCTTCACCGCACCTTCGGTAGGGGAGATCGACCAGGGAGCGGCTGCGACACTGGCCGGGATCACTCTGGCGGTCATCGGCGCCGGTCAGATGCTGGGCCGGACGATCTCCGGGTGGTGGTCGGACCGGGTCGGCGAACCCGGGCATGTCGTCGTCTGGGCGTCCCTGTTCTGTGCCGGGGGAATGGCAGGGATGACCCTGCTTCTGCAGGTCAGACCAGAGGGGGCGGTCCTGGTTATGGCCGTCCTGGCCGTGGCCGCCGTCTTCGGCCTGGGCTTCGGCGCGGTGCAGTCCGAGACCCTGCTGATGATGTTCGCCCGCATGCCGAAGGAGCGGGTGTCCGAGGCGTCCGCGGTGTGGAACATGTCCTTCGACACCGGCACCGGTGCCGGTTCCTCCGTGCTGGGTGTCACGGCATCCTCCACCGGCTACGGCGGGGCGTTCCTCGTCGGCGCCGGGCTGGTCTCCATCGGCACCGTGACGCTGGCCGGCGACCGGGTGATGGGTAAGCACCGGGTGGCTGAACACGACAACATCCGGACCCGGTTGCGCCAGCTGCGTTCCGGACAGTGAGTTGAGCAGGACGACCTGCGTTCTTCGGTCTGCGTTCAGCTGTCTTCGCTCTTCGGGTCTCACTTTTCGTGAATACGTGCCATCGAATCGCGAAAAATGAGACCCGAAGAACAACCGAAGGACGGCCGGAGCCCAGACAACGTAGAATCGGTCGCAACGACGCGACCAGGGGGCGCGTCCTGACACAAAACCCGACTCCTCGGGGGGATCCGTGACTGACATCAGCGACCGCATGTACTGGCGCACCAGGGAACTGCGTGCGATCGGTATGACGACACAGGACATCGCGACGGCGGTGGCCGAGAAGAAGCTCCACCGCGTGGAGCGGGGACTGTACTGCCGAGAGGAACCGGACGATCGGAGGATCCTCCACATGCTGGCCTGGAACTGTCCAGGGCTGCACTACGTAGGACCTACCGCCGCATTTCTCTGGGGGATCACCGCGATGCGCTGGCCGGCACTCGCGAAAGTTCCCCGGGGGAAGAGCACCAAAGGGGGCAGACTACTCACGATGACAGCCACTGCATCTTCACACGTGAGACTGGTCAACTCGGTCCCCGCAACGTCGGCGATCGAGACCGCGGTGCACTGCCCGGAGCTTGGTCGAGACAGACTCCGTCAGTTCCTGGCCAGGGCCTACAACGGGATCAGGGGATCAGAGCAGCTCGCAGCGGACCTGGCACAACTTCCGCCACGCTACCGCGGTCCTGCGACCGACCTCATCGACGGATTGGTCGTCGGGACCGCCAGCGACCTGGAGGCGATGGCCCTGCGGGGAATCGTGAAAGCCCTGGACGGAGTGGATGTCACCATTCAGGTGAACACCATGGTCCTGGGCTACCGGTTCGACGTGGTCATCCCGGAGGCGAAGGTCTGCATCGAGATCGACAGTCGCCGGTACCATTCCTCACGGTCGGCGAAGCCGGAGGATTTCGTCAAGGACCGCTGGAAAGGCAACACCGTTGCGAGGTACGGGTGGACATTGCTGCGGTATCCGGAGGACAGCGTCCTGAACGAGATGGACGCCATCATCGAACAGGTGAGGGGCACCGTTGTGTTCAACCTGGAGAACCCCCGTTCCAGGAAGGAACGTGATGGGATGATCCCCACGGACCATCCGGTGTGGACGTGGCATTCCGGATTCCGGACGTTCAACCGCAGAGAGTGAACGGGCCAGACGTACCCGACGCAGTGCAACGACCCCGCGACCTAGTAGAATCTGCGGTCATGGTGGAGACAACAGCGCCGACGGTGGCGCTCCTGGACTACGGATCCGGCAACCTTCGTTCGGCGCAGCGTGCCCTCGAGCACGTCGGAGCCGTCGTCACCGTGACCAGCGACCCGAAGACCGTCCTCGAGGCGGACGGCCTGCTGGTCCCCGGGGTGGGGAACTTCAGTGCCTGCATGGAGGGGCTGAAGGCAGTCAACGGCCCGCGGATGATCGGTGAACGGCTGTCCGGGGGACGGCCGGTGTTCGGCATCTGCGTCGGCATGCAGATCATGTTCGACTATGGTGCCGAGGGAACCGGCGGACCGGGCTGCGGGGAATGGCCCGGCAGCATCACCAAGCTGAGCGCCTCCGTGCTTCCCCACATGGGATGGAATACTGTCGAGGTACCCGAAGACAGCACCATGTTCGCCGGAGCAGACCCCGACGAGCGTTACTACTTCGTGCACTCCTACGGTGCCCGTACCTGGGACCTGGAGACCGACGGCCACACCACCGCACCCTCGGTGACGTGGGCACAGCACGAGGACTGCCGGTTTGTCGCTGCGGTGGAGAACGGCCCGTTGTGGGCCACCCAGTTCCACCCGGAGAAGTCCGGTGCCGCCGGTGCCCGGCTGCTCTCCAACTGGCTCGACACCCTCTAGACCCCACCCAGACCTCATCTCGATCTCATCTAAGGAACCCCGATGACTCTTACCCTGCTCCCCGCCGTCGACGTCGCCGATGGACAGGCCGTGCGCCTGGTACAGGGGGCCGCCGGCACCGAGACCAGCTACGGCGCACCGCTGGACGCCGCACTGGCCTGGCAGAACGCCGGAGCCGAGTGGGTACATCTGGTCGACCTCGACGCCGCCTTCGGCAAGGGGAGCAACTTCGAGCTGCTCAACGACGTCATCGGCAAACTCGACGTGGACGTGGAGCTCTCCGGCGGCATCCGCGACACCGAGTCGCTGGAACGCGCCCTGTCCACCGGCTGCCGTCGGGTCAACATCGGTACCGCCGCCCTGGAGAACCCGGAGTGGTGCGAGAAGATCATCGGCGAGTACGGCGACCGCGTCGCCATCGGCCTGGACACCCGCCAGGTCGACGGTGAGTGGCGGCTGCGCGGCCGAGGCTGGGTCTCCGACGGCGGTGACCTGTGGGAGGTCCTCGAGCGCCTCGATTCCCAGGGTTGCTCCCGTTTCGTGGTCACCGACGTCTCCCGCGACGGCATGCTGAACGGCCCGAACATCGACCTGTTGCGCGACGTCGCCGCGGCGACCTCCGCCCCCGTCGTCGCGTCCGGCGGTATTTCCAGCCTGGACGACCTGCGTGCCCTGGCAGGCGTGGTCGACGAGGGCGTGGACTCCGCGATCGTGGGCAAGGCGCTGTACGCCGGCAAGTTCACCCTCGAGGAGGCGCTGGCCGCCGTTGCCGCGGTGCCGGGGGGTGATTCCGGTGAGTGAGGAACTCGACACCCGGGCACTGCTGTCGATCGCTGAGGCCGCGGTCGACGAGGCGGAGGCGACGTTCACCGCCGCCGTCGGTGCAAAACCGTCGGTGCAGAAGAGTCCGGGCGACTTCGCGACCGAGGCGGACCTGTCCGTGGAGCGTCAGCTGCGTACGTTGCTGACCCAGTACACCGGGCTACCGGTCCACGGTGAGGAGTACGGGGTGGTGCGCCCGGGCGACCCGGTGGACTTCAACCCGAACGACGACCTCGCCGACGACCTCGACGGACCGCGTCGCGAACGCAGTGACCGCAGTGAGGCCGAGAAGAACCCCGGTCTGGACGAACTCCCGGAGACCTGCTGGGTCGTCGACCCGATCGACGGCACAGCGAACTACGCCGTCGGCAACCCCTTCTGCTGCATCCTGGTCTCCCTGGTGCACCGCGGTGAGGCCGTGGTGTCGGTGACCGAGATGCCGCTGCTCGGCCAGCGCATCACCGCAAGCAAGGGTCACGGGCTCTTCGTCGACGGGCACCCGGCCAGTCCGCTGCCGCCCTCGGACCCGGGGATCACGCAGATCAGCTTCGGCTCGATCCTGTCGCAGCGCCGAGGTAATCTGCCGGTGTCCTACCGTCAGGACATGCTCAACGCCATCGGACGCAGCTACCCGCGCATGCGGGTCACCGGCTCCTGCGGCATCGACCTGGCCTACACCGCCGCCGGTGTTTTCGGCGGCACAGTCACCTTCAGCCCGAACCTGTGGGACAACGCCGCCGGGCTGCTACACGTCCGGGAGGCCGGTGGCGTGGTCACCGACTTCAACGGTGACCCGTGGCGTCCCGGTGTCTCCGGCCTGGTGGCCGGCGAGCCGGAGGTGCACGCCACCCTGCTCGAACACATCCGTTCGGTGCCGATCGGCACCGCCGCACGCAATGCCCAGGAAATCATGGACCGGGGAGGAATCAGATGAGTGTCGCAGTACGTGTCATCCCGTGCCTGGACGTCGACAACGGCCGGGTGGTCAAGGGGGTCAACTTCCTCAACCTGCGTGACGCCGGCGACCCGGTGGAACTCGCCGCCCGGTACGACGCCGAGGGTGCCGACGAGCTGACCTTCCTGGACGTCTCGGCGTCGAAGGACGGCCGCGGCACCATGCTGGACGTGGTGCGCCGCACTGCCGACCAGGTGTTCATCCCGCTCACCGTCGGTGGCGGGGTGCGCAGTGCCGAGGATGTCGACCAGCTGCTGCGTGCCGGTGCCGACAAGGTGTCGGTGAACACCTCGGCGATCGTGCGCCCTGCGTTGCTGCGTGAGCTCTCCGACCGCTTCGGTGCCCAGTGCATCGTCCTGTCCGTCGATGCCCGCCGAGTGCCGGCGGACGGTGACCCGCAGCCCTCCGGCTTCGAGGTCACCACCCACGGTGGGTCGAAGTCCGCCGGTCTCGACGCCATCGAATGGGCGAAGACGGGCGAGGAGCTCGGTGTGGGTGAGATCCTGCTGAACTCCATGGACGGCGACGGCACCAAGGACGGCTTCGACCTGGAGCTGATCCGTCTGGTACGCGAGGCCGTGTCGATCCCGGTCATCGCCTCCGGCGGTGCCGGCACCGCGGAGCACTTCCCGCCGGCGGTCGAGGCCGGGGCGGACGCCGTGCTCGCCGCGTCGATTTTCCACTTCGGGGAGGTCACCTTCGATGAGGTGAAGGACGCCATGGCAGCCGAGGGGATCGAGGTGCGCCGGTGACTGACCCTGCCGATTCTGCCGACCCTGCCGACCCCGCAGACTACGTCCTCGACCCGGCGATCGCCGCACGCCTGACCCGCACGGACACCGGCCTGGTTCCGGCGATCGTGCAGGACAAGGACAGCGGTGACGTCCTGATGCTCGCCTGGATGGACGACCATGCCCTGGCGCACACGCTGGCCACCCGCAAGGGAACCTACTGGTCGCGTTCCCGGTCCGAGTACTGGGTGAAGGGGGCCACCTCCGGCCACACCCAGTACGTCCACGAAGTTCGCCTGGACTGCGACGGTGACACCCTGCTGGTCACCGTCGACCAGACTGGCGCTGCCTGCCACACCGGGGACAACACCTGTTTCGACGCCGACCTGCTGCTCGAGGAGTAAGAGACCGTGCACAACCCCTACGAGGTCACCAGTTTCGAGACCTTCCGCACCCACGCCGCCCGTAACCGGGTGGTCCCGGTCGTCCGCAAGGTGCTCGCCGACGGAGAGAGTGCGCTGAGCGCCTACACCAAACTCGCCGGCGGACGCCCCGGCACCTTCCTCTTCGAGTCCGCCGCCCCGGGCCAGTCCTGGTCCCGGCACACCTTCATCGGTACCGGCGCCCGGTGCGCGCTGACCGCCAAGGACGGCGACGCCCACTGGATCGGTACCCCGCCGCAGGGCGCTCCGGCCGGGGGAGACCCGTTGGAGGTCGTCCGGCAGACCCTGGAACTGCTGCACACCGAGCCGATGCCCGGCCTGCCGACGCTGACCTCCGGCCTGGTCGGCTACATGGGTCACGACATCATCCGCTACATCGAGGACCTGCCGGACACCTGCACCGATGACCTGCAGGTCCCAGACATGGTGCAGTTGCTCGCCGACACCCTCGCGGTGGTGGACCACCACGAGGGCACCATCTGGCTGATCGCCAACGCGGTGAACTGGGACGGCTCCGATGAGCGGGTGCGTGAGGCCTACGACGACGCCGTCGCCCGGATCGACGAGATGGCCGACCGGCTGGCCACCGACGAACACCTGCCGTCGGTGATGTTCTCCACCCCGGACCCGCAGCCGCGCCGCCAGCGCGCCCGTGAGGAGCACATCCGCCGGATCGGGGAGTGCAAGGAGCACATCCTGGCCGGTGACGCCTTCCAGATCGTCCTGTCCCAGCGTTTCGAGCTGGACACCCAGGTGCCCGGCATCGACATCTACCGCATGCTGCGGGTCGCCAACCCCAGCCCCTACATGTTCCTGGTCAACGTGCCCGACGAGGATTTCGCGGAGACTGCCTTCCAGATCATCGGCTCCTCGCCGGAGTCGCTGGTGCAGGTCTCCGACGGCCGGGTCACCACCTTCCCGATCGCCGGTTCGCGCCCCCGCGGCGCGACCTACGAGGAGGACCAGCTGCTGGAGAAGGAGCTGGTCAACGATGAGAAGGAGAACTCCGAGCACCTGATGCTCGTGGACCTGGGACGCAACGACGTCGGACGGGTGTGTGAGCCCGGCAGTGTGAAGGTCCACGACTTCCGGCATGTGGAGCGCTACAGCGCGATCATGCACCTGGTCTCCGGGGTCAGCGGTCGGCTGGCGGAGGGCAAGACCGCGGTGGATGCCTTCATCGGCACATTCCCCGCCGGCACGCTCTCCGGGGCCCCGAAACCCTCGGCGCTGTCGATCATCGACCAGTTGGAGGACACCCGCCGTGGTGTCTACGGTGGCACCGTGGGCTACTTCGACTTCTCGGGCAACGCCGACCAGGCCATCGCAATCCGCACCGGCCTGTACAAGGACGGCACGGTGTACGTGCAGGCAGGTGGCGGCATCGTCGCCGACTCCGACCCGGAGGCCGAGGACGACGAAACCCGGAACAAGGCCCTCGCGGTGCTCCGCGCCGTCGCCGCCGCCGAAACCATGGAGACCATCGAGTGAGACGACTGACCGGACGCACCCTGTCCATGTTCCTGATCCTGCTCGGCGCCGCCGGGCTGTGGGGGGCCGGCCAGATGACCTGGCTGACCGTGGACGTCGACGACGACAAGAGTGGTTCCTCGGTGGAAACCCTCAACGGTTCCGTCTGGGACCCGGCCGGCACACCGGTGGCGCTGGCTCTGCTGGCGATGCTGATCCTGTCCTTCGCGGTGCGTCCGGTGGTGCGCCGGGTCCTCGGCGTGATCGCCGCGGCGCTGTCGGCGCTGGGCGGGGTCGCCGCGGTGACCCTGCTGACGACCGACCCGGATCTGGAACGCGCCCGTTCCCTACTGTCGAGTGGGGCGGCGACCCGACGGGAGAACGATCCCACGGAGATCTCCGACTGGGCCACGGTGGTGGACGCCTCGGTGCACACCGGGCCGTTGGTGCTGTTGCTCCTGGGAGCCTCCGCCGGCATCGTCGGTGGTGTCCTGATGGTCATGCGTCCCGGTGCAGAGCGCAAGGGGCACAGCAAGTACGAGACCCCTGAAGCCCGGCGGGAGGGCGTGGAACAGGACCTCGACGACAACCCCGACTCTGGTCGGGTGATGTGGGATGCCCTGGACGCGGGAGTTGACCCGACCGACCGTGATGCACCTCACGGCGAGGACGACCCCGATTCCGGTTCTGACACCTCCCGGCGATAACATGTAGCAGTTCCGTCTATTCGGCTACCAGGAGGACCCATGGCAGAGCAGCCCACCATTCTCGACGCGATCATCGCCGGTGTCCTGGAGGACACCGCCCGTCGTGAAGCCGCCGTACCCTTCGAGGACATCAAGGCGCAGGCCTTGAGTGCGCCGGAGCCATTGGACGCGCTGGCTGCCCTGTCCTCGTCGGATTCCTCGACGGTGAGCGTGATCGCCGAGGTGAAGCGGGCCAGCCCGTCCAAGGGGCACCTGGCCGACATCCCCGAGCCGGAGATCCTCGCCAAGGCCTACGAGACCAACGGTGCGGCCGTGATCAGCTGCCTCACCGAGGAGCGACGCTTCCACGGCTCCCTGGCCGACTTCGACAAGGTCCGTGCCGCCGTCGACATCCCGCTGCTGCGCAAGGACTTCACCACCACCCCGTACCAAATCCACGAGGCACGCGCCCACGGTGCGGACGTCATCCTGCTCATCGTCGCCGCCCTGGACCAGGACCGGTTGACCGCGCTGCTGGACCGCACCGAATCCCTCGGGATGACCGCCCTGGTGGAGGTGCACACCGAGGAGGAGGCCGAGCGCGCCGTCGCCGCCGGTGCCAAGGTCATCGGCGTCAACGCCCGCAACCTGAAGACGCTTGAGGTTGACCCGGGGGTCTTCGCCCGGATCGCCCCGCAACTGCCGGACTCGGTGGTCAAGGTCGCCGAGTCCGGTGTGCGCAACGCCAGTGACATGCAGACCTACGCCGCCTCTGGTGCCAACGCCATCCTGGTGGGCGAGGGGCTGGTCACCTCGTCCAACCCGGGTCAGGCCTGCCGGTCGCTCGCCGCAGCCGGTCAGCACCCGGCCTTCCGGTCGGAGTAGGGCACCGTAAGGTACAGTTTCCGGGTGTGAGTACACCATCCGGGAACGACAACCGCGACTTCAAGAACACGCTCGGCCTGCCGACCGCAGGGGAGGTCATCGCCGCGTCGACGACCAACGAGTCCGACGACCGTGGCCACTGGGGGGACTACGGCGGACGCTACGTACCCGAGGCGCTGATGGCCGTCATCGAGGAGATCCAGGACTCCTGGGCGAAGGCCCGAGCGGACCAGGCTTTCCTCGACGAGCTCGATGAGCTGCACCGCACCTACACCGGGCGGCCGTCCCCGCTGTACTACGGGGCGAAGTTCTCCGACACCGTCGGTGCGGACGTCTGGTTCAAGCGCGAGGACCTCAACCACACCGGCTCGCACAAGATCAACAATGTGCTGGGCCAGGTGCTGCTGGCCAAGCGCATGGGCAAGGCCGATGTCATCGCCGAGACCGGTGCCGGCCAGCACGGTGTGGCCACCGCGACCGCGTGTGCGCTGCTGGGGCTGAACTGCCGGATCTACATGGGCGAGGTCGACGCGAAGCGTCAGGCCCTGAACATCGCCCGGATGCGGCTGCTCGGCGCCGAGGTCGTGGAGGTCACCATCGGCTCGGCGACGTTGAAGGACGCCATCAACGAGGCGATGCGCTACTGGGTCTCCCACGCCGAGGACACCTACTACTGCTTCGGTACCGCCGCCGGCCCGCACCCGTTCCCCTCCATGGTGCGTGACCTGCAGCGGATTATCGGCGTCGAGGCCCGCGCCCAGATCCTCACCGAGACCGGACGCCTGCCGGACGCCGTCATGGCCTGCGTCGGCGGCGGCTCCAACGCCATCGGCCTGTTCCACCCCTTCATCGAGGACGAGGGGGTGGCGATCATCGGAGGCGAGGCCGGTGGCGACGGCGTGGAGTCCGGACGCCACGCCGCACCGATCACCGTCGGCAAGGAGGGTGTCTTCCAGGGCTCCTTCGCGGCGTTGATGCAGGACGATGACGGACAGATCATCGAGTCCCACTCGATCTCCGCCGGCCTGGACTACCCCGGCGTCGGCCCGGAGCACTCTTTCCTGGCCGACAAGGGCCGCGCCGAGTACCTGCCGGTCACCGATGCCGAGGCGATGGACGCCTTCCGGTTGCTGACCCGCACGGAGGGCATCATCCCGGCCATCGAGTCAGCCCATGCCGTGGCACTGGCTGTCCGGGTGGCCCGCGAGTACGCCGACGGCACCCGCTGCCTACCTGCTGAGCGTGAGGGACAGCGTCCGGTGTTCATCGTCAACGTCTCCGGGCGTGGCGACAAGGACGTCGACACCGCGGCGAACTGGTTCAACCTGCACCCCGATACCGAGGAGAACAACTGATGAGCGCCCTGTCCGACATCTTCACCTCGGCGAAGGCCGAGGGCCGTGCCGCCCTCGTCGGCTACTTCCCGGCGGGTTACCCGACGGTCGAGGGGTCCGTGGAACTGGCCACCACCCTGGCGCGCCGTGCCGACCTCATCGAGGTGGGCATCCCGTTCACCGACCCGATGATGGACGGGCCCACCATCCAGGACGCGGCGACGACCGCCCTGGAGGCAGGCTTCCGGGTCCGTGACACCTTCACCGTCATCAAGGCTGTCACCGAGGCCGGTGGCAACGCGGTGATCATGAGCTACTGGAACCCGATCCTGCAGTACGGGCCGGAGAAGTTCGCCGCCGACCTGGCCGCCGCCGGTGGTCTGGGCTCGATCATCCCCGACCTGCTGCCGGAGGAGGCCGAGCGCTGGACCGCCGCCTGTGAGGCCAATGGTCTGGACAACGTCTACCTCGTCGCACCGTCCACCACCCCGGAGCGTATGGAGCTCACCGTGAACGCCGGGGGAGGATTCATCTACGCCCAGTCGCACATGGGCGTCACCGGTGCCCAGGACGATGTCTCCGGCGATGCACGGGACCTCGTGGAGCGCACCCGGGCTACCACCGACCTGCCGGTCGCCGTGGGGCTGGGAGTGAAGACCGGCGACCATGCCGCCGCCATCGCGTCCTACGCGGACGGGGTGATCGTCGGCTCCGCGCTGATCACCGCCGCCGCCCAGGGGGTCGAGGCACTCGACACCCTTGCCGCCGAGCTCGAGGCGGGGGTGCGTCGCTGATGCTGGACACCCAGATTCTCGCCGCCATCCCGTCCCCGCCGCAGGGCGTGTGGCAGCTCGGTCCGATCACCCTGCGCGCCTACGCACTGTGCATCCTCGCCGCCATCGTCGTGGCCGTGTGGTGGACCATCCGACGCTACGTGGGCCGTGGTGGCCGCGCGGAAACGGTCATCGACGCCGCCATCGCCGCGGTGCCCGCCGGTATCGTCGGTGGACGTATCTACCACGTCATCACCGACAACCACCTGTACTTCGGGGAGGGCCGGGACTGGGTTGACGCCTTCAAGATCACCAATGGCGGTCTGGGAATCTGGGGTGCCGTTATCGGTGGCGGTCTGGCCGTGTGGGCGGTGCTGGCCTACAAGAAGGTCCCGCTGGCACCCTTCGCCGACGCCGTCGCGCCGCCGATCCTGCTCGCCCAGGGGATCGGACGGCTGGGCAACTGGTTCAACCAGGAGCTTTACGGCGGGGAGTCGGACGCCCCGTGGGCCTTGGAGATCTATCGACGCGTCGACGAGGACGGCAACATCGACCAGATGGACGGGGTCTCCGACGGCTTCGTCCTGGCCACCGTGCAGCCGACGTTCCTCTACGAATTACTGTGGAACCTGCTGATCGTGCTGGTCCTGGTGTGGGCGGACCGGCGGTTCCGACTCGGCGGCGGCCGGGTGTTCATGCTCTACGTCGCCGGCTACACCTTCGGACGCTTCTTCATCGAGCTGATGCGTACCGATTCGGCGACGACGGTGTTCGGCGACATCCGCATCAACACGGTGGTCTCCGCGGTGGTCTTCGTCGGGGCGGCAGCACTGTTCCTGGTCACCCGCAATCGCACCCGTGAGGAGCCGGAGTATGTCTTCGGTCCGCCGGTGGAGGGTGAGGACGGCGAGGATGCTGACACCGCCGGCACAGACGGCACAGACGACACCGCAGGCACCGCAGCGTCCGGTACCGGCACCGAGAGTGCAGACGGCGCCTCCGCGGCATCCGAGGACGCCGAAGACTCCACCCGACGGTAGCGGTGGCCGGTCCTCGGGGCTATTCTCGGTGAGGTGAGTAGACGCACCAAGATCGTATGCACCCTGGGGCCCGCCGTGGCCTCCGCCGAGAAGATCCGTGAGCTGGTCGATGCGGGCATGAACGTGGCCCGCCTCAACTTCTCCCACGGTGAACACGCCGACCACCAGCAGAACTACGAATGGGTCCGGGCCGCCGCAGAAGCGTCCGGTCGCTCCGTCGGCGTGCTCGCCGACCTGCAGGGCCCGAAGATTCGGCTGGGTCGGTTCATCGACGGGAAGACCTACTGGGAGACCGGTGAAGAGGTCCGCATCACCGTCGATGACGTCGACGGGACCCACGACCGGGTGTCGACGACCTACAAGCAGCTCGCCAGGGACGCCAGCCCCGGTGACCGTCTGCTCGTCGATGACGGCAAGGTCGGCCTGGTGTGCAAGGCAGTGGACGGCAACGACGTCGTCTGTGAGGTCGTCGAGGGCGGCCCGGTGTCAAACAACAAAGGTGTCTCGTTGCCCGGGATGAACATCTCGGTGCCGGCCCTGTCCGAGAAGGACATCGCCGACCTGCGTTTCGCCCTGACCATGGGGGCGGATGTCATCGCCCTGTCCTTCGTGCGGTCCCCGGCCGACGTCGAGCTCGTCCATGGGATCATGGACGAGGTCGGCCGTCGCGTGCCGGTCATCGCCAAGCTGGAGAAGCCGGAGGCCGTCGACGCCCTCGAGCCGATCATCCTGGCTTTCGACGCCGTCATGGTCGCCCGTGGTGACCTCGGTGTCGAGGTCCCGCTGGAGGAGGTACCGCTGGTGCAGAAGCGGGCGATCCAGATCGCCCGGGAGAACGCCAAGCCGGTCATCGTCGCCACCCAGATGCTCGACTCGATGATCGATAACTCCCGCCCGACCCGTGCCGAGGCCTCGGATGTCGCCAATGCGGTGCTCGATGGTGCGGACGCGGTCATGCTCTCCGGTGAGACCTCCGTGGGTAAGTACCCGATCGACACGGTGAAGACCATGTCCCGGATCGTCACCGCCGCCGAGGTCGACGGTGAGGTTCCCCCGCTGTCGCACATCCCGCGGACCAAGCGTGGTGTGATCAGCTTCGCCGCGAAGGACATCGGCGAGCGGCTCAACGCCCGCGCCCTGGTGGCCTTCACCGCTTCCGGTGACACCGCCCGCCGTGTGGCACGGCTGCGCTCCGACCTGCCGTTGCTGGTGTTCACCCCGCGACAGGAGATCCGGAACCAGCTGGCGTTGACCTGGGGTGCGGAGTCCTTCCTCACCAGCGAGGTCTCCACCACCGACGAGATCATGCAGGAGGTTGACTCGATCCTGCTGGCCCAGGACGAGTACTCCACCGAGGATGCCGTGGTCATCGTCGCCGGCTCCCCGCCCGGCACCGAGGGCAACACGAACATGATCCACGTCCACCTGCTGGGATCCGAGGCACCGTAAACGTCCCTGACCCGGTGCAAGACAGGTAACGACGGTGGTCCGGGGGCGTTGGGATTCCTTGACTGCCAGGTTGACTGTCAGGTTGACCGCGAGGTTTTCTCACGAGGAGGCTGATCCGATGATCGAGGCACGTGATACCGCCCTGTTGCTCGAGGGCGGCGGCATGAGAGCGTCCTACGGGACGGGGGCGCTGGACGTTCTCATGGAGAATGACGTGCGTTTCGGTTGGGCTGGCGGGGTCTCCGCCGGTGCCACGCACCTGGTCAGCTACCTCACCGGGGAACGTGACCGGTTGCGTCACAGTTTCGTGGACTTCGCCACCGACCCCAACTTCGGCGGTTGGACCTGGCTGCTGCGTGGTAAGGGGTACTTCAACGCCGCCTACATCTACGGGGACGCCCCGGAACGGGACCTGCCGAGGCCCTATGACTTCGCCCGCGCGCTGCAGAGCGACGTGGAGTTCCGGATCTGCTCGACCCGGGCAGACAACGGTGATCCGGTCTACTGGGGCCGTGAGGATGTCTCCTCCACCGGCGAACTGATGGCGGCGGTCCGGGCATCGTCCACGATCCCGCTGGCGATGCCGGTGCCGCGCATCGACGGGGTGCCGTATGTCGACGGGGCGCTCGGACCGTCCGGCGGGATCCCGTTGGATGCCGCACTGGCAGACGGCTACAGCCGCTTCTTCGCCGTGCTGACCCACCCGCGTGGCTACGTGAAGCCGCCGATGGGGCGGACCCGGATGTGGCGGACCATCCTACGGAAGTATCCGGCAGTCGCTGAGGCGATGGCGACCCGGCACATCCGTTACAACGCGACGATGGACCGGCTCTACGCCCTGGAGCGGGCAGGTCGGGCGTTCCTGTACTTCCCGGAGGACGAGAAGCCGGTGAGCTCCACCGAACGTAACGTGGAGGTGTTGCGTGACTCTCTGCTGCGCGGGACGATGCAGGCGGAGCGGGACTGGCCGAGTTTCGAGAGCTTCCTGCGCAGGGGGAGTCGGCGCGGCACCGATGACCGGGTCACCACCCCGGCCCAGTAGCCCGTTGGACTGTGGGGGCGCCGCGGTGCCGCCGAGTCCACTTTTCGGCCCATCCCTGCCACGGACCGGGCATGTACTGGATCGGAAGGAACAGACGCGTGCGGGCGCAGACAGTAAACCGACCTGATGTTGTCGGCCGCACAAGCACCGTAAGTCTCAGCGCCAGAGGTAGGCCAGCACAGCGGCAGTCGCCGAGCGGGTCGCGGCGTCGATGGTGCCCGGGGCGGGTAGGAAATGGGGGGAGTGGTTGCCGGGAATCTCGGAGACCCGGCCCTCCGACACTGCAGCGTCCCAGGAATCCCGGTCGGTACAACCGGTGAGCCAGAACTCGTAGGGCACATCGAAGTGCCGGGGGATCTCGGAGAAGTCCTCGGAGGCGGTCCACCGCATCGCGTCGACGGAAGCCTCCCCGAAGACCTCGTCGAAGACCGGACGCACCGTCTCATGCACCCCGGGATCGTTGTCGGTGAGTTCACCACGGGCGGAGTAGGCGATATCCGCCGGTTTCGGTGTCCCGGAGGCCAGGCACTCCGCCTGGATCACCCGCTCGATCGCCGCATAGGTGCGGTCCCGGACGTCGGTGTCGTAGAAGCGGCAGTTGAGCACCAGGGTGGCGGTGTCGGGGATGGTGTTGTTCGTGTGCCCGGCGGACAGGGTGCCCACAGAGACCACCCCGAACTCCTCGGCGGGGATCTCGCGTCCGACGATGCCCTGCAGCCGCACCACGATCATCGCGGCGAGAAACGTCGGGTCGATGGAGTTGTGCGGCGCCGAGGCGTGCGAGGACACCCCGTGCAGGGTGACGGTGAGGGTGTCACAGGCGGCCATCACCGGCCCGGGCGCGGAGTACACGGTGCCGACCGGCCCGGGCATGATGTGTTGGCCGAGGCAGACCTGTGGGGCGGGAATCTTGTCGGCCAGACCGTCCCGGATCATCGTGCCGGCACCGCGGGTGACCTCCTCGGCCGGCTGGAACAGGGCGATGAAGGTGCCGGACCAGACGTCCCGGCGGGTGTCCATGATCTCGCACAGGCCGATCAGGGCACTGGTGTGCACGTCGTGGCCGCAGGCGTGCATCACGCCGACGTTCTTCGAGGCGTAGGACGCCCCGGTGTCCTCGGTGACGGGCAGCGCGTCGAAGTCGGCGCGGTAGAGGACGGCCGGGCCGTCGCCGTTGCGCCAGACAGCGGTGATGCCGTGGCCGCCGATGCCGGTGGTGACCTCGCAGTCGAGCTGGGCCAGCCGGGACTGGATATGGGCCGCGGTCTGCTCCTCCTGCTCGCTGAGCTCGGGGTTCTCGTGCATCCAGGTGTAGAAACTGTCGACCCACGAGAGGTCCACGCCGTGGTTTTCGACGAATTCTGCGATGTCGGGTGTGCTCATGGTCTCCGAGTGTAATCGTGCTATTCCGCGATGCGCTCGAGGTCCTCCTCTGTGAGGTCATTCCGGATCGCAATCCAGGGTCAACCTGACCGTGGTGGTGTTGTCGTCGTGCTGTTCGAACTCGACCTCGTCGAAGCGCATCCCTGGAGCATTCGCGGTGACGCCCATGATGCCGCTTGTGGTCCCGGGAGCTGGCGGGTCATATTCGCTGAGCGTGACCTCCAGGTCGCCGCAGGAGGACAGGACACCCGGATACTCCCCGACCGGCGTGATCGAGGGGGCAGCGTCTTCCAGGTAATCAGGAAAGTGCCGTACGGAGACTTCACCAACGTCGTGATCGGCCAGAGTGCTGCCTTCGTCAACCATGAGCCTCACCGTCGTCAACCCGAAGTCTCCCTGGTCCGTAGGCAACTCCATCCGGATCGTGCCCAGCCGGTTGCCGTCGGCTTCGCCGCTTTGCTCAATCTGCACCGAGTCACCCACGTAAACCTGGTCGCCGCCGTCCGGGAGGTCATTGACAAGGTGAAGTTCGCGGATACCGGACCACACCGGGTCATTCGGCGGGGCGACGACAGCCAGATCGAGCGGGGAAAGTCAGAGGAGAGAAGATGAAGCCCAGATATCCGAAGTGAGGTCAGGGAACAGGGGCCGGGGACGCCCTACTTGATCGTTGGATTGTAGCGCAGCGAGTTCCGGCGGAACTCCACCTCGTTGCCGAGACGGATCCCGGGGGCCAGGCGTCCTTCCTCCTGGGCGTCCAGCAGTCTGGCGAGGACTTTGCGCTTCAGGTTGGCGGGGCTGAGGGTGTTGATGAAGATCTTCGTGCCGCCCTCGAAACCGGCCATGGTGGAGTCGCGCCACTTGATCATGATGCGCCAGGGCATCGGAACGTCCACGTCCAGCGGCCGGTGCAGCCACTCCTCGTTGGTGGGCATCTGCGGCCCGGCGGCGACATGGCAGGCGTGCACCAGGTCGGCGACGGCATCCCGCTCCTCGTCACTGATCAGCCACGGCTCGGTCGTGCCGGAGCGGGAGAACACCTCCAGGGTGGGCCAGCGGTGGCCGAAGCCGGCGAAGGCGATGGCGTGGTCGTTCTCGGCGAAGATCAGGTTGTTGTGGCCGGCGTAGTCCACCGCCCACTGGTTGTACATGTTCGGGTTGCTGCGCACCTGGGCGATCTCGGTCTCGTTCTGCAGGCCGTGCTCGTCGATGGCCACCAGCTGCTTGTGCAGGTGCTCGATGGAGGCCCCGGCGGGCTCCAACCAGTTCTGGAAGGCGGCGACGTAGCGGACGTAGGGGTTCGCCCGGTACAGCCGGTCCATCGCGTCGACGGTGAAGGCGATGTAGAGCCGGTGGTCGGACCAGCTCAGCTCCCCGGAGCTGACGATCTGGTCGCTGCGGGTCGCGCCCGGCAGGTAGTGGTCCCGGGCAAGGATGATGTCGTGTCCGCCTCCGAAGAAGGCACTGCCGAGTTCATGGATGGTCTGCAGCGCGGTCTCGGGGGTGAACATGGCATCGATCTCCTCGGCGGAGCGCCCCGCCGAGGCCAGTTTCTTCCGGAGGAGCTGTTCGATGTGGTCCTCGCCAGCCCGCTCGGAGAGGTACTCGGCCATGTGCCTGGCGGCCGTGGCGTCCATCCGGTGGCCGTAGTTCACCGACCAGTAGTTGTAGCTCAGGATCTCGTAGAGGTTCGCCACCCGGCGGAACAGCGGGACGGTCTCGTCGAGTTCGGAGACCTTCATTCCGCGCAGGATCCGGGGCTCACCGTTGTCGTCGATGACCATCCGGGCTTTCTCCGGGGTGGTCTTCAACAGGTTGCCGATACCGAAGTCGGTCTGCGTGTCGCGATTGTCCCCGGTGATCCCGAAGACCTCGGTGTGCCGCTCGGCCACCGGGCGGTGGGCACGGCTGGACACCGTCCAGACCTCGGTTCCCGAGAACGGGTTGACCTGTTTGATGGTGCCGTCGGGCAGTGTCGTCAACGGGGGCACCGGGGCTGGGGACATGGGTGAGTGACCGATCACAGCTCCCTAGCCTAGCCGGTGGGGTGGTGGCTGTGGGTGGGTGAGTGGTGCTTTACTTGTAGGCATGCCTCAGATCGTCTTCAGCATCCTTGCCACCACCGAGCAGCGGGACGAGATCGTCCAGGACTTCCAGGACGTCCTCGCTGCCAATTCCGATGTCCTCACCGCCACGCTCGACGTCGACACCGGGATCCCCGACGACCCGAGTCTGCAGGGGTTGTGGCAGGACCACGGTTTCGCCGACGCCGCCGAGGAGGAGCCGGACACGACAGCCCTCGTCATCGATGTCCAGCAGTACGACGGCAGCATCAGCGGCCTGTCGATGCGGCTGTCCGAGGTGCTCACCGAGCGCGAGAAGCAGCCGGCGGAGCAGCTCTTCCAGCAGATCAAGGACGACGCCGGTAGCCCGCGGGTGCCGTGGCACGTGGGCGTGCGCCCGTAGCCGGGGAACCAGGAACGCGGGGCCCGGAACCTCCCATGAGGTCCCGGGCCCCGCGCGTACCGGTCCGGCCGGTTCAGTCCAGGATGCTGGACAGGAAGGAGCGGGTGCGCTCATGTGCCGGCTCGGTGATCACCTGACGAGCGGCACCGTGTTCGACGATGCGTCCACCGTCCATGAACGCCACATGGTCGGCGACCTCGCGGGCGAAACCCATCTCGTGGGTGACCACCAGCATGGTCATGCCCTCATCGGCCAGTCGACGCATCACGCCGAGCACCTCGCCGACCAACTCTGGGTCCAGGGCGGAGGTCGGCTCGTCGAAGAGCATCAGCTTCGGCTTCATCGCCAACGCACGGGCGATGGCCACACGCTGCTGCTGGCCACCTGAGAGCTGCACGGGCCAGGACTCCGCCTTGTCGGCCAGCCCGACCATCTCCAGCAGCTCCCGGGCAGTCGCCTCGGCCTCGGCCTTCGGCACACCCTTGACCTTCACCGGGGCCTCGATGATGTTGGCCAGTACGGTGCGGTGGGTGAACAGGTTGAACTGCTGGAACACCATGCCGATGTCGGCGCGCTGGCGGGACGCCTCACGCTCGGAGATCTGGTGGAGGCGTCCTGCCTTCTCCTCGTAGCCGATGAGGTCGCCGTCGACCTCGATCCGGCCAGCGTCGATGCTCTCCAGGTGGTTCACACAGCGCAGCAGCGTGGACTTACCGGAGCCGGACGGCCCGATCAGGCAGGTCACCGTGCCGGCGGGGACCTCCAGGTCGATGCCCTTGAGCACATCGAGGCGTCCATAACGCTTCCAGACGTCCTGGATCGAGATCATGGGGGTTGTGTCAGTCATCAGCGCTGCTCCTTGCCGGTGGTTCCGGTGGGGTCGGTCATGGCCTCGGGGTTGTCGTCGACGGTGATGTTGCGCGGCGGAACGCCCTCGGCGTCGGTCAGGACGGCCAGCTGACGGCTGGTCAGCGCCCGGGAGGAACCGCGGGAGTAGTAGCGCTCGAGGTAGTGCTGCCCGACCATGAGGATCGAGGTGATCACCAGGTACCAGGTGGCGGCGACCAGCAGCATCGGCACCGGCTGGAACATGGCGTAGGCGATGTCCATGGACCGGCCGTAGAGCTCACCGGCGTACGGCAGCGCGATGACAAGCGAGGTGGTCTTGAGCAGGCTGATCAGTTCGTTGCCGGTCGGCGGGATGATGATCCGCATCGCCTGCGGCATCACGGTGCGCCGCATGTTCTGCCACCAGGTCATGCCCAGGGCCTTGGACGCCTCGGACTGTCCCTCGGGGACGGCCTGGATACCGGCGCGGACGATCTCGGCCATGTAGGCCGACTCGTTGAGTCCCAGTCCGATGACGGCGAGCCAGAACATGTTCGTCAGCAGGGTGTCCAACTCGATCTCGGTGAACCCGAGGTCGATGGAGGTGTAGATCGCCCCGAGTAGACCCCAGAACACCAGCTGGACGTACACCGGCGTTCCACGGAATACCCACAGGTAGAGCCAGGCGATACCGCTGGTCACCGGGTTCGGGGACATGCGCAGCACGGCCAGGATCGCGCCGAGGACCACGCCGACGATCATCGCCAGCACGGTCAGTGCCAGGGTGTGCAGGGCAGCCTCGGCGATGCGGGAGTCGAAGAGGTAGTCGAAGTAGATGTCCCAGGCGTAGGCGTCGCGGGTGGCGGCGTCCCAGATGAAGGCCACCACCAGGACGAGCAGGACGACGGCGGCGATGATGCGTCCGGGGTGTTTCAGGGGGACGACGTCGTTGTCGACCGGGCGGGTGCGCTCGCTCATGATTCTTCTCCTGTGTCGGGACCGGCAGAACGGGGCGGTGCGGTGGCGGCGTCGGGGAGGTCGACGTCCTGTGTGTTGACGGTGACGGTGTCGACCATGCCGTCGGTGAGGCCCCAGGGGGTGAGGATCTCCTCGTACTGGCCGGAGGTGATCAGGTACTCCAGGGCAGCGGCGAAGGCGGGGACCAGGTCGGAGCCCTTGGCGAAGGCCCAACCGAAGGGCAGCAGGTCGAAGGCCTCGCCGGCCGGGATGAGCTTGCCCTCCGACAGTCGGATGGCGTAGTCGGTGACGGCCGAGTCCGAGCTCATTGCGTCGGCACGTTCCAGGGCCGTGGCATTGGCCGCGGCGTTGGCGGATTCGTAGACCAGCTTGTTGATCGCCGGTTGGCCGTCGGCGACGCACCGGTCG
Organism: Candidatus Corynebacterium faecigallinarum; assembly: GCA_019120175.1. Taxonomy (GTDB): domain Bacteria; phylum Actinomycetota; class Actinomycetes; order Mycobacteriales; family Mycobacteriaceae; genus Corynebacterium; species Corynebacterium faecigallinarum. The sequence continues at coordinate 408,980 of DWVP01000024.1, forward strand.
GACTTCACCTGGACATCGTCGGTGTCGGAGTAGGTGCCCTTCTGAACGGCGACGGTCAGCCCACAGGCGTCGTCGGGGTCCACGGTTTTGCCGGGTGTGGTCGCCCAGGAGATGCCCGAGTTGTAGAAGTCGACGAAGTCATAGGACCGCTGACGTTCCTCGGTGTCAGAGAACCCGGAGGTGCCGATGTCGACGGTGCCGCCGGTGATCGACGGCAGGATCAGGTTGAAGTCCTGCTGCTGGAACGTCACGTCAAGTCCCAGGACCGCACCCGCGGCACGGACCAGGTCGACCTCGAAGCCGATGATGTCGCCGTGCGGGTCCTTGAACTGGTTGGGCGGGAAGGTCGGGTTCGTTGACGCGGCGATGCGCCCGGACGTCCGGTACTCCTGGGGCAGGAGTTCCTGGAGTTCGGGGACGGGGTCGGGCAGGGACTCGACCCACCCTTCCGGGTTCCCGGACTCCTCGTTGGTCACGCAGCCAGTCAGGGTGGCCGTCAACGTCACCGCCATGAGTGTGCCGGCGAACGCGGTGATGCCGCGGGCTCGGCGCAGAGGGCGAAGTGTCATGTCAGACGAGTATATTCGCCTGGTCGCGTTCTGTTACCCTCGGGCGGCATGCAGACTCCGATCGCTGATTACCTGGCCGAGATTCTCGAGAAAGTCCGCGACGACGACTCCGGTGAGGTGGCCGACTACATCCCCGAACTGGAGGCAGCCGACCCCACGCCGTTGGCGGTCGCGCTGTGCACCACCCAGGGGCGGATCTACAGTGCCGGTGACGACGGCCACGAGTTCACGATCCAGTCGATCTCCAAGCCGTTCGTCTACGCCGCCGCACTGCAGGATCGCGGCGTGGAGACGGTGCTCGACAAGGTCGGGATGGAACCCTCCGGCGAGGCCTTCAACGAGCTGTCGTTGGACGGGACGACCCATCAGCCCGTGAACCCGATGATCAACGCGGGGGCGATCACGGTGAACCAGTTGATCAACGGGGAGGACTCCTCGGTGGAGGACCGGGTGGAGGTGATCCTCGACTATTTCTCGCGCCTTGCCGGTCGACAGCTGAGGATCGATGAGCGGGTCACCGGGTCGGAACTGGAGACCGCCGACCGAAACCTGGCGCTGGCCCACATGCTGCGCAGCTACGGGATCATCACCGACTCCGCGACGGACGCGGTGACGTCCTACACCCGTCAGTGCTCGATCATGGTGACGGTGAAGGACCTGGCGGTAATGGGTGTGACTCTGGCGCTGGGCGGGATCCAGCCGGTGACCGGGGAACAGGTGCTCGACCCACTGGTCTGCCGACAGGTGCAGGCGGTGATGGCCTCGGCCGGGATGTACGACGGGGCAGGCAAGTGGATGGCCTCGGTGGGGATCCCCGCGAAGTCCGGGGTCGCCGGTGGGGTGATGGGGACCTTGCCCGGGCAGCTCGGGATCGCGACGTTCTCGCCGCGGCTGGATTCCTCAGGCAACAGCGTCCGGGGCAGCCAGGTTTTCCGTGAGCTGTCGGAGAGCATGGGTATGCACCTGATGTCGTCGGTGACCCGGCGAGGTACTGCGGTGCGAAGTGTGCGGCAGCGCGGTCTGGTGACTCTGGTGCGGCTGCAGGGCGGCATCGACTTCGCCGGTGCCGAGGAGTTCCTCGACAGCGTGGCCGACCGGGACTTCAGCACCAAGCGTGTGGTGGTGGACATGCGACGGGTCAACGCGAGTAACCCGGTCGGACGGCGCATGGTCAAGGAAGGCCTGCGACGGCTCCGTCTCGACGGTCTCCAGGTGGCCGTGCTGGACCCGGAGGAGATGCTCGGGGAACCGGTCTACGAGGACGGCACCCAGGTCGAGGAAGCCGCGGTCGACGATGTCGACGGCGGGAACCCCGGCGACGGAGGGGACGGCGTGGCCGGTGTGGTTGCCAACCGTGAGGCAGCGTCAGGGCAGTAGGCCGGTGACGTATGTCACGAGGTCGCCGATCATGCCGAAGGGCGCGGCGATCACCGAGCCGGCGATGAACAGCGCGTTGGAGGCGTAGGCTCCGATCAGTTCGGGGTCGAAGACGGGGAGATCCATGTGAGCTTCCTTTGTCGGGGTTGCGGTACTACAACTTCCATCGTAGAAACCACCGCAGGTGTTTCGCACCGTCTCTGCCAGTCACGCCGCCCCATGTCAGAATCGTGGGATCATCTGACGGTCCTGGACAGAAAAACCGGCTATTCGCCCCACCTTTCTGACGTTGCCTGCCTGCGGACCAAGAAAACCCCCGTTGACCTTGAACATCAAGGTGTCAACGGGGGTGTTCAGGGTGCCCCAGGTGAGACTCGAACTCACACTGGACGGGTTTTGAATCCGTTGCCTCTGCCAATTGGGCTACTGGGGCCGTGTTCTTCCGTGTTCTTCAAGGACCGCCGGGATCCTCAAGGGATATTACGGCAGGCGCAGACGCCGGACCAACACCGGGGTGCGCCTGGCCGGGTGAACTGCCCGCGGGGCGGGCGTAGGCTGGGGCTATGTCGAAGAACATTCTTTCCGAGGCAGAGATCACCTCCGAGATCCAGGCAGCGGCGCTCGTCGGCTGGAGCATTGTCGACGGGCTGCTCGCCGCCACGTACGAGACGAAGGATTTCGCCACCGGCCTGCGGCTGGTGAACCTCATCGGAGCGGCGGCCGAGGCCGCCGATCACCACCCCGACATCGTCCTGACCTACCCCACGGTCAGGATCACGTTGGTAAGCCACGACGTCGGAGGGCTCACCGGTCGCGACGTGGACATGGCGCGGCGGATCAGCGAGATCGCCGACCAGGAAGGCATCGCGGCGGACACCGCGCCGTCCGGAGAATCGGAGTAGGGCACTGCCCGGCGGGTAGCCGGGGAGGCTGCTACGCCTCGCCGTCGAGTACCTTCTGGATCAGGCTGCCGTAGTAGTCCACGAAGGCGTCGACGTCAGCCTGCTTGAAGTAGTCCTGGGTGATCAGACGGCGCATCATCGCCACACCGATGAGCATCGAGATCGCCGCCTCTGCGCGCATCTCCGCGTCGCTGATGTCGTCACCGTGTCCGGCACGGGTCAGTTCGTCCGCCTCTGCATACACCCGCTGCAGGACCGGGGAGACGACCTGGGAGCGGAACACCTGACCGAGGGTGGAGACGATGTGGCGGTTTCCGCCGGCTTCGGCGAGCTTGCGGATCAGCGAGTTGGGGGAGTCCTCCGGGGCCTCGATGACCACGCGGAGCAGGGCGGTGCCCAGGCAGTCGAAGTCCAACCCGGCGATACGCTCGGCCACCGCGGAGAAATCGAGTTGGGCCTCGTAGAGGTTCTCCTTGGTGCCGAAGTACTTGATGATCAGCGGTGCGCTGACCCCGGCCTCAGCGGCGATCTCCTTGAGTGAGACCTCGCTGTAGGGACGCTGGTTGAAGGCGACGCGGGCGTGATCCAGGATGCAGCCTCGTGTCTCCTCGGAGCGACGCCGGCCACCGGAGGAATTCACTTCGGCGCTGGATGAGTTCGGCGCGCTGTCGGTCTGGTCAGTCATGGCGACTAGGATAGCCCTGACGAACGTGGAATGCGGTACTCAACCATCATCAGTGTGTCCGGACAATCGGGGCGTGCGGGAAGGTCATATGTCAGAGAACTCCGGGAACCAGCAGGGCAAACCGACGATGCTGTTGCTCGACGGCCATTCACTGGCGTTCCGCGCCTTCTACGCCCTGCCGGCCCAGAACTTCTCCACCACCGGCGGGCAGTACACCAACGCCGTCTACGGCTTCCTCGGCATGTTCCTCGGACTGGTGGAGGCGGAGCGTCCCACCCACATCGCCGCCGCCTTCGACCTCTCCGGGCCGACTTTCCGTGAGAAGGAGCTGCCGGAGTACAAGGCGCAGCGTCCGGAGACCCCGCCGGAGTTCCGCGGCCAGGTGGAGCTGATCCAGCAGACCCTGGAGTCGCTGGGCATCACCACCCTGACCAAGGAGTCCTACGAGGCCGACGACATCATCGCCACCCTGGCGGTCCGCGGCACGGAGGCCGGGATGCGCACCGTGATCTGCACCGGTGACCGGGACAGCCTGCAGCTGGTCAACGACGATGTCACCGTGCTGTACACCCTGCGTGGGGTGTCCGAGCTCGACCGGTTCACCCCGGCCCGGGTCAAGGAGAAGTACGGGGTCACCCCGACCCAGTACCCGGACCTGGCGTCGCTGCGTGGTGACACCTCCGACAACATGCCCGGTGTCCCGGGTGTGGGCCCGAAGACCTCCCAGAAGTGGATCGAGAAATACGGAAGCCTGGACGCGGTACTGGAGAACCTCGACGACTTCGGCGGCAAGGTCGGCGATGCACTACGGGCCAACATCGACAACGTGAAGCTGGCCCGCAAGATCACCGAGATGGTCCGTGACCTGGACTTGGGTGACCTCGACGGGGACGGGGACCCGCTGTCGGCGCTGCGTCCGCGTGAGGTCGAGGCGTCCCGTGCCGTGGAGGTCTTCGACGACCTGCAGTTCGGCAACAACCTGCGCAACCGCACCTTCCGCGCTATGGGGATCGAGTTCGAGGACGGCAATGACGTCGAGGTCACCGTCGACGAGGTCGCCGACGGCACGTTGGGGAAGTGGCTGACCACCCACGCCGGCTGGAAGCCGGGACGTGCCGGCGGGGACGCTGCGGTCAACCGTCCGCTCGCTGTGGCGGTCACCGGCGACGGAGCGCCCTTCGGCGGACGCGCCGACACCCTGTCGCTGCTTGACCCGCAGCCCGGTGACGACGGCGCCCTGCACTCGGTGGCGATCGACCTCTCCGACCAGGATCCGAAGGACGAGGAGGCGCTCACCGATTACCTCGCCGACGCTGCCGCCCCGGTCTGGCTGCACGACGCCAAGCAGGCCTGGCACATGCTCAACGGGTCCGGGCTCGCCCTGGCCGGTGTCGAGCACGACACCGCCCTGGCCGCCTACCTACTGCGTCCTGACGTCCGGGCGACCGACCTGGCGGACGTCCTTCAGCGCCACGTCGGACACGAGCTCGCCGCGGACGCGCCGACACCGGTGCGTGCCCAGGCGGTCCGCGACCTGGTCGCCGCGCTGACCCCCGAGCTGGCCAAGATCGGTGCCATGGAGCTCTACCTCGATCTCGAGGTGCCGCTGGCCACGGTGCTCGCCCGGATGGAAGGCTACGGCATCGAAGTCGACAAGGCCTCGCTTCAGGAGCTGTCGGACGACTACGAGGGAAAGATCAGCGAGGAGGTCGCCGCCGCCAGGAATCTCGCCGGCGACGACAAGCTCAACCTGTCCAGCCCCAAGCAGCTGCAGAAGGTGCTCTTCGAGGACTTCGACCTGCCGAAGACGAAGAAGACCAAGACCGGCTACTCCACCGCCGCCGGTGAGCTGGAGAAGCTCACCGAGCAGACCGGGCACCCCTTCCTCGGCCACCTGATGGCCCACCGCGAGTACCAGAAGATGAAGTCCACCATCGACGGACTCATCGATGCCACCGGCGATGATGGCCGGATCCACACCACCTTCAACCAGCGGGGTGCGGCGACCGGACGACTGTCGTCCTCGGAACCGAACCTGCAGAACATCCCGGTGCGGACCGAGGCTGGACGACACATCCGCGGCGCCTTCCGGGTCGGCGAGGGTTACCAGACATTGCTCACCGCCGACTACTCGCAGATCGAGATGCGTGTTATGGCGCACCTGTCCCAGGACCCCGGCCTGACCGAGGCCTACCGGGAGGGCGAGGACCTGCACAACTACGTCGGCTCCAAGATCTTCGACGTGCCGGTCGACCAGGTCACCCCGGAGTTGCGACGTCGGGTCAAGGCGATGAGTTACGGCCTGGTCTACGGACTCAGTGCCTTCGGCCTGTCCCAGCAGCTCTCTATCTCACCTGGTGAGGCGAAGCAGACGATGGACACCTACTTCGAGCGCTTCGGCGGGGTGAAGACCTACCTCGACGAGGTCGTCGCACAGGCGACGTTGGACGGCTACACCGAGACGCTCTACGGGCGCCGGCGCTACCTGCCGGAGCTCGGGTCGTCCAACCGGGTGGCCCGCGAGAACGCCGAGCGTGCGGCGCTGAACGCGCCGATCCAGGGAACCGCGGCGGACATCATCAAGCGGGCGATGTTGCGCGTCGAGCGCGAGATGACCCGCCGTGGCCTGCAGTCACGCGTGCTGTTGCAGGTGCACGACGAGCTGGTCGTGGAGGTCGTCGAGGGCGAACTCGAGGAGATGACCGCGCTGCTGGAGGCGGAGATGGATGCCGCAGCCGAGCTGCGCGTGCCGCTGGACGTCTCCACCGGGGTCGGCGAGAACTGGGAGGCCGCCGGGCACTGAATGCTCGGTTGAGGTGTCCAGTCAGTCGTCGTCCTCCTGGGTCACCAGTTGGACACTCCGGACCCCGGAGACCGTGGACAGCTCGGCGACGAGATCGTTGGCGGACTGGCGGCCGCTCAGGCCGAGTTGCAGCGACGTCCGGCCATCCTGTGGCTCGCCCTGCTGGCCAGCTTCCTGCACGGACCAGCCGTGCGCGGTGGTCGTCGAGAGGATGCTGCGGAGCAGCCCGCGGCCGTCGTCGTAGGAGAGGATCATCTGGACCCTGGTGTCCCCTCCAGGCAGCGATCGGGAGAGCAGGCGAAGCCCGTAGGTGAACAGGAAATGCAGGACCGTGACCACGATCGCCAGTAACCACAGGCCGGCACCGGCTGCGGTACCGATCGCCGCTGTCTCCCACACGCTGGCGGCCGTGGTCAGGCCGAGAACGGTATTTCTGCGGGTCAGGATCAGACCGGCACCCAGAAAACCGATCCCGGAGACGATGCCGGCGGCAATACGGGACGGGTCGAAGCTGACCTGGGCCCCGAGGATGTCGCTGAACCCGTATTTGCCCACCAGGACGAACAGTGCGGACGCGGTCCCCCCGTCTAGGCTACGCCGCGCGGGCCCACCGGCGAGTCATCGTGCACCGGGCAGGATGGCACTTAGCGCGGCGGAGGCGATGAGGTCAGCGGTGCAGCGCGGATCTATCGTATCCGCACCGAGAGCCCACACGTAGCCACACTGACGGTGGCATGCGACAGATTCGGGACGATCTCGTCGGCGTCAGTGAGCTCGGTGGCATCGTATGAGGTGGCCACGCCGAGCACCGTGGCGCCGGAGGCGCTACCCGCGAGGATCCCGGCCGGAGCGTCCTCAACCACAAGACAGTCGGACGGATCGACGCCGAGAGCTGCAGCGGCGGCGAGGTAACCCTGGGGGTCGGGCTTGCCGGCGGTGACGTCCTCGGCGGTGACGAGGACGCGCGGGACGGGCAGTCCGGCAGCTCGAAGGCGGTTCTCCGTCACCTCCCTGGCCCCGGAGGTCACCGCCGCCCAGCGGCTGGCGGGGAGCCGGTGGAGGATGTCGGCGACGGTGGGAAGGGCGATGACCCCGTCCAGGTCTCCGCGTTCCATGCGGTCGAGCTGTGCCAGGGCATCCCGAACCTCGGTCGCCGGGATGAGCTCGGCCAGTGTGTCCTCGGTGCGGCGGCCGTGGGAGATGGCCATGATGTGGTCGATGTCCAGGCCCCGCTGGGCGGCGAAGGCCGTCCAGACACGGGTGACGGCCGGTGTCGAATCGACCCGGGTGCCGTCGATGTCGAAGAGTATGGACTCGAACTGAGTGCGCATACGAGCCGATTCTACCGGGGTGTGCTTCCCGGGCCTATGCGTCGGAATCAGCCGCGGACTCAGCCTGCGCTGCGAGCCGCTTGCGCTTCATGACCTGTTCGATGATCACCATCGTGGCGACGACGGACGCACCGACCAGGAAGAGCAGGATCGCCGTACCGGTCTGCTCGCCGGGGGCCATCAGGGTGATCGCCTCCCCCTCCTCGCCTTCCTGCCAGGGCCACAGCGCCCGCAGTGAACCCAGCAGCAGGCCGGTCATGGTGAACAGGGTCAGGGTGCGGTGACGGGTGAGCAGCCACTCCATCAACCGGACGAACAGCACCAGACCGGTGATCGCACCGAGCATGAAGACCGCGATGAAGGTCAGGTCCAGGTCGCTGACGGCAGTCAGGGTCGCCGAGTAGATGCCGATGGCGTAGAGGAAGAAGGAACCGGAGACGCCGGGCAGGATCAGGGCGCACACCGCGACGGCGGCGGAGACGAAGACCAGCAGGAGGTTCGGGTTGCTGTTCTCCGAGGCGGAGAAACTCGTGGCGACGAAGGTGAAGATGCCACCGACGATGAACAGCGGAATGGCTACGGGCAGACGTCGGCGGAGGTCGGCGCGGTCGATCATCAGCAGCGGGACGACCACGGACACCGCGACCATGCCGAGGAAGAGAGCCTTCGCGGGGATCGGGTGGTCCTCGACGAAGCCACCGAGGACTCCGGCCATGGCAAAGACCACGACGACCATGCCGATGCCGAGGGGAAGCAGCATGGTCCAGTCGACGGACTTGAGGCGCCGGACACCTTCAGGGCGGTCTTTCGGCAGCGCCTTGACCCCGTCGAGCAGGCGGTTGGCGTTGTAGAGGACGCGCTCGTAGGCACCGGTCACCAGGGCGACGGTGCCGCCGGAGATGCCGGGCACCAGTTCGGCGGTACCGATGAGACCGCCGCGTGCGGCATTGAGTACGACCGAGCCGGCGTTCAGCGGCGTCGGTTCGAACGCCGGCGGGCGCGCGCTGGGGGTGGCTTGGTTGTCACTGGTTGGGTTGTCGGTCACGGCGAACATCGTAGCGTCCCGACGGCTGGACGTGTGCAGTGGCGGCTGGAGTGTGTTGGGCTGCCAGGACATTGACAGGACACTGTGAGCGTAGGCACGGGGAGATACGGGTATATGCGGGGGATATAGTGGCCCCATGACGAACCTGGCTGGCGGCGAGAAAACACTGGTCCTGGGCTATTGGCCGGGTGAAGGCATCGGGCCCGAGATCATCCCGCCGACGGTGCGTGCGGTCGAGCTGGCCCTGGTTTGCGAGGGTGCCGGGAATATCAGTGTGCGGTGGGAGCCACTGCTGCTGGGGCTGGAGGCCTTCGAAGCCACCGGCGCGGTTCTGCCAGAGTCGACGTGGCAGACGGTGACCGGGTTGGACGGATGGATCCTGGGGCCACACGACAACGCCGCCTACCCGGAGGCGGCGCGCGCCCAGCAGAACCCCTCGGCGGCGTTGCGGGTGCGTGCGGACCTGTGGGCGAACATCCGTCCGGTGACGGGGCTGCCCGGGGCACCTGCCCCGGAGATGGACCTGGTGATCGTGCGGGAGAACACCGAGGGGATGTACGCCGACCGCAACATGTACGCCGGCTCCGGCGACATCATGGTCACCCCGGACGTGGCGCTGGCCATCGGTACGTTCACCCGTCACGGGGTGCGTCGGATCGTGGTGCGGGCAGGACGCATCGCTGCCGCACGTGGGGGAGTGCTCACCGTGGCGCACAAGGCCAATGTGTTGAGCCGCTCGTCCGGTATGTACGTCGAGGAGGCCGAGCGCATGGCGGCGCAGACCGGGGTTGAACTGCGCCCGGTGCACATCGACGCCCTGTGCGCTGACCTGGTGACGAACCCGGGGCGGCACCGCACGATCGTCGCGGAGAACATGTTCGGTGACATCCTGTCGGACCTGGCTGGTGCGCTCGGTGGGGCATTGGGGGCGGCCGGCAGTGTGAATGCAGGCGACTCCCTGGTCATGGCGCAGGCCGCCCACGGTTCGGCGCCAGACATCGCGGGGAAGGGGGTGGCGAACCCGGCCGGGGTGATGAACTCCTCGGCTCAGCTGCTGGACAGTCTCGGGTACGGGCGCGCGGCGGCGGCATTGTCGGATGCGGTGCGGGTCGCCCTGATCGAGGCACCTACCGCCGATGTGGCCGGAGTGGTAGGTGTTACTGGCGCAACAGAAGGTGGCTCAGGGGCGACTGGGGCAGCTGGGGCATCCACGGCGACGTTCTCAGAAAGGGTATTTGCACAGCTCGGAGGGGTAGTGTAACGTCCAGTCCGTTAAGCGTCCATACGCGGGCGCGCGACACCCTGTCCATCTACGTAACTATCCGTTTCGGAGCACTTTCACCTATGCCCACCAACAACGTTCCTCAGGTTGCCGTCAACGACATCGGCACCGCTGAGGATTTCCTCGCCGCCATCGACCAGACCATCAAGTACTTCAACGATGGCGACATCGTCGAAGGTACCGTCGTCAAGGTTGATCACGACGAGGTCCTGCTGGATATCGGCTACAAGACGGAGGGTGTCATCCCCTCCCGCGAGCTGTCCATCAAGCACGATGTCGATCCCGGCGAGGTCGTCGAGGTCGGCGACGAGGTCGACGCCCTGGTCCTCACCAAGGAGGATAAGGAAGGCCGCCTGATCCTGTCCAAGAAGCGCGCTCAGTACGAGCGTGCCTGGGGCACCATCGAGCAGCTCAAGGAGAACGACGAGCCGGTCACCGGTACCGTCATCGAGGTCGTCAAGGGTGGTCTCATCCTGGACATCGGCCTGCGTGGCTTCCTGCCCGCCTCCCTCGTCGAGATGCGTCGCGTGCGCGATCTGCAGCCGTACATCGGCCAGGAGATCGAGGCCAAGATCATCGAGCTGGACAAGCAGCGCAACAACGTGGTCCTGTCCCGCCGGGCATGGCTCGAGCAGACCCAGTCCGAGGTCCGCTCCGAGTTCCTGCACCAGCTGCAGAAGGGCCAGGTCCGCAAGGGTGTCGTGTCCTCCATCGTCAACTTCGGCGCTTTCGTCGATCTCGGCGGTGTCGACGGCCTGGTGCACGTCTCCGAGCTGTCCTGGAAGCACATCGACCACCCGGGTGAGGTCGTCACCGTGGGCGACGAGGTCACCGTCGAGGTTCTCGACGTCGACCTGGATCGCGAGCGAGTGTCCCTGTCGCTGAAGGCCACCCAGGAGGATCCGTGGCGCGTCTTCGCCCGGACCCACGCGATCGGTCAGATCGTCCCGGGCAAGGTCACCAAGCTGGTTCCGTTCGGCGCCTTCGTCCGCGTCGAGGAGGGCATCGAGGGCCTGGTCCACATCTCCGAGCTGGCCGAGCGCCACGTCGAGGTTCCGGACCAGATCGTCACCGTCGGCCAGGAGCTCATGGTCAAGGTCATCGATATCGACCTCGAGCGTCGCCGGATCTCCCTGTCCCTGAAGCAGGCCGACGAGGACTTCGCCGAGGACTTCGACCCGTCCAAGTACGGCATGGCCGACTCCTACGACGAGCAGGGCAACTACATCTTCCCGGAGGGCTTCGACTCGGAGACCAACGAGTGGATGGAGGGCTTCGAGTCCCAGCAGCGTGAGTGGGAGGACCGCTACGCTGAGTCGGAGCGTCGCCACAAGATGCACGCCGCCCAGATCGAGCGCCACCGCGCCCAGGCCGCCGAGGCCGGCGAGGCCGCCGACAACGGCAGCTACTCCTCCAGCAGCGAGGACAAGCCCGCCGAGGCTGCTGCCGCCGCTGAGGCCACCGACGACTCCGGTTCGCTGGCGTCCGACGAGCAGCTCAACGCCCTGCGCCAGAAGCTGGCCGGCAACTAAGCTGCAGCCTGTTCCGATGCTCCGGAACAACCCCTGAACAAGCCCCGAGGACTTCTGTCCCCGGGGCTTCTTCATGTCTGTTCCCCTCTGCATCCCTCTTTGCCCCCTGCATCTTCTCCTCGGTTTCCCATGGTGGTGCCCCCGCAGGCCGATGTCGTCCTACCGGCTCAGAGCGTTTTCACCTTAAACTGGTTCACGCGACCGTCCCCACCGGGCGGCTTTGCCATACTGACTCAAGGTGGAATGCCACATGGTATCGAAAACGATTGAGACATCCCGGCTTATCCTGCGGGAAATAGGAGGCGCGGACAACGTCGCCTCCTTCACCTACTGTGCGACGCGGCTCAGATTCGACGTTCACGACAAATCCAAGGTCGACATTGACGCCCTGGACGAGGACCCCAACGTCCTTGGCGTAGTGGAACAGGGGAGTACCGGCGTCCAGGTGGTGATGGGCGGTGGCGTCGCCGAGTTCTACAACGCCATCGTCAAGGAACCCGGGATGGGGGACGGGGAACGTAAGAGCTCGTCGAGTGGGAAGAAGGAGTACGGGGGAGTACGCGGCAAGTACGACTGGGTGAACTACTGCTTCGAGTTCCTCTCCGATACGTTCCGCCCGGTACTGTGGGCCCTGCTGGGTGCCTCGCTGATCATCACCCTGCTGGTGCTGGCCGACACCTTCAACATGCAGGACTTCCGTGCGGACATGGCGGACCAGCCCAACGGCTACGTCCTGCTTCACGCCATGTGGCGCTCGGTGTTCTACTTCCTGCCGATCATGATCGGTGCCACCGCGGCCCGGAAGCTCGGCGCCAACGAGTGGGTCGGTGCCGCCATCCCGGCCGCCCTGCTGACCCCGGAGTTCCTGGAACTGGGCGAGGCAGGGGAGACGGCCGATGTCTTCGGCCTGCCACTGGTGCTCAACGACTACTCGTCCCAGGTCTTTCCGCCGCTGATCGCGGCGATCGGCCTGTTCTGGGTGGAGAAGGGGCTGAAGAAGCTCATCCCCAGTGCTGTGCAGATGGTCTTCGTCCCCTTCTTCTCACTGCTGATCATGATCCCGGCGACGGCTTTCCTGCTGGGGCCCTTCGGCATCGGCATCGGTAACGGAATCTCCGACTTCCTGCTGTGGCTCAACGGCATCTCACCGTTCATCCTGGCTATCATCGTGCCGATCATGTACCCGTTCCTGGTGCCGCTGGGCCTGCACTGGCCGCTGAACGCGATTATGGTGCAGAACCTCGCGACCCTCGGCTACGACTTCATCCAGGGGCCGATGGGTGCCTGGAACTTCGCCTGCTTCGGCGTGGTCGCCGGCGTGTTCCTCCTGTCCATCAGAGAGAAGAACAAGAGCATGCGTCAGGTGTCGCTGGGCGGTCTGATGGCCGGTCTGTTCGGCGGTATCTCAGAGCCATCGCTTTATGGTGTGCTGCTGCGATTCAAGAAGACCTACTTCCGCCTCCTGCCGGGCTGTGTCGTCGGTGGCGCGATCATCGGTTTCTTCGACGTGAAGGCGAACGCCTTCGTGTTCACCTCGCTGCTGACCTTCCCGGCGATGGACCCGTGGGGTGGCTACCTCATCGGCATCGGTGCGGCCTTCGCCACCTCGATGCTGCTGGTGCTCTTCTTCGACTACCGCGGCAAGGACGAGAAGGCCGAGGTTATGGCGCAACTCGAGGCGGAACGTGCCGAGGCCAATGCTGACGAGGACACCCGGGTGGCTGCTGCCGGTACTACCGCCGGAAAAGCCGCCGGTGCCGAGGCCAGTGACAAGGCAGCCCTGCAACCGGGGGCGGTCACAGTGGTGACCTCTCCGGTGGTCGGTAAGGCCATTCCACTGTCGGACGTTCCGGATCCGGCGTTCGCTTCCGGGGCGCTCGGCAAGGGTGCTGGTATAGAGCCAACCGGGGACACGGTCGTGGCCCCGGCCGATGCCACCGTGCTGACGGTGCAGAAGACCGGTCATGCTGTCGGTCTGCGCCTGGACAGCGGCATTGAACTGCTCATCCACATCGGTATCGACACCGTGAAGATGGACGGTGACGGCTTCGAGGTCCTCGTCGAGCGCAAACAGAAGGTGGAGGCGGGAACCGAGTTGATTCGTTTCGACCGGAAGAAGATCGAGGCCGCAGGGTACTCAGCGGTGACCCCGGTCGTGGTCGTCAATACCCGGAAGTTCGCCGAGGTAGAGGGGATCCCTGCCCCGATTGCCGCCGTCGGCGATGATCTCATCACGGTTACTGCGAAACCCGCGGAGACTCCGGATGCCGCAGCGACCGCAGCCACCGAGTAGTCAGCGTTGAGTAGCCACACTGTCCGGTGACAGGTCGAGCCTGCGCAGCAATTGTGCGTTCAGGGCGACGACCACCGTGGAGGCGGACATCAGCACCGCCCCCACGCTCATCGGCAGGATGATACCGACCGGGGCGAGGATACCCGCCGCCAAGGGAACGGACACCAGATTGTAGCCCGCGGCCCACCACAGGTTCTGCGTCATCTTCCGGTAGGTCGCCCGGGACAGTTCGATCACCGAGAGCACGGCGCGCGGATCGGAGCTTGCGAGGATCACCCCGGCCGATCCGATCGCCACGTCCGTGCCGGCACCGATGGCGATGCCGACGTCCGACTGGGCCAGCGCCGGGGCATCGTTGACCCCGTCGCCGACCATGGCGACACGATGTCCGGCGTCCTGCAGTTCAGACACCTTCGCTGCCTTGTCCTCCGGGCGGACCCCAGCAAAGACCCGGTCGATGCCGAGCTCCTCCGCGACTGTCTCCGCGACTGCCGGGGCATCCCCGGTGATCATCATGACCTGGACATCGCGGGCGTGCAGCGCATCGACGGCATCCCGGGATTCAGGACGCACCGCGTCGGCGAGTCGGAGCGCACCGATGACGACACCGTCCGCGAGGACGTGGAGGATGATCGCGCCCTGCTCCCGCCACGAGTCAGCGACGGGAAGCTCGTGGACGTCGTGCTGCTCCAACAGGTATGGTCCACCGACTTCGATGGTCGTCCCGTCGACCACGGCCTTCACGCCGACAGCAGGGGAGGAGGAGAAGTTCGAGGACGTCGGCACATCCAGCTCCCGGTCCGCTGCGGCTTTGACGATGGCACGGGCAAGTGGGTGCTCACTGTCGGATTCCGCGGCTGCTGTGAGTGCGAGGATCTTGTCCTTGCCGACGTCTCCGTTCGGCTCGATGGCGGTGACCATAGGTTCACCCTTGGTGAGTGTTCCCGTCTTGTCGAAAACGACGGTGTCCACGGTGCGCATGGACTCCAGGGCCAGACGGTCCTTGACCAGCACACCCGCGCGGGCGGCGCGTTCGGTGGCGATCGATACGACGAGGGGGATCGCCAGCCCGAGGGCATGGGGGCAGGCGATGACCAGGACGGTGATGGTGCGGACAACGGCGTCCTCGGGCACGCCGACCAGCGTCCACACCACCGCGGTGATGAGCGCTGCGCCGAGTGCGAACCAGAACAGCCAGGCTGCGGCGGTATCGGCGATGCGCTGGGCGCGGGACGAGGAATTCTGGGCGTCCGACACCAGCTTCTGGATACCCGCGAGCGCGGTGTCGTCGCCGACGGCGGTGATCCGCACCCGTACCCCGGAATCGGTGGCGATGGTGCCGGCGACGACATGGTCATCGACGTCGCGGTGCACGGTGCGGGATTCGCCGGTGACCATCGATTCATCCATCGAGGCCGAGCCGTCGACGATGGTGCCGTCGGCGGGGATCGTGGCACCCGGACGGACCAGGACGATATCCTCCACCTCAAGCTCCGCGGGGGAGACCGTCACAGTGGTGTCCCCGGTGACCTTTACGGCTTCATCCGGGAGGAGGGCGGCCAGTGAATCGAGAGCGGAGGAGGTCTGGGCCAGGGAACGCATCTCGATCCAGTGACCCAGGAGCATGATCACGACCAGCAGGGCGAGCTCCCACCAGAAGTCGAGTTCGTGACTGAGAACGCCCAGGCTTGCACCCCAGGAGGAGATGAAGGCCACGGTGATGGCCAGGCCGATGAGCAGCATCATCCCCGGCTTCCGGTCGCGGATCTCATCGACCGCGCCGGTGAGGAACGGCTGGCCGCCCCAGAGATACATGACGGTGCCGAGGGCCGGGGAGATCCACCCGATGGCCTCGGTATCCGGCAGTTCGTAGCCGATGAGCTCGGCGAACATGTCATTGAAGGCGACTACCGGGACGGCGATGACGAGCATGATCCAGAACAGGCGCCGGAACTGGGCGACATGGCCGGCGTGACCGCCGTGACCTGCGTGACCTGTGTGATCTTTATGTCCACCGTGGTCGTCGTGGCCCGTGTGATTCTGATGGCCACCGTGATCCATGTGGTCATGGTTCATGTGATCGTGGTCCATATGCTCGTGGCCAGCGCGCGTGTCGTGCTCCATAATCCTGTTCTACCTGCCTTCTCCCGCGACTACTCGGCGGGGGAGATCTCGCTTTCCACGACCCACTTGTGGTTGATCATGGTCATTCCGTCCATCTCGACATCCACCATGTACACCGTCTCCTCCGTGGAGCTGTCGATCGTGGCCTCGGCGCCGTTCATGCCGGCCATGTGTTCAGCGTTGATGGTGGCGGTGTCGCCGTCGGAAAGGCGGTCCTCGCCGACTCCGTCGAGTTCCTCCTGGACCACCCACTTGTGGTCCTCCACCCGGGCGCTGCCATCGGTCGGGTCGTAGCTGACCGAGTAGGTGTAGGTGTCGAAGGCGCCGGTGATTGTCGCGGTCGCGCCGTCCATACCGGGCATGTGGTCAGCGGACAGGACAACCTCCGTGCCCACCGGGAACTCCGGGTCGGATACTTCGGTAATGCCCTCGGGTGGCGGACCGCCGTCGGCCGGATGGTCCATGTCCCCGTGGTCCCCGTGGTCCCCGTGGTCCCCGTGGTCCCCGTGGTCCCCGGTCGTCTCGTGTGCCCCGTGGTCCTCGTGTGAGGTGTCGGAATCCTCGTCCGAGGAGCAGGCGGTGAGGGTGAGAGTGCTGGCGATGGCCCCTGCGGCCAGGGCGCCGAAGAGTCGCTTGCGCATGGTGGTGTCCTTTCCGGTGTCGCGTATCTGTATACCCCCTCGGAGTATACCAACGTGCGCCGGGTGCCACCCCTGATCGGGCGGGGCACAGCGCGGGAGGTTTCGGTTCCGGGGGGTGCAAGAGGAGCAAAAAACCACGACCCAGAACCGAAAACTCGTTGACTCGTGCATCCCGCACATACAGCAACCCCGCTGGTCACCTCGAGTTACTCAAGTGACCAGCGGGGTTGTTACGCAGCGTCGCTGTGCGACAAGCTACGCGGCATCGTTAAGCGAGGCCCCGTGCGGCGATGCCTACAGCGGGGACACCTCGGCGATGGCATGCAGTGTCTCCAGCTTGGAGGCCTTGCGCAGCTGCACCGACCAGGTGCCGGACTGGCTACCGGCGTTGTCCGGGGTCTGTGCAGAGAAGAAGGCGACCTTCGTCGGCAGCACGACCGGCTTGGCGAACTCGACGGCGAAGCGTCCGGCGGCAGGGAGGTGGCCCTCCAGGCTGCCGAGGATCTTCGCTGCCGACCACATGCCGTGGGCGATGGTCGCCGGGAAACCGAAGGCCTTCGCACCCAGGCCGGACACGTGGATCGGGTTCTTGTCGCCCGAGGCGTCTGCGTAGGCCTTGATGACCGATTGGTCGGCGGACCAGGTGGCCGTCGGGGTCGGGTCCGCGGGGATCTCCGGACGCTCGAAGAGGTTGCCGGTGTCCTCCTCACGCTCGGCGACGGTGGTATCGGCCGAGGAGGACAGCTTGGCACCCTTGGCGAGGAAGCCGGAGGTCTGGGTCCACACCGGGGCGTCGGACGCAGTGTCCTCTCCGTCCCCACCATCGACGAAGATCTCGGTGACCATGTCGATCAGCAGGCCCTTGCGGTGCTTGCGCAGGTTCGTCGCGTGGGTGCGGATCCGCAGCTCATCGTCGACGGTCAGCGGGCGGGTCTGCTCGATGACGTTGGTCAGGTGCACCGCGCCGACGGCGTTGAAGGGGAAGTCCGGGGTGGACATCACCTTCATGGCCAGCGGGAAGGACAGGACGTACGGGTAGGTGTACGGCAGCTCGTTGCCCAGCCGCTGGTCCGTGGCGGCGGTGAAGGCCGCGAGGTGGGCGATATCGACCTTCACACCCGAGACCTCGAAACCGGTGGCCGGATCGGTCTTCGCCGAACGCTTCGCACCGATCACCGGGGCCAGGTCCTTGGCGGCACCCTTGTACTCGGTCATCAGATCCGGGATGGAGGAGAGTTCCTTGTAGGTGACAGTCATGGTGGATTCCTTCTGGTCAGGTGCGAAGCTTAGGCGCCCAGCAGGTTCTGGCCGCAGACGCGGACGGTGTTGCCGGTGACGGCATTGGAGGCGTTGCCGGCGAAGAAGGCGATGGTCTCGGCGACGTCGACGGTCTGGCCACCCTGTGCCAGGGAGTTCAGGCGACGACCGACCTCACGGGTACCGAACGGCATCGCGTCGGTCATCGCGGTCTCGATGAAGCCGGGGGCCACGGCGTTGACGGTGATGCCCTTGTCAGCCAGCTCGACGGACAGGGAGTCGACCAGGCCCACGACGCCGGCCTTGGTGGTGGCGTAGTTGGTCTGGCCACGGTTACCGGAGATACCGGCCATCGAGGACACACCCACCACGCGACCGCCGTCGGCGAGGCCACCGTTGGCCAGCAGGGCCTCGGTGATACGCACCGGGGCGACGAGGTTGATGTTCTGGACCATGTTCCAGCGGCCCTCGTCCATGTTGGCGAGCAGCTTGTCGCGGGTGACACCGGCGTTGTGGACGATGATGTCGATCTGGCCGCCGTGGCGCTGCTCGGCGTGCTCCTTGATCTTGTCGGCAGCGTCAGCGGCGGTGACGTCCAGCGGCAGGGCGGAACCCTTGACCTTGTTGGCGGTGTCGGCGAGGCCCTCACCAGCGGCGGGGATGTCGACGCAGACGACCTTCGCACCGTCACGGGCCAGCACCTCGGCGATAGTGGCGCCGATGCCACGGGCGGCACCGGTGACCACGGCGATCTTGCCGGCCAGCGGCTCGTCCCAGGACTCCGGGGCGTCCGAGGTGCCGGCGGTGACGCGGATGACCTGGGCGTCGACGAAGGCGGACTTGCCGGACAGCAGGAAGCGCAGCGTGGACTCGGTGCCGGAGAGGTCCTCCCCGATTTCGGGGGCGACGTAGACCAGCTGGGCGGTCGCGCCGCGACGCAGCTCCTTGGCGATGGAGCGGGTGAAGCCCTCCAGGGAACGCTGGACGATGTGCTCGTCGCGGTCCTCCACCAGTTCGGGGGTGGTGCCGATGACGATGATGCGGGCGGAGGGCAGCAGCTTGCGCATCTGCGGGTTGAAGAAGTCGTAGAGCTGGTGCAGGTCCTCGGGCCTGGTGATGCCGGTGGCATCGAAGACCAGGGCGGCGCGCTTGGCGTCGGTACCAGCATCGATGAACTGGTAGTCACCGGTCAGCAGCGGCTCGATGCCGGCGGCGACGCGGCCGGCGCCACCCAGGACGACCGGGCCGTCCAGGGCGGGCTCGCCCTTCTTGTAGCGGCGCAGCTTCTCACCCTGCGGAACACCGAGCTTGCCTGCCAGGCCGGAGTTGACGACCTGGTCGAGCAGGCCCTTGTTGGAAGACAATGTAGTGATCTCCTTGTGTCGTGGATGTGTCGTAGATCCGTTACTCGAAAGCGTACCCTGCGGCCGCTCGAACAATGTATGTTCCTATTCGTACCCTAGTGTGTGACGCGGTACCATGTCAGGTAAATCCGTGACGCGGACTACACAACCGGCATCGCGGTCCCCGAACACACGACAACGACGATGGAGATACATCCCGCCATGACTTCCACCCCGCGCAAGGTCGCCATCCTCGGCGGCAACCGCACCCCCTTCGCCCGCTCGAACAAGGAGTTCTCGAGCGCCTCGAACCAGGACATGCTGACCGCCGCCATCGACGGTCTCGTGGCCCGCTTCGGTCTGCAGGACGAGCAGCTCGGCCTGGTCGTCGCCGGTGCCGTGCTCAAACACGCCCGTGACTTCAACATGACCCGCGAGGTCGTCCTCGGCTCCGCGCTGGACTCCCAGACCCCGGCCTTCGACCTGCAGCAGGCCTGCGGCACCGGCCTGGCTGCCGCCGTACAGGTCGCCGACGCGATCGCCCTGGGCCGCATCGACTCCGGCATCGCCGGCGGTACCGACACCACCTCGGACGCCCCGTTGGCCGTCAACGACGAGCTGCGCAAGACCCTGATCAAGGTCAACAACGCCAAGTCCACCGGTGAGATGGTCAAGCTGCTGGGCACCGTCCGTCCGTCCCAGATCGCCCCGGAGCAGCCGCAGAACGGTGAGCCCCGCACCGGGCTGTCCATGGGTGACCACGCCGCCATCACCGCCCGTGAGCTCGGCGTCTCCCGTGAGGACCAGGATCAGCTGGCCGTCGAGTCCCACCAGAAGCTGGCCGCCGCCTACGACGCCGGCTTCTTCGATGACCTGGTCACCCCGTTCCTCGGCGTGCAGCGCGACACCAACCTGCGCCCGGACTCGAACGTGGAGAAGCTGTCCACCCTCAAGCCTGTCTTCGGCAAGAAGGACGCCGCCGCCCACGGCACCCAGGCCACCATGACCGCCGGTAACTCCACCCCGCTGACCGATGGTGCGTCCGCCGTGCTGCTGGGCACCGAGGAGTGGGCCGCCGAGCACAACCTCCCGGTCCGTGCCTACCTGGTCGACTCCGAGACCGCCGCGGTCGACTTCCTGCACGGCCACGACGGCCTGACCCCGGACGGCCTGCTGATGTCCCCGACCTACGCTGTCCCGCGTCTGCTGGAGCGTAACGGGCTGACCCTGCAGGACTTCGACTTCTACGAGATCCACGAGGCCTTCGCTTCCCAGACCCTGGCCACCCTGCAGGCATGGGAGTCCGAGGAGTACTGCCGCGAGCGTCTCGGCCTGGATGCCCCGCTGGGCTCCATCGACCGCGCGAAGCTGAACGTCAAGGGTTCCTCCCTGGCCGCCGGCCACCCCTTCGCCGCCACCGGTGGACGTATCCTCGCCACCGCCGCGAAGACCCTCGAGGAGAACGGCGGCGGCCGTACCCTGATCTCCATCTGCGCTGCAGGTGGCCTGGGCATCACCGCCATCGTCGAGCGCTAGTCGAGCGCTAGTCGAGCGCTAGTCCGGCTTCACGAACGACCCCACGGGGAGGAAACGCACTGTTTCCCCGTGGGGTCGTTGTCGTCGGAGGGCTGCTGGACGGTTATCCGAGCACCGCGTCCAGGTCGGTGCGGAGCATGGCGGTGTTGTAGCCAGACCAGGTGGTCGCGACGAAATAGAGCTTTCCATCGTCCTCGGGCGCCTGGTGCGGCAGCATGAACGCGCCGTAGGCGTCCGGTACCTGCAGCTTCGAGATCACCGTACGCTTCGGTCCCCAGGGGCCGGTGGGGTAGGCGGACTCGCGCAGGACGATCCCCTCCGTGGATTCGTACATCGCCAGCCAGCTGCCGCGGTGTTCGTTGTACTGCACGGACAGTTCTGACACCCGTCCGTCGATGACGATGGCCGCCTGCGACGGGGCATCGGTCCAGGAGGAGCCGTCCCAGTATCCGGCCTTCGACCAGTCGGGGAAGTTCTCCGGGGTGAAGCGGGCCAGACGCGCAGATCCGTCGCGGCCATTGGGGGTCCCGTAGACGTAGACATGATCGTCCGCCTGTGACGCCGGGTTCTTCGCCATGGCGGTCATCTGGAAGTTCTGGTCGCCAGAGCGGTGTGCGGGAAGCTGGGGCAGCCGGGGGTCTGTCGAGGGTGAGCTGTTCGTGCGGGTGGATTCGTCGACGGGGGTGAAGGTGCGGCCACCGTCCTCTGAGACCACGGTCTGGGCGTAGTTCGTGGTCCACTGACCTGCCTGTCCCCAGGACCGTACGGACATGAAGTCGACGTACTGGTGCCCACCGACCTCGATACCGGAGGTCGGGATCTTCGTGTGCTCCACGCCGGGTACCTTCAGCGAACGGGGGAGGAACTCACCGGATGTCTGCCCGTTAGCGGTGCCGTCGATGAGGAGTCCGTCGGTGGGGTCGGTGTCCCGTGAGCTGAACAGCGCATTGGAGTGCCACCCATTGCTGCTGGTCTTACAGGTGAAGCTGTCGCCGAAGGCGATCAGGGTAGTTCCGTTTCCGGCATCCCACATGAAGCCGAGATCGGTCGAGGCCAGGCCGAGTGCCGCTGTGTTGTCGGGGCTGTTCGGGCCGGTCACCATGTACATCGACTCGGTCGGTCCGGACAGTGAAGGCAGGTCGAAGGGGGTCCCATTAGACCAGGATGGTCCCACAGACCCGAGCGCCTGGGAGCTTCCGGAGGTGGAGGACCCCGGTAGTGACCCGGTTCCGGAACTCAACAGGGCGGCGGCGCGGTCGATCTGGCCGGGCGTGTAGCTGTCGCACGGGGCGGCGTGGGCGGTACCGGAGCCGGGGCCGGCCACGGTCAGTACCGTACCGAGGACGGCGGCGGCGAGTACTGATGCGGTGACACTGCGCGCAGGGATGGGGTTCAAGGGGGACTCCTCATGTGAAGTTTTGTCGATATCAGTATAGTTCAACCGCATGAACACAACCCGGTACGGTATCGCGGCCATGCTGACGGCCGGTGCGCTGCTCGCACCAGCCGCCCTGGCAGATGCGGCAGAGGACACAGCTACTGCCGACACCACTGAAACGGTCCCCGATCTTCCGGAGCTGCAGGGGGTGGACGGCTCCGCCGGAAGCCTGCTGAACAACAATCTCGGCACGGGTGACCAGTTGTTCTGTGCCGAACTGGGTGCACAGCTTGCAGAGCTGTCGGAACAGTGGAACCTGCACCGCATCGCCCATGAGGTCGCTGTGGGCGACGGGGATGACGCAGCGGCCGCCGCCACGCGTGCGGCAGCGAACACGGTGCGGTTGGTGTTCACCAACGCCAACGCGGCTAACCTGCAGTGCCTCACTGCCGCACATGCTGCCCTGACCTCGTCACCGTCCGGATCCTTTGCTGCATAGCCCCTGACCGCACCGTCCGACTAGTCTGGGGGCCATGCGCATTATCGGTCTGACAGGTGGAATCGGTTCCGGCAAGACAACGGTGGCCGAGCGGCTGCGGCAGAAGGGGGCGTTCATCGTGGACGCCGACAAGGTCGCCCGTGAGGTCGTGGAGCCCGGCCAGCCGGCACTGGCTGAACTCGCCGAGGCCTTCGACGGGGTGATCACCGCCGAGGGCGTCCTCGACCGTGCGGAACTTGCCCGGCAGGCCTTCGCCACCCCGGAAGCCACCCAGCAGCTCAACAACATCACCCACCCGCGAATCCGGGAACGCACCGACGAACTCTTCGCCACCGCCCGTGAGGAAGGACGCGAGGTCGTCGTCTACGACATGCCTCTGCTCATCGAGAACGGGGAGACCGAGACTGTCGACACCGTGCTCGTCGTCGACACCCCCGACGAGACCCGCGTGAGCCGTCTCGTCGATTCCCGTGGACTGGACGAGGACGACGCCCGCCGTCGCATCGCCGCCCAGATCGACCGTGACACCCGCCTCGCCGCCGCAGATGTGGTGCTGGACAACTCCGGGGACGTCGAGGCACTCATCGACCAGGTCGACCGCTTCTGGGAGCAGGTGCAGGCGTAATGGCCTTCGCCGCAGAACATCCCGTCCTCTCCGAGTCCGAGTTTCGCCCGGTCGGCGAGGTCGAGCGCTCCGATGACCGCTTCGAGGTCGTCAGTGACTATGAACCAGCCGGTGACCAACCAGCGGCGATCAAGGAGCTCGACGAACGCCTCAACCGGGGTGAGCGCGACGTCGTCCTGATGGGTGCCACCGGTACAGGTAAGTCGGCCACCGCCGCCTGGCTGATCGAGCAGCAGCAGCGTCCCACCCTGGTCATGGCCCCGAACAAGACGCTGGCCGCCCAGCTCGCCAATGAGCTGCGCAGCCTGCTGCCGAACAACGCCGTCGAGTACTTCGTCAGCTACTACGACTACTACCAGCCCGAGGCGTACATCGCGCAGACGGACACCTACATCGAGAAGGACTCCTCGATCAACGACGACGTGGAGCGCCTGCGCCACTCCGCGACGTCCAACCTGCTGTCCCGGCGGGATGTGGTGGTCGTGTCCTCGGTGTCCTGTATCTACGGCCTGGGTACCCCGCAGTCCTACCTCGACCGGTCGGTGGTGCTGAAGGTCGGGGAAGAGGTCGAACGCGACCGTTTCCTGCGGCTGCTCGTCGACATCCAGTACGACCGCAACGACGTCTCCTTCACCCGTGGTGCCTTCCGCGTCAAGGGGGACGTTGTCGACATCATCCCCGCCTACGAGGAACTGGCGGTGCGCGTCGAGTTCTTCGGCGACGAGATCGACAGTCTCTTCTACATCCACCCGCTGACCGGGGACGTCCTGCGCGAGGTCGAGGAGATCCGGATCTTCCCGGCCACCCACTACGTCGCCGGTCCGGAGCGCATGGAGAAGGCGATGGACGACATTCGCGAGGAGCTGGAGCACCGCGTCGCCGACCTGGAGAACCGCGGCAAGCTGCTGGAGGCCCAGCGGCTGCGGATGCGCACCGAGTACGACCTGGAGATGATCCAGCAGGTCGGCTACTGCTCCGGTATCGAGAACTACTCCCGCCACGTCGACCAGCGTGAAGCCGGCTCCGCCCCGGCCACCCTGATCGACTACTTCCCGGACGACTACCTGACGATCATCGATGAGTCTCACGTGACCGTCCCGCAGATCGGCGGCATGTTCGAGGGCGACATGTCCCGCAAGCGTAACCTGGTCGACTTCGGATTCCGGCTGCCCAGCGCTCTGGACAACCGACCGCTGACCTGGGAGGAGTTCGACGACCGCAAGGGTCAGGCGGTGTACATGTCCGCCACCCCAGGCGACTACGAGATGGCCGCGGCCGGCGGCGAGTTCGTGGAGCAGGTGATCCGCCCCACCGGGCTGGTCGACCCGCAGGTCGAGGTGCGTCCCACCGAGGGGCAGATCGACGACCTCATCGAGCAGATCCGGCAGCGGGTCGAGAAGCAGGAGCGTGTGCTGGTCACCACGCTCACCAAACGGATGGCCGAGGATCTCACCGACTACCTGCTGGAGCACGGGGTGCGGGTGCGCTACATGCACTCCGACATCGACACGTTGAAGCGTGTGGAACTACTGCGCCAGTTGCGCCTGGGCGAGTATGACGTACTCGTCGGCATCAACCTGCTGCGTGAGGGCCTCGATCTGCCCGAGGTGTCGCTGGTGGCGATCCTCGACGCGGACAAGGAGGGCTTCCTGCGCTCGGAGCGTTCGCTGGTGCAGACCATCGGACGTGCCGCCCGAAACGTCTCCGGCGAGGTGATCATGTACGCCGACAAGGTCACCGACTCGATGCAGTACGCCATCGACGAGACCGAGCGCCGCCGTGCCAAGCAGATCGCCTACAACGAGGAACACGGTATCGACCCGCAGCCGCTGCGGAAGGCCATCGCCGACATCCTCGACCAGGTCTACGAGAACCGCGCGGAGGGTGACGGTGCAGGGGGCGCTGGTGGAGAGGACGCTGCGGCGTCCGGCTTCGGCGCGGACGTCAACGTCGCCGAGGGCGCGTCCGGCGCGTCCGCGGTCACCGGACAGGACACCGGGGAGATGGCGCGTCCGCAGCTGGAGAAGCTCATCGCCGACCTGACGTCCCAGATGCAGGACGCGGCCCGTGAGTTGAAGTTCGAGCTCGCCGGACGGCTCCGCGACGAGATCGCGGACCTGAAGAAGGAACTGCGAGGGATGATCGAGGCGGGCCTCTAGGTGCGGTAGTCTTTGGGGAGGAACGGATAACCTCCGGAGACACACGAACACCACAAAGAGCACCATAAAGGGGATGGCAGTGAGCGAGTTCACCACCTACGGGACCATCGTCGTCGGTACGGACGGTTCGGAGTCGTCCCTGCTGGCGGTACGTCGGGCAGCGGCGCTGGCCGCAGCCTTCGATGCCCGTCTCGTGATCGGTTGCGCGTACTACCGGGATGCTGATGCAGCGGTGAAGGCCGTGCGCATGGATTCCAAGACGGTGGTGGGAAACGACCCCGCCCACGAGAACTTGCAGAGCGCCGTCGCAGCGGCCCAGGAGGTCGGCGCGAAGGACGTGGTCACCGCCGTCAAGGAGGGCTCGCCGGTGGAGGCGCTGATGGGCATCGTCACCGATGAGTCCGCGGACCTGCTGATCGTCGGTAACCGGGGTATCAACTCACTGACCGGACGGCTGCTCGGCTCGGTGCCGGCGGACGTTGCCCGCCAGTCTGACTGCGACGTGATGATCGTGCACACGGTGTAGTTGGGCTGAGGTTGTCAGGGCTGCCGGGGCCTCTGCGGGTTCGTCGAGCCACAGTCGGATTTCGGAGATCTCTACGGGCTGGGGACGTTGCCAGGGCCAACGGTCAGGATCGGCGACCGATAGCCCGGCGTTGAGGGTGATCCGTATGTTCGTCCCCTCGCCGGTGCCCAACGTCAGCACTCCGTCGTCAACTGTTGCCTGGTCGGTATCGTAACGTCGATCGCGGGCACAGTCCCGGATCATCGACCACGGCAATTCGGCCAGGACCCGCCCACCACGCCGGAGAACCAGGGAGTCTCTGTCGAGATAGTGGGGGTAGGTTTTCTGTCGCCCGAGCATCGCCCACAAGATCATCAGTGAGTAGACCGACGCGATCGCCAGGATGATGCGCAGCTCTTTCCATGGGACGAGGAGCTCGACCGCGGTGATCTCAATGACTGTCGCCACAGAGATGGCACCAGGAAGGAACCACACGCCGGTGGTGGCGGGCATGGGCGTGGCACCATCCGGGACGATGAGACGGCCACGGATGAGGTACCAGAAGCCCCGCCACAGACGTGCCTCCGCCTTGCCCACCCGCACCGCAGGGTGCCTGGACAGGAACCTCAGTACGCTGGTCAGGGTGCTCACCGGGACCTCCGCGCCGGCTCCATGCGTTTCACCAGGTCAGTGAGGACTGTTCTCTGGGCACCGGTGGTCGGGATGTCCGTCGTCGCCAGGGGCACGTCGCCGTCGAGCAGGGTGTCGGGGAGCCCGCCCAGGACGCCGTCATCGATGGAGCGGATCATCACGTCCCGGAGATGCGCAACGGCGGGGTAGTCGGGAGAATCGGGGGAGGCGGATGACTCGGTGTAGCTGGCCAGGGTAGACCACGCCGCCAGCCCGTCGAGGGTCGCAGACCGCCGCCGCTCGTCGACCAGGGTTCGGCGGAGAAGTTCCCAGGTCTCCGGGGTGGCGACCCCTGCGTCGGCCATCAGCTGCAACCCCTGGAGGTCCTGGTCGAGGAGTTCCGCTAGCGTTCCGTGCTCGTCATGGTCCGTGACCCATCGCCGAAGGTCGGTGATGAGTGCCTGGATGTCGGTCGGGATGCCCGAGGTTCCACCTTGCATTGCGAACAGGCGGCCCCGCTGGTGGTGCAGGCGGGTGATCTCCTTGTCGACATTGTCCAGTGCGTCCTGCACGATGTCGGCTCGGACGGACGCGTCCCTGGTGAGCACACCGTGCAGGGTGGCGGCGGGGATGCCGGCGTCCGTCAGGGTGCGGAGTTTCAACAGGAGGGCGACGTCTGACAGTTGGTAGTAGCGCACCATCCGTGGGGAACATCCTGCTGCCGCGGCTTCATCGCTGATCTTCATGACCCCGTCGTGCACCTTGTCAGCGTGACAAGGTCAAGGCCGGGGGCAGAGGTGCCAACCCGTGGCCTCAGCCCACTTCTCCGCCCGCGTCATGATCTCGGCAATCAGCGGTCCCTTACGGTCGTTGTAGACAGCCATGTCCTCCCAGGTGCGCCCGGACAGGGACAGCTTCAACTCCCCGTAGGCTTCCCGGTCGGCGAGGTTCTGTGGCCCGGAATCCCGCAGCCAGTCGCGGAACAGCGGGTGTCGACGTCCTCCATGTTGACGTTGATGTCGATCACGGGCTTTGCCGCGAGTCCTGGGACGGAGGTGCTGCCTATGTGCTCGACTCGTATTGCCGTGGTTCCCAGGGCAGTGAGGATCCGGTCGCGTTCTGCCTCGAACCGCCCGGGCCATGCCGGGTCATAGTGCAGGACGTCGACATGGCGGGGCTGTCGACCGCCGACCAGTGACTGGTCCTGCTCGAATGGAGTACGGTGCAGCCGCCGGACCTCGTCGGAGAGTTCCTCGTCGGGCCCGTCGACGATGATGTCGGGGACCACGTCCTGCACCGGGAGCGGGGCGATCGGGGACGCGTTCATGTGCTGTTCCTGCACGACCCACGCCGCCAACTGCGTTGAGGAGGAGGCGTAGACGATGCGTCCCAACCCTGCCCAGCCGTGGGCTGCCGCGCACATCGGACAGTGCTCACCCGAGGTGTAGACGGTGCAGGCCGACCGTTCCTGCGCTGAGAGGTTCGCGACCGCCTACTCGGCGATGGTGAACTCCGGGTGCAGCAACGGGCTGGAATCGGTGACCGTCCGGTTGCGGTCGGTGAAGAGGATCATCCCGTCGGCGGCGACGAGCACCGAACCGAAGGGGGTATCCCCGAAGCGCCAGGCCTGACGAGCCAGGTCGACCGCAAGATTGAGGAAGACTCGGACAGGGTGGGAGACACTCATGCACCTGAGACTACCCAGCGACGATGAGCGGCGGACCTCACCAGGGGAGGTCTGTGTCGTGGACCAGGGTCAGGCCCTGAGTGGCGCGGGTGACGGCCACGTAGACGTCGTTGAGGCCCTGGGGTGAAGCATCGGCGATCTCGGCGGGCTCGATCAGTACGACCTCATCGAACTCCAGGCCTTTGGCGCCGTTGACGTCGGAGATCACCACCTGGTCAGACATCCGGTCGGGGCTGGAGCCGGAGTTCGAACCGGAGTCGGAACCGGCGCTATCACCGGTGAGCCCGAGACGCACCAGGTCCTCCAGTTCCGGGACCCGTCCAGCAGCGGCGATGACCCCGACCAGTCCGTCACCCGCGGTCGCCACGGCATCCGTGATGGCCGTCGCGGCGTCCCGCAGGCCATAGGTGCGCACCCCGGTGCCGGTGTCACGGAGACACTCCGGGGCGTCCTGATCGGTGGAGATCTCGGCGAGAACGTCGGCGGCGATCTCGGCGATGTCGGCCGGGGTGCGGTAGTTCACGGTCAGTTCGCGTAGCCGCCAGCGGTCCTTGACGAAGGGGGTCAGGGCATCCGACCAGTGCTCGACACCTGCCGGGCTGCCGGTCTGTGCCGGGTCGCCGACCAGGGTCATCCACCGGTTGGGGGAGCGGCGGAAGATCATCCGCCAGGCCATCGCCGAGAGCTCCTGCGCCTCGTCGACGATCACATGACCGAAGGCCCAGGTGCGGTCTGCGGCGGCGCGCTCGGCCGTGGACATCGAGGACCGCACCCGCTGGCGTTCGGCGAGCTGCTCGGCGTCGATCACGTCGTAGGCCATGAGGATCTCGGCATCCGTGCCGTCGTCGAGGTCCTGGTAGGCCGAGCCACTGAGGATATCCAGGGCGTCCTGCGCCTCGTCGACCTTCGCCTGCCAGCGCTTACGCTCCTCGGCCTCAGCCTCCTCGGCACCGGCGATGCCGAGGATCTCGGCGAGCTCATCGAGCAATGGGGCGTCCGCCTCGGTCCAGTCGTCCGGTGTCTCCCGCCCGGCTGTACCGTCTCCGTCGCGCAGTAAGGCATCACGGGTGAGGTCGTCGTACTCGGCGGCGGCGGAGTCGATGGCTTCACGGGAGCCGTACAACCCGGCGAGGACCTCCTCGGCGGTGAGCTCGGGCCACAGCTCGTCGATGGCCTCGGCGATGGCGCTCTCGCTGGCGAGGTCCTCGCGCAGCTGGGCGATGTCGGCCGGGCTCAGCAGGTTCTCCCCTCCGAGCGGGTCAGCACCGATGGAGTTGGCCATCGCATCGCGCAGTTGGTCGAGCACGGAATCCCGGAACCGGCTACGGGCAAGATTGTGCGGGCGCTGGGAACGACGCGCCCGGGTCCGTGCCTGGCGGACGATCTTCGGGGTCAACGACACGCGGACGCTGTCGACGTCGAAGATGATCGGGGCCTCCGGGACCTGCTGGTGGTCACTCACAGCATTGGCCAGGATCTCCAGCATCTCCACCGACCCCTTGACCTCCTGACCGATCAGTGGCTCGGCGCTCAACGGTCGGGTGGTGACACCGGGAAGAAGGGTGCCGGGGGTGGCCAGCACCACGCCGGTCTCGCCGAGGCTGGGGAGGACCTGGGAGATGTAGTCCAGGAAGCGGGGGTTGGGGCCGACGATCAGAACACCGGTGTTCGCCAGCTGCTCGCGCCAGGTGTACAGCAGGTAGGCCGTGCGGTGAAGGGCGACGGCGGTCTTCCCGGTGCCGGGCCCGCCCTGGACCACGGTCACTCCGCGGTGCTCCTCACGGATGATGCGATCCTGCTCGGCGACGATCGTGTCGACGATATCGTGCATGTGCCGGTCGCGGGCACGGTTCACCGCGTGCAACAGGGCGCTCTCCTGGGCCACCGAACCGGTGGTTCCGATACCGGCACCGGCACCGGCGGTGGTCGCGGTGCGACCGCTGTCTTCGCCGGTCATGGTCCCGGTCAGGCGTTCATCGGCCACGTCGGTGACGGTGCGGCCGCGGGTACGGATGTGCCGGCGCACATGCACTCCCTCCGGGTGCAGGGTGGTGGCCAGGTAGAACGGGCGTGCCATCGGGGCACGCCAGTCCATCAGCAGGGTGCGCATCTCGTCGTCGTTGGTGTGCAGACCGATGCGTCCGATGTAGCGGCGGTCCAGCGTGCTGCCGTCGCCACCGGGGGAGTCGTCGACCACCGGGTTCTCCGGCTCAGTGTCCTCGACGTCGATGCGCCCGAAGAACAGGCCGATCTCTGCGGCGGAGTACTCGTCGATCCGTTGGCTGATGGAGGCCGTCTCGTGGTCGCGTTCCAGCAGTAGCTGCGGCTGGTCGATGTCGGCGCTGCGGCGTTGGACGAGACGGAGCCGGTCGGTGAGCCGCTCACGGGCCTCATCGACGACAGAGAGCAGCTCGTCGAGGGTCGCCTGTTCGGCGTCGATCTCCGGGGTCGGCGCGGTCTCTGTACTGCTGGACGCGGTGGTGCTCATGGTCTCCTGGCCGGCGGGATGGCTGCGGGTGTTGTCACTGGACTCGGTGACGGCGCTTGGGTGACAGAGCGACAATTGTACCCCTGCCCCGGCTGCTGTGTGGTCACCAGCCGCGCTGCCGCCACTCGTCGAGATGGGGGCGTTCTGCGCCGATCGTGGTCGGGTCGCCGTGGCCGGGGTGGACGATCGTATCGGCCGGCAGCGTGAAGCAGCGGGCGGTGACATCGTCGAGCAGGCGGGTGAAGGTCTCGGCATCGTCGGTTTTCCCGACACCGCCGGGGAAGAGGCTGTCGCCGGGGAAGAGATGGGTGAGTCCGTCGGCGGCGTGCTCGGCGGGCAGGATCACCGCGAGGCCACCATCGGTGTGCCCACGCAGGATCACATACTGCAGGCCAAGCTGGTTGAGCAGGTCAGAGGAGGTGGTCAGTTCCCGGGGCTCGTCGGGGGACGGATCCTCGCCCCAGGTCACATCCACCGATTCCGGCAGGTCGGCGGCGTCTTGCGCTGAGGCGTGGTGCCGTGCCCCGGTGGCGGTCAGTACCTCGGTCAGGCCGCCGACGTGGTCGGCATGGCGGTGGGTGGTCAGTACATCGGTGATCGTCACCTGCTGCTCGGCGGCGATGTCTAGAAGGCGGGACGGTTCGGCTGCGGCATCGATGAGCAGGCCGTTCCCGCCGGCGCTGATCAGGTAGCTGCCGTTGTCCATCGGGCCGACGCGGGTCACGGTCACGGTTGCGGTGGTGGGGGTCTCGGTGGTCATGTACTCCACCGTAGAGGACGGCCCGGACACGGAACGTGCGCCGGGACACCGGGAAATCTGCGGGGACCGAGATGAACGCCACAGTGTTCGATTATCCGTTCGACCGTGTCCGGGTCGTCACGTAGAATGGTTGCGAGACCGTGGGATGTCCTGACGAACCGTCCCACAGAGACGACACACTCAAGACACACTGAGACTTCACGATGAAGGAGAGCCCGGGTGGCTGACATTCTGACCGTGCGTGGTGCACGCGAGCACAACCTGCAGGGGGTCGACATCGACCTGCCCCGCGACAAGATGATCGTGTTCACCGGCATCTCGGGTTCGGGAAAGTCCTCGCTGGCCTTCGACACGATCTTCGCCGAAGGCCAGCGCCGCTACGTCGAGTCCCTGTCCTCCTACGCCCGACAGTTCCTCGGTCAGATGGACAAGCCGGACGTCGAGGTCATCGAAGGCCTGTCGCCGGCGGTGTCCATCGACCAGAAGTCCACCAACCGCAACCCGCGGTCGACGGTCGGTACCATCACCGAAATCCACGACTACCTGCGTCTGCTGTTCGCCCGGATCGGTGTGGCGCACTGTCCGCAGTGTGGTGAGCGTATCGAGCGGCAGACCCCGCAACAGATCGTCGACCAGGTGCTTGAGATGGAGACCGGCCAGAAGTTCCAGGTTCTGGCCCCGGTCGTTCGCACCCGCAAGGGCGAGTTCGTCGACCTCTTCGAGGACCTGGCATCGTCCGGCTACTCCCGTGTGCTCGTCGACGGTGAGACCTACCGGCTGTCCGATCCGCCCACCCTGGAGAAGCAGGTCAAGCACGATATCGACGTGATCGTCGACCGGCTGCAGGTCAAGGAGGCGCAGAAGCAGCGCCTGACCGATTCGGTGGAGACCGCCTTGGGACTGGCCGATGGGCGGGTGGTGATCGACTTTGTCGGGCTGGACGAGTCCGACCCCAACCGATACCGCCGCTTCTCGGAGAACATGGCCTGCCCCAACGGGCACCCGCTGGCCATCGACGAGCTCGAACCACGCAGCTTCTCCTTCAACAGCCCTTATGGTGCCTGCCCGACCTGCGACGGTCTCGGTACCCGGTTGGAGATGGACGAGCACCTGGTGATCCCGGACGACGAGGCCCCGCTGCTGTCGGCGGTCGCTCCGTGGTCCTCCAGCCCCAACCACCGCTACTTCGACAAACTGCTCGCCGCCCTGGCCGACAACCTGGGTGTCGACCCGCGGACGTCCTGGTCGGTGCTGACCAAGGCCCAGCGCAAGGCCGTCCTGCGCGGACACCCGGACGAGATCACCGTGCGCTACCGCAACCGCTACGGCCGCTCCCGCCAGTACTCGGCGCCGTTCGAGGGGGTCATCCCGTACCTGCAGCGCAAGATCGACCAGGCGGAGAGCGAGCACCAGAAGGAACGCTTCCTGGCCTACATGCGTGAAGTGCCCTGCAACGCCTGCGAGGGCACCCGACTGCGTCCGGAGATCCGGCAGGTCACCGTGAAGTCCGGGATGGGGGAGATGTCCATTTCGGACGTCTCCGCCCTGAGCATCGAGGGCGCGAGCTCCTTCCTCGACCAGTTGACCCTGGCCAAGCGTGACGAGATCATCGCCGGCCGGGTGCTCAAGGAGATCCAGGCGCGCCTGCGCTTCCTGCTCGACGTCGGACTGAACTACCTGAACCTCTCGCGGGCCGCGGCCACCCTGTCCGGCGGCGAGGCCCAGCGCATCCGCCTGGCCACCCAGATCGGATCCGGACTGGCCGGGGTTCTCTACGTCCTCGACGAACCGTCCATCGGACTGCACCAGCGCGACAACATGCGCCTGATCTCCACCTTGCGCAACCTGCGTGACCTGGGGAACACCCTGATCGTCGTCGAGCACGACGAGGAGACGATCCGGACGGCCGACTGGTTGGTCGACATCGGCCCACGGGCCGGTGAGTTCGGCGGCAAGGTCGTCTACCAGGGTGAACCGGACGGAATCCTCACCTCGGAGGAGTCACTGACCGGGCAGTACCTGTCCCGCCGTCGGGTGCTGGCTGTGCCGGACACCCGCCGGGAGGTGGACACCGACCGGGTCATCACCGTGCACGGGGCCACCGAGAACAACCTGCGCAATGTGTCCGTGGACTTCCCGCTGGGCGTGCTGACCTGCGTGACAGGTGTCTCCGGCTCCGGCAAGTCCAGTCTGGTCAACGGCATCCTCGCCCAGGTGCTCGCCAACGACCTCAACGGAGCCCGGCAGGTGCCCGGTCACCACCGCAAGGTCACCGGCCTCGACCAACTCGACAAGCTGGTCCGTGTCGACCAGAGTCCGATCGGCCGTACCCCGCGGTCGAACCCGGCGACGTACACCGGTGTCTTCGACAAGATCCGTAACCTCTTCGCCGAAACCACCGACGCAAAGGTGCGTGGCTACAAGGCCGGCCGCTTCAGCTTCAACGTCAAGGGCGGCCGGTGTGAGGCCTGCCGCGGTGACGGCACGCTGAAGATCGAGATGAACTTCCTGCCCGATGTCTACGTCCCCTGCGAGGTCTGTGAGGGCGCCCGGTACAACCGGGAGACCCTGGAGGTCCGCTACAAGGGCAAGACCATCTCCGAGGTCCTGGAGATGCCGATCACCGAGGCCGCGGAGTTCTTCGCGCCGATCACCTCCATCGCCCGCTACCTCAACACCCTGGTGGACGTCGGACTGGGATACGTCCGGCTCGGCCAGGCGGCGACGACACTGTCCGGTGGTGAGGCCCAGCGCGTGAAGCTGGCCAGTGAGCTGCAGAAGCGGTCCAACGGTCGGACGATCTACATCCTCGACGAGCCCACCACGGGCCTGCACTTCGAGGACATCCGTAAGCTGATGCTGGTGATCCAGGGGCTGGTCGACAAGGGCAACACCGTCCTCATCATCGAGCACAACCTGGACGTGATCAAGGCTGCGGACTGGATCATCGACATGGGTCCGGAGGGTGGCTCCGGCGGCGGAATGGTCGTCGCCGAGGGAACCCCGGAGCAGATCGCCCAGGTCGAGGAGTCCTACACCGGTCAGTTCCTCAAGGAGATGCTCTAGAACCGGACGATTCGGAGCCCATGTCAGTTCTGACGGGGTCCGCGGTCACCGTTCAGGTCCTGCTGCCTGTTGGTGGCCTTGCCGCTCTCCCGCAGGTACCCGGAGGCCAGCAGGATGCCGCCGCAGATGACGAAGGCGGCGACCTGGATCAACCCGGACAGGGCAGACAGGTCGTAGAACACCAGCTTCGCTGAGGCGGCCAGCGCGATCGCCAGGCCCGCCGGGCCGTTGCCGTGCAGCAGAACGGCCACGCCGGTGGCCATCCACATCACCGACATGAGCAGATGGCCGGCCATGAAACTGCCGTCGGAGTCGCTCAGGCTCAGGCAGATCAGAGGGATCGCCGAGGTGACCATCGCGCCCAACGCCGCCGCAGTGACGCTGACAATATCGGTCGTGGCCCCCAGATCGGCAGCGCGCCACAGCGACAGGACCCCGGGCACGGCCAGTGCCAGCAGGACGGGCCACTGGGTCACTGCCGTGACATCGGCACTGAGCTCGTCCGGGAACCACGCGGGAATCACGCGGGGCAGGCAGGCCAGGACCGACAGGCCGAGCATCGTCCAGGTCGCCGCCAGGGGCAGCCGGGCACTGATCAGGATCACCCCGGACGTCACCGCCAGCAGGGCCAGGATCCACAACATCGACGCCACCGGAGCGTCCGAATCCTGACGTGCCAGGGCGATGACCGCCAGGGTCGGGAAGGCACAACAGGTCGCCACGGACAGGGAGCGCACCGTCGCGCCGGCGTCGCCTACATCAGCAGCAGGGCGCAACGCCGTATTGGTCAGCGCCGACCATCCCATCCCGACGGCCACGGTTGCACCGGCGATCAGAATGGCGACCCCGGCAGTCACTCCCGGTGCCCACCAGGTCGAGCCGGTGGCCAGCAGGCACAGCACCGGCACAACCGTGACCGGGATCCATCGTCCGATGGCCAGAACCCAGTTGGGGAGATCCGGTGCACCGAGCGACAACCCGGTCATCGTGGCGATGCCGAGGAGACTGAGCAGGGTCAGCGCCAGCAGGTCGCCGTCGGAGGCGAGGGTGATCGCGGCGATGGTGAACACCACGCCGGCGGAGATCTCGGTGGATCTCCACGCGCGGCGCCAGGTGGCGGCCGAGCCGACGAGGGCGAGGACGGCGAGGGAGATGGTCTCGAACCTGGCGGAACCAGTGGCGTCCAGGACATGCAGAGCCGCCGGGGTGGTGAAGGTAGCACCGGCGATGACAAGCGTCGTCGCGAGTGCCTGTCTGTTCCACAGGAACGCCAGGCCGAGACCGATGATCGAGATCAGCGCACCCATGCCGATGCCGATCGCCGAGTGCAGCCATTCCAGTCCGAACACCAGGACCCAGAGATCGGTGTATCCGCCGAGTACCGCGGCCGTGAGCAGGGCCGGGGCGGTGGGGCCGTCCGGGTGTCGGCGGTGCACGGACACCGACGCGATCCCCAGCGCCAGGCACAGCAGGGCAGCACCGGTCACTGCAATGCCGGGGCCCAGCCATCCGCGGCTGAAGGCCTGGACGGCGAGGAAAACCAGACCGATGACGGTGATCGACGCGCCGAGGATGGAGATGGTGAAGGTGATCCGGTCGCGCTCACTGCGCGGCGGACCGGACGGACCGTTTGGGCCGGACGAACCGGATTGTTCGGGCGGGGGAGCGGGAACCCCTGGCGACACCGCGGGCGCAGGCGCAGCCACCGGTGGTGTCGTCGCCGGACCTCCTGCTGCGGGCGGGGCAGTCTGCGCATGGTCGGTGCCGGCTGTGGACACGCCAGACCAGCGTCCGGGACGGGGACCGTGCGGGGCAGGTTCGGCAGCGCGCCGCTGGACACGGTCCTCCCGTTCCAGACGCTCGAGTCGCTCGAGGATCTCCATGGAGATTCTCAGTGATTCTTGTTGGGCCGCAGCGGCTCGGTGAAGTTCAGTGCGGAGGCGGTCCAGGTCGTGCGGACTCCCCCCAGGAGAACGATGATTGTTCATGGTCTAAAACTAGCACTCGGGGGTGACATGCGGACGTGGTCAGCGGATTTTGTGCAGCCGGGGTAGGATGTTAGTGTTGTTCGCACTACCGCCTGTCAACGGTGTTTTCGTCGTGTCAGGCTGCAAGTGGAGTAACTCCCACCTGAGACCGCCTTTCGAGGCAGGGCTCGGGTCAACCGGACCAGACAGTGGTTCCCCGCCGAAAGGCGGGCGTCCTGCTGTGTGCGTCCGATGTGCGTCGACCTGTGCGGCGTAGGGGGGAATCATTTGCAGTGTGCGGTACAGAAGTTTTCTACCACTGCTACGTCAGGAGTTCTCATTAGCGCTCAAGCTCGCATTAACGACCGGATTCGCGTGCCCGAGGTCCGGCTCGTCGGCCCGGGCGGCGAACAGGTCGGCATCGTCCGCATTGACGATGCACGCAAGCTGGCCTATGACGCCGACCTTGACCTGGTTGAGGTTGCACCGAACGCCAAGCCGCCCGTGTGCAAGATCATGGACTACGGCAAGTTCAAGTACGAACAGGACCAGAAGGCCCGGGAATCTCGCAAGAACCAGCAGCAGACCGTGGTCAAGGAGCAGAAGTTCCGCCCGAAGATCAGTGACAACGACTACGAGACCAAGAAGTCCAACGTGGTCCGGTTCCTGGAGAAGGGTTCCAAGGTCAAGGTGACCATCATGTTCCGTGGCCGGGAGCAGTCCCGTCCGGAGCTGGGTTTCCGACTCCTGGAGCGTCTGGCCGATGATGTTGCTGAGTACGGCGTTGTTGAGACCCGCGCCAAGCAGGACGGTCGCAATATGACGATGGTGCTGGGCCCGGTCCGCAAGGGCAAGAAGTAGCCGAACCGCGTCTGACGCGGTTACGTAGTACCCATCCACGAAGAAGTTAAAGGATCCACGATGAAGCAGAAGACCCACAAGGGCACCGCCAAGCGCATCAAGGTCACCGGTTCCGGCAAGCTGCGCCGCGAGCAGGCTAACCGGCGCCACCTGCTGGAGGGCAAGCCCTCCAAGCGCACCCGTCGCCTCAAGGGCACCGAAGACGTTGCTCCCGCCGACGTCAAGCGCGTGAAGCGTCTGCTGGGCAAGGCATAAAAGCCTTCCCGTTCTCGATTACAGCACCATAACGATCTAGAAGATAAGGACGTCCCACCATGGCACGTGTCAAGCGCTCAGTGAACGCGAAGAAGAAGCGCCGCGAAATCCTCAACGAGGCCTCCGGCTACCGGGGCCAGCGTTCCCGCCTGTACCGCAAGGCGAAGGAGCAGGTCCTCCACTCCAAGACCTACGCCTTCCGTGACCGTCGCGCCCGCAAGGGTGAGTTCCGCAAGCTGTGGATCCAGCGCATCAACGCTGCGGCCCGTCAGAACGGCATGACCTACAACCGTCTGATCCAGGGCCTGAACCTGGCCGGTATCGAGGTCGACCGCAAGAACCTGGCCGAGCTGGCCGTCAACGACCCGCAGGCCTTCACCGCCCTGGTCGAGGCTGCCAAGGCTGCTCTGCCGCAGGACGTCAACGCACCGTCCGCCTAATCCCCCGAGGATTCCCGGGGCCGTCACTGGCTCCGAGGCCCACGCCGCCACCCACCGCATACGGTGGGCGGCGGCTTTCGTGGTTTCCAGGGGCAGGGGAGCCAGGCGTGACGGTTTGGTGTTGTCGTTGACCGCGCGTTCAGGTGACCGGCGACCAGCGCGGTACGATGGCCTCCATGACTGACGCACCGGCATCCCCGTCCCAGACCTCCGCACCACTGGCCAGTGACTGGCGTGGCTGGATGGGAGATGAACCGTTCAGCGAGCGTACCCCCCGCATCGTCAACGCCGCGAAGCTGCACCGGGCCCCGGTGCGTCGCAAGACCGGACGCTTTCTCGCCGAAGGGTCCAACGCCGTCATCTCGGCACTGCGCGACGGTGACGTCGTCGAGGTCTACCTCACCGAGGACGCCCTGGACTCCTTCGGCCGCGAGCTGGACACCTTCACCGGCACCGACGACCGGGGTGTGCGCGTCCACCTGATCACCGACAAGGCCGCAGCGCACCTCAGCGAGTCGGTCACCTCCACCGGCCTGTTCGCCCTGTGCAATGACCAACTCACCGGCCTGGCCTCCGCCGCCGTCGGCGACCTCGTCGCCGTACCGGTGGAGACCGCGGAGCCCGGCAACGCCGGCGCGCTGATCCGGGTCGCGGACGCCACCGGTGCGTCCGGCGTCATCTTCGCCGGAGCGACGGTTGACCCGCAGGGTGGTAAGGCCGTGCGGTCGTCGGCCGGCTCCCTGTTCCACTTGCCGGTGGCCCGTGACATCAGCGTCCCTGAGGTCGTCGACCATCTCCACGATCAGGGCTTCGCGATCCTCGCCACCGCCGGGGACGGGGACGTCACCCTGGACGAGGCGGCCACCAGCACTGACGGTCAGCCACCGCTGCTGGCGCAGAAGGTCGCCTGGTTGTTCGGCAACGAGGCACATGGACTGGGGGACTGGCAGGACCTGGCCGATGTTCGGGTCTCCATCCCGATGGGCGGCAAGGCCGAGAGCCTCAACCTCGTGACCGCGGCGGCGATCTGCCTGTATGAGACTTCTCGGGTCGCCCGACGCTAACGGGGTGGTCGACCGGGTGCTATCATTTACCCGACTTTGTGGACGAGAGAGACAAGTGCGAGGTGCGCCAGGTGGCTGACGAAATCGACATGAGTGAGGCCGGGCTCGAGGCGGCGGCTACCGCTGCTGAACAGGCATTCGACCAGGCGGGGGACCTGGACGAGTTGGCTGAACTCCGGCGTGGCCACCTCGGCGACGACGCCCCGGTGCCCGCGGCACGCCGTAACCTCGGCTCGCTGCCGAAGGATCAGCGCAAGGACGCAGGACGCCTGGTCAACCAGGCCCGCGGCCGGATCGAGAAGGCATTCGCCACGGCCAAGAACGCCCTGGAGGAGAAGCGCAACGCCGAGGTTCTCGCCGCCGAGCGCATCGACGTCACCGTGCCGACCGCCCGCGGTCAGCGTGGGGCCCAGCACCCGATCACGATCCTGTCCGAGCAGATCGCCGACATCTTCGTCGGCATGGGCTGGGAGATCGCCGACGGACCGGAGATCGAGGCAGAGTACTTCAACTTCGACTCGCTGAACTTCCTGCCCGACCACCCGGCCCGTACCCTGCAGGACACCTTCCACATTGCCCCGGAGGGCTCCGGCCAGGTGCTGCGTACCCACACCTCCCCGGTGCAGATGCGCACCATGCTGGACCGGGACGTCCCGATCTACATCGCCTGCCCGGGTCGTGTCTTCCGCACCGACGAGCTGGATGCCACCCACACCCCGGTGTTCCACCAGGTCGAGGGCCTCGCGGTGGACAAGAACCTGACCATGGCGCACCTCAAGGGCACGCTGGACCACCTGGCACGCACCCTGTTCGGTGAGGACGCCACGACCCGTATCCGCCCGAACTACTTCCCGTTCACCGAGCCGTCGGCCGAGGTCGACGTCTGGTTCCCCAACAAGAAGGGCGGGGCCGGCTGGATCGAGTGGGGTGGCTGCGGCATGGTCAACCCCAACGTCCTGACCGCTGCCGGCATCGACCCGGAGGTCTACTCCGGTTTCGCCTTCGGCATGGGCATCGAGCGCACCCTCCAGTTCCGCAACGGCCTGCCGGACATGCGGGACATGGTGGAGGGCGACGTCCGCTTCACCCAGCCCTTCGGCATCCGCGGCTGACCTGCCGCACCGCACAGCACACTTCACGCAGCACCCGCAACGCAGCACACCTAGAGGAACCGAGCACCGACAATGCTGATCTCACAGTCCTGGCTGACCCGCCTTCTCCGGACCTCCACCGCCCCCTTCTCCGTCGACGCCGCTGAACTGGACACCGGCTTCGTGCGCGTCGGATTCGAGACCGAGGGCTACGAGCACATCGAGGAGACCACCGGGCCGCTGGTATTCGGCCGGGTCGAGCACATCGAGGAGCTGGAGGGCTTCAAGAAGCCGATCCGCTACTGCGACGTCAACGTCGGCGACGCCAACGGTACCGGCGAACCGCAGCACATCATCTGCGGTGCCCGGAACTTCCGCGAGGGCGACATCGTCGTCGTCTCGCTGCCAGGTGCGGTGCTGCCCGGCGGTTTCGCCATCGGCGCACGCGAGACCTACGGCAAAACCTCCGAGGGCATGATCTGCTCCGCCGCAGAACTGGGACTGGCGAAGGTGCAGACCTCCGGCATCATCGCGCTGCGCGGTGCCGAGGCCGAGGACCCCCGGATCGTCATCGGTGCCGACGCCCGCGAGTTCCTCGGCCTGGACGACACGGTCTTCGAGGTCAACGTGACCCCGGACCGCGGCTACGCCCTGTCCGCCCGAGGCCTCGCACGTGAGCTCGCCAGCTCCTTCGACCTGTCCTACCGCGACCCCGCGGAGGACCCGGCGGCCGCCGCACTGCCCACCGACCTGCTGGCCGGGCTGCCGAACTCCACCGGACGTGGCGACCTGCCGGCGATCACCGTCGACGAGGCCACCAAGTGCGCACGCTTC
The DNA here is from genome assembly GCA_019120175.1 of Candidatus Corynebacterium faecigallinarum. GTDB lineage: Bacteria > Actinomycetota > Actinomycetes > Mycobacteriales > Mycobacteriaceae > Corynebacterium > Corynebacterium faecigallinarum. Next base: position 450,009 of record DWVP01000024.1, read on the forward strand.
GGCATCCGCAAGGTCACCGGCATCGACCCGGACGCCGAGTCGCCCTACTGGCTGCAGCGCGAGCTGCTGCTGTGCGGTCAGCGTCCGGTCAACGCCCCGACCGACGTCACCAACTACATCATGTTCCTGCTCGGCCAGCCGATGCACGCCTTCGACGCCGACCGGATCTCCGGTGACCTGTACGTCCACCTCGCGCCGCAAGGTGAGAAGCTGACCACTCTCGACGGTGTGGAGCGCACCCTCGACGCCGAGGACGTCGTCATCTCTGACGCCACCGGCATCCAGTCCTTGGCCGGTGTCATGGGTGGCTCGACCTCCGAGATCCAGGATGACACCACCAGCGTCTATTTCGAGGCCGCCTTCTTCGACCAGATCACCGTGGCCCGGACCTCGCGTCGCCACAAGCTGTCCTCGGAGTCCTCCCGCCGTTTCGAGCGCGGCACCGATCCCTCGGTCATCGAGGCCGCCCTCGATTACGCCGTGGCCCTGCTGACCCGCATCGCCGGTGGTGAGGTCGATCCGGGCACCAGCCTGGTCGGCGAGGTGCCCGCCATGCCGGTGATCGACATGCACACCTCTGCCCCGGGCAAGACCGCCGGCATGATCTACCCGACGGGCACTACGGTGACCCGTCTGACGGAGGTCGGCTGCACGGTCCGTGAGACCGGCGACCGTGACGCCAACGGCGCCAAAGCCATCCAGGTCACCCCGCCCACGTGGCGCCCGGACCTGACGATGCCTGCCGAGCTGGTGGAGGAGGTGCTGCGTCTGGAGGGGCTGGACAAGATTCCGTCGATCGTTCCCACCGCCCCGTCGGGCCGCGGTCTGTCCCCGCGTCAGCGGATGCGCCGCAGCGTCGGCCACGCCCTGGCCTGGAGCGGCTTCGTGGAGATCCTTCCCAGCCCGTTCATCCCCAACGACGTCTTCGATGTCTGGGGACTGGACGCCGACGATCCGCGTCGGTCCGCTGTGCGCGTCCAGAACCCGCTGGAGAGCGATGTCGCCCTGATCGGCACCACGCTGCTGCCGTCGATGATCGATTCGCTGCGCCGCAACATCACCCGCGGCCAGACCGACGCAGCGCTCTACGGTGTCGAGCAGGTCACCCTGCCCACCGAGACCTCCGGTGTGTCGCCGATGCCCTCGGTGAAGGCGCGTCCCTCTGACGACGAGTTGGCCGAGCTGCTGGCGTCCCTGCCGGAGCAGCCGCTGCATGCTGCGGTCATCGCCGCCGGTAACCGCACCCTGCAGGGTACCTGGGGCGATGCGGTCGCTTTCGAAGCCGCCGATGTCTTCGAGGCCGCCCAGACCATCGCCCGTGCGGCCGGTGTCGAGGTCAGTCTCCGTAACGCCGAGTACCTGCCCTGGCACCCGGGCCGTTGTGCCGAGATCGTCGTCGCCACTGCCGACGGTGGTGAGCAGGTCGTCGGCCACGCCGGTGAGCTGCACCCGCAGGTCTGCGAGCGGGCCAACTTGCCGAAGCGCACCGTCGCCCTGGAGATCAACCTGGACGGACTGCCGCTGGCGGAATCCTTCCCCCGCCCGTTGCTCTCGCCGTTCCCGGCCGTCCACCAGGACGTCGCCGTCGTCGTCGACGAGACCACGCCGGCCGCTGCCGTGGAGGCTGCGCTGGTGTCCGGCGCAGGGGAGCTGCTGGAGGAGATCCGGCTGTTCGACATCTACCGCTCCGACTCCCTTGGTGAGGCGAAGCGGTCGCTGACCTACACCCTGCGTTTCCGTGCCCCGGACCGCACCCTCACCGAGGACGAGGCATCGGTGGCCCGTGAGTCAGCCGTCGCCGCGGCGGCCGAGAAGGTCGGTGCCGTCCTGCGCGGTTAGGGCCACCCGGGGAGTGTTGTCAGGCTGTAGTGTACCGCTTGAGTTGTTCGCCGGTCGGCACGCCGCAGTGCGACTTGAAGGCACGGCAGAACGTCGAGACATCGGCGTAGCCGACGCGGTTGGCGACGGCGTCGAGGGAACTTCCGGAACGTAGCAGATCGGCACCGGCTGCCATCCGGGCCCTGGTACGCCACTGTGTGAGGGGGAGACCGGTCTCGGTGGTGAACTGACGCTGTACCGTCCGCAACGAGGCATGCGCGAAGGCTGCGAGCTCTGCCGCCGAACGGTCGTCGCCCGGGTTGAACCGGATCACGTCGGCCATGCGTCGGGCCGGCGCACTGGTGGGAGTCGGTAGTCCGTCGAGGATCTCCGGGGCATCCTCCATCAGTGACAGCAGCTGTCGGCCGATATTCACCGGCGGTCGGATGGCGGTGGTCGCCGGCTGGATGTGCGCCAGGATCAGGGACTGCCGGACGTTGTCGACGGGGACGAGCCGGTGGCCCCTCATGGTCGTGGCGGCGGTGGTTACCGGGAAGAATGTCGGCAGCATGGTCGAGTTGGCGTGGACGTGGACGGTGTGGGCCGCGCCCGCCGGAATCCGGAGCGCGTGCGCCGCCCGGACCGTCAGTTCATCCCAGCTCGTGGCGCACCGGTCCCGTACCCGGAAATCCGTGGTCCCTCGGACCTGCCACAGCAGGATGTGCTCATCCCGGTGCACCCGCTCGCCGAGGACGGTGGCGGGGATGCCGATGAGTTCGGCGACGGCGTCGCGAGGTAGTGGGGATGTCATGGTGATGTCAGGGGGTGGGGCAGGGGGATTGGTTGGGTGGCGCGTGGGGAACGGAGGGTGGCATGCGGCGCACACCAGGACGACTGAGTATTGATTGACCTACCTGATTGCTCTGCGTGGGCAGGCCACGCGGAGTCGCTGTGAGAGAGGACGACCAGGAGATGCTGTACACGCGTACCACAGGGCGGGGTTCCCGGAAGGCAGGTAGGACGTCGCGACGAACCACAGCCGTGTGCGCTGCGGCACTGTCGGTCTGCATGGTGCTGGCGGGATGCTCGTCGGACGACGGAGTCAGTTCCGAGGGCGCCTCGTCCGGTGAGGGCCCTGTGCCGGACGGCGAGGGCGTCGCCGAGTATCCGCTGACGATCGAGACCGAGTACGGGGAGACCGAACTGGAGGCCCGGCCGGAACGTATAGCCGTAGTCGGCGGAGCCAGGGACCTGGAGGTGGCGTTGTCGCTGGGGGTGAGCCCGGTGATCGTCCCCCAGGAGGCGGACACCTGGGGGTACTGGGAGCCCTACGCTGATCAGTTCGAGGAGGCTGTGGTGATGAACCCGTGGAACGACTACTCCGCGGAGTTCTCCGCTCTATCGGACATTGCCCCGGTGGTGGCCGTCGACCTGCAGCGGGACAACCAGCAGGGTTGGGAGGACCTTACTGTAGCGCTCGGTGAGGCGTTGGACCTACCGGAGCGGGCGGAGAAGGACGTCGACGACACGCACGAGTCCGTCGAGGCGCTGCGCGAGGCACACCCGGAGTTCGAGGGAACCGCGGTCGCGTTGATCGTCAACCGAGGTGCAGACATCGGTGTCGAGCTGACGAACTCCGCCGGGTCACCTGCTGAGGCCCTGCTGTCGGACCTCGGTTTCGCACCGCACCCCAATGCCGAGGAGGTCACCGGTGAGAACGGGTGGGCCGACATCAGCCTGGAGAACCTCGGGTTGATCGATGCCGACGTGATCCTGGTCGGCCAACAGGGGGGAGAGTGTACCCCGGAGGAGGGGCGGACGTGGCTGGAGGGCCAATCGATCTACCAGGGGCTCACCGCTGTCGAGGGTGGGCGGGTCATCCAGGTTCCGGAACAGGAGTCCGGGACGCTGCCGCTGTCCTGGGCGTTGGCCTACCCGAAACCGGTGGCGACACCCTATGCTGCCGAGCAGCTCAGCGAGTTGGCCACCGAAGCACTCGGTGAATAAAACACGCGGGCGTGTATAACTTGCGATCGCGGGTGGGGCGGTGCATACTGGCACAATGATCTCGATCGCAGTGGCAGGTGCCAGTGGATACGCTGGCGGAGAGACTTTGCGCCTCCTGCTCAATCACCCAGGGTACGGCAAGGACTTCACCATCGGTGCGCTCACGGGCGCGTCCAACGCCGGGCAGCGATTCGGGGACCTCGTCCCTGGCCTGCCGGCGCTGGCCGAGCGCACCGTCGAGGCGACCACCGAGGAGATCCTCGGTGCCCACGACGTCGCCATCCTCGCCCTGCCGCACGGGGTGTCGTCCTCCCTGGATCTGGGAGACACCATCGTCCTGGACTGCGGCGCCGACCGGCGGCTCTCGGACAAGGCCGACTGGGACGCCTACTACGGCGGCGACTACCCGGGCAGCTGGCCCTACGGCATCCCGGAGCTGCCCGGCAACCGGGAGGTTCTTAAGGACACCACCGGTGTCGCCGTGCCCGGTTGCTTCCCGACCGGAGCCACCCTGGCACTGTTGCCGGCCATGCAGGCAGGCCTGATGTCCCCGCAGGTCTCCGTTGTCTCCGTCACCGGTGTCACCGGTGCCGGCAAGAAGCCCGCCGTGGGACTACTGGGAGGGGAGACCATCTCCAGCCTGCGCGCCTACAAGGTCGGCACACACCGGCACACCCCGGAGATGGCGCAGAACATCCGCCGAGTCCTCCCGGAGGGCACCACCGGTGCCGACGGTGACGTCAAAGTCACCTTCACGCCCGTCCTCGCACCACTGACCCGTGGCATCCTCACCACCGTCACCGCCGAGGCCCGCGGCACGGCCGACGAAATCCGCCGAGCCTACGAGGACTACTGCGCCAACGAACCCTTCCTCCACCTGCTGCCCGAGGGACAGCAGCCGGAGACCAAGAGTGTCACCGGCACCAACATGGTCCACCTGCAGGTCACCGTCACCGACGGCATCGTCGTGGCCACCAGCGCCATCGACAACCTCACCAAGGGCACCGCCGGAGCAGCCGTGCAGTGCCTCAACATCATCCAGGGCTGGGACGAGACCGCCGGCCTGCCCACCGCCGGGCTGTAGAGCCACCGGAATCAAGGAGAACCACATGACCAACAGCACCACCGGTGTGACCGCCGCCGCAGGATTCCGGGCCGCGGCGACCACCGCAGGCATCAAGCCGTCCGGCAAGTCGGACATGGCCCTCGTCGTCAACGACGGCCCCGAGTACACCGCCGCCGCAGTCTTCACCCGGAACAAGGTCGTCGCCTCACCGGTGAAGCTCACCCGTGCCAACAACGACGGCACCTTCCACGCGGTCATCCTCAACGCCGGCAATGCCAACGCCTGCAACGGTAGCCAGGGCGACGCGGACGCCACGGCCACCATCGACGCGGTGGCCGAGGCGCTCAGCATCCCGGCCAGCGAGGTCGCCGTGTGCTCCACCGGTCTCATCGGCGACACCCTGCCCATGGAGAAGGTCCTCGACGGTGTCGCGACGCTGACCTCCGACATCACCGCCGACGCCGCCACCGGTCAGGACGCCGCCACCGCCGCGGCCACCGCGATCATGACCACCGACCTGGTCAGCAAGCAGGCCGTCTACCACGGCGAAGGCTGGACCCTCGGTGGCATGGCCAAGGGTGTGGGCATGATGGCCCCGTCGCTGGCGACAATGCTCGTCGTACTCACCACCGACGCCCACATCGATGATCCGGCGCCGTACCTCAAGGCCTCCAGCGAGGTCACCTTCGACTGCATCGACATCGACGGCTCGACATCCACCAATGACACCGTCATCCTCATGGCCAACGGAGCCTCCGGGATCAGCCCGTGCGACGAGGAGCTCACCGCCGCCGTGAACGCCGTGTGCCTGGACCTCGCCAAGCAGTTGCAGGCGGACGCCGAGGGCGTCACCAAGCGGGTCGCGATCACCGTCGCCGGTGCGTCCAGCAACGATGACGCGAAGGTCGCCGCCCGCGTGCTCGGTCGCGACAACCTCTTCAAGTGCGCCATGTTCGGCTCCGACCCGAACTGGGGGCGCACCCTGGCGGCCGTCGGCATGGCTCCGGTGGACATGGACGCCGAGAAGATCTCGGTGAGCTTCAACGGTCACCCGGTCTGCGTCGACGCCACCGGTGCCCCCGGTGCCCGCGAGGTGGACCTCTCGGGTGCGGACATCGACGTCCTCGTCGACCTCGGCACCGGCGGGGAAGGGACGGCCACTGTGTGGACCACCGACCTCTCCCACGACTACGTGCACATCAACTCCGCCTACAGCTCTTAAAGGGGACACGACATGACTGAACCAGTCACCGAGAAGGTCGTCTACCGCGGCACCGCCGACCTGTCACCGGCCGTGCGCGCCGACGTCCTGGCCGAGGCACTGCCGTGGCTGCTGCACTACCGCGACAAGATCGTCGTCGTGAAGTACGGCGGCAACGCCATGATCGACGAAGACCTCAAGGCAGCCTTCGCCGCCGACATGGCCTTCCTGCGCACCGTCGGCGCCCACCCCATCGTGGTCCACGGCGGCGGCCCGCAGATCACCGAGATGCTCGACAAGGTCGGCCTCGAGGGCGAGTTCATCGGCGGCCTGCGCTACACCACCCCGGAGACCATGGAGTACGTCCGCATGGTTCTCTTCGGCAAAGTCGGACGCGAACTCGTCGGGCTTATCAACCAGCACGGCCCCTTCGCCGTCGGTACCTCCGGTGAGGACGCCGGCCTGTTCACCGCCGTGAAGAAGAACACCGTCATCGACGGTGAGGAGGTCGACCTCGGCCGCGTCGGCGACATCGCCCAGGTGGATGCCACCGTACTCATGGACCTCATCGACGCCGGTCGCATTCCGGTGGTCGCCCCCTTCGCCCCCGACGAGGACGGTCGGGTCTACAACATCAACGCCGACACCGCCGCCGGCGCACTGGCCGCAGCCCTCGGCGCCGAACGCCTTGTCATGCTCACCAATGTCGAGGGCCTGTACACGGACTGGCCGAACAAGGACTCCCTGGTCTCCCGGATCGACCCGGACGCGCTGGACAAGATCCTGCCCGACCTGGACTCCGGCATGATCCCGAAGATGGAGGCCTGCCTCTCCGCGGTGCGCACCGGTGTCTCCGCCGCCCACGTCATCGACGGTCGCGAGCGACACTCCGTGATCCTCGAGCTCATGACCTCCGGCGGTATCGGAACGATGATCGCCGACGACGACTGGGAGTCCCCGAATGTCTGACAACAACAAGTGGAAGAGCACCTGGGAGTCCACGGTCATGCCGACCTACGGCACCCCGGCGGTCCAGCTGGTCTCCGGTTCCGGCAGCCGGGTCACCGACACTGAGGGCAGGGAGTACGTCGACCTCCTCGCCGGCATCGCCGTCAACGCCCTCGGCCACGCCCACCCGGCCATCGTCGAGGCCGTGACCAAGCAGGTCTCGACCCTGGGCCACACCTCGAACGTCTTCGCCCACCCGCAGGTCCTCGATCTCGCGGCCAGGCTGCAGGAGCTCATTGCCCCGGGCGCGCAGGTCTTCTTCTCGAACTCCGGTGCCGAGGCCAACGAGGCCGCCTTCAAGATCGCCCGGCGCACCGGACGCTCCCGCATCCTCGCCGCAGAGCACGGCTTCCACGGTAGAACGATGGGCTCGCTGGCACTCACCGGCCAGCCCGACAAGCGCGCCCCGTTCGAACCGATGCCCGCCGGGGTCGAGTACTACCCTTACGGTGACATCGACGCACTGCGTTCCCTGGTCGCGGACGGCGGAGACGGCGAGAACGGTGCGTCCGACACCGCCGCGATCTTCCTGGAGTCCATCCAGGGTGAGACCGGTGTCGTGCCCGCGCCCGAAGGATTCCTCACCGCCGTCCGTGAGCTGTGTGACGAGCACGGGATCCTCATGGTCGTCGACGAGGTCCAGGCCGGGATGGGACGCACCGGACACTGGTTCGGCTACCAGGCCGATCTCCCCGACGGGGTTGTTCCGGACGTCGTCACCCTGGCCAAGGGCCTCGGCGGCGGTATGCCGATCGGTGCCTGTGTGGCGGCCACCCCGGCGGCCCAGCTGCTGGGCCAGGGAACCCACGGCTCCACCTTCGGTGGCAACCCCGTGGCCTGCGCGGCCGGCAACGCCGTGGTCGACACGATCCGCACCGAGAACCTGCTCGAGCACGTCACCCACGCCGAGTCACTCTTCCGCGAGGAACTCGAGGCGCTCGACTCCGTGGAGCTGGTCCGTGGCCGAGGGCTGATGCTCGGTGTGGTTCTCACCGAGCCCCGCCCCAGACTCGGTGCAACAGCCCTGGAGAAGGGCCTGCTGATCAACCAGCCAGCGGAGAACGTCCTGCGGATCGTCCCGCCGCTCAACATCCCCGACGCCGACATCCACGATGCCGTCACCATCATCAAGGAGCTGCTCTCATGACCCGACACTTCCTCGCCGACGACGCCGTGAGCGTCGCGGAACAAGCTGAGATCCTTGACCTCGGACTGGAGATGGTCGCCAATCCGATCCGCTCCAGCCTGCAGCACAAGTCGGTGGCGGTCCTGTTCGACAAGACCTCCACCCGCACCCGCTTCTCCTTCGACGTCGGTATCAACCAGCTCGGCGGACACCCGATCGTGGTGGACTCCGGTAAGTCGCAGATGGGTAAGAAGGAGTCCTACCAGGACACCGGTGCCGTGCTGTCCCGCTTCGTCGACGCTGTGGTGTGGCGCACCGGCGCCCACAGCAACCTCCACGAGATGGCGGAGACCGCCACGGTGCCGATCGTCAACGCCCTGTGCGATGACTTCCACCCCTGCCAGATCCTCTCCGACCTGCTGACCATCAAGCAGCACAAGGGCGGATCCGACGGTGACATCAAGGGCCTCAATGCCGTGTACCTCGGCGACGGCGCCAACAACATGGCCAACTCCTACATGCTCGGCTTCGCCACCGCCGGGGTGGACATCACCATCGCCGCACCGGAGGGTTTCCAGCCCGAGCAGCGCTTCGTGGAGCGGGCACAGGTAAGGGCGGACGAGACCGGTGCCACATTGAGCGTCACCGGAACCCCGGACGTCGCCGGTGCCGACGTGGTCATCACCGACACCTGGGTGTCGATGGGCATGGACTCCGACCGCGACACCAGCACCCTGGTTCCCTTCCAGGTGAACGAGGAGCTCATGGCCACCGCCGACAAGGACGCCGTGTTCATGCACTGCCTGCCGGCCTACCGCGGCTACGAGGTCTCCGCAGGGGTCATCGACGGGCCCCAGTCGATCGTCTTCGACGAGGCGGAGAACCGACTTCACGCACAGAAGGCACTGCTGGAATGGCTGCTCACCTAACCCGGTCAGCCCGCCAGGACCTGATCTCTCGCCTGGTCGAGAACAACCGTGTCGCCAGCCAGCGCGACCTGCAGGACCTGCTGGCCGGTGAGGGTGTGGAGATCACCCAGGCGACACTGTCGCGCGACCTGGTCGACCTCGGCGCCCGAAAGGTCCGGGCCGACGGGCAGGCCTTCTACAGCCTCGGGTCGCCGGTGGCCGAGATGGTCGCCGACGGTCCGGCGCGGCTGCGTCGGGTGCTCGCCGAACTGTTGGTCGGCACCGACTACTCCGGCAACACCGCGGTGCTGCGTACACCCCCGGGAGCGGCGCAGTACCTGGCCAGTGTCATCGACCGCTCCGACCTGCCGGAAGTGGTTGCCACGCTGGCCGGGGACGACACCATCTTCGTCCTGGCCCGCCACCCGGCGAACGGCAGGGGCCTGGCCGAACATCTCCACGCCTTGTCCATGCACAGCGTGTAGAGGCCACCAGATAGACTCGGCTGACAGAAGCCTCGAATAACGTATTTACACACATCGTGAACAGAACGTGAAAGGACATCAGAGAACATGACTGACCGCGTCGTACTCGCCTACTCCGGAGGCCTGGACACCACCGTCGCCATCCCGTACCTGAAGCAGATGACCGGTGGCGAGGTCATCGCCGTCTCCATCGACCTGGGCCAGGGCGGCGAGGACATGGAGTCTGTCCGCCAGCGTGCCATCGGCGCCGGCGCCGTGGAGTCCATCGTCGTGGACGCCCGCGATGAGTTCGCCGACGACTACTGCCTGCCGACCATCAAGGCCAACGGCATGTACATGAAGCAGTACCCGCTGGTCTCCGCGATCTCGCGTCCGCTGATCGTCAAGCACCTCGTCGAGGCCGCCCAGGCCCACGGCGGCACCCACGTCGCCCACGGTTGCACCGGTAAGGGCAATGACCAGGTCCGCTTCGAGGTCGGCTTCATGGACACCGATCCTTCGCTGAAGATCATCGCCCCGGCCCGTGACTTCGCCTGGACCCGCGACAAGGCCATCGCCTTCGCCGAGGAGAACGACGTCCCGATCGAGCAGTCGGCGTCCTCGCCGTTCTCCATCGACCAGAACGTCTGGGGCCGTGCCGTCGAGACCGGTTTCCTCGAGGACCTGTGGAACCCGCCGACGAAGGACCTCTACGCCTACACCGAGGAGCCGTCGCTGGGTCAGGCACCCGACGAGGTCACCATCTCCTTCAAGTCCGGTAAGCCGGTCGCCATCGACGGCCGTGAGGTCACCGTCCTGCAGGCCATCGAGGAGCTCAACCGTCGCGCCGGCGCGCAGGGTGTGGGCCGCCTCGACATGGTCGAGGACCGCCTCATCGGCATCAAGTCCCGCGAGGTCTACGAGGCCCCGGGGGCAATGACCCTGATCCGTGCCCACGAGGCCATGGAGGACGTCACCGTCGAGCGCGAGCTGGCACGCTACAAGCGCGGCATCGACGCCGAGTGGTCCCACCAGGTCTACGACGGCCTGTGGTTCTCCCCGCTGAAGCGCTCCCTGGACTCCTTCATCGAGTCCACCCAGGAGCACGTCACCGGTGACATCCGCCTGGTGCTGCACAACGGCTCCATCGTGGTCAACGGTCGTCGTTCCGAGGAGTCCCTCTACGACTTCAACCTGGCCACCTACGACACCGGCGACACCTTCGACCAGACCATGTCCAAGGGCTTCGTCGAGCTGCACGGCCTGTCGTCCAAGATCGCCAACAAGCGCGACCGCGACGCGAAGTAGGACGGTAAGACGGTATGTCGGAGACCCCGATCGAGAAGCACGCCACCAACGAAGGGGCCCTCTGGGGCGGCCGGTTCGCCGGCGGACCCACCGAGGCCATGGCCGCGTTGAGCAAGTCCACCCACTTCGACTGGGTGCTCGCCCCCTATGACGTGCTGGCTTCCACCGCGCACGCCAAGGTGCTGCACAACGCCGGGCTGCTGTCGGACGCCGACCTGGAGACCATGTTGGACGGTCTGGCCCGCCTCGGCGAGGATGTCGCGTCCGGTGCCTTCGGCCCCGAGCCCAGCGACGAGGACGTCCATGGTGCGATGGAGCGTGGCCTGATCGACCGGGTCGGCCCGGAGGTGGGTGGTCGGCTGCGTGCCGGACGCTCCCGCAACGACCAGGTCGCCACCCTGTTCCGCATGTGGGTGCGCGACGCGATCCGTGAGGTCACCGACGGCGTGCTCGACGTGGTCGACGCGATCGCGGCACAGGCCAAGGCCAACCCTGACGTGATCATGCCGGGCAAGACCCACTTCCAGGCCGCCCAGCCGGTGCTGCTTGCGCACCAGTTGCTGGCCCACGCCCAGCCGCTGCTGCGCGACGTGGCCCGGTTCCGTGACCTGGACAAGCGACTGGCGGTCTCCCCGTACGGTTCCGGCGCTCTGGCCGGATCCTCGCTGGCACTGGACCCGGAGGCCATCGCCGCCGAGCTCGGTTTCGATTCCGCCGGTGACAACTCGATCGACGCCACCAGCTCCCGTGACTTCGCCTCGGAGACCTCCTTCGTCCTGGCCCAGGTCGCTGTCGACCTTTCCAGGCTGGCGGAGGAGATCATCGCCTGGTCCACCCCGGAGTTCGGCTACGTCACCCTGGCTGACGAGTGGTCGACCGGTTCCTCGATCATGCCGCAGAAGAAGAACCCGGACGTCGCCGAGCTGATGCGCGGCAAGACCGGCCGGTTGATCGGCAACCACACCGGGCTGTTGGCCACGTTGAAGGCACTGCCACTGGCCTACAACCGCGATCTGCAGGAGGACAAGGAGCCGATCGTCGACTCGGTCGCCCAGCTCCACCTGTTGCTGCCGGCGATGGCCGGTCTGGTCGGTACCCTGACCTTCCACCCGGAGCGACTTCGTGAGCTGGCCCCGGCCGGGTTCACCCTGGCCACGGACCTGGCCGAGTGGATGGTGCGCCAGGGCGTGCCGTTCCGTGACGCCCACGAGGCCTCCGGCCAGTGCGTCCGCATCGCCGAGAGCAGGGGAGTGGACCTGGTGTCCCTCACCGACGAGGAGCTCAGCGGGGTGCACCCGGGGCTGACCCCGGAGGTCCGTGAGGTGCTCACCATCGACGGTGCTGTGGCGTCCCGTGCGACCCGTGGCGGTACCGCAGGTGTCCGGGTCACCGAGCAGCTCGGCCGCGTCGTGGACGCTGTCGATGACGCCAGAGCATGGACGGGCACCCGTCTTCGCTGATACGGTGACAGTCATGAGTGCATCATGCACATGCAGCGCGACTTTCAGCATCTACGGACGTCTCCGCACCCGCGGCGTCGTCGGTGGGTGCATGTAGCGCGTAATCCCGGGGGATATTTCACGCCGTAACTGGCACCCACCGCCCAGCGTGTCCAGCTGGGCGGTCCTTTCGGGCTGTCCGGAAACGTTGACCGGACGTCGTGAGTTCACGGAGTCCGGAACACTTCCGTGGAGTATTCCTTGATGCCTATCTACAGGCCCAATCGACAGAACGGCCGTCATGAGAACGGCCAGAACTACCTCATCAACACCGGAACCGTCGAGCGCCTTCTCGCCTGTGTCCCGGATGACCATAGCCCGGTCGTGGAGATCGGTCCGGGACAGGGAGCACTGACTTTCCCGCTACAGGACCGACTGTTACCCGAGGGCAGGTCGTTGACCACCGTGGAGATCGACCCGGAGACGGTGCAGTGGCTGGAGAAGCGACTCGATCCGTCCGTCCGGCTGTTCGAACAGGACTTCCTCGAGCACAAGCTTCCGGAGAAGCCCCACGTCGTCGTCGGGAATCTACCCTTTCACCTGACCACCGCCATGCTGCGCCACATCCTGCATTCGCCGGGCTGGACGCATGCCGTGCTGCTGGTGCAGTGGGAGGTGGCCAGACGCCGCGCTGGTGTCGGCGGTGCGACGATGATGACAGCCCAGTGGTGGCCGTGGATCCAATTCGACCTGCACGGTCGGGTACCGGCGTCTCATTTCGCACCACGGCCGACAGTCGACGTCGGTACACCTCCTTCGTCCATGCAGTCTTCACGAGCAAAGGACGTGGCAGCGCTGCGATCCTCCGTCGCGTCGGCAGGGGCGACGGGGGAGGCAGCGGAGACAGGAGAGGAGGACGACGCGGCCGTGGCCGAGACGGTGTTGACGGTGCGGTCGACGTCGCCATGCGCGAGGCCGGGGTGTCTGGCGCAGCGCTGCCGAAGGACCTTGCGGCGGATCAGTGGGTTACCTTGTTCAACCGCCTCGGGTAACAGGTAGCTGAGGTTTGCGAACCGGTCTCGGTGGCCCCTGTGCGGACGTTACGGCGGGTATGCGGATAGACTGATGCGCATGATCGATCCGCGACTTCTCGAGATACTCGTGTGCCCCCAGGACAAGCAATCCCTGGAGCTCGACGGGGACTATCTGGTCAACCCCCGTATGGGTATCGCCTATCCGGTGCAGGACGGTATCCCCGTCCTGCTCGCCGACGAAGCAATCGAGTGGTCGGAAGGACCGAAGTGAACGACAACACCAACAGCACCAACAACGTCAATATTGTTGACGAACTGCAGTGGCGCGGGCTGATCGCCCAGTCGACCGACATCGACGCCCTGCGCGAGGAACTGTCCACCCCCACGGTGGCCTACGTCGGCTTCGACCCGACAGGACCGTCCCTGCATGCCGGTCACCTGGTGCCGCTGCTGATCCTGGCCCGGCTGCAGCGTGCCGGCCACACCCCGATCCTGCTGGCTGGCGGGGCCACCGGCATGATCGGTGATCCCCGTGACGTCGGGGAGCGCACCATGCTCTCCGAGGACGAGGTCGCCGGCAATGTCGAGCGGATCAAGGGTCAGCTCGCCAGTTTCGTCTCTTTCGACGGGGACAATGCGGCGATTCCCGCGAACAACATCGAGTGGACCTCCCAGATGTCGGTCGTCGAGTTCCTGCGTGACCTGGGCAAGAACTTCAGTCTGAATACGATGCTCTCCCGAGATACGGTGAAGCGTCGGCTCGAGAACGACGGTATGTCCTACACCGAGTTCTCCTACATGCTGTTGCAGGCCAATGACTACGTGCAGCTGCGGCGTGCCCACAACTGCCGGCTGCAGGTCGGTGGGTCCGACCAGTGGGGCAACATCGTCTCCGGTGTGGACCTGAACCGACGGGTGGACGGCGAGACCGTCCATGGGCTGACCGTACCGCTGGTCACCGATTCTGAAGGTCGCAAGTTCGGCAAATCCACCGGTGGTGGCAAGCTGTGGCTGGATCCGGAGATGACCAGCCCCTACAGCTGGTACCAGTACTTCCTCAACGCCGCGGACGCCGATGTCATCCGTTACCTGCGTTGGTTCACCTTCCTCGACCAGGGTGAGCTGGACCGTCTGGCCGTCGAGGTCGAGGAGCGCCCCTTCAAGCGGGAGGCCCAGCGGACCCTGGCCCGCGAGATGACCACCCTGGTGCATGGCGAGGACGCTGTCGCGAAGGTGGAGAAGGCCGCCGAGGCACTGTTCGGTAAGGCCGAGCTGGCGGATCTCGACGAGCAGACGTTGGCCGGGGCCCTGTCCGAGACCGAGGTAGTCGGGGCTGCCGCGGGGACCTCCGTTGTCGACCTGCTGGTTGCCGCCGGCCTGGAGAGCTCGAAGGGGTCCGCCCGACGCACCATCAAGGAGGGTGGTGCTTACGTGAACAACGAACGCATCACTGACGGCGAGTGGGTTCCGGGGGAGGACGACCTGCTGCACGGACACTGGTTGGTGCTTCGCAAGGGCAAGAAGCGCTTCGCTGGGGCGCGGATCTCCTAGGCTGCAGTAGCCACAGTGCTTGATCCCACGGACGCCGTCACCTGAGAACAGGTGGCGGCGTCCGTCGTCTGCTGAGGGGACGAATACGGGGAAATCAGCGCCGTGAACTGGAAGTTTGTTCCGGTGGCTGCGCGATGTGTAGATTGATGCGAGTCAGCGAGACGCTGGGTGCAAGCCTGGCGAGTAGCGGACTGGGGACTGACCGAAACAAGATGTTCACCGAGAGTTTGCACTCCGGCTACGTCCTGTTGTACAGTGAGTCTCGGCCTTGACGACGACGCTCCCCAGTGGGGTGAGCAAAAATCGCCTGGCGTGCATGTTGTTTGAGAACTCAATAGCGTAACAAACCAAGCATTTTTGTCGCACCGGTTGTGTGGCGCGGTGGTTTGGGGATGGTGCCGGCAAGCGTGATGGCTTGTTAAACATCATTTTCTTTTTACTGTGGCTGTTTCAACGTGGTGTTGATGATTGTTTTGTGCGTGCTGGTCGCCACCCCCGTGGTGGCTGGGCGCATGTGATTGTTGACTTGATTGTTGACAGTCCGGTAATTTTTGTATTTTTGC
>DWVP01000002.1 GCA_019120175.1 Candidatus Corynebacterium faecigallinarum
ACGAGGTCGGTGTCCAGCTCGCGGGTGTTCTCGGCGGCGGCGAGGATCGCGGGTTTGGTGATCTCGTGGAACACCATCCGCTTGACGGGGACCTTGGGCTTGAGGACCTCGAGCAGGTGCCAGGCGATCGCTTCGCCCTCGCGGTCGGGGTCTGTCGCGAGCAGGAGCTGGTCGACGCCGGCGAGCTCCTTCTTGAGCTCGGCGACCTTCTTCTTCTTGTCCGCGCTGACGACGTAGATGGGCTCGAAGTCGTGGTCCGGGTTCACGCCGAGGCGCGCCCACGGCTCCTTCTTGTACTTGGCCGGGATGTCTGCGGCGCCCTTGGGCAGGTCGCGGATGTGCCCGACGGAGGCCTCGACCACGTAGTCGGACCCCAGGTAGGGCTGGATCTTGCGGGCCTTGGTGGCGGACTCGACGATCACCAGGCTCCTCTTACCGCCCGATGCTCCCTGCTTGCTCGCCACTGAACCGCTCCCAACCTGCGCTGCTTCCGTCGACGACGCCCGCCACCGATCCACGGTCCCGGCAACAGTACGTGTGCCGGGGCCTTCCTATAGGAATTCATACCAGGCATCAGGTGCGCGGCGAGAAACGTGAACCGCCTGCCCACGGGTCTCGGAACCCCCGAAAGGTGGGGTGGGCGCTCACCCGGCCGTCTGCTGATGTCCACCCCGCGGTTGCCGGACGGTCACCGACGCGGGTGCCCCGCTTCACCTCTGGCGGTGCCGGGACCGTGTCCCGGGTGATGAGGTCCCACGGGTCGACGACGACGTCGTCGTCCTTCCCCACGTCACCCGCACACTGCGGCTTCGTGTCACGCGGTTTCCCACCGGGGCCGCCGGCGGCACCGGGGCCCGAGTGGCCCGGATAGACAGATCGGTCTATGCTGTGGAGAAGAGGTCACGACGGGGAACTGGAACCTGTTACAGTTCGGCACAATCGGTCGTGGCCGCGGGTCGCGCCGAAACCGGCGTACCGTCGGAAGGGTGAACGGGCTCATCCGTTCAGCCCGATCATCTATGACGTTCTGGAGGTCAGCAGCGGTGGGCAATGCGTCCAAGACCAGGCTGGACAAGGTGGTTATCCGCATCGCGGGTGACTCGGGTGACGGCATGCAGCTCGCTGGTGACCAGTTCACCTCCGAGGCCGCAGCCTTCGGTAACGACCTGGCCACCCAGCCGAACTACCCGGCCGAGATCCGTGCCCCGCAGGGCACGATCCACGGTGTGTCGAGTTTCCAGATCCAGATCGCGGACTACGACATCCTCACCGCGGGCGATCGTCCCGACGTGCTGGTGGCCATGAACCCGGCGGCCCTGAAGGCCAACATCGGAGATCTGCCCTCGGGCGGGATCCTCATCGTCAACTCCGACGAGTTCACCAAGCGCAACCTCACCAAGGTGGGGTATGAGTCCAACCCGCTCGGCTCGCCCGCGTTCGAGGCCTTCCAGGTCCACGAGGTGGCCATGAGCTCGCTGACCATCGGCGCCCTGGAGAGCCTGGACATCGGCAAGAAGGACGCCGAGCGGTCCAAGAACATGTTCGCCCTCGGCCTGCTGATGTGGATGTACGGGCGCACGGTCGAGTCCATCGAGAAGTTCCTGCAGGACAAGTTCGCCAGCAAGCCCATCATCCTCGAGGCCAACATCCTCGCCCTGCGCACCGGCTGGAACTACGGCGAGACCACCGAGGCGTTCGCCTCCGAGTACGAGATCAAGCCCGCGCAGCTGCCCGCCGGCCGGTACCGCCAGATCACCGGCAACACCGCCCTGGCCTACGGCCTGGTCACCGCCGGACGGTCCGCCGACATGCCGGTGTTCCTGGGCACCTACCCCATCACCCCGGCCTCGGACATCCTGCACGAACTGAGCAAACTCAAGCAGTTCGACGTGACCACCTTCCAGGCCGAGGACGAGATCGCCGGCATCGCCGCCGCACTCGGCGCCTCCTACGGCGGCTCACTGGGGGTCACCTCCACCTCCGGACCGGGCCTGGCCCTCAAATCCGAGGCCATCGGCCTGGCCGTGATGACCGAACTACCACTGGTGGTCATCGACGTCCAGCGCGGCGGCCCCTCCACCGGCCTGCCCACCAAAACCGAGCAGTCGGACCTGCTGCAGGCCCTGTTCGGCCGCAACGGCGAGTCCCCGGTCGCGGTGATCGCACCGCAGTCACCGGCCGACTGCTTCGACGCCGCCCGCGAGGCCGCCCGCATCGCGGTCACCTACCGCACCCCGGTCATCCTGCTCTCCGACGGGGCGATCGCCAACGGCTCCGAACCGTGGCTGCTGCCCGAGGTCAGCGACCTGCCGCCCATCGCCAAGAACCTGGCCCAGGCGCCTGCAGTCGGCGAAGAGGACGCCGCCACCGACTACCTGCCCTACGCCCGCCACCCGGAGACACTGGCCCGCGACTGGGCCGTGCCCGGCACCCCGGGCCTGGAACACCGCATCGGCGGGCTGGAGAAATCCAACGGCACCGGCAACATCTCCTACACCGGCGACAACCACGCCCTGATGACCCGTATCCGCGCGCTGAAGATCGCGCTGATCGAGGTCCCGGACCTCGAAGTGGACGACCCCACCGGCGACGCCGACGTGCTCGTGATCGGCTGGGGCTCCTCCTACGGCCCCATCGGCGAGGCGGTGCGCCGCGCCCGCGCCGCCGGCCACCGCGTTGCCCGCACCCACGTGCGGCACCTGAACCCGCTGCCGGGCAACATCGGCGAGGTGCTCGCGCGCTACCGCCGGGTGCTCGTGCCGGAGATGAACCTCGGTCAGCTGTCGATGCTGCTCAAGGCCCGGTTCCCCGCGCAGATCCAGCCCATCACCAAGGTGCAGGGCATGGCGTTCACCGCCGAGGAGCTGCAGAACGCCATCGAGGCCGAGTTCGCCGGCCGCCTCACCCACGCCGAGCACGACAAGTACCGGATCGCCCTGGACGATGTCGCAACCACCACCGGCGAGCCCGCCGCCCGTAACCGGCGGACCGGCATCACCGCCACCGGCACCACCACCGCCAACCGCGCCCGCTGACACACGAGCGAGGAGAGGATCACCCATGACCAGTACAGATTCCGGACTCGTCGGCAACCCGCTTCCCCTGGACGCGTTGGCGCACGTGCCCACCACCGATGAGCCGCAAAAGCCCAAGGACTACACCTCCGACCAGGAGGTGCGCTGGTGCCCCGGCTGTGGCGACTACGTCATCCTGGCCACCATCCGCTCCCTGCTGCCCAAGCTCGGCCTCAAACGCGAGAACATCACCTTCATCTCCGGCATCGGCTGCTCCAGCCGCTTCCCGTACTACCTCGACACCTACGGCATGCACTCCATCCACGGCCGCGCGCCGGCCATCGCCACCGGACTGGTCACCACCCGCGAGGACCAGTCCGTCTGGGTGGTCACCGGCGACGGCGACGCCATGTCCATCGGCGGCAATCACCTCATCCACACCCTGCGCCGCAACGTCAACCTCAACATCCTGCTGTTCAACAACCGGATCTACGGACTGACCAAGGGCCAGTACTCCCCCACCTCCGAAGCCGGCAAGATCACCAAATCCAGCCCCATGGGCTCGCTGGACCACCCCTTCAACACCCTGTCACTGGCACTGGGAGCCGAAGGCACCTTCGTCGCCCGCGCCCTGGACTCGGACCGCAAGGGACTGACCGAGGTCCTCGAAGCCGCCGCCCACCACCGCGGCACCAGCTTCGTGGAGATCATGCAGGACTGCCCCATCTTCAACGACGGCTCCTTCGACATCCTCCGCAAGGAAAACGCCGCCGACCACATCATCCCCGTGCGCCACGGCGAGAAGATCATCTTCGGCGACGAGGGACAGCACTGCGTCGTGCGCAACGGATTCTCCCTGGCAGTCGCCGCCACCGCCGACGTGGACGAGGCCGACATCATCGTCCACGACGCCCACACCGACGACCCCGCCTACGCCCACGCCCTGGCCAACCTGTCCAGCCACGACCTGACCTACACCGTCATGGGCATCATCCGCCAGATCCACCGCCCCAC
>DWVP01000025.1 GCA_019120175.1 Candidatus Corynebacterium faecigallinarum
TGACCATGTTCGCCGCGGGCTTGTTGCTCATCGCCGTCGGCGCAGTCCTGCTCGCCCGCCGAGATCGTTCGGCCACGCTTCTCTCCTTCGCACTGGTCACGTACCTGCCGCAGTTCTTCGTCGCGCCGCAGCTCCGGGTCGCGCATGGCGTGGTCCTGTTCGCGGGCGCCGCATGGTGGGCGTGGTCGCTGGTCCGGACCCCGCGGCCGGCTCTGGCGCCGCCGCAGAATTCGATGGTGGGGGAGGCGATGTTGCTGACACGGCAATAAATATCGGTTCCGCCGCGTTGTGCGGAGAAGGAAGCTTGCCCCCGATCTGCAAGGAGCGACCATGATCCGCACCGAGACCATCCTCGACCTGGCCACCATCGGCGGGAAGCAGACCCACGCCGAAGCCCTGCAGGGTTCCATCGCGTTGGCGCAGACCGCCGAGAAGGCCGGGTACGAGCGGATTTGGTACGCGGAGCACCACAACATGCCGACCATCGCGTCGTCGGCGCCGGCCGTGCTCATCGCGGCGATCGCCGCTCGGACGGAAAAGATCAAGCTCGGTTCGGGTGGCGTGATGCTGCCCAACCACTCCCCGCTGACGATCGCCGAGCAGTTCGGCACCCTCGCGAACCTCCACCCCGGCCGCATCGAGCTGGGGCTGGGCCGCGCGCCGGGCACGGACCAGCGCACCATGCGCGCACTGCGCCGCGATCCGCGATCCGCCGACTCTTTCCCGCAGGACGTCCAGGAGCTGCAGGGGTACCTCGGCGACGAAACCCTCATCCCCGGCATCAACGCGATCCCCGGCAAGGGGACGCACGTGCCGCTGTACATCCTCGGGTCGTCGCTGTTCGGCGCGCAGCTCGCGGCGGCACTCGGCCTTCCCTACGCCTTCGCCTCCCACTTCGCGCCCGATGCGATGCTGCAGGCGATGGAGGTCTACCGCGAGAACTTCAAGCCGTCCGAGGTGCTGTCGGAACCGCACGCCTTCGCCACGATGAACGTCATCGCCGCGGATGACGAAGATGACGCCGCCCGCCAGCTCATCGCAGTGCAGCGCGGCCTGGTCCGGTCGATGCTCGCGCGCGGTGACCAGCGACTCACCGATGAGGAGGCCGACATGCTCCTGGAGACCCCGCAGGGAATGAAGGTGAAGAACATGTTCGGGCACGTCGCCGTCGGCAAGCCGGAACGCGTCCGCGAGCAGATCGCCGAGTTCGGGCGGTTCTCCACCGCCGACGAGCTCATCGTCGTCCACCAGGCCACGCGGCTGGACGATCGTCTCCGCTCGGTCGAGCTCACCGCGCAGGCGCTGGGCCTGGGCGCCTGACCGGGGCGCCTGACGGAAAAGCTCAGCGGACCCGCTTGCCGTAGGTCTCCGCGATCGCGGCGGCGGTGGCCTTCGCATGAGGGCCCAGGCCGGTGATGGTCGCGGACCCCGGCCCCGCCCAATCGCCGTATCCCACCAGGTGCAGGCCCGGAACGGCGGGCGCGCGGCCATCGAGCAGCGACCGCACCGGCCCCAGCGCCGGGCGGAAGCCCGTGCACCAGATCAGGTGGTCGAAGCCGCCACCGCTACCGTCGTCATCGCCACCACCGTCGCCATTCAGCTCGTCGAGCGAGTCGAACATCGGCGTCGCCCGCAGCCGTCCCTCATCGCGGGCGGCGAGCACCTCGGGCAGCATCACGATGTCCCCCAACTGCGAATCCGCCCCAGGATCCTCCTCGCCGCGCAAGATCGCCAGCATCCGCTCCCGATTGCGGCGGAACAGCACCCGGCCGTCGACGTCATCGGGCATCCACTGCGGCTCGCGGCGCGTGAACCACGTGACCTCGGCGACGTCCGTCAGCTCCGCCGCGATCTGCGCCGCCGAATTCGCCCCGCCGACCACCGCCACTCTCGTTCCCCGAAACGGTTCCACACCCGGGTAATTCGCCGAATGCCACTGCTTGCCGACGAATCGTCCCGGCACCCGCGGCACGAACGGCGCGGACCACGTGCCGGTGGCGGCAACGACATGATCCGCGGTCCACGCCCGATCCTCCGACCGGACGAGGAACCGGCCGGCGTGGGATTCCGGGGTGGACGAGGCGTCGTCAAGCGAAGAATCGCCTGCCCCGCCCCGGAACTCGACCCGCGTGACGTGCACGGGGCGCTCGACGGGGATGTCGTAGCGGTCCTCGTACGCGCGCAGGTACTCGATGACGTGCGATGCCGGCGGGAACCCGTCGAACGGAGGCATCGGAATGCCCGGCAGGTTCGAGAACTCGGCGGTGGAAAACAGCGTCATCGACGGCCACACGTGCCGCCACGCGCCACCGGGACCGTCCTGATCGTCCAGGACCAGCACGTCGATGCCGGCGCGCAACAGGTAGCGGGCCGTGGCGAGTCCCGCCTGGCCGCCGCCGACGATGACCACCTGATGAGCGGGGGTCGAAGAGAGGGGCATGCCCCCACACTAGATTGATGTTCGTCTAAATGGGCGATAGCGTTTGATGCCCACGGGGGGATACGGCGGCCGGCCGAGCATCCGCCGGTCACGACGGTCAAAGCCAGCCAACGTCAGCCCGCGCCAGCCCGCGCGGCGCCCCCGGTAAGACGGCGCGTCCCCTGCGCGCCCCCTGTCAGAAGGGACCCTCACCACCATGACCCGCGCCACCAGCCCGGGCCGCGTCGAATGGGCCGACGCCGCCAAGGCGATCTCCATCATCGGCGTCTGCGTGCTCCACGCCATCATCGCCGTGCCCGGCGGTGACCAGACCACGTGGAAAGCCGTCTACCAGGTGCTCGACCCGATCCGGATGCCGCTGTTCTTCATGGTGTCCGGGCTGTTCGCCCACCGCGTGATCACGCGCAGCCTGCCCGACCTGTTCTTCCGGCGCATCTGGTTCCTGCTGGTGCCGTACCTGGCGTTCAAGGGGCTGAACGCCGGGCTCCGCGAGATCGTCGACCCCGGCTACCAGACCATGCGCGAGTTCCTCCGCTCCGTCGTCGTCGGCGACCCGGGGCTGTGGTTCCTGTACGCGTTGATGGCGTTCAACCTCATTGCATGGTTGCTGCGGAAGGTGCCGCCGGCGCTGGTGGTGGCGTTGTCGTTCGTGCCGGGGCTGGCGTACGGAGCGCTGCGGCTCGACGAGTTCGAGACGTTCAACGAGATCAACCACATCGTCCTCTACCTGCCGGCGTTCATGATCGGCCTGCATGCTCGCCGGCTGTGGCTTCGGTTGGGCGAGGCCGCCGATCCCGACCGGTCGCGATCCCCGTTCGCCGCGTACGCCGTCGCGGCGCTGGCGGCGGGCGCGTACCTGTCGTGGTGGGTGCTCGACGCCACGACCACGGGGTTCCTGGGCTACGTCATCGGCCGCATGAGCGGCGTGGTGCTGGCGGTGCCCATCGCGATCGTTGCGGCCGTGCACCTGTCGAAGGTGCCGGTCGTCTCACGGGTGCTCGGCGAGATCGGCCGCAACACGCTCCCGATCTACGTCTCGCACCCCATCGCGATCTGGATGGTCGGCGCGCCGCTGGGGGATTTCGTCGTCGCCCGCGGCGCCGGGTCCTTTGCCGAGGCCGATGTCCGCATCCTGCTCAACCTGCTGCTGTGCGTGATGGCCGGTTTCGGCATGTACGTGGTGGGCAAGATCCCGGTGCTCAATTGGGCGCTGTACCCGCCGTCGCTGCCGAGGGGGCGGGCGAACCGGGTGCCCGGTGGGCGTCGTCGAGCATCCGCCGCCCCGCATGAGCCGAAGCGTCCCCGCATCGCCCGCCGCCGCATCGCCCGTCCGGCCGTCGACCAGCTTCGCGAGCCCTCCCGGCGCGACCTTTCAGGCCCCCGGAATTAACTCCTGAACTGGGGATTTGTTCGGTGCCGGGGCGCGGGGTATCGTTACATCCCGTTGCACGGGCCAAGCCCGAACAGCGAATGCGCCCGTAGCTCAACGGATAGAGCATCTGACTACGGATCAGAAGGTTAGGGGTTCGAATCCCTTCGGGCGCACGGTTACCCCGGCAGACATCGTCTGCCGGGGTTTTTCGTCGCCGGGTTAGGAGGTGTTGCAAAACTCCGTGCTCTGCTCGATCGCCGGGGTCTGGTAATTGCCGGATTCGGTGACGATGATGACGTGGCCCTCGTAGTAGACCATCCGGCCGGCAGCGATCGTGATCAGCATGCCCACCAGGGACAGATGGAAGATCAAGTTGGCCAGCTCGCGGCTGTAGCCGCGTTCGGCGGCCAGGGAGAACACCCCGGCCCGGTCCTTATCCGGGGTGTACTCAGCGACTTTCCACCGCTTGAGCAGACCTCGGGCGTCGCGGGTGAGCTGTTCCATGGGCTTGTCGACGGTGCCCGTGGCGTGCAGCGGCAGGCGCTCCAGACGTTTCGGGGCCCGGGTGGGTGGGGTTCTCATCGCCCGATAATGCTCCCAGGACCGGGGTAGGATGCAACCGATCAGGGAAAGGGTCAACAGCATGAAAATAGCGTTGAACCAGGTGGATTCGAAGACATCGAACAGCTGGAGTTGGTCGTAGACCTCGGCGAGCCGGCCGTTGTCGGCGATGTAGTCGACGACATTGCCCTCATTGAGGCTGCGCTGGGGCAGCACGGTGCCGGGGATCGCAGCGATCGCGAGGAAAAACAACAGCACCAGCGCGGTGCGCATGCTGGTCAGCCAGCGCCAGGCCTTTGTCGGATACGTCCACAGGGTGCGTATCAGGGGGGCCATAAGTGTTCCTTTTCCAGAGCCCAGAGGACACCGGGTGGTGGCGGCTGGGCAAGGACGCGGTAGTTGATGGAGTCGGGTGGGGTGTTAGATGAGGGTGGCGCCGTATTCCACGGTCCACTGGCGTACCCAGTTGATGAAATACGCCCACGCCCCGCTGGCCAGGGCAATGCCCACGGCGACCATGAGCACCCCACCGAACATCTGGATCTTGCGGGAGTGGCGGCGCAGCCACCCCACGGTGCGCATCGCCCGGGCCGAGCCGAAGGCCATGAGAAGAAACGGCAGACCCAGGCCCAGGCAGTAGCCGATGATCAGGATCAACCCACGCACAGCGGTCATCCCCTCGGTGCCGGCGGACACCGAGATGATCGCCGCCAAGGTGGGCCCCAGGCACGGCGTCCACCCCAGGGCGAAGACCCCGCCGAGCAGTGGCGCACCCAACCAGGTGGACCACTTCTTCGGGGCCATCCGGGTGTCGCGCTGCAGGGCAGGCACCATCCCCATGAACGCCAGACCCATGACGATGGTGATCACCCCTCCGATGCGCATGAGGGTCTCAGCATTGAGCGTGAGCATGCTGATCGCCCCAAAGACGGTGACGGTGGCCAGCACAAAGACGATGGTGAAGCCGAGAATGAACAACCCGGCCGCACCCGCTACCGCCCACTGGCGTTTGGTGACCACCGTGCCCCCCTCGGCGTCGTAGTCGACCTCCCCGCCGACCACACTGGCCAGATACGACATATACCCGGGTACCAGGGGTACGACGCACGGGGAGGCGAACGAGATCAGACCTGCAGCTGCCGCAGCCAGGATGCCGATCATCAGTGGCCCGGTGGCCGCGGCGTCGGCGAACTGCTGGCCGATCGCCAACTGCGCCATCACATCAACGGTCATGATGCTGGTGCCTCCTCGGCCAGCGGCAGGGCGACATCAAGGAGGTCACCGCGTTGTCGAGTTTGAAGTCCTGGGCGATGGTCTGGTTGTAGTCACGGACGTTGATGCCCAGCACCGTGCCACCGAGGGGGGCGAGAGTCTCCTGGACAAGCTGCAGGTCATCGACTTCCGCCCGACACGGTGCACACCACTGGCCCCAAGCGTTGAGGACGACGACCTCGCCTTCAAAATCAGACAGGCTGATCTCCTCACCCTCCTCCATCAGCGACGGGCCGGAGAAGTCCGGCAGCGGGGCACGTTCCTCCTCTGCGTAGATAATCTCGGTTTGGCCTCCTGGTGAGTGGAACTGGAAGGTGCCCCCGACGGCGACGGCGTTTCGGGCGCCGTCGCCTGAGGAACAGGCCACCAGGGTCACGGCGTGAGCACCGCGGCAACCGCGATGGCGGCTCTGCGGGGTGTGCTCGGCATGGATTAGATCTCCTTATTCCGGGGCGGTGGGGAAGAAGACGGTGTTCTGGTTGTCCCGGAAGACCACAACACCGAGGAAGGTCATCGTGCTGCCCGGTGGGTGGTCTGCAGCGACTCTGCCCACCTCGGCACTCAACCCTGCTGTGGGGGTTACTCGTAGCGAAGCGAGCTGACCATCCCGGTTTCCATGTGATAGGCGTTATGGCAGTGGAATGCCCACTCACCGGGGTTGTCAGCGATCAGGTCGGCGATCATGGTTTCACCGTGGCGGAGAAGGACGGTGTCCTTGCGTAGCCCGCCGCTGCCGGGTAGCGCCCAGGTGTGGCCGTGGATGTGCATGGGATGGGGCATCATGGTCCTGTTGCGCATGACCATCCGCAGACGCTGGCCCTCCTGCACGGTCGCGGAGGAGGATTGGCCGTCGGCGAGAATGCTCCATTCATACGGCATCATCTGCCCGCCCAGGTCGATGCTGACTTCTCGGTCTGGTGTGCCCTCGGGCAGGAGTGCACGGTCTGTTGGCTTCAGGGAGGACAGAAGCAGTCCGGTGGACGACAACTCGGGGAAGTCGACATCGGGGCGGGGGGCCTGGCCGCCGGCGGTGCGGATGACGGCGAAGGCGCGGTCGTCCTTACCCACCGCCAAAGCCGTGAGCGGGAAGATGCCGTCGCCGAGGATGACCTCGACGTCGACACGCTCGCCCATCGACAGGTAGATCGATTCGGTCTCCCAGGGCTGGACAGGGAAGCCGTCGGTGTGGGTGACGGTCATGCGGTGGCCACCGAGGGCCACCTTGAAGATGGTGTCACCGCCGGAGTTGATAAACCGCAGGCGGGCCTTGTCGCCCGGGCGGGCTTCGAAGGTCCGGTGAGCACGGGGGATACGTCCGTTGATGAGGTAGTGCGGATAAATCACATCGCCGACATCTCCGCCCAGTACCCGGTCCGGGGTGCCGTGCATCATCTGGCCGTGACCTCCCATTCCCATCCTCCCGTTATGGTCGTCCGAGCCCATTCCGGTGAGCTTGTCGAGCTCATCGTCGGGAGTGCCATGAATGCCATCGACCCAGTCGTCGAGCACGATGGTCCACTCGACGTCCTGGTCCTCGGCGTCTTGCGGGTCGCGGATGATCAGTGGGGCGTGGAGGCCGCGATCAAGCTGCAGGCCGGTGTGGGAATGGTAGAAGTAGGTGCCACCGTGGGGGACTTCAAAAACATAGGAGAAAGACTCGCCAGGTTCAATGGGGTCCTGGGTCATGCCGGGCACACCGTCGGCTGCGTTGTGGAGTGCGATGCCATGCCAGTGGATGGAGGTGCTCTCAGGCAGTTCATTGGTGATATCGACCTGGAGGACGTCGCCGGCGGTGGCCTCAATGGCCGCATCCCCGGTGTCAGAGACGTATCCCCACGTCTTGGCTTCGATGCCGCCGATATCCAGGGAGAGGGGCCGGGCGGTCAGTGTCCGGCGCACCGTCGGCTCACCGAGCGCAGTGGGGGTGGGAGTGGGGCGAAGGGAGGGACCTGGTGCCGAGGCAGCGGGTCCAGAGTCGCTGGTGCAGGCGGCCACGGCCCCGGTGCCGGCGAGGACGAGCCCGCCGAGCAGAAACTGTCGTCGGGAAAACGCGTTCGTCATGATTTAACCGTCCTTGGTGCAAGATTTCAGTGACACGGGAGACAGGCGCAGGTGAGGACCCTGCTGAGCCATCACGTCAGGCGCAGGTCGGTGACACAGGTGGCACCGTCGTCGGTGGTGGAAAACTCCGTGGTGCCGGTACGCCCCTGGTAGCTGACCTCAATCAGGCCGGTGGCATCATCGGGAAGCCAGAAGCCAATAAACCCGTTGTCGAAGGTGGTTGTCGCCTCGTCCACCAGCACCTCACCGGTCGCCTCATCGGTGATCGTGACCTGGATATCCTCATTGTCGAGTTCCCCCAGGCAGGTCGTGAGGCTGTGGTAGAAGCAGTCGTGGGTGGAGGTGATATACGGAGCAACCGAGACATACGTCTGATTGTCGGGAAGATCGACCACGACTTCCTGGTCATCGCTCGAGAGCAGCAGTTCATCGGCACGCACGGAGGCGATCAGATCCGTGGGACGCTCAGTGACCTTCTGCCGGTCGAGGTGATCAATGATCTCCACCGCGTCCATGGCGGCCAGGCCATGGGTAGTCAGGAATGTATCCTGGGACACCGTCCCGTCGGCGGTGGGTTCCGGGTCGGCGGCCGAACACCCCGTGAGGGCGAGGGCAAGGGCGGCGGCTGCGATCGCTGCTCGTTTCACGTCAATCTCCTTGGATCGTGGTAAGACCGTGAGAAGACACCGCCTCAAGGTCGATGCCATACCTTTATCTAGCACGGGTGCCTGACGGCCCAGAAATCAAAAGCCCTGCTCACAGCCTTATAACAGGGCGAAAAGGGGGTGACTCCGGTGGGCTGGGTCACCACCGGGACACCACCCCACAGCCGTGGGCGATGTCCTTCTACCCGCCCCGGGTATGCGGTGCGGGCAGTGAAATCCCTGGTGGCGCCTGCTGAAGTGACCAGGGGAGGCGATGCCGCCGGCCCGGGGTGGGGCACAGGGGTGACGGCGGTCGAAGGGTGATGTTTGAAGATTTGATGAAGATTTCCCCGCCGGGCACTGAGCGAGGGTGGTATTCCCCCGGCCGAAGCGATACTGGGGTCTATGGCTGACCGCACACCGACCACCGCCACGCCCCCGAGGCGGGTGCTGGTCGTCGATGATGAACAACCCCTGGCTCAGATGGTGGCCTCCTACCTCATCCGGGCCGGCTTCGATACCCGCCAGGCGCACACCGGCACCCAGGCCGTGGACGAGGCCCGCCGCTTTTCCCCCGAAGTTGTGGTGCTGGATCTGGGGCTGCCCGAACTCGACGGCCTGGAGGTGTGCCGACGGATCCGCACCTTCTCGGACTGCTACATCCTCATGCTCACCGCGCGTGGCAGCGAGGACGACAAGATCAGCGGTTTGACCCTGGGGGCGGATGACTACATCACCAAACCTTTTAGCATCCGGGAACTGGTGACCCGGGTGCATGCAGTGCTGCGCCGCCCGCGCACCAGCACCACCCCACCGCAGGTGACCACCCCCTTGATCGTTGGTGACCTCATCCTTGACCCCGTCGCCCATCAGGTGCGGGTGGGGGAGACGACCGTGGAGCTCACCCGCACGGAGTTCGAGCTGCTGGTTGCCCTGGCCCTGCGCCCCGGCCAGGTGCTGACCCGCCACGACCTGGTCACCGAGGTCTGGGACACCACCTGGGTCGGTGATGAACGCATCGTCGATGTCCACATCGGCAACTTGCGTCGCAAGCTCGGCACCGACACCCGGGGCCGGGGGTTTATCGACACCGTGCGTGGCGTGGGCTACCGGGTGGGGCAGCCATGAATCACGGACCCGGCCTGACCTTCCGCTTCCTGGTCGCCCAGGTGTTGGTCGTGGTGATTAGCCTGCTGGTGGCCGCGGCCGTGGCCACGATGGTGGGTCCGATCCTGTTCCATGATCATATGTTGATGACCGGCCGGGAGGACCCCTCGCTGGAGCTGTTCCATGCCGAGCAGGCCTACCGGGGCGCCAACCTGATCACCCTGGCCGTCGCCCTGCCCACTGCCTTGATCAGCGCCCTGCTGGCCAGCTTGTGGTTATCGCGTCGTCTGCGCACCCCCCTGCAGGATCTCACCCGCGCCGCTACCAGCCTGACGGCCGGCAACTACCGTATCCGCGTGCCCGCCGGAGAAGCAGGCCCCGAGGTCACCACCCTGGCGCATGCCTTCAACACCATGGCCGACCGGCTGGAACACACCGAACAGGTCCGCCGCCAGATGCTCTCTGATCTGGCCCACGAAATGGGCACCCCCTTATCGGTGCTCACGGTCTACCTCGATGGTCTCCAGGACGGGGTCGTGGACTGGAATAATGCCACCCACACGATCATGGCTGACCAACTCACCCGCCTGACCCGGTTGATGGAAGACATCAACGATGTCTCCCGGGCCCAGGAACACCGGATCGATTTGGACCTGGCGGAGGAAGGGCTCGGGGATCTGCTCCATACCGCCGCTGCTGCCGCGGGGGAAGCTTATGCTGACAAAGGCGTCGATTTACAGGTCGAGACCATTACGGACACCGCCCGGGTGCTCGTGGACCGGCAACGCTTCGGCCAGGTGATGAGCAATCTCCTGTCGAACGCGCTACGGCACACCCCGGCCGGCGGGCAGGTCCGGATCAGCGTCCACCGACAGGGGGCGTCCACCGCGCTCATCCACGTCGCCGATGACGGCGAGGGCATCCCACCTGGCCAGCTCGGACACATCTTCGAACGCTTCTACCGGGGGGATGCCGCCCGCAGCCGGGACAACGGCGGGGCCGGTATCGGTCTGACCATCTCCAAGGCATTGATCGAGGCCCACGGCGGCACTCTCACCGCCACCTC
>DWVP01000003.1 GCA_019120175.1 Candidatus Corynebacterium faecigallinarum
GCTCGTCCGGTCGGTGACGTCGACCTGCACCACGTGGGACGTGGCGTCCGGCGCCTCGGCGGCGATGCGTCCCGCGACGGCCTCGAGCTTTTCCGGACGCCGTGCGGCGAGGACGACGTCCCACCCATCGGTGGCCAGGGCGACGGCGGTCGCCTCGCCGATGCCGGCGGAGGCTCCGGTGACCACCGCGAGACGGCGGGAACTGCTGGGACGGGGGCTCTGTGCGTGCGATTCAGTCATGCGATCCAGGGTAGCGCTGCGCTGGACGCCGGTCCCGAATTCGCGTCAGTGGGAACAGCGCGGAGCGGTCGATGTGAAAGCGGCCCTCCTGCCGACGGGGCCGTTATAGGATCACGGTATGAAGCTGCCGAAGTCCATGATCGTTCCCGTCACCCGCGCGCAGATCGACCGTCCCGTGATGGCAGCGAAGGTGATCCGTAGACTCACCAGTTCCAGCGGGAAGTCGAAGGGTTCAAAGGGGGCTGACGCCGGGGCGGGCGCAGGGGCTGGATCTGGTTCCGGTGCGGGAGCGAATGCCGGCGCGAACGCCGGTGCAGGTGAGAGCGTCGGCACCAGGGCGGCCTCCGCCGCTGCCGCCGCGCATCAGACGACTCCGACGCGTGAGACCCTGACCCGTACCAACGGCATCGAAGCCGCCAAAATCGCCGCAGGCGTTCCCGCGGCGCACTGAGTCGCGCCCCGGTCAGCTTTGAGGTGTCTCAGGTTGGTTCTGGCCAAGAGTTCCAACCTCAGACACCTCATTCCTTACATATGCCGCAACTTCCCAGCGGTATATCAGGCATCAAGCCCCCTACGGCCGAGGCACGATGTAGCGCCCCGCACCCGGGACGACCTCGACCTCCATCGGCAGCGGCGCGAAGCAGTCGCCGTCGGCGTAACCGTTGATGTGCTGTCCACCGCGGTCGGTCATCTCGATGCGCACCTTCCTCGCCCGGTAGGTGTTCACACCCTCTTCTTCGACGAAGCTGCCGTCGAAGATCTTGATGAACTTGGACGCCGCCCTCACCCGGCCCATGCGCTCCAGCACGGTGATGTCGAGGATGCCGTCGTGGTGGTCGGCATCCGGGCAGATCAGCATGCCCCCGCCGTAGCTCTTGGTGTTGCCCATCGCCACCAGCGTCATGTTCTCGTCGATGACCTGTTCCTCCGGAGTCCCCGGGTCCAGAACCAGGCGGGTGGGAATGGAATGGAAGTTGAGGAACTCGGCGACGATGGCGATGTTGTAGCGCATCTGGCCCTTCGGCCAGGATATCCGGTTCGTCCGGTCGGAGACCAGCGAGTCGAACCCGGCGCAGGCGATGGTGCCGAACCAGTGCTCGTCACCGTCATCATTGCGCATGATGCCCAGGTCGGTGGTGGTGGTGAAACCGTTGGCGACGATGTCCGCCGCCCGGCGCGGGTGGGTCGGGATGCCGTACTCGCGGGCGTGGTCGTTACCGGTGCCGGCCGGGACGATGCCCAGCGGCACCCCAGAACCGGCCTGCTCCTGCAGCGCCAGGTTGATCAGGCCGTCCCCACCACACACGACGAGGGCGTCGATGCCGTCCTCGGCGACCATGCGTGCGGCCAGCTCGCGGGCACCGTCGGGTGAGGCCCCCTGGAGACTGACCACGTCGATGCCGCGGTCGGCGAAGCGGTCGCGGGCGATCTCGGCGGCCAGTGCCGCGCCACCCTTGCCGGCGTGCGGGTTGGTCAGCAGGGCGAGACGCGTGATGTCGACATGTCCGACGTCGTAGGGGGCCCCGGGGGCGTCGGGGGAGCTCGGGGAGTTGAGGGGGTCGGACGCTCCGTTGGCTGCGGCGTTCATGAGGTGACCCCTGTTCCGCTCGCTCCACCGGCATTACTCGCTCCGCCTGCACCTTCACCGACGGCAGCACCGGCAGCACCTCCCGCGCCAGAACCACCGGCACCGACACCGGCGTCCACCAACGTGCCAGGGTTCATGATCCCCGCCGGATCCAGCCGGTTCTTCACGGCACGCAGGATCTCCAGGCCCAACTCGCCGATCTCGGCACCCATGAACGGCTGGTGGTCCTTGCCCACCGCATGGTGGTGGGTGACCGTACCACCGTTCTCGGTCAGCGCCCGGGTCACCGCGGTCTTCGCGGCGCGCCACTGTGCCACCGCGTCCCCCTTCTGTGCGGCGACGATGGTGAAGTACAGCGAGCATCCCTCGGCATAGACGTGGGAGATGTGGCACATGATCAGTGCCATGGTTCCCGAGTCGTTCAACGAGGACGCCAGGGCGTCACCCACCGCCTTCTTCAACCGCGGGACGTTCGACCAGTCGGTCGCGGTTTCCAGGGTCTCGCACAACGCTCCGGCGTCCAGCAGTGAGTCGCGAAGCACCGGAGCATTGAACCGTCCCTGCTCCCAGTGCCGGGCGGGGTCCTCACCCACGCTGCGCGCCCCCATCGACAGCAGCAGATCGCGGGTCTCCTTGTGGCGGGACGCGGTGTGCTCGGGTGTGCCCTCGTACATGGTGATGCACATGCAGCCGGGTGGGGACTTCGTCTCACCCGCCTTGTCACCGGACGACAGGTTCACCGAGGACTCGATCTCGTCCGACAGCCGGATCACCGTCGGCCCGGTACCGGTCTGCGTCACCGCGCGCAGGGCGGCGACACCGGTCGGGAAGTCCTTGAAGGTAAAGGCCTCGTAGCGCTTCACCTGCGGCACCGGGTGCACGCGCAGCCGCACCTTGGTGACCACACCGAAGGCCCCCTCCGAGCCCATGATCAGTTCGCGCAGGTCAGGGCCGGCGGCCGATGCCGGGGAGGCCTGGCCGACGGTCATCGTGCCGGACGGGGTGACCAGGGTCATCTCGCGGACCATGTCATCGAAGCGTCCGTACCCGGCGGAGTTCTGGCCGGACGACCTGGTCACCGCATATCCGCCGATGGTGGCGTAGGGGAAGGACTGCGGGTAGTGACCGATCTGTAGCCCGTGCTCGGCGAGCAGCAGCTCGGCGGCAGGACCGGTCAGCCCGACGCCGAGGGTCGCCAGCCCGGATTCGGCGTCGACGTCGGTGAGCTTGTCGAAGCGGGCGAGGTCGAGACTGACCACGGCGCGGAAGGTGCGGGAGCCGTCGGAGTCCGACGGGGTGAGCCCGCCGACCACGGACGTCCCGCCGCCGAAGGGCACCACGGCGATCTTGTGCTCGGTGCAGTAGCGAAGCACCTTGGCGACCTGTTCCTCGGTCGCCGGGGCGAGCACGGCGTCCGGCGCGTTGATGACGTGCCCGGTGGCGGTACTGCCGGCGGCCTGGCGCCACTCCAGCAGGTCGAGGGAGGACTTGCCGCGGGACCGCGGAGCACGCTGGGCGTCGTCCGTGGTCACGTGGGCCTCACCGATCAGCCCGCCGAAGGTGGTCAGGTCCTGCTCGGTGAGGCGCACGGGCGTCAGCCGGGCGTCCGACACGGGGACGTCCATTGCCGCGGTGGCACCGGGGTCGGCGACGACGCCCATGAGCTTCTTCAACAGGCCGGCGGTCGAGGGGCCCAGGGGCTTCGCCTCGTCGACGGTTCCCCAGAGATTGAACTTCATCGGTGGCAGCGCCACGCCGGTGTCTTTGCTCATGTCCATGAGCCTAATCCCGGTGGCCGGGGAGGGGATCGAAACCGGTGAGAACGTGGCGGAACGGTGCACGGCGCCCACCCTGGTGGTGGGCAGGGGGAATGTCACACAGAATCCCTCCCCACCTGTCGTCGACCGCATAAGCTCGACACCATGACCTGTTTCGATGCCGAGGCCACCCGGCTCAGCCCCGCCCGCCGCGCCCGTGAGCTCGCCGCCCTGCGTGATCAGACCGAACTCACCGGCAGCCCCGAACACGTCGACGTCGTCGTCATCGGTGCCGGTGTCACCGGTGCGGGCATCGCCGTGGACGCCGCGACCCGCGGGTTGGACGTCCTGCTCATCGATGCCCACGACATCGCCTTCGGCACCTCCCGCTGGTCCTCGAAGCTGGCCCACGGCGGGCTGCGCTACCTCGCCACCGGCAACGTCGGCATCGCACGCCGGTCCGCCCGCGAGCGCGGCATCCTCATGGAGACCACCGCCCCGCACCTGACCCGCGCGGTGCCGCAGGTCGTGCCCGTGCTGGACCGCTTCACCCGCATGCAGCGGACCATTCCGCGACTCGGCTTCCTCGCCGGCGACGCCCTGCGCGTTGCCGCGGCGACGAAGTCGGCCACCCTGCCGTTCTCCCGCACCGTCGGGAAAAAGACCGTCGCCGAACTGTGCCCGGCGGTGGACACCAGCGACCTGCGCTTCGGCTACGTCAACTACGACGGTCAGCTGATCGACGACGCCCGCCTGGTCACCGCCCTGGTCCGCACCGCTGCCGGATACGGCGCCCGGGTGCTCACCCACTGCCGCGCGACCGAGGTCAGCGGCAACCGCGTCGTCCTGCAGGACGAACTGGGTGACGGCACCGACGGTGAAGACGTCACCGTCACCGCCGGTGCGGTGGTCAACGCCACCGGCGTGTGGGCGGGGCAGCTCGACCCCCAGGTCAGCGTCCGGCCGTCGCGCGGTACCCACCTGGTCGTCGACGCGGACAAAGTCGGCAACCCGACCGGCGCGCTGACCGTACCGGTCCCCGGCCACGGCAGCCGCTTCTGCTTCATCCTCCCGGAGCAGCTGGGACGCTGCTACATCGGCATCACCGACGAAGACCTGGGCTCCGACACCATCCCGGACGTCCCGGAGGTGCCGCAGGACGACATCGACTGGATTCTGGACGTGGTCAACCAGGCACTGGCCACCGACCTGACCGCCGAGGACGTCGACGGGGCGTTCGCCGGGCTGCGTCCGCTGGTACAGTTCAACGAGAAGCCCCACCGCGGTAGGCGCGGCGGCAGTGACGGCACCGACGGTACTGCCGGGGCATCCACCCCCACCGCGGACCTGTCCCGCGAGCACGTGATCCTCACCGGCGACGGCGACAACGCCTCCCTGGTCACCGTCACCGGCGGCAAGCTCACCGAGTACCGGTTGATGGCGGAGCAGACCGTGGACATCGTCGCGGACATCCTGCGCACGACCGGGGAGACCCCGGGGCCGTGCGTCACCGCCACCACCGCTCTCGTCGGGGCACCGGGGGCACCCGGGGTCGAGTACGTGCACCCCAGCGACCTGGCGGGACTGCCGAAGTCCCTGGTGGAACGCTTCGGCCATGAGGCACCGGCGGTGTTGCGGACCTGCCCGGTGGAGCGTCCGCTGGAGCCGGTGGCCCCGGGGATCGACACGGTCCGTGCCGAGTTCGCCTTCCATGTCACCCACGAGGGTGCGGTGACGGTGGAGGACCTCATCGACCGACGTTCCCGGATCGGGTTGATCGACGCCGACCGAGCAGCGGCCCTCCCAGCTGCGCAGGAGATCATCGACACGCTCGTCTGAGAGATTCTGCCGAGACACCGCCGGAGAACATCACCCGGGTATCGGCGCACTGCTGGAAATGGCCGGTGGGTGCGGCCTCACGGTGGCAGGTTGTACCGCTACGGTTGAGCAGACACGTCCTGGAACGTGTTGACGTCCACGACGACCCGACCGCGCACCTTGCCGTCCAGGAGCCGGTCGGCGGTGGTGATGGCCTCGTCCAGACCGATCTCAGTGGTGATCATGTCCAGCTTCGCCGGATCCAGGTCCTGGCCCAACCGATGCCATGCCTCCAGACGGTCCTCGATCGGGCACATCACGCTGTCGACACCGGCCAAGGTCACACCCCGGAGGATGAACGGGGCAACCGACGCAGGTAGGTCCATCCCTGCCGCCAGTCCGCAGGCGGTCACCACACCGCGGTACTTCGTGCCGGCCAGAATATTGGCCAAGGTGTGACTGCCGGCGACATCAACGGCGCCGGCCCACCGGGCCTTCTGCAGGGGTTTGCCCGCGTCAGAGAAGTCAGCCCGGTCGAGGATCTCGGATGCCCCGAGATCCTTCAGGTACTGGTTCTCGTCGGAGCGCCCGGTGATCGCCACCACGGTGTAGC
The DNA here is from genome assembly GCA_019120175.1 of Candidatus Corynebacterium faecigallinarum. Lineage (GTDB taxonomy): Bacteria > Actinomycetota > Actinomycetes > Mycobacteriales > Mycobacteriaceae > Corynebacterium > Corynebacterium faecigallinarum. The sequence goes on from DWVP01000003.1 coordinate 6,017, forward strand.
CCAGCTTCGCCAACAGAGCCACCGCCACACTGCCGACTCCGCCGGATGCGCCGGTCACCGCAATTTCCCCCTGGTCCGGCGTGACACCGTGGCGTTCCAGGGCCATCACGCACAGCATGGCTGTGTAGCCGGCGGTGCCGATGGACATTGCCTGGGCCGGGGAGAAATTGTCCGGCAACGGCACCAGCCAGTTCCCGTTGACCCGGGCCTTCTGTGCCAGTCCGCCCCAGTGGCCCTCCCCCACACCCCAGCCATTGAGGATCACCCAGTCGCCCTCCGAATAGTCCGAGTGCTCGCTGTGTTCAACCTGCCCGACGAAGTCGATGCCGGGAACCATCGGGAAGTCGCGCACGATCTTGCCGTTGCCGGTGATCGCCAGGGCATCCTTGTAGTTCATGCCCGAGTGGCTGACCCGCACTGTCACGTCGCCCTCGGGAAGCTGCTGTTCGTCGAGCTCGGTGAGGCGCGCCCGGTAGCCGTTGTCGTCATTGTCGATCAGTACACCTGTGAACACGGGAGATGCTCCTTACTTGTCGAGGAAAGCATTCGTGCACCAACATTAGACCGATCGTCTCTGAAAATCGACCAGGTTACTTCATGTAAGAAACTACTTCGGAGATATCCCCAGGCCCGTGACGTAGAATCGCCGGAACGTCCGCAGTGGCTCGGCACTGCGATGGAGCTTGGCGTGGAGGACGGCTCCCTCCCACCCGATCCAGAACGCCTCAGCAGACTGCCGGCAGTCGACCCAGGCGGGGATCTCACCGTTGGCCTTCCCCGTCGTCAGGCAGGCGGCGACCCGTTCGCGCCAACCGTCGAGCACGCCGATGATCTGGGCGCGGTACGCTTCGGGAAGTGCATTCATCTCCTGGCCCAGGTTTCCGATCACACAGCCGCGTCGGAAGGAGTGTCGTTGCATACCCTCTTCGGCATCGACGCAGAAAGCGGTGATGCGTTCCACCGCGGGGACGGTCGCATCGCTGAGGTGCCGGTCGATCTTGCGGGTGAAGTATCGGTCGTATTCTGCGATGACGTCAGCCCCGAATGCCTCCTTACTGCCGAAGTAGTTGTAGAAAGATCCTTTCGGCACCCCGACAGTGGACAGAATCTCGTCGATACCGGTCGCGCAATAGCCCTTCTCGGTCAGCGCGACCACGCCGGCACGACACAACAGTTCTCGGGTGTCCTGGCGTGCGGCCTCTGTCTTGCGTGGTCGACCACGTTTGCGTGGGCGGGAGCTGGTGGTGGTTTCAGTCATGGTCGAGACAGGCTCCATAGCTCGAGGGGCAGACAGGGGACAGACGGAAAGGATTGGCGGTCATGTCGGGAGACACCTTAGTCCAGATTCTTCACGGGACACCTCCACAGCGCGGTCAGGAACCCTGGGCAGGTCATCCGTAGCTCCCACGGTCGCGGCAGTGAGGATCCCCCAGACCGGCCTGCCGTCCGGTGACGACACGCCGGATACTCAACACCGCTCTCACCTGCGCCAGCTCGCGCTGCCGACTGGCATACTGGTCGCATGAGTTCGATCGATCCGATGTCCCTGTCCACCCCGCGCCCCTCCCCCAGGGTCTCCGGGACGTCCGGCACCCCGTCAGCACAGAGCACCAGGAACAACCAGCACACCCCAGCCACCGCCGCGACCACGACCTGGGCGTCCGTCACCGGCGCAGACCCGGAACACTCCCAGCGCTACATCGCCCGGTGGGAGGCCATCGAGGGCGGCGGCGGTGACATCGACGGCGAGGCCCGCCTGATTGACGCCATGGCCCCGCGCGGCGCCCGTATCCTCGACGCCGGTGCCGGGACCGGACGCGTCGCCGCGCACCTGTCAGCCCTCGGCCACCAGGTGTCCGCCGTGGACATCGACCCGCAGCTGGTCGCCTACGCCCGCCAGCGCTACACCGACGCTGAGGAATCCGTCGGCCTGCCGGTCGCCTGGCACACCGGTGACCTGGCCGAGGAGTCCGAGGTCCCCGCCGGCCCCTTCGACCTCATCGTCTCGGCAGGCAACGTGCTCGCCTTCATCCCGGACGCCGCCCACCGGCAAGCGCTCGGCGTGCTCGCCTCCCGCCTGGACGACGCCGGACGCCTGGTCGTGGGTTTCGGCCTGCAGCGTGGCCGCAGCCTCGATGCCTTCCGGCAGGACGCTACGGCCGCCGGACTGCAGGTCAGCCAGATGTTCGCCGGCTGGGACCTGCAGCCGTTCACCGAGTCGTCCGACTTCCTGGTGGCAGTACTGGTCCGGGCGATCGGCGGCAACGAGACCACCCAGGCAGGTGAGCGGTAATGCAGGACGACACCTTCGGCATCGCCCAGGTCGTGTTCCGGCACGACCCGACGTCCGCCCCGCAGTGGACCTACTACGGCGTCAACGCCCCCATGGCCGGCAGCGCCCAGAAGCTCTCCGAGGCGAAGTTCGCCGCCACCCGTGACCTGCAGTTCCTCTCCGGCACGGAAAAGCCGGCGATGCGCAGCTACGCCGAATGGGCCGTGGAACAGGAGACCAACCCGGAAGGGATGACGAACGGAGCCGCCTCGGCCCCGGTGCTGTACGTGCGTTCCCTGCAGGACGAGGACACCAACCAACGGTTGCACCGGCAGAACCTGGCCCAGGCCTACCTGGAGGGCATCCGGGCGACCCCGGACATCCTCACCGGCCTGCCGTCCCTGGTGCCGGGGGTGGAGGTCATCGTGCTGGTGACACTGTTCCCCGACGACCTGCTGGGCGATGCCCTGCTCAACCTCACCGAGCAGGACACCGTGATCTTCTGCCTGCCCGACGGCGATTCCCTGGGATTCCTGCCGGTCGACGGCTCGGAGGTCTGGCCGGCGGAGGGCGGCCCGGGGCTGCTGGAGCGTTTCGGTCTCGACGAGTTCGCCACGGTCCGCGACCTGATGAATGCCGACGCTGCTGCCGGAGATGACGGCGAGGACGACGAGGATAACGCCGGCGCCGACGACGACTAGTCCCGCCGTGTACTACACACGTGACCCCGGTGGCCGCTCCGTGCGGAGGGCCACCGGGGTCAGATGGTTGGCGCGGGGCCCGGGTCAGTACGGCGGGGCGTAACCCGGATCCACGTAGCCCTGGTCGGGGCCGGGGTCGACGTAGCCCTGGCCAGTACCCGGATCAACATAGCCCGGATCAACCCACCCCGGGTCCGGGGCCGGGGCGGGAGCCGGAACAGGGGCCGGAGCCGGCTCGGGGATCGGCGCCACGTTCTGGTTCGGGTCCGGGAGGACCGCATCGTCCTCCGCGCCAGGCTTCGGCAGGACGAAGACGTCCTTCTGCATCGGAGCGTCCGGATCCTCCGGAGGCGTCTGCGCACTGCTCTCCCCCGCGTGACGCAGCTGCTCCTCCTGGGCCGCCGGATCGTACATCTGGCGGGAGATCTCCGGCGCGAGCTGCGCTGCGAACAGGTTCGTGAAGTGCTGCGCATCGCGGTAGACCAGCACATTGCCGATCACAGCGGGACAGCGTCCGTCCTTGCACACCGCCGGGGTGACGTCCACGTGGGTGATGTCGAGCCCCTCATAGGCCGCCAACGCCGGGTTCACCGGTGCCAGCGACTCCGCCTCGTCGACGCCACAGTCGTCGTCGTCGGGGTCCTCGGCCACGCACAGTCGTGCATTGCCCTGGACACCGGGGGACGACAGGATCCACGGGGTGTCGCGGGCACCGAAGGTGTGGATACCGGCGTCCGACAGGCGGCGCACCATCTCCACGTACTCCTGCGGCACCTGGTCCGGGCCGTCACCCTGGATCGTCGTCGGCCGGGTGACGGTCATGAACACGCCCTCGGACGGCGGGTTCTCGAAGATGAAGTCCTCGGCCTTCTGCTGCCACTCGCGGCACTCCGGGTAGTCCGAGCCATCCCACTTCGGGATGTCCATGCCGATGACACAACCCAGCTTCAGGATCGGGACGATCTTGAAGTTCTGCTGCTGGGCGATGAGCTGCAGCGCCGGCAGGAAATGCTCGGAGTGCGAGCCGCCCACCAGGTACATGGTGCGATCAGACTCGACGTCACCGTAGACACACGGCTCGTCCTCCTCATTGAACCACTTGGTGGTGATCAGGTCGGTGTGGTCGAAGTGGGCCAGGCAGCCGTCCTTGAGGGTGTCGGCCATCATCGGGCCGTCATCCGCCGGGTCCGGCAGGACGGGCAGGCCGTCGGGAACCGGAGCGTCCTGCAGGAAAGCACTCGGGCCGGGATACTCGGCCGGGTCGACGTCGGTGACGCTGAGCTCCTGCACGCGGGCCTGGATGCGTGCCTCGGTGACCGGGGCGAAGGCGAAGACGCCGGCGGTGACAAGCGCCATGACCACGGCTGCGGCGACCTTGCCCTTCGAGCGCAGGCTGGTTCGCCAGTAGCCACCGTCGACGATGACCCAGGAGCGGTGGGGCTTGGACTTCTGGCGCAGCGGCGCCTCGATGAACTTGTTGGTCAACCACGCCAGAACCAGGGAGGCGACGATGACCGCGGTGCCGACCAGGATGCCCTGGCCGGTGCCGAGCGTGGCGGTGATGCCCTGCAGGCCACCGGCCTGGGAGGCGGTGGACGTGGAGAAGTAGAACGTCGCCAGCGTCAGCAGCGGCCAGTGCCACAGGTACAGGCCGTAGGATGTCTTGCCGAGGAACTGGAACACCCGCGAGTCCAGCATCCGGGAGACGCCGACGATGGGCAGGTACCCGGTGACACCGGTGCTGCCGCCCTCCGGGGCCTTGCGGTCGGCGACGGGGTTGCCGGCGAGGATCACCAGCATCGCACCGGCCAGCGGCACCAGCGTCCACGGGCCCGGGAACTGCGCGGCACCGTCGAGGAACATACCGGTGGCGATGATCAGCACCAGACCGACCAGGCCCGCCGGCCAGCGGATCCACGCCAGGGAGCGAGGGATGACCCAACCGATCAGCCACAGGCCGAACAGGCCACCCAGGCCGATCTCCCAGAAGCGGGACAGCGGCGAGTAGTAGTTCAGTGCCTGGTTCTCGGACCCCAGCCAGGTGGCGTAAGCGAAGCTGGCGACCGTGGCGGCCACCAGCAACCAGTGCAGCAGGGTACTTCCGACCCGCGGTTTATTCCGGAACAGCGCAGCGAGCAGCGCGATGACCACCAGCGAGCCGACGTAGATCTGCATCTGCACCGACATCGACCAGATGTGCTGGTACAGGCTCACATCCCGGTTGATCGCCGTGTACTCCTGGCCCTGGTTGGCCAGGTGGAAGTTCTGGAAGTACGCCAGTGAACTGCTGGCGTCCTTACCTGCGTTGACCCATCTGACCTCGGCGTACACGATGACGGCGAGGATCAGTGTCGCTGCGACGACGGTGATCAACGCCGGATACAGTCGCCGGAATATGCGCAGGAAGGACTGCACCAGGGTCAGGCCCTTGGGGTTCAGGGCGTTGCGGATCTGCGGGCCGAAGAAGAAGATACCGCCGACCAGCAGGAACACGTCCACACCGGAGGAGACCCGGCCAATGAAGACGTGGAAGACCACGACCAGGGCGATCGCCAGGCCGCGGAGTCCGTCGATGTCCCTACGGTGGGGTCGCCGCGGTACCGCTCCGGAAGCGGGGTGTGGATTCGAAGAGTTCATGGCGGGCTACAGCATACCGCCCATTACCCCCAGGGACGCACACGCGCAGCGACTCCGATGGGTCGACGGGGGAGCGCGCCGCTGGTGAACGTCGTTTCTCCGGCCCGTTCAGGACGCTGCGGCGGTTCAGGACGCTCCGGCCGTCACGCTCACCACGCCGGCTCGACGTACCCGGGGTCCACCCAGCCCGGGTCGACGTAGCCCGGGTCCACCCAGCCCGGGTCGATGTAGCCAGGATCGACCCAGCCCTGCTCCGGCGCAGGCTCCGGTGCAGGCGCGGGCACCGGGTCGGCCGTCTCCACCGGCGGCACGTAGTCGGGGTCCCACGGCTTCGGCATGCGCTGCACCACCGGCGGGGCGAGCTCGTCCGCACCGTCCTGCTGCGCGGCGGCCGCGGCGTCGGCCGCCTCCTGTGCGGCGACGTCCATGTCGGCGAGCGCCTGGGGGTCGTACATCTGACGCTCGATCTCCTCGGTCATCAGCTCCACCCACATCGGGGTGAAGTGGTTGCCGTCGCGGTAGACCAGCACATTGCCGACAACCGCCGGGCACACCCCGTCGCGGCAGTAGGCCGCCGTCGGGTCGAGGTGGGTCACGTCGAGCCCCTGGTAGGCGGTGAGTGCGGGGTTGTGTTCGGCGAGGGAGTCGTCCTGCACCATGCCGCAGTCGTCGGCGTCGCCACCGTCGGCGACGCACACCAGGGAGTTGCCGAGCTCGCCGTCGACGTTGCGCCACGGGTTGTCGCGGGCGGCGAAGGTGTGGATGCCGGCGTCGCTGAACCGGCGCACCACGTCCACGTACCCCTCGGGCACGTGGTCGGGTCCCTCACCGTTGCGGGTCGTCGGGCGGGTCGAGGACAGGAACACCCCGTCGGTCGGCGGGTTGTCGAAGATGTACTCCTCGACCTTCTCCTGCCAGGCGTAGCACTCGGGGTAGGGCTCGCCGTTGAAGCGGAGGATCTCCATGCCCAGCGGGCAGCCCATCTTCAGCATCGGGACGATCCGGATGCCGCGCTCGGTGCCGATGGCGTCGAGGGCGGGCAGGAAGTGCTCGGAGTGCGAGCCGCCGACGAGGTACATGGTGCGTTCGGCGTTCGTGTCGCCGTAGACGCAGGGGGTGTCGGAGGCGTTGCGCTCGTGGGTGAGGACCAGGTCGCTGTCGGTGACGCGGCTGATGCAGCCGTCGAGGGTGGACTGCGGGAACATGATGTCGTCGTCCCACACCGCCGGGGGCAGCACGGGCGCGCTGCCGGACGCCGGGACGTCCTGCAGGTAGGCGGCGGGCCCGGGGTGGGTCTCCTCGGTGATCTCGTTGTCCATCGCCGCCTCAGCCTCGCGCGCGTTGTGGCTCTCGGCCAGCGGTGCGAGGGCGAGGACGCCGCCGGTGGCGGCCGCCATGACCAGCACGGTGATCACCGGGACGGGACGCAGCGGCTTACGGGGTGCGGCGTTGTCTCCGGACGCTGAGGCGTCTGTATCGGCTGCGGCGGCTGCGCGCCGGCGGCGGCCAGGGAAGCCCAGGAACCCCCACGACCGGGCGGGCTTGGACTTCTGCCGGGTCGGCACCTCCACCAGGCGGTAGGTCAGCCACGCCAGCACCAGGGAGCCGAGGATCACGGCGGAGCCGACGAGGATGCCCTGCCCGGTGCCGAGGGTGGCGGTGATGCCCTGCAGACCGCCGGACGGGGAGGTGTCGCCGGTGGACTCCGAGCGGGTGGCGAAGTGGTAGGTCGCCAGGGTCAGCAGCGGCCAGTGCCACAGGTACAGGCTGTAGGAGATCCGGCCGAGGAACTGGAACACCCGCGAATCCAGCATCCGGGCCACGCCGATGGACCCCCCGTCGCCACCCCGCTCTGCGACGGGGTTACCGGCGAGGATCACCAGCATCGCGCCGACCAACGGCACCAGCGTCCACGGTCCCGGGAACTGGGCGGCACCATCCAGGAACATGCCGGTGCCCACGATCAGCACCAGGCCGAGCACACCGGCCGGCCAACGGACCCACGCCAACGACCGGGGGATCATCCAGCCGATCAGCCAGATGCCGAACAGGCCACCCAGGCCGATCTCCCAGAAGCGCGACAGCGGCGAGTAGTAGTTCAGCGCCTGGTTCTCGGTGCCCAGCCAGGTGGCGTAGGCGAAGCTGGCGACGGTGGCGACGACCAGCAGGAAACGCATCACCCCGGTGCCGACCCGGGCACGCTTACGGAACAGCACCGCCAGCAGGGCGATGACGATCAGCGAGCCGACGTAGATCTGCATCTGCACCGACATCGACCAGATGTGCTGGAAGAGACTGACGTCCCGGCCGATCGCCTCGTACTCCATCCCCTGGTTGGCCAGGTGGAGGTTCTCGACGTACAGCAGGGCGGCCGAAGCGTCCTGCCCGGACTGCACCCACCGGGACGCCGGCAGGAACAGCAGGGCGGCTACCGCGCTCACCGCGACAACGGTGATCAGCGCAGGGTACAGGCGTCGGAGGATCCGCCAGACCGACTGCGGCAGTGTGAGTCCCTTGGGGTTCAGCGCGTTGCGGACCTGCGGGGCGAAGAAGAAGACACCACCGACCAGCAGGAAGACGTCGACACCGGAGGACACCCGGCCGACGAAGACGTGGAAGACCACGACCAGGGCGATCGCCAGGCCGCGGAGTCCGTCGATGTCGGTGCGGTGGGTCAGCCGCGGTCGCGGCCGCGGGTCCACCGTCACCGGACGCGCCGGTGAAAACTGATGGTCAGGGGGTGTCATAGCCTGCTTATCTTAACCGGAGGTCTGTCCGATTCACGGGATGCGGACACCGCGCCGTGAGCAAGGCCTCACCCGTTACTGGCCCGGTCGTCGGTGTCCCCGTACATCTGACGCTCGATCTCCGGGGCGAGCAGTTCCGCGAAGCGGTTGGTGATGTGCTGGGTGTCGCGGTAGACCAGCACATTGCCGACCACGCCGGGGCAGCGTCCGTCGCGGCACACCGCGTCGGTGAGGTCGATGTGGGTGACGTCCATCCCCACCAACGCCTCCAGCGACGGGTCCTCCGGCAGCAGGTGGTCCTCCTGGGCGACACCGCAGTCGCCCTCGTGCTGTTCCGCGACGCACTTGCGGGCGTCGAGCTGGCGTCCGGGGCTCCTCATCATCCACGGGGTGTCGCGGACGGCGTAGGTGTGGATGCCGGCGTCGGTGAGCTTCTGCACCATCGCGGCGTACTCCTCCGGGATCTGCTCCGGGCCGTCGCCCAGCATCGAGGTCGGCCGGGTGACGGTCATGAACACCCCGTCGGTCGGCGGGTTGTCCAGCACGTACTGCTGGGCCTTGAGCTCCCACTCGGCGCACTCCGGGTAGTCGCTGCCATCCACGCGCGGCAGGGCCATTCCCAGCACGCAGCCCATCTTCACGATCGGCACGATCTTGATGCCGCGGTCCCTGCCGATGATGTCCAGGGCGGGCAGGAAGTGCTCGGAGTGCGAACCGCCGGCGAGGTACATCACCCGGTCGGAGTCGACGTCGCCGTAGGCGCACTCCTCGTCGGACTCGTTGTGGTCGTGGGTGAGGACCACCTCGGTGTCGGGGAAGTCGGCGTAACAGCCGTCGGGCTGGTTCAGCGGCATCAGCGGGCGGATCTCCGCGGTGTCCGGGACCACCGGCTCCCCCTCGGGGACCGGAGCGTCCTGCAGGAACGCCGCGGGCCCCGGGTAGATGTCCGTGTCGGCGGCGCGGGCCTCCAGCTTCGCGGCGCGGTGCGCGAGGACGCGCTCGCCCGTCGGGGCGAAGGCGATGACGCCGACGGTGGCGGCGACCATGCCGACGGCGACGACGGTCTTCCCCCGGTGGCCGGAGGCGCTGCGCAGGTAGCCCAGGTCCGTGAGCACCCAGGAGCGGGTCGGACGCGAGGTCTGCTGCAGCGGCACCTCGATGAAGCGGTGCGTGGCCGCGGCCAGGACGAGGGAGACCACGATGACGCCGGTGCCGACCAGGGTGCCGGTGGTGGAACCGAGGGTGGCGGTGATGCCCTGCAGCCAGGGGGCGTCAACGGCGGGTGCGGTGCCGTCGGCGGCGGTGGCTGCGGCGGCCTCTGCTGCAGCGGCGGCCTCGGCGGCTGCTTCTCCCCCGGCGCGCTCGGACCACAGGTAGGTCGCCAGGGTCAGCACCGGCCAGTGCCACAGGTAGAGGGCGTAGGCGTAGCGTCCGAGCAGCTGGAAGACGCGGGTCTCCAGCAGGCGGGCGACGCCGACGCGTCCGGAGGTGCCGGACGCTGCGGTGGCGGCGCTGCCGGTCTCGCTGCCGGCGAGCACGACGAGCACCGCACCAGCCAGCGGCACCAGTGTCCACGGGCCAGGGAACTGGGCGGCGCCGTCCAGCACCATCCCGGTGCCGATGATCAGCACCAGGCCGACCAGCCCGGCGGGCCAGCGCAGGTGGGTGAACCAGCCCGGCAGGCGGCGCCCCAGCACCCACAGGCCGAACAGGCCACCCAGGCCGATCTCCCAGAAGCGCGACAGCGGCGAGTAGTAGTTCACCGCCTGGTCGTGGGTGGTCATCCAGGTCGCGTACCCGAGGCTGACGACAGTGGCCACCACCAGCAGGCCGACCACGGTCCGCCTGGCCGCGGTCGCCGTCCGGGAGAACACCCGGGTCACGACCGCGCAGAGCACCGTGATCACCACCAGTGAGCCGAGGTAGATCTGCAGCTGCACCGACATCGACCAGATGTGCTGGAACAGGCTGACGTCCTGGCTGATCGCCGCGTAGTCCTGCCCCTGGTGGATCAGGTTGAGGTTCTGGACGTACAGCAGCGAGGCCGCCGCGTCCTGCCCGGTCCCGATCCAACGCACCGGTGCGTAGACCAGCAACGCGGCCGCCAGGGACACCGCCACCACGGTGACCAGTGCCGGGTACAGCCGTCGGATGATCCGCAGCACCGCCTGGACGAGCGTCAGCCCGGTGGGTTCCAGGGCGTTGCGCATCTGCGGGGCGAAGAAGAAGATACCGCCGAGCAGCAGGAACACGTCCACACCGGAGGACACCCGTCCGATGAAGACGTGGAAGACCACGACCAGGGCGATCGCCAGACCGCGGAGACCGTCGATGTCGGCGCGTCGGAGACTGGCCCCCGCCCGGGGGCTACGTTCGTGGTTCAGCATGGGTGGTGGTGCTACTCCCCTGCGGGGGCCACCGGGGTGCCCCCTGCCGGGACTCCGGCCTCATCCCCGGGCTCACCCCCGAGCCCGTCTTCTGCGGGGACCTCGTACATCTGACGACTGATCTCCTCGGCCAACATGGAGGAGAACAGCGAGGTGAAGTGCTGACCATCGCGGTAGACCAGCACATTGCCGACGACCGCCGGGCAGCGACCGTCGCGGCACAGTGCCGGGGTGACCTCGAGTTGGGTGATGTCGAGCCCCTCATAGGCCGGCAGTGCCGGGTTCTCCGGGGCGAGGCTGGCGAGCTCGTCCACACCACAGTCACCATCGAAGCCGACGGCGACGCACTCCCGGGCATTGCCCTGCTGGCCGGGGCCGGACATGTGCCACGGGGTGTCGCGCATACCCCAGGTGTGGATGCCGGCGTCGGTGAGCTTGGCGACCATGTCCACGTACTCCTGCGGCACCTGGTCCGGCCCGTTGCCTTCGATGGTGGTCGGCCGGGTGACGGTCATGAACACCCCGTCGGTCGGCGGGTTGTCGAAGATGTACTGCTGGGCGGACTGCTCCCACTCGCCGCACTCCGGGTAGGGCTCGCCGCTGAGGTGCGGCAGCTCCATGCCCAGCACACAACCCATCTTCAGCAACGGCACAATGCGGATGCCCTGCTCCTGGCCGATCTCGTCGAGGGCCGGCAGGAAGTGCTCGGAGTGGGAACCTCCGACCAGGTACATCAGCCGGTCGGAGTCCACGTCGCCGTACTCGCAGGGGATGTCGGAGGCGTTGAACTGCTGGGTGAGGATCAGGTTGGGTTCGACGAAACCGGAGAAGCAGCCGTCGTCCTGGGTGTCCGGCAGCATCTCGTCCTGGCCGATCTCCGGGTTCGGTTCCGGATCCAGGCCCTCCGGCACCGGTGCGTCCTGAAGGAACGCCCGCGGGCCGGGATAGTCGTCGCGGTTCACCTCGGAGGCGTCAGTGAGGGCCTCCTCCCCGGCGCGGTCGGCGATCGGACCGAACGCCAGCACCGCGCCGGTGGCGACGACGATCAGTGTCGTGGCACCGACCTTGGTGGCACCACCCTTGCGCAGCGATGTGCGCAGGTAGGACGGGGTGAGAACCCAGGAGCGTCCGGGTTTGCGTCCCTGACGCAGCGGGGTCTCTATGAAGCGGTAGGTCGCCCAGCCCAGCAGGCAGGACACCACGACCACACCGGTGCCGACCAGGATTCCCTGGCCGGTGCCGAGCGTGGCGGTGATGCCGCCGAGCGCACCGGCTCCGTCCCCCGCGACGTCGGCCCCGGCTCCGACTGCGTCGGCTGGGTCGGCTGGGTCGGCGGCCCCCTCCGCGACGGAACCCTCGCCCTCGAGCGGGTCGGACAGCAGGTAGGTCACCAGCACCAGCATCGGCCAGTGCCACAGGTAGAGGCTGTAGGCGATGCGTCCGAGGAACTGGAACGGCCGGGTCTCCAGCAGGGCGGTGACGCCCTCGGAGCGCGGGGAACGGTCGTCCTCCACCGGGTTGCCGGCCAGCACGACCAGCATCGCGCCAACCAGCGGGACCAGCGTCCACGGGCCGGGGAACTGCGCGGCACCGTCGAGGAACAGACCGGTGACGATGATCATCCCGACGCCGAGCACACCGGCCGGCCAGCGCAGGATCTCCCACACCCGCGGCAGGGTGCGGCCCAACAGCCAGATGCCGAACAGGCCGCCCAGGCCGATCTCCCAGAATCGGGAGAACGGCGAGTAATAGTTCGCACCCTGGTCCTCGTTACCGAGCCAGGCGGCGTAGATGAAGCTGGCGACGGTGGCGATGACCAGCAGCCAGTGCAGCCCACCCGAGATGGCCCGGGTGGAACCGTCGCCGCGTCGTGCACCGGGTCGTCCCTTGTCGGGCCCCGCACCTGCGAGCAGGGCGATGCCGCCAATCAGCGCGATGACCAGTAGGGAGCCGACGTAGATCTGCATCTGCACCGACATCGACCAGATGTGCTGGAAGACACTGACGTCCCGGTTCAGCGCGGAATAGTCCTGCCCCAGGTCGGTCAGGTGCAGGTTCTGCATGTAGAGCAGTGAGGCGGTGGCGTCCTCGGCGACCTCGCCCCAGCGGACCCGTCCGAAGATGACCGCAGCAGCGGCGGCCGACACCAACACCACGGTGACCAGGGCGGGGAACAGTCGACGCAGGATGCGCAGGAAGGACTGGACGACCGTCAGTCCCCTGGGGTCCAGCGCATTGCGGATCTGCGGGCCGAAGAAGAAGATGCCGCCCAGCAGGAGGAACACGTCCACACCGGCGGAAACCCGGCCGATGAAGACGTGGAAGACCACAACCAGCGCGATCGCCAGGCCGCGGAGTCCGTCGATGTCGGTGCGGTGACCGGGCCTGGCGGACCGCCGGGGGGATACGGCAGCAGACTGTGGGGCATTCATCGGGCACTAATGCTAGCCCGAAGAACCCCCGAATCGACGCATCAGGGGTCTCGGGTCGCCCGGAATTCTGTGTGCCGGGGTGCTGTGGGACGCTAGGTTGCGTCGAACCCCGGGTGGTAGGTGACCACCGCCTGTGGATAGGACGCGGCGCCGGCTCCGCCGCCATCGAGCCGGAGGGCCTGGAAGTAGGCGGAGTTGTCCGGGTCCAGCCCGGCCATCGTCAGTCCCTCGCGTTCCGCGAAGCCGAAACGCTGGTACAGCGAGGGTTCGCCGAGCAGTACCGCACCGGTGGCCTCCAGGTCGACCAGGGCGTCCACCACCGCCTTGACCAGGGCAGAGCCGATTCCCTGGCGTTGGAACTCCGGGTGCACCGACATCGGGCCCAGCCCGTACCAGCCCTCAGCGGGTGGGTCGAGGGTCACCGGGGAGGCCGCGACGTGGCCGACGATGCGTCCGGCATGCACCGCAACCAGGGACAAGGTGAGCGCTTCGGCGTCCCGCAGGGCGTCGATGATGGCCGCCTCCGTGCCGGAGGTGTGGTCGGCGGTGGCGAAGGCCTCGGCGGTCAGCGCGTGGATGGCACCGACATCCTCGCCGTCGGATCCTTCGGGACGGATGACGGGGTAGTCGTGCTCGACAGTGTCGGTGGTGTAGTCGGTGCCCATGGTTGAAGTTTACCTTCAGAAACCAGTCGAAGCACTGTCCAATCTGCTGATGTTCTCATCACTGAGCTGCAGTGTCGTCGCCGCCAGCAGCGGGGCAACCTGCTCGACGGTGCGCGCCGAGGCGATCGGTGCGGTGACCCCCTTGGCGATCAGCCAGGCCAGGGCCACCGACGCCGGCTCGACGTCGTGCTCCTCGGCCACCTCGCGGACGGCCTCGACCACGGCGAAGGGGTCGGGGGCGTCGGCACTGTCGTCCCCGAAGTAACCCGCGGCCATGCCCTCACGGGCGGCCCCGGCGATGTCCTCACGGCTGGCGTACTTGCCGGTCAGCAGGCCTGAGGCCAGCGAGAAGTAGCTGAACACACCCACGCCGTACTCTTCGGCGACGAGTCCGTAGCCCTCCTCGTAGTCACTGCGGGCCAGCAGGCTGTACTGCGGCTGGACCGCGAGCGGGATGGCCCGGTCCAGCTCCAGTTCGCGGGCGGTCTCGTAGAACTCGCGGATCCGGTCGGGGGTGTAGTTCGACAGGCCGAGGAAGCGCACCTTGCCGGAATCGATCAGTTCAGCGGCGGTTTTCACCTGGTCGGCGATGGACACCGACTCATCGTCGTAGTGGTAGTAGTAGATGTCCACGTGGTCGGTCTGCAGTCGCTGCAGGGAACGCTCGAGGTTGGCCAGCACGGTGTCGTGCGCCAGACCCGGCGCGTCCTGGATGGCGCCGACCTTCGTCACCAGCACAACGTCCTGCCGGGTGCCACGGTCGGCCAGCCACTGGCCGAGGAGGGTCTCGGACTCGCCGCCGGAGTGCCCCTCGGCCCACTGGGAGTACATGTCAGCGGTGTCGATGACCGAGCCGCCGCCAGCGAGGAAGGCGTCGAGCACGGCGAAGGACTCGTCGGCGTCGGAGGTCCAGCCGAAGGTGTTGCCACCCAGGCTGACCGGCGCGACCTTCAGGTCGGTGCCGGGGATCTCGACGCGGGGAACGGTCGTTGTCGATTCAGTCATGGAGTCCACGCTACGCCCGTGACCCCCCCGGCCCGTCGGACCGACCCGAACGCCACCCGACGACTGCACTGCGTTCCAGTGTGAACTCACGGTGCCCCGGGCGGCGCCGGAAGACGATGGGGAACAGGTGCAGGATGTCATCGTAAGTGGGCGGCTGGTCAGTGTAGATGGCCAACATCTGGGTGATATCCGGCCATCTACACTGACCAACTGACCGTTTACGATGCCACTAGATATGAGCCAGGTAGATATGTGCCAGGCTGACTGCCCGACAGATTTCCCTCGCGTCAGCACCCCTCAACCTGGCTTCCCTCTGGATTACCATGAGCTACATGCCCACGCTCGCGATCATCGGAGGCGGCCCGCGCGGCATCTCGGTCCTGGAACGGATCGTCGCCGCAGCCTCCACCCTGCCCACCGACCTCCCCCTGGACGTCCACCTCGTCGACGACACCGAACCCGGTGCCGGCCGGGTGTGGCGCACCGACCAGACCCGCACCCTGTGCATGAACACCCTGGCGGACGCGGTCACGCTGTTCACCGAGCCGGGTTCCACGGTGGCCCTGCCGGTTCTCGAGGGCCCCACGATGTACGAGTGGATCCAGCTGCACCGGGGTGAGCCGTTGGACGCCACGGTCGACCCGAACGGGGCGAAGAGTGCCCTGGTGGCGGCACATCCGGCGGCGCTGCCGGAGGCGTACGCAGCGGAGTTGGCCGCCAGCGTTCCAGAGTCCCACCCGTCGCGTGCGCTGTACGGCGAGTACCTGCGCTGGGTGCTGTCGGTGGTGCTCGAGCTGGCCGCCGGGCCGGCCGCCAGTGAGGACGGCGGACGGGTCACCGTGACCCTCCACACCGCCACGGCCACGGAGATCAGCAGCGAGGATGCTGCTGACCGGATCGTCCTGTCCACCGGCGAGGAGATCCTCGCCGACGCCACCGTGCTCGCCCTGGGCTGGACCGACACCACCGACGATGCGATGGAGGCCTTCACCGACACCGCCGTGTCGACCTACCCCGGTTTGACGTGGGTGCGCCCCGGAAACCCCGCTGACCAGGACATCTGCAGCATCGACTCCTTCGCCGATTCCGGCGAGGAGGTGCTCGTGCGAGGGTTGGGGATGGGTTTCTTCGACGTGATGGCAATGCTCACCATCGACCGGGGAGGACGCTTCGTCCCCGATCCGCAGTCCCGTTCCGGGCTGACCTATGAGCCCTGCGGCGCTGAACCGCACCTGCTGGTGGCATCCCACCACGGATACCCCTACCAGCCGAAACCTGTGTACGGTACCTTGCCGCCGGCCGCGGTGATGCCACGGTTCGCCGCTGCGAAGGCTGCCGTGCCCGCTGATGCCCCGGCGGATTCCGTCGATTTCGACGCCACCCTGTGGCCGGCGATCCTGCGGGACGCCCAGGAGGCCTACTACCGGGTGCTGCTGGGCAAAGGGTCGGACCAGGATCCGGAGACCCTGGACCAGGTCATCGCCGTGATCGACGCGCCGGACGCCGACCCCTGGTCGCTGCACACCGACCCCCGGCTCGACGGTCTGGTGACGGCGGAACAGCGCTTCAACCTGTCGTTCCACGCCGATCCGGTGGCACGGTTCGCGGCGAACGGTACCGCCACCGGCCCCACCATCGACGAGCTGACCGCCATGATCGCCGACAACCTGGCCCTCGACCTCACCGAGGCGTTGCGGGGTCGGGACTCCGCGGTGAAGGCCGGACTACAGGTCATCGGGTCTGCCCGAAAGCCCGCCGGGATCGTCGACCAGCCGAACCGATACACCACCGCTTCCCGGCGCGGCGGCCTGGCAGAGCTCAAGCGGGTCGGCCAGATGGTCGGCTCCGGCCCGCCGGCGTTCCGCACCGCCGAACTGCTGTGCCTGGTCGACGCCGGCTACGTGCGCTTCCTCGGCGGCCACCCGACGATCGTCATCGACCCAGAGGCCCCGGCGTTCCTGGCCAGCTCCCCGTCCAGCGGGGAAGAGCAGGTCAGTTCCACCACGTTGGTGGACGCCTGGCTGCACAAGCCGGATGTGCAGGTATCCACCGATCCCCTGACTAAGTCACTGCGGTCGTCCGGCCGGCTGCGGACCTGGAAGCGCGGCGACGGCACCCCGACGAGGGCCCCGGAGGTCGACCTGACGAGTACGCGTGTGGTTGGCGCCTCCGGCGAGGTTGATCCGCGGGTGCACATGATCGGTATCCCGCTGCAGGAGGTCCGAGCGGACATGACGATCTCCCCGATGCCGCGCACCGATCCGCTGATGCTGCAGGAAACCGATGCAGCTGCCGCCTCGGCGCTTCGGGTAGTGCAGGGCCTGCAGAGCCTGCAGAGCCTGCAGGACTGACGGAGCAGAACTGTGCTTGACCTCACCGCGTCCCCCGAAATCGTCGCACCGCTGCTTCTTGGCGCGGTGCTGCGGCGCAACGACAGTGCCGACGGTGCTGACGGTGCGTCCAACGCTGTCGCGGTGCAGATCACCGAGGTCGAGGCGTACCCGGGAGTGGGGGACGCAGCGTCCCACACCGCCAAGGGGTGGACCCCGCGGTGCGCGACGATGTTCGGGCCGCCGGGGCATCTGTACGTCTACGCCAGTTACGGGATCCACCGGGCGGGCAATATCGTGTGCCGCCCGGACGGTATCGGTGCCGGTGTGCTGCTGCGTGCCGGACGGGTCGTCGAGGGGATGGATGTCGCCCGGGCGCGGCGGACACAGGTACGCACGCGGACCAGCGAGTCCGGTGTCGAGGAACTGTCGACCGTGGTACCGGCCGATGAGGCATTGGCCAGCGGCCCGGGGAACCTCGGGGCGGCACTCGGCCTGGACCTGGACCTCGACGGCGCGACGTTGGAGGTTTTCGGCGCAGGCGGCAGCGACGCTGGCGACGATAGCGCTGGCGAGATTGGCGCTGGCTACGGTGCCTTCAGCGGTGCGCCCTCTCCCCTCTCGCCCAACTCCCCCACCACGGCGACCTTCTCCCTGTTCCCGGCAGCGGAACCGGTGGAGTGCGTGCGCGGCAAGCGCATCGGCATCTCGAAGAACGTCGATGCCCCGCTACGGTTCTGGATCCCCGGCGACCGGACGGTGACCTCCCCGCGCAGTCGCCGTTCCGGCGCACCGCTGTAGCTGCCCCACCGGGACTATCCTGGGCAGTGACCGACACACCCCACGACCTACCCCACGACACGGAGGATCACCACCATGGCCGACTGGACCTACATCGACGGACTTGCCGATGCCCATCCCGGCATAGAGAAGACCAACTACGAGATCCCCCGCACCGACATCAAGCAGGCGAAACCCGAGGTCGACCTACGTGGGGTCACCGACGGGGCACGGGTAATCCGATTGGCCTTCCGCGATGGCGACGTGATGCCCGACCACCATGCCGCCGCCCCGATCCTCATCATGGGCCAGACCGGAACCGTCGACATCTCCGTCGAAGGTGCCGATGCCCCGGTCACGGTGACCCCGGGCACGGGGCTGCACATCGGAGCGAAGATCACCCACAGTCTGACCGCTCTCGAATCCGCGACAGTCACCCTGCTGGTCCTGGACTGACGCTGTAGAACACACACCTGCGCCCAGAAGTACTTACTGAACTATTGACATATACAGAGCGTGATTCCCATCACATGAGAGATGGGGGTGAAAATTTCACCCCCGCCATCCCTGATCGAAACTGCCTCGCAGAACGACAGATGCTCCTATACCTCAATGTCACGGGAAGAAATCACCCCCGCTTCATATCTGCTGCCGCATAATATGATCGTTGCTGTGATGGCAGTCACACCCCGGGCGTTGTTAGCGTTCGTCACACTGCTTCCCCGTACTCCACCGGGGCCCGGCAATCACCCTCACCTGTCCCCCACCGAGAAATGGGAGAACCACATGTCAGATCAGCTACATGCAGCAGTCGTCGAGAAGTTCAACGATCCCCTGGCGATCAAGGACCTCGATCTTCCCACCCCTGGCCCGAACCAGGCTCTGGTGAAGCTCATTGCCTCCGGCGTCTGCCACACCGACCTGCACGCCGCCCACGGCGACTGGCCGGTGAAGCCCGAGCCCCCGTTCATCCCCGGCCACGAAGGCGTCGGCGAGATCGTCGAGCTCGGCCCCGGTGAACACAGCGTCAACGTCGGCGACCTCGTCGGCAACGCCTGGATCTGGTCTGCCTGCGGCGAGTGCGAACAGTGCCGCAAGGGCTGGGAGACTCTCTGCCCCAACGCCGAGTACGGCGGCTACACGGCAGACGGCTCCTTCGGAACCTACATGCTCGTGGACACCCGCTACGCACCCCGGATCCCGGAGGGTGCTGACCCGGTCGAGGTCGCACCGATCCTGTGCGCCGGCGTAACCGTCTACAAGGGTCTTAAGGTCTCCGAGACCAAGCCCGGACAGTTCGTCGTGATCTCCGGTGTCGGTGGCCTGGGCCACGTCGCCGTACAGTACGCGGTTGCCATGGGTATGCGCGTCATCGCCGTGGACATCGCCGACGAGAAGCTCGAGCTCGCCAAGAAGCACGGTGCGGAGTTCGCCGTGAACGCGGCGAACACCGACCCGGCCGAGGCCGTCCAGGAGTACACCGACGGTGGCGCACACGGCGTGCTGGTCACCGCGGTCCACCCGCAGGCCTTCGGCCAGGCGATCAACATGGCCCGCCGCGCCGGAACCATCGTGTTCAACGGCCTGCCCCCGGGAGACTTCCCGGCCCCGATCTTCGACATCGTGCTCAAGGGTCTCACCATCCGCGGATCGCTCGTCGGCGACCGTCAGGACCAGGTCGAGGCGCTGGACTTCTACGCCCGGGGGCTGGTCAAGCCCACGGTGAAGTCCTGCAACCTCGAGGACATCAACGATGTCCTCGAGACCATGGAGCAGGGCAAGATCGACGGACGTATCGCGATCAAGTACTAGCCGGTACCGCCCGGCACCAGTCGGTACCCACTGGTACTGACCGCTCCCGACTCCCGACCGACACGACACTGACCCGCGGTTACCACCTCCGTGTCGGTCCCATCCGGACGGTACGAACCTGACTACGCCGTCCCTGTACGCTCCCGGTGCTTGCACCCGGGCCAGCAGCAGGGGCGGCGTCGTCCGTCCTCCAGTTCCTCACAGGTCCGACGGATCCGGCGGGCGCGGGTCTTCGACTGCTTGGCGTCCTCGACCCAGCAGATGAACTCATTGCGACCCAACGGGGTGCAGTTCTCCCACAGCTCCAGGACGCTGCGGGCCACCGACGCGCTGCCGTCGTCGCCCTCGCCGCGGTGCCCGCCGAGAATCGCCGCACGCAGGTCATCGGGCATCCCGTGGACCACACCCCCGGAGACAGTGTCTTCAGCGGTCTCAGGGGCTGCTGTTTCACTCATGTCCAGCATTTTACTCCGCGACCTGCAAGATTCCTAGGCCACTGCGCAGCACTCACGCCCTGAGGTGACGGACGGCGTCCCAGCCCGGGTCCGGCTGCGCGTCGAACTCCGAGTCCCCGATGTCCCAGGTCGAGGCCACCGCGCGCAGGGTGTTCAGGACGGACCGGTCCCCGTCCGGGTCGACCGCCCCGCCGACACCGGGCACGTCGGAGTCCAGGTACATGTGCACCGTGGTGGTGTCACCGCTCCCGCCGGTCACCACCGGGCCGGTGGCGTCCGTGGTCACCAAGGCGACGATGCGTCCGGCGGCATTCTCCGCCAAGGCATCAGCCAGAGCGTCCTGCACGAGGAGGACGCGCTCGTCGATCTGCGCGGCGGTCAGGTCGGACGAGGCGACGAGGTCAACCACCAGGGTCACCACCGCGTGCACGTCGCAGGACGGTGCGACGGCACGCGCCAGGGGCACCACGGTGCGGGCGGCACCGTCGGCGAAGGTCACCGTGGCCCACCCCGGTTCCCCGTCGGGGCCGCTGGCTTCCGCCGCACGGCGGGCCAGGAGGTCAGCCAGTTCGTCCATGCCGATCGCATCGGTCGGGGCGGTGTCGGTGACCTCGACATCGCCGATCCAGGTGGTGACCTGACCGGCACCGAGCGCATCGTCCAACATCAGCCGCGCTGCGCGTACGTCCGGCACCGCACCCTCTTCCGGCCCCTGCCCACCGAACAGGGCACTGCGCAGCGCGGCAGTGGCCGCCGACCCCCAGTTCGGGTGCCACACAGTGACATGCACCAGACTGTGGCCGGTGCGCACCGACACCCGGCACGCTGACGGGTCGTAGTCCAGCTCGCCAACCTTCACAGTGCGTCCAGCGCCTGCTCCAGATCGGCGAGCAGGTCATCGATGTTCTCGATGCCGATGGAGATGCGCACCAGGTCGTCCGGGACCTCCAGTGCGGAGCCGGCGGCGGACTGGTGGGTCATCTTCGAGGGGTGCTCCAACAGCGATTCGACACCACCGAGGGACTCGGCCAGGCAGATCAGTCGGGTGTTCTCGCAGAACTTCAGGGCGGCGTCCTCACCACCGGCGAAACGTACCGACACCATTGCACCGAAGCCGGACATCTGCGTCGCGGCGACGGCGTGGCCGGTGTGGCCCGGCAGGCCCGGGTAGGCCACGGTGTGGACCTCGTCGCGGGAGTCGAGGAACTCGGCGACGGCCTGGGCGTTCGCGCAGTGGCGGTCCATGCGCACACCCAGGGTCTTCACCCCGCGGTAGGCCAGGTAGGCGTCGAAGGGGCTGGGCACCGCACCCACGCCGCCCTGCAGGAACAGCAGCTCACCGTCGAGATCCTCGTCGTCGGTGACCACCACACCACCGACGACGTCGGAGTGCCCGCCGATGTATTTGGTGGTCGAGTGCATGACCACGTCCGCACCGAGCTCCAGTGGTCGCTGCAGGTAGGGGCTGGCGAAGGTGTTGTCGACGACGAGCTTCGCCGCGGTTCCGGCATCCTTGAGTGCTGCGGCGGTGGCGGCGATGTCGGTGATCGACAGCATCGGGTTGGTGGGGGTCTCCAGCCACACCAGCCTGGTCTCCGGTCGCAGCGCGGCAACGATGGATGCGGTATCGGTGGTGTCGACGACGGAGAGCTCCACACCCCAGTCACGGAAAGTGGTGTCCAGCAGACGGAAGGTGCCACCGTAGGCGTCGTCGCCGAGGATGACGTGCTCGCCGGGCTTCAGCAGGGCGCGCAGCAGGGTGTCGGTGGCGGCCATGCCCGAGGAGAAGGCGCGGCCGAAGCGGGCACCCTCCAGGGCGGCGACGGTCTCCTCGAGGGCGGTGACGGTGGGGTTTCCGCAGCGGGAGTATTCGAAACCGCCGCGCAGCTGGGCGACGCCGTCCTGCGCATAGGTGGTGGAGGCGTAGATCGGGACGTTGATCGCACCGGTCTGTCCGTCCGGCTCGTAACCGGCATGGATGGCGTTTGTGTCGAAGCCGTGGGGGCGGCCGGACGCATCGGTCAGCCGATTGCCGGCGGCGAGGGCGGCGGCGCGGCGGGCGGCGGTCCCGGCATCGGCGCGGGACTCGTGCTCGGCCGGGCGCTCGGCGTTGTCAACACTGGTCATCGGGTGATTCTCCTGTTACTGCTTCCTACGGCACGCTAAGTCTCATTGCAGTGCGTTTCCGCCGACAGCCTAGCAGACCAAGCGGTCTACGCTGCACGTGGAGGGAGCGTTGGCATACTTGGGGGCATGACTGACTCAACCGCGTCTTCCTCCAGCTCCTCCGACCCGGCCGCCGCGGTGCGCGTCGAAGCGGAGGCCGACTCCCGTTCCATGTGGGGGCGCATGGTCGCCGGCGAGCTGTACCATGCCTCCGACCCGGAGATCGCCGCAGCGTCGCTGGCCGCACGCTCGGCGTGCTGGAAGCTGGCGAACACCGACCCGGTGGACGAAGCGTCCTATGACGCGCAGCTGCGCGAACTCCTGGGGTCCGCCGGGGAGGACGTGACGGTCTGGTCCGGCCTGAAGGTCGACTACGGGAAGAACATCCACCTCGGCAACCACGTGTTCATCAACGTGGACGCCACGATCCTCGACGTGTGCCCGGTGACCATCGGCGACAACTGCCAGATCGGCCCCGGCGCGAAGTTCCTCACCCCACTGCACCCGCTGGAGGACCACGCGCTGCGCGCGACCGGCTGGGAGTACGGGGCCCCGATCACACTGGGGAAGAACGTGTGGTTCGGCGGCGGGGTCACGGTGTGCGCCGGGGTGTCCATCGGCGACAACACCGTGGTGGGGGCCGGCTCCGTGGTGACCCGCGACCTTCCGTCGAACTCGCTGGCTGTGGGGACACCGGCGAAGGTGACCCGGGAGCTCTAACAGGCCGCTTTCCCCCTTCGGGGGTATACCGTAGGGGGTGTCTGGTGATCGGCGGTAACGTCGCCGTGCGCTGCAAGGATAAGGTGCTCGACGTTACTTATTTGCCCCTGAAAGGCTGCCGAATGAGCACCTCCTCCCGCCACCGTTCCCCGGGTCGTTCCCGGGGCGCCGGCCGCGCCACCAATCCCTCCTCGAAGAAGTGGCGCACCCGCGTCCTCGGCCTGGGCGCTGTGGTCGCCCTCGGCGCCGGCATTGTCGTCGGGCCGTCAGCATCGGCCCAGGCGTCCCTCGGTAGTGACTTCAGCATGGACGAGTTCAGCGACCTGCTGAACAACGAGATGATCCTCGACTACCTCGAGGTCTGCCAGAACGGCGCCGCCGCCGGTGAGGGCGCCAACGTCGCTGAGGCTGCCGACACGGATGTGCAGCCGGTCGCCGTGGCCGACTGTTCGCAGGCCACCGGAGACGGCCTCGCCATCGTCATTCCGGAGAAGATCGAGCTGGGCAATGCCGCGGAAAACGTGACCATTGACCTGGGCGATGACGTCAATATCCCCATCTACGGAAAATTCGAGCTCGGGGAGCGGAACCTCTTCGAGATCCTCAGCGCCGCGGCCCTCGGCAGCAACACGATCAAGAGCATCGTCGGTGCCCTGGGACTGCCGAAGATCGACCCCACCCAGCTCGGCAAATACAGCTCCTATGAGCAGGTGCAGGCCGATGCGGCCCTGCCGGTGGACATGATTGAGGAACGGACCTGCAGCGGCGTCCAGATCGGCAGTAGCTGCTTCGGATCGTGGAAGACCAGGACCTACGACAAAAACGAGGAGAAGCGCGAGAACGCCATGAAGATCGCCGAGTACCTCACCGGTGAGAAATACGACTACGCCAAGCCAGTCGAACTCCCGGATCTGAACGATTCGAGCCCGCGCGGCACCGCCACCACCGTCGGTGACGGCATCACCGTCGCCGCCGCCATGCGCGACGGCAACGCCCTGGCCGAGGCAAAGAAGCTCTTCGGCCTGCCCTCCGCCGCCATCTCCGGCGCCGACGGCGGACGAGCCTCCATCTCCCACTCCACCCTGGGCCTTTCCACAGCGCTGAACATGGACACCAACGAGATCGGCCTGACCTGGTTCGGCCAGGCTCTGGATCTGACGAAACTGAAAGAACTCGGGATTGACGAGTACGCCGGAGACGAGGCCATGGGAATGCTCGACACCGCCGAGAACCTCGAGATCCCCGCCCTCAAGGAGGTGTCCTGCTTCGGCGTGTACACCACCGCCACCGCCGAGGGCCTGGGTTCCTGCACCAACATCCTGGGCACCTTCGACCGCTACGAGGACCTGCGCGACCCGGTCGTCGGCGAGTCCCGTCAGAAGCAGTGGGGTCTCACCGACCTGTCCTCCCTCGTCCTCGGCAACGACGCCCTGGTCAAGCAGCTCACCGGCGACACCGAGGAAACTCCCTTCCTCGACGACCTGATGGACAACATCACCAGCGAGGACGACCGCCTGAAGTTCGCCAAGGACTTCGTGCGCTTCACCCAGAACGTGACCACCGAGGAGGTCGAGGTCCCGAAGCTCGATGAGGAGGGCAACCCGGTCCTCGACGACGACGGCAACCCCGTCATGGAGACCACCACCCGCGAGACGACTGCCGCCTGGCTGACCTCCGACTACGGTCTGCGTGATCCGGTGACGGTGGAGTGGCTCGGCCACCGCGTGGTCTTCTTCCCGGCCGTCGACGTCAACGGCACCTCCCGTCCGAATCTGCTGAGCCTGCCGCAGATCGAGAAGATCACTGATGACGCCGACACCGGCCTGCTACCCAAGGTCAGCCTCGTCACCTGGGACAACGCCTTCGGCCTGGGCACGGTCACCCTCGACGACCTGACCCGTCCGGACCGGATCTTCACCAACTGGGCCGAGAGCGTCACCCTGCCGGACGACCTGAAGTACGTCGGTGACCTGCTGGGACTCAGCGGTTCCGAGAACGCCGAGGAATCTGAGGCGGCCGAGGACGAAAAGGAAGCGGAGGGCACCGATTCCACGGAGATTGCGTCCCCCGCTTCCGCGTCTTCCACGCCCTCCTCCCCCGCCCGTATTTCCACCCAGGAGCTCACCGAGGAGCCGGCACCGTCCAGCAGCGCCCCGGAGCCCCCAGCTGAAGACCCGACTACTCCGTCGGCCGCCGAGGGCACCCCCACGCCTTCGGATGCTCCGACCGAGGCCAGCGATGACTCTGACGACACCGACGCTGGTCGCATCGAGGACACCGACGAGGACCCCTCCGACGAGGCCGAGGACACCACGACCGACTAAGGGAAGGACGGGGCCTCGTCCCCGTCCTCGGCCGTCAGAGCCAGAGCGCCAGAGCGACCAGACCCAGGGTCACCAGGATCACCGCAACGTCGAGCACGCCGATCTTCAGATAGCGCAGCCGCAGGTCACGGCCGGTCTTGTTCTCCGCGGCGTACGTGAACCCGCGGGCCTCCAGAGCCTCCACCGTGGTACGCACCGACTTCGCCGTGTTCAGCATGATCGGGTAGAAGGACTTCACCACCAGAGTGCACCAGTGGATCAGCGCCCTGATCCTCAGGAAGTCCCTCCCCTGCGGCGGGGCACTGCGCAGCCGGAACCCGTCGAAGACGGTGGTGTACTCCTCGACGATGATCGGTAGCATCCGATAGCCGTAACTCACGCCGAAGGCGAGCAGGACCGGGGCCCGCATCGCCAGCAGAGCATCCGACAGCTTCTCCGGGTCGAGCGAGACGAACGCCGCCATCGACGCCAACGACACCGCGCCGAGCTTCATGTTGAGCTCCACCAGGGCCCACAACGTGCCGGAATCGCCCCCGAAGAACAGGGACACCACCAGCAGTGAGAGCACCTGCCCCACCAGTCCGATCACGAACAACCCCAGGATCAGCGGCCCCACCCTGGCGAGGAACACGCTGACCACGCCGATGGCGAACAGGGCGGTGA
Source organism: Candidatus Corynebacterium faecigallinarum (assembly GCA_019120175.1). Lineage (GTDB taxonomy): Bacteria > Actinomycetota > Actinomycetes > Mycobacteriales > Mycobacteriaceae > Corynebacterium > Corynebacterium faecigallinarum. Next base: position 32,113 of record DWVP01000003.1, read on the forward strand.
GGCTCGCCGTGTCATGGGTGAACCACGGGGCGACGGCCAGGATCAGGTACCAGACGATGACCGCCCGGGGATCCATCGCCGCGAACAGTCCGCCGCGGGTGGCGTACGCCGTCCGGAGGAGTTCGAGTTTGACCCACTCGGCGCTGAGGACGTCACGGTTCCGACGCTCCCGACGCCGGTCCTGCTGCGCACCGGCACCTGCTGGCTGTACTGCCTGCGCCGTCCCCGCGGCCCGCTCTGTCTGTGCTGTTGTCTGTGTCGCCATGTCCTACACCTGCTCCTTCTGTTCCTCGATGACCAGACGGTCCACCAGTTCATCCACCGACAGCGGGACGGGATCCATTCCCAGCTCCACTCCCAGTTGCGCGACCTGCGGGGGCACCAACCGGGCCCGGGTGACCAGGTCCACATCGGCGAAGAGTTCACGCGGGGTGACGTCCGCCAGCACGGTGCCCTCCCCCATCACGAGGACCCGCGTCGCCCAGTCCGCCACCAGCTGCATGTCGTGGGTGGCCACCACCGCACAACGGATGGTGTCCGCCAGCTCGGCGAGCATCCCGATGACCCCGTCGCGCGAACGAATGTCCAGGCTGGCGGTCGGTTCATCCAACAACAACACCCGTGGACGCATCGCCAGGCCGATCGCGATCGTCGCGCGGCGCTGCTGGCCACCGGACAGTGCCCGGCCGTCACGGTCGGCCATCTCGCCGAGGTTCACCCGGTCGATGACCCGGGTGGCTATAGCCTCCGCGTCCGGGATCTTGCGGCCGGAGGGGAACAGCTCGACGTCCTTACGCACCGACTCGGTGAGGAACATCCGTTCCGGGTGCTGGTACAGGTACGACACCAGGTCAGCCAGCTGGGCAGCGGAACGCTTCCGGGTGTTCACCCCGCAGACCTCCACCGTGCCGGAGCGCGGGACGATCAGTCCGGTCAGCAACTTCAGCAGGGTGGACTTGCCGGCCCCGTTGGAGCCCACGACGGCGACGCGTTCCCCCTCGTGCAGAGTCAGGTCGATGCCGTCGAGCACCGGGGTGATGCTGCCGCCGACGGACCGGTAGCCGTGGCGCACGCCCTGCAGTCGGGCGATGGAGTCGGCCGCGGCGTTCGCCGTGTGCCCCCGGATAGGTGGGTTGGACGGGTTGGTTGCCCCGGATGAGACCGTCGGGGACGCAGCGGCGTCGGGCACCATGTCATGGGTCCCCACCAGACCGTCCTGCCGTAGCTGGTCGGCAGCCTCCGCCACTGTCAGCGCCGGCTGGCCCACCCCGATACGACGACCGATGTCGGTGACCGTAGGGGCCGGGATACCGTGTGACTCCAATTCCCCGGCCCGGGCCATCGCCTCACGGACCGGAAGGTGCCACACCGGGGCACCGTCGTTCATGAGGATCACCGAGGAGGCGTAGCGGGCGATGAACTCCGCGTGGTGTTCGATGGCGATGATCGTCGTGCCGACCTCACGGTTCAGCTTCTCCAGCTGCCGGTAGGTTTCCTCGGCACGGGCCGGGTCCAGTTCAGCCACCGGCTCGTCGACGATGATGACCTCCGGACGCAACGCCAGCACGCTGGCCAGCGCCACCAGGTGGGCCTGGCCGCCGGACAGCTGCCAGACGAACCGTTCGGAGAGTCCCTCGATCCCCAGCTGGGACAGTGCTTCGTCCCGCCTCTGCCCGAAGTCCTCCAGTCCGTAGTTCACCGGACCGAAGGCGACCTCGTCCCGCACGGTCGGACGGACCAGCTGGTTCTGGAAGTCCTGGTAGACGTAGCCGACGGTACGGGACAGTTCGGCGACGGTGGAGTCGAAGGTGTCGATGCCGTTCACCCGGACGTCGCCGGCGAACTCACCCGACCAGTAGTGCGGGATCATGCCGTTGAGGGTCTTGCACAGGGTGGTTTTTCCGGATCCGTTGCCGCCGACGACGGCCACGAAGTCGCCCTTCTCGATCGTGAGGTTCACGTTGCGCAGGGAATCCACCTCCGCGCCCGGGTAGCGGAAGGACAGGTCGGTGATCTGGATGAAGTTCACTGCGTCCCACCCTTTTTCCCGCTCTTCTTCTGGGACACCCGGAACAGCAGTACAGCCAGGGCGAGCACGACCGCGACCGCGGCGACCGACACCCACAGGACACCGTTGCCGTACTCGCCGAGGAAGTCCGGCGACCATTCGCCGGCGCTGACGTCGAACGCCTCGAGGAAGGCGAATCCGAAGGACGCCACCGACAGCAGGACGGCCACCGCCACGAAGGCCGCGTTGCCACGGGCCTGTCCCGGAGGACGCTCACCAGGCTGGCGCGGACGTATGCCCATCAGTGGCTCGATGCGTCCGTGCAGGCGGGGGATGATCCACATGGCGGGGATCGCACCGAACAGGATGCCGCTGGTCACCAGGTCGGTGACGAAGCCGACACCCTCGACGACCAGGATCGACTCCGGGAGACCGGAGACGTACTCGGCGTCCTCGACACCGATCCACACCTTGGACAGGTCGACGACGGCGGACAACAGCTTGTCGATGCCGATGATGACGATGGCACCGATCCAGATCTGCGGCACCGAGGTCACCCTCCGCACCAGCGAACCACCGATGTAGATCCCGAGGAACATCTGCAGGTAGCCTTCGACCTCCGCCAGTCCGGAGAAGTCACCCATGAGCAGGTCGGTGAACACGATCTCGCCCAGCGGGGCGCCGAGTGCGGCCCAGAACGGGGAGAACAGCACTGCCATGGTCAGTGGGATGAAGATCATATTGGAGATGGAGATGTCCACCGGGCCGACCTGGATGTCCGGGATGAGCTCGAGCATGATGTTCGACAGCCCGAACAGGGACATGGACAGCACGAACACCATGAGCTTCTGCGGGGTGGTCAGCTCGATGATTCCGTTGGCACCGCGGGTGCGCAGGGTGCCGCGACGCCCTGCCTGGTCGGCGCGGTCGGGGCGGGCGGGGGAAGGGCGTGTGGCAGTTGACGGTGATGAAGGGGAGGACGGTGATGACGGTGATGACGGTGATGACGGTGAAGACATGGTCGTGTCACTTTCTCCGGTGGGGGCACCGGGGCGGAGGGTCAGGAGATGGTCGCGTGGGATGCCCGGGGTGCCTGGGTTGCGCGGGACACAGGAGGCACCGGGGTCGGAGGGAGAAGGGCGATGAGCTGGGAGAGGTTGTCGACGGCACCGGTGGCTGTACCGGACCGCACAGCATCGGCGATCTCGTCATTGCCGCTGTCACCACCGCGCACCAGGTACCGGTGTCCGATGCCGGCGTCGCGTGCGCCGGACATGTCGTTGTCGATCTTGTCGCCGACCATCAGGCAGTCCTGCGGAGAGATGTCTGCCGGCAGCGCCTCCAGAGCGGAGTCGAAGATGCCGGGATGGGGTTTCTTCACCCCGACCTCGTCGGAGAACACCCAGCTGTCGAAGGTTCTGTTGAGGCCGTATTCGGTGATCAGGGCACGCACCCCGCGTCCGCTGATGGTGTTGGACACCATCACGACCGGGACGCCTGCCTCCTGCGCGGCACGCAGCAGTTCGGCGGCACCCGGGCGCAGCATCTTCCGGGAGCGGGTGCGGTAGAGCAGGACGGTGAGCAGGTCTGCGTGCCCGGCGACGACTTCGCGTTGACGACTTGTGAGGTCCACGAACTCGGTCCAGTAGATCTCCGGGGTGACCTCCCTGCTGGTGCCGGCGGACTGTTCGGCGGCCTTGAACTCGCGGTAGCGCTTCCGGGCGCGTTCGACGAGGTTCGCCGCGGTCCCCGTGGAGACCGGGTCCCCGGCCTTGGCACAGGCCGCCGCCAAGGCCTCGGCCACCGCCAGCGAGGGCTGCGGGTGCGGCCAGGTCTCGGAGATCACACCACCGTGGTCGATCAGCAAGGCCCGGATCGTCGTACCCGACGCCGTGTCCGGACCGTCCGCTCCGGCTGCCACATCCGGGCCGTCCGGGCCGTCCGGGCCGGCGAGTCCCCGCAGGACCTCCGCCAGGTCCCCCGGGGTCTCGAGGACAGCGTCCGCCTGAACCTCCACCGGGAACGGCGGATTGTCGGTGTGTTTGTCCCGGGTGAGGATCACGGCCCCGACCCCGGCACGCCGACCCGCGACGACATCACGGTCCAGGGTGTCGCCGACATACCAGCACTCATCACATGCGGCGCTGAGCGCACGAGCGGTGAGGCGGATCATGTCCGGGTGAGGCTTGCGGATACCGACCTCATCCGAATAGTTCTGGGCGGTCAGGAATACGTCGAGGCCGTGCCCGGCAAGCAGCCGGCGGTGGTGCAGTCCGGAATGTGCGTTGGATGCGATGCCGATCGGGATGCCCGCCGCCGCAGCGGTCTCGAGCAACTCACGGGCCCCGGTGCGCAGGATGTGCTCGGTGCGCGCCTCAGCCAGATCGGCCAGCAGTTCCGGGGCGACGGCCACCAGGGCGTCCCGCACCTCGTCCGGGAAATCAGGGACGTAGAACTCCCCGACGATCTCCGCCGGACTGAGCTCACGTGGGGCGGGTCGCCGCGAGGAACCGTGCTTGAAGTGTGTCAATGATGCCGCCGCCGCTGCGATTGCACGGTCGAGAAGGTCTGTGTCCTTCGCCAGAAGCTCCGCAGTGTCCGCGGTCTGCGTGGCCGTGCCGACCCTGCGTACAAGGTAGTCGCGCAGGACGCTCCGCTGACGCTCAACGGCGTCCTCTCTGGTGCGGGTCGTGAACAGCACTCCTCCGAAATCGAGGATCAGGCCGGCAGGTGCGGACTGTGGCGGCCACAGGTCCCCCGCGGACGGGGAGTCCAGGGAGTCCAGGGCGGCCGGGGGGACGGGCATCGGTTCTGTCGTGGGTGTCGGGCTCATAGCGGGAGACGGTAATAACGGCAGGAGAAGCGCACGTTGTCGGAAAGTGAACAGGTCGGCACCAGAAGATGGAATCCACTGGAACCTTCCAGTGAAATCCCGCGCCACCAGGCACGGACCATCTTTTCTGGGTAGGTTCTGTGCCCATGAGGAAGAACAGGACCGTGACCCTGTCCGCCGTCGCCGCAGCATCAGAGGTCTCGGTGTCCGCGGCGTCACTGGCTATCCGCGGCGAGGAGGGCGTGTCCGAGGCCACGCGGGCCCGCGTACTCGCCGCGGCGGAGAAGCTCGGGTACCGCCCTGCGGTTCGCTCGCGCGTTCTACGTCCGTCCACGCGCCCGGTGTTGGCCGTGCTGCTCAACGACCTGTCCAGCCCGTACAACCACGACGTCGTATCCGGCATCGAGGCAGCCGCCGAAGCCGCCGGGTCATCCACTACGCTGGCGCACGGCGGAAAAGACGTGCAGCGTCTGGAACAGCGGTTCTTCTCCCTGGCTTCGTCGAATCCCGACGGCATGGTGGTCATCAGTTCCAGGCTGCCGATCGACTCCCTGGAAGAGATCGCCTCCAGGATCCCGGTCACGGTCGTCGGCCGGCTCCCCTACGAGGTCCCCGGAATCGACTCCATCTCCAACGACGACGCCTCGGGGGCCGCCGCAGCCACCGAACACCTGCTGTCGCTGGGGCACCGCCGGATCGCCTTCCTCCGGTCATCGACCCGTCCTGCCGCGATGCACCGCCAACGCGGGTTCACCCGGGTCATGCACGCCGCGGGGCTTGCCGACCCGGTGACCGTGGGCCCGACCGACGCCGAGTGGGCCATCCAGCGCATCGCCGAGCGCCGGCCACTGTCCCTGGGTCAGGGCGCGACCACCGCCGTGGTGGCGAACAACGACCGGATGGCACTGCGACTGGTCAGTGCCGCCCTGGATGCCGGACTGTCACTGCCGGAGGACCTCAGCGTCACCGGCTACAACAACTCGGCGCTGTGCACGCAGATGCGTCCCACCCTGACCAGTATCGACCAACCGACCTACGACATGGGTGGCCGTGCCTTCGCGATGGTGCGCTCCCGTTCCACTGGGCGCCGGGATGACCTCCACCTCCAAATGGCCCCCTCACTGGTGGCCCGGGGGTCGACGGGCAAGGCTGCGGTCGAGAAGTAGACCGGGGTCAGTCCTTGTCCCCTCCCCCAACAGAGCGTTGGCCCCCGGAAGCAAGATTCACCACCAGTTCACCGGTGCGCGGAGCCACCCTCACCCACCGTTCACACTCAACTCGTAGCGTCTGTCGACGGATCACACATGACGTCAAGAAAGCAGAACGTGAAGCACACCCGAATCACCCGCACCGCCCGCACCGCCACTGCCGCACTCGGCGCGGTCTCCCTGCTCGCCACCGCCGCCGCCTGCAGCGACGACGACAACGGCTCCGGATCAGGCAGCCCGGACCTCCAGAGCCGTTCGGCCGAGGGCGACATCACCGAGAACGGTGGCGCACGACGTCTCGACGGCGACCAGGGCGACTACGTCCGTGACGCCGTCTCCGCCACCGGCGCCAAGAACGTCATCCTGCTCATTGGTGACGGCATGGGCGACTCCGAGATCACCGCCGCCCGCAACTACGCCGAAGGTGCCGCCGGCAGCTTCAGCGGACTCGACGCCCTGCCGGTCACCGGGCAGTACACCCACTACGCCCTCAACAAGGACGGCACGCCGAACTACGTGACCGACTCCGCAGCGTCCGGCACCGCGTGGGCCACCGGCACCAAGTCCTACAACGGCGCCATCGGTGTCGACATCTACGGCGAGAACCAGACCAACCTCATCGAGAAGGCCAAGGACGCCGGCCTTGCCACCGGCAACGTCTCCACGGCCGCGATTCAGGACGCCACCCCGGCTGTGCTGGCCGCCCACGTGGACGCCCGCAAATGCTACGGTCCGGATGACACCGAGGAATGTGGCGACGACCTGCTCGACCAGGGCGGTGCCGGCTCCATCTCCGAGCAGTACCTCGAGTCGCGTGCCGATGTCGTCCTCGGCGGCGGGGCCGAGAGCTTCGACCAGAACGCCAAGGCCGGCGACTGGGAGGGCAAGACCCTGCTGGAGCAGGCCGGGGACCGCGGCTACCAGCTGCCCACCAACGCAGAGGAACTCGACGCCATCACCGAGGCGAACCAGGACGCACCTGTCCTCGGACTCTTCGCCGAGGACACCATGCCGGTGCGTTGGGAAGGCGACCTCGCCGAGCAGCAGGGTTACCTGGAGCCCGCCCAGGAGTGCACCGACAACCCTGAGCGCACCGGGGACATCCCCACCCTGGCCACGATGACCACCAAGGCCATCGACCTGCTCTCCGACAACGCGGACGGTGCCGAGAACGGCTTCTTCCTGCAGGTCGAGGGCGCCTCCATCGACAAGGAGAACCACGCCGCCAACCCCTGCGGCCAGATCGGGGAGACCGTCGACCTTGACGAGGCCGTCCAGGAGGCACTCGCCTTCGCCGAGGAGGACGGTGACACCCTGGTCATCGTCACCGCCGACCACGCCCACACGAGCCAGGTCCTCGGCAACGTCAGCGAAGAGGACATCGAGGCCCTGGCCGAGGACAAGGACATCAGCGTCGAGGAGGCCCGCGAGTCGGTGTACCCCGGCCTGTCCCGCCGCCTGATCACCCGCGAAGGCGCGGAGATGACCATCGGCTACGCCACCTCGGAGAACCAGGACAACCAGGCCCAGGGGCACACCGGTGCCCAGCTACGCATCGCCGCCTACGGCCCGTCCGCCGCCAACGTCTCCGGCCTGACCGACCAGACCGACCTGCACTTCACCATCACCGACGCGCTCGGGTTGGAGTAGTCAGGCACCGTCAGACCCGCTGATTGTTCACCATGTGAAAAATCACAGCCGGAAACAGCACTCCCCAGTTGGTGGACGCGGCATCAGCGATTTAGAGTCACCTCATGACGTTCAAGAAACTCGCCGGAAGTCTGCTGTTCCGGATCATCGTGGCGATCATCCTCGGCATCGCCTGCAGCTTCTTCTTCCCGGACGGGCTCGCGCGCGTCTTCGTGACCTTCAACGGACTGTTCGGCAACTTCCTGGACCTGTTCATCCCGGTCCTGATCTTCGCACTGATCACCCCGGCGATCGCCGGCATCGGACGCAGCGCCGGACGCTGGCTCGGCATCACCGCCGGCATCGCCTACGCCTCCACCATCATCTCCGGACTGGTGGCCTTCGGCGTCGCCACCCTGACCTACGGGTGGCTGCTGGGCAATGACTCCTACGACACCCTCGTCGACATCGACGAGGGTGCCCTGGAGCCGTTCTTCGACATCGAGATGCCCGCCCCCTTCGAGGTCATGACCGCGCTGATCCTGGCGTTCTGCATCGGCCTGGCGATGACCGCGGTGAAGTCCGACGTGCTCTACACCGCCTCCCGTGAGCTGGAGAGCATCGTGATGAAGGTAGTGAAGACCTTCATCATCCCGCTGCTGCCGATCTTCATCTTCGGGGTCTTCCTGTCGATGGGCATGAACGGCCATCTCGTCGACGTGATCTCCGCGTTCATCAAGGTACTGCTGCTGGCCACCGTGATGACCATTCTCTTCATCCTCGCCCAGTACCTCGTCGCCGGCGCGGTCACCGGACGCAACCCCTTCAAGGCCCTGTGGACGATGATGCCGGCCTACGCCACCGCACTGGGTACCTCCTCCTCCGCCGCAACCATCCCGGTCACCCTGGAATCCGCCAGGAAGAATGGTGTGCCGGACAACGTCGCCGGCTTCGTGGTTCCGCTGTGTGCCACGACCCACCTCGCCGGCTCGATGATGAAGATCGCGCTGTTCGCCCTGGCCGTGATCCACATCTTCGACCTGGACATCGGCACCATGCAGTTCATCGGATTCATACTGCTGCTGGGCATCATGATGATCGCCGCTCCGGGCGTGCCCGGTGGCGCCATCATGGCTGCCGTCGGTGTGCTCGGCGACCAGCTGGGCTTCACCGCCGACCACATCGCGATCATGATCGCCGCCTACATCGCCATCGACTCCTTCGGCACCGCGGCGAACGTCACCGGTGACGGCGCGATCGCGATGATCGTCGCCAAGATCTCCGACGGCAAGCTCGGTAGCCGCGACGATGAGGGTGAGGACGCGGACGGCGCGAACGGCACCGTTCCCGCCTCGGTGGACTCCCGCGAGGCCGCGTCCAGCGCACGTATCGCCGAGGACATCACCGACAGCCGTAACTGACGGGGAGACCGGACGCCCCGCGGCGTCCCGATGACGCCCCGTCCTGTGCCTCGGGAGGGGAACGGGGCACCTGACCGGACCGAAGCGTGACGGATTAGGGGTTCGACTGCCAGCGAAACGGTGAATCCGTCATGCTTCGGTACGCAGCGGACGCGACACCGGAGCAGGACACCGGACACACCCTCCGAGGAGGGACACCGGCCGCGGCACGCAGGCGTCCCGGCGAGAGGTCTACTCCACGCCACCCAGGCGATTCAGCGGCCAGACCTTGAACTGCACCTTGCCGACGACGTTGTCCAGCGGGATCGTGCCGTCCAGCGGGTCACCGGCGAGGTGGTAGTAGCGCGAGTCCTTCGAGTTGGTGCGGTTGTCACCCATCAGCCACAAGGAGTCCTCCGGGACCTCGACCGGGCCGAAGTACTCACCCTGGCAAGCGTCCGACCCGGTGCGCGGGTCGACGGCGTAGGCCATCGGGTCCATGGTGTAGGAGTCGTCGACCTTCTCCCCGTCCACCATGATGCCGGGGTCACCCTCCTGGCACTGCACGGTCTGCCCACCGGTGGCGATCACACGCTTGACCAGGGTGAACTCATCAGGTGCGAGGATGCCGATCTTCTCCAGGCCATTCTGCATCGCAGCAACCAGCGCCTGGTCGGAGCGGATGGACACGTAGTCCTCGTTCCACGCCTCGGTGCCGGTGTAGACGACCACGTCGCCCTGTTCGACATCACCGAAACGGTAGGAGAGCTTGTCGACGAAGATGCGGTCGTCGGTGCAGTCGTCGCAGCCGACCAGCGTGGGCTCCATCGACTCCGACGGGATCTGGTACAGCCGCCCGATGAAGGTGTTGAACAGCCCGAGGAGCAGAATCGCCACGATGAAGGTGAGGACGTACTCCGCCCACACCGGCATCTTCTTCTTTTTCGCCGCAGCGCCGCCGGCAGCACCGGACGACACCGGACCGGACGGATTCACGGGCTCTGGTTCCACTGCTCTGCTGTCACTCACCCTTGAGAGCCTATCCGGTAGACCCTCCGAACTGCCCACTGACGCGCATGAGCTGTGTCTCGCCGAATCCACACCGGCCAGCCACCGACCTACCCGTTGACCGCGAACCAGCGTCCCGCGATCCGGTTCAGCGTCACCTCCATGTCGTACAGGGTACTGAGGTTCACCGAGGTCATGGTTTCCGCCACCGGCCCGGCGGCGAGCACCGTCCCGTCCTTCACCATGAGCACATCGGTCGTGGAGGCGGCGACCTCTTCGACGTGGTGGGTGATCAACACCGAGGTCAGGGCCGGGAGTTGGACGCGCATCTCGTCGATGACCCGCAGCAGTGTCTCGCGCCCGGGCAGGTCCAGGCCGGTGGACGGTTCGTCGAGCAGCAGCAGTTCCGGGTCGGTGACCAGTGCCCGGGCGATCAGGGTGCGGGCCTTCTCCCCCTGGCTCATCTGGCTCCACGGTCGCTCGGTGCGCCCTGCCATCCCCACCAGCTCGATGACCTCCTCGGCGCGCTCGCGGTGGGCGTCGGTGTAGTCGAAGCGTCGGAGGTAGCCGTTGGACGCCGAGACCCCGGACAGCACCGCCTCGGCGCAGCTGATGTCGTCGAGACGTTGTTTCGGGTCGACGTAGCCGATGCGCTTCTGCAGTTCGCGGGTGTCGGTGCGTCCCAACGTCTCGCCGAGGACCTCCACGGTGCCGTCCGTGGGGTACAACCGCGCACCGACGAGTTTGAGGATGGTGGACTTACCCGCGCCGTTGGGCCCGAGCACCGCCCAGTGGCTACCGGTGGGCACGGCGAGGGTCACGTCATGGATGAGGTGCTTGTCGCCGCGTCGGACGGAGACATCGGTGATACTCAGGGCAATACTCATGCCCCAGGAGGTTACTCCTCAGGTGTTTGGTAGATTCCTCCGAATGTCACGAAAAGCGTCGCGGATCTCCCTGCCTGTCCTCGGGATCATCTTGGTCGCCGCGAACCTGCGCGCCGCCCTGACCACCGTCGGCCCGGTGCTCAGCGACATCCAGGACGATCTGCGACTCACGTCGTCCGCCGCGTCCTACCTGGTCAGCCTGCCGCTGCTGGGGTTCGCGGTGATCTCCCCGGTGGCCCCGCTACTGGCGCGGCGCTTCGGCCTGGAGCGCATCGTCGTCATCGCGCTGGCGGTACTGGCGACGGGCCTGCTGTTGCGCTCCACCCCGCCGGACGCACTGCTGTGGTTGGGCACGGCCTTGATCGGCATGGCGATCGCAGTGCTGAACGTGGTGCTGCCGGCCTGGGTGAAGCGCGACTTCCCCACCTCGATCGGCCAGGTCACCGGCACGTACGCCGCAGTGCAGTCCGGGGTGGCGGCGATCGCGTCCGGCGTGGCGGTGCCGGTGGCGGGCCTGAGTGCGTTGGGCTGGCGGTTGCCGCTGGGCATGTGGGCCGGCCTGGCACTGATCGCGCTGGGGGTACTGCTGCCGATGCTGCGGAAGCGTCCTGCGCCGACGGCGGGGACGGCGCCAAGCGCGACGGGAACGACTGCCCGCACGGCCACAGACACCCGGAACGTCCACCCTCGTCAGGACGCCGCCCCCACCCCGCGCCCCCTGTGGCGCAGCGCGCTGACCTGGCAGGTGACGGGGTTCATGGGCCTGCAGTCCACCCACTTCTACGTCCTGGTCACCTGGCTGTCCACCATCGAGCGGGACGCCGGAATCAGTGACATCGCCGCCGGAACCCACATGTTCCTGGTCAACGCCTTCGGCATCGTCGGCAGCCTGGTCTGCTCGGCCCTGATCGCCCGACACCGTGACCAGCGGTTCATCGGCGCGATCCTACCGTTGTTCCTGCTGGCGTCCTCACTGGGGCTTCTTCTCGCTCCGGAGGCCGCCACCCTGTGGGCGATCCTGGCCGGCCTCGGCGGCGGGGCCAGCATCACCCTGTCACTGTCCTTGTTCGGTCTTCGTACCCGACACCACACCGCCGCGGCGTCCCTGTCGGGCCTGGCGCAGAGCATCGGTTATGTGCTGGCCGCAGTCGGTCCGGTGGCCGTCGGCGCGCTGCATGACGCCACCGGATCGTGGTCGCCGGCACTGGTGTCTCTGGTGGTCATCGACGTGATCCTCATCGGTGCCGGCTACCTCGCCGGACGGGACCGGACGGTGGACTGACTGCGGATTGACGGCGCTGGGCAACGCCTGCCCCCGTTATCGGGGTGTGATCGCAGGTCATCTGGCAGTTTCTCACCGCATTCGGTAAGTTCGTCTGCGGCACCTGGTCGTTTGCCGACAAAAGCACCGCCCGGACGCCCGACCTCGGCCCCGCCACCCCTGGGGCCCACGCGGTTGCACGCTTGACGCGTCCAGCCGTGGGCGCTTCCCGCCGACAGCGACAAGCTGTTCCAGTGCGGACAATATGGAGCACCCTGCGACTACCCCGGACCTCGTGAGAGGCCGGGGTTTTCTCGTGTCCGGACCAGATGGCGGGACCACGGACCCCGCCCCGGAACATGTACCGGGCACTCCAAATCCCACCTCTGTGACCCGCCCCGCCTCCGGTCGCCACCCCCGGCCTAGGGGTGCGCTAGTGAGGCTATCCATTCCTCATGCGAACGCCATATCCGCAGGTCATCAGAATCTGGAATGTTTCCTCCAGGGAATTTTCTAATTCCATTGTGGAGCCTAACTACGCCTTGTATCGTCTATCGCACCTCAAAAATATGTGTCTTGAGACACACTTCCAGCCAACCTAACGGAGGTTGACACCGTCATGACGACGACAGAACGAAAGCCGACAGGTGCCGACGACGGCACACCGATCGAACAGCCCTTCACCCAGAACCAGAAGAAGTGGGTCGACAAGAAGAAGTACGCCTGGATCTTCTCCATGGTCCCCGCGGCGATCCCCCTGATCATCTGGGGCATCGTCGAGTGGATGAAGGCGATCAACGCACCCGAGTTCATGGTGCACGCGTCCTGGTTCCTCGGCCCGATCGCCGTGTTCATCCTGATCCCGATCGGCGACTTCGTCCTCGGCCGTGACGGCGAGAACGCCCCCGAGGAGTTCGTCCCGTGGCTGGAGGAGACCAAGTACTACCGGATCATCTCCTACCTGTACTTCCCCATCATGCTGGCCAGCCTGGTGCTGTGCTGCTGGCAGTGGACCTACGGCGGCCTGGAATGGTACGACAAGCTCGGCCTCGCATGGTCGATGGGCATGACCTCCGGTATCGGCATCGTCGCCGCCCATGAGCTCGGCCACAAGAAGGGCAGCTTCGAGCGCTGGCTCGGCAAGATCGTCCTCGCTGTGCCCGCCTACGGCCACTTCTACGTCGAGCACAACAAGGGTCACCACGTGAAAGTCGCCACCCCGGAGGACCCGGTGAGCTCCCGGATGGGCGAGGACGCCTACTCCTACCTGCTGCGCTCCATCCCGAAGCAGATCCCCCGCTCCTGGAACATCGAGAAGAAGCGCCTGGAGCGCGGCGGCAAGAGCCAGTTCAACCTGGACAACGACGTCCTCAACGCCTGGCTGGCGACCGTCGTTCTGTGGGGCGTCCTGCTCGCCGTCTTCGGCATCAACATCCTGCCGTACATGCTGGTCCAGGCGATCATCGGCATCGCCCTGCTGGAGTTCGTCAACTATCTGGAGCACTACGGCCTGCTGCGCCAGAAGCTCGAGGACGGCCGCTACGAGCGCTGCTCCCCCGAGCACTCCTGGAACTCGGACAACCTGACGACCAACATCTTCCTGTACCAGCTGCAGCGCCACTCCGACCACCACGCCAACCCGACCCGTCGGTACCAGTCGCTGCGCTCGGACGTCTTCGCCCCGGAGCTGCCCGCCGGCTACGCGACGATGATCGCCGCCGCCGCGGTTCCCCCGGTGTGGTTCTGGATCATGGACAAGAAGCTGATGCAGTACTACAACTACGACCTCGACCGCGCCAACCTGCACCCCTCCAAAGCCGCCAAGCTGCGCGCCAAGTGGGGCGGCAAGGCACCCGTCTCCGAGACCGCAGGAGCCTAGGCACAATGTCCACGACTGCACCCAAGAAGACCTCCGGTTCCGCCACCCAGACCGATCTGGACGCCCTCCGCGCCGCCGGTGGCGGGAACATCCCGGAGAACCAGGCGCCGCCGCAGAAGATGACGAACCCCACGTTCCACTACACCATGTGCATCGGGCTGACCGTCCTCGGTCTCGCCACGCTGGTCCTGGGGATCCTCGGCTGGACCGGAACGGCCTTCCTCAAGGAGGCCTACCCCTGGCTGATCGCCATCTCCCTGTTCTTCACGCTCCCGGGCCTCGTCGGGCTCTACCGTGGGCCGGGCGTCCCGTCCACCCACGTCATTCCCCGGCCGAAGAACCGCAAGCCGATCGACTACGCCGCCGGTGCCGGCGGTGCGGCGGGCCCGGCGCCCAGCGCCTGACAATCACCACTCACCTCCTGACCACACCTGACCGTGCTTGACCCATAAGACCCGAGAAGAGAGGACGCCACCGTGGCTGTCTACCAGTGCCCCCTGTGCGACTACCGAGTCGACACCGAAGCCGGCGACGACGCAGAGGGCTTCGCCCCCGGATTCGACTGGGAGAACGAAGTTCCCGAAGACTGGTTCTGCCCCGACTGCGGAGTCCGTGACAAGGTGGACTTCGAGAAGGTCGGCTAGACGGCGCAGGTCCGCACCCGGACCCTGCCGCCTGGCCATGTGAAAGAAAGGACGCTCCCATGGACGACTATAAGGTTTATGAATGCCTGCAGTGCGGATACATCTACGACGAGGCTGAAGGCGACCCGGACGAGGGTTTCGAGCCCGGTACCCGCTGGGAGGACATCCCCGACGACTGGGAGTGCCCGGACTGCGGCGCGGCGAAGGCCGACTTCGAGATGGTCCAGATCAGCCGCGAGTAGTCTGCCGACTCCCCTTCCCCGGGCCGACGGGAAGTGCCACCACCGTCATCGGCGGTGACACTTTTCGCGACCTGGGGTTTTGTCGTCACACCCCACCCACCCGCACACACCGTTCTGCTCCAGGAAGGCCTCATGTCCACCAGCACCCACCGCATCGCCGTCATCGGCGGCGGCGTCGCCGCACACACCCTCGTCAAGGCCTACGCCACCGCATCGGACGCTGCGTCCGATGCGTCCGATGCGTCCGACACCACCATCGACATCTTCACCACCGAACCCCACGCCCCCTACCGGCGTCCCGAGGTGAACAAGGGGATCCTGCTCAAGGGCAAGACCCCCGCCGACGTCGCCCTGCCTGCCGCGCCGCTGGAGACCCCCGGAGTCACCCTGCACCTGTCGACCCCGGTCACCCACATCGACACGGACGCCCGCACCCTCACCGCCGGCGGCACCACCTACCAGTGGGACCAGCTGGTCATCGCCACCGGCGCGGGCCCGCGCCTGCTCGACCCCGCGGAGACCCCGTGGCAGGCCGGCCGCGACGTCCACTACATCCGCACCCCGGAGCATTCCACCGCGCTGCGTGCCCGGTTGGACGAGCTGGACGCCGAGGACACCGTCGTCGTGGTCGGTGGTGGTGTGCTGGGCCTGGAGGCCGCCTCCGCCGCCACGACGATCGGTGACGCGCCGGTGCATGTCCTGGAGATGGCCGACGAGGTCTGCTCCCGGATGCTGCCGCCGGCCGCCTCCCAGTGGCTGCGTGAACGTCACGCCGAGAACAGGGTTTCCGTGACCTGTGGTTTGGACGCTGCGGCGCTCGCCGCGGAGATCGACCGGTTGGATCCGGCGGTGGTCGTCGTCTCCGTCGGTGCGGTGCGCGACACGATGTTGGCCGAGGACGCCGGCATCGCCGTCGGTTCCGGCCCCGGTGGCGGCATCATCGTCGACCCCGCCGGTCGGACGTCCGCACCAAACGTGTGGGCGGTAGGCGACTGTGTCGAGGTCCACGGGGTCGTCGACGGGGTGGAGGTGACGGTGCGTCCCGAGGACGAGGGGTCGGCCCGTGCGTTGGGCACCATCGTCGGACGCCAGCTCGGAGCCGGGAACGACTCCGGCGACGCTGCCGGCTCCTACCTTGAGGAGCAGCGACGTGGCTGGACGAACCAGTACGGACTGATGCTCAACACCCTCGGCGAGGCGGGACTGGTCGAGGGCCGGCGCGAGCAGGTGGAGCTGTCCTCCCCCGAGGAACTCGTGGTCTACACGGTGGCACCCGCCGCCGACGGCTCCGGCGACGTAGTCGTCGGGGTCACGACGGTGGGACGCAGCCCCGAGGTCCGTGCGGCCAAGGGTGCGGTCGGCACCGTCCTGACTGCCTGAGCCCTGGCCTGTGGCCCCTGACCGTAGGACATCTGCCCCGGTGTCGCTAAGTGTCCCCATTTCGGTCATCCCATGTGTAGTCGAGTGACCAATTCGGGTACAGCTAGCGACACCTGAACCAAGAGCGCTGACCTCGGAACCAGAAGAACCCCCGGCACCATGCCGGGGGTTCAAGTGGTGCCGTCCTACTGCTGGACGGGCTGCCGGGCCGGCAGGATGCGGCCCTCGCCCTTGATGACATAGAACACGGTGACAGCCAGGACGAGAAGGCCGAGGATCAGGCCGAAGATCGACCCGATGCCGACGGCGGCGTCGATCGAGGCAGTCTCGAACTCCTCGCCGAAGTCCGACATGAATGATCCGCTGCCGCCGACCACGCCGAAGAAGTCTGCGGCGCCGAACTTGGTGACCAGTGCGATGAAGCTGTAGATGGTCAGCAGGCCGCCACCGACGGCGGCGAGAAGGGCTCCGGCCTTCGGCGCCGAGCTGGTGGCCAGCATGACCGCGCCGGCGATGAGCAGCACGATGACCAGCAGGGCGATGTAGAGGTACAGGGTCCGGGTGATGGCGTCACCGCCGGCGGTGATGACACCGAAGCCGTTCATCGGCGCCGCCTCGCCGTCGGCCTCCATCGTCCCCCAGGGGAAGAAGAAGTTACCGATGCTCAGCAGGAGCAGAACGCCGACGGCCGCGGCGACGTACAGCGGCGTGAGCAGGTCGGTCAGTGTATCCATCGCCGAGTTCTTCGGGGCACCGGCGGCGGGAACCCCCCACTGCGGCCCGGTGGGACGCTGCGCCAGGGCGATGATCGAGGGGATGCTCGGCTCGTCGTCGCCCGGGGCGTCCAGGGCGTGGTCGTACTCGGTGCGCTTGGCGGGGTCGCCGAGGACGGCCCGGGCAGCGGATACCTCGCTGACCTGCGGGGTGTCGTCGGTGAAGCCGTTGCTGCGCAGCTCGGAGAGGCGGCGGTCCAGCTGCTCGGCGAGCTGCTCCGGCGGCTCCGCGCGGGAGAGGCCGAGACTGGTGTAGAGGTCGTAACCCGACATGATGTGTCTCCTTCTCTTTCTACTGCTCGGCGTTGGGCCGCTGGGTGTTCGGGTTGTCTCCGTCAGACGGGTCGGACGGGTCGGACGGGTCGGACGGGTCGGAGGGAGCATCCTGCGTGTCGGACGCAGCGTCCTGCGGAACAGGTGCCGCGCTACCGGACGCAGCCTTGCCGGAGGTCCAGGCCTGCGGCAGCAGGGAGCCCTGCAGCCGCAGCACGACCAGCACCCCGACCGCCAGCGTCAGCACACCGACGATCAGGCCGAGGACCGCACCGGCGCCCACGGACGGCGACGGCAGCGAGCCGAAGTCCTCCTCGCCGCCGAAGAGATCGTCCGCCCCCAGCTTGGTGAACAGTGCCCACACGCCGTACAGCGTGAGCAGGCCACCGGCCACAGCGACCAGCAGTGCACCGAAGCGGGTGTCGCGGGTGAGGCCCAGCAGAACCGTGCCGACGACCAGCAGGATGAGGATGACCAGGGAGAGCAAGGTGTAGCCCGGACGGGTGTCACTGAGGAACAGGTTCCCGAAGCCGCTCATGTCCATCGATGCCGAGCCGAAGCCGGTGATCGTGAACGTCAGCGTCGCCGGCCCGTCCGTCATGGTCACCTTGCCCCAGTTGAAGAAGAAGGTGATGAAGCCGAGCACCGTCAGCAGGCCGGACACCGCCGCCAGCGGCAGCGGGGTGAGGTAGCGGTCGATCGCGGCGAGCACGTTCGCGCCACCGGAGCCTGCACCGTTACCTGCACTGTTACCGCCGGCCATGTCCCAACCAGCACTTCGCTGCGCGAGCGCCTTGATCCACGGCACGTCCGCCTCGGCGGCAGTGCCGGGGGCGGCGTCCAACGCACGGTCGTACTCGGTACGCCGGCCGGCATCGCCGAGGACGCTGCGGGCGATGAGCACCTCGTCCAACCGCGGGTCGGAATCCTGGACACCCTGGGCGCGCAGGTCCGAAATCTGCCGGCCCAGCTCAGTGGCGAGCTGCTCCGGCGGATGAGCCCGGGACAGTCCCAGGCTCTGGTACAGGTCATAGCCTGACATGTTGCTCCTTGTCGTGATTGTCGTGATTGTCGTGATTGCCGTGATTGCCGTGATTGTCGCGGTTGTTTCGGTCAGCGTTCATCCACCAGCACCTTATCGAAGGCGTGTCCAACGGTAGGACCACTGGTCCACAGGTTAGGCTCGAATGATGCCTTCCGATACTCCGCACCATGTCGCCACCACGACCGGGCGGACCAGCAACCACTGGGTGGTCGAGACCACCACCGGCCCGGTGAAGGGACACCCGGTGAACCGGGCCATCGCCTTCCGCGGCATTCCCTACGCCGAACAACCGACCGGTGACCTGCGCTTCCGTCGTGCCACAGAAAAGCAGCCCTGGCGGGGTGTGCTGCTCGCCGAACGCTCCGGTGACTACTGCGCCCAGTGGCGCAACCCTAAGGTCGGCTGGATCGGCTCCGAGCACTGCCTGTGGCTCAACGTTGTGGTCCCCCGGCCGCCCGCCTCCCCGGCCCGCCAGGTGTTCGACCCCACCACGCCGCGTCCGGTCGTCGTCTACCTGCACGGCGGCAGCAACATCCACGGCTCCGCCGGTGAGCCGCTGCTCTCCGGCGAGTACTTCGCGGGCGCCACCGACAGCATCTACGTGGCGGTGAACTACCGGGTCGGCATCCTCGGCCAGCTCGCTCTCGGCAACGCCGACGACCTCGACGCCGAGCGTTTCGACAGCAACACCGGGCTCTCCGACATCATCACCGCCATCGAGTGGGTGCACGCCAATGCCGAGAGCTTCGGCGGGGATCCGTCGCGCATCACGGTGATGGGTGAGTCGTCCGGCGGGGCGATGGTCACCGCGCTCAGCGCCACCCCGCGGGTCGCCGACCTGGTCGCCGGGTTCATCGCCCAGTCGCCGGCGGCAGCGATGGTGCACACCCCACAGACGGCAGGACGCCTCGCCGACACCGCGCTGCAGATCCTGCGCGGCAGTGAGGACGGCAAGCGTCCCCGCCCCGAGGGCACCGGCACCGACCTGCTCACCGCCAGTCCGCAGGGGTTGGCCTGGCTGACCGAGAAGCTCAACGCCGCGAGCTGGGGCACGACCGGGATCTCCGGTGGTTTCGCCCCCGTCATCGACGACCTGCTGCCGCGCCACCCGCTGGAGCCCGGTGCCACGCTGGACCGTCCGCTGCTGATCGGCACGAACCTCGACGAGTACGTCCTGATGCGGTGGAATGCCCTGTCACGTCGGGCGTTGCAGGAGCAGTCGCGTGGTTTCGCCCGCGGCATCGACGAGGAGCACGCCCCGCGGGTGCTCTCCGCGTTGTACGGCGATGCTGCGCGCCGTGGGGAGGCCGGACGCTTCGTCGGCGATGCTCTGTTCACCGCCCCATCGATGCGTCTGGCCGGGCAGCACCCGTCGGGCCGGGCGTGGATGTACCGGCTGGACATGTCGACCCCCTCGTTGGACATCTCCGGCATCGGCGCCACCCACGCTCTTGACCTGCCAATCCTGTTCGGACGCTACGACTCCGGACGTGGCCCCGGTGCGCTGGCGTTGGGTGGGCGTCAGCGGATGGCGGCGACGACCCAGGTGATGCAGGCTCGGTGGCGCCGGTTCATCCACGATGGTGATCCCGGGTGGGAGACCTACCCCACTGACTATGCCACCCAGCTCTTCGACGGTGGCGAGAAGACTGTCGCGGATCCCACCCCTGAACTGCGCGAAGCCTGGTCCTCGGTGCGCCTCACGGGATAGTTCACATCCTATAACATGGTGATTTTCGGCGCTTTAATCGACATATCCCACCAGACATGTCGATCGCATCGACATCAGGGACACATCAGGACGCGATGTGGGCCCGGTGGGAGTCCTCACCGGCGGCGTCCTCGAAGCCGCCCTTCTCGGCGTTGTCCCAGATCTCCTGGTCCAGGATCCCGGCGCGCTTGGCGACGATCGTGGCGGCCAGCGACTGGCCGGTGACGTTCACCGCGGTGCGTCCCATGTCGATGATCGGCTCGATGGCCAGCAGCAGACCGACGCCGGCCAGCGGCAGGCCCAGGGTCGACAGGGTCAGGGTCAGCATGACCGTCGCACCGGTGGTGCCGGCGGTCGCCGCCGAGCCGATCACCGAGACGAAGATGATCAGCAGGTAGTCGGTGACGCCCAGGTCAATGCCGTAGAACTGGGCGACGAAGATCGCGGCGATGGCCGGGTAGACCGCGGCACAACCGTCCATCTTGGTCGTCGCACCCAGCGGGATCGCGAAGGAGGCGAACTCCGTGGGCACACCCATCGAGCGTTCGGTGACACGCTGGGTGACCGGCATGACGCCCATCGAGGAGCGGGTGATGAAGCCCAGCGACGTCACCGGCCACACGCGCCGGTAGAAGCCCATGATCGGGATGCGGGCGTAGGCCATCACCGCCGGGTAGACCACCAGCATGATCAGCGCCAGGCCCACGTAGATCGCCAGGACGAACTTGCCGAGGGAGCCCAGGGCGTCCCACCCGTAGTCGGCGACGGCGTGGCCGATGAGCGCACCGGTGCCGATCGGCGCCAGGCGGATGATCCACCACAGCACCTTCTGCACCACGGTCAGCAGCGACTCGACGAAACCGAGGAAGGGTTCGGCGGCCTTGCCGGTCTTCACCGCGGCGATGCCGAAGACGATGGCCAGGACCAGCAGCTGCAGCACGTTGAAGTTCATGACCACCGAGCCGTCGTCACCGGCGGAACCGGAGAGTCCCAGGAAGTTCTGCGGGACGATGGACTCCAGGAAGCCCCACCAGGAGCCGGTGCTGGACGGCTCGGCCGCGGAGTCGGAGTCCACGCTGGTCCCCTCGCCGGGGCGGATCACCAGGCCGACGGCGATGCCGACGAGCACGGAGAAGAAAGCGGTGATGGCGAACCAGATCAGGGTGCTGACCGCCAGGCGGGCGGCGTTGGCGACCTTGCGCAGGTTGGCCACAGAGGTGATCACCGCGGTGACGATCAGCGGCGGGATCAGCAGCTTGAGCAGGGTGACGTAGGTCGAGCCGACCTCGTCGAGCAGGGTGCCGAGCCAGCTCTGCTCACCCTCGGGCAGGTCGGTGCCCTGGGCGCGGGCGATGAAGCCGAGGGCGAGGCCGACGATGAGGCCGATCACGACCTGCGTGCCGAAGCCGGTGAGCCAGGACGGCAGGAAACGGCGGGACGGGGCACTCTGGGTGGATGCCTCAGCCGCCGAATCGGGGGTGTCCGGTGTGGACATGGGGGTCTCCTGAAAAGTCATTCTGTACAGATCTGTCTACTAAGGCCCGTCACTCTACGCCCGCGATCGCAGTGGAGCAAGATCCACCAGGTAGTATCCCTCTGGTTATGACCAGCACAGGGCGCGAAAGGCACCACGCGTGAACATCAGACAGACCATCGACACCACTCCCATGGGGCGCATGCAGTGGTACATCATCGGGTTGGCCACCTTCCTCAACGCCCTGGACGGCTACGACATTCTGGCGATGACCTTCTCCTCCTCCGCGGTCCGCGAGGAGTTCGACCTCACCGGCAGCCAGTCCGGCCTGCTGCTCAGCGCTGCCCTGATCGGCATGACCGTCGGTTCGCTGACCCTCGGCCCGCTGGCCGACCGGATGGGACGACGCCGCATCCTCATCGCCTCACTGCTGGTCAACTTCGCCGGTCTCGCCCTGTCCGCCACCGCCGGTTCCGCTACCGAGCTCGGCCTGTGGCGCGTGGTCACCGGTGTCGGCATCGGCGGCATCCTCGCCACGGTCACGGTGATCACCAGTGAGGTGTCCAACAACCGCCACCGCGGCCTGGCGGTGAGCATCTACGCCGCCGGCTACGGGGTCGGCGCGACCGTCGGCGGCTCCCTGTCCACCTGGCTGATCCCCACCTTCGGCTGGCGCGCCATGTTCGCTGTCGGTGCCGCCGCCACCATCGTCTCCCTGGTGCTGGTCATCACCAGCATCCCGGAATCCATGGACTACCTGCAGTTCCGCCGCCCGGACGGGGCCGAGGAGAAGATCCGGGCGGTCGCCCGCAAGCTCGGCAAGGACGACTCCGGCCTCACCATCGAGCTCGCTACATCCGGTCAGCCCGGTCAGCCCGGTGACGCCATCAGCTCCGAGGCCCCTGCCGGTACCGGGGCACAGCCGCCGAAGGTGACCGAGCTGCTGTCCAGCCAGTTCCGTGCGACCACGCTGAAGCTGTGGGCAGCATTCTTCATCATCATGTTCGGCTTCTACTTCGCCAACACCTGGACCCCGCAGCTGCTGGTCGAGTCCGGGATGACCGAGAACCAGGGCATCCTCGGCGGACTGGCACTGACCCTGGGCGGCACCTTCGGTTCCCTGCTGTTCGGGCTGATCACCGTGCGGTTCACCTCCCGCCACGTGCTCATGGTGTTCTCCGTGCTCGGCGCGATCACCCTGGTCGTGTTCATCACCACCACCTCGATCCCAGCGATCGCCTTCCTCAGTGGCGTGCTGGTCGGCATGCTGCTCAATGGTTGCGTGGCCGGCATGTACACCGTCACCCCGGAGGCCTACCCCTCGGCACTGCGCACCTCGGGCGTGGGCTGGGGTATCGGGATGGGACGCTTCGGCGGCATCTTCGCCCCGATCATCGTCGGCGCCCTGCTCGACGCAGGCTGGTCACCGACGGCCCTGTTCTCCGGGGTGGCCGTCGTCGTGGCACTGGCCGCCCTGGCGATGATCGGCATCCGCCCGTACCTCGGCACGATGCGTGGTGCGTCCAGCGCGGTGTCGGACGCACCGTCCGACCCGGCGTCCAGCGCGGTGTCGGACACGAAGCCCGACGCCACCGGTGTCCCACACCAGAGCTAATCTGTGACCCGCCTGTCAGGATGGTCCGAGGTGAGTGAAAATCGTCCTCCTGACCGGCTTCTGGTTCGTGGTCAGCGGTCCGGTGCGTCTATCGTTGTGCCCTAATGACTCTCACCACCACACGTCGGGTCCACCACCACACCCCGCGCCACCGCCTCGCCCCCAGGGCACGTCGCCTGCGCGACGCGCTCAACGTCCTCGCCGTCATCGCCGCCCTCGTGGCGATCAACGTCACCGCCCACTTCTCGCAGCTGGCGGCGGTCGCCGCGGTCGTGCCTATCGGGGTGATGATCCTGCTGTTCCTCGCCCGCGCCAACGGCATGAGCTGGCGTGACCTCGGACTGGCCCGCAACACCCACGGCAAGGGCCTGGCCTACGGACTCGGTGCGGGCGTGGTGGTGGTCCTCGGTGTCGCCGTGGCCATGGCACTACCGTTCACCAGGGAATTCTTCTTCAACGAGTCCTACGCCTCCCTGCGGACCGCGCTGATCGCCGCACTGGTGATCATCCCGCTGCAGACCGTGTTGCCGGAGGAACTCGCCTTCCGCGGTGTGCTGCACGGCAGCCTGGCCCGGATGGGCGGCACGAAGCTTGTCTTCTTCGCCAGCTCGCTGCTGTTCGGCCTGTGGCACGTCGCCAGCTCGCTGAACCTCACCGCCAGCAACGCCGGGCTCACCGCATTCCTTGGCTCCGGCACCGCCGCGCAGTGGGCCGGCGTCGGACTGGCTGTCGTCGCCACCGCCGGGGCGGGCGCAGGCCTGACCTGGCTGCGCCACCACACCGGCAGCGTGATTGCCCCGATCGGGCTGCACTGGGCGCTCAACGCCACCGGCGCGCTCGCCGCGGCCGCCGCCTGGACGTTCCTGTAGGACGCTCCGCTCTCACGCCCATGCACTGTCACTCCCGCTCCCGGGTGGTCTGAGGGGGTCAGAACCACCCGGGAGCGGGAGTGAGAGTGCCGCAGGCGCTTATTCGCAGGCCACGCCGTCCCCGTCGCGGTCCATCGCCGCACGGTAGCCGGGGGAACCGACGTACAGCGGGGCGGCGCCGGCCTCACGGGCGGCGGTGCAGTTGGCGTAGTACGGCTCGGCACCCGCCGGAGCCGCAGGCTGCTGGGCCGGGTTCGGCGCAGGGGCAGGTGCCGGGGCAGCCGGTGCAGGGTCCGGTGCCGGCGCAGGATCCGCAGCAGGCGCCGGAGCCTCCCCGACCGGGGCCAGCTCACCGGCACCGCACCCACCCAGGATCCGGGCGATGGCATCACGCTCGGCAGCAGTGACCCACAGGTCGTACTTCGCCTTGACCTCCACCTGACGCGCCACATAGGTGCAGCGGAACCCACGGTTCGCCGGCAGCCAGGTCGCGGCGTCCCCGTCACCCTTCTGCATATTCGCCGGGCCGTCGACGGCCAGCAGGTTCAGGTGGTCGTTGGCGAAACGCTCCCGGGTGTCCGGGCTGAGCTGCTGGGCGCCCTTCTGCCAGGCGTCGGAGAGCGCGACGACGTGGTCGATGTGCACCGCGGTGCTGGTGTCCTGCCCACGCACGAAGTTGATGGTCTGACCGGTGAACGGATCGGCCAGCGTGCCGCTCATCACCTTGCACGGTCCCTGCCGCTCCACACCGGTCATGTCCCGGGCGAGCACATCATTGCGCTGGTCGCAGCCATTGCGGTCGATGTCTTTCCAACGCTGACCGAACTCGTCGCGGGCGTAGCCTGTCTTCGGCGCGCGCCCCTTGACGTCGAGGGTGGCCAGCGTGTCCAGGGCGTCCTGCGCCTCGGCGTCGGCCGAGGTCGGAAGCGGGTCGGACGCCCCACTGTCGCCGTCAGCACCGTCAGCGCCGTCGGTACCGTCGGCGTCGTCGGTACCGTCGGCGTCGTCACGCTCGGCGGTGACGGTGTCGGACGCCGCCTCGGACGCAGCGTCCTGCGTGGTCACCGTGGTGGTGCCGGACGCCCCGGACTCTTCAGAGGTACAGGCAGTGAGGCTGGTGGTGAACAGGGTGGCGGCGAGAACCGCGGCGAGGGTACTTGCCCTCCGGAACAACGTCATTCGGACATACTAGATCCGCGACACCCCACCCGGTTAGTCGGCACGCACGGCAGCGCAGATCAGCGACCCCACCTCTGTTAATCTGACACACGATCCCGACCGCTGCCTCGACAGCGACCCCTGCACCGAACGGAGTCCATGTGCGCACGCTGCCGCGTCGAATGACCGACAACGACCCGGACTCCGGTTCCCGCCGTTGGCACTGGCCCGACCCGGCACAGCGCCTGGTCCCGCAGTCGGTGGAGGACGCCCGCTGGTTCCGCGTGGTGTCGAACACGCTGTACCTGTTCGCCGCGGTCTTCCTCATCCGGGCAGTGTTCCAGATGCCCACCATCAACGACGGCAGTGACTTCATCCCGATCTGGGACGCCGTCCAGCGCTACACCTCCGGCGAAGCGGTCTACAACGAGGACTACTCGACCGAAGCCCCCCACTACCTCTGGTCACCTGGTGCCACCGCGCTACTCAGCCCGATCGCCCTGCTGGGGGACTTCGATCTCGCCCGGCGGGTCCTGCTGCTGCTCGGCGCCGCCTGCATCCTGGCCTCCCTGTACCTCTGCATCCGGATGATCACCGCCCACCTGACCAGCCAGCTCATGGCAGTCGCGGTCATCGCCACCTTCGCCCCGGCCGAGCCCGTCGTCAGCACCCTGGTCCTGACCAACATCAACGGCTTCCTGCTCCTGCTCATGGTGCTGCTCGTCCTGATGTCCCTGTCCGACGTCTCCGACCGGCACGCCTGGAGCCAGGGCGGGGAGCGCAGCGGGGAATCCAGCGGGGAACACAGCGGGGGCCACCGGCTCCGCCACCTGCTGCTGCGCCGCCGCACACTCATCGGCGGTCTCGTCCTGGGCCTCGCGGTGACGATCAAGCCACAGTTCGGTGTCCTCGCCTTCATTCCCCTGGTCTCCGGGCAACTGGTCCTCCTCGTCATCGCCGGACTGGTCGTCATCGGCCTCTTCGCCATCGGGTGGCTGACGATGAACACCCCCATGGACTACGTCGACAATCTCCTGCCCTACCTCGGCGAACCCCGCTCCTACGCCAACGGGTCGATTTCCGGGATCGCTCTCAACCTGGGCTGGAACTCCACCGTCGAGTACCTCTGCCTCGCCGCCCTCCTGGCCGTCACCGTCGCCGCCGTGGTCCTGCTGTGGCGCTGGCGCTTCTCTGACCCGGTGATGTGGGCTTTCTCCACTCTCGGCGTCCTGTTCGTCGCGATCATCATGTCCAGCGGCCTGCACCAGGCGTACTACTGCATGTGGCTGCTGCCGATGGCGGTGACGGTGCTGTGCCGGCGCTCCCCCATGCACAATCCGGTGATGTGGCTGGCGTTCTTCATCTTCATGACGTCCACCCACTGGCCGGTGGGTGAGATTCCGGTACTGCCGGAGGTCTTCGGCAACCTGCAGACGGTGGCCTGGCTCGCAGTTCCTTTCGCGACGGTCTGGTGGGCGGTCGCCGAGAGGCGTCGCGACACCGCCGACTGTTAAAGTCATCGGACGATGCCCACTTCCGAGAACCCTGACTCGACGCCCTCCGCTGCACCGTCAGCGGCGCGGGCGACTGCACGGTCAGCGGCACCGGCAGGCGGGAACTACCGCCGCGACATCGACGGTCTCCGGGGACTCGCGATCGCCCTGGTCGTCTTCTTCCACGTCTTCATCGGACGGGTGTCCTCGGGTGTGGACGTGTTCCTGCTCATCGGCGGAATCTTCTTCTTCGCCCCGCAGATTCGCAATGCGCTGAACCCGACCGGTCAGACCCTGTTCCAAGCGGTCGTCCGTCTGCTCCGACGGCTCTACCCGGCACTGTTGACGGTGATCGCCGCATCATTGCTCATCGGGCTTCTGGTGTACCCGCGGTCCCGGTGGGCACAGCTCGGGGAGGACGCCACGGCGTCCCTGCTGTACGTCCAGAACCTGCACCTGGCGGAGCAGAGCCAGGACTACGCCGCCATAGGCCTGGACGTGAGCGTCTTCCAGCACATCTGGTCGATGTCGGCTCAGCTCCAGATCTACCTCGGTTCGCTGGTGGTCATCCTGCTGGCCGCGCTGCTGTTCGGCGTGCGGGGCCGCCGGGGCGAGAGCAGCCCAGAAAACAGTGCCCGCAACAGCGTCCGCAGCAGCGCCCGCACGGGTACGGGAGCGGTCGCCTTGAGCTGGCTGCTGGTCGTGGCGACCGTGACCAGCTTCCTCTACGCGGTCTACCTGCACTCCACCGAACAGGGGTGGAACTACTACTCCCCGCTGAGTCGTTTCTGGGAGATCGGGCTTGGCGGCCTGCTCGGGATGTTCCTGCTGCGTCGTACGATTCCCGTCGCCCTCGCCGGATGGCGGTGGGTGGCTGGAGTCGTCGGCATCGTGCTGATCATCGGCACCGGAGTCTTCCTCGACGGTGCCGAGCAGTTCCCGGGCCCGTGGACCCTGGTCCCACTGGTCGGGGCTGCACTGGTCATCCTCTCCGGTAACCGGGTCGATGACGGACGCCACCCCACCGGTGTGACCCGGATGCTGGGGACCAGGCCGTTCCAGACGCTCGGCCGGATCTCCTACGCCCTCTACCTGTGGCACTGGCCGCTGCTGGTACTGGCCACCTTCCACTTCTCCGACGGGGCGGCGTCCGGCAGTGACGAGGAGGGTCAGACAGCGCTGCAGGGCATCACCGCCTCGCTGGGGGTGCCCCTCGGCCTTGCGGTGGGAAGCGGGGTGATTCTGCTGTCCCTCGGTCTGGCGTGGGCGACCCAGCGCTTCATCGAGACCCCGCTGCGGCAGACCCGCAAGCCAGCGCGCGCCTGGTTGCCGGACCGCGCGTCCGTGCGACTCGCGCTGCGCAACCGTCGGGGAATTACCGTGGTCACCGCGATATCGGTCGCCACGGTAGGAGTGCTCGTCTCCGGGCCGGCGATCCGGCACACCGCGGACTCCGATGAGGTGGGCTTCAACGCCGCGGACCTGGACCCGGAGCTGTACCCGGGGCCCCGGGCGTTGTTGGACGGTGCCCCCGTCGACGACACCGTCCCGGTCGCCCCGCTGTCCGAGGACGTCCCGGACTACTACCCGCCGACCGGCCCCGATGGTTGTGCCGGCCTGTTCGGCCAGGCGGCACCGGTACTCACCCAGGAGTTCAACAACTCCGACATCCCCTGCGCCTACGGCGATGTCGATGCAGAGCGCACCATGTACATCGCCGGCAGTTCCCATGCCGAGCACTTCGTCCCGACCCTCGACGTCATCGGGAAGGACGAGGGTATCCGGGTGATCCCGCTGTTGAAGATGGGCTGTGTGATCGGCATGCCGCTGCCCAAGCCCGATGGTTCGGAGTACCCGGAGTGCGAGGAGTGGAACGAGCTGGCGCAGCAGCACATCATCGACAATCCGCCGACCGACGGGGTCTTCATCAACACCACCCGGCCGCTGAACCCCAATGGCAGTGGGGTTGATTATGCACCGCAGGAACTCGTGGACCTGGTCGCCCGGTTCACCGACGAAGGAATCCACACCTGGGGCATGCGCGACACCCCCTGGCTGCGGGACGATGAGGGCGGCGTTGACGCCCGGTTGTGCGTCCTGGACGGGAAGTACGCCCGCGATGACAGTGACGACACCGTGCAGGACTGCGGTAAGCCGCGCAGTACGGTGCGCGCCGAGACGAACCCGGCGCTCGGCGAGTACGACGGGCTGGACATCACGATGCTCGACGTCACCGATGCGATGTGTTCCGAGGACCGCTGTCCCGGTGTGGTCGGCAACGTCCTGGTGTACCGGGACAGTTCCCATCTGACGAACACCTTCGCCGAGATGCTCGCCCCCGAGGTCCGTCGCCAGATGTTCGCGGCATGAGTACCGCGACATAGAAACGCGGCATGACGAACGGGGCAGCGGAGCGCCTGCTCCTCCTGCCCCGTCGCTTCAGGACGTCCGATACGGACGTCAGATACTACTGACCGCCGGCGATGTTGCCGTTGCCATCCTCCAGGTGGGCACGGAGGAACCACTGGAACTGCTCCATCGCACCGATCTGGCTGATGAACATGTCCTCACTGACCGGGTCGAGCTGGTCGAGGGCGGAGTCAGCCTCGCGGGAGTCGATGATCACCTTGTCGTAGACCTCGTTCAGTGCCGCAAGGTGCTGGGCCGTGGTGCCCTTGTTGATCGGGTACTGCAGCGGGTCACGACCCGGCGCGTGGGAGTCCGGGGTACCGACCGGCTCGCCACCGAGGGCGGCGATGCGCTCGGCGACGGCGTCCGCGTTGGCACGGATGGCCTCGACCTCGGGGTCGAGCATCTCGTGGACGCCGATGAAGTTCGGTCCGACGACGTTCCAGTGCGCGTGCTTGAGGATGAGGTGGAGGTCGTTGTAGGCGGTGAGGCGTTCCTGCAGAATGTCGACGACCTGCTTGGCATCGCCCTCAGACAGGCCCGGAACAGTGAAGTTACTCATGGTGTATATCGCTCCTTCGTGATGACATGTGGTGTGTTGCCATGTCCGTTGTTCTCAACGGATCACAGCCCAGAGTATTCCCGTTCGGTAGGGACGCGCCGCGGGTTTCACCCCCGGGTGGGCCGATAAAAGGTAATGTGATGAGAACTATGTTGACTGCGATGAAGAAGCCTCTCCGGACGCCCCTGAAGAAGATCGAGAAGACCGTCCTGAAACGGGTCTTCGGCTCACCCCGGGCTTTCGAGCGGGGCCTCGCGATCTGGCCCCCACTGGCCGGTGACGGCGTGCGCGTCCACAACATCGCCGATGACTGGTCCTACGGCGAGGTTGTGCTGCACTCGGGCCCGTTGACGCAGAACATGCACGGCGCGGCGTTCGGCGGGACCCTGTTCGCCATGACCGACTTCCTTTTCGGGACGCTGGTCATGAAGCGTCTGGGCCGGAACTACGAGGCCTGGACCCGTACCGGCCAGTTCCAGTTCCTCTCGCCGGGACGCAACGGGGCGCGGATGCCGGTGAAGGTCACCGATGAACTCTGCGAGGAGATCCTCGCCGGCATCGAGGCCGACGGCTACTACAACGTGGCCTTCACCTGTGTGATCACCAACCCGGACGGGTCGGTGGCCGGGGTCGGCCAGCAGGACCTGCACGTGCGTCCCCGCAAGGGCCGCGAGGCGTCGCGGACGCCGGGCGCGGCGCGGGAGCCGGACGAGTCCATGGCACCCCGGGAGCCGAAGGGGATGACGCTGGAGCACCTCATCACCGCAGCGGCATGGCGGGCGTGGGGGCCGACCGGCAGCGGCGAGCACGGCCTGCTGACCTCTGTGCTCTCCGCGGCACGGCGCATCCCCGATCCGGAGGATCAGGCTCGCTACGTCTGCGGCGAGATCCTGTCCCGTGAGGCCCTGACCACCGGCGAACTGCTGGAGCTGGCGATCCCCCGACGGCTGCTGGGGTAGCCGACGCCGGGCCGGACGCTATCCGGCGGCCGTACCTGTGGTGCTGTCGACCCGCGTGCGGGGCAGGACGAAGTCCAGGATCTCCGGCAGCGTCACCACGCGCGGCAGCAGACTGTCCTCGCCACTGACGCCGACCAGCTGCTCACTGTCCTCACGCATCCTGCGGAATGCCTCATGGACGGCCATGGTGTGCGGCAGTGACAGCAAGGGCCTGCTCAGCGGCAGTGCCGCCGCCGAACGGGACTCCATCAAGGTGTCGCGCACATGCAGGACGCGCACCGAGTCGACGGCAGCACCGGCGCCCTCGGAGAGCAGGATACGCAACTGCCCGGTGGCACGGGCAGCGTCCTGGACCTCGGCCACCGTCGCCGACAACGACAGATGCGGGACCTCCGTTCCCGGCAACTCCCCGAGATGACGTCGCTGCAGGTCCAGGGCACCGGCGATCTGGGCCTGGAACTCCTCCTCCAGTGCGCCCTCCTCCGCCGAATGTTCGACCAGGTGACGCAGGGTGTCGGTGTCGTGGCCACCGGCGGCGGCACGGTCGACCGGCTCCACACCGGACGCACTGACCAGGCGGTTGGCCACCCGGTTCATCCACAACAGGATCGGACGCAGCAGCCACACCATCCCGCGCGCCGGAAGCGCGACCAGACGTGCCGCCCGCTCGGGGAAGGCGATCGCCCAGGATTTCGGGGCCATCTCACCGACGACCAGGTGCAGGAACGTCACGATCAGCAGCGCGACGATGAAGGACACGGTGTAGGCCGCGCCTCCCGGGATGCCCATCGCCTCGAACACCGGCTTCAGCCATGCCGACACCGCCGGTTTCGTCACCGCACCGAGGGCGAAGGTACAGGCGGTGATACCCAGCTGGGCGGCCGCCAACATCACCGTCAGCTCGTGGATGCCACGCAATGCGGCACGGGCGGACGCCTTCTCCGGGGCGATCTCCTCCAACCGGTGACGGCGGGCACCCAACAGGGCGAACTCGATCATCACGAAGAAGGCGCTGGCCACCAGGAGCAGCAGCGTGACCACAATAACGGTCAGGTCATTCATCGTCGGTCACCTCCAGACGAACCAGCAGTTCAGTTGGCACATGGTTGCCGAGTTCGACCACCTCGGCGACGAGCACCCGCCGGCGGTGACGATGCTCGACGACCTCGCGGGGATCGTCCGGCAACTCGACCCGGACAATCTGCCCCACGTCCGGCAGCGCGCCGAGCTCCTCGATGAGGAGACCGGCGAGGGTCTCGTACTCTCCGACCGGCAGCCGGACGTCCAGGACGCGGGCCACCTCGTCGAGGTGCTCATCGCCTGCGATGCGCCACTGGTCGTTATCAGGACCGACACCGGCCTCATGGCTGATGTGGTGTTCTTCGGCATCGTGCTCGTCAGTGAGTTCGCCGACGAGTTCCTCGGCAAGATCCTCGACGGTGACGACACCGGAGACACCGCCGTACTCGTCCACGACACAGGCCAACCGGTTGTCGGACTCACTGAGTTCGACCACGGCATCCGGCAGGGGCATCACCTCGGGGAGCACGACCGGTTCACGGACCAGCTGACCCACCGGGGTTTCCGGGGGCAGGTCCGGGTCGAGGATGTCGTCCAGGTGCAGCACCCCGTAGAGCCGTTCCTCCTCCTCGTGGGTCGTCTCGTCCTCGACATGGCCCATCACCGGATAGCGGGTGTGACCACCGGCCATGCGTTCACGGGCCTCAGCCACCGTGGTGGTCGGGTCCATTTCGCCGAGCTTCGCCCGCGGCACCATGGCGTGCTCCACGGTGTGCTCCGGGAAGTCGAGGATACGGTCGATGAGCATCGACAGGTCCGGAGGAAGATCGCCGGACGCCCTGGAGTCCGCGACGATGCGTCCCAGGTCCTTGCTGTCGGCGGTGGAGTCGACGTCCTCCACCGGAGTGACGCCCACCAGGCGAAGCAGGGCATTGCTGGACCAGTCGAAGAAGGCGATCAGCCAACCGAAGAGGAAGAGGTAGACCTGGGTCGACCGGGCCAGCGCGCGGGCCAGCGGCTCCGGGGCGGCAATGGCGAGGTTCTTCGGGTAGAGCTCCGCGAAGATCATCTGGATCACCGTGGCGACCAGCAGGATCCCCGCCGCGATGGCGGCAGTGGCACCGGCCGCCCCGATCATCTCGGCGAGGGAACCACCGATCATCGGCTCGGCGAGTTCACCGATGAGCAGGCCGGTCACGGTGATGCCGAGCTGCGCACCGGAGAGCATGAAGCTGGTGCGACGGGTGACTGCCAGGGCGCGGCCAGCTGCTTCGTCCCCGTCGGCGGCCAGCGCACGCAGGCGCGACCGGTCCACCGACATATAGGCGAATTCCTGGGCGACGAAGAAGGCGTTCCCCACGATGAGCGCGAAGATGAGGACGATGCCCAGCAGCAACGTCACGAGCGGGCTCACCGGTCACCCCCCGGGTCCGGCGTTCCTGACTGCGTGCGGTCGTGCATCGAATGCTCGTGCATCGAATGTTCGTGCATCAGTTGATGCGGGCGGACGGCGCCGCCCCTGATACTCCGACTAGGCCCATCGTCCATGGTGGACGCTCAACTCCTTGAAGTAGTGAAACTGGATAAGTGATTCGTAGGATACATGAGAACCCGGACACGTTGTCGTCTCGCGTAGCCGCGTAGCCTAGGTTGCCATGAACGATCCCGTGTACCCCGACATCTACCGCGCCGCCGACACCCGCTACACCGGCACCGACGACCAGCCTGCTGTGCCCTACCGGCGCAGCGGCGTCTCCGGGCTGAAGCTGCCGGCGATCACGCTCGGCCTGTGGCACAACTTCGGTTCGGACCGTCCGCTGCAGAACCAGCGGGAGATCCTGCGACACGCCTTCGACCGTGGCGTCAACCACTTCGACCTGGCCAATAACTACGGCCCGGTGCCGGGGGCGGCGGAGGAGAACTTCGGCCGGATCATGGCGTCCGACTTCCGCCCGTACCGCGATGAGATGCTGATCAGCTCGAAGGCCGGCTGGTACATGCAGGACGGCCCCTACGGCTTCGGCGGATCGCGGAAGTACCTCGTGGCCAGCTGCGATGCCTCACTGAGGCGGATGGGGCTGGACTACGTCGACATCTTCTACCACCACCGGCCCGACCCGGAGTGCCCGGTCGAGGAGACCGTCGCCGCCCTCGACCACATCGTGCGTTCCGGCCGGGCCCTCTATGTCGGCATCAGCTCCTACTCCCCCGAGCTCACCCGACAGGCCCAGTCAATCGCGAAGGATCTGGGGACGCCGCTGCTCATCCACCAGCCGAGCTACTCGATGTTCAACCGGTGGATCGAGGACGACCTGCTGGACACCTGCGCTGAGCAGGGCATGGGCGTGATCGCCTTCTCCGCCCTGGCGCAGGGTCTGCTCACCGACCGCTACCTCGACGGTGTGCCGGAGGGTTCCCGGCTGGGGACGCACAAGATGAACTCCGGTTTCCTCTCGGACGAGACCTTGTCCGCCATCCGTGCGCTCAACGACATCGCCGCCGGTCGCGGTCAGACACTGGCGCAGATGGCGATCGCCTGGGTGCTGCGCCGACCGGAGGTCACCAGTGCGTTGATCGGTGCGTCCTCGGTGGAGCAGCTGGATGATTCACTGGACGCACTGAAGAACCTCGACTTCAACGATACCGAACTCGTCGAGATCGACCGGTGGGCCGTGGACCGCGGCATCAACCAGTGGGCCGGCGCCACCGAGTCCACCGAGTAGCCGGAGGAACCCGGCACCGGTGTGCCCTACTTCTCGTCTGCCACGCCGAATGCGGCGACCAGCGCACCGTTGAAGGCTGGGAGGTCATCGGGGGTCCGGGAGGACACCAGGGTGCCGACCTTCGCTCCGTCCCCACCGTCGATGTGGACCTCCTCGTCCACCCAGGATGCCCCGGCGTTCACCAGGTCGGTGCGCAGGGACGGGAAGGAGGTGAGGGTCCGTCCTGCCAGCACGTCGGCGTCGGCGAGGATCCAGGCGCCGTGGCAGATCACGGCGACCGGCTTCCCACTGGTGGCGATGTCCTTGACCAGGGCGACTGCGTCCTGGTCCAGACGGAGCGCGTCCGCGTTCGAGGTGCCACCGGGCAGCACCAGAGCATCGTATCCGGCGGCAGCGGCATTCGCGGTGGCCGTGTCGGCAGCGAGCTCGGTGCCGTTCTTCCCGGTGACCGTCTCACCGCCAGGGGTCACCAGCACAGCGGTGCCACCGGCATCGCGGATGGCGTCACGGGGACTGGTGAGCTCGGAGTCCTCGAATCCGTTGGTGGCGATGATGGCCACGGTCCGGCCGGTGAGGTCTGATGTGTTCGACATGTGTGCGACGTACCTCCTGTGATCGGGTGGAAGTCTGGTGGCTTCCCCTACCTTTCCGAGAGTACGCGTCCAGGTCTGGCCATGCACCGGGCGAGAGGCAGACGTCACCCGCCGAGGACCACGCCCTCACGCCGTGGGTCTGCTCCAACGATGAGTGTTCCGTCGTCCTGCCGCACGATGGCGGAGAGCCCACTGACCTGCCCCTCGGTGGAGACCTCGTGCCCCTTGTCCTCCAGGGACGACACCAGGTTCTCCACATCCTCCGAGGACCCCCCCCCGGACCCTTCCCCGTCGTCGCCGATGAGCAGGTGCTCACCACCGATACCGGTCTCCTCCTCGTTGCGCGCACCGAAGTTCGGCATCGAGACGGCCTGCTGCGGGTCGAGGCCCCAGTCGATGACACCGATCAGGGTCTTCAGCACGTACTGCGGGATGACCGCGCCGCCCGGGGAGCCGGCGACCATGTACAGATCGCCGGGCGTCGTCGCGTCACCGTTGTCGGCACCGTTGAACACCATCGTCGGTGCCATCGAGGACCGGGGACGCTTCCCGCCCTCCACACTGTTGGCCACCGGGTTACTGGCCTCGTCCTCCGGATCTTCGGAGAAGTCGGTGAGCTGGTTGTTGAGCATGAACCCGCCCACCATGTGGAAGGAACCGAACGCGGCTTCCACGCTGGTGGTCATCGATGCCGCGTTACCGTCACCGTCGACCACACTGATGTGGCTGGTGCCGTTCTCGGGCTGATCTGCGCCTTGGGCGACAACGGGGGACAGCTCGCCGGGTTCAGCCTCGCCCATGGACGTGTCGGGGTCGATCTCGTCGTAGCGTCCTTCCAGGTAGCCGGGGTCGAGCATCGCGTCCGCGCTCTCACCGTCCGGACCCGGCAGTGGCGCGAACGCCGTGTCAGCGACATAGGCGTCACGGTCGGCGTAGGTGAGTCGTTCCGCTTCACTGATGACGTGGACGGCCTCAGGATCGGGGACGAAGCCGTCGGCACCTGCATCCTCGGGTGCGTACTGTTCCAGGTCGGTGTTCCCGAGAATGCCCAGTGCGCTGGCCACGGTGATCCCGCCGGAGCTGGACGGCCCCATGCCGCACACGGTCTTGTCGCGGTAGGGGGTGCACACCGCGTCGTGGGTCTCCGGGGTGTAGGCCGCGAGGTCCGCGGTGGAGAGCAGACCAGGCGTGGTGCCACCTTCACGGCTGTTCGCCCGTTCGACGATGCTCCGTGCCAGGTCACCGGTGTACAGCGCATCCGCCCCACCCTCTGCGAGGCTGTTCAACGTCGCCGCGTAGTCGGGGTTCTGCAGCGTCTCGCCGGACTGCTTCGCCTCTCCGTCCTCATCCAGGAAGTAGGCCGCCGCGTCCGGGTCCCGGGCGAGGTCCTCCGCCGGTCCCACCAGGTCGCTCCATTCGGTGCTGCCCTGCTGGTCATGGAGTTCGCCGAGTGGGGCGGCGGTTCCGCCGTCGGCGAGAACGTCACAGGCCGCCTTGGTCGACAGCGGGTTCGCGGTGGACACCGAGAAGTCCGTGGTCTTTACCGGGTTCATACCGTCGCGGAAGCCGGTGGTTGCGGTCTCGGGGTTCGCCGCAAGATCCTCTTCCGCTTCTGCCGCACTCTCCTGGTCCTCGTCCGACGGTGACTCTCCTGCAGTCGCCCCCTCGGCCCCGGAGGGCCCGTCCACCGATTCACAGGATTCTGCGGAGAGGACCTCCCCACCATCCTGTGGAGCACCTGTGGCTGCATTTCCTGAGGTGGTGTCGTCCGCGCTGTCGACGGAGTCAAGGGCTCTGGCATGCACCCAGAAAGAGTGCTGCCGAGGCGCCGATGGCGATGATCGCGGCGACGGAGCGCCGACGTGGTGTGTTCAGCATTGAACTCATTCCTCGAAAGTAATGATGACTTTCGAGAAAGTACTCGTGTCGGCGGTGGTCGGCCCGGCATAGCCAAAACCGGCACCGGGCGTGGACGCCCGATGCCGGCGGAGTGGACCGGACGATGCCGGCTGGTTACGTGGGCCTGCCTCAGTCCCGGGAACTGGCCTTTAGAACAGGCCGTTGGGGTTCTGGTCGTAGGACCACAGCAGGTTCTTGGTCTGCTGGTAGTGGTCCAGCATCATCAGGTGGGTCTCGCGACCGATACCGGACTTCTTGTAGCCACCGAAGGCAGCGTGTGCCGGGTAGGAGTGGTAGTTGTTCACCCACACACGACCGGACTGGATGGTGCGACCGGCACGGTAGGCCTTCTGGTTGTCGCGGGACCAGACGCCGGCGCCGAGACCGTACTCGGTGTCGTTGGCGATCTCCATGGCCTCGTCGAAGTCCTTGAAGGTGGTGACCGCCAGCACGGGGCCGAAGATCTCCTCCTGGAAGCAGCGCATGGAGTTGTTGCCCTTCAGGACAGTCGGCTCCACGTACAGGCCGTTCTCCAGGCCGGGCACCTGACGCACGCCGCCACCGATGAGCACCTCTGCGCCCTCCTCGGGGCCGGACTTGAGGTAGCCGGTGATCTTGTCCATCTGCTCCAGGGACGCCTGCGCACCGATCATGGTGGCCGGGTCCAGCGGGTTGCCGGCATTGATCGAGGCGACGCGCTTCACGGCGAGGTCGAGGAACTCATCGGCGATGTCCTCCTGAATCAGGGCACGCGACGGGCAGGTGCACACCTCACCCTGGTTCAGGGCGAACATGGCGAAGCCCTCGAGGGTCTTCTCCCGGAAGGCGTCGTCCTCATCCATGATGTCGTTGAAGAAGACGTTCGGGGACTTGCCGCCAAGCTCCAGGGTGACCGGAATGAGCTTGTCCGCCACGGACTTGTTGATGATCTTGCCGACCTCGGTGGAACCGGTGAAGGCGATCTTGGCGATGCGGTCGGACGCGGTGAGAGCAGCACCGGCCTCCTCGCCGAGGCCGTTGACGATGTTGAGCACACCCTCGGGCAGGATGTCGGCGATGAGTTCGGCGACGACCAGGATCGAGGCCGGGGTCTGCTCGGCGGGCTTCAGGACGATCGCGTTGCCGGCCGCGAGGGCCGGGCAGATCTTCCACGCCGCCATGAGGATCGGGAAGTTCCAGGGGATGATCTGGCCGACCACGCCGAGGGGCTCGTGGAAGTGGTAGGCGACCGTGTTCTCGTCGATCTGCGACAGGGTGCCCTGCTGGGCACGGAGTGCGCCGGCGTAGTAGCGGAAGTGATCGATGGCCAGCGGGACGTCGGCGGCGAGTGTCTCACGCACGGACTTGCCGTTGTCCCAGGTCTCGGCGACGGCCAGCATCTCGAGGTTCTCCTCGAGACGGTCGGCGATCTTCAGCAGGACACGGGAGCGCTCCTGGACGGAGGTCTTGCCCCAGGCGGGTGCGGCGGCGTGTGCTGCGTCGACAGCCTTCTCGATGTCTGCCGCCTTGGACCGGGCCACCTCGGTGAACACCTTGCCGTCGACCGGGCTGATGTTCTCGAAGTACTGGCCGTCCACGGGCGGGACCCACTGTCCGCCGATGAAGTTCTCGTAGCGGGGCTTGAACGTGATCAGGGAACCTTCGGTACCGGGGGCAGCGTAGGCGTTGCTAGTGGTGGCGGTAGCGGTCATGTTAGTTACTCCATCTGGGCCGGGTACTGTCCGGCCGTCGGGGTCAGCGGTTACCGACCCCCAACCTAGAGGACGCCCGATGTGATGTCCACCACTATTTTTACATACTGTTAGTCACATCACAGAAATCCTCTTACGCCGCAGGTGAGAGGGACCGCTTTCGGCCGAACACCAGGCGATCCAGACTGAACCGTCCTCCGGCAAGCGCCCCCGCCAGTGCCGCCCCCGCGGCGAGTGCCAGAACAAGCTCGTACCCCCCGTCACCGACGAAGATGGTGCCCGCCTCCCGGTGCGCGTACCAGAATGCGCCGGCCATGTCAGCCACCACCAGCAGGGCGACGACCGGAGTGAACAGACCGACGATGAGCAGCGCGCCGCCGACGAGCTCGACGGTGGCGGCGAAGATCGCGGCAGCGGTTGCAGCCGGGACACCCATGCCCTCGAAGCCCTGGGCGGTGGCGTCGATGCCGTTGGTGAAGAATTTCTGCCAACCGTGGGCGAAGAGGATCACTCCCACGGCGACGCGGGAGACGAGGATGACGATGTCGCTGACGACACCAGAGAAGGAGGACGTGCCGGAAGCAGAGGTTGCGCTGCCCATGACGGGACCTTTCATAAGGGGACGCGCAGACAGGTCACGCCTGCGCCAATGACGGAACCCACCCTAGCGTAGATAGGTGACATGTCAAGTATCTGCTAGAGACGCCCCACCCTCACCGCTACCGGCCAGGACACCAGCCGCGGCCGACCGTTGTCGCCCCAGATCCGCACGATGTCCTCGGAGAACGCCTGGAAGAGATCGGAGCGTCCCTCCTGCTCCGCCTTGCGCACCGCCGACCACGTCCCGATGTACCCCAGGAACGCCTCACGGTCGAGGTCGGCGTCGATGCTCAGCTCCGGGGCCCCGACCTCCCCGAAGGGGAAGGGCATCGTCCGGTACCCCTCCTCGACGAACTTGCGCTCCGGGTCCCAGTACTGGCCGATCTCGTCGTAGTAGAAGCGTCCGAACCTTTCCTGGACTTCCTGGTCGGCGATCCGCAGGATCCCGTAGCTGACCAGCGCGATCAGCGCGCCGTCGCGTCCTACCCGGCGCGCCTCGGCGTAGAAGTCCGGCAGCGAGAACCAGTGCGCCGACTGCGCGGCGGTGACCAGGTCCACCGAGCTGTCCTCCAAGGGCAGGTCCTCCGCCCGCGCAACCTGGTAGGTGATGTTCGGGTGCTCGACCGCCGCGGCGACCTGCGACTCGCTCGGATCGACGCCGATGACCCGGTCAAAATGGTTCGCGAGCTGCGACGACAGCTGGCCGGTACCGCAGCCCACGTCCACCGCCAGACCCGTCGACGGCACCAGGTCGGCCAGGAAGGACGACACCTGGGTCGGGTAGCTGGGCCGGTAGGTGGCGTACTCCGCACCGCCGGTGAACCAGTTGCTGGGGACGCTGCTCTGATCGATCATGGTGCCAGCGTACCTGCGTCGGCGGTGCGTCCCGGCTGTGCTCAACCGTCAGTGCTTGAAGTGGACGAACACCCGTCCATGGTTCTTACTGTCCTTCTCCACCCGGTGGTAGCGGGCCTTGACGTCCTTCCGGTCCAGGTAGCGCAGGACCCGCTTCTTCAGCTGCCCGCTCCCCTTCCCCGGGATGATCTCCACGGACTTGGCCTTGGTCCGCTCCGCCTCATCCATGACATCGTTCAGGGCGCGGTCGATGTCCTTGCTCCTGTTGTAGATGTCGTGCAGGTCAAGCTTGAGTTTCATGGGTGTCCTTCTGTGGAGACTTCGACTTCGGCCGCAGTCACCGCCGCGGCCGTGCGCCCCGGTGCCGTCTGGGTACCCCAGTAGAGGTTCGTGTGGGTAATGACCTGCTCCACCGGCGGCGCACCGTACTGCGTCTTGTCGCCGGCAGTGTGCGCATCGGACACCAGGGTCACCTCATCGCGGGCCGACCTTACCAGCCTTTCACCGCCCTGATGTCTAGTGTATACCGACGCGTAGAGGGCCAGGCTCGGTTGAGCCTGTACCGACAGACCAGCACTTCAGTCTGACGCGGCGGGCTCCCTGCTTATTCCTTGACGGTTCCCTACCGACCCATTACCGACTCCGTGAGAGCCGGGGGCTGCAGTGTGGAGAAGCGTAGTCTCGGAGGTATGTCACACCACAAGTTGCAGGAATCCTACGATCACGTCATCGTCGGCGGCGGCGTGGCCGCTGACAAGGCAGCACGCGCCATCAACGAGCGCACGCCCGACGCCAGCGTCCTCATCATCACGCGCGATGCGGAAGGGCCGGTGTTCCGACCGGACCTGACCAAGGGCCTCTGGCTCGACGACTCCACCACCGTCGAGGACATCGCCCTGGGCACCGCGGACGACACCGGCGCCCAGCTGGCCACCGGCACCACCGTGACCTCGATCGACCCGTCCTCCCACACCGTCACCACGGACAGCGGAGACTCAGTAGACACCGTCGCCTACGGCACCCTGCTGCTGGCGACCGGGGCGTCCCCGAAGACGCTGGACGGCACCGGCGGCACTGGCGGCACTGGCGGCACCGGCGATGACCGCGTCGCCTATATCCGCAGCCTCTCCGACTACCGGGCGTTGCGGGACAAGGTCACCTCCGGCACCCGCGTCGCGGTGGTCGGCGGCGGCTACATCGGTTCCGAGGCCGCGGTGGCGCTCAACGCCGTCGGCGCCACCGTCGACCTCTACACGCCCGACGACCGGGTGCTGGGGCACATGTTCCCGGCCTCCATCACCGACCACCTCGAGGAGGTCTACGCCGCCAAGGGCGTAACCGTGCACCACGGGTTCCTCCTCGACAACATCGACACCAGCGGTGACGCGCTCTCCCTCATTCCTTCCGAGGGCGACGCCGTGACCGCCGACGTGGCGGTCATCGGCGTCGGCTCGGTTCTGGAGACCGGGCTCGCGCAGGACGCCGGCCTCGCCCTGGAGGACGGCGGGGTCGCCGTCGACGTCTCCCTGAGCACCAGCGCGGACGACGTCTACGCCGCCGGTGACATCGCCGTGTTCACCGATCCGCTGCTGGGACGCCGCCATGTCGAGCACGTCGACAACGCCGAACAGTCCGGCACGGTCGCGGGTACGAACATGGCCGGTGGTGCGGAGTCCTACGAGTACACCCCGCTCTTCTTCTCCGACATCTTCGACGACGGATACGAGGCGGTCGGCACGCTGAGCACCGAGCTGGACGTGGTCGAGGACTGGAACGACGACCGGACCGCCGCCGTCGTCTACTACCTCGACAACGGTGTGGTGCAGGGTGTCCTGCTGTGGAACACCTGGGACAGTGTCCCCGCGGCACGCAAGATCATCTCCGCGTCGAAGGACGGGGCGCTCAGCGACGACGAGCTCGCGGGTTCCATCCCCGTCGGCGACGGGGAGTAGGACGGTCCATTTTCGCCACCGGTGACTACTTCACCGGCAGCTCGGGCAGTGCGGTGTCGTACAACCATGCCTGCCAGATGTCGTCGAGCGGTTCGGGGCTCACCGAGTCGGCGAATGCGGTGAACTCCTCGGTGGTCGCCAGGCTGTGCTTCCGGCTGTCCGCCCAGGTACGCAGCAGGTCCCGGAAGACCTCCTCGCCGAGGGTGCGCCGGAGCGTCTCGAGCAGCAGGGCACCCCGCTTGTAGACACGGTCGTCGAACATGTCGATGGCGCCGGGGTCGACGAGCCGCAGGTCCTGAGGCAGGTCCGAGAGCCGCTCGTGGTGGAACTCGGCGCACTCGGCGATCGACGGACCGTCCGACTCCTGGGACCACACCCACTCGGAGAAGCAGGCGAAGCCCTCGTTGAGCCAGATGTCCTCCCACCGCGAGAGGCCGACGCTGTTGCCGAACCACTGGTGGGCAAGCTCGTGGGCGATCAGGCGCTGCTCCGACTCCTCGCAGTGGTTCAGTCCGAAGGACGCCAGGCCCTGAGCCTCGAGGGGGATCTCCAGCTCCTCGTCGACGACGACGATCGTCAGGTCGTCCTGCGGGTAGTCGCCGAACCAGTCCTCGAAGACCGCCACCATGTCCGGCACCGGCGAGAACGCCTCGCGCACGACACCGGAATGGGCCGGTGGGGCGACGAGCCTGGCGGAATGGGCACCGCGCGGGGCGCGGCCGGTGACGGCGCGGGCCCCGGCGCGCACCGCACCGCCCACGACGTCCCCCACCGTCGTGTAGCCGAAAGCGTACTCCTGGTACTCCCCCACGTGCACGGCGAGCAGGTACGTCGCGGTCGGGACGCGGCTCTCGAAGTGCCAGGCCTTCTTGCGTCCGGCCGACGTCACGCGCCCCGGCAGACCGGTGACGGCGACGAAGAACTCCGGGTCGCAGGCGAACTCGATCTCGTAGGTGCCGCGGTCGTCGACGCGGTCGTTGCAGGGGAACCACGTGGGTGCACCGCACGGCTGCGAGGCGACGAGCGCGCCGTTGGTGAGCTCCTCCCAGCCGACCTCGCCCCAGTGGGACGGTCGCGGCGCAGGCTTGCCGGCGTAGTCGATGGCGACGGTCAGCGAGGTCCCCGGCTGCAGGGCGGAGTTGAAGCGCACGCGCAGCGCATGCTTCTCCCGCTTCAGCTGCTTGTGCACCTTCCCGTCGACGCGCACCTTGCCTGCGCTGAGCCCGACGAGGTCGAAGCGCAGGTCCTTGGTCTCCTCGAGCACCCGGACGTCAAGCTCGGCGCGTCCTTCCAGGCGGTTGGTACGCGGGGTGTAGTCGATCGCGAGCCGGGTGTGCGCGACGGAGAATCGCGCGTCGCCGGAGTCCGGGAGATACGGGTGCGGAGTGGAGGTCGTGGGCATTTGCACAATCCTATTTCGTCGACTGGTAGGCGCGCACCTTCACGGCCTTCCAGGGGCCGATCGGGTTGCCGCTCCACCGGGAACCTACGGGGACGCTCTCCCCGCGCATCACGAGCGAGGCCGGGCCGACGGTGGCGTGTGCACCGATCGACGCGGCGGGCAGGATCACACTGTGCGGGCCGAGAGTCGCCCCCTGCTCGAGGTCGACGCTGTCCATGCTCATGATGCGGTCGTGGAAGAGGTGGGTCTGCACGACGCAGCCACGGTTGACCGTAGAGCCGTCGCCGAGGGTAACCAGGTCTGGTTCGGGAAGCCAGTAGGAGTCACACCACACGCCCTTGCCGATGTTGGCGCCGAGGGAACGCAGCCAGACGGCCATCGCGGGCGTGCCGACGGCGGCCCGGGCGAACCAGGGTGCGGCAAGCATCTCGGTGAAGGTGTCGCTGACCTCGGTGCGCCACACGAAGCTCGACCACAGCGGCTTCTCCCCGGCCCGGATCGGCCCGACGATCGCCCACTTCGCCAGGGTCGTGATCCCCGCGGCGGCAGCACCGGCGGCGAGCATCACGATGCCCGAGAGCAACAGCGTCCACCAGGGGCCCACCGCGGACCAGAGCCATGCGAAGACGCAGAGCACCACGACGCCGAGCAGGCAGGAGACGAGCACCGGTACGAAGCGGCACAGTTCCCACAGGGTGCGCGCGATCTTCAGCCCGGTGCCGGGGTTGTAGGTTCGCTCGTCGTCGCCGGACTGTGCTGCGCGGCGAAGGCGGGTGGGCGGC
This sequence comes from Candidatus Corynebacterium faecigallinarum, assembly GCA_019120175.1. Classification (GTDB taxonomy): domain Bacteria; phylum Actinomycetota; class Actinomycetes; order Mycobacteriales; family Mycobacteriaceae; genus Corynebacterium; species Corynebacterium faecigallinarum. The sequence goes on from DWVP01000003.1 coordinate 76,350, forward strand.
GAGCCGAGCCAGGACGAACCCGACTTCGACTTGTTCGGGGCCACCGACAGGACGGCCACCAGCGAGCGCTTCGCTACCTTGTGCCCGGGACCGGCCATACCGGAGTTGCCGAGGAAAGCCCGCTTGCCGATGCGCACGGGTGCGATCCGCAGCCAGCCGCGGTGCAGTTCATAGGACGCCACCATCGTGTCGTCGGCGAGGAAGGCTCCCTCGTCGATGCGCGTCATCTTCGGCAGCAGCAGGACGGTCGAGGCCTCGACATTCGGCCCGACCCGGGCACCCAGCATGCGCAGCCACACCGGGGTGAACAGGCTGGAGTAGATCGGGAAGAGGAAGCTGCGGGCGGCGTCGAGCAGTCGCTCCGTGGTCCACACCTGCCAGCCGATGCGGCTGTACACCGGGAACGTCCCCTCCGTCACACCGATCGAGCACAGGCGCACGAGGCCCAGGACCAGGCCGGCGTAGACCAGGCCGACGACGATTACCGCCGGCACCAGCCAGACCAACGAACCGAGCAGTGCCTGCCAGGGTGAGTCGGCGCCGGAGACACCGATCGCGAGAACCGCACCTCCCGCCGCGAAGGCCAGGAAGGGCTGAAGGGCCAGCCCGACCGAGGAGACGCCGTAGGCGACCTTCCAGGCCTGCGACTGCTTCGCCTTCTTCTCCGGCCACTTGCCTGCGGCACCCTTTGCACCGCCGACGCGCACGGCGGGCGATCCGCCCCAGCGCTGGCCCGGTTTCACCCGTCCGAACACGGCGGAGCCGGGGGCGATCTCCGCCCCGTCGTCGATACGGGTGCCGGGTGCCAGGGTCGACCGTGCACCGACGGTGACATTGCGTCCGATGCGCACCGGGCCGACGCGCAGCAGGTCACCGTCGATCCAGTACCCGCTGAGGTCGGTCTCGGGCTCGATCGCCGAGTTCTTGCCGATCTCCAGCATCCCGGTGATCGGCGGCAGGGCGTGCAGGGACACGTCCTTCTCGACCTTCGCGCCGAGCATGCGGGCGTACACCGTGATCCACGGTGCGCCGGCGAGACCGACGGCGTCGATCTGGGCGGCGAACTGCTCGGCGAGCCAGAGGCGCATATGCGTCGCTCCTCCGCGCGGGTAGTCGCCCGGGCTGAGATTCCCCAGCAGCAGTCGGGCGGCGAGTGCGGCGATGCCCATGCGTCCGAACGGTGTCGCGACGACGATGATCATGAGGATCAGCAGCCACCAGGGCACACTCGGCATGACGCTGAAGGCGTCGGCGTCGATCGTGGTAAGAATCGTGCCAGCGGTGAGGAGGTAGACGAGCCACCGCACGCCGCTCACGATGAACAGCGGGACACCGGCGAGCGTCTGCAGCCACTGGGTGCGGCGCGGCGTCGGGACGGGGCGGCGGTAACTGTCCGGGGTGGTCTGCTCGTCGGTCGCGGCGATCGCCTTCGCCATCGCGGCCAGGCGGGGAACGTCGTAGACGTCGGCGACGGAGAACTCCGGCACCCTGGCGCGGATACGGCTGACGAGCTGGGCCGCGGCGAGGGACCCTCCGCCGAGGTCGAAGAAGTCGGCGTCGGTGCCTGGGACGGGCATGCCGAGGACGGCCTCCCACTGGTCCGCCAGCCACTGCTCGGCCTCGGTGCGGGGTGCGTCGCCGTCGCCGGAGCCGTCCTGACCTGCGCCGCCGCCGGTCGCCGAGGGTGGCAGCGGCCACGGCAAGGCCGCCCGGTCCACCTTGCCGGAGGTCCTGGTGGGCAGTTTCTCGACGACGGCGAGCAGCGGCATCACGCCGGCGGCGAGGCGGGAGGCGAGGTACTCGCGGGCCGCGGCGCGGTCGAGTTCCTGGCCGCCCTCGCTGCCCTCGACGACGAGGTAGCCGACGAGCAGCGGCACGCCGGCCTCACTCTTGCGGACGGCGGCGGCCGCGGCGGTCACCCCGGGCAGGTCCTGCAGCGCATTCTCCACCTCGCCGAGTTCCACGCGGCGTCCGCCGACCTTCACCTGGTCGTCGGCGCGGCCGACGAAGATCAGGCCGTCCTCCTCGTAGCGCACGAGGTCGCCGGAGCGGTAGGCGCGCTCCCAGCCGAGGGAGGGCATCGGTGCGTACTTCTCCGCGTCCTTCGCGGGGTCGAGGTAGCGGGCCAGGCCGACGCCGCCGATGATGAGTTCACCCTGCTCACCCGGTGCGACCCGGTTGCCCTCGGCGTCGACGACGGCGAGGTCCCAGCCGTCGAGGGGCAGACCGATGCTGACCGGCCCCTTCCCGTCGAGCTGGCAACCGCAGGCGACGACGGTCGCCTCGGTCGGGCCGTAGGTGTTCCAGACCTCGCGCCCCTCCTCCGCCAGGCGTGCGGCGAGTTCGGGCGGGCAGGCCTCGCCGCCGAAGATGAGCAACCGGACGTTCTCGATGGCCTCCGCCGGCCACATCGCGGCCAGTGTCGGCACCGTCGAGACGGCGGTGATGTCCTGGCGGACGAGCCAGCCGGCGAGGTCCTCGCCGCTGCGCACCAGTGCGCGGGGTGCCGGGACCAGGCAGGCGCCGTGCCGCCATGCCAGCCACATCTCCTCGCAGGAGGCGTCGAAGGCGACGGAGAGTCCGGCGAGCACGCGGTCGCCGGGGCCGAGCGGTTCGTCCTGCAGGAAGAGGTTCGCCTCCGCGTCGACGAAGGCCGCGGAGGAGCGGTGCGTCACCGCGACCCCCTTCGGCACGCCGGTGGAACCGGAGGTGAAGATGATCCAGGAGTCGTCGTCCGGGGTCGGGTCGCCGGTGTCCGTGGCAGAGTCGCGCCCCTTCCCCTCCCCACGCGGCTCGTAGCCGTTGTTGCCGACGATGCCGACGGCGTGTGCCTCACCGAAGACCAGGCGGGCGCGTTCCTCGGTGTCGTCGACGTCGACCGGGACATAGGCTGCCCGGGCGAGCATCACCCCGAGGATCGCGATGTAGAGCTCCTTGGACCCGGAGTCGACGCGGATCCCGACCTTGTCCCCCGGCCTCACACCCGCCGCACGCAACTCGGCCGCCTGTGCCTCGACGGCGTCGAGCAGTTCGGTGTAGCTCAGCACCCCCGAACCGGCGTCGATGGCGGCTGCTTCGGGATGTGCCTCAGCCGTCGCCCGGAGAATGTCGATGAGGGTCCGGGGCGGCGCCGCGATACCTCCGCGGGTGAGGGGAGATTGAGAGTTGTCGTTCTGTTGCACAAATTCAGTCAAACACACGAAGGTGAACAACTCGTGATGAGGTCCGCTACAAACCCAATCGTTTGTTGCGCCAACGATTGCGGAGCCAACGATCGTGGGATGCCACGACGACCGCGCCCGGATAGGACGGGATCGCCTGCTCCAGAGCGGTGACCAGGGACAACGACAGATGGTTGTCCGGCTCGTCCAACAGCAGCACCTCCGGCGGGTCGGCCAGCAGCACCGCCAGCTCCACACGACGCTGCTGTCCCAGGCTCAGCTCCTCCAGTGGGCGCGTCTCGTCGCGCGGGTGGATCAGCCCGAAGGTCGACAGCGGAACCTCATCGGCGAGTTCGTCACCGACCAGGTCCCGGTAGGTGCGCTCCACGGTGCGGTCGGCACCACGGTCGTGCGGGTCAGGCAGGGAGACGTCCTGCGTGAGGTGCCCGACGGACACCGACGCGGTCGACACCGAGCCCTCGTCCGGTGCGAGCGTGCCGGCGAGTACCGACAGCAGCGTCGACTTCCCGGATCCGTTCGCACCGGTGACCAACAACTTCTCCGAACCGTTGACGCTCACCGAAGTCGCCGGAAGGCGACCGTCGACCGCCACCGACGAGGCGACGAGGACGGGCCCCTCGACGGGGTCGCCGGTGCGTCCTGCCCGGGACGACGCGGTGAGCCCGGCGAAGGTCAGCTCCTTCGGGGGCTTCCTGACCTGCTCCTCCTCGAGCTTCTCCAACCGGGAACGCGAGTCGTTCACCCGGCGGGAGACGACCTTGGCGTTGCGGTCGGCGTAGAACTTCGCCGCCATCTTGCCCTCGGTCCGCGGCGCGGCACCGACATGGCCGACGGTGTGGTTGTCGCGCACCCCGGCGCGCAGCCGCTTCAGCTCCGCCTGCTCGTCGCGGTACTGCCGCTCCCAGCGTTCGCGGACGTCCTCGCGGGCGGCGAGGTAGTCGGTGTAGTTGCCGGTGTAGCGGGTCAGCCCGCCCTCCTCGCCGACCATGGTCGGGGCGGGGTCCAGGTCGACGATGCCGGACGCTGCGGTGTCCAGGAAGGCACGGTCGTGGCTGGCGAAGAGCACCGGCCCCTTCCAGGCGTTCAGGACACTGACCAGGTAGTCCGTGGCGTGGTCGTCGAGGTGGTTGGTGGGCTCGTCGAGCAGCAGGACGTCCGGACGGTTCAGCAGCAGCCACGCCAGCGACAACCGGGCGCGCTGCCCGCCGGAGAGCGCACCGGTGGGACGGTCGGTCGGGATGTGTGACAGCCCCAGCCCGGCGAGCGTGGCCGAGATCCGGGAGTCGGTCTCCCAGATGTCGAGCCGTTCGGCCAGGTCGATGGCCTGGGTGTACGCCTGCTCGTCATAGGGGTCGGCCGCGGCCTCGAGGTCACGGGCGACCTGTCGTTCGGCGGCGACGGCGGACTCCAGGGCCTGGCCGATGGTGTCCTCCGCCTTGAACGGCACCTGCTGGTGCAGCAGTCCGACCCGGGCAGGGTGGGACGGGGTGCCGACCTCGATGGCCCCGACGGTGGTCGCCCCGCTCGGCAGCGTGCCGTGGATGGCGTGCAGCAGCGTGGACTTCCCGGAGCCGTTCTCGCCGATGAGACCGAGGCGCTGCCCGGGTGCGACGGTGACGCTGAGGTTGGTGAGGATCGGTGTCCCGGCGATCTGGACGGACAGGCCGTCGACCTTCAGCGGTGCCTCCGGGTTGGGGGTGGAACCGGATGCGGAGACAGAAAAAGAAGTAGACATGAGCGACTCCCGAAAGATGGGGGTGGATGTCCCGCCGGGCGACACGCCTCGGGCGCAGGACGATTCTCATGTCTACTTCCGCATGGCCCTGACCCTACGCCAGATGTCAGCGAGGGTCCACCGGGTACCAGAGTTCGCAGGTCGCGGTGGTGAAGTCCTCGTTGTGCTCCAGCGTGGAGACCAGGGACGGACCGGGGCGCAGCTGCCACGGGTTGGACGGGAACCAGTCGGTCGCCGTCGCCGCCCACATGGTCTGCAGCGTCTCCGGGAAGGCGCCGGACGAGCGGAACACCGCCCAGTCCCCTTCCGGGACCCCGATGGTGTCGAGCGTGTAGCCGAGGTCGGCGATGAGGTCGGACGGGACGTCCTTCTCCTCGCCGTCCCCGTTGGCGACGGCGACGCCGTGCATGTAGACCAGCTCCGTGCCTTCCGCGGCATCCTGGGTGATCTCGTTGCTCACGGCGAGCAGGCCGCTCGGACCGTCCTCGTTGGTGTTGCCGATCTCGTGGAGGCGACCGTGAATCTCCGTCGGCAGGCCGTCGGTGAACTCGGCGATGTGCGGGTTGACCCCTTCGTGGATCAGCGGCACGCGGACGGACGGGCCGACGATGCGCAGGGCCGGGCGGTGGACGATTCGTGCATCCATGGGTGTGCTCCCTTCTACTGTCAGGCGGAACCTGAGTTGCGGTTGTGAACGAAGGGGGCCACCGGCACTCCTGGCCTGCGTCGGCGAGATGCCGTGGACGGCACGGAAGGCGCGTCCGAACGCCTCGGCCGAGCCGTAGCCGTAGCGCACGGCGACGGTGAGGACGTCCTCGCCGCCGAGGATGTCACCTGCGGCGACGGTCATGCGGCGCCGGCGGATGTACTCCGACAGCGGCATCCCGGCCACCGAGGAGAACATGCGGCGCACGTGGTACTCGGTGACGCCCATCGAGCGGGCGGACGCGGCGATGTCTATGCCGCCGCCGGATCCGGAATCGAGGTTCTCCTCGATGTGCTCGATGAGCTTGTTCAGGCCGTTGATCATGGGTGGTTGCCTCCTTCACGACTCATGGTTCCGCAGGCGGGGAGGCGCACGCCCGACTTTTCCGGACCGGTTCGGTCAGGTGCGGCGGGGAGTTCTCAGACCGGGCGATCCACCAGGGAACTAAGCGTTACGGATTGGCCCGATCGTTGGCAACGCTCTCCCGAATCCGTAACGCTTCCCGCCCCTACCGGAACCGCCGGTGTCATGCCTCGGCGAGGTCCCCGTCCGCCGGGGTTTCCAGCAGGCGGGACGCGGGGTCCACCGTATCGTCGGTCCAGAGGAAGAGGCGCACACGACGGTCGGCGCGCTGCTGCCACTCACCGGCGTCGATGCCACCGCACTTGGTCGCCACCCGGTGGACCCGTGCGTTGGAGGCCGAGGGCTCGATGAGCACCAGGTGACACTCCGGGTCGGCATCCAGCAGGCTACGGGCCATGTCGCCGAACAACGGGCCGAAGACGCCGCGTCCGGTGAGCTCCTCGACCCCGACGGCGACGTGAACGCCCAGGTCGTGGGGCTCGGAGTGGTAGACGTGCCCGATCTCGTCACGCAGCGGCCGGTAGATCTCCATGTAGCCGACGTCCTCGCCGTCGTAGTTCATGATCAGCGGCAGCGAGTAGGTGGTGGACAGCTTCGCGCGCCAGTCCGCGGCCCACTTCTCGGCCGACCAGTCCTGCTCCCAGGTCTCCACCAGGTGCGGACGCGACATCCAGTCGGTGATCTTCTCCACGTCCCCGGACTCCGGCGAGGGGTCGGCGATGCGCAGCTTCAGACCGATCTGGTCCTCGCCGACGGCCTCGCGCACCTGGTAGGCCTCCGGAATCGGCGGCGGGGTGGGCAGCAGGACGTCCTGCGGGAGGTCGGTCCGCAGCCGGTGCAGGACGCTCAGGTCAACGGTGTCGGAGTTCTGGATGTCGTGGGTCACAGTTCGTCGTCCTCTTTCCCGAAGTCCGCAGGTCGCGGCTTCATATCTGCTTCTTAAGGAATCCTATCCTTTGGGTATTGCGCATTGGACAGGGTAGCCTGCCCACTACAACTCGTGGACACGATCCCCGACATAATCCCAGGAGTACTCCTCACGTGCACCTCCCTACCCCTCACGACCACTCTCACGGTGACTCTCCAGATCACTCTCCCTACCTGGTCATCCTCGGCGCCGGGCCGAAGGCCGTGGCCGTCCAGGCCAAGGCCCACGCCCTGCGTCAGCTCGGCCTGCCTGCCCCGCAGATCACCGTCGTCGACCACCAGGGCACCGGTGGCAACTGGCGCGCCGGTGGCGGCTGGACCGACGGACGCCACCGGCTGGGCACCTCCCCCACCAAGGACCTCGGTTTCCCCTACCGCACCCGCATCGCCGGTGAGCTGAATACCGCCGTCGACCGGGAGCTCCTGGCGTCCGGCTGGACGAGCTTCCTCATCGACACCGGCCGCTACGCCTGGTGGGTCGACCACGGCCACCCGCACCCGCGCCACTACCTGTGGGCCGAGTACCTGCGGTGGGCCGCCGGGCGCACCGGCATGAACCTGGTCACCGCGCAGGTCACCCGCATCGGACTGCGGGAGGATACCGCGAATGACACGACCCGCACCGGCTGGTCCCTCTCGGTCGACCGTCCGGACGGTTCCTCCGGACAGCTCGAGGCCGACGCCCTCATGCTCACCGGCCCGGGACGCTCCGACCGACGCATCGCGCCGCTACCGAACGTGTACTCCGTGGCCGGCTTCTGGCAGGACGTCTCCGCCGGCACCCTGCCCACCGCCTCGCGCGTGGCGGTGATCGGCGGTGGCGAGACCTCGGCCAGCGTCGTCGAGGAGCTCACCCACCATGACGTGGTCGACATCGCGGTGATCTCCCCGCTGCCGACGATCTTCACCCGCGCCGAGGGCCCCTTCGAGAACGAGCTCTACACCGACCCGACCACCTGGACGGACCTGGACGAGGCAGCCCGACGGGACGTCATCGCCCGCTGTGACCGGGGCGTGTTCTCCGCCGACGTACAGGCCCGGCTCACCGGCGAGGACCGGATCAGCCACATCCGCGGCCGGGCGTCCACCGTCCGCCGCAACAGCACCGGCACCGTCGGCAGTATCGACACCGCCGGCATCGAGGTCACCACCGACACCGGACGCACCGAGTGCTTCGACATGGTCGTCGACGCCCGCGGCAACTCCCCGCTGTGGTTCACCCGCATGATGGACGACCGCACGGTCGCCCGCATGGTCGCCGCCTGCTCAGGTGCGGTGACACCGTCTGCGGCGGAGTCCGGCATCGGCGCCGGTCTGGCCCTGGAGAACATGGACCCGCCGCTGCTCCTGCCCACCCTCTCCGGCTTCCGCCAGGGCCCGGGCCTGGCGAACCTCAGCTGCCTGGGCGAACTCTCCGACCGCATCCTCGCGGGTCTCGGCGCCGGCGACGGCACCGACCCGGAGTCCCTGCGCCACCGCGCCTCCTCCGTCGAAAGGATCCTCCTGTGACCGCTCCCTCCGTGACCGACGCTGCGTCCGGAACCAGCTTCACCGGACGCCCGGGCGACCTGCGCTTCGGCCCCGCCACCCCGGTCACCCCGCCCACCGTCGACGAGCAGCTGCGCCAGGCCGCGGCGTCCCACCCGGACGCCCCCGCCGTCGTCGGTGACGGCGGCACCGTGACCTACGCAGAGCTGGACCGTCGGGCCTCCGTGATGGCCCGCCACCTGCGGTCCGTCGGTGTCGGCACCGGCGACCGTGTGGTCGTGCTGGCCAACCGCTGCGGCTGGCTGCCGGTGGTCGCCACCGGCATCATCCGGGCCGGTGCGGTCTACGTCCCGGTCGATGCGTCCTACCCGGCCGAACGCGTCGCCTTCATCCTCGGCGACTGCGCGCCGGCCGCGGCGATCGCCGTCGGTGGGGCGTCGCTGCCCGCCGACGTCGCCGCGTCCGGCATCCCGGTGGAGACCATCACCGACGACTCCCCGCTGGGCGTGAAGATCCTCGGCGGTGAGGACACCAGCCAGGACGCCGCGACCCCGGCGTTCACCGCCGAGGAGCAGTCGCGGCCGACCGAGCCGTCCGACGCCTGCTACCTGATCTACACCTCCGGCACGACCGGCACCCCGAAGGGCGCGCTGAACTCGCACCTCGGTGTGGCCGCGCACTTCCAGTGGATGGGCCGAATGCTCGGTGAGGACGCAGGCGAGACCCAGCCGGTCCGGATGCTGCAGAAGGCGCCGGTGAGCTTCGACGTCGGCGTGGCCGAACTGCTCGCCCCGCTGGCAACCGGCGGCGCGGTCGTCGTGCCGTCGCCGGAATGGTGGCCGGGCGACGTCGACACCCTCGTCGACATGATCGGACGCCACGACGTCACCGTCCTGTCGATGGTGCCCTCGCTGATGCGGGTGCTCTTCGACGTCCTCGACGACTTCGGTACGCCGCTGAGCGAGTTGGGCAACATCCGGCACCTGATCCTCGGTGGCGAGGCCGTGCCCGGTGACGTGGTGCGCCGGGCCCGAGACGGCATCGGCTGCCGGGTCCACGGTCTCTACGGTCCGACCGAGACCGCGATGGACGTGACCTGGGTGGAGTACACCGATGAGCTGGTCGCGGCGGAGGACTTCGACGACCACGTGAGCCTGCTGGGCCTGCCGGAGGACAACGTGGGTGCGTACGTGTTCAGCGAGGCTGATGACGATGCAGACGGACTCGGCATCGAGGTCGACCCCTCCGGTGACGCCTGGGACACCCCCGGTGAGCTGTGCATCTCCGGGGCGCAGGTCGGTAACGGCTACTTCGGACGCCCGGAACTGACCGACGAGGTCTTCGTGGAGTCCCCCTGCCCCGAGGTCGACGGCGGCCGGATGTACCGCACCGGTGACATCGTGGCCTGGACCGAGGTCGGTGGCCAGCGGATGCTGCGGTTCCTGGGCCGCATCGGCGACCAGGTGAAGATCCGCGGCAACCGGGTCGAGCTCGGCGAGGTCGAGGTGCGGCTCAGCGGTCTGGACGGTGTGCGTCAGGCCGCCGCGGTGGCCGTCGAGGAGCACGGCGCGACGCGCCTCGTGGCCTTCGTCGTCGCCGAGGACGCCGAGAACGCCGCAGCGTCCGACGCTTCCGCCTTCACCGCCGGGCTGGCCACGGCACTCGCGGAGTCCGTGCCGGAGTACATGGTCCCCTCCACGATCACCATGCTGGACGCCCTGCCGGTCAGCCCGAACGGCAAGCTCGACCGCAAGGCGCTGAAGGCGATGTAGAAGTCAGGACGCTGGGTCAGGACGCGAGGTCGGCCAGCAGTTCGCGCCATGCGGACAACGAGCTGTCCTCGGCCAGGTCGGCGAAGTCGGCCTGGAAGCCCTCGGCGCGCACCAACGAGACGATCTCGACGAGACGCACGGAGTCCAGACCCTGGTCCATGAGCTCCTCGTCCTCGTCGAGGGAGGCGATGTCGGTGTCGAGCAACTCGGCGACGCGGGCCTTGACCTTCTCGATCAGCTCGTCAACATTCTGGCTGGTGTCTGCGCTGGTATCCGCTGATGTCGCCATTGAATCTCTCTTTTCCGTGAGGGGTGTGCAGGTGAAGGTCCCGGTCCGGTTCGGCCCGAGCACGGCGCAGACTGTACCACCCGCAGCACGAATGAAGTAAGCCTCTCCAATCTCCCCCGCTCTTCCCCGCTTTCCCCTGAGAAGAAAGGACGTACTCGTGACCGACAGCACGGGGTCCCCCACCCTCCTGCCGTTGACGGCAGCTCAGCAGGGCATCTGGAACGCCCAGAAACTGGACCCGACCTCCCCCTACTACGTCGTCGGGGAGGTCCTCGAGCTCGGACGGGTCGACACCTGCCTGCTGGCCCAGGCGGTCGCCCTGACCGTCGACGAGTCGGAGACGCTGCGACTGCGTTTCCTGGAGGACGCCGATGGCGCCGACGGCCCGCGCCAGTACGTCGACCACTCCCCCGCCGAGTTCCCGGAGATCCGCGACATCTCCGGCGCCCCGGATCCTGAACTGCTGGCCACCGCGATCATCGACGCGGAGAAGGTCGAGTGCGGGAGCGCCTGGTGCGGGATGACCTCCCCAGATGCCGGCCCGTCCAACCCGCTGCACCGCTTCCTGATCCTGGACCTCGGCGACGCGGTCTGGTGTGTACAGCTGTACCACCACATCATCGTCGACGGGTACAGCGCCGCACTGCTCACCCGCCGAACCGCCGCCCACTACACCGAGCTGGCCGGCGGCCGGAAGGCTCGTCCCGCGAAGTTCGCGACCATGGCCGAGATCGTGGCGTCCGACCTGGAGTACCGCGACAGCGACGTCTACGGCGAGGACCGCGACTTCTGGCGCGACCACCTCACCCCGGCCCCTGACACCACCGGACGCGAGGACCTGGTCCACGGTGCCGGAACCCCGAGCATCACCACCTCGCTGCGACTGGACCGCGAGGAGATGGCCGAGCTGCGTACCCGGGCGGAGTCCCACGGCCTGGTGTGGTCGGACATGGTGCTCGGCGCCTACGGTGCCTGGCTGCGCAAGCTCGGAGTCGCCGGGGAGAACCCGGCTGAGGCACTGATCGCGATGCCGATGATGGCTCGCACCACCGGCCCGCTGCGTCGCACCCCGGCGATGCAGGTCAACATGGTTCCGGTGCGTTTCCCCCTCGACGCCGGCGCCACCGTCCCCGAGATCGCCGATGCGGCGCACACCGCCCTCGAGCAGGTCAGGACGCACCAGCGTTACCCCGGCAGCGACCTGGTCCGTGACCTCTCCCGCGACCCCGAGGTGGGGCTCAACGGTCCGGCCGTGCTGCACGGCATCGGGGTGAACCTGAAGACCTTCGACTTCTCCCTCGACTTCCACGGCACTTCCGGGGTGCTGCGCAACATCGCCGGTGGCCCGCCAGAGGACCTTGTCCTGGTGGTCACCCCGACCACGGGGGGTGCCGGCGAGGCCGTCGACCTGGCTTTCGAGACCGACCCCACCAGCGTGGACGCCGCGACCGCCACCCAGCGGCTCGAGGACATCCGGGCATTGCTCTTCGCAGAGGGCCCTGTCTCGCAGATCCGTCTGCGTGACGAGACCACCCTGGCCAGCTGGGCCGACGAGCGTGCCGGGTCCCCGTTGCCGGACGCCGCGTCCACCCTGGACGAGCTGATCGACTCGATGACCGGCACCGTCGCCGACGACTCGACCACCCTGAGCTCCGAGGAGTTCTCTCGACGGGTCACGGAGGGTGCCGCACGGATCGCCGAGTCCTGCCAGGAGAACGGCGTCATCGCCCTTGACCTGCCCAAGGGTGTGGACCTGGCCGCTGCGGTGCTGGCCACCTGGCGTGCACACCGCGCCTTCGTGGTACTCGACCGGGAGCACCCGGAGGCCCGACGCCAGCACATCCTCGCCGACTCCGGCGCGGTCGCCGTGCTCACCGAGGACGGGATCACCGCGACCGGCGCGTCTACCGCTGCCGTGTCGAAACCGCAGCGTCCCGACGCTGACCTGGCCTACCTGCTCTACACCTCCGGCACAACAGGCACGCCGAAGGGCGTGGAGGTCACCCGCACCGGCGTGGAGGCGCTGCTCGCCGGGCACTTCCAGGAGCTCTACCCCTCGGCGTCCTTGTCGGCTGCGGCCGCGGCAGTGCCACCTGGGCACGCCCCGCTGCATGTCGCACACACCGCGTCCTTCTCCTTCGATGCCGCGATCGACCAGTTGGCCTGGGTCTTCACCGGCGCGACGGTGCACCTGTACTCCCATGGGACCGTCGGTGACCCGGAGCAGATGCGCAGCGCACTGCTGCGCGACCGCGTGGACGTCCTGGACGCCACCCCGTCATTGGCCGGCGCGTTGATCGACTCCGGGGCGCTCGACGCCACGGAGGTCTCGACCCTGATCCTCGGTGGCGAGTCCGTGCCGCAGTCACTGTGGGACCGCCTGGCCGCCAGCGATCGGGTGGACGCGTGGAACGTCTACGGGCCGACCGAGGCCACTGTCGACGCTCTCGCCGCCCGCATCGTTCCTGGTCCGGTGACGATCGGACGCGCGGTTCCGGGCATGACCGCCGAGATCCTCGACGTCGACGGCGAGGTCGTTCCGCCCAACGAGATCGGTGAGCTGGTGTTGTCCGGCCCGCAGGTCGCGCTGGGCTACCGGGGACGTCCGGACGCTACGGCGTTCGAAACCGTTGAGAACGGGGACGGCTCCCGGCGTCGCTACCGCACCGGTGACCGCGTGCGCTGGCGTGCCGACGTCGCCGCCACCGAATTCCTGGGACGCGCCGACGACCAGCTCGAGATCCGTGGCCACCGCGTGGAACCCGGCGAGGTCGAGGCGGCCCTGCTCGCCCTGCCGCAGGTCACCGGTGCTGCCGTGGGAACCTTCGGGCCGTCCGGTGCGGTGAAGCTGATCGCGCACGTCACCCTGACCGCCGAGGCCGCCGCCCAGCAGCCCGCCTTCGACGTGCGCCAGGCATTGGCTGCGCATGTGCCGGGCCACCTGGTGCCGACGACGGTCCGCGTCCACGACCGGCTGCCGCTCACCGTCGGTGGCAAGGTCGACCGCCGGGCGTTGGACGCCCTGGCCGCCCAGGACGAGACCACCGCCGACGCTGCTGACGCTCCTGATCGCGACGCAGACCTCGATCAGGACCTCTCCCCGACCGAGCGCCAGCTGGCTGAGGTGGTGGCTGAACTGCTCGGCGCTGATGACACAGACAACTCCGCAGACACCGTGAACATCGAGGCAGATTTCATCAGCCTCGGCGGTGACAGCATCGGCGCGCTGACCGTCGCCGGTCGTCTACGCCAGCGTGGTGTGGGCATCCAGGCCGGTGACCTGCTGTCCGGAAGCACTCTGCGCGACATCGCTGCCGACGCCGAGGAGGTCACCACGACCGGTGACTCGGCTCTGCTGGACGCAGCCGTCTCCACGGCGTCCGTGGATTCGGGCGCCACCGAGGTATCCACCGGGCCGCACGCGCTCGCCCGGACCGCACCGGGACAGCGTCCCGTCCTGGTCGGCACCGTCACCCTGGACGCCACGTCCGAGGCCGAACTCGACCACTCCCTCTCCAGCACAATCGGCGCGCTGATGACCCGGCACGGCGACCTGCGTGCCGTTCTGGACCGCTATGACAGCAAGCACGATGAGCCGCGGATGATCGTGCCGCGGGTGCCGCTTGTCGACCCCTCCGACCTGCTCGTGGACCTCGAGTCGGACGAATCATCTGTCGCAGAACTCGCGGACAGTTTTGCCTCACGCCTGGATCCGGCCGCAGGTCGCACCTGGTGCGTCGGGGTGCGCCACGGTGCGGGAAGCACCGACCTGGTGGTGGCGGTGGACCCGCTGCTGCGCTCCCCCGCAGGGGTCACCGAACTGCTCGACGAACTGGCGGATGCTCTGGACGGCCAGGTCGTCGCACGGGCCGAAGGAGGCCACGGACGTACCGTCACCGTGCACGACACCGAGGCGATCCTGGACGTGCTGCCCGAGTTGTTCACTGCGGATGCACTGGCCGCCCCCGCCGCAGCCGCACTGCTGGCCACGAATGGGCCGGTCGCGGTGTGGTTGCCTGCCGACGCGGAGAATCCCGGCGGGGAGGTCCTCACCCTCCCGCCACTCGACGAGGACACACGCACCACCACGGACCCCGCCCGCCGCGCCCTGCTGCACGCCAAGGAACACCTGGTCAACCGGACTGACGCCACCGACCAGAATGACTCCCCGGCGCTCACGGTCGCCACTGTCCCCGGTGCCGACACTCTCACCCCGGCGTCCGGGACGGACATCCTCTTCCTCGACATGTCGACCGGTGAGGCCGTCCTGCACGGCGTGCTTCCCGACGGCGAGACCGACGACCTCACCACGGCTCTGACCGACGCCTTCACCGGACTCGCGGTGCTGGCCCGGACGTCCGACGGTGGGGCGAGCCCAGCCGACCTCACCCACCGCGCCGACCAGCAGACGATCGACGCCTGGGAGACCACCTACGGTCCGCTGGCCGACGTCCTGCCGGTCGCCCCGCTGCAGGAGGGGCTGCTCTACCACGCCGCGAACGGTGGCGACGGCTACGTTCTCGCCGCCGGTATCGACCTGCGCGGCCGGGTCGACGCCGACCGTCTGCACGCCTCCCTGCTGCAGGTCCTCGACCGTCACGACTTGCTGCGCGCCCGCTTCGACACCTCCACGCTGGACGAACCGGTGCAGGTCCTCCCCCGCACCGTGGAGCTGCCCTGGCGCACCGTGGACCTCACCGCGCTGCCTGCCGAGGACGCGCTCGCGACCGCCGAGGTCCGGCTGCACGCGATGGCCTCGCGCCCGATGGACATCGAGCATCTCGCCCGCGGTCCGCTGGTCGCCGCCGAGCTGGTGCTGCTGCCGGACGACCGGGCCTGGCTGGTCCTCGGCAACCACCACCTGGTCACCGACGGCTGGTCCACCCCGGTGATGCTGCGTGACCTGCTGTCCTTCTACCACGGCGATCCGCTGCCGGACGCCGCCCCTTACTCCGACTACCTCGACTGGTTGGGGCGCCGCGACCCCCGCGTCGACGAGGACGCCTGGTCCGAGCGTCTGGACGGTCTGGCCCACGGCACCCTGGTGCGCGAGATCGCCCCGCCGCCTGCTGATACGGCTGACGATGATACGGACGACGCACCCCAGCGCGGTGAGAGCCTCCGCGAGGTCACCGGCGATGGTTCTCTGTCGCCCGATGCTCTGCTGTCCCGCGCCTCGGAGGCCGGGGTCACCCCGAACACCCTGCTCCAGGCCGCGTGGTCGCTGAGCCTGTCGTCGCTCACCGGCGACTCCGACGTTCTCTTCGGCACCACCGTGTCCGGGCGCCCCACCGAACTGCCGGGCATCTCCAACACCGTCGGCCTGTTCATCAACACCGTGCCCGCCCGGGTCACCGTCGACAAGGACCAGGACCTCAACGGCTTGCTGAGCACCATCGGCCGCACCCAGGCCCGGATGACCGCGCACGACGCCACCCCGCTGGTGCGCATCGAACAGCTCGCCGGCTGTGGCCCCCTGTTCGACTCCCTGGTGGTGCACGACAACTTCCCCGCCGCCGACACCAGCGACGATGCCGATCCCGACACGATCAGCGTCGGCGGCATCCACACCGACGGCCGGACAGACTTCCCTGTCTCCGTGGTCTCCCCGCCCGGGGACACCTTCCGCATCGTGCTGGCCTACCGCCCTGACCTGGTCGACTCTCGGTTCATCGATCTGGCGCACCGCACCCTGGTGCGGGTGTTGGAGTCCTTCGTCGCCGACCCGGGCACCCGCGTCGGTACGGTGCTGGACGGTCTGCCGGGCCAGTGGGCGTCGTCCGCCGCACCGCAGCAGGACGCTCCGGAGGCCCCGGCACAGGAAGAGGCACCAGCCGCTCCGGCCGCAGCGTCCGGCGCAGCCAGCGACACCGCCGAGACGATCGCCGAGGTCATGGCAGCCCTGCTCGACCGCCACCCGGTCGGCGTCCACGAGAACTTCTTCGACATCGGCGGGCACTCCCTGCTCGCCATGCGGTTGCTCGGACGCCTGCGCCGGGCCGGCCTGGAGAAGGTCACCATCCAGGACATCGTCGAATCCGGCTCACCGTCTGCACTGGCCACCCGTCTCGACGGCGACGGAACGCAGAGCGTCCTGCCACTGTCGCCGGGCACCGGCCCCCCCTTGTTCTGTGTTCACCCCGGCGGTGGTCTCGCACTGCCGTTCCAGGGACTGGCTGACCGCCTGGCCGACCGGTTGGACGAGTCCGGCCCGCTGGTCGGGCTGCAGCTGCCGTCGCCACTGCCGCAGGCCGCCACCCTCGACGAGCTGGCTGCGCCCTACGCCGACCAGGTGCAGCAGGTCCAGGAACACGGCCCCTACCGGCTCCTCGGCTACTCCTTCGGTGGTGCACTCGCGCACGCCATGACCGCCGAGCTGCAGCGACGCGGCGAGACCGTATCCTACCTCGGCGTCATGGACGCCTACCCCGCCGGTGAAAGCCCCGACCTGCCCGCGGCGGACGAAGCGCCCGACCCCGCGGACGACGACCTCGCCGCCATGGGCGGAATCGGCGACGACGAGGTCACCGAAATGATCACCGGGAACCTGCGCTACTGCGACCAGCTGCTGCGCACCGCCACCCCGGTCGACACCAACGGCTTCGACGGGACCGTGCAGGTCATCGTCGCGTCCCGCGCCGGCCAAGGTGCAGCCCCCGCGACATGGGACCCGGTGCCCGCCTGGAGCACGACCCTGGGCCGCGAACCCGAGAGCCTCACCCTCGACACCGACCACGCCGGGCTGGTCAGCGACGACGGATGGGACAGCATCGCCCCGTTCATCGGCCGCGCCCTCACCGGACAGGACGCCCCCTCACCCTCCCAGGAGATCCTCATATGACGCAGACAACGACCATCAACGATCCCCGTAACCCGCTCGAGGTGTACGCCGCTGACGGTACCGACAAGCTCCTGGCCACCGGCGTCCCGCAGGACGCCGCCGCCCACTTCCGCGAGATCGGTGCCTGGACCGGCGACACCCACTGGCAGCTCTTCCGCCGCGCCGTGGAGACCTGGCCCCACGACACCGCCGCCGTCGATAACGTCCGCACCCTGACCTGGTCGGAACTCGACGCCGGGGTCGCCCGGGCGGCGTCCGTCCTGGCGCAGGCAGGGGTAGGACGCGGCGACGGCGTGATCGTCCAGATGCCGAACTCCGTGGCCTACCTCGAAGCCGTCTTCGCGATCTGGCGGCTCGGCGCGGTGCCGGTGTTCTCCCTGCCCGCCCATGGCTCCCACGAGATCCGGCACTTCGCCGGCCACGCCCCCGCCCGCGTCTACGTCGGCACCGCACGGCCGAACCGGCACCTCACCCGGGTGCAGCACGACCTCGCCGTACCACTGGAGGACGGCACCGAGCTGACCACGGTGCTCGTCGACGAGGGCGCCGCGGACCCGTGGGCGGAGGCTGGGCAGGACGCGCCGGAACCGGCCGACGTCACCGCCGACGAACTGGCGTTCCTACAGCTCTCCGGTGGAACCACGGGTGTGCCGAAGCAGATCCCGAAGACCCACGACGACTACCTCTACTCCGTGCGCGCCTCCATCGACGTCTGCGACCTGTCCCGCGGCGACGTCCTGCTCATCGCCCTGCCGGCCTCGCACAACTTCACCATGAGCTCGCCGGGGATCCTCGGGGCAGTGCAGGTCGGCGCGGCGATCGTCTTCGCATCCGACCCGATGCCGACGACCATCCTGCCGCTGATCGAACGCCACCGCGTCACCCACCTGGCGCTGGTCCCACCGGCGCTGATCAGCGTACTGAACTCCACCGAGCGGAAGTCCCATGACCTCGGCTCAGTGAAGACCGTGTGGGTCGGTGGCGCGAAACTCTCCGAGGCCGCCGCCCGCCGCGTCTACCCGGACCTCGGTTGGCGACTGCAGCAGGTCTTCGGCATGGCCGAGGGCCTGGTCAACTACACCCCGTTGGACGCGCCGATCGACGAGGTGGTGTCCACCCAGGGCCGCCCGATGAGCCCGTGGGACGAGATCAAGGTCGTCGACGACGATGATGTCGAGGTGCCGGAAGGCGAACCCGGCAACCTGCTGACCCGCGGCCCGTACACGATCCGTCGCTACCACCGGGCCCCGGAGGTCGACGCCCGCTCATTCACCGCCGACGGCTTCTACCGCACCGGCGACATCGTGGTGTTCTCCGAAGGCACGCTGACCGTCGTCGGCAGGGCGAAGGACCAGATCAACCGTGGTGGGGAGAAGATCGCCCCGGAGGCCGTGGAGAACGCCCTGCTCACCCACCCCGGCGTGCATGATGTGTCGGTGGTGGGCACACCGGACGAGGTGCTCGGCGAGAAGATCCGTGCCTTCGTCATCCCCCGGCCCGATGCTGACGCGTCCCGCCTGACACCGACGAAGTTGCGGAAGTTCGCCCGTGGGGCGGGGCTGGCGTCCTATGCGATCCCGGACATCATCGAGATCGTCGACGAGTTTCCGCTGACCGGCGTCGGCAAGGTCAGCAAGAAGGCGCAGCAGACGTAGGCGGGACTGTGGGCGCGAACCGGGTCGCGTAGGGACACCTGGCTCTCCACACGCGGCGCGAAGCTAAGCGTCCCCAATTCGGTAACTCCACCACACATGGAATGACCGAATTGGGAACACTTAGCGATCAGGACGCTAGCCCTCGATGATGCCGCGGATGGTGTGCAGCGTCTCGGTGATGCCATAGGTCGCGGTCTCCTCGCGCTGGGCCTCCTGGGCGGCGGCGTCCTCCCCGAACTTCTCCACGAAGTAGGCCTCACCCTGCTCGGTGAAACGGGTGAACTCGGTGAGGACGGTCGCGTCATCCCGGCGGTTCACCGCCTCCATCCGGAAGCCCCACTCGGTACCGGACGAGGTCACCCGCCAGGCGAACTCCACGCCCGGCTCGTCGACGATCACCTCGGAGACGGTGCTCCACTCCCGCTCGTCGGTGCGGTTGTGACCGGTGAAGGTCGCGCCGACGCGGGAACCCGCGGGAACCTCAGCGGTGACGGCGTCGTCCCACTGCGCCTTGTAGCACTGGGCACTCCACTCCCCGGTCCGGGTGATGTCGCTGACCAGGGTGTGGACGTCCGCCGGGGAGGCGGCGACGGTGATGGAATCGCTGAGTTCATAGGCCATGGGCTCGAGGATAGTCGCCGACACTCACACCTCGATGTCTGCAAGCGCCTCCGACTTGGAGTGTCCGGGAGTGACGGGAGCGAGTTCGACCAGGGAGTATCTCATGACCCCATTGTCCTCATCTCACGGCGGGCGCCCACCCGGTTTACTCCACCGCGCCACCGGCGGCGAACTGGCTGCGGTACATCTCAGCGTAGGATCCGTCGGCCTCCAACAGCTCCTCGTGGGACCCCTGCTCCACGATGGAACCGTCCACCATCACCAGGATGCGGTCGGCATCGCGGATCGTGGACAGCCGGTGCGCGATGACGAAGGACGTTCGCTGCGCACGGATCGCATTCATCGCCTGCTGCACCAGCACCTCGGTCCGGGTGTCCACCGAGGACGTCGCCTCGTCCAGGATGAGGATCTCCGGCTCGGCCAGGAACGCGCGCGCGATGGTGATCAGCTGGCGCTCGCCGGCGGACACCGAGCCGTCGTCCTGGTCGATGACGGTGTCGTAGCCTTCCGGCAGGGAGTGGACGAAGCGGTCGACGTAGGCGGCCTTCGCCGCGGTGATGACCTCCTCGTCCGTGGCGTCCAACCTGCCGTAGCGGATGTTCTCCAGGATGGTGCCCTCGAACAGGACGGCGTCCTGCAGCACCATGCCGGTGCGCGAGCGCAGGTCCGCCCGGGTCATCCTGCGGGTGTCCACGCCGTCGACGAGAATCGCTCCTCCGGTGACGTCGTAGAACCGCAGCACCAGGTTGACCATGGTGGTCTTGCCCGCGCCGGTCGGCCCGACGATGGCCACGGTCTGGCCTGGCTCCACGACCAGGTTCAGGTCGTTGATCAGCGGGACGTCCTCGGAGTAGCCGAAGTCGACGTCGCGGAACTCCACGCGACCGCGGGACGTGCGCGGCGAGACCGGCGCACCCGGCACCGCCGGTGCGTCCTGCGCACCCTTCGTGTCGGACGCTGCGGCGTCCACGGTGGAAACGTCCGGCACCTCCTCCCCGGCGTCGAGCAGCTCGAAGACGCGCTCGGCGGAGGCGACACCGGACTGCACCATCGTCATCATGCCGGCGAGCTCGCCGAGTGGCTGGTTGAACTCACGGGAGTACTGGATGAACGCGGTGACCGCGCCCAGGCTCATACTGCCGTTCGCCACCCGCAGCGCGCCGACCACGGCGATGATCACGTAGCTGAGGTAGTTCATGAACTGCATCAGCGGCATCATCATGCCGGACAGGAACTGCGCCTTCGCACTGGCCTGGAACAGTTCCTCGTTGTGCTCGTCGTAGGCCTTGGACATATCGTCCTGACGACCGTAGGCAACGACCAGGTCGTGCCCGGTGAAGGACTCCTCGACATGCGCGTTGACCTTGCCGGTGTTCGCCCACTGCGCCGCATACTGCTTCTGCGCCTTCGTACCGACGATGCCGACCAGCACCGCGGTGACCGGCAGCACCGTCAACGCCAGCAGGGCCATCTGCCAGGACACGGTGAACATCATCACCGTGACACCGAGCATCATCAGGATCGAGTAGACGAAACTCGCCAACGCCTGCTGCAGTGCAGCCTGCACATTGTCGATGTCGTTGGTGGTGCGCGACAGGATGTCGCCCTTCTTCTGGGCGTCGTAGTAGCGCAACGGCAGGTGGTGGACCTTGCGCTCCACATCCGACCGCAGATCCAGGACGACCTTGACCACGATGCGGTTCAGGATGAACCCCTGCGCCCAGTCGAAGACCGAGGCGATGAGGTACATGCCAAGCACCACACCGATCAGAGTGCCCAGGTGACCGAAGTCGATGGCCGTCTCGCCGGGGGCGACGTCCCCGGACCAGCGGGCGAGAACCCCGTCGTAGATCACGTCGACGGCGTCACCCAGCACCTTCGGGGCGTAGACCGACAACCCGACACAGATGACCAGCAGGCCGAAGACCCAGAACATCCCGACCTTGCGGGAGCCCATCAATCCGATCAGACGCAGCATCGACGGCCAGAAGGCCTTCGCCGAGCGCGGTGCCGACTCGCCCTCGCGGTCGGCGACCTCGAGGACCTCGGGAGTATCAGTTGCGTCACTCATCGCTGCGCCTCCATCTGGGACTCGACGATCTCCCGGTAGGTGCTGCTGGAGTCCAGCAGCTCATCGTGGGATCCGCGGGCGATGATGGTGCCCTTGTCCAGCACCAGGATCTGGTCGGCGTCGCGGATGGTGGACACCCGCTGCGCGACGGTGACGACCGCTGCGTCCTGCACGGTGGGACGCAACGCCGTGCGCAGCGCGGCGTCGGTACGCACGTCGAGGGCGGAGAAGGAGTCGTCGAAGACGTAGACGCTGGGCTTGGCGACCAGCGCGCGGGCGATGCACAGGCGCTGGCGTTGACCACCGGAGACGTCCGTGCCGCCCTGGGCGATCGGGGACGCCAGGCCTGCCTTCTCCCCGGTGCCACGGTGCCGGACGAAGTCCTCACCCTGGGCGACGCGCAGCGCGTCCCACAGCTCCTCGTCCGTGGCCTCCTGGTTGCCGAAACGCAGGTTGGACGCCACGGTCCCGGAGAACAGGTACGCCTTCTGCGGCACCAGGCCGACGTGGCGGGCCAGGTCGACGCGCGGCATCGACGCGACATCCACCCCGCCGATCACGACCTTGCCGGACGTCGGGGCGAAGAGGCGCGGAATCAGGTTGACCAGGGTCGACTTTCCGGAGCCGGTGGCCCCGATGATCGCCGTGGTCTGGCCCGGGCGCACGGTGAAATTGATGTCGTGCAGGACGGGTTCCTCGGCGCCGGGGTAGGTGAAGGAGACATTGCGGAACTCGAGCTCGGCGGCTGTGTCGGCGGCGGCTGTGTCGGCGGCACTGCCGGGGACACCCAGTCGCTTGACCTGGACCTCCGGGTCCTCCTCCGGCTCAACGATCGACGGGTCGTGGTCGAGGACCTTGCTGATGCGCGCCGCACAGACCATGGCGCGCGGCAGCATCATCACCATGAACGACACCATCATCACCGCCACCAGGATCTGCAGCAGGTACTGCATGAACGCGGTCAGCGAACCGACCTCGATGGCGCCGTCCTCCACCCGGTGCCCACCGAACCACAGCACGGCCGCGGTCGCGGTGTGCAGGATGACCATGATCACCGGACCGACCAGGACGAACACCCGGCCGACGCGTTCAGACACCCAGGCGACGGCCTTGTTGGCGTCGTCGAAGCGCTTCGTCTCGAACTTCTCGCGGACGAAGGCGCGGATCACCCGGATGCCGGTGATCTGCTCGCGCATCACCAGGTTGATCCGGTCGATCCGGTCCTGCATCGACGCGAACAGCGGGACCAGCCGGGACACCATAAAGCTCACGACCACGGCCAGGACCAGCACGGACACCCAGACCAGCCAGGACAGTCCGGCGTCCTCGCGCAGGGCCATGACGATGCCGCCGATGCACATGATCGGGGTCATCACCAGGAAGCTCAGCGCCATGACGAACACCATCTGCACCTGTTGGACGTCATTGGTGCCGCGGGTGATCAGCGTCGGGACGCCGAAAGTGCCCATGTCCTGGGCGCTGAAGCGGTCGACGCGGCGGTAGACGTCGCGGCGGATGTCGCGCCCGACGGCCATGGCCAGCCGGGCGGCGCACCAGGTGGCGGCGATGGCGGCGATGACCTGGACGAAGGCAACGCCGAGCATGATGCCGCCGGTGGACCAGATGTAGCCGATGTCCCCGGTGGAGACACCCTTGTCGATGATGTCGGCGTTGAGTCTGGGCAGGTACAGCGTCGCGAGGGTGGCGACTACCTGGAGGAGGATGACCGCGACGAGATACCCGGGGTACGGGCGTGCGTACGCGGCCAAAAGACGTAGAAGTTGCACTTTTCGTACGGTACGTGAACATACGTTGACCTGCCAGGAAGCCGTCCCTTACAATACTGCGTTCAAGTTGTCCTGGGAGCAGGGGTGACTGCGGGGACCGGCGGGCGGCGGGCGGCGTGACCGTCGGAGTGATCGTCACCCAGACCGGGGACGACGGCCCGACCAACGCAGCGTCCTGCAGCGACGTCGAGTTCATCGGCGTGGCCGGGTCGGGTCAGCGTGACGGCGGGGACAGCGCCGAGGACCAGATGGATGAGGAAGACATCGAAGACGAGGACTACGGGGACTCCGAGTGCCCGGAATCAAAGATCGTCGTCGCCGGGTACTCCCAGGGTGCGATGGCTCTGCGACGCGCCCTGCTTGAACTCGGGTCGGTCGACAGCATCGTCGCCGGAGTCCTCATCGGCGACGGGGACAAGCTGCCCGATGACAAGGTCACGACCATCGACGACTACGACACCGACGACTACGAGGGCATCGCCCAGCTGGCCCGGGACCAGTGGGATTTCGACTCCGGTGCCTCGGAGGAGCCGCTGCCGTCCGACTGGGAGTCGCGGATCCTGTCCGCCTGCCGTGGCGGCGACGTGGTCTGCGCGCAGGAGTCTTTCGACGTCGGTAGCATCACCGACGACATCCCCGCGCACACCAACTACGACGCGGAGGACTGGCGGGAGTTCCTGGCGGACGCCGTCGCAGCCGCCAGCTGACCAGAACCGCCCCGGTCAGATGGCCAGCCTCTCCCCTGTCAGATAGGTGGGACGGATCGTCGTGATCCGGCCGGAAGACCATCGATTCGTCCCACGTATCTGACAAGTGGTGTGGGCGGGGCCGGAAGGTGGGGCGGGGCCTACTCCCCTGCTTCAGCCTCGAGCTCGGCGAGGATCGCGGCGGAGGATGACAGGCCCAGGCGGGTGGCACCGGCGGCGATCATCTCCTGCGCCGCTGCCAGCGAGCGGATCCCGCCGGACGCCTTGATGCCGAGCCGTCCCCCGACCGTCTCGTTCATCAGCGACACCGCACGCACGCTCGCCCCGCCCGCCGGGTGGAAGCCGGTGGAGGTCTTCACGAAGTCCGCCCCGGCCTCCTCGGAAGCCTTGCACGCGGCCACGATCTCCTCGTCGGTCAGCGCGGCAGATTCGATGATCACCTTCAACACCCCTGGCGCGGGAACGGCGGCACGCACCGCAGCGATCTCGCTGGTCAGCTCGTCGAAACGCCCCTCCTTCGCCAGCGCGATGTTGATGACCATATCGACCTCCCCCGCACCGTCCGCCACCGCGCGGGCAGCCTCGGCGGCCTTGATCTCCGGCTTCAGCGCACCCGACGGGAAGCCGACCACGGTGGCAACGTGCAACCCGCCCGGGACCTCGACCGGCAGCTGCGAGGGAGAGACACAGATCGAGTAGGTTCCCAGCTCCCCGGCCTCGGCGGCCAGCGCTGCGACATCCGCGGCGGTGGACTCGGGCTTGAGGAGGGTGTGGTCGATCAGTTGCGCGAGCTCGTCACGGGTGATGTCGCGGGCACGCTGACCATCGCGGTCGCTACTCAGATCACTACGTGGGTCGCTGCTGTGGTCGTTGGTCATCTACTATCCAATCCTGTCCAGAATCACGGAGCGTTGTGCGGTGTCGGCGCCGGTGCCACCGGCCTCCACCGAGTATCCCGTCTCCAGCACCTCGAGTGCACGCTCGAAGCGCTCCGGCGTGTCCGTGTGCAGCGTGAACAGCTTCTGACCTGCCGAAACCTTCTCCCCCTTCACCGCGTGCAGTTCGACACCGGCACCAGCCTGCACCGGATCCTCCTTGCGGGCACGTCCGGCACCGAGCCGCCAGGACGCCACACCGAAGGCCAGGGCGTCGGTCTCGGCGAGCACCCCGTCCGACGACGCGACCACGTCGTGGGTGTGCGCGGCGGCCGGCAGCTCAGCGTCCGGATCACCATCCTGGGCGCGGATCATCTCGCGCCACGCGTCCATCGCGCGGCCGTCGGCCAGAGCGTCCTCCACGTCGGCGTCCTGCCCGTTCGGCCCGCCGATGCCGGACGCACCGAGCATCTCCCGGGCCAGCGCACACGTCAGCTCGACGACATCGGACGGCCCACCACCGGCGAGCACCTCGACGGACTCGCGGACCTCCAGCGCATTGCCGATGGTGCGTCCCAACGGCACCGACATGTCGGTGAGCAGCGCGGTGGTGGTGACCCCGGCGTCCTGACCCAACGCGACCATGGTCTCGGCGAGCTCCCGGGCGTCGTCCTGCGAAGTCATGAACGCACCGGAACCGACCTTGACGTCCAGCACCAGGGAGGCGGTGCCCTCGGCGATCTTCTTCGACATGATCGAGCTGGCGATCAGCGGGATGCAGTCGACGGTGGCGGTGATGTCGCGCAGCGCGTAGAGCTTCTTGTCCGCCGGGGCGAGGCCGGAGCCGGCGGCGCAGATCACGCAGCCGGGGCCCTCGAGGATCTCGGTGAGCCGCTCATTGGTCAGGTTCGCCTGCCAGCCGGGGATCGCCTCGAGCTTGTCGAGGGTGCCGCCGGTGTGCCCGAGGCCGCGTCCGGACAGTTGCGGTACCGCGACCCCGTAGGACGCCACGAGCGGGGCGAGCGGCAGGGTGATCTTGTCACCGACGCCGCCGGTGGAGTGCTTGTCGGTGGTGATCTTCGACAGGTGGGAGAAGTCCATCCGGTCGCCGGAGTCGATCATCGCCTGGGTCCAGCGCGCGATCTCGGCACGGTTCATACCGCGCAGGAAGATGGCCATGGCCAGGGCGGACATCTGTTCCTCGGCGACGATGCCACGGGTGTAGGCGTCGATGACCCAGTCGATCTGCGAGTCGGTGAACTCTCCCCCGTCGCGTTTGGTGCGGATGACGTCGACGACGTCGAACTTCTCGGTGTGTGCCATGAGCTGCAACCCCTTCGGTGTTCGCGTGGTGTGTGGAAGGCCGGTTATGCGTGCATATATATTGCCGTAGCTTATGACACTCGTTATCATCGCCTGCACATGCCCCGTCAACGGCTAAGGATGTCCTGCCATGCAGTATCCGTCTGATCCCGCTCCCGCCTCTCCTTCCTCTCCCTCCTCTCCTTCCTCTCCCTCCGACGCTGAGCTCCTCGCGTTCTCCCGCGAGGCCGCACACAAGGCCTACGCACCGTACTCCGGCTTCCCGGTCGGCGCGGCCCTCCTGCTGGACGACGGGCGGGTGGTGACCGGCTGCAACGTCGAGAATGCGTCCTACGGACTCGGGATCTGCGCCGAACGCACCGCGGCAACCCGCATGATCGCCGAGGGCCCCGGGCCGGACACACTGGACGCACCGGATGCACCGGATGCACCGGATACACCGGATGCACCGGATGCACCGGATGCACCGGATGCACCGACGATCCTCGCCGTCGCCGTCACCGGGCTCAAGGCCTCCCCCTGTTTCCCCTGCGGCGCCTGCCGGCAGGTACTCCACGAGTTCGGGTGCCAGCGCGTGATCGTCGAGGGTGACACCGGACCGGAGTCGCACCCGTTCACCGACATCCTGCCCTTCGCCTTCGGCCCAGGAGACCTGTGATGGAGAGATTCCAGGGGATCATCGGCATTCTCGTCATCTTCGCGCTGATCTACGCCTTCTCCCGGGCGCGCAAGCACATCCGCTGGCGCACCCTCGGCGTGGGCCTCGCCCTCCAGGTCGCCTTCGCACTGTTGGTGCTCAAGTGGGACGTCGGCTTCCAGGCGTTGATCAAGGTCTCAGAGGGTGTCCAGAAACTCTCCGACTTCACCAATGACGGCACCGCCATCAACTACCTGACGGGCACCTCGAAGATCGAGGGCGTGTACGCCTCCACGGTGATCTTCCTGGGCCAGGCCGAGGCCCCGCTGGTCATCGCCCCCCTACCCGCCAAAGCTCACGAAATCGGAGCTTTTTCACCTGTATGACCGGTCGTTTCGCCTCGGTCGCCGGCTCCACCCTGCTGGGCTATGCACTGCTGGGTGCACCGTTGGAGTTCCTGCTGGCAGCGTCCATCATGAACGCCCCAGACTCCCTGCTGGTCGCCAAGGGACTGATGCCGGAGACCAAGAAGTCCGAGGTGGACGCCACGGTGAAGGACGTCCGCGACACCGAGTCGAAGAACATCATCGACGCTGTGGGCAAGGGTGCGATGTCAGGCGGCAAGATCGCGGTGACCATCGGCTGCCTGCTCATCGCCTTCATCGCCATCATCGCGATGCTCTCGGCGATGATCGGCGGCATCGGCGGCTGGTTCGGCCAGGACAACTGGTCACTGGAGGGTATCTTCGGGATCGTGTTCGGCCCGCTGGCCTGGGCGATCGGCGTGCCGTGGCAGGACACCATGCAGGTCGGCAGCTTCATCGCGGAGAAGACGATCATCAACGAGTTCGTCGGTTTCACCTCCTTCAGCGAGGTGGTGGACGACCTGGATCCGAAGTCCGTGATGCTGGCGACGTTCGCGCTGGCCGGCTTCGCGAACCTGAGTTCCATCGCCATCCAGATCGGCGCAATCGGTGGTCTCGCACCGGAGCGTCGGGCGGACGTGGCCAAGATGGGGCCGTTCGCCCTGCTCGGTGGCTTCTTCACCGATATGCTCAGCGCGGCGATCGTCGGCATCGTCGCGTTCTAGAACGCCGCGCCAGGCCCCTACAGCTGCGCGGCGAGCATCGGGGCGGCGGTCACCGGGTCGATGCCGGCGGCCCTCAGGGCGTCGACGGCACCCTGGGGGTTGGTGCGGAACTGCTCGGCGGTGCCACGGTCGATACCCATGCTCTCGGCTGCGGCGATGGTGGCGTCCGGGTTGGCGGCGAGCTGGTCGGCTGTCGCGGGGTCCACACCGGCGCCCAGCAGTGCGTCACGGATCGCCGGGTCACCGGCCGGGGCCGGGGCGGGATCCGGCTCGGGCTGGGGTTCCGGCTGCGGCTCGGGCTCCGGTGCCGGATCCTGCTGTTCCTGACCCTCTGCGTTCGGATCGTTCGGGTTGTTCGGGTCCTGCTCAGCGTTCGGGTCGTCGGCGTTCGGGTCCTGCCCCTCGGCGTCTCCACCGCACACCGGCGGCACCTGGTCGGCGGCGACCTTCTCCACCAGCCCACAGGCCGCGGCACGGGACAGCTTCCACTGCTCGTCCTGCTTGACGAACTCGACGGAATCCTGAAAGTCCTGTTCCTGGTCCGGCAGTGTCATCCGTACCGAGGCCGTCGCGATCTCAGGAGTCTCGCCGGGCAGCACCGGGTCAATGACCTCGATCTCGGCACCGGACTCCTGCTTCGCCCGGGTCATCACCTCGAAGAGTTCGGCGGCCTCGTGGCCGTCCTCGACCGTGTCGGCCTTCTGCTCGGTCGGCACCTCGGGGTCGACCGCGCGGTCGAGGATCTCGGCGAGGGCCGCGGCGTCCGGCAGGACGTCCTGCGCCTCGGTGGTCTCCTCCGCTGTGGTGGTGGCGGACGAGGTGGCCGCGGCGTCCCCCTCATCGGAGGAGCAGGACGCCAGCGCCAGCCCGGTGGACACCGCCACGGCGACAGCGAGGGCTCGGGAACGGTACAGGGCGGGCCGGGTATGGCTCACAGGAACAATCCTTGATCGTCGGGTACTTCTGGTGAAACATTCCCGACGAGTCTAGACCATCTACCCCAGCTTCTTGCGGACCTCCTGGAAGGCGTCGGCCCAGGCGAGCAGGGTCTTCAGCAGCGGCTGGAAGGGACCGGTGGAGACGTCCTGCGGGGTGAACTTCCCGTCGGTGAAGTCCGTGAACAGGGAGAATGCAGCGACGTCACGGACGGTGGCGGCACCGAAGTTGGCGAAAGCCACGCGCCAGTTCTCCACGGCGCGCACCCCCTTGTCGGCACCGTAGCTGGCGAAGGCGATGGGCTTGTTGCGGAACTCGGAGCCGACGAAGTCGATGGCGTTCTTCAGCGGGCCGGGCACGGAGTGGTTGTACTCCGGGGTGACCACGATGTAACCGTCGAAGGGCTCCAGGGCCGCGCCCCAGGCCTTGGTGTGCTCGTTGGCGTACTGGTGAGCGCCGCCGGGGATGGGCTCGTCGAGGACGGGCAGGTCGTAGTCGCCGAAGTTGACGACGGTGTTCTCCACGCCGGCCTCGTCCAGCTGGGCCTTGACCCAGGTGACGACCTGGGGGTTCAGCGCTCCGGGGCGGGTGGATCCGGCGATGATTCCGATGCTGGTCATGGTGAGGGGACTCCTTGGTGAGTGTTGGTGGATGGTTGTTGCGGACCTGCGCGATCCTACCATCAGTGACACGTCACCAACCTGGTGTGGAAGCGGGTCGGCGGTTGAACGAGAGAGGACCCCGCCGGTAGAAACAATCGGCGGGGTCCTCAGGTGGCGGCGTCAGGCGTTGGACGCAGCGTCCGCCTCAGCGTCCGACCCGGCATCCGACCCGGCGTCCTGCTCGGCACGGACGGCACGCATCCGCACCCAGCGGTACAGCCCCAGGATGATGCCGACGAAGACAAGCGCGCCGAGCCACTGCGAGGCACCGGCCCAGCCGTCCGGCATGATGCCGAGCGCATCAGAATCCCCGGTACCAGCGATAATTCCGGCGTTGAGCACCCCGAAGAGGCTCTCGCCGACGATCAGGCCGGTGGCACCCAGTACACCCAGGCGCTTCGCGGACTCCGGGTTGCCGCGCTTGTCCGCCCAACGGTTGTAAAACCAGCCGGCGAAGGCACCGACGGGGATGATCAGTGTCAGGGAGATCGGCAGGTACATGCCCATGCCGACGGCCAACGGCGGCAGAGCGAAGTGGCCGGAGGTACGACGACGCACCACCTCATCCACCACGATGATGCCCACGCCGATCAATGCGCCGAGACCGATGAGGCCCCAGTCCAGGGAGTCACCGAAGATGCCCTCGGCGACCGACGAGAGCAGGCCTGCCTGCGGGGCGGCCAGGGCGTCCGGCCCGGCACCGGGGGCGCCGACGAAACCGAAGGCGTCAGCCATCAGGCCCAGGATCGGCGGGATGACCAGCGAACCGAAGACCACACCGATGATCAGCGCGGTCTGCTGCTTCCACGGGGTCGCGCCGACCAGCTGGCCGGTCTTCAGGTCCTGCAGGTTGTCGTTGGAGATCGTGGCGACACCGAACACCACCGCGGCGGTGAACAGGGTGTAGGCGACCAGTGCCATCGGGTCGCCGCCGTCGTCATTGCCGGTGACGACCTTGATCAGCAGGGCGGCGAGCAGCACCACGATCACACCGACGCCGGAGATCGGGGAGTTGGACGATCCGATCAGACCGGCCATGTAACCGCAGACCGCGGCGATGACCAGGCCGAGGAGCAGGACAAACAGGATGCTGAAGGTGATCAGCGTGCCGGTGTGGTGGCTGACACCGGTGTCGGAGAGGAAGTCCCACAGCAGCCAACCGATCGGCAGCATCAGCACAATGACGCTGGTCACGACGATGCTGACCGGGATGTCACGCTCGGTGATGTCGATCTCGCGTCCTTCCTTGCGGGCGCGGGAGGCGGCTAGCGAGGCGGTGATGCCGCGGACGACCGGGCCGATGATCTTCAGCAGCGTCCAGATCGCGGCGATGGCCATCGCACCGGCACCGACGAAGCGGACGTCGTCGGAGAAGGTCGTGTTGACCAGGTCGGCGAGGGCGTCCCCAACGGTGGCGTTGGTGATGTCACCGCTGGTGAACACCGGCAGCAGGACGCCGAAGGAGATGACCAGGCCGACGATCATGGCGATGCCGACCATCGGGCCGACGAGGTGGCCGACACCGATCAGCGCCAGCGACAGACTGGAACCGACCATCGTGCCGCCGGCGGCGCCGCCCGCGCCGAGCTTGAAGGTGGCGGAGAGCTCGCCGGCGGTGACTTTCAGCGCGGTGAGCAGGGACATACCCGCGGACGCCAGGCCACCGACGATGATGGCGATGAGACCGTCGCGGTTGTCGCGGTTGCTGGGGTCACCGTCGCCGACCTTGAGCACCTCGGCGGCGGCGACACCCTCGGGGAAGGGCAGGTCGTCCCTGGTGCCGGTGTTGGTGACCAGGGCGCGGCGCAGCGGGATGGAGTACATGACACCGAGCACGCCACCGATGAGGCAGACCAGCATGGTGGTCCAGTACGGGAAACCGGTCCACCAGCCGATCATGATCAGGCCGGGGAGCACGAAGATGATCGCCGAGAGGGTGCCTGCGGCCGACGCGATGGTCTGGACGATGTTGTTCTCGGTGATGGAGTGATTCTTCAGTTTTCGCAGCACCGCCATGGAGATCACCGCGGCGGGGATCGAGGTGGCGAAGGTGAGGCCGACCTTGAGGCCCAGGTAGACGTTGGCGGCGGTGAACACCAGCGTGATCAGGCCACCGAGGATGACGGCGCGGAGCGTGAGTTCGCGCAGCGGTGTCTGCGGTTTCTGCGACTCCACGGTTGCAGTCGCGGCGCCGGACGAATTCGCCGGCTCCTGCGCTGGTGAGGGGGAAGGTGAGGACGTGCCAGCCACGGTGGGCTCTCTTTCCGGTCAGCGAACGGCTCACGAACCAACCAGGGTGACTGCCGTTCACTTACATAACACAATTATGGATACCCTGACCGGGCCATTCTAGTCCCCGCCACGTGCTTCCCCACAAATGCCGATCCACGGCCCCCTTCCGGACGCAGGGGCGGGAACCATCGGCCAGAAAGTCGACCAACGCAATCCATCACACCGCCGGCGATTTCCTTCGATAGCCTGCAATCCCCTGACCTGCAGGTCTCATCATGTGAAAATCGACGGCGGTGTGGTGTATGAACGGGGTCGCGCCCTACTCCGCGATCGCCTCCAGCGGTCTTGTCCGGGCGGCCTTCACCGCCGGGCCGGCTGCAGCGACCACGCCGACGACCGCGCTACCGGCCACCATCCCGGCGACCAGGCCCCACGGCACCGCGGTGGTTTCGATCCCGTCACCGGACATCACCTTCAGGAAGGCCCAGCCCAGGCCCAGGCCCAGCAGCACACCGACCAGCGCACCGTACAGGGCGATCTGCACCGCCTCCAGCACGATCATGCCTCTGACCTGCCCGCGGAGCGTACCGACCGCACGCAGCATACCGATCTCCTGCCGACGCTCGATCACGTTCAGCGCCAGGGTGTTGATGATGCCCAGCACAGCCACGATCACCGCCAGGGCCAGCAGTGCGTACAGCACATTCAGCATCTGGTCGATCAGCACCGCCTGCTGCCCGGCGAACTCCTCCGAGGTCAGCACCTGCACCACGATGTAGTCCTCGGTGGCGGTCTCCAGGTTGGTCCGCAGCGTCTGCTCCGACACCGAGCCGTCACCGTCGACGAAGATGGAGAAGATGCTCATCGAGTTGCCCGCACCAATCGATGCCGCGATCGGCTCCAGCGCCGACCAGGACACCAGGGTGTCACCGAGCAGGTCATGCGGCTCGTAGGTTCCGAGCAGCTCCACCTGGCCGACCTCGCGGGCGGGGGCGTCCGGCACGTAGACGTTCATCGGCAACGTTTCGCCCACCGACCAGCCCTTCTCCTCGGCGACCTCGGCGTTGGCGACCACGCCGGGACGGTCCAGCGACAGGTCACCCTCGACCACCTCGACACCGCCGGAGACCTGCGGGTCGCCGTCGATCACGCCGGTGCCCGAGTACTGGGCGTCCGGACCGTCCGGCATCTCGCCGACCGTCACCGGCACATAGCCGTACCCGGCGGCCTCACCGACACCGTCGGCGTCCCGCACGTCGCCCAGCGCGCTCATCGGCACCGGGAATCCGCCACCGTTCGGGCCGGTCAGGATGTAGTCGGAGGTGACCGTCTCACCGATCATGTCCGACAGCGAGGCCTTCATCGACGCACCCAGCATGCCGATGCACGCCACCAGCGCCACACCGAGGGTCAGGGCGAAGGCCGTGGTTGCGGTGCGTCGGGGGTTGCGTCCGGAATTGGTGGACGCCAACCGTCCGACGGGTCCGAAGGGCAGCCCGATCACCGAACCGATACCTCGCACCACCGGACGCGACAGCGCCGGCGAGAACAGAAATGTACCGATGATCACCGCAAGCGCACCAACGCCGACCAGGGAGGCGCGCGGCCCGGTGTCCGCGTCGATGAACACTCCGGCCAGTGCGGCGGCCACACCAGCCACCGCCAGCACCGCGCCGACAATGGTCCGTCCCCGCAGGGAGGTGGACGCGAGGTCACCGGATCGCATCGCCTCCACCGGGCGCACCGCGCCCGCCCGGCGCGCCGGAGCCCACGCCGAAATCACCGTGACAATCAGGCCCAGCACCAGCGGGATCGCCAGCGAGGCAGGCGTGACAAGCACACCGGCGGCGGGCAGACCCGCACCCGTGGCGTTGATGATCGCGAAGATGCCGTGGGCCAGGCCGAAGCCGGCGGCCACACCGAGGGCGGAACCGATGATGCCGACGACGATCGCCTCCAGCACCACCGAACCGGTGATCTGGCGGGAGGACACACCGAGAGACCGCAGCAGCGCGAACTCACGGGTGCGCTGGGCGACGATCATCGAGAAGGTGTTGGCGATGATGAACGTGCCCACCACCAGCGCGATCAGACCGAAGGCGATGAGGAAGTAGTTGACGAAGCTCAGGGCCTCGTCGATCATCGCGGTCTGTTCCTCGCCATGCTCCGCGCCGGTCTGCACCTGGTAGCTGCCGGGGTCGACGACTCCGGCCGCCGACAGGTCGCGCAGCTGCGCCTCCAGCGACGTGGTGAGTTCCTCCTCGCTGACGCCGTCGGCCGCTTCGAGGGAGAACATCGACGTCGTCTCACCGTCGGTGAAGGTCTCGAGGTAGGACGGCTCCTCCATCGCCAGGCCGACGAATCCGCCACCGTCGATGTCGATGTCGTAGACACCGGAGATGGTGACGTTGGTGCGTCCGGTCGGGTCGACGACAACCAAGTCATCGCCGACGGACAGGTCGTGACTCTCCGCGGCGGAGCTGTTGACCACGACCTCGTCGGGGCCGGTGGGCGCCTGGCCGTCGGCGATGCTCCACGAAGGGCCGACGACTTCGTCCTCCGGGTACCAGGACATGACGAAGGCGGGGGCACCGCCGGTCTGCAGGGTCTCGAAGTTGGCGGCGTCGGCGGCGCTGTCGCCACCGTCGGAACCGTTGCCGGTACCGGTGCCCTCGGACGCCGCCGCGACGACGACCTGGGTCTCGCTGGCGTTGTTCAGCGAGCCGACCTCCGGATTCTCGGCCAGTTGTGCGCCGAGTTCCAGCGGCAACGGCGACCTGGGGTTGTCCGCGGCCACCACGGCATCGATGCCTTTGGTGGTGGACTCGGTGAGAGTGTCGAAAGTCTTCTGCAGTGACGCGGTGAACATCAGCGAGCCGGCGATGAAGGCCGTGCCGAGCACCACCGCCAACACCGTCAGCAGCAGTCGTACTTTATGGGCGGCCAGGTCACGCAGCGAGATACGTCGCATGGTGGCCGTGGATGAGGTTGAGGATGTGGACGAGGTTCGTGATCGGGCAGACATCGCGATTACAACCCTTCGATACTGGTCATGGTGGTCAGGATCTGCTCGACATCCGGCTGGCGCAGTTCGCTGACGACCTGA
This sequence comes from Candidatus Corynebacterium faecigallinarum, assembly GCA_019120175.1. GTDB lineage: Bacteria > Actinomycetota > Actinomycetes > Mycobacteriales > Mycobacteriaceae > Corynebacterium > Corynebacterium faecigallinarum. Next base: position 111,355 of record DWVP01000003.1, read on the forward strand.
CCGTCGGCGAGGAAGATCACCCGGTCGGCGTAGGCGGCGGCCCTGGCGTCGTGGGTGACGATGACGACGGTCTGGTGGTCACGGTCGACGGCGGCGCGCAGGATGGCCAGCACCTCGGCCGAGGAGTTGGAGTCCAGGTTGCCGGTCGGCTCGTCGCCGACGATGATCTCCGGACGCGCCACCAGGGCACGGGCGCATGCCACGCGCTGTTGCTGGCCGCCGGAGAGTTCGGAGGGCCGGTGACCGAGGCGGTCGGTGAGCCCCAACCGGTCGGTGATCTCGGCGAACCAGTCCTTGTCGACCTTGTCGCCGGCGACGTCGATCGGCAGGGTGATGTTCTCCGCGGCGGTGAGTGTGGGCACCAGGTTGAAGGACTGGAAGATGAAGCCGAGCCGGTCGCGGCGCAGCTTGGTCAGTGCCTTGTCGCCGAGCTGGGAGATGTCGGTGGTGCCCAGGTAGGCGGCACCGTTGGTAGGGGTGTCGAGGCCGGCCATGCAGTGCATCAGCGTGGACTTGCCGGAGCCGGACGGCCCCATGATGGCGGTGAACTCGCCGGGGGCGAACTCCACGGTGACGTTGTCCAGGGCGACGACCTTGGTGTCGCCGGCCCCGTAGATCTTCGACATGTTCTCGGCGCGGGCGGCGGGGATGTCCTTCACCGCGGTGTTCTGGTTGTTCTGGGTGTTCTGGTTGTTCGGGGTTGCGTGCATGACTCAATCCTTCAGCTGTGACGGCACCGTCCGCGTCCCCCGTTAGAGGGATATCTGGGTTCCGGGTTCCCAGTCATCGCATCCGATCCGTCGTCGTCGGGAGTTGGCCTCACTCCCCTGGTCATATTCCAGCCTATGGGTCTGTGACCCCCTGGGCTATCGGGGATCACCCTGACTGTCCCCTGATCTCCTGCGCCTTGGCATCCCTGATGCCAAGGCCCTCAGCTCCCTGCTCCTTGGCATCCCTGATGCCCTCCCTGAGTCTCGGCGTCGCCCCGAACCTGCCTGCCCTCTGCCTGCCCCCTCTGCCTGCCCCCCTCTGCCCGGCCTCTCTGTCCTAGTCGTCCAGGCCGCCCGAGGCAGTGGCATCGTAAATGTCCTCTTGGTCAGTGTAGATGGCCATTGGCAATGCCAGCGGCCCCCGATTGGAGGCTCCGACCGCTTCCCTCCAGGTGGCCCGCGAAGAGGACTTGTGCAGACAACTCGTGAAGAGGACTTGACGCAGGAGAGGCCTGACACGGGAACAGGAATCGGCACGGCGAATTCAGCCTCGGCATCGCCCGCTCCTACTTAAGCTGAAGCCCACGTTCCCGACGAAGAATGGTCCCCGTCTCGTCCTCGTCACCGGCGCAGCCTCCGGGCTGGGTCTGGAGCTCGCCAAGCAGTTCCTCGACAAGGGTGACCGGGTGATCCTCACCGACATCCATGCGTCCGCACCTGACTCCCTCAACCAGATCGACCAGCTCAGCGGCGACTGGTCCTACCGCCCCCTCGACGTCACCAGTGAGGATGACTGGAATGCCGTCGCCGAGGACATCGACGAGCTCGACGTCCTCATCAGCAACGCCGGCATCGCCGTCGGAGGCTCGGTGGATTCGACCTCCCTGGAGACCTGGCAGCGGGCCCTGGACATCAACCTGCTGGGCTCGGTGCGCGGTGTGCGCGCCCTGTCGCCGAAGATCGCGAAGGGTGGTCGGATCTCCCTGACCGGCGACGACGAGTCCGCCGACGATCTCGCCCGGTGGCTGCTCAACAACACCTGGTTGGACGCTGCGACCATCGCCCGCCGCGCCGTGAAGGGCATCGAGGCGCGTCGGGTGGTCGTCACGCCGGACGCTTTCGCGGCGTTCAACTGGTACTCGAAGCGCTTCACCCGCATTCCGCACCTCATGGCCGTCCGCGCCATCGGCTGGGGCGTGGCCAAGCAGCAGCAACGGACGCGGAAGAAGACGAAGCGGTAGTCGCCCAGCACTTCCCGCTGACCTTCTCAGGGACGGTCCCGGCGTGGATCGTGGGTACCGCGCCCTCGTCGCCCTGGTCCGCGACCCGAACAAGGTTGAGGCCCATCCGCTGGGTAGAGACATCCCTGTCCGGGGAGAGCTTCACCTACGTCAACCCGACCTACCTCGCCGACTCGAACGTCCCGAAGTACGTCGGCATGTCCGTCGGCTCCTACCACTACGCCCAGCCCAGCTCGGCCCCCGGCGATGCGGCAGCTCAGGCGAACTTCTTCGCGAAAACCTCCATCGTCAGCCACTTCCCCACGCTGCCCCCGGTCCTCGACCTGGAGGAATCCGGCGGACTGAGCCCCAAGGAGCTGCAGGACTGGGTCCGCGAGTACGTGTCCGTGGTCAAGATGCGCACCGGACGGGACGCCATGATCTACACCTCCCCGACCTTCTGGCCCGACCTTCTGGCGCGATGCCATGGCAGACACCACGGAGTTCGCCAACCATCCGCTGTGGCTGGCCCATTACGGCACCGACACTCCGGATGTCCCCGGCGGCTGGAAGTTCGCCACGATCCACCAGTACAGCAGCGAAGGTCAGGTCCCGGGCATCAACGGCCCAGTCGGCAAGAACACCTTCAACGGTTACAAGGTTCAGCTCGCGTCGTTCCTGCGGTAGACCTCCCCCCCCACGTTCAATAGCCAGCAACAACCGGCAACGACCAGCAACGACCAGGTCATTTCCCGCCCATCGGCATCGGCAGGTGAGCAAGCCGGGTCAAAACACCCGGCGCGGACAAAAACTGTGACATTCTTGGGTGAACCCTGATGCCTACTGAAGCGGGTACATCATGCAGGACGCTCCGCCCAGCCGTTCCCGCGCCTTCCGGCGGCGGGCACTCGTTGCGTTACTGATCCTGATGTGGCTGGGGGTCGCCGCCGTAGGCGGGCCGAAATTCGGTGAGATCAGCGAGGTGGCCACCAACGACCAGTCCTCATTCCTCCCGGAGTCCGCGGAATCGACGAAGGTCGGCGACCGCCTGGAGGACTTCCAGGATTCAGGGGCGGCCCCGGCGATCGTGGTTGTCACCGCAGAAACTGACGGGGAGCAGGTGGACCCGGCGTCACTGAGCGACCTTCCCGACCGACTCTCTGCCGCTGTGGACAGTACTGTCGGCGCTGGCGACAGGGGAGGCGAGGCGGCGACCGAGACCAGTCCTCCGCTACCGTCCGAGGATGGGGAAGCAGTACAGATCATCGTGGTGCCGCCAGAGAATGCGAAACCGGCGGATACCGTTGATGCCCTCCAGGAAACACTGGAGTTGGAATTGCCGGTGAAACTGCAGGCCCTGGTCACCGGCCCTGCGGGGTTCAGTGCGGATCTGTCGGCGGCTTTCGGTGGGATCGACGGCCTACTCCTGCTGGTCGCCGTCGCTGCAGTGTTGGTCGTCCTCGTACTGGTGTACCGTTCACCGTTTCTTCCGCTGATCGTCCTGCTCAGCTCCATGGTGGCCTTGTGCGCTGCGGTGTTGGTCAATGTGGCGCTCGCCAGATCCGGTGCCGTGATGATCAACGGTCAGATACAGGGGATCCTGTTTATCCTGGTCATCGGAGCAGCGACAGACTACGGACTGCTCTACACCGCGCGGTACCGGGAGGAACTCGCTCGCCATTCCAGCACCTGGTCCGCGACCTCGGCGGCGCTGCGGGGCACCTGGCAGCCGGTACTGGCCTCTGCGGCGACCGTGATCGCCGGGCTACTCTGCCTGCTCCTGTCTGACCTGGCATCGAATGCCGGGCTCGGGCCGGTGGCAGCTATCGGAATCGCCGCTGCCTTCTTTACCTCGCTGACGTTTCTTCCCGCCCTGCTCGCCCTGGCCGGGAGACGCGTCTTCTGGCCGAGGGTTCCCGGTCCACCTGTGACGACAACAGATGCGACACCACCGGATGAAGGACAACCGGGCGCCGCAGTGAAGACTCGGAACGGACTGTGGGAACGCATTGCTGAGTTGGTCCGACGTGCTCCCCGACGGATTGCTATCGGCACGGGGCTGCTGCTCATCGCCGGCTGTGCGGGACTGCTCACCCTGGATGCCGACGGCGTCCCCACCAGTGACTACGTCCTAGGGCAAAGTGATGCCAGGGACGGGCAGTCAGCCCTCGACCGTCACTTCCCGGCAGGTGCAGGCGCTCCAACGTATGTCCTGGTCCCCGAAGAGAACAGCGGCGAGGTCCGGGACACCGTCGAGGCACTCAGCGGTGTGCAGTCCGTCTCCAGCTCCTCAGGGGACGTCGCTCGGGTGGTGAACGGCGATGTACTTCTGGAGGTGACACTCACCGATTCCCCGTACTCTGATGCGGCGGAGAACACCGTCAAGGAGATTCGGGATGACGTAGGTGGTCTCGGCGCCATGGTCGGCGGAACGACCGCCACTGAACTGGACACCAAAGAAACTTCGGTCGCCGACCGCACCGTGATCATCCCGATCGTCCTGCTGGTCATTACCGTGATGCTTGCACTGCTGCTGCGCGCCGTGGTGGCTCCGTTGGTACTGCTGGCGACGACGGTACTGAGTTTCGGAACTGCGCTGGGTATCAGCGCAGTGATCTTCACGCTCGTCGGCTTCAGTGGCTCGGATCCGTCCGTGCCCTTGTACGCCTTCGTGTTCCTGGTGGCGTTGGCGATCGACTACAACATTTTCCTGATGAGCCGGGTGCGTGAGGAGTCTGTGGTTCACGGGACGTCGACCGGTGTAAGCCGGGGACTTGTCAGTACCGGTGGTGTGATCACCAGTGCCGGTATCGTACTTGCCGCCACGTTTGCGGCACTGCTGGTCATACCGATCCAGTTCCTGGTACAGCTCGCCGTCATCATCTCCCTGGGAGTGTTGATCGACACCTTCCTGGTTCGATCGTTCCTGGTACCGGCGTTGACTCACCTGCTCGGTGACCGGATCTGGTGGCCCGGCGGGTCGGGCTCCCTGGGGAAACACTCACTGCACGGACCCGGTGCCGACTTTGATTCCTCCCGACTTCGTACAGAAGGTTCACTGGGACCGCAGTAGGCCCCCCGGGCCCGGAGCCGCTGCACGCTCGGCGGGAATTCTCCATGTTCACTATTCTCGAGGTGATGCAGAACAACCTTCAGGACCTTTCAAGTGGCGACGGCCGAACCGCCCTCCACGGTGAGCTACCTACCGGCATCCACGCGCGCGCCGCCGCCCTGGTCGCCCGCTGGGTCGTGCAGCGTGCCGCAGTTCTCGCCGGCATCTCAGTGGTCGAGGTCCAACACACCCAGCAGCCCGCGCCCGGAACCTCGGAACTTCGAGCCGACGTGATCCTGGTGCGTCCGGATGTTTTCTACGCCCGCCTGGGGGTCCGGGGGCTGATAGGTCTCGGCGAATCCTACGTCGCCGGCGACTGGGAGGCCCCCGACCTCAGCGGGACGCTGACAAAGCTCTGCCGCAGGATCACCACACTGGTCCCACCGTGGATGCAGTCCTTCCGTAAGCTGTACCGGTCGCGGCGTCCGATCTCACAGACGAACACCATCGACGGCGCGAAGCGGAATGTCAGTGCCCACTATGACCTTTCCAATGACTTCTTCGGCACTTTCCTCGACCCCGGGCTGAACTACTCCGCGGCCCTGTTCGACGAATCCGGTAAGACGTCCACACTCGCCGAAGCACAGGACACCAAAATCCGGCGCATGCTTGACCGGGCAGGCGTCGATGAAGGGTCCCGTGTACTGGAGATCGGGACGGGATGGGGCGACCTGGCACTCCACGCCGCACGGCGTGGGGCGACGGTACATTCGGTGACCCTGTCCCGTGAGCAGGCTGATCTGGCCAGGAAGCGGATCGCAGCGGAGGGCCTCCAGGAAAGCGTCAGCATCGAGATCATGGACTACCGCCAGGTCACCGGCTCCTATGACGCAGTCGTGTCGGTGGAGATGATTGAAGCAGTCGGTGCGGAATACTGGGACGAGTACATGCGAACCGTCCACGACCGGCTGGCTCCGGGTGGACGCGCAGTCATCCAGGCGATCCACATGGACCACCAGAGGATGCTCCTCACCGCTGACGCGGCGACATGGATCACGACCTACATCTTCCCGGGTGGACTCATACCCAGCGTGCGGGCCCTCCACGAATCCGCTCTGCGTGCCGGACTGCGCCCCGGGATGCAGCGGAACTTCGGCCCGGACTACGCGAAGACCCTGAGATTGTGGGATGACGCTTTCCTGGCGGCCGTGGCCACCGGCACCGTCGGTGAACTGGGATTCGGGCCGGAGTTCCAACGGGCATGGCACTTCTACCTCTGCTACTGCCAGGCAGGGTTCGCCGCCGGTTACATCGATGTCGGCCAGCTGGAGTACCGGCGCAGGCCCGATGAGGAACCGGTCAATGCACCTTAGCCCCACCGGGCACTGCGGTCAGCCCCGACGGATGCTCTGGAAGGCTGCCAGTGCCTCCTCACGGGAACGACGCAGGTCCACGATCGGTGGCCGCAGGACAGGGTCCTCACCTTCGTCGGCATCGTTAGCACGAAGCCAGCGTGCGGTGTACTTCCCTTCGGGGTCGAATCGTCGGGCCTGGTGTACCGGGTTGAAGATGCGGAAATAGGGGGCGGCATCGTCCCCACTTCCAGCGACCCACTGCCAGTTGAAGGGGTTCGACGCCACATCGGCATCGACCAGCGTTTCCCAGAACCATTCTTCCCCGTGACGCCAGTGAATCTGCAGGTTCTTCGTCAGGAGACTGCCCACCACCATGCGCACCCGGTTGTGCATTGTTCCGGTCGCCCACAGTTGCCTCATTCCGGCATCGACTAGTGGAATGCCTGTCGCACCGGCACGCCACGCGGCAAGGTCCCGGTGGAACCGGTCGTCCGCTGTGGGTTGTCTCGGGTCCGGTGACCCGTGCCCCGTCCATCTGATGGCCTGATCCTCCGTGGGGTCCCACTCCCACCCGAAGCTATCGAACTGGCTGCGGACGTTGCGCGTGTTCAGGTCGGGTCTCTCGTGGAGTCGGTGCCAGGCGAAGTCACGCCAGAGCAGCTCCGACCGGAACGACGCAGCGTCCTCCGACGACAGCACCTCGGAGGCTTCCAACCAGATGCGCAGGACACTGACCTCGCCAAACCTGAGATGAGGAGACATGCCGCTCGTGGCTTCACAATCAGTCCGGTCCCGCCCGGAGTCGTAATCGAAGGGGGTGTCGGTGGCCGAGAGCAGGTCCAGAAACGCGGAGAACCGTCGCCGAGCAGCGGATTCACCGGGGGTGCAGTGCTCGGCGAGCGATGCGGTCCACGCGGGCTCCGAAGCGTTGACGGTGGCGAGCCCAGGGGAGATCACCTCATCGCGCACGCTCTCAGGCAACAGATCGACAGCGTCCCGCCAACCAGCCCGGGACCGGTCGGACGGCCCGCCCAACGGGGTGGCGGAATCCTGGCTGATCGCCACTGCCACACGCGTCGCCGCCGCCGTGGAGAATGGGGTGAACACCTTGTAGGGTTCATATTTCCTGGTGAGAACGTCGCCGGGTTCGGTGAGCAGAAAGCCTCGGTAGTCTCTGACGACCATGCCCTGCTGCTCCAAGGACGCTGAGACCCGGCGGTCCACGTCCTGCAGCGGCGTGTGGTAGCGGCGATGCCAAGTTGCCCCACCGGCCCTGATCTGTCGAGCGATGTCGGGGACGATGTCGACAGGATTCCCCCTCGAGAGGATCAACGGAATCCCGCATTCTGCCAGACGTGTGGCCAGAGCGGCGACGCTGCGTCCCCACCACCACCGTGCGGCCGCCCCCAGGGCCCGGGCCCCGGTGTGGGCCGGATCCTCTTCAATGACAAGGCCAATGATCGGTCCACGGTGCGCGGCCCAGGAGAGTGGATCATGGTCGGTTGTCCGGAGGTCGTCGCGGAACCACACCACCGTCGGAGGATTTTCTGTCTTCATCCTGAAAGAGTGTAGCAGCCTGCACCTCTCCCCTTTATGATATCGTCAATTATGTACCTAATCAAGTTAGGTAATAATAGGGAGATTTTGAACCGTCACTTCTCGTTGGACTTGCGCCAGAAGGGCTAACCTGAACGATGCACCCCCCAGCCAAACCACGACATGTCGCGGTCATCGGATCCGGTGTCAGCGGCCTGAGCGCCGCCTACACCCTCTCCGCCCACGCCAGGGTGACCCTCTTCGAATCAGACGACCGGATCGGTGGCCACGCCGACACCACCACCGTGGCAACGGAAGATGGCGAACTGGCCATCGACACCGGATTCATCGTCCACAACGACCGCACGTACCCGACCCTGCTGCACATGTTCGACGAGCTGGGCGTCCGGACACAGCCGTCAGAGATGTCGCTGGCCGTCCGCGCGGATGACGCGCATGGGGGAACCGGCCTGGAGTACGCCGGAGCACGCGGCCTACCGGGACTTTTCGGAGACCGGCGTAACCTGTTCCGTCCCTCCTACCTGAAGATGCTCACTGAGATTCTCCGGTTTCACCGCAGGGCCCGGCGCCTCCTGAACGAGGATTGCCGGGCCGTCAACGGGACTCCCCGTCCGGCCGTGACGGATGAGACCCTCGGTGACTTCCTGACCCGCGGGAGGTTCTCCGACTACTTCGTCGAACACTTCATCACCCCGCTCGTCTCCACCGTGTGGTCCTGCGACCCGGCACATGCCCACCAGTACCCGGTGCGCTACCTGCTGACGTTCCTGCACCACCACGGCATGCTCCGGGTGTTCGGATCGCCAAGATGGCGCACCGTCATCGGTGGTTCACGCGAGTACGTCAGCCGGATCGTCGAGACCCTCACCGACCGCGGGTGCAGCGTCCTGCCGTCCACACCGGTTACCCGGGTCACCGAGAACCATGACGGGGTGCAGGTGGAGGACGCCCACGGCGCCGTCCACCATGCCGATGCCGTCATCATCGCCACCCACCCCCATAAGTCTCTGGGGATGCTTGGCGAGCCGACGTCGGCCCAACAGGAGATCCTGTCGGCGATTCCGTACTCGAACAATCTCATGCAACTGCACACGGACACCGGTCTGCTGCCTCGGACGCCGTCGGTGCGGGGCTCCTGGAACCATCTCACACGGGATTCCGGGCCTGTCGTCGTCACCTACGACATGACGCGTCTGATGCGACTTCCAACTCCCGGCGGCACTCGGCACCTGGTGACCCTGAACGCGCCTGACCTCGTCCGGCCGGACACAGTGATCAACTCACGCGAGTACAGCCATCCGATCTACACCCCGGAGTCCGTGGCCGCCTCCCTTCGTTCACCCGAGCTCGACACCGACCGTGTCTTCTTCGCCGGCGCCTGGCAGGGATGGGGGTTCCATGAGGACGGGGCGCGGTCCGGAACAAACGCCGCGCAGAAGGCACTGGGGGCCACCAAGGACACTGCCGCACTTGTCTCGGCCGAGCCCCGGGCACACGTGATCAGGACCACCGTGAAACATGCACGGCATACGCCCGTGAAACACCGGTTCACCCACCGCTCGTGGATGTGGCTGGTGGACCTGGACCACCTGCCGGACCATGGGCGGGCCTCCTGGTGGCGAGGATCCTTCGACGACCGCGACCACTTCAGCACGAGCTCCGACGAACAGCGCAGCATCAGAGACAGGGTTCTCTGCACGCTCGCTGACCATGGGCTCACCGCACCCGTCGGACGGATCCGCATGGCTGCGATGCCACGGGCCTGGGGAAACGGCTTCAACCCTCTGTCGGTCTTCTGGTGCGACACGCCCACCGGACTGCCACTGGCGGCGGTGATGGAGGTGCAGAACACCTACGGGGACCGTCACGCCTATGTCGTCCGTCCGGACGACGCTGGTGACGCCGCCGCGGAGAAGGAGTTCTATGTCTCGCCCTTCCACGGCACCGACGGAGAATACCGCATACACGTTCCCTGGCCGGAGCGTGGACAGGTACGGATCGGAATCGCCCTGCGTGGTGACCGGGGCGATGACTCCTACAGATTCGCCGCATCCGTCCACGGCGAGACCGTCCATGACGGCGAGCCCGGGTGGTCCGACACGGTCCGTGCGGCACCGGCCGCACTGGTCACCACCGTCCTGATCCGGGTCCACGGGGTCTGGTTGTGGATACGGGGCCTGCCGATACAACCGCGACCGGCCGGCGGTCTGCGCCGACGCCGACGAGCCGACCGTGCTGACCGTGCTGACCGTGCCACTGACGCCGGTGATGCCGGTGATGCCGGTGATGACGCCCAACCAGTTCAGACCCGAGGAAATAGTGATGAGCACGCACACGACCGGCAGTGAGCACCCCGACGATGTGGCTCGACGTCTTACCGCGCTGATCTCGAAGGTCACCGGCCTGACCCTGGATGACCTCCCGTTCCGCCTACGCGCCTGGGACGGCAGCGTCGCCGAACCCGCCGATGCCACCGACGAGACACCGACCCTCGTCATCGCCTCACGGAATGCGCTGACCCGACTGCTCTGGTCGCCCGGCGAACTCGGGTTGGCGCAGGCCTACGTCACCGGCGAGATCAACGTTGACGGAGAGCGCGAGGCACTCGCCGACGGGTTCGCCCGACTGTCCGCGGTCGCCAGGAGACCCGAGGTGCGCCTACGTCTGTCACCTGCGTCGATTGGCGCGGCGCTGCGGACCGCAAGGGATCTCGGTATCTTCGGCGCGCGCCCTGCGCCTCCGGATTCCCAGGCCAACCTGCGTGGCAGACGGCACTCGAAGCACCGTGACCGTTCCGTCATCGAGCACCATTACGATCTGTCCAACGACTTCTACGCCCAGATTCTCGACGACACGATGTCTTACTCCTGCGCCTACTTCGGCGATCCGGCTCTCGGACCCGACCCCTCCCTCGAGGACGCCCAGCGGGCCAAGCTCGACCTGATCTGCCGGAAGCTCGAGCTCACCGAGGACGCACGCCTGCTCGATGTCGGTTGCGGGTGGGGAGCCACCGCCGTGCACGCCGCCGAAGCATACGGGGCACGGGTCACTGCGGTGACGATCTCCCGGGAGCAGCACGCCTACATCGAGAAACTCGTCGCAGAACATGGCCTGCAGGACCGTGTCACCGTTCTACTGCAGGACTACCGTGACATCGTCGGTCGATTCGACGCAGTGTCCTCGATCGAGATGGGTGAACACGTAGGGGCACGCAACTACCCGTCATTTGTGAAGAAGCTCCACGAGAGCGTACGACCGGGCGGTCGGGTTCTGGTCCAGCAGATGTCCCGGCGGGGTCGGCGACCTGGCGGTGGGCCGTTCATCGAGGCCTTCATCGCACCTGATATGCACATGCGCCCGCTCGGCGAGACGATCGGCCTGTTCGAGGACGGCGGTCTCGAGGTCGTCGGTGTCCAGAGCATGCGGGACAACTACGCGCGGACCGTGGACCACTGGATCGAACGCTTCCTCGCCCACAGTGACGAGATCCTCGCCCTGGTAGGCGAAGAGGTGTTCCGAGTCTGGCACCTGTACCTCATCGGCGGCGGAATGGCTTTTCGGGAGGGCCGCATGGGAGTCGATCAGATTCTGGCGGTCAAGCCCGGGAATACCGCAGCAACCGCCACGGTCGCAGGGGAGTGATCACGATGTTCACCGACTGGTCTATCGTCGCAGCGACGACCCTGGTTGTCTCCGTCCTGGTGATGGTGCTCGTGGCCGCGGTCATCCGCTCCACCGGAAAGGTGGCCGCCATCGACGTGCTGTGGGGTCCACTGATCCTGGTCAACTCCCTGTCAGCAGCGATCTGCGGCACGGTACTGGGAACGGCGACCGCACCAGTGTGGGTCCTGGTCGCACTGATCGCCGTGTGGGCGGCGCGCTTGTCCCGACACCTGTCGAGCAGATTCGGCAGTGACAAGGAGGACCCCCGGTACTCCGACCTGATGAACAAGCCTGCCGCCTCTCTGATGCGTTCGGTGCTCCTGCCGCAGGGTGCCGTCGCCTGGGTGGTCTCTACCCCGGTGCAGGTTGCATCCGTCGGTTCCGGGGATGTCCTGTGGCCTCTGGTGATCGCCGGTGTCATCGTTTCCCTTGTCGGGCTCGTTGTCGAGAGTATCGCCGACCACCAGTTGGATGTCTTCCGACGTGAGGAAGCGTCAGGGAGGATCATGGACCGTGGCCTGTGGTCGTGGAGCCGCCACCCCAACTACTTCGGTGAATCGGTGATCTGGTGGGGAATCTGGCTGGCGGTCGGTGGCACCGGGGCAGGCGTTGTGGCCACCGTGGCCGTCCTGGTGTCCCCGGTGGCCATGACGATCACACTGGTGTGGGGTTCCGGTGCCAGGATTCTCGAGAGGCGCATGGAAGGGAGGGACGGCTGGGATGCCTACAAGGACAGTACGTCAAAGTTCGTTCCGCTACCTCCCCGGAGGTGAGGTTCCGGATTGTCGCGCGGCCGGTGCGTCTCGAGGATGCACGGCACTCGCCCGTGGACAACCTGGAGATGGTGCGTAAGAGTTCATCAATTTCTGTGCACGTTCATCTCCTGAGGAGTAAAAATGCAGTTCGTCGACCGTAAGAGGTTCATCTCCGTTTCCGGGTTGTGTGCCGCGCTCGCTGTGGCCGCCGGCGTGGGCCTGGCGGCACCGGCAGCTGGATCCGACATCGCGGCCGGGTCCGATATCACCGATGGGGGAAGAATAGGTGCCGGGTCCTCCGAGCTGCGTCTTCCCGAGGGTGTGGCCGTCGGCTCGATCGGCGGTGAAGAGCTCAGTCAGGTGTCGGATCTGGATCCCCAGCGTTACCAGGGCAGGTGGTACCAGGTGGCCGCAGTGCCTCAGCCGTTCACACTGCAGTGCGGTTCGAACACCACCGCAGACTACAGTGTCCTCGATGACACGACGATCTCCGTGACGAACACCTGCAGCACCCTGGTTGGTGGGCAGTCGTCGATCTCCGGCAAAGCTCGCGTCCAAGACCCTGAACAGCCCGGATCGCTTCGTGTTGCCTTCGACGGTATTCCCGGGCAGTCGCTCGATGGCCCGGTGAACTACCGCGTGACCTATATCGAGGACGACTACTCACTCGCCATTGTCGGAGATCCGCAGCGTTCCTCGGGTTTCGTCCTCAGCAGGACGCCGTCACTGACGTCGGAGCAGTGGGATACGGTGAGGGACGTGACAGCGGAACGTGGTTGGTGGAACTGCGCATTCCTCACCACCCCCCAGTCGGGCGGGCGGCAGGACGCTTCACCGTTGTGCCTGTCGTGACGGCGCAAGCCGGCAGGTGACGGAGGGCGACACCGTGACCGAATCTCCACCTCGGAAAAGGGTCGGCCCGGAGAGAGCACGAGGCTCGCTCCGTGGCCGACCCTGGTCAACTCAGGACGAACTCGGCATCAACTACTGATCGGACATGCCTGCCATGTCGTCTTCTTCTCCGCCGGTCGGCATCAGAACGCCGTCCAGTGCGTGGATGACACCGTTCGTTGCCTCGACATCGGCCATGGTGACCTGGGAACTGTTCCCGGTGGCATCGACGAAGGAGACGTTGTCCCCGTCAACCTCGATGGTCAGTTCCTCACCCTGCACGGTGGCGACTGTTTCTCCGTCCATTCCGGCGACGTCGTCCGCCATCACGGCGCCCTCGATCACGTGGTACTTCAGGATGTCCGCCAGGTCACCGGTCGGATCTGCGAGCAGGTCGTCGAGCGTCCCGTCCGGCAGCGCCTCGAAGGCTTCATCGGTGGGGGCCAGTACGGTGTACGGACCCTCGCCCCTGAGCGTCTCCTCGAGTTCGGCGGCCTGAACGGCCGTGATGAGGGTGTTGAATTCACCGGCTGCGGCTGCGGTGTCGACGATGTCGCCCTCTGCGGCATCGTCGGTGGCTGCATCGTCGGTGGTGGTTGCTTCCGAGGCGGACGTCGTTTCCGTTCCGGTGGTCTCAGCGTCGTCGCCGTTGTCGTCGCCGCACGCAGCCAGCGCGAGGGTGAGTGAGACTGTTGCCGCGAGGGCAAGTTGTTTCTTCATGATCTTTTCTCCTGGGGGTCGGGCCGGTTTCGCTCACCGCGAAATCCGGTCGTGCTGCGCATGACATTGTTCGGGACCGCACCTGCGGAGCCTGCGCTTGTACTGCCCGGGGTCTAGGTGAATCCCATTCTCTAACCTAGTTAGCGATTCGCGAAAAATCAACTTTTTCCGGAAATTATGTTCATTCTTCAACGTGTAACTCGCTGTCGGAATTGTTCCGTAACCCTGGCGCACCACACGGAAATGGCTCGATGCCCGGCCGACCGACATCGGGAGATTCCGCCGCTGGCGACGGACAGTGTTCGACGGCGATCTGGACGCAGGTCTGATCTCCCGGGAGGATGAGAACATGAACACCCTGGCCAATGAGCTGAAGTAGCCGGCGTGTCTGGGGTTGGTGCACGGATACGGATCCCCTGTCGGCACCTCGGCCATACCCGTCAACAGCCAGTGCCAGCAGCACTTTGTCACCGTGACCTCAGTCACGTCACAGCATCATCTGGGTGAAGTCCGTAAACTCGGCATTCGGGTTACCTCAGCTGCAGCGTTCACGCCCACCGCCCCCGCGACGTTGTCGGAACTGAAGGCATGTTGAACGACCATGAACGGCCCATGAAAGACTCAGCACCGAATGGGGCGCCGAGAGCAGGAGGAACGAGAGTATCATCGACAACGACCGCGAAAACAACCGCGACTCCGCGAGCCCTGCGGGCAACACCGCGGACAACACCGCCGACAACACCACAGGCGATAATGCAGCCGGCACAGTCACCGACGCAGCGGACACCACGTCCCCGTCGGCGCCCACGACCGGCAGTGATGCCGCCACCACCCGCCCGGACAACGCCAACGACGTCGAGTCCGTCGTGGAACGCGCACTGCACCGCGCCGACGACTGGCTGAAGATCGAGGAAACCAGCCGCTCCACCCGCCAACTCGCCGACATGGTCCATGAACCCAGCGGCGTGGAGTTCACCTTCAGTTTCGTCGACCGTGTCGCCCGCCCCGAGGACAACCGCGTCGCTGCCGAGGAGTTCGCCAAGATCGCCCACCCGGTCAAGCGCAAGGCCCCCGTCCCCGGCTTCCTCGGCATCGTCGACCGACTTCTGGTCACCGCCGGATCCATCGCCGCCCCACTGCTTCCGCAGGTGGTCATGCCGATCGCCCGTGCGTACCTCCGCACCGTCGTCGGCCACCTCGTCCTCGATGCCGAAAGCGCCACCATGGACACCATGCTGGAATCGGCGAAGGACGACGGCTTCCAGCTCAACATCAACCTGCTCGGCGAAGCCGTCCTGGGTGAGGAGGAGGCGGTACGCCGCCGTGACGACCTCATCGAGCTGCTGCGCAATCCCAAGGTCGACTACATCAGCGTCAAGGCGTCCGCCGTGGTCTCCCAGCTCAACCACTGGGACCTCGACGGTCCCGAAGGGTCGGTCGAACGGCTCAAGGACCGGCTGCGGCCGCTGTACCGCGAGGCTCTGAAACGCTCCCCGCACCCGTTCATCAACATGGACATGGAGGAGTACAAGGACCTCGACCTCACGCTCCGGATCTTCACCGAGCTGCTCGGTGAGGAAGAGTTCCTCGAGCTCGAGGGAGGCATCGTCCTGCAGGCCTACCTGCCGGACACCTTCGACGCCCTGCACCACCTCGCCGACTTCGCTCGTCGACGCCGCGAAAAGGGCGGCGCGAAGATCAAGGTCCGCCTGGTCAAGGGCGCGAACCTGTCGATGGAGCGCGTCGACTCCGAGATACACGACTGGCCCCAGGCCCCGTACCTCACCAAGGCCGAGGTCGACGCCAACTTCCTCCGCCTGCTGGACTGGGCTCTGGTTCCCGAGATCGCCGAGAACCTGCGCATCGGCGTGGCGACTCACAATGTCTTCCACATGGCCCTGGCCCACGAACTGTCCGTGGAACGCGGGGTGGAGGATCAGATCGACGCCGAGATGCTGCAGGGCATGGCCCCGGCGCAGGCCGCCGCGGTGCGCGACGTCGTCGGCGGGCTGATCCTCTACACACCGGTCGTCAAGAAGGAGAACTTCGACGTCGCCGTCAGCTACCTCGTGCGGCGTCTCGAGGAGAACGGTGCAAAACAGAACTTCCTCTACGCGATGTTCACCCCCGAGGACGACGAGGACACCGGCATCACCCCGATGGAGGGCCAGCGCAAACGCTTCCTCGCCGCCGTCCGCGACCGGTGGTCCACCGTCGCCGGGCCTCGACGTATCCAGGACCGTGCCCTGGAGTCGGAGGAGAAGATGGGCACCAGGTCCGCCGGCGTGCCCGGCAACTTCGTCAATGAGCCCGACAGTGACCCGGACATCCCGGCGAACCGCGAGTGGGCCAAGCGCATCGTCGACCCGTCCTCCGATCCCGGCCCCACGGTCAGCGAGCTGGTCACCGACCCGGCCACCGTCGACGCGTCCGTCGACCGTGCTCTGGGTGCCCATGAATCCTGGTCTGCGAAGACCGGCGCCGAACGCGCCGACGTCCTGGATCGCGTCGCCGACGCCCTCGCCGACAACCGGCACCGCCTGATCGCCGCGGCCGTCCACGAAGCCGGCAAGACCATCGCCGAAACCGACCCCGAAGTCTCTGAGGCCATCGACTTCTGCCGCTACTATGCAGAATCGGCGCGAGCTCTCGACCACCAGCGCGGGTCACGCTTCACCCCGTACCGCACCGTTGCGGTGATCCCCCCGTGGAACTTCCCCGTCGCTATCCCGGTCGGCGGTTGCATGGCGGCACTGGCCGCAGGTGCGTGTGTGATCATCAAACCCGCTCCTCAGACCCTCAGGATTGCCGAGGTCTTCGTGGACATATTCCGCGAAGCAGGGGTCACCGAGGACATGCTCCAGCTGGTCAACGCCGACGAGGGCGATGCCGGTAAGCGCCTGGTCTCCCATCCCGACATCGACTCGGTGATCCTCACCGGTGGGTCCGAGACCGCGAAGCTGTTCCGCTCCTGGGATCCGACGATGGTGATCAATGCCGAGACCTCCGGCAAGAACGCCATCATCGTCACCCCGGCCGCCGACCCGGATCTCGCGGTCTCCGATATCGTCGGATCCGCCTACGGTCACGCCGGACAGAAGTGTTCGGCCGCTTCGCTGATCATCACCGTCGGTTCGATGGGCACGTCAAAGCGATTCATCGGACAGCTCGTCGACGCCGTGAAGTCCCTGCGCGTCGGACACGGAAGCAATCTCGCCACCGACATGAACGGCATCATCGAACCTGCCGGGGACAAGCTGATGCGTGGGTTGACCAGGCTGGAACGTGGCGAGAAATGGCTGGTGGAGCCCACACCGCTCAACGGCTCCCCTGAGGAGGCCACCCTGTGGAGTCCCGGGCTGCGCGACAACGTGCAACCCGGTTCCTGGTTCCACACCCACGAGTGCTTCGGTCCGGTCGCCGGCATCATGCACGCCGAGTCCCTTGAGCAGGCCATCGAGTGGCAGAACTCCACCGGCTACGGGCTGACCGCCGGGCTGCACACCATCGACCGGGATGAGACCATCTTCTGGCGTGACCGCGTCGAGGCCGGCAACATCTACGTGGAGCGCGGGATCACCGGCGCGATCGTCCAGCGCCAGTCCTTCGGCGGCTGGAAGGGATCCTCGATCGGCAACGGGGCGAAGGCCGGCGGCCCGAACTATGTCGCCCAGCAGGGTGTGTGGAGCGAAGGTGACGCCGATGAGCTGCAGAGCGGCAGCGTGTCCACCGCGATCACCCAGATGCTGCGCGAGTTCCACGGACTGGCGCACCCCGTGCTGACCGCCGACGACCACCGATGGTTGCGGCGGGCCGCCGAATCCGACGCCAACGCCTGGGCCACGGAGTTCGGTATGGAGCACGACCGGACCGCGCTGGTCGTGGAGTCGAACGTGTTCCGCTACCGCCCGCTGCTTGAGCCGTTGCGGGTGCGCATCGGTGAGAACGCGAACCTGCGCGACCTTCTGCGCCTGTATCTCGGCGCGTCGGTCACCGGCACCGAACTCGACGTGTCCGCCACGCACGCGGTAGCCTCCAGGATGGGGGAGTTGGGTAACCGGGTGCGGCCGGTCTCCGACCTGGACTTCGCCGAGGAGATCGAGGTGCAGTCCAGCGTGCGGGTGCGCACCCTCGGTGACGTCGACCCGGAGCTCTACGTCGGCGCTGCCCGCTCCGGCTCGGTGATCCTTGACCGTCCCGTCCTCCCGGACGGGCGCCGTGAGCTTCTGCCCATGCTTCTTGAGCAGGCAGTCACGACCACCGAGCACCGCTTCGGCTACATCCACGGGACGACGCCCTGATGTCCGGCTGACGTCCGGAACAGGGGGCGGCGGCCTGTGGTCGGTTCCTGGAGGTGCGTATAATCACCAGGATGTCAGTCATACCGTCCACGCCGCTGCGCGTCCGGCTGCGCAATGATTTCGAGGTCGTTGTCGCAGGACTCGAATCCATGCTCGCCCCTTATGGCGACCGGATTCGCGTTGTCTCGACCAAGGTGGGGGAGACCGGTGGCGAAACCGTCGATGTGACGCTCTACGACACTTTCGGGCTGTCGCAGGCCGACAGCGAGGAGGTCGACAAGGTGGTCAACGACCCGACCTCGGGCAGGGTCGTGGTCTACACCTGGAACATGGGGGAAGAGTTGGTCGCCGCCTCGATGCAGAAGGGGTGCCGCGGCTATCTCGACAAGTCGATGGGTGCCCGGGAGTTGGTGGAGTGCCTGGAGGCGATCGGACGGGGCGCTGTCCTGGTGTCCGGCAGGGACGGTCTGCCGCTGGACCCCCGCGATACCTCCAGGGCCGTCGCCGGTTCGTGGCCGGGTCAGGACGCCGGCCTCACCGCCAGGGAGGCAGAGGTGGTCACATTGATCACACGGGGTTTCACCAATGAGGACATTGCCCGGAGAACGCACATCTCGATCAACACGCTCAAGTCGTACATCCGGTCCGCGTACCAGAAGATGGGCGTGGAGCGCCGTTCACAGGCGGTTCGGTGGGGGATGGAGAACGGGGCAGGTACCGGACGGACGGAACTGCAACCGGCGACGGTGGAACGGTCACGGATCGGCACGGAGTAAGACCCGTCGGGGAGCGCCCCGCCCGGGACGTACCACCCGCAGGGGTGTGGTGGGGCTGGTCGTGCAGTCGTAGAGTCTGATGTGATCAGTACAATAGACCCGTACCTATTCCCGACGACTCTGGAGAACAGAGGAACCATGGAACCAGACGCTCTCATTCTCGCCGCCGACTCAGCACCCACGCTCAGCTTCATCGGCTGGATCGTGATCGGTGGTCTCGCCGGTTGGATCGGTTCGAAGATCATGAAACGTGACGGTCAGATGGGCCTGTTGCTCAACATTGTCGTCGGTGTGATCGGTGGATTCCTGGGTGGTTGGCTTCTCACCCTTGTCGGCGTGGACGTCGCCGGCGGTGGATGGATCTTCAGCTTCCTGACCTGCCTGCTCGGCGCGGTCGTGCTGCTGTGGATCGTCGGCCTACTGACGAAGCGCAGGTAGCCGGTGGGCCAGTCCCCCGCCGGGGCCCGAGACCTGGCGACGATCGCTGCCGCGGCGGCCCTGTCGTTGCCCTCGGCGGCCAGCCCAGAACCATCGGACATGCCCCCGGCGCACATCGCACCGGGGCCGGGTCATGTCCAGGACCAGGAGGACTCCGTGCCATGAAAGAGCAGATCAAGATCTCGATGGCCTTCCTCGGCCTTCTGGTCGGCGCCGGGTTCGCCACCGGTCTCGAGGTGGTCCAGTACTTCGTGTCCTTCGGCGTCAACGGTCTGTGGGGCGCGCTGTTAGCCGGTGTGGTGATGATCGTCGGCGGTGCGGTCATCCTGCAGCTCGGCAGCTACTTCCTCGCCGACGACCACAACAGTGTCTTCCGCGGCATCTCCCACCCCGTCGTCTCACGGTCGTTGGACGTGATCGTCACCCTGACACTGTTCTGCATCGGTTTCGTGATGCTCGCCGGTGCCGGATCCAATCTGGAGCAGCAGTTCGGGCTGCCGACCTGGATCGGTGCGTTGATCATGACGCTGCTGGTCATGGGCACAGGTTTGTTCGACGTGGACAAGGTCAGCGGCATCATCGGTGCGCTGACACCGTTGCTGATCGTCGCGGTGGTCATCGGGTTCGTCTACACCCTGTTCAACCTGCCGGAGGACCTCGGCGCCCTGGCGTCCGGGCAGGATTCCGTGGTGAGCCCCTGGTGGCTGTCCGCCCTGAACTACAACGGGCTGGCCCTGCTGCTGGGGGTGTCGATGTCCCTGGTGATCGGCGGCAACCACGCCAACATGCGCGACGCTGCCCGCGGAGGTGTGGCCGGTGGTGTGGTCTACACCGTGCTGCTGGTGCTGGCGGTCTTCACCCTGCTGATGAACATCGAGGTCGTCGCCGACGACGACGTGCCGATGCTCAGCTTGTTCGACTCCATGCACCCGGTGATGGCCTACATCATGGTGTTCGTGATCTTCGCGATGATCTACAACACCGCGATCGGTATGTTCTACGCGCTCGGTACCCGTGTGACCTCGTCTAGGCCGGGCTGGTACGTGCCGGTGTTCCTCGGTCTGTGCGCGGCCGGGTACGGGGTGAGCTTCGTCGGCTTCGACACCCTGATGACCTATGTCTACCCGGTGCTGGGGTACCTGGGTCTGGCGATGGTGGTGCTTTTGGTCGGTTGGTGGATCTTGTCCCGTACGCGTCTCAGCGAGGAGTCCGAGACCCGCGACACCGTTCGTGATCTTGCTGAGAAGCGGGAGGACGGTGACGGCGATCTGAACGCCGAGGAGGAGGCTGCTTTGGACCGTGCCCTGGACGAGTCGGATGCGGACAACGACAAGCTCGAGGAACAGGTCGTCCAGGAAGCAACCGGACGCGACGGCGACCCACAGTAACGACGCCGGTCCGGAAGCGGATCCGGTCTAGAAGGCGGGGGACAGTCCGGCGTCGGACTGGTCACTGATCCGGAAGAGGTGGTCGTTGCAGAACTCACCGACCCCCCACTCAGCGAGCTCACGACCGTAACCGGAGCGTCCGACCCCACCGAAAGGCAGCGCGGCACCGGTCACCGAGGCCTCGTTGACGAAGGTCATACCGTCGTTGAGCTGGGCGGCGACCCTCCAGGCGGCCTCCACATCCGCACCCCACACCGAGCCGGACAGGCCATAGTCGGAGTTGTTGGCGATCTCCACCGCCTCGTCGGTGTTTTTCGCGGAGTAGACGATCGCGACCGGACCGAAAACCTCGTTGCAGCCGACGTCCGCGCTCGGGTCGACATCGGTGAGCAGCGCGGGCTGCATGAACGCACCCGGACGGTCCACGGCACCACCGCCGACGCGGACGGTGGCCTCGCCGGCGTCGGCGGCGTCCTTGAGTCGCTGGACGATCTCGTCGCGGGCGTCGATCGACGACAACGGTCCGACGTCGGCGTCCGGGTCGTCCCACGCGCCGACGGTCAGCTCGCCGATGCGCTTCTCCAACCCGGAGACGACGTCGTCGTAGAAGTCCTCCAGGACGATCAGCCGCTTCGGCGCATTGCAGGCCTGACCGGTGTTGTACATGCGGATCTTCACGTACTGGTCGAGGACCCAGTCGAGGTTCTCGTTATCGATGATGATGAAGGGGTCGTTGCCGCCGAGCTCGAGCAGGGATTTCTTGTAGTTCTCGCCGGCGGTCTTCGCGACCGCGGCACCGGCGCCCTCGGAACCGGTCAGTGACACCCCGGCGATGCGGGGGTCTGCCACGAAGGCGTCCATCTGGGAGCCGGAGGCGTAGATGTTCTGGAAGACCCCCTGCGGCAGGCCGGCCTCGACGAGGATGTCCTGGCATGCCTGGGAGGACAGCGGGCAGATGGAGGCGTGCTTGAGCACGAGGCTGTTGCCCAGCAGCAGGTTCGGGGCGGCCCAGCGGGCGACCTGGTAGTAGGGGAAGTTCCAGGGCATGATGCCCAGCAGCGGCCCGATCGGGTCCTTGCGCACGAACGTCCGCGTGGCGCCCTGCGCGGCGAGTTCCTTGTCGGCGAGCAGCTCATGGGCGTGCTCGGCATACCAGCGGTAGATGTCGGCGACGATGCCGATCTCGGCCTTCGCCCAGGACGTCAGCTTGCCCATCTCGCGGCCGATGTAGGACGCCAGCTCGTCGGCGCGTTCGGTGTAGAGGTCCGCGGCGCGGTTGAGCACGGCGGCGCGTTCCTCGATGGTGGTCTTCCGCCAGTTGTCGTACGCCGTGCTGGCGGTGTCCAGGATGGCGTCGCGGTCGTCGTCATTGATGCGGTTGAATGTCTCTTCGGTGTTTCCGGTGGACGGGTTTGCCAATGCGAAATTGCCCATAGACCCCATCGTAACCGTGGCCCGAATCTCTCGCCACCATTTCCTTTTCCATATGTGTGGACACAGGAGATGGATTTACGGGTCAAATTTTCACGATCCACAACAGTGGAGGGCGCACAGTGAGCCATTGACCGTGTTACCGAAATTCGGCATTTCTCCGATACCGACGCCGGCCCCGACGCCACTGCCGTCCGCAGCGTTTTCAGCGTTCTCAGCGTCCGCAGCGTCCCTCATGAGGTCGACGACCATGTCGGCGAATCCTGCGGTCGACCCGGGCGTCGCCGCCCGGACAAGCTCGACACCGAGCGACCGCGCGGTGTCCCGGGCCTCCGTGTCGAGGTCCCAGAGGACCTCGACGTGGTCCGACACGAAGCCGACCGGGCAGAGGACCACGGGACGCGCGTTGCCGGACGCGGCCCTCGCCTCCAGATGGTCACAGATGTCGGGATCGAGCCACGGGATCGAGGGCGGGCCCGACCGCGACTGCCACACCACGGTGGGCTCCGTGGTGGCCCCCGCCCCGGCAACGGCGTCAGCACCGAAGGAGCTCGCCTGGAGGATCAACCGCGCGCTGTCGCGGACCTGCCTCGAGTAGAGCTGACCACCGACCCCGGGCGGACCTGCCTCGGCATCCGCACTGAGCGGTACGGAGTGGGCGGTGAAGATGAGCTCGGCGCCGTCGCGGTCAGCCGCAGTGGGAAGGGTGGCCCGTGCGGCATCCACCGCGTCGGCGAACTCGGTGATGAAGCGTGGATGGTCGTGGAACTGGCCCAGACGCGTCATCCGGGGCGGGACACTCCCCCGCTCGGTGACAGCTCGTCGGGCCCGTGCGATGTCCTCGTGGTACTGCCGGCACCCGGAGTACCCGCCCCAGGCGGACGTCGCGAACACAGCGGTGTTGCGGACCCCGTCCCGGGCCATGGCCTCGGCGGTGTCCTCGATGAACGGGTGCCAGTTCCGGTTGCCGAAGTACACCGGGATGTCCAGTCCCCGGCGTTCGAGTGCGCTGCGGATGGTGGTGATCATCTCGCGGTTCAGGTCGTTCAACGGGCTACGCCCGCCCAGGGCGAAGTAGTGTTCGCCGACCACCTCGAGCCTTTCCCTGGGGATACCGCGACCCCGGGTGACGTTCTCGAGGAAGGGGACGACGTCCTCCGATTTCTCCGGCCCGCCGAAGGACAGGAGCAGCAGCGAATCAAAGGACAGTTGTGTGTCGGTGCTCAAAGTGCGCAAGAACATCACGCTTTCATGGTGGATATACGCCCATTCATGGACGCGGCTTGATAAAAGTCAGACTCGCGTCGATACTACATTAGCTAACCTCGTTAGCAATAATATTAGCGATTTACCTCGTCAGTTCAATGCCAGCTCGTGACGAAGCGCCTCCCGGACCGCGGTGAACCTGAAGCGGTGGTCGGCACGACCGAGCTTGTCGCAGAGAACATGCTGGTCCGCCAGGGCCAGCTCCTCGGCCCCTTCCCGACCCAGGAGCACCTGTGGTCCCAGGGTCGGCACCGGGAGAGCGAGCGGGACCCGCAGTGTCTGCAGGTCCGCGAGGACGGCGGCGAAGTCCGCCTGGGTTATCTCCTCCGGGGCCACCGCATTCACCGGTCCCGACATATCAGGGTCGACGACGGCGCGGTGGTAGATGTCCACCAGATCATCCACCGCCACCCAGGGGAAGTGCTGCTCCCCACTACCGAGCGGGCCGCCTCCGATGCGGGACGAGGCTCCCAGGAGTGTCAGCAGTGGTGAGCCTCCGGCCAGCACCAGACCGGTGCGGATGTTCGCTACCCGGAGACCGGCGTCGCGGGCCGGCTGACAGTCCTCCTCCCAGTCGGAGACGACCTCGGCGAGGAAGCCGGCGCCCGGTGGGGACTCTTCGGTGACTGCTTCCGGACGGTCCGCCCCGTAGTAGCCGACGGCAGAGGCACAGATGAACGTCGTGAGACCGGGGGTCTCGGCGGCAAGCTCGGCGAGCCTGCGCGTCGGACCGACGCGGGACTCACGCACAGCGTCACGGTGACTGTCGGTGAAACGTCCGGCGATGGGCGCACCGGCCAGGTGCACCACGGCGTCCACCCCGTCGAGGAGATCGGACGCCGGCGACTCCGGATCCCAGACCCGGCCACCCGGCCTCTCACTCCGCGACAGGGGAATCACGGTGTGCCCCGCGGTCTGCAGCATCGCCACCAGCTGGGTTCCGACGGTTCCACTGGGCCCGGTGACGGCGACGGTCAGCGGCGTACCGTCCCACTGCCGCATCTCCTCCAGTCGACGAAGGTCGGCGGTGAGCTGACGGTCACGGTAACTCGTGATCCTCGACAGCAGTGCATCCGGCGCATTGGTGGTGATGGTGTCGGTGACCGTGCAGGACAACTCGCCGTTCGGAGCGATCTCGTGCTCGTGGCGCCAGGTGACGAGGGTGTTCAGGGCCGTCCGCGGCGTGGACTCCAGGACGTCCGTGAACCTGCGTCCGTCCTCGAACTCCCCGGCCTGGTGCCGGGCACGCCAGGCGACGCCGCCCGGGAGCCGGAAGGTGGTGGTGCCGTCGCGGAGACTGTCCGCTTCACCGGTGACCGTCATCCTGGCGATACCGGGCGTCAGCCTGACCACGGCACCAGGGCGGGTGTGCCAGTCCCAGGCGGTGTCGGCGGAGACCGGGAGGTAGGTGTGGTGGAAGAATGGCTGCGGTCGCAGGAATGACATTCTTCCGATGCTACGGAAGTTTCAGTCCGGGTGAATTCAAAACGTTAGTTCCGGACCGGTACTGTCACCGAAATAATGGCCCGGTAGCCATATGTTCGCACCGTCATTCTTCCGGTGCAGTGCCGCGTCTAGTACACTGTTCACGCTGGACAGTGGCCCTACGTGACGAGATGACGATGCAGACCGACTACTGGTACGACGGGCGCGACCCCAACGTGGAGCTTCTCGAGGCCCTGCGTCGGTTCCGGGGCGCCGACCATGACATGCGTCAACGGATGTGCAGTCGGATGCGACTCAACTCCACCGACCTGGAGGCCATCCGGCTTATCTCCGCCGCCGAGCGCGCTGGGGACGTCTTCACTGCTCGTGACCTGTCTTCGGCCCTGCAGATCTCGACGGCGGCGACCGCGAAGCTGCTCAACCGGCTCACCGGTTCCGGCCATGTCGTGCGCACCGGCCACCCCAGTGACCGGCGGTCGGTGACGTTGACGGTGACGGACCTCTCCCGGGACGAGATGTCCGATGCGCTAGGCCCGATGCACGACAGGATGATGCAGGTGGCCCGGCAGGTGTCTCCGTCCGCCCGGCGCGAGATCATCGACTTCCTGGACGCGATGGTCGATGTCTTCACCGAGGAGACCGAGGAGAGCGCAGACACGGACGAGCCGGAAAGTCATTTCCCGTAGACTAGCTAACCCGGTGAGCTATACGAAGCGTTGGTGATGACGAAGAACCAGCGTGGCAGTCTCGCCGGTGCGGTCTTTCACTCGGACCACGGCAGTGTCTACACGTCCGGGGCATTTCAGGACACCTGTCGCCGCCTGGGGCCGCGCCAGTCGATGGGCGCGATCGGTACCAGCGCGGACAACGCGCTGGCCGAGTCGTTCAATGCCGCCCTCAAGCGCGAGGTCCTTCAGGACGCGAAGACCTTCACCAACCAGCTGGTGTGCCGTCGGGACGTGTTCCGGTGGTGTATCCGCTACAACACCGTGTCCACCATCAGGGGTTCGGGCCCCAGGGCCCCTACATGTTGTGCCACACCGATCCCGCCCCGCCGGCAGCTACGCACTCTGAATCACGAAGAGCCGGTTTTGATGTGTCCTCACTGCCGTGGTAGGTATGAGGCGTCCACACGGGTGCCCCACGAGGGGCTGAGACCGGACTGTGATCGTCCGGGACCGTCGAACCTGATCCGGTTGATACCGGCGTAGGAAGTGAGGAGCGTAGCTGTGTCTACCCCGTCTGCCCCGTCCACCCCTGTCCAGCAGCACCCCGCGCACCGGTGCGGATGGATCGAAGACCACGGCATCCGGGTCCCGGTCACCGAGATCCACCAGGAGAACTCCCCGGACGGCAGCCCCAACCCGCCACTGCAGGTCTACCGGACCGCCGGGCCGGGCAGCGTCCCGGAAGAAGGCCTGGCCCCCTGGCGTGAAGAATGGATCCGGGCACGTGGAGACACCCGTATCGGGCGTTTCCGTGAACGACAGTTGATCGACGACGGCCGGGCCGCCGTCCGCCGTGGCGCACCGTCCCAACAGTGGCAGGGACGACGTCCTGAACCCCGTCGTGCTGAACCGGGCCGCACGGTGACGCAGATGCACTACGCGCGTCGGGGTGTCGTCACCCCGGAAATGCGGTTCGTGGCCCTGCGGGAGAACTGCGACGTGGAACTGGTGCGCAGCGAAGTCGCCGCCGGTCGCGCGATCATCCCGCTGAACATCAACCACCCGGAATCCGAGCCGATGATCATCGGTCGGGAGTTCCTGGTGAAGATCAACGCCAACATCGGAAACTCGGCGGTGACCAGCTCGATCAGTGAGGAGGTGTCGAAGCTGGAATGGGCCGCCACCTGGGGCGCCGACACACTGATGGACCTGTCCACCGGCAACGACATCCACACCACCCGGGAATGGATCATCCGCAATTCGCCCATCCCCATCGGCACCGTCCCGATCTACCAGGCACTGGAGAAGGTCGACGGCGACGCAGAGGCACTGACCTGGGATATCTACCGCGACACGGTGATCGAACAGTGCGAGCAGGGCGTGGACTACATGACCGTGCACGCCGGGGTCCTGCTGCGCTACATCCCGCTGACCGCCGACCGGGTCACCGGAATGGTGTCGCGCGGGGGATCGATCATGGCGGGCTGGTGCCTGGCGCACCACGAGGAGAACTTCCTCTACACACACTTCGACGAGCTCTGTGAGATCTTCGCCGCCTACGACGTCGCCTTCTCACTCGGCGACGGTCTGCGCCCCGGATCGATCGCGGACGCGAATGACGCCGCACAGTTCGCCGAACTCGACACCCTCGCCGAACTGACCCACCGGGCGTGGGGGTACGACGTGCAGGTCATGGTGGAGGGTCCCGGTCACATCCCGCTCCACCAGATCCGCGAGAACGTCGAACGTCAGCAGGAGCTGTGCGACGGGGCGCCGTTCTACACGCTCGGACCGCTGGTCACCGACATTGCGCCGGGATACGACCACATCACCTCGGCCATCGGGGCGACCGAGATCGCACGCCACGGTACCGCCATGCTCTGTTACGTCACCCCCAAGGAACACCTCGGCCTGCCGAACCGGGACGACGTGAAGACCGGTGTCATCACCTACAAGATCGCCGCACACGCCGCCGACGTGGCCAAGGGGCATCCAGGAGCCACAGCACGCGACGACGCCCTGTCCAAGGCCCGGTTCGAGTTCCGGTGGCGTGACCAATTCGCCCTCGGGTTGGACCCGGTCACCGCGCAGGACTTCCACGACGAGACACTTCCCGCTGAACCGGCGAAGACGGCGCACTTCTGTTCGATGTGCGGGCCGAAGTTCTGTTCGATGCGTATCTCACAGGACATCCGGGATACCTACGGCAGTGCCGAGGCGCAGGCGGCGATTGCCGGGATGCAGCGCAAGAGCGAGGAATTCCTCGCCACCGGTGCGCAGGTGTACCTCCCGCACCCCACAGTGGGAGAGCACCTGACCGATCTTACTCGAAGTGAGACGTTTCTCAGCCATTCTGAGACTACTGAACAGCGGTAACGTCAGATATGCGGTGAACAGCCGCGCCGCTCCTTCTCACCTATTGTGAGACTTCCGTAATCTTCAGACGGAGGAGTGTG
>DWVP01000004.1 GCA_019120175.1 Candidatus Corynebacterium faecigallinarum
GATCCTGGCGCAGAGAAATCCTAAAGACGGCACCGTTTGCCATGCGAAGAGCAATGTCTTCCCGGTCCACCAGACCAGCACGCCATAGAGTGATCAAGAATCCACGACATATAGCGATCACATTCACAGCCAAGGACGTCGGCGACCTCATCGACCGCGGTAAGCGCGCACTCGACGCCGGTGCCTCGATCATCATGATCGAGTCCGAGGGCATCACCGAGAATGTCGTCGAGTGGTACGTCAAGAACTACGGCAATGAGTGCAACCTCTTCGTCGACCACAACCAGATCCTCCAGTTGGAGGGCCTGCGCCAGAACATCTGGGGCAACAAGTCGACGTGGGGAAGGGTCATCAACCCCGGCCGTAGCGTCCTGATAGGGCGCCCCCCGGGGGCGCCCTGTGCGACCTTATCCGGTGGTCTAGTCCATCCCCGCCGGGCGTGCGACGAAGACGCTCGCTGCCCTCTTGCCCTGCTCCTGGAGCAGGGCAATGGCATGTCCGGACGGGGTCACCGCCGCATGGACCTCTTTATCGCCCACCGGCTCCAGCCACTTGCCCAGCGACAGGGCCACACCCTCCTCCTCGGTGACCTTGCGGACCGGGAAGCAGGTGGACATCGCCTCGTCCAAGGTCAGGGACAGTTCCGGGGCGGCGTCGGTGTCGGCACGCACGGCGGACAGGGCGTCCAACGTCCTGGCCTGGGAGATGTCGAACGGGCCGGCGCTGGTGCGTCGCAGTGCGGTAAGGTGACCGCCGACGCCGAGTTCTGCGCCCACGTCGCGGGCGATCGATCGGATGTAGGTGCCCGAGGAACAGTGCACGTTGATGTCGATCTCCACGGCGTCGCCGCCGAGTCGGACGTCCAGCACATCCAGCGAGTGCACTGTCACCGGACGCTTCGGAAGCACGACGTCCACACCCTCGCGCACCAGCTCGTGGGCCCGCCGCCCGTTGACCTTCACCGAGCTCACGCTGCTGGGACGCTGCATGATCTCGCCGACCTGGCGGTCGAACGCGGCGCGCACGGTCGCCTCGTCCAACCCCGCGAGATCCTCCGCCGACGCCGAGGTGAGCACCTCACCCTCCATGTCGTCGGTCACCGTGGACGCCCCCAGGCGCACCGTGGCGGTGTATCGCTTGTCGTGGGTGACCACGTGGGCCAGGAACTTCGTGCCCCGTTCCACCCCGACGACCAGCACACCGGTGGCCATCGGATCCAGGGTGCCGGAATGGCCCACCCGACGGGTCCCGAAGATCCGGCGGCACCGGGCGACCACGTCATGACTGGTCATCCCGGCCGGCTTGTCCACGACCACCAGGCCGGAGCGGGACAACAGCCCGTCGGCGGCGGGGGAGGGTGCGGCAGGGGAACCGGAGGTATCGGAGGCGCCTGTAGACATGGCGTTCAGTCTAGGTGTTGGCCCCGGATGTCGTAGTGTGGAGCCCGTGGATATCTGGAATGGACTAGACGAGGTTCCCACGGATCTCGACGGCAGTGTCGTGACCATCGGCGTCTTCGACGGCGTGCACCGCGGACACCAGAGGTTGGTCACCTCGACGGTGGACAAGGCGCGCGAACTCGGCGTGCCGGCGGTGATGGTGACCTTCGACCCTCACCCGCGGGCGATCTTCGACCCGCATAACACACCACCACTGCTGGCCACCGTGGAACAGCGCGCGGTCAGTGCCGCACGCTACGGGATCGACGCCATGCTGGTCATCGCCTTCGACGAGGAGATCATCAGCTGGGACCCGGAGGAGTACTTCCGCAAGGTCCTGCTGGAGACGCTGGGCGCGAAGGCCGTCGTCGTCGGCGAGAACTTCACCTTCGGGTCGCAGGCGTCCGGCACCAGTGACACCATGCGCGAGCTGGGGGAGAAGTACGACGTGGACGTCACTGTCCACGGGCTGCTCGTCGATGAGGGTGACGCGGAAGAGGGGTCGAGCAGCCACACGGTGTGCTCCTCCTGGATCCGTGACCGGCTGTCGGAGGGCGACGTCGTGTCGGCCGCCGGGGCGATCGGACGCAACTTCACCGTCCGTGGGGTCGTCACCCGTGGTGCAGGACGTGGCGGTGCAGCCCTGGGCTTCCCGACGGCGAACCTGTACTTCCCGGACAGTCAGGCGCTGCCGGTCGACGGTGTCTACGCCGGTGACCTGCGCATCCTGCCGACGCAGAAGGATCCGTCGGGGTCCGAGGTCGGCGACATGCCGGTGGACGTGCACCTGCCGGCGGCGATCTCGGTGGGCACCAACCCGACGTTCAGTGACGAGACCCGCAGTGTCGAGGCCTTCGTCCTGGACCACGAGGCCGACCTGTACGGACGCAAAGTCACCGTAAGTTTCATCGACCACATCCGTGGCATGGAGACCTACACCGACCTCGACAGTCTGATCACCGCGATCACCAGCGACGTCGATGCGACCCGACGATTGGTTCCCCGCGACCGAGGGTGATAGTGTTGGCCGGTCTGTGACTGTGGTTCGCGGTAGTCACAGACAGTGTCGCCAGTAGTGATGTCGGAAACGGCATCGGACGCTTCAACTTTTTTGCGCGGACTGAAACAACTAGGAGATTCATCATGGCTCTCACCCAGGAGCAGAAGGCCAGCACCCTCAAGGAGTTCGGCCTTCACGAGACCGACACCGGTTCCCCCGAGGCTCAGGTCGCACTGCTGACCGTCCGCATCCGTCAGCTGACCGAGCACCTCAAGTTCCACAAGCACGACCACCACTCCCGCCGCGGCCTGCTGCTGCTGGTCGGTCGTCGCAAGGGCCTGCTGAAGTACCTGCAGGAGAACAATGTCGAGCGTTACCGCTCCCTGATCGACCGACTGGGCCTGCGCCGCTAGTCATAAGACGGTCGGCCGCCTCTTCTGAAGCGGCACGTTCTCCGGACACCCGTCCTGTCACCGGCATGGTGGCGGGGCGGGTGTTCTGCTGTTGTAGGGAGGGTCCGGGGGAAGGTGGCTGTCGCTGTGGGGTTCCGCCGCCGCTGTCCTGCGTCACCGGCACATCGCAGACGCCCTGGGATCAGCTTTTCCGCCCCCGTTTGGCGATATGCCTGCCAGCGGATCGACGAATCGGGGGCGCAAAAGCCGAACTTGAGCGTCACCTCTCGCATCGTCGGCTGATCACCTAGTGTGGGGACTGCACGGCAGGGGGTCGTGCGGGGAAGACTGGAGGGGCACAATGGGGGCGCAGAACATAACGAGGAAGTTCTGGACCACGTCGGAGCTGTTGAAAGCAGGCAAGAGTCGCCACTCGGTGACCAGGGCAGTGCGGGACGGAGTGATCCATCGGGTCGGTCACGGTCTCTACAGCGCTGATGAACCGACCGACGACATCCGTCTCGAGGCGCTGGTCCATCAGCATCCGGAGTTGGTGTTCAGCGGGGAGACCGCAGCACACCTCCACGGGTGGGCTGAGATGCAATGGCCGGCGCAGGGCGTCCTGCCGAAGTGTCGGACCAGCGACGGCGGTGCACGGCTGACCGTGACGCAGCGCAAGTTCAGCCGCACGGTGACCGTCCGAGGCCTGCCGGTGACCACACCACTGCAGACCGTCGTGGACCTGCACCGACGAGGCTGGCCGAAAGAGAAACTACGGGCGTGCCTGGTCCGTGCCTACCGCGGGGCGAAAGGCAACGACAACCGTGCCGAGGACATGGCGGCACTGATGCCGCAGAGCCGTGGCATCGCCGAGACCCTGTTGGACGGCCTGGTCACCGGCACCGCGAGCAACCTCGAGCGCCAGGTCGTCGACCGACTCCGGACCGCGCTGGCGGACACCGGGGTGACGATCGAGGTCAACCGGAAGGTCCGCGGCTACTGCTTCGACATCGTGATCCCTGAGGCCAAGGTCCTCATCGAGATCGACAGCTACATCTACCATGCCGCCGACGGGGCGAACCTGGGGGAGAGGACGTTCATCATCGACCGGTGGAAGGGGAACATGGCGGCCCGGTGGGGTTGGATGCTGCTGCGGTATCCGGACCTGTGCGTGCAGATCATCCCGGGGATGGTGACGGACGAGATCGTCGACACCGTGCGGTACAACCTGCGGCACCGGCGGGGACGGAGACTACGCACCGCCCTGGAGAAGTTGTGGACTGACATGGAGGTCTGGCTCTGGCACCCGTCGCTGCGATGAGGAGACGGGGACGCCGCAGAGACGCTGCAGGGACGCTGCAGGGACGCCGCGGGCCACTGAGGTGGGGATCACGCTGGTGGCCCCACCAGCTTTCCCGGACTGTGGTGTAGGGTTATCTGCGGTAATTGTCCAGAATCCAGAAGACATGTCCAACCGTCGACACCGATGATCGACACACGGACCACAGACGCAGAAGGTTTGAGAAGACAACGTCATGACGACGCCGAACGAATCCCCGAACGACGAGCAGAACACCGCCGAGACCGGCGCGAAGAAGGCCCCGGCCCGCAAGTCCACCGCCAAGAAGGCGCCGGCGAAGAAGACCGCCGCCAAGAAGGCTCCCGCGAAGAAGGCTCCGGCGAAGAAGGCCGCCGCCAAGAAGGCGACCGCCACCAAGGCTCCGGCGAAGAAGGCCCCGACCAAGCGCGCTGCCGCCAAGCAGTCCGCTCCGGCTCAGGACGCCGCGGCGACCACCGCCGCCGAGACCACGGCACCGGCGAAGAAGGCCCCCGCCAAGAAGGCCTCGGCCAAGACCTCCACCAAGACCACCACCAAGGCCCCGGCCAAGAACGCCGCCCCGGCTCCGACCCACACCGCTGAGCTGGTCGATGCCGAGTCCGGCATCTGGGAGTCCGCAGCCACCATCGACAACGGTGACTTCGGTACCCGCACCATCACCTTCGAGACCGGCCTGCTGGCCCGTCAGGCCGACGGTGCCGTCACCGCCTACCTCGACGACGACACCATGCTGCTGTCGACCACCACCGCCTCGAAGCACCCGCGCGAGAACCTCGACTTCTTCCCGCTCACCGTGGACGTCGAGGAGCGGATGTACGCCGCCGGCCGTATCCCCGGCAGCTTCTTCCGCCGTGAGGGACGCCCCGGCACCGAGGCCGTCCTGGCCTGCCGCCTGATCGACCGCCCGCTGCGTCCGACCTTCTTCAAGGGCATCCGCAACGAGGTCCAGGTCGTCGTCACCGTCATGTCCATGGACCCGGCCGACCAGTACGACGTCGTCGCGATCAACGCCGCCTCGGCCTCCACCCAGCTTTCCGGCCTGCCGGTCTCCGGTCCGGTCGGTGGCGTGCGCATGGCCCTGGTCGTCGACGAAGACCACGCCGAGGGGCAGTGGGTCGCCTTCCCGACCCGTGAGCAGCAGGACAAGGCCGTTTTCGAGCTTGTCGTCGCCGGTCGCGTGACCGAGCCGGTCAAGCGTGGCCGTAGCCGTCGCAAGCCGGCCCCGGGCGAGAACGTCGCCATCATGATGGTCGAGGCCGGCGCCACCGACTCCGTCGTCGAGCGTGTCGCCGAGGGCGCCCCGGCCCCGACCGAGTCGGTCGTCGCCGAGGGTATCGAGGCCGCCCGCCCGTTCATCGCCGAGCTGTGTGGCGCCCAGGCCGCCCTGTCGGCCGCCGTCGCCGCCGAGACCCGCGAATTCGAGCTCTTCCCGCCGTTCGGTGAGGACGTCTTCGCCGCTGTCGAGTCCGAGTCCCAGGCCCAGCTGGCCGACATCATGGCCATCGCCGACAAGGCCGAGCGTGACGAGGCCCTGTCCGCCAACATGGCAGCCGCCGTCGACACCCTGGCCACCCAGTTCGAGGGCCGCGAGTCCGAGGTGCGCAACGCCCACAACGAGGTCACCCGTCAGCTGGTCCGCAGCCGCATCCTCACCGATGGTTTCCGCATCGACGGCCGTGACGCCACCGCCATCCGCGACCTCGGCGTGATGATCGACCTGGTGCCGCGCGCCCACGGTTCCGCCCTGTTCGAGCGCGGCGAGACCCAGATCCTGGGTGTCACCACCCTGGACATGCTCAAGATGGAGCAGCAGATCGACAGCCTCGGGCCGGACACGTCCAAGCGCTACATCCACCACTACAACTTCCCGCCGTACTCCACCGGCGAGACCGGACGCGTCGGCTCCCCGAAGCGTCGTGAGATCGGACACGGTGCCCTCGCCGAGCGCGCCCTGCTGCCGGTCATCCCGTCCCGCGATGCCTTCCCGTACACCATCCGCCAGGTCTCCGAGGCGCTGAGCTCCAACGGCTCGACCTCGATGGGTTCGGTCTGTGCCTCGACCCTGTCGCTGTACAACGCCGGTGTGCCGCTGAAGGCCCCGGTGGCCGGTATCGCGATGGGCCTGGTCACCGGGAAGGTCGACGGCAAGGACGCCTACGTCACCCTCACCGACATCCTCGGTGCCGAGGACGCCTTCGGTGACATGGACTTCAAGGTCGCCGGTACCGCCGACTTCGTCACCGCCCTGCAGCTGGACACCAAGGTCGACGGCATCCCGTCCGAGGTCCTGGCCGATGCCCTGGGTCAGGCCCGCAACGCCCGCCTGGAGATCCTGTCCACCATGGGCGAGGCCGTCGCCGGCCCGGAGGAGATGAGCGAGTTCGCCCCGCGCATCACCACCGTCACCGTGCCGCAGAACAAGATCGGCGAGCTGATCGGCCCGAAGGGCAAGACGATCAACCAGATCACCGAGGAGACCGGCGCCAACATCTCCATCGAGGACGACGGCACCGTGTTCATCTCCGCCTCCGACGGTAAGGCCGCCGAGGCCGCGGTGGACAAGGTCAACTCCATCGCCAACCCGCAGCTGCCGAAGGTCGGCGACCGTTTCCTGGGCACCGTGGTGAAGACGACCGCCTTCGGCGCGTTCATCTCGCTGCTGCCGGGCCGCGACGGCCTGCTGCACATCTCCAACATCGGCGGCGACCGCCGGGTGGAGAAGGTCGAGGACGAGGTCTCGGTGGGCGAGCCCCTCGAGGTCGAGATCGCCGACATCGACAACCGTGGCAAGATCTCCCTGGTCCTCGTCGACGCCGGAAACTGACAGCAGAGAAACCCGAAGGAGTAGAAGATGACGAAGGTCGCAGTACTCGGCGCCAAGGGCCGGGTCGGTACCGCAGTGGTTGCCGCAGTGGAGGCCACCGAGGGACTGGAGCTGTCCGCAGCCCTGGACCACGGGGATGACCTGCAGGCTCTGGTGGAGTCCGGGACGCAGGTCGTCGTGGACTTCACCGTGCCGGACGCGGTGATGGGCAACCTGGAGTTCTGTGTCGCCAACGGCATCCACGCCGTCGTCGGAACCACCGGCTGGACCCCGGAGCGCTATGACACGCTGCGGACCTGGCTGTCCGACAATCCGACCGTGGGCGTGCTCGTGGCCCCGAACTTCGCCATCTCCGCGGTGCTGACCATGAAGTTGGCGGAGATCGCCGCTCCGTACTTCGACTCTGCCGAGGTCATCGAGCTGCACCACCCGAACAAGAAGGACGCTCCGTCCGGCACCGCCGTGCACACCGCCGAGGGCATCGCCCGGGCGCGTGCCGCCGCCGGGCTTGGCGAGCAGCCGGACGCCACCGACCAGACCCTCGACGGTGCCCGTGGCGCCGATGTCGACGGTGTTCCGGTCCACGCCGTGCGGATGACCGGCATGGTCGCCCACGAGCAGGTCATCCTGGGTGCCAAGGGCCAGACCCTGACCATCAAGCAGGACTCCTACGACCGGGAGTCCTTCGTCCCGGGCGTGCTGCTGGGTGTCGACAAGATCGGCGACACCCCGGGGCTGACCATCGGCCTGGAGAAGTTCCTGGGCCTCGACCAGCTCGGCGTCCCTGCCGAGTAACTCGCGCTCATGACCAACACCACGGAGTTGTCCGTCCGGCTGATCTCGACGTCGTCGTTCATCCCGCCGGAGGACGTCGACTGGGCCCCGCAGCCCGGGGTCGGTGACGCGTCCAGCCTCGTCGAGTTCGCCGGACGCGCCTGTTACGAGACGTGGGACCGTCCTAACCCGCACACCGCGGAGACGGACGCCTACATCCGGCACATCCTGGACGTCGGGCACTTCAACGTGTTGGAACACGCCACCGCGGGCATGTACCTGCGCGGGGTTTCCCGCAGCTGCGCCCAGGAGATCATGCGGCACCGCCACTTCTCCTTCAGCCAGCTCTCGCAGCGCTACATTCCCGATGGCCAGTCCCAGGTCGTCATCCCCGCGAGCATCGCCGAGGACCCGGAGGTCGCCGACCTGTTGTTGCACGCCACCGATGTCGCCCGGGACGCCTACGAGGAGTTGCTGGAGGCTCTCGAGGAGCGCTTCAGTGGTGAGTCGAACACGGTGTTGCGCGAGAAACAGGCCCGTCAGGCTGCCCGTGCGGTGCTGCCGAACGCCACCGAGACCCGGTTCGTGATGACCGGCAACATGCGCTCCTGGCGTCACTTCATCGCCATGCGCGCCGCCGAGCACGCAGACCCGGAGATCCGGGAGGTGGCGGTGCAGTGCCTGGAGCTGCTTCGTGGGGTGAGTCCCGAGATCTTCGAGGACTTCACCGTCACCACGCTGCGGGACGGCTCGTCGATGGCCACGAGTCCCTACGTCGCAGATATGTGATTGTCTGCGGCGGCCGCACGTGGCTGCATGTGGTTGCACGTGGCTTCCTGAATTGCAGGCATGTGAGCTGTGACGATGCCTACCGGGTGTGGTCATTCGGCGCGTCGCGGGGGTCGCTGGTACACATCCGGACGCCGGGGCGGTAACCTGTTGTGACATGAGCACAGGTATTGCAGCGACAAGAGGAGCCGAGTTCTTCGGCACGGTCTCTGTGGCGATGGTTACGCCCTTCACGAAGGACGGAGACCTCGACCTGGACGCCGGAGTGGCCCTTGCAGGTCATCTGGTGGATCAGGGCTGTGACGCTCTTGTTCTCGGCGGCACCACGGGTGAGTCACCCACGGTACGTCCGTCGGAGAAGATCGACCTGCTCAAGGCAGTGCGCGCCGAACTGGGCGATCGTGTGAAGCTCACCGCCGGCAGCGGCACCTACGACACCGCGGAATCCGTGGAACTGTCGAGGATGTCGCAGGACGCCGGGGCTGACAGCCTGCTCGTGGTCACCCCGTACTACTCCCGGCCCAGCCAGGAGGGGCTCTACCGGCACTTCACCACTGTGGCAGATGCCGTGGACACCCCGATCTGCCTGTACGACATCCCGTCCCGGTCGGTCACTCCGATCGAGACCGAGACCTTGGCCCGCCTGTCGGCGCATCCGAACATCCACGCCGTGAAGGACGCCAAGGGAGATATTCCGGCGGTGATGGGGTTGATGGAGCAGACCGATCTGGCCTGGTACTCGGGTGATGACCCACTGAACGTCCCGTGGCTCGCCGTGGGCGCGACCGGAATGATCTCGGTCATCGGCCATGTCGCCGCAGCACAACTGAAGAAGCTGCGCGACGCCGTTGACGCCGGAGACATCACCGGTGCCCGCGCGATCGCGACTGCGCTGACTCCGCTGACCCAGGCACAGGGCCGGCTCGGTGGAGTGACGTTCGCCAAGGCCGCACTGAAACTTCAAGGAATTCAGGTGGGCGCACCGCGCCTGCCAATCATCGAGCCCACGCCGGAAGAGATTGACCGGCTGGCAGAGGACCTGCAACGCGCAGGGGTATAAGGACACTATGACTGAGAATCGTTCCCGGGCACGCAAGGTGACCCGGAAGGCTGCTCCGCCGAGCGCCGACACCACCGCGGCCGACGTGACCGCCACCTTCAACGACGGTGGCCAGGCGGCACCGTCCAACCAGGGTGGCGACAGCAACGCCGACAGCGGCAACAACGACAACAAGGCCAACCAGGGCGGCAACAGCAACGACAACGGCGGCAACGGCGGCAACAACCGCAACCGTTCGCGTCGCTCCCGCGGGCGCGGCGGAAACCAGGGCGGTAACCAGGGTGGAAACCAGGGGGGTCAGAACAACTCCGGCAACCAGGGCGGAAACCAGGGCGGCCGCAACCGTGGTGGCCAGGGCAACAAGGGTGGCCAGGGTGGCCGTAACCGTGGCGGACGCGGCGGTAACCGCAACCAGGGTGGAAACCAGGGCGACCGTCGTCGCAACGCCATGCAGACCATGCAGGGCGCTGACCTGACCCAGCGGCTGCCGAAGCCGCCGGCCGCCCCGAAGGACGGCGTGCGTATCGTCGCCCTCGGCGGTATCTCCGAGATCGGCCGCAACATGACCGTCTTCGAGTACCACAACCGTCTGCTCATCGTGGACTGTGGCGTGCTCTTCCCGTCCTCCGGCGAGCCGGGCGTGGACCTGATCCTGCCGGACTTCTCCTACCTCGACGACAAGTGGGACCGGGTCGACGCCCTGGTCGTCACCCACGGTCACGAGGACCACATCGGTGCGATCCCGTGGCTGCTCAAGCAGCGTTCGGACCTTCCGATCATCGCCTCGCGCTTCACCTGCGCGCTGATCGCCGCGAAGTGCCAGGAGCACCGTCAGCGTCCGAAGCTCATCGAGGTCAACGACACCTCGAACGAGAACCGCGGACCGTTCAACATCAGCTTCTTCAACGTCGGCCACTCCATCCCCGAGTGCCTCGGTGTGCGGCTGAAGACCGGTGGCGGCACCATCGTTCTCACCGGTGACGTCAAGCTGGACCAGACCCCGGCGGACAAGCGTCCGACCGACCTGCCGGCCCTGTCCCGCATGGGCGACGAGGGTATCGACCTCTTCCTCTGCGACTCCACCAACGCCACCACCCCCGGGTTCTCCGGGTCGGAGGCGGCCATCGGCCCGAACCTCAAGCGCATCATCGGTGAGGCCAAGCAGCGCGTGATCCTGGCGTCCTTCGCCTCCAACGTCGCCCGCGTGCAGATGGCGGTCGACGCCGCCGTCGCCGCCGGCCGCAAGGTGGCCTTCAACGGCCGCTCGATGATCCGCAACATGGAGATCGCCGAGCGCCTCGGCCTGCTGACCGCCCCGCGCGGCACCATCGTCTCCATGGACGACGCCTCCCGCATGGCTCCGCACAAGGTGCTGCTGGTCACCACCGGTACCCAGGGTGAGCCGATGGCGGCACTGTCGCGCATGGCCCGTCGTGAGCACCGCCAGATCACGGTGCGCCCCGGCGACCTGATCATCCTGTCCTCGTCGCTGGTCCCCGGCAACGAGGAGGCGGTCTTCGGCGTGATCAACATGCTCTCCCAGATCGGTGCCGAGGTCATCACCGGCAAGGACGCCATGGTCCACACCTCCGGCCACGGCTACTCCGGCGAGCTGCTGTTCCTCTACAACGCCGCCCGCCCGCGCAACGCCATGCCGGTCCACGGCGAATGGCGCCACATGCGTGCCAACCGCCAGCTGGCGATCGACACCGGTGTCAACCCCGACAACACCGTGCTGGCCCAGAACGGCGTGGTTGTCGACCTGGTCAACGGCAAGGCCTCCGTCGTCGGCCAGGTGCCGGTCGGCAACCTCTACGTCGACGGTGTCACCATGGGTGATGTGGGAGCCGAGGAGCTCGAGGACCGTACCGCCATGTCCGAGGGCGGTCTGATCTCGGTCACCGTCGTCATCGACAACCGCACCGGTCGTCCGCTGGAGGACCCGCAGGTCCAGGCCCGTGGTTTCTCGGACGCCTCGAAGGACATGATGCGTCAGGTCACCGAGCTGGTCGACAATGTCATGCTCGACCTCTCCGGCCAGGGTGAGAACGACCCGTACCGCATGGCCCAGAGCCTGCGACGCAAGGTCGCCAAGTTCGTCAAGGACAAGTGGAAGCGCGAGCCCTTCATCGTTCCCACCGTCGTCCCGATGACCAGCGAGATCGTCGAGGAGCTCGACCCGGAGGACCACGTCCCCTCGCTGTAGAGCTGGACGAGGCTCGACGAGTCCGACAGCACACGGTCCGCCGTGTCTGCGCGTACCATCGGAGATCATGACGATCTCCCACGATGAACGCGAGGCACTGGCGGACCTTCTGCTGTCTCTGGGGCCGGACGAGCCCACGCTCTGCGAGGGCTGGATCACCCGCGACATGGCCGTGCACCTGGTGCTTCGGGAACACCGGTTGGACGCGACTGCCGGGATGTTCCTCAGTCCGTTGTCCGGCCACCTGGACAAAGTCAGTCGCGAGTACGCGCAGAAGCCCTTCACCGACCTGGTGGAGTCCTACCGGAACGGTCCACCGGTGTGGAACCCGATGAAACTGGCGGACAAGTTCATCAACCTGGGGGAGAACTTCGTCCACCACGAGGACGTGCGCCGCGGGGGAGGGGAGTACACCCCGCGGGACCTGCCGGTGGCGACCCGTGATGCACTGTGGACGCTGGTCTCCCAGGCTGCCCGCGGGATGATCCGTTCCACCGGGGCGACTGTTCAGCTGGTGCGCACGGATGGTTCTGGAGCCGAGTCGGTGACCGTGGGAACCGGGGAGCCGGAGGTGACCGTGTCCGGGGAGGCCGGCGAGATCGTCCTGTGGGTTTACGGCCGGGACAAGGCTGCAGGCGTGACGGTGGAGGGCCCGGTTGACCGGGTCCGACGGACCTCCCTGTAGTCGGTAGGACGGCCCGGTTCGCCAGGTGGTCATGAAATCGTCACGGTTGTGACGTGTGTTGCGACTGTTAAAGGTGAGGTTAAGCGATTAGACTGGCCGTCATGTCAACGCCCAGTCGCACGCGCACCTCTCCAGGGTCCACCGCTTCCCGCTCTCCGAAGACCTCCGGAGGGCGGGGAAGTGGGCATGCCTCGGGTCGGCGGGCGACGTCCTACGACACCAGTGAATTCGAGCGGACGTCCGGGGCCTTCGGGGCAGTCGGATCATCGCTGCGTGCGATGCTCGGCGGGATGTCTCGTGGCGTGGGAACCGTGGCACGCGGCCTGTCGGTCTCCGACCGTGGCGGCGACGACCACGGTACGACCGCGCCCGATGACCAGCCGACCACGGTGCTGGAGCGTGCGGCGGAGAAGGAGCGCGCCAAGGGTTCCGGTAAGGGCAAGCGGAAGGACAAGACAGGGTCGACAGGAACGACACGGCCGACACGTCAGAAGGGACGCCAAGATACCGTGACCGATGAGCCGGAACAGCCGGAAGAGACGACGGCCGACGATGACTCCGTGCGTATCGGCGGACGCTACGACGGTGCGGCTCTCGGTGCCCTCGCCCTGGCGATCGTCGTGGCCGGGACGTCCTGGTTCAACGTCGGCGGTGCCGTCGGATCCGGCATCGACTTCGGGCTGACCTACCTGGTCGGTGCCGGTGCGCTGCTGGTGCCGCTGATCCTCGTCGCCACCGCCTGGGTGCTGATGGTCGGTGTCGAATCCACCCAGCACTCCCGGCTGCGACTGGGCATCGGCACCGGGCTGATCGTGCTGTCGCTGTTGGGCATCATCCATATCCTCGCCGGTCAGCCGTCCGAGGTGGAGGACC
The DNA here is from genome assembly GCA_019120175.1 of Candidatus Corynebacterium faecigallinarum. Taxonomy (GTDB): domain Bacteria; phylum Actinomycetota; class Actinomycetes; order Mycobacteriales; family Mycobacteriaceae; genus Corynebacterium; species Corynebacterium faecigallinarum. Next base: position 13,382 of record DWVP01000004.1, read on the forward strand.
GTGCGAGTGCCGGTGGTATCGTCGGCCAGTTCATCGGTACGCCGATGGCAGTGGGCTTCAGCCCGTACCTCGCCGTGCCGCTGCTGCTGCTCACCGTGCTCTACGGTGGCCTGCAGATGACCGGCATGTCGGTGCGCGACCTGGCCGGTGCGCTGTCCGGGTGGCTGGGCTACCAGGTTCGCTCGGCACGTCACTACGATGAGGACGGCCTGGAAGGCGCTGAAGGCGCAGACGAGTACGCAGCGGTGGACCGGGAGCTCGAGGACGCGGTGCGTGAACGCCGCACTCCGCGGGCGACCCCCCGCGCCGGTGGACCGTCGGCCGCCCGGGCCAGTCACCGGACGTCCCGGGGACGTTCCCCGATGGACAACTACCCCGTCGATCCGGCCGTGGGGGAGCAGACGACCCTCACCTTCCAGACCGGGGACCAGGCTGGGGATGAGGTCGAGGACCAGGCAGAGAAGCGTCCTGCGGCCTCCATCGACGACAACCTCCTCGATGACGCACCGAAGCCCCCTGCCCGGCGCAAGAGTGCGGCCCAGAACACGAGCACTGCGGCTGTGAACCAGAACCTGGACGAGCTCGCCGAGGACTACGGGCTGGAGGACGATCCGGCACCCGCCGCCCCGGCTGTTGCATCTCCGGCTCCTGCTGCATCTTCTGCAGCGGCATCCTCCGCCGATCCGCGCGAAGAGACCCGTCGCCGCATCGTCGCGCGCTCCGGAGTCGATGCCGCGGCTGTCGCAGGCAAGGCGGCCCAGGCGGCCCAGGCAGCCCAGGCGGCAGAGAGCGCCGAGGCTGAAGCTGTACCGCAGGTCGCCGGCGACTACGTTCTGCCGTCGACCGAACTGCTGGTCCAGGGTGAGACCGCCAAGACCCACAGCGCAGCCAACGACCGGATGATCGAGGCGATCACAGACGTCTTCGCCGAGTTCAAGGTCGACGCCCATGTCACCGGCTTCTCCCGCGGTCCGACAGTGACCCGCTACGAGGTCGAGCTCGGCCCCGGTGTGAAGGTCTCCAAGATCACCAACCTGCAGTCCAACCTGGCCTACGCCGCCGCCACCGACAACGTCCGGCTGCTCACCCCGATCCCCGGCAAGTCAGCAGTGGGTATCGAGGTCCCCAACACCGACCGTGAGATGGTGCGTCTGGCCGACGTCCTGGAGGCCCCGAACGTCCAGTCCGACGTGGACCCGATGCTCATCGGCCTGGGCAAGGACATCGAGGGGCACTTCGTGGCCCACTCGATCCAGAAGATGCCGCACCTGCTGGTCGCCGGTTCCACCGGCTCCGGTAAGTCCGCCTTCGTCAACTCGATGCTGGTCTCGCTGCTCACCCGCGCGACCCCGGAGGACGTGCGGCTGATCCTGGTCGACCCCAAGATGGTCGAGCTGACCCCCTATGAGGGCATCCCGCACCTGATCACCCCGATCATCACCCAGCCGAAGAAGGCGGCTGCTGCGCTGACCTGGCTGGTCGAGGAGATGGAGCAGCGCTACATGGACATGAAGTCCACGCGCGTGCGCCACATCAAGGACTTCAACCGCAAGGTGAAGTCCGGGGAGATCGAGACCCCGCTCGGCTCCGAGCGCGAATACCGGCCGTACCCCTACATCGTCTGTGTCGTCGACGAGCTCGCCGACCTGATGATGACCGCCCCGCGGGAGATCGAGGACTCCATCGTCCGGATCACCCAGAAGGCCCGCGCCGCCGGCATCCACCTGGTGCTGGCCACCCAGCGCCCCTCGGTGGACGTGGTCACCGGTCTGATCAAGACCAACGTGCCCTCCCGGCTGGCGTTCGCGACGTCCTCGCTGACCGACTCACGCGTCATCCTGGACCAGGGTGGTGCCGAGAAGCTGATCGGCATGGGCGATGGCCTGTTCATCCCGCAGGGTGCCGGCAAGCCACAGCGTATGCAGGGCGCCTTCGTCACTGATGAGGAGGTCCAGGCCGTCGTCGATGCGACGAAGGACCAGGCGGAGCCGGAGTACGCCGACGGTGTCACCGAGGACAAGGCCGCCGAGGCGAAGAAGGAGATCGACGCGGATATCGGCGACGACCTCGACGACCTGCTCCAGGCCGTTGAGCTGGTGGTCACGAGCCAGTTCGGTTCGACCTCGATGCTGCAGCGCAAGCTGCGCATCGGTTTCGCCAAGGCAGGTCGACTCATGGACCTCATGGAGACCCGTGGGGTGGTCGGCCCGTCCGAGGGATCCAAGGCGCGCGATGTGCTGGTCAAGCCCGAGGAGCTCGACACCATGCTGTGGATGATCAAGGGTGCCGACCCGGCGGACGCCCCCAAGGAGCTGCAGGCGGAAGAGGATGCTGCGTACGGTGCAGCCGGTTCGTCTGACGCCACGGCGGTGACCCCCGTCGGGCAGGACGATCAGCCCACCGGCGAGATCCCGGCGGTGCAGGACACCCATACCCGCGTGGTCCGTGCCGACGCCTCCGGTACCACCGGGGCGTTCTGAGGAAGATCTGCTAGACTTCGATCTTGTCAGGAGGGGAGTACCCCGCCCGCGGCACTGATCGTCAACACGGCGGTCGGGGCGACACCACAGGAACCCGTTTCCACCGTGGTCGAGCCTCCGGCCCCCGGTCGTGCCGGCCATCCGGAGCAGACGGCATCGTCGGTCCGGATGGTGGGGGAGACCTCCGGTCCTTTACTCTTGCTACGAGACCGGAGGCTTTACCTGCCCATGGAAGTTAATGCACTCACCTGGGCGATCACCATCGCCGTGATCGCCGGGTTCTTCATCTTCGACTTCTACGCCCACGTGCGTACCCCTCACGCCCCGTCGCTGAAGGAATCAGCGTGGTGGAGCCTGTTCTACGTCGCTCTGGCCTGTGCTTTCGGTGTCTTCCTGTGGTTCACCTGGGGTGAACCAGGCGACCCGCACGGCCACGGCATCGAGTTCTTCACCGGTTATGTCACGGAGAAGGCACTCAGCGTGGACAACCTGTTCATCTTCGCGCTGATCATGGGGTCGTTCAAGGTCCCCCGCGAGTATCAGCAGAAGGTCCTGCTCATCGGCATCGCCCTGGCCCTGGTGTTCCGAGGCGTGTTCATCGCCTTCGGTGCCGCCGCCATCGAGGCCTGGTCGGACGTTTTCTACATCTTCGGTATCTGGCTGATGTGGACCGCCTACACCGTCGTCCGCGACGAGGTCCGCGACGAGCCGGCCCGGGATCCCAGCGACATGAAGCTGATCAAGGTGCTCAACAAGGCGGTCCCGGTGGCCGACGAGTTCCACGGTGACAAGCTGATCGTGCGCAAACTGGGCAAGGTCATGATCACCCCGATGATGGTCTGCCTGGTCGCCATCGGCATGACCGACCTGATGTTCGCGCTGGATTCGATCCCGGCGATCTACGGCATCACCCAGGAGCCCTACATCGTCTTCACCACCAACGCCTTCGCGCTGCTGGGACTGCGTCAGATGTACTTCCTGTTGGACGGACTGCTCGACCGCCTGGTCTACCTGCCGTACGGCCTGGGCATCATCCTGGCCTTCATCGGTGTGAAGCTGGTGCTGCACGCACTGCACGAGAATGGCCTGCCGTTCATCAACGGCGGCGAGCCGGTCTCCGGTGCTCCTGAGGTCGAGACCGTGACCTCCCTGTTGGTCATCGTCGGTGTGCTGGTCGTGACCATCATCGCCAGCGTCCTGAAGTCCAGGAAGGACGCGAAGGACGGTGAGGACGGTGAGGACGCCGGCGCTGCCGAGACCGACGCCGACACCACCTCGGACGCTGTGTCGGAGGCACCGGCCGACGCTGACACTGACTCGAAGGTTGAGTCCACCGTCGCGTCCGACGCCGAGGTTGGTATCGGGAATGACGCCGGTACGGACACCGGATCCGGATCCGATGACGGATCCGCCACCACGAAGAACTGACACCACGGACTGAAAGGCACAGTGACCGGCGCACATGCCGACACGTGAGTCGACACCGCCGTCCTTCCGACGGTGCGAATCGCGAGTCGGGTGGCTGTCTGAGTAGGATATGGGACGTGCAAGAAACTCACGACGGGAACCAGCCAAGCGCAGAAGACCGTACGCAGGACCCCGGGGGTGACCTCACCGGCGTCACGCGGTCGGCGTTCGGCCGTGCGGTGCACCGCTACAGCATCCCCAACGTCCTGACCACGATCCGGATCGTCCTGATCCCGATCTTCGTCTGGCTGCTCGTCGCGGCCGGCCCGCTGGACGGTACCCGGGAACTGGACACCGCCCTGCGCTGGTGGGCATTGTTCGCGTTCTGCCTGCTGATGATCACCGACCAGCTGGACGGCCACCTCGCCCGAAAGTACGAGGTCATCACCGACTACGGCAAGCTCGCCGATCCGATCGCCGACAAGGCGTTGATGATCTCGGCGATGGTCACCCTGAACATCCTGGGCGACCTGTGGTGGTGGGTGACTGTGGTCATCGTCGTGCGCGAGCTGGGGATCACCGTCTGGCGGATGGTCCTGGCCCGTCGTGGCAAGGTCGTGCCCGCCTCCAAGGGCGGCAAGCTCAAGACCGTGCTGCAGACCCTGGCCATCGCCATGGTTCTCGCCCCGCTGCCGGACTGGACGGACTGGATCACCATCCCGCTGGTCCTGCTGGCCGTCGCGGTCACCGTGGTGACCGGCATCCAGTACCTGCTGGATTCCCGGAACCGTTCGGACAGCTGAACGGACACCTGAGGTGCCTTCGCCCGAGACCGTGACCGCGCCCGTTGCCCGCGAGTTCGTCGCGGCTGCGGAGGAGCGTGGGTTGACGGTCGCCACGGCGGAGTCGTTGACGGCTGGACGTATCGCGGCCTCCATCGCCGACGTCCCGGGGGCCTCGGCGGTGCTGCGTGGCGGACTCATCGTCTACGCCACCGACCTGAAAGGCATCCTGGCAGGGGTAGACGCTGATCTGCTGGACCGGGTCGGCCCGGTTCATCCGGAGGTTGCCGCCCAGCTCGCCCGCGGAGCGGCACGGGTCTGCGGGGCCGATCTGGGGGTGGGGGTGACCGGGGTCGCCGGCCCCGACGCCCAGGACGGCCACCCGGTCGGGGAGGTCTACCTCGCGGTCAGTGTGTCGGCGCAGGCCGACTGCCCGGACCAGGGCACAGTCGTTCATCGTCTGGATGACCGGTGGCACTCCCCGGCCCAGGACATCGGGGCACGGGAGGCGATTCGGAGGGCCACCACGATCCGTGCCCTCGAACTGCTCACCACGCAGGTGGAGGGTGGTCTAGAATTGAAGGGGAACAAACCAGCCCCCACATCCGTTGGAGACGGTGATGGCAAAGCACACTTCGGTCCTTGAGAAAGAACGCCCCGACGTCGACCTGGCGCAGATGGGCGCTGTTCCTGAGCCCGTCGCCGAGCCGCTGTTGCGGGAGGCTCTCGGCGCGACGTTGCGTGGCTTCCGTGAGGATGCCCACCTGACACTCCGGCAGCTCGCCGTCCAGGCGAACGTGAGTCCCGGTTACCTCTCCGAGCTGGAACGTGGCCGCAAGGAGGTCTCCTCCGAACTGCTCGCCAGCGTCTGTGAGGCGCTGGGGGTCCGGGTGTCGCAGACGATCATCGAGGCAGCCTCGATGATGGCACTGGACGCAGCGGCGGCGGAGCTTACGGCGGCAACGCAGGTCACCGTCCCTACCCGCTGATATACTTTCCCCGGTAACAACCCCGACACCAACCCATGCCTGTGACTAGGAGACTGTAGGACCAATGGCAAACCCGTTCGTGAAAGCCTGGAAGTACCTCATGGCACTGTTCGACTCGAAGATCGAGGAGAACGCCGATCCCAAGGTGCAGATCGAACAGGCCATCCAGGAGGCGCAGCACCAGCACCGTCAGCTCTCCCAGCAGGCCGCCGCGGTCATCGGCAACCAGCGTCAGCTGGAGATGAAGCTGAACCGCCAGCTCTCCGAGATCGAGAAGCTGCAGTCCAACACCAAGCAGGCTCTGACCCTGGCGGACAAGGCTCGCGCTGAGGGTGACAACGACAAGGCCGTGCAGTACGAGAACGCTGCCGAGGCCTTCGCCGCCCAGCTGGTCACCGCCGAGCAGGGTGTCGAGGACATGAAGCAGCTGCACGACCAGTCGCTGCAGCAGGCCGACCAGGCGAAGAAGGCTGTGGAGCGCAACTCCATGCAGCTGCAGCAGAAGGTCGCCGAACGCACCAAGCTGCTGAGCCAGCTGGAGCAGGCCAAGATGCAGGAGAAGGTCGCCGACTCCCTGCAGTCGATGGACAAGGCCGCCGGCACCTCGACCCCGAACCTGGACCAGGTCCGCGACAAGATCGAGCGTCGCTACGCCAACGCGCTCGGCCAGGCCGAGCTGGCGGAGAATTCCGTGCAGGGCCGCATGGCGGAGGTCGAACAGGCCGGCGTGCAGATGGCCGGGCACTCCCGCCTGGAGCAGCTGCGTGCCGAGATGGGTTCCGGCTCCGACCAGGCTGCCGTGGCCGGTGGCGAGAACAAGGCCATCGACCAGGCGCAGCCCGATGCGCAGTCCGTGTCGAATGACGCGGTCGCCCAGAAGATGCGCGAACTGCGCGGCGAGTAGTCGCCTCTGATCCGGGGTGACCCGGATGATCCGTCGACGGCCCGGTCCCTGTGTCAGGGGTCGGGCCGTCGTCGTTTCCTCGGGAAGAAATGCGAAGGGGGGGTCGGGAGTACTCTGGTGAAGTATGGGAACTGAAACCACCCCCGGCAACGGGGACGATCGCAGTCGGCCGATCCGGGCCACGACCGAACAGCGTGAGCGTGTGGTCAGGGAACTGTCGGAGGCGACGGCACGGGGACAGCTGGAGATCGGCGAGTTCGACAAGCGTTCCGCCCAGGCCTGGAAAGCCCGGTCAGCGACGGAGCTGGCCGATCTGCTCGATGACATCCTGCCTGATCCGATGGGATTGGTCACCGGTGCGGCACTGCCGCGCACGGACGTCCCGGTCACCAGATTCTCTGACCATATGACTCCCGTGGTCAGCGGACCTGGTAGCGCGAGGGTGACAGGGGAGGCGGGGGCCAGGTGGTCCGTGGCGGTGTTCTCCGGGGCGGAGAAGAAGTCCGGCTGGACCTGTGCCGCCTCACACAATGCGGTCTTTGTCTTCGGTGGCGGGCTCATCGACCTGCGTGAGGCAACTTTGGAGGCCCGCGAGACGGTGATCACCGTGTATGTGGCGTTCGGCGGGGTACAGATCCTGGTGCCTGAGGATGTCCGCGTGGAGGAGCACGGGATCGGAATTTTCGGCGGGTTCGGAAGCAACACGTCCAAGAAAGTCAGGACGCACAACCGTGACCTTCCTGCGGACGCACCGGTGGTGCGGGTACGAGGCGCCGCCGTCTTCGGTGGCGCTGAGGTGAAACGAGTGCCTGTTCGCCCCCGCAGGAGCTGAGGTTTCAGTCGGCCGCACCACGGGCGCGCAGCGCATCGGCGATCGCCCGGGACCGCAGGATCGTCCGCACCACGATAGGCACCCCGAAAGCGGTCAGGGAAGCGCTTGTCGAGCGGGAACCCCGGGCCCGACGAGCGTCGAGGACCTCATTGACCGCCTGGACCTGCAGCGGGATCAGCCGGATGGTCAACGTCATCGCCAGGGCGACCTGGTCGACCGGAACACCGATACGGGCGGTTGGGGCGAGGGTCCGCTCGAAGGTCTCCATCAGTACAGAGACCCGTGTGGTCAGGGTCAGTAGGATCGCCGCGGCGATGGCGGAGAGCAGGACCAGGAACATCGTCAACGCCTGCTCGCCGTCGGTACGCCACCACAGCATCAGTGCGATGAAGATCAGCAGCGGCAACGCCCCGGACAACTGACGGACGAAGAGTCTCGCCGGGATCCTGGCGACAGCAGCAGTCAGCACGACCATGCCCACGCTCACCGCAGCCCACTGCCAGGTGGAGACGAAGATCGCGGTGCTCAGGATGAACACGGTCAGGACCAGGAGCTTGATCCCGGCCGGGGCGCGGTGGACCACCGTGTTTCCGGGGGAGTAGACCCCGAGTGGGACGCGGGAGGTGCTGATCATTGTTGGCACACCTCGTTCATCCGTCGGATGTAGCGGTCGATGACCTCGCCGGGCTGGCCGTCGTCCACGACCTGGCCGTTGTCGATGCACAGGGTACGCTCGGCGTCGGCGGCGAGTTCGAGATCGTGGGTGACCATGATCAGCTGCTGCGGCAGGGCGTCGAAAGTGCGACGCAGCCGATTGCGGTTGACCAGGTCCAGCAGGCATGACGGTTCGTCGGCGACGATGACCTGCGGAGTCAGGGCCGTGATCGAGGCTAGCGCGAGCATCTGCTTCTCACCGCCGGAGAGCAGGTGCGGGGACTGCTCGTTCTTTCCGGCCAGGCCCACGGCGGCGAGGGACTCGTCGACTTTCGTGGCGATCTCCTCGCGCGACAGGCCGGATCCACGCAGTGAGAAGGCGACGTCCTCGGCGACGGTAGGCATGATGATCTGGTTGTCGGGGTCGGAGAACAGGAAGCCCACGGCACCGCGGACCTTGCGGCCGCGGCGTCCCACCTCCACCCCGTTGACCTGTACGGTACCGCTGGTTGCCGGTGTGAGGGCGTTGATCATACGGATCAACGTCGATTTGCCGGAGCCGTTGGCACCGATGATGCTGATCCGCTGTTCGGTGAGTTCCATGGTGACCGGTTCAAGCAGGGTGGTGCCGTCGACCTGGACGCCTGCATGATCGAAAGTGACCGTCATCTAGGCCGCGACCTTCTCCTCGCTGGCGGAACGGTCCGGCTGACGGGGCCCGCGGGACGGTGCGAGGTCCGGGATGGCGCGTAGCACCGCCGCGGCGATCAGGGCGGCGGCGACGACCTTGATGATATCGCCGGGGATGAAGGCACCATTGGAGGTCAGGGCACCGACGAAGTCCATGCCGGTGCGCAGCATCAGCCCGATGGTTCCGCAGATGTACTGCACGACCACTCCGACCAGGCCGGCGATGGTGAACACGACCAGGCGTCCCGTGTTCGAACGCGGAGCGAGCTGGGCGATGAGACCGATGACCACGGCTGCGACGATGTAGCCGAAGATGTAGCCGACGGTCGGGCCGGACACCGCGGCGATCGCGGGCTTCCAGCCGGCCATGTTCGGCACGCCGACGAAGCCGACGGCGATGAACAGCGTGACGGCGAGTCCGCCGCGCTTCCATCCCAGGATCATGGCGGCCAGTGCCACGCCCATGTTCTGCAGGACGATCGGGACACCAAGGGCTCCGATCGGGACGGTGATGCCGCCGAGCACGATGATCAGGGCGGCGAAGGCCGCGATCAACGCAATGTCGGCGGCTGTGGAACGGGAGGATGGTGTCGTCATGGAAAGAACTTTAGCCGGTTCACTGTACGGCGTTCAACACAGTGTCCGTGGGGCCTGCCCGTGCTGCCCGGAGTGTGCGGTCTGTTAGCGTGGGAGTCATGAGACGCACCGAGTTCGACAGGTTGGTCACCGGGGAGTTCGGCGATTCCTTCGGTACCTGGATCGCCGGTAGTCATGTCCTGCAGTCGCTCGGACGGACATCGGCCGAGTTGATCGAACAGGGGCACGATCTTCGGGAGATCTGGCTGTCGTTGTGCGATGATTTCGATGTCCCGTCGGACCGTCGGTTGGGCGAGGACCTGTGAGCTGACCTGTAAGTTCCGATTGTGCCGGTCGGGTGTTCGACTTGCTTTCGGCCCAATTGCGTTGATCGAACACAGGTTCGTGTATTCTCGTTGGTGTCCGCCCTGCACGGTAGAAATGGGGACCAGAACGTTGGCCCGGGATCACCGCTGACGGGAACCCCGGCACTACCGCCGGAGTCTATCTCCGGTAAAGGCCCGCTGACTGAACCAAGCACCGAACGAATCGAGGACTGAGATGGCCACCAGGAAGAAGACCGCTGCAGCCGGAAACGTCGCCAACGACCGGCAGAAGGCGCTCGATCTCGCGATGTCGCAGATCGAGAAGGATTTCGGCAAGGGGGCGGTGATGCGTCTGGGTGACGACAACCGCCCGCCGATCCAGGTGATCTCCTCCGGCAACATCGCCATCAACGTGGCGCTGGGTATCGGAGGATTCCCGCGCGGCAGGGTCGTGGAGATCTACGGTCCGGAGTCCTCGGGTAAGACCACGGTGGCCCTGCACGCCATCGCCGAGGCCCAGCGGGCCGGTGGCATCGCCGCGTTCGTCGACGCCGAGCACGCCCTGGACCCGGACTACGCCCGCAAGCTCGGCGTGGACACCGACAACCTGTTGGTGTCCCAGCCCGACACCGGTGAGCAGGCACTCGAGATCGCCGATATGCTGGTTCGTTCCGGCGCCATCGACATCATCGTGGTCGACTCCGTGGCGGCACTGACCCCGAAGGCCGAGATCGACGGCGACATGGGTGACAGCCACGTCGGCCTGCAGGCCCGCCTGATGAGCCAGGCGCTGAGAAAGATGACCGGTGCCCTGCACCAGACCGGGACCACCGCGATCTTCATCAACCAGCTGCGCGAGAAGATCGGCGTGATGTTCGGTTCCCCGGAGACCACCACCGGCGGTAAGGCCCTGAAGTTCTACGCTTCGGTGCGTTGTGACGTGCGCCGGATCCAGACCCTCAAGGACGGTCAGGATGCGGTGGGCAACCGTACCAAGATGAAGATCGTCAAGAACAAGGTCTCCCCGCCGTTCAAGATCGCCGAGTTCGACATCCTCTACGGTGAGGGTGTGTCCCGTGAAGGATCGATCATCGACCTCGGTGTCGACAACGGCATCGTGAAGAAGTCGGGCTCCTGGTACACCTACAAGGGTGACCAGCTGGGGCAGGGCAAGGAGAAGGCCCGTGAGTTCCTGAAGACCAACCCGGACCTGTGCGCCGAGATCGAGGACAAGATCATGCAGACGCTGCAGGTTGGTCCGTACGCCGCGAAGTCCGGTGCCGTCGCGGCCGAGTCCGACGAGATGGACGTTCCGGGCATGGAGTCCGGTGCCGGCGCAACCGACCCGGACAATGTGCCGATCAGTGTGGTGCCGACCTTCGACGACGAGGACGATGACTAAGTCCGATGACTGAGTTCACCTCCGACGAGCCTGGCATGGGCCACGGCCCTGACGGCCAGGGGAAGACGGTGGAGAAGGTCAGGGCGCTGCAGGAGGCCATTGCCGCGGTCCAGGCTGACGGTGGTGCCGAGCCGATCGTCGATGCCCTGCTGGAGGAACGGCTGGCACCGTTGAAGGCCAAGGCCCAGCGTCTGGTCAGCCACCGCGACCGCTCTGTGCACGAACTCCGGCAGCGATTGGGGGAGGTCACCTCGTCCGATGGCACACCAGTCGATACCGAATTGGTGGAGATGGTGGTCGAACGGTGCATCGCCAACGGCATGGTCGATGACCAGCGGTTTGCACACGAGTGGGTCCGGCAGCGTCAGTACAACAAGAAGAAGTCGGTGTCCGCGCTGCGCCGCGAACTACACGACAAAAAGGTCCCGGCAGACATCATCGAGGATGCGCTGTCACAGGTCGACCAGGACGAGCAGGACGAGATCCTGCAGTCACTGGTGACGAAGAAAGCGGGCACCGTGAAGACGGTGCCCGCTGACCGGGGGGAGTACGACAAGGCACTGCGCCGCATCGTCGGGGTAGCTGCCCGCCGGGGGTTCCCGGAGGGCCGTAGTCTCACCGCCGCCCGGGCCGCGCTGGATGAGCGCATCTCAGAACTCGGCGGCTGAACCGCCGGCCCAGGCGAGATCCCGCCGGGGCAGGAGATCATCGGCCCGGCTTGCCTAGTCAGTGCCGGGACGTAGGTCCTTGTGCCCTTCGGCGTGCCAGTCGACATTCACGCTGTCCTTGGTTTCCAGGCCCTGGTCGGGCTGGTGGGGGACCTTGGCAACGATATTGCGGCGGGCACGCCCCGCACGCAGCTGCTGCTCGATACGCTCCGCCAGCTTCGACAGACCGAAGTTGATCAGGATCATGATCGCAGCAACAGCCAGCAGCGCCGGCAGCATCGCACCGTAGAACTCGCCGAGCTGACGCCCCGACCGGACGACCTCGACGAAGCCGATGGCGTAACCCAGCGCCGAATCCTTCAGCGCAATGACCATCTGGGAGACGATTGCCGGCAGCATCGCGGCCACGGCCTGCGGCAGCAGGACCTTGCGCATCGTCTGGCCCCAGGACATGCCCAGGGCGTAGGCAGCCTCGGACTGGCCCTTCGGCAGCGACTCGATACCCGAGCGCAGCACCTCGGCGATGACCGAGCCGTTGTACAGCGTCAGAGCGAAGACCACGGCCGCAAGACCCAGGTACTGCGACGGGAAGACCCCGTAGAAGCCGAACATGGCATAGCCGAAGAGAATCAGCACCAGCACCGGAATGGAACGGAAAAGCTCGACGACGATGCCGCAGAACCAACGCACCGCGCGATTCGTCGAGAGTCGTCCGATCCCGAACACGGCACCGAAGATCAGGGAGAAGACGATCGACAGCAGTGCTGCGCCGATCGTCGCCAACAGACCCGGGAGAATGTAGGTGGTCCAGGTGCTGCCCTCGAGGAAGATGTTCCACTTGTCGGCGTCGAGCTGACCGCCGTCGTTGAGCTTCCACAGCACCCAGGCCAGGATCGCCAAGAGGGCGATGGTGGTGATGACCGTCAGGATTTTGTTGAAACGCACCGCCCGGGGGCCGGGGGTGTCATAGAGAACTGTCGCACGTGCAGACATCAGCGCTTCACCGCCCAACGCTTACCCGCCCAGCCGAAGAACAGGCCGGTCGGGAGGGTGAGAACGATGAAGCCTGCCGCGATGATCGCGGTGATGACGAACAGGTCACTGGCATAATTCTCCGTCATGGTCTTCATCAGCAGCGACGCCTCGCCGACGCCGATGACTGAGGCGATGGTGGTGTTCTTGATCAGGGCGATCAGGGTGTTGCCCAGCGGAACGATCGCGCCGCGGAACGCCTGGGGGAAGACGACGTAACGGAAGTTCTGCATGAAGCCCAGGCCCAACGAGCGGGCGGCCTCAGCTTGACCGAAAGGCACCGTGTTGATGCCCGAGCGCAGCGACTCGGCCACGAAGGTCGAGGTGTACAGGATGAACGCCAGCACCGCGAGTCGGAAGTTCTGCTGTTCGACGAAAGCATCACTGCTCTCATTCGCCAGCAGCAGATTCAGCTGGTAGTACAGGCCCATGGTCATCAGCAGGGCGACCAGGGTCAGGGGGGTGTTGCGCACGATGTTGATGTACGCGGTGGAGACGGTCCGCAGGATGCCCACCGGGCAGACCCGCATCGCCGTGAGGATCACGCCAAGGATCAGGGCGCCGATCGCTGACCAGAACGACAGCTTGATCGTCACCCAGAACACCGGGAGCAGTTCGGGGCCCATTTCGGCCCATAGATCGGGATTCATGTTGTTCTACCTCCTTCTTCCTTCCGGTCAGGACTCTTCTGTGAAGGAGAGGTCGCCGATATTCGGCTTGGGGCCGATCTCGAAATCTTCACCGAGGTTGTCGCGTGCCATGGTCTCGAAGGCGCCGGAGTCGTGCATCTCCTCCAGAGCCTCGTTGACGGCATCGACGTCCGCGTCGTTGCCCTTGGGCAGGCCGATGCCGTAGTTCTCGTCGGTCCAGTAGGAGCCGTCGTCGTTCTGCAGTTCGATGACCTGGAACTCGTCGCCGTAGCGTTCCAGGAAGCGCTGCGCGAAACCGGCCAGGATGGTCGTGTCGGTGGTGGTGGCGTCCACCACCCCCTGCTTCACACCTTCGGCGCAGGCGGCGTAGGTGTCGAACTCCTGGAGCTGGACCCCGGGGAGCTCCGCCTTGACCTGCTGGGCCGGGGTGGAGCCGGAGACCGAGCACAATCGGGTGCCGTCGGCGACGTCCTCCAGGCCCCTGATGGCATTGTCGGCATCGATCAGCAGTCCCTGGTGGGTTACCAGGTAGGGCCCGGCGAAGTCCACGGCGTCCAGGCGTCCGGCGTTGATCGAGTAGGTGGCGGCGATCATGTTGACCTCGCCGTTGCTGATCAACTGCTCACGCTGGGCGGAGGGGGTTTCACGCCAGGTGATGTCCGGCATGTCCCAGCCGTTCTTGTCCGCGATGTACTTGACCACGTACTCGGAGACCTCGACGTCCAGACCGACGAACTCCTTGTCCGGGGTGCGCTCGCCGAGACCGGGCTGGTCGTACTTGGTGCCCAGGGTGACGCTGCCGTCACGGATGTCGTCGAGCAGGGAGCGCGGTTCGGTGCTGCCGCAGGCCGCCAGGGCCACGACCCCGGCGGCGGCGACCACCGTCGCGGTGACTCGCCGGAGCACGCCGGTGCGTCCTCTCGTGGATGAATGTGTCTTCAGATTCCTCACGGTCAGATCGCCTCCCTAGTGGCCGTGGATCTTGGCCAGGAAGTCCTTGGCGCGATCCGACTCAGGGTTGGTGAAGAAGGTCTCCGGATCGGTGTCCTCGACGATGGCACCGTCGGCCATGAACAGGATCCGGTCGGCGGCCTTGCGGGCGAAGCCCATCTCGTGGGTCACCACGACCATGGTCATACCGCCGGCGGCGAGGTCGGCCATGACATCCAGCACCTCGTTGATCATCTCCGGGTCAAGCGCGGAGGTCGGCTCGTCGAAGAGCATCACCTTCGGCTCCATGGCCAGGGAGCGGGCGATGGCCACGCGCTGCTGCTGGCCACCGGAGAGCTGGGCGGGATACTTCTCGGCCTGGACGGCAATGCCCACGCGGTCGAGCAGCCGGTCAGCGGCCTTGTTGGCCTCCGCCTTGGGGGTCTTGCGGACCTTCAACGGTCCCAGGGTGATGTTGTCCCGGATGGTCATGTGGCTGAACAGGTTGAACGACTGGAAGACCATGCCGACTTCCGAGCGCAGCCGGGCGAGGTCCTTACCCTCCTCAGGCAGGAGCTCACCGTTGATGTGGATCTCTCCGCTGTCGATGGTCTCCAGACGGTTGATCGTGCGGCACAACGTGGACTTACCGGAACCGGAGGGGCCGAGAACAACGACGACCTGGCCGGCCGGAATATCGAGGTTGATGTCCTTCAGGGCCTGGAAGTCCCCGAAGTACTTGTTCACCCCACTCAACTTGATCATGGTGGCATTCTCGTTAACTGTCATAGGCGAAGTCTACTGCTGTGGTGGGTCGAAGGGGGAAACCAACAAGGGACTTCACGATGGAGAATGTGTAGATCCGGGGATTCGGCAGGTAGTGGCACCTCGACTAGACTGGGCCGACGTGGCTGATACCCCAATCACAGCAGAGAAGACCAGCGACTACAGGGCCGATGGCGCCGGAGTGCCGCGCACCTACGAGGTGCGGACCTTCGGCTGCCAGATGAACGTCCACGACTCCGAGCGACTCTCGGGGCTTCTGGAGGACTCCGGTTACGTGTCGGCGAGCCGGACCGGTGCGTCCACACCCGACGTGGTGGTCTTCAACACCTGCGCGGTGCGTGAGAACGCCGACAACCGGCTCTACGGCACCCTCGGGCAGCTGAAGAAGGTCAAGGACGCCCACCCGGGGATGCAGATCGCCGTCGGCGGTTGCATGGCGCAGAAGGACAAGGACACCGTCGTCGCCAAGGCCCCGTGGGTGGACGTGGTCTTCGGCACGCACAACATCGGTTCGCTGCCGGCACTGCTGGCACGCAGCGCCCACAACCAGCAGGCCGAGGTGGAGATCCTCGACTCTCTGGAGCAGTTCCCCTCGGTGCTGCCGGCCAAGCGCGAGTCCGCCTACGCCGGCTGGGTCAGCGTGTCGGTGGGCTGCAACAACACCTGCACCTTCTGCATCGTGCCCTCGTTGCGCGGCGCGGAGCAGGACCGGCGCCCCGGCGACATCCTGGCCGAGGTGCAGGCACTGGTCGACCAGGGGGTCACCGAGGTCACGCTGCTGGGCCAGAACGTCAACGCCTACGGCGTGAACTTCTCCGACCCCACCCTGGAACGTGACCGTAGCGCCTTCTCGAAGCTGCTGCGGGCCTGCGGCGAGATCGAGGGCCTGGAGCGGCTGCGTTTCACCAGTCCGCACCCGGCGGAGTTCACCGACGACGTCATCGAGGCGATGGCCGAGACCCCGGTCGTCTGCCCGCAGCTGCACATGCCGCTGCAGTCCGGCTCCGACAAGGTGCTCAAGGAGATGCGCCGGTCCTACCGCTCGAAGCGGTTCCTGGGGATCCTGGACAAGGTACGTGACCGGCTGCCGGACGCGGCGATCACCACCGACCTCATCGTCGGCTTCCCGGGTGAGACCGAGGAGGATTTCCAGGAGACCCTGCGGGTCGTCGAGGAGTCCCGCTTTAGCAGCGCCTACACCTTCCAGTACTCGCCGCGTCCCGGCACCCCGGCCGCCGGGTACGCCGACCAGGTGCCGAAGGCTGTGGTGCAGGACCGCTACGAGCGACTGATGGCACTGCAGGACCGGATCAGTGCCGAGGAGAACGCCGCCCAGGTCGGACGCTGCGTCGAACTGCTGGTGCAGGACGGTGGGGGACGTAAGAACGCCGAGACCAAGCGCATGTCCGGACGTGCCCGCGACGGCCGCCTGGTGCACTTCGACCCCGGTGAGGTGCCGGTGCGTCCCGGTGACATCGTCGAGGTCACCGTGACCGGTTCGGCCCCGTTCTTCCTGCTGGCGGATTCCGGGATCCACACCCACCGCCGGACCAGGGCGGGGGACCTGTCGGAGGCAGGGACGGTGCCGACCACCGCTCCCATCCCCACCACCGGTGCCGGACCGGGTGATGGCACAGTGGTGGGAGTTGGACTTGGGCTGCCGGGGATCGGACGCCCCAGTGGTTCCACACAAGACCTGGGACTGACCCAGGCAGGAGCATCACAGGGAGGATGCGGCTGTGAGTGATAGGGCGAGCAAGAAGGCCAGCAAAAACGCCAGCGGCACTGATGTCGCGAAGGCCAGCGACACAGACGCTGCGGCGGCTGACCGGCAGGAGATCAACTCCCGCCGGGCGGCGGCGATCGACAAGCACATCGCCGAGCTGCAGGAGCAGAACGGTGGTGACCTGGCCCGCGCCGAGCGTGCGGCGGCGGGGACGATCGTGCTGGGTGGCGCCCTGCCGATGCTGCTCTGTGGCGGGATCCTCATGCTGGTGGTGATGTTCATGCCACACTCCGGTTCCGTCCACACCTATGACGTCCTGCTCAACTCCGATCGGGCGCAGGCCTTCGTGACGACGCTGCCGGAGCGGATCTACGCCTGGCTGTCGCTGGTCGGTGGCGTGCTTCTGACCTTCGGTACGGTGTTCTCCCGCTCGTCCCTGGTCGCCTGGGTGAACTGGATCGTCTGCGGGATCGGCTGGGTCTACGCGGTGCTCGCCATCGGTATGCGGCAGTCCCGACCACCGACAGAGCCGGGAGAGGGCCCCGGTATCGCCCTGATCCTGGGGCTCATCGGGATGGTGTTCATCTTCATCACGCTGTCGAGCCGCCTGCTGCGTCGTGGCGCGGTGCAGAAGGAGATCGCAGCCCGCCGGCGCACCTTGGCCGACCAGGACGAGGAGTCCCGGGCCAAGCAGCTGGTGCTGCGCACCGGCCTGGCGCCGGTGGTGGCCGAGGATCTCGCCAACCCGGCCGACAACCGACGGAACCGTGTCCGGGCCCGACGGGAGTCGCAGGCCACGGGGCAGTCGCAGGCAGCGGGGGAGTCCACGTCAGAGTCGGCACCGGAGTCATCGTCGACCGACGAGCAGCACTAGTCCTCGGCAGCCTGGGCCGCCGTCTCCGCCCACTCGGCCCACTGGTCGGCCTGGTCGCGAAGCTCGGCGGCCTTCTTGGCACGACCGGCCTTCTCCGCATCCTCGGCCGAGGACCGCAGCTGATCGACCTTCGCCTGGAACTGGGCGACACGTGCCTCGACCTCAGGGTCGGTACGGCGCCACTGCTGCTCGGCGAAATCGGCGACGCGGGATTCCAGGACTCCGATCTTTTCGTCGAACTCGCGCACCCGGGCACGCGGCACGAAACCGATCTCGTCAAACTTCTCCTGTAGTTCCCGCAGCACCTCACGTGCCCGGTCCAGGCCGGACTCCGGGTCGATCTTCGCGTCGTACTCGTCGAGCAGCGCCTGCTTGGCCACAGCATTGTCCTCGAACTCGGCGTCCTTACGGCGGTTGTCGGCGTCCTTGGCCCCGAAGAAGTGGTCCTGGGCGGCACGGAACTGCGCCCACAGCCGATCATCGTCGGCACGCTGCGCCCGACCAGCGGCCTTCCACTCACCCATCAGGTCACGGTAGGCACGTGCGGTCTCGTTCCAGTCCGTGGAGTCCTGCATGGCCACGGCGCGGGCGACGAGGTCCTGCTTGCGACGCTTCACCGCCCCACGCTGCTTGTCCAGGTCGGCGAAGTGTGCGCCGCGCCGCTGGTTGAAACTCTCCCTCGCGGTACGGATCCGCTTCCACAGTGCATCGTTGACGACCCGCTCGCCGCCACCGAGGGTGCGCCACTCATCGACGATGGCACGCATCCGGTCGCCGTCGGCCTTCCAGTTCTCGCCCTCGGCGGCGATGCGCTCGGCCTCGACGGTGAGCTCCTCGCGACGCTGCGCCGCCTGGCTGACCACCTTCCCGGCACGTTCCAGGATCCCGGCCAGGCGGGTGTCCAGGGCAGGCACGTCGCCGAGGATGTCCGCGGTGGGCAGACTCTCCTGGATCCGGGTGGCGTCGGCACTGATGCGCTCGACCTCCTCCGGGTGACTCTCGAGCCGGGCGTCAAGCAGGCCGACCTCGGTGGCGACGTCGGCGTAGCGGCGTCCGAAGTGGGCCAGGCCCTCCTCCGGGGTACCGGCCTGCCAGACCCCGATCTGCCGCTCCGGCGGGCCGGTGAGCCACACTGCACCGTCGTCGTCGATGCGGCCGAACTTGGCGGCGACCTGCGGGTCGGCGTAGTCGGGGCCGGTGGCGGCAGCGGGGGCCGTCGGGGACGCAGCGCCGGCAACTGTCGCGGGAGTCGGGCGCTTGCTGGTGCTCACGTTCTGTCCAGGCCGGGGACCCGGCTTCGGGGCGTTCATCGATGATCCTCACCGTCGGTCGTCTGGTTTCCTGCCAGTATGTCAGAGCGGCCCGGGCTGCCCCGTAGAATGGTCATCCATGACCACCCCACGCAGCTCCTCCGGCGCCCCGGTGCCTCCCCGTCCGGTGGCGGTGGTCGGGCCGACCGGTTCCGGTAAGTCGGAGGTCGCCCTGGCCATCGCCGAAGCAGCCGACGGTGAAGTGGTGAACATCGACTCGATGCAGCTCTACTCGGGCATGGACATCGGCACGGCGAAGCTCCCGGTGGATCTGCGTCGGGGGATCGTGCACCACCAGTTCGACGTCCTCGACGTCACCGAGACCGCCTCGGTGGCGGCATACCGGGACGCCGCGGTGGCGGACGTGGAGGACATCCGGAAACGCGGGCGCACCCCGGTGATCGTCGGGGGGTCGATGATGTACGTCCAGGCACTGCTGGACGAGTGGGACCTGCCGCCGACCGATCCCCAGGTCCGCGCCCGGTGGGAGGCGGAACTCCATCGGATCGGTGTCGAGGCGCTGCACCAGAGGCTGGGGGAGATCGATCCGGAGGCCGCCAAGGTCATCGAGACCCGCGACCCGCGCCGTACCGTGCGCGCCCTGGAGGTCATCGAGCTCACCGGGCGTCCCTTTGCCGCTTCGCAGCCACCGAAAGACCGTCCCACCCGCTGGGACACCAGGATCATCGGGCTGGCCGCCGACCCCGCGTGGCTCAATCCGCGACTGGAGGCCCGGGTGCAGACCATGTTCGACACCGGGCTTCTCGACGAGGTTTCCGCACTTCGCGCCCGGGGCTTACGACGGGACTCCACCGCCGGCCAGGCGATCGGCTACGCCCAGGTCCTCGACCATCTCGCCGGCGAGCTGAGCCTGGACGAGGCCGTGGAGCAGACGGTGATCGGCACCCGGCGGTACGCCCGCCGGCAGCGGGCCTGGTTCCGCCGCGATCCACGTATCGAGTGGTTCGACGCTGCGGAGCCCGGGGTGACCGACCGGATCGTGGCCGCGGTGACCACCTCCGCCCGGACCGGCGACTAGACTCTGGTGGCATGGTTGAGATCGACATCGTCAAGGGCCACGGCACCGGCAACGACTTCGTGGTCGTCCCGGATCCAGGCGCAGACCTGGAGCTGACCACCGAACGCATCCAGGCCCTGGCCGACCGGCACCGCGGTGTCGGCGCGGACGGGGTGATCCGTATCGCCACCGCCGGCGTCCTGGTCGATGCCGGGGTGTTGGACGCTCTGCCTGAGGGTGTGGATGCCGACGACTGGTTCATGGATTACTACAACGCCGATGGCTCGATCGCCGAGATGTGCGGCAACGGCGTCCGCGTGTTCAGCCACGCGCTGCGCGCCCTGGGGTTCACCGACGCCACCGAGATCCCGGTCGGCACCCGTGCCGGACGCCGCGACGTAGTCGTGCATTCCGCCGACACCACGGACGCCGAGGTGAGTGTGGGGATGGGCGTGCCGCGGACCTTCGGTACCTCCGTGGCGAGACAGGACGACGTCACCTTCGAGGGACTGGCCGTGGACATGGGCAACCCGCATCTGGCGTGTGTCGTCCCGGGCCTGGATCCGGCCGGGCTGGCGGCCCTCAATGTCGGTCTGGTCCCGACGTGGGATGACCGGGTGTTCCCGGACGGGGTGAACCTGGAACTCGTCACCGCGCTGGACGATGGCACAGTGCATATGCGTGTCCACGAGCGAGGGGTGGGGGAGACCTTGTCCTGCGGGACGGGGACGGTCGCCGCCGCTGTCGCCGCTGTTGCTGCGGAACGGAACAGCGGGCAGGACGGAGGAGCAGGGGCGGCCGCAGCCGACCGGACGGTACGGGTGGTGATCCCCGGCGGCGAGGTCGAGGTGACGTTGAGCGCCGAGGGCCCGGCGGTGCTGCGTGGCCCGTCCCGCCTGGTGTTCTCCACTCGCGTCACCGTCTGAGTCCGGCCGGGGGTGACCGAGAGCCCGGCGGGGAGATCAGCCTCGGCGGGCCTCTGCGGCGTCCCGGCGGGCGCGCTCCCACATCGAGCTGAGCGCCACCGCACGCTGGTCTGTCTCGGTGAGCAGCGCCGTCAACGATGACACATCGGTCAACTCCCGCGCCCGGTCCGGAAGCTCATTCAGGAACTGTTCGCATGCGTCGGCGGCGGAGTGGAAGCGACGCACGCTGGAGACCTCCGACGCCGGGTCGAGCAGGGTCGGACGGTGCACCTCCCGGTCGCGGACGTGCTCGGGCGCGTGGGATCGCCGGAACGTCTCCCAGTCGTCCAGGACGACCGAGACATCGGTGGAGGACAGGGCCACGGAGTTCCGCAGTGACTCCAGCTCATGGACGGAGTCACGCCGCAGCACCAACGCGGTGCCGACAACGACGACTGCGCAGGCCAGCAGAACCCCCACCACCCCCAGGGCGCGAACCAGCACCAGGCTCACCACCGTCAGAATCAGCAGCGCCACCAGGTGTCCGCGGGCGGTGATCCGGCGGGACGTGGTGTGGTTGACCGCGGAGTGGCTTAGCTGGGGCCGGTCATCAGCCACAGGATCCTCCGCAGCCTCCTGACCCGCAGCCGCAGCCTCCGGAAGAGCAGGACGCCGGATCAACGGCGGTGGCGGTGAACTGGACATCGCCGGACAAGATCGTCCCGGTGGTGATCTCCGGGGTGTCGGGGGAATCAGGGACCACGACGGTGAAGGCGAAGGGGGCGTTGACGGTGCACACCCAGAAACGCTGTCCGGTCAGTGCGGTCGTCCGGCGGTCGGCCGAGGCGACCTCCACGGCGATGGTGGCCGTGGAGTGCGGTGCCGTGGCGCCGGAGTTCAGGTCGGCCATGCCCTTGGACTCCACGGTGCCGACCCGGAGGACGCCGGCCATCGCGGCGTCCTCCGGGGTGGTGTGGACGCCGACGTTGGCGGCGAGCGCGGACACCTGCACCGGCTGGTACTCCAGCGCACCCTCCTCCGAGAGCAGCGGGCCCTGGGCGACCGTCGCGGTGACCGAGGCGATCACCGGCGCGCCCTGACCACGGACCTGCAGCAGGGGAGTGTCGGCCACGATGTCGAGCACACCGACGATGTCGTCGATCATGCTCAGGTGCGCAGCGGTCTCCACCCCGCCACTGAAGCTGGCGAAGGATCCGTAGGGCTCCACGGCCAGGATCACCAGCCGTGCCCCACTCGGGTCGTCGTACTGCAGCACCTGGCCGTCCCGGACCTCCCCGGTGACCCGTAGAGCCCCTGACCCGTAGGCGGCCTCCAGTGCGTCCTGCCATCGGGTGAACTCCAGCCCGACACTCCTCAACTCCGGAATCATAGGTGCGATCCTACTCTCTGGGCGCAGACGTGGAAAGATGGAGGGGGATGACAGACAACGAAGAGACCACCGTCGGCGATCTGGACCTTGAACAGCGTTCCAGTCTTCGCCGACTCACCCGCGGAACCAACGTCCACTCCACCGAGCAGGACGACGGTTACGACGTTGAGTACCGAAAGCTCCGCCTGGAGAAAGTGGTGCTCGTCGGCGTGTGGACCGACGGCTCACTCGCGCAGATCGAGGCGCGGCTCGACGAGCTCGCCGCACTGGCGGAGACCGCCGGTTCCGAGGTCGCCGACATGCTTTACCAGCGGCGGGACAAGCCCGACGCGGGAACCTACATTGGTTCCGGCAAGGTCGAGGAGCTGCGCCAGGTCGTCGTGGAGACCGGTGCCGACACCGTCATCGCCGACGGTGAGCTCAGCCCCGGCCAGATGATCGCCCTGGAGAAGGCGCTGGACGTCAAGGTCATTGACCGGACCATGCTGATCCTCGACATCTTCGCCCAGCACGCCAAGTCCAAGGAAGGTAAGGCGCAGGTCGCCCTGGCCCAGCTGGAGTACCTGATCACCCGGGTGCGTGGCTGGGGTGGCGCCCTGTCACGACAGGCCGGCGGTCGTGCCGGAACCAACGGTGGTGTGGGTCTGCGTGGCCCCGGTGAGACCAAGATCGAGGCCGACCGTCGACGGCTGCGTACCGAGATGGCCCGGCTGCGCCGCGAGATCGCAAGCATGAAGAAGGCCCGCGACGTCAAGCGCAGCCGCCGTGACTCCTCGGCGATCGCCAAGATCGCCATCGCCGGGTACACCAACGCCGGAAAGTCCTCACTGCTCAACTCCCTGACAGGGGCGGGTGTGCTGGTGGAGGACGCCCTGTTCGCCACCCTGGACCCCACTACCCGGCGTGCCGAGCTCGTCGACGGTCGGGCCGTGGTGTTCTCCGACACCGTCGGTTTCATCCGCTTCCTGCCGACCCAGTTGGTTGAGGCTTTCCGCTCGACACTGGAGGAGGTCATGGCCGCCGATGTCGTACTGCACGTCGTTGACGGTTCCGACCCCTTCCCGATGGAGCAGATCGCCGCGGTGAACAAGGTCATCGGGGAGATCTCCGAGGAAGTGGGGGAGCAGGCCCCGCCGGAGATCCTGGTCGTCAACAAGATCGACCAGGCCGACCCGGTCGTGCTGGCGGAGCTGCGCAGTCGCCTCGACGATGTCGTCTTCGTCTCCGCGGCCACCGGTGAGGGGATCGAGGAGTTGGAGAGTCGGCTGGAGCTGTTCCTCAACTCCCTGGATGAGCGGGTCGTCCTGCAGGTCCCGTTCCACCGTGGCGATGTCGTGGCCCGCCTGCACGAGTACGGCACCGTGCTCAACGAGGAGTACACCGAGGACGGCACCCGGGTGGACGTCCGGTTGCCGGGCGTGCTGGCGGCGGAACTCAAGGAGTTTCGCGTCACCGACTGAGACCAGGTTCCGGGGGCGTGACCGGGTATCATCAACCGCGTGAAAAACAACCCCTTCTTCGGCTGGACGCTGCACGGCGACGGCAAGACCATCCAGCCCGGGGCCGTGGTCGCCCCCGATGAGAGACTGACCTGGCCACGCACGATCGGTATCGGCATGCAGCATGTCATCGCCATGTTCGGCGCCACGCTGCTGGTGCCGACCCTGACCGGCTTCCCGGTGAACACCACCCTGCTGTTCTCCGGACTCGGCACGATCATCTTCCTGTTGATCACCCGCAACCGGGTGCCGTCGTACCTGGGCAGTTCCTTCGCCTTCATCGCCCCGCTGACCGCCACCCAGCAGGACGGTTTCGCCGCCCAGCTCGGCGGTGTCATGGTCGCCGGTCTGGTGCTGATCCTTGTGGGTGTGATCGTCGCCGCCGCCGGACGACGTCTCCTTGATGCGGTACTGCCCCCGGCGGTCACCGGTGCCATCGTCGCCCTGATCGGTCTGAACCTGGCACCGACCGCGGCATCCAACTTCTCGGAGCAGCCGCTGGTCGCCGGGGTCACCCTCGCCGCCGTCCTCATCGTGACCGTGGCCGGGCGTGGGATGGTCGGACGTCTCGGCATCCTCATCGGAGTGATCATCGGCTGGCTCTTCGCCGTGGTCTCCGGCAATCTGGCGGACGGGGCAGCCGACACCATCGCCGAGGCCGACTGGATCGGGTTGCCGCAGTTCGCCACCCCTGAGTTCCAGCTCAGTGCGGTGTTGTTGACGCTGCCGGTGGTGGTCGTCCTGATCGCCGAGAACGTCGGGCACGTCAAGGCCGTGGCCGGGATGACCGGACGCAACCTCGACGGTGAGGCCGGTCCGGCCCTGATCGGTGACGGCATCGCCACGACCCTGGCCGGTGGTTTCGGCGGTTCGGGTACCACCACCTACGCAGAGAACATCGGTGTCATGGCGGCGACGAAGGTCTACTCGACCGCGGCCTACTGGGTGGCGGCAGCCACGGCGATTGCGCTGGCTTTCATCCCGAAGTTCGGAGCGGTCATCAACACCATCCCCGTCGGCGTACTGGGCGGGGCCACGATGGTCCTCTACGGGATGATCGGCCTGCTGGGTATCCGGATCTGGCAGGACAACAACGTCAACCTCACCAACCCGGTGAACCTCGCCGCTGCGGCGGCTGCCCTGGTCGCCGGAATCGGCAACCTGACCATCGAGATCGGCTCGTTGTCCCTGGAGGGCATCATGTGGGGCTCGGTGGGGATCATCGTGGGCTACCCGGTGCTCAAGTGGCTCTACGAGCATGTCGGCGAGGGACGCGACTTCTCCGTGCGCGACTACTACCTGCGTAGCTGAGACACTAAAGCCGGCAGGCCACGGGACGACCTGCCGGCAGGAGTGGGGGTGGGAAAGACTACTCGGCGTCGAGGTCCTTGACGATCAGCGCGGCGATGGCCTCGACAGCCTCGGCGTTGTCGGAGGTCACGGTCACCTCATCGCCCTTCTCGGCACCCAGGGCCATGATCATCAGCGAAGAGCTGGCGTCCGAGGGCTCCTCGTCGTCCTCACCCGGCAGGGAGAGCAGGATCTCGTCGTCGTAGCCGGCGGCGGCCTCGGCGATGATGGTGGCCGGACGGGCGTGGAGGCCGACGGCAGAGCCGACGGTGACGGTGGTTGATGCCATGATGCTTCTCTTTTCTCACGTCTCGGAAGAACTGTCCCGGAGGAACGGTTGCGACGGTTCTCTGTACCCCGTCAGCCTATCGAAAACCCGCGTCCGCGGTAGCGTGCGGGCGGTCGTATGGGTGGTACGTCCTGCGGCCGGGGGAAATGGAAACAGGACGTAGCGGCGATAACGCTGCGAGGGCCTTAAGCCTGGACGACCTCGACACCTTCGGCGATGAGTGCCTCGCGGTACTGTGCGGGTGCGTCGTCGTCGGTGACCAGGATGTCGATCTCCGGGACGGTGGCGAAACTGACGAGGTAGTCGCGGCCGAACTTGGTGGAGTCGCACATTGCGATGACCTGGGAGGCGTTGGCGATCATGGCCCGTTTCATCGCGGCCTCGGCGGCGTCGGCGGTTGAGAGCCCGTGATCCATCGACAGGGCATTGGTGCCGATGAAGGCCACGTCCGCGTGGTGCACGCCGATGGTGCGCAGTGCGATGTCGCCGACGACAGCCTGGGTGATCGGCCTGATGTGCCCACCGACCAACTGGACGTCGTTGAGTCCGGCTGCCGACAGTCGCACGGCCAGGGGCAGGAAGTTCGTCAGTACGGTGAGGTCGCGGAAGGGATTGTCCTCCGGGGTGCCGGCTTCGGCGACGGCGTGGGCGAGCATGGCCGTCGTCGTCCCGGCGTCGAGGAACACGGTGCCCGACCTGGGGAGCAGGGCGGCAGCGACACGCCCGATGCGGATCTTCGCCTCGGTGGAGGTGGAGCCGCGGAGCTCGATCGGGGTCTCGGTGGTCTGATAGTTGTTCGTCGGCACCGCGCCGCCGTGGACCCGGTGTAGCGCCCCGTCGTTGTCCAGCACAGTGAGGTCACGACGGATCGTCTCGGGGGTGACGTTGAAGCGTTCGGCGAGTTCGGCAACAGTCACCCGACCGTTCACGGCGGTCAGCGAGGCGATCTGCCGTCGACGTTCCTCTGAGTACATGGCTTTCAGTCTAGGGGCAGGGGAGGTCCGCGGTCCGTAGGCCGGTAGGACAACGGGGGTGGGGTTTCAACCCCGGGGTAGGGCCCGGCGGTCCTCGTCGGGAACCGGGTAAAGTGGTCTGCAGCACAGTTTTGCACCGATCGATGGCGGGAGATTCGACACCATGGCAGATACGGCAGAAGGCACCACCGGTGTCCGGATTCTCATGGGGAAGTCGGTGGTGGCCGGCACCGTCTATGCGCCGGTGACGTGGGCGACCGAGCGTCCCGAGCTTCCGGAGGCGGATGCAACGGTCGTCGAGGACCAGCGTGAGGCCGAGTTCGAGGCTTTCACTGCGGCGGTCGACACGGTCGCCGGTCGGCTCAGTGCACGCGCGGAGACGGTGGAGGGGCACGCCCGCCAGGTCCTCGAGGCGACGGTGGCGATCGCCCGGGACCGCGCGTGGGCGAAGAAGGTCAAGAAGGCGATCAACGCCGGGCAGACCAACCAGTACGCGGTGCGTCAGGCCACGGATGATTTCGTGGACCTCTTCCTCAAGGCCGGGGGTGTGATGGCGGAGCGGGTGACCGACCTGAAGGACGTCCGCGATCGGGTGATCGCCGAACTCCGGGGCGAACCGGAGCCGGGAATCCCGGAGGTCACCACCCCACATGTCCTGTGTGCCGACGACCTCGCGCCAGCGGACACCGCCACCCTCGACCCCGAGTTGATCGTCGCCGTGATCACGGAGAAAGGTGGGGCCACCAGCCACACCGCGATCATCGCCCGACAACTGGACATTCCGTGCGTTGTCGCCGTAGGTAAGGGGCTGGCGGATATCACCAACGGGACCGAGGTGCTGGTGGATGCTGCTGCCGGAACAATTGAGACCGGCGTGCCGGCCGAGGATGTCGAGCGTCGGGTCGCTGAGGCGGCGGCGTTGGCGGAGAAGGTCCGGGGCTGGAGTGGTCCGGCGCAGACCTCGGACGGTCACCGGGTGCAGTTGCTGGCGAATGTGCAGGACGGCGACACCGCCATGCAGGCTGCGGAGTCGGTCGCCGAGGGCATCGGGTTGTTCCGCACCGAGCTGAGTTTCCTCAGTGAGACCGCCGAACCGAGTGTGGAGCAGCAGGCAGAGCGTTATGCCTCGGTGTTGTCGGCGTTCCCTGAGGGCAAGGTGGTCATCCGTACGTTGGATGCCGGCTCCGACAAGCCGGTGCCGTACGTGGATGCCGAGGACGAGGAGAACCCGGCTCTGGGAGTACGTGGTCTGCGTATCGCCCGGGGGAACAAGGCGTTGCTGGAGCGCCAGCTTGACGGGATCGCTCTGTCGGTGGAGAGCACCGGGAGGGCGGAGCGTGGGGGGCAGACCTGGGTGATGGCACCCATGGTGGCCACGGTGCAGGAGGCCCGTTGGTTCGCTGAGCTGTGCCACAGTCGGGGATTGACCGCCGGGGCGATGATCGAGGTGCCGGCGGCGGCGATGATGGCCGAGAAGATCATGTCCCACCTGGACTTTGTGTCGATCGGCACGAACGACCTGACCCAGTACACGATGGCGGCGGACCGGTTGTCGTCCTCGCTGGCGTATCTCACCGATCCCTGGCAGCCGGCGGTGCTCCACCTGGTGCACACCACCTGTCGTGCAGGTGCGGTGACGAAGACCGCGGTGGGAGTCTGTGGTGAGGCGGCCGCCGACCCGTTGCTGGCCTGTGTGCTCGCAGGGCTCGGCGTCACCTCGTTGTCGGCGGCGACCCCGGCGTTGGCGGCGGTGGGCGCACAGCTGGGCGAGGTTGATTTCGTGACCTGCCGGGAGATGGCCGCCGCAGCGTTGGACGCTGAAGGGGCTGAGGAAGCCCGCATCGCGGCTGCGGCAGTGATCGGACGCTGACCCGCCCGGGAGCAACCGGTCAGATCTTGCGGAGGACAGCCACGACACGGCCGAGGATGTCGGCGTTGTCTCCCCGGATGGGCTCGAAGAGCTCATTGTGGGGGATCAGCCAGGTTCCGCTGTCGTCCTGCTGGAACTCCTTGACCGTGGCCTCCCCGTCGATCATGGCGGCGACGAATTCGCCGAGCTCGGCGACCTTCTGGGACCGCACCACGACCCAGTCGCCGTTGAAGATGCCGGCATCGCGCATCGACTCGCCGACCACCTGCAGCAGAAAGAGTTCGCCGCCGCCGACCAGTTCCTGGGGCAGCGGGAAGTGCGCCTCGACGTGCTCCTCGGCGAGGATCGGTGAGCCTGCGGCGATCTGACCGACGACGGGGACGAAGGACGGCGAGGGCATGCCTTCGGGGGCAGTCGTGGGGGCGGGGGCCGTCGCCGGCTTCGGCCCCGGACGCGAGGAGGTGTCTTCCTCGAAATCCCGGATGTCGACAGCCCGCGGCTTGTTGTCCTCGCGGCGCAGGTAGCCCTTCCGCTCCAGCTCGCGCAGGTGGTAGGAGACCGAGGACGTGGAGTTCAGCCCGACGGCATCGCAGATCTCCCGGATGCTCGGCGGGTAACCGCGGAAGCGGGTGGCGTCCTTGATCACGTCCATGATCCGTCGCTGACGTTCCGAGAGCTTTTCGCGGCCCTTCGAATCGGTGGCGTTGGTCGCACGCGACCCCGACCGGCGCCGTGTCCCCGTTGTGCTGCCTGCGGAATCCGCTGGCGTGCTGCCTGCGGACTCCGCCAGGATCTGCTGATTCTCTGTCATTGTGACCCACTCCCTGACGTTGGTTGCCGACCCGCTGATCTGGTCGTTAGCTTGACCATACATCAGGTGGTGGACATATTTCATCATTGTGTTCGAAAAATTCCCGATAAGGCTGGACACGTTCGAACGCGCGTGCTAAATTTTCGAACGAACGAAGGTTCTCGAACATGCGGGCGAAATTGAGACGGTGTCCCGGTGTTCGTGTCCGACCCCGGTGGTCTCATGGGGTTGCCACGGTGTCCGAAGGTCGGCGCCGGTCCAGGAGAAAGAGGTCGTCATGGCTGTAGTCAACACCACTCGCTACACTGTAGTCGCTGATCGTCCCGTGTACCGGCGCCCCGATTGGGCCGGTCGGGATTCGGCGCGGTCAACTTCTGTCGCCCCGTTTTCGAACACCTGGGGCAGTGGTGCGGTGCATACGCCTACCGTAGCTGACCGCGAACGTCGACGTCGGATCGCCGCCGGTGTGGAACGCCCGTTCGATGTCGCGAGCCGATGGGCCAGGATTCGCCGTCGAATGAACCTGGTGGCGGAATCGCCGGGTGTGTGTTTGCTCGCACTCGTCACTTTCGCTGCGCTGCTGGGTGCGGGTCCGGTGATCATCGCGGGTTCGGAGCCCGAGCCAGCTGTGGACCATCATCCTGCGGCGGTCGCCGGAATCGATGCAGGAAGCAGCGACCGCGCTACGCACGGTGGCCAGGCGGTGGATGTCGCCCCGGTGTCCACGGATACTTCGGCACGCTGACCTCTCCCACGCCCGCTATGGCATGACACTGTCAGCTCTCCCAGGACTCATGACCTCCGGGGGTGTGCTCGGTGGGGTAGCGGTAGGATCGTGAACAACGAAGCGATCCGCCAACCTGTCACGAAGGGAGCACCACCGTGCTCTGCCCCGCCTGCCGCTCCGATGTGTCACGAGTCGTCGATTCCCGCACCGTGGAGTCCGGGTCCGCGATTCGCCGTCGCCGTGAATGCACGAACTGCAAGAACAGGTTCACCACTGTGGAGCGTTCGGTGCTGCTGGTCACCAAACGCAACGGTGTCACCGAGGAGTTCCGGCGCGACAAAGTCATCCGTGGTGTCGGTCGAGCCTGCCAGGGGCTCGGTGTGTCAGAGGATGACTTGAAGGTGCTGGCCCACGACGTTGAGCAGTCGATCCGTGCTCGACACGGTTCGCAGGTCGCCGCCGATGATATCGGCCTGGCGATCCTGGAACCGCTGCGCAAACTGAACGTCGTGGCCTACCTGCGTTTCGCCTCGGTCTACAAGTCCTTCAAATCCACCGAAGATTTCGAGCGCGAGATCGCCATGCTACGGAAGGCCTCGGATTCCGCCGATTCGACCGACCCGGTAGACCCGTCAGACCCGGTCCGCCGGGCCAGCGAAGAGCACGGCGTCAACCTCACCTGATCTTGTCGAGGGCTTTGCGCACCCGGGTCACACTGGCCGGACGCGAGGTCCCCAGGTGCTGCGCGAACAGTGACACCCGGACTTCCTCGACCAACCACTCGACCTCCTTGATCTGGGGCGTCGCAGACCGGGAGCTCGGCAGCCGCTTCCGGGTCGCCTCGATCATCTCCTGGCACTCCTGGATCTGGCTATCCAGGTCGGCCTCGCGGTCCGGGTCGGTCTCCATCAACTCCAGCCGCGCAGACATCGCAGCGACATAACGGGGCACGTGGCGCATATGCCCGACACCGTTCACCGCCACCCGGTGCGGCCCGAGGAAGAAATCCAACTGCTTGCGCATGTCGGTGATCGACGCACCATCCCAGGACTGCAATTCCTCGGCCATGTCCGAGACCGCCAACACCGCTGGAGCGATCGCAACCACCATCTGCCGGACGACACCCGGCCCAGATGTGCGCGCGGCCTCCAGTGCGGTGGCACAGCGGTCGGGGTCGCGGATCACCGGGCCATGCTTTTCCAGCAGGTCACGGCATGCCAGAACCCGACAGTCCTCCACCAGGGCCTCCGCACCACCGTGCGGGTAGTTCTCCATGGCGACCCGCTGACGTAGCGGCATCCCCTTGATCATCTGCTTCGTCGATATCGTGCACTTCTCCAGCATCATCGCCAGCACGGTCGAGAACTGCTGGCCCGCCGCCGCCTGGGCAGTGGGCAAGGCCTTGAGCAGCAGCCCGTTCTTCTTGTCGGACACCAGCGCCGGATACGCGGACGTGGGCTGGCCGTCGACGATGGTCTCCACCGACTCTGGGATGGTGCCGAAGGTCTCCGCGGTCCAGCTGTCCGCCTGGGCCAGCACACCGGCACCGGTGCCACCGGCTCCGGACCCTGGGGTGTCACCCCGCTTCCCCTTACCCGGGGCTCCCTTGGGGCGTCCGCGACGCGCAGCGTCACCAGGGGAGGCCGGTGTGGGTTCGGAGCCGGACTCCGTACCGCCGCTCGTCCGGGCAGCTGCGGCAGCGATGGACTGGGAGATCTCGCCGGCCAGGTTCTTCTGCAGCTCACCAAGGTCCTTGGAAATTGCCACGGTCTTGCCCTTGCGGTCCACCGCGGCGAATGTCATCCGGAGGTGTCGGGGCACCCGGCTGTAGTCGAAATCGGTTGCGCTGATCCCGCTGCCACCCAACTGGCGCAGAGCATCGGCGAAGGCCTGTCCGAGGTCGCCGTCATAGGGGGTCATCCGGGACAAGGCTGCCCGGGCGAACTCACCGGCCGGTACCACACTGGTGCGCAGCGGCTTGGGCAGTGACTTGATCAGCGCTATGCACAGCTCCTCACGCATACCCGCCACCAGCCACCGGGACGGTTCCTCCTCGACGGTGGCCAGTAGCGGCAGCGGGATGCGCATGGTGATGCCGTCGGCCTCGTCGCCCGGGTCGAAGACGTACTCCAGGTCGAAGGTCATCGTTCCCTGGGTCCACGTGTCGGGGAACTCACGTGCCGCAGCCGCCCCACCATCGGAGTCGATCAGCGCGTCCGCCGAGAAGTTCAGCAGGTCAGGAGTCTTGTGCCGGGCCTTCTTCCACCATGAGTCGAAATGACGGGTGGAGACGACAGACTCAGGGATGTGCGCGTCGTAGAAGGCGAAGAGGGTGTCGTCGTCGACGACGATGTCACGCCTCCGTGCCTTGTCCTCGAGGCTCTCGGCCTCCTCCAGCAACTCCTGGTTGTGACGGAAGAAGCGGTGGTTGGTCCGCCAGTCACCCTCGACCAGGGCATGCCGGATGAACATCTCCCGGGCGGCCTCCGGATCGGTCCTGGACAGACTGACCCGCCGGTCCGGGATGATCGGCAGCCCCAGCATCATCGCCTTCTCGTGCACCTGTGCCTCGCCACGTTTGGACGACCAGTGCGGCTCCGCATAGGAGTAACGCACCATCTGCGGGGCAATGGCCTCGATCCACTCGGGTACCAGGGGACCCACAGTGCGGGCGAAGACCTGCGAGGTCTCCACCAGTTCGGCGGCCATGACCCACTGCGGTGGTTTCTTCGACAGATGCGATGAAGGGTGGATCACGAAAGTACTGTTGCGTGTCCCGGTGAACTGCCGGGAATTGCCCTGACGCATACCGATATTGGTCAGCAGGCCGGCAAGCATCGCCTTGTGCACGTTCTTCTCGTCCGGGGACGCGCCGGAGCCACGACGCCCACCGTCGGTCGGCGTCTGAGGGGGCTCCAGCTCGAAGTGCAGGTCGCGGAAGTGACGTACATCGGGGATCTTCCACCGCAGATCCTGGATGACACCGAGCAGCTGGCGGACCAGGTCCATCCACTCCAGAACCCGCACATAGTGGATGAACTCCTCGCGGCAGAGTTTCCGGAACTTGTTGCCGGACAGCTCGCGGCGCTGCTCCTGGAGATAGTTCCACAGCTTCAGCACGCTGATGAAGTCGGAGTCAGCCTTGAACCTGGCATGCAGCTGGTCGGCACGGGCCTGCTGCTCCAACGGACGTTCCCGGACGTCCTGGATGCTCAGGGCACTGACGATCACCGCCACCTGCTCCAGGACGTTGAGTTCGTGGGCGGCCGACAACATCCTGGCCAGCCTCGGATCCGTCGGGATCCGGGCCATGTCCCGGCCCACCTTGGTCAGGGAAAGCCCGGCGTCGGAGTCATCTCCCAGGGCACCGAGCTCCTTGAGCAGCAGGACACCGTCGCGTACCGATTTCGAGTCGGGTGGCTGGAGGAAAGGGAAGTCGGCGATGTCTCCGAGACCCAGAGCGGTCATCGAGAGAATGACGCTGGACAGGTGGGTACGCAGGATCTCCGGGTCGGTGAACTCGGGTCGTGCCTCGAAGTTCTCCTCCGAGTACAGGCGCACCGCAACGCCCTCGGAGACACGGCCGCATCGTCCGGACCGCTGCTTGGCCGAGGCCTGGCTGATCTCCTCGACAGGCAACCGCTGGACCTTGGTGCGGTGGGAGTATCGGGAGATCCGGGCGTAGCCGGTGTCGATGACGTACTTGATGCCCGGCACGGTCAGGGAGGTCTCGGCGATATTGGTGGCCAGGATGATCCGGCGCCGCGGACCGGTGCTGAACACCCGGTGCTGCTCGGCGGCGGACAAGCGTCCGAACAGCGGCAGGATCTCCAGGTTGCGGAACTTCCGGGTGCTCAGGGCATCCGCAGCATCGCGGATCTCCCGCTCGCCGGAGAAGAAACACAGGATGTCGCCCGGGCCCTCGGCGATCAGCTCGGAGGTGGCGTCCAGCAGACCGTCCAGGGGGTCGGTCTCGATCTCCCGCGTGGTGCCGTTGGGGGACTGCTCGATGCGGGTCAGTGGACGGTAGCGCACCTCGACGGGGTAGGTGCGTCCGGACACCTCGACGATGGGGGCCGGGGTGCCGTCGGCGGCCTTGAAGTGCTCGGCGAAGGACTCCGGGTCGATGGTGGCCGAGGTGATGATGACCTTGAGGTCGGGACGTTTCGGCAGGATCTCCCGGAGGTAGCCGAGCAGGAAGTCGATGTTGAGACTGCGTTCGTGGGCCTCGTCGACGATGATCGTGTCATAGCCACGCAGCAGCCGGTCGCGCTGGATCTCGGCCAGAAGAATGCCGTCGGTCATCAGCTTGACGGCGGTGGAGTCGGAGACGTGGTCGTCGAAGCGGATCTTGTAGCCGACCCGTCCTCCCGGCTCGCCGGCCTTCTCACCGAGTTCCTCGGCGATGCGGTCGGCGACACTGCGCGCGGCGATACGACGTGGCTGGGTGTGGCCGATCCGGGCAGATGTGCCGCGGCCCAGGGCCAGGCACATCTTCGGCAGCTGGGTGGTCTTTCCCGACCCGGTTTCACCGGCGACGATGACGACCTGGTGGTCGCGGATCGCGGCCATGATGTCGTCACGGCGGGCGGAGACCGGAAGTGACGCGGGGAAGGACAGGTTACGGTCCAGCCCGGTGCGCACCGTCCGGTTGCGTCCTGACCCCCGCGAGCTGGACCGTCCCGACCGGTTACGTCGACGCTTCGACTGCTGACCGTTCGTGCCCGGCTGACTGCTCTGAGCGTTCCTACCGCTCTGACGTGCCTGTCCCCGGGGCTCGGACGGATTGGACTCGCTCTTGGTCGCCCTGTGTGTTTCCCTGGATTCCACCCGGCGATTCTACCACCGCGGCCGGAAACGCCGGACCCCCGCCGTCACCTCGTATGAGGTGATGACGGGGGTCAGGGACGTGTCGGTGACGCGCCAGGGACTCACCGGAGATTCACGGGAGTCCTGCGGTGACGCAGGCTCTAGCGCGCGTCCTCGATCTCGATGGTCTGGGCGACGCCCTGGACCACAGCGGCAATCTTGACGGCCTCGAAGACCTGCTCCTTGGTCAGGCCCTCGTCGCGCACGGTCTTCTCGTGGGCGATGGTGCAGTGCTCGCAACCGTTGATGGTGGAGACAGCCAGGGAGAACAGCTCGAAGTCGACCTTCTCGATGCCGGGCTTGCCGATGACGTTCATCCGCAGGCCCATGCGGACCTGTGCGTAGTCGTCACCCAGCCAACCACGGGCGCGGTAGGCGACGTTGTTCATGGCCATGATGGACGCTGCGGCGAGCGCGGCGTTGTAGGCCTCGTCGGACAGGTGCTGCTTGGCCTCGTCGGAGATCTCGGAGAGCACCTGGTCGTTGCGGGTGGCGGCGGCGGTGGCGACGAAGGTGCCCCACAGCTGCTGCTCACTGAGCTCGGTCGAGCGCGTCAGGGTACCGAGGTTGAGCTTCAGGTCCTTGGCGTACTCGGGGAGTCCGGACTTCAGGTTGTCGATCGACATTTAGTTCAGTGCCTCCTGGACGACGTCCATCTTGTTGATGTTCTTGGTCGGGTCGTTGGCCTGCCAGTTGCAGGCGCAGACCTCTTCGGACTGCAGGGCGTCGAGGACGCGCAGGACCTCGTCGACGTTGCGGCCCACGGCGTCCGGGGTGACGGAGACGAACTGGATGACGTTGTCCGGGTCGACGATGTAGGTCGCACGGTCGGCGACACCGTCGGCGTTCTCGACACCGAGGGCGCGGATCAGGTCGTGGCGGACGTCAGCGAACATCGGGAAGGGGACACCCTTGAGCTCCGGGTGGGTGGCGCGCCAGTTGAAGTGGGCGAACTCGTTGTCGGTGGAGCCGCCGAGGATCTGGGTGTCGCGGTCCTGGAACTCGTCGTCGAGCTTGCCGAATGCGGCGATCTCGGTCGGGCAGACGAAGGTGAAGTCCTTCGGGTAGAAGAAGACGACCTTCCACTGGCCCTGGTACTTGTCGAGGCTGACCTCCTCGAAGTAGTCCTCCGGCTGCTGGGCGTTGGCCTCGTGCAGGTTGCCGCCCTTGAGTGCGGTGAGAGCGAACTCGGGGAACTGGTCGCCGACGGTGAGAATGGACACGTGAATGCCTCCTTGAGAGATCTACAACAAGCACCGGAGTGCTTCTGGAACCAGGTCCAAGTATGCCACCTTCCGGCCGATAGTGCAAAAGATAAACCTTTTTATCTGTAGGCGCCCGATAAGGCCGACCTATTCTAAGGTGAGTATAGGTCCATAAGGTTCCCCTGGTGTATTCTCATAGGTATGGTTAATAAGCCGTATCGTCCGACGATTTCCCAGCTGCGTACCTTCGTCACCATTGCGGAGCACGGGCACTTCGGTGCGGCTGCCCAACGACTCGGTATCTCGCAGCCGTCACTGTCCCAGGCTCTCGCCGCACTGGAGAACGGCCTCGGCGTCCAGCTGATCGAACGCTCCACCCGCCGGGTGATCGTCACACCCGTCGGTAGCTCCCTGCTGCCGTTCGCACAGGCGACCGTGGACTCCTTGGACGCCTTCGTCAGTCACGCCAAGGGCGCGCAGGGCCATCTCAGCGGTCCGGTCAGCATCGGCATGATCCCGACCATCGCCCCCTTCATCCTGCCGACCCTGCTGCGGTCACTGCCGGAGGTCGCTCCTGAGATGGAGCCCCGCATCGTCGAAGAGAAAACGGCCAGCCTGGTGGATTCACTGCGCCAGGGCGGACTGGATGCTGCGGTCCTGGCCTCTCCCGAGGACGGCTCCGGGCTGTCGCACATCGACCTGTACCACGAGGAGTTCGTCCTCGTCGTGCCGTCGACCCACTCCTACGCCGGACGTACCGACCTCACGGTGGACGACCTCCACGGCCTCGCGGATGCTGATGGTTCGAACGGCTCGGATGAACTGGACCTGCTGCTCCTCGACGACGGGCACTGCCTGCGCGACCAGGTGCTGGACCTGTGCCGTTCGGCGTCCCTGGCGACGGAGCCGGCCAGTTCGGTCACCCGGGCGGCATCGTTGTCGACGATCGTGCAGTGCGTCGTCGGTGGTCTGGGCTGCACGCTGGTCCCGATGAGCGCGGTGCCCGCCGAATGCGACCGTCCCGGACTGGGCCTCGCCAGGTTCGCCGGTGGGGCGCAGAGCGCCGGACGGACCGTGTCCCTGGCCTATCGCACCAGCTCGCACCGGGGCGAGGATTTCAGCGTCCTCGCCGACGCCGTGAAGACCGCCTACCAGGAGTCGCTGGAGGACGGTCAACGCGTCTTCGACAGGGCAGCCCGGGCCGACTGAATCAATCATGGTGCCAGGTCGGGGGGCGCCAGGTCGGGCGCCAACGTCGGGTGACGTGCAGCGTCAACCCCGGACGACGGTGAGCTCGCTGAGCCGTACCTCACCGCTGTCATCGGTGGCGTCGAGATCGACGACACCCTCAAAGGCCCAGCCGTGGTCGCCCTCCGGGTCGTCCAGGATCTGCCGGACCCGCCAGTGGCGTCCCTCCTCGGTGATGAGCACCAGCTGCGGGGAGCGTGCGGCGGCATCCACCCCGATATCCGCGTACTCGTCGAAGTAGGCGTCGAGTTCCTCGGGCCAGTCCGGGGCATCGTCCAGGTAGTCGTCGAGTAGGGCGAGCTGCTTCTCCCGCTCGAAGGCGAAGAGTTCGACATGGCGGAAGAAGTGGTTGCGCACCATCCGTCGCAGTGCCCGCGGATTCGCGCTGAGCAGTGACGGGTCATCGACGGCGAAGGCCTGCTCGGCCACCTGCTGTTCGGTGACTGGGGTATCAGGGTCGGACATCGCGGCCCACTCGTCGACCAGGGAGGAGTCCACCTGCCGGATCAGCTCGCCGAGCCAGACGATGATGTCCTCCAGCTCCTCGGTGCGGTGCTCCGGGGGAACGGTGTGCGACAGGGTGCGCCAGGCGTCGGTGAGGTAGCGCAGCACCACACCCTCGGAGCGGGCCAGGGTGTAGGTGGCGACCAGGTCGGAGAAGGTCATCGCCTTCTCGATCATGTCGCGCACCACCGACTTCGGCGCCAGGTCGAACTCCTTGGCCCACGGATTGGACTCGCAGAAGATGTCGTAGGCCTGCTCCAGGTCATCCTCCAGCGGCTTCGGCCACGTGATGTCCTCCACCAGGGCCATACGCTCGGTGTAGTCGACGCCCTCGGCCTTCAGCGCGGCGATCTCCTCACCGCGTCGCTCCCGCTGCTGGGCGGTGAGGATCTGGTTCGGGTTGTCCAGGATCGCCTCGATGGTGCTGATGATGTCGAGGGTGTAACTGTCCGACTCCGGGTCGAGCAGGTCCAGGGCCGCCAGGGCGAAAGGCGACAGCGGCTGGTTCAATGCGAAGTCACGCTGCAGTTCCTGGGTCAGGTGGGCATCCTTGCCGGACGGGGTGTCGGCCTCGACCTCCTCCACGATCCCGGCCTGCAACAACCCCCGGTACAGCGAGAGGGTGGTTCGGATGTCACGGTTCTGCTTGGCCCGGGTGTCATGGTTGCCTCGCAGCAGCCCTTTCAGCGCCTCATAGGTCCACTGGTCGCGGGCGATGACGTTGATCAGCATCGAGTTGCTCATCCGGAACTGGCTGACCAGTTCCTCCGGCTCGGCGGTGGTCAGCCGGTCGAAGGTGGACTGCGACCAGGTGGCACGGCCCTCGGGCGCGGACTTCTTGCGCATCTTCTTGAGCTTCTTCGGGTCCGAGCCGGCCCGTTGGCGAAGCCGGAAGTTCTCGATCTCATGGTCGGGGGCCTCGACCACCACGGTGCCCTCGGTGTCGTAGCCGGCGCGACCGGCGCGTCCGGCGATCTGATGGAACTCCCGGGACTTCAGGACGCGATGCTTGATGCCGTCGTACTTGGCCAGCCCGGTCATCAGCACGGTACGGATCGGCACATTGATGCCGACGCCGAGGGTGTCGGTGCCCGAGATGACGGCGAGCAGGCCCTGCTGGGCGAGCTTCTCCACCAGCCGACGGTACTTCGGCAGCATGCCGGCGTGGTGCACCCCGATGCCGCGGCGCAGCAGACCCGACAGCGTCTTGCCGAAGGCTGAGGTGAACCGGAAATCCCCGATGGCCTCCGCGATGGCGGCCTTACGTTCCTTGGAGGCGAAGCTCATGCTGGTCAGTGCCTGGGCGCGTTCCACCGCGTCACGTTGGGAGAAGTGGACGATGTAGACCGGCGCCTTGCCGTTGTCGACCAGCTCCTCCAGAGTCTCGTGCACCGGGGTGTAGACGTAGGAGAAGTCCAGGGGGACAGGACGCACCGTCCCGGTCACCGGGGTGGTGGGACGCCCGGTCCGGTCGGTGAGATCCTTCTCCAACCACGAGGTGTCACCGAGGGTCGCGCTCATCAGCAGGAACTGTGCCCGCGGCAGTTCCAGCAGGGGAATCTGCCAGGCCCACCCCCGGTCAGGCTCGGAGTAGTAGTGGAACTCGTCCATCACCACCTGGTCGATGTCGGCGGAGGCACCCTCGCGCAGGGCGATGTTCGCCACGACCTCAGCGGTCGCGCAGATGACCGGGGCGTGGCCGTTGACGGTGGCGTCACCGGTCATCATGCCGACGTTGGCGGCACCGAAGATCTCGCACATCGAGAAGAACTTTTCGCTGACCAGTGCCTTGATCGGTGCGGTGTAGAAGGTCCGCTTGCCGTGGGCCAGGGCGATGAAGTGTGCCGCGGTGGCGACCATCGACTTTCCTGACCCGGTCGGCGTCGCCAGGATGACATTGTCTCCGGCGGCCAGCGCCGTGGCGGCCTCCTCCTGGGCAGGGTAGAGACTGAAACCACGGCCCCGGGTCCACGCCAGGAAAGACTCCAGGACGGCGTCGTCGACGAGACTCTCGGGAACTTCGGCGAGGTCGGGGAGAAGGTCGGCCAGGGTCTGGTCGGCGTTGGTCACGGTACGGGGTTACCTGTCGGTGTCGGTGGGGTCTGAGTCGGTGTCGGTGCTGTCGGTGCTGTCGGAGTCAGTGTCGCCAGCGTTGTCGCCAGCGTTGTCGCCAGCATTGTCGGCTGCGTCGGTCGCGTCCATCCCGTCAGACTCGGCGGCCTCGGCGAGGAAGCGCTCGAACTCCGCGCTGATCTCGTCACCGGAGGGGATCTCCTCGCCCGGGGCGAGCAGTGCGTTCTCCGTCTTGCGGCGGATCCGCGCCATCTCCTCGTCGTACTGGCGTTCCAGGGCCCCGACGACCGAGGCGATCTCGGCGGAGTCGTCGACCTGCTCGGCGAGCTGCTGACGCACCTTGTCCATGTCCGCCTGCAACGCCCGCAGCGGCAGGGACAGCTCGGCGACCTTCTCCACGGTGTGCAGCAGACCGTAGGTCGCCTCCGGGTAGTCGGACGCGGCGATGTAGTGGGGGACGTGCGCAGTCAGGCCGACGGTGGTCAGTCCACGCCGGGACAGCAGTAGCTCGATGTCCAGCGCAGCCGCCCCCGGGATGATCATCCTGGAGGTCCAGGCACGCATCTCCTCGGTGAGCGACTGGTCGGAACTGTGCGCCGACACCACCAGCGGGCGGGTGTGCGGCACCGTCATCGGTGCGGCGTACAGGGTGATCGTGCGTTCAACGTTGGTGCGCGTGGCGAGTTCGGCGACGGCCTTGGAGAACGCTTCCCAGCGAAGATCCGGCTCGGGGCCGGTGAGCAGCAGGAAGGGGCGTCCGTCCGTGTCCTCCACCCGGTGCAGCGTGATCGACAGGTCCTCCCGGTCGACGACCTGGCCGGAGTCGATGGTGACCCCGGGGCGGCGTGACCGGTAGTCGATCAACTCGTCGACGTTGAAATTCGCCACCGGCGAGTGGTTCAGCGCCTGCAGCAGATGTTGCCCGGCCTGCTGGACGCCGTGGCCGGCATCCGCGTAGCCCTGGAGCGCGACCACCATCGACAGACCACCGGCAGCATCCCCGGTGTCCAGCG
The DNA here is from genome assembly GCA_019120175.1 of Candidatus Corynebacterium faecigallinarum. Lineage (GTDB taxonomy): Bacteria > Actinomycetota > Actinomycetes > Mycobacteriales > Mycobacteriaceae > Corynebacterium > Corynebacterium faecigallinarum. The sequence goes on from DWVP01000004.1 coordinate 54,145, forward strand.
CGGGACCGGGGTACTCCAGTTCGTACATATGGTTGTCCTTCGGCATCGGTGCGAAACTCCCTTCACTGTCGCAACTCGCGCACATTTCAAGCCTACCAGTCGCTCTCCGTGCCATCGGGGGAGGTCAGGCGGTAGGAATCGTGTTATCCACAGGGGTCGGGTTATCCACATGTTCATTGGAGAACACCCACGACACGATGGTCGTCGCCGCGGGCTGCGGGGAAGATCGACCCATGACCTTCATGCCGTGCAACACCACGCCGGACGATGACATTCCCGGCCCCGACAACGCCATCTCCCTCGGTTCGGACCCCGGGCTACTGATCACGGCTGTTCCGGCGTTGCTGGGATTCCGCCCCCGGTCGAGTTTGGTTCTCGTGGGGATGCGGGAGGAGGACATGTCCCGTCGGGTCGGCCCGGTGGTCCGCCTCGATCTTGACGGCGCAGCCCTGCGCGAGGCAGTCCACGCTCTGGAACGTGCTTTGGCCGGCTGCGAGGAACCCTCGGTGGTCGCCATGGTCATCGATCCCGAGTCGTGGCCGCTGTCCGGAGGTGTCGACGACCTACTGGGGGCTGCGGAAGACAGGCTCGCCCGGTTCGGGATCCCGGTCACCGAGACTCTCCTGATCGACGAGATACAGGCAGGACGGCGGTGGCGGGCGGTGCAACGCCACGGGGCCGAAGGCAGGTGGTGGTGTCTGCTCCAGGGGATGTTGGGGGCGGCCGAGGACAATCCGGTCCGGAGCACCTTGCAGCCCGGGGAATTCGACGGCTCGCTGTCGGCCGAGGAGTTCGCCGGGCTGCTGGGTCAGGCCGACGCGGTGTCGAGGGCGATTCCCACATTGCCCGACAGCTGGCGAACCGGGGTCGGCGGGACGACCGGGGTAGCGGGGGACGGCCTGATCGGGGACGGGGACACAGAGCCCAGCACAGTAGTACTGTGCTCGTTGCTGATGGAGGTCGCCGCGGTGGTCGATCCGAGGGTGGGGGAGACGGCGGCGGAGACGGCTGCGGAGACTCCGGGGCCCGCCGATATCCCGGTGGGATGCGGGGCGGACCTGGAGATGGCCCGGGCGGAGGTGCGTCGCCGATTAGCGGATCCGGTACTGGCGCAGGTGGTCTTCGACATGTGCATGTCACCGGAACTGTTTCCCGCGCTGGTTGTGCTGGGGTTGGGTTCCGGCAGTGTCGCCGTGGAGGCACTGCTGCTGGAGGTCGTCTCCTTGGCCGGTCCTGTGCTGCGTCACCGGGCCCTGGCGCTGATCGCCGTATTGGGGGTGTGCGGACGCAACGGCGCGCTGGGACTGCAGGCGGCGCGGTTGTGCCTGGCCGGTGGGGATACCGATGATCCGGGGGTTCTGAGGGGGGCAGAAGAGCTGCTCGCCGATGAGTTCCTCACCATGGTGGTGGCAGAGGCGACGTCGACCAGTCTCGCGCAACAGATCGTCACCGGGATGTGCGACGGCTCGGCGGCACCCATGGTGATCGACATCCTCGAGGCCGGCAGCCGGCGACTGGAGGACGGGCTCAGTGGAGAGCCAGGCGTGGACGCAGCTGTCGACCGGGCGGCGGTCAGCGCCGTGCGAACCGCGCTCGCTCGCCGAGCTGGGACGTGAACGCCCAGGCGTCGGAGACGATCGTCGTCAGGTCGGAGCGGGTGGGGGTCCAGCCCAGCTCCTCGATGGCGCGGGCGGAGGAGGCGATCAGCGTCGCCGGATCCCCGTCGCGACGCGGTGCGACCTCGGCCGGGATGGGATGGCCGGTGACCGTGCGGCAGGCGTCGATGACCTGCTGCACGCTGTAGCCGTCACCGGAGCCGAGGTTGAAGATCCGGTGGGTACCCGGGGTGTTGGAGCGTGCAGCCAGCAGGTGGGCATCCGCAAGATCCCGGATATGGATGTAGTCACGCACACAGGTGCCGTCCGGAGTCGGCCAGTCATCACCGAAGACCATGATCTTCTCGCGGGCGTCCAGGGCGACCTGCAGTACCAGCGGGATCAGGTGGGTCTCGATCTCACGGTTCTCGCCGACCGCGCCGTAGGCACCGGCGACGTTGAAGTACCGAAGACTTGTGGCACCCAGACCGTAGGCCCGGGCGTAGGAGGTGATGATCTGGTCGATGGACAGCTTCGAGGCCCCGTATGGGTTGGTCGGAGCGGTCGGCATGTCCTCGGTGATCGGGACGCTCTCCGGCTCGCCGTAGCAGGCGGCGGTAGAGGAGAAGACCAGGTTGTCGACCCCGTGGGAACGCATCAGGTCGAGCAGCTCCAGGGTGGTCACCACATTGCCGTGCCAGTAGATGTCCGGGGCGGACACGGACTCGCCGACCAGGGACTTCGCGGCGAAATGGAAGACCGCGGTGCAGTCGTCCGCGAGCACCTCGGCGGCACGGTCGAGCACATCGCCCTCGAAGAAGGTGGCGCCGGCGGGGACGGCGTCCCGGTTGCCGGTGGAGAGATCGTCGATCACGGAGACCCGGTAGCCCTGCTCCACCAGCACGGTGGCGCAGACACTACCGACATAGCCCGCGCCTCCGGTGACCAGGACATGGTCGCCGGCGGGGGAGGTGCCCGGTGCAACCGGTGCCATACGCGTAGACCTACTTCTCGACGACGATGCGGATCGCGTGACCGAGCTCCTCGGGCACGACGACGACGGAACCGTCCTCGGTGGTGATGGTCAGTCCGTCCGGGGTGTCCTGGATGGTCACCGTGACACCCGGGCGGATGTCGTTCTGGCCGAGCTGGCTGATCACCTTGTGCTCGACCTGGACGATCTCGTTGAAGCTGACGATCGTGGCCTTCGTCGGCGCACTCAGGTCAATGTCGGCGGCGCGGTGGGAGCCGTCCTCGGGGACCGGATCAGCCTCGCCCAGCTTGTCCAGGCCCGGGACCGGGTTGCCGAACGGCGACGTCGAGTGGTTGTCCAGCACACTGATCAGGCGCTTCTCGACCTCAACGCCCATCACGTGCTCCCAGCGGCACGCCTCGTCGTGGACGGACTCCCAGGGCAGGCCGATGACATCGACCAGCAGGCGCTCGGCGAGGCGATGCTTACGCATCACCGCGGTCGCGTGGTCACGGCCCTCCTCGGTGAGCTTCAGGGAACGGTCGTCGGCGATCCAGAGGAGTCCGTCGCGCTCCATACGGGCGACAGTCTGGCTCACCGTCGGGCCGGACTGCTCGAGCCGCTCGGCGATGCGGGCACGCAGCGGGGGAATGCCCTCCTCCTCCAGCTCATAGATCGTCCGGAGGTACATCTCGGTGGTATCGACGAGGTCCTTCACTCGACCATTACCTTTCTCTGAAACACGGGCCCGTCAACCTGGACGGGCGATGTGAGGGAACTATTCACACAGCGGTAATTCACAAGGTACACGTTACTACCGTCCGGTGGTGACCGGTGCTCGCCTGCCCTGCCTCGTCTGTGAGGGTCACACGGCGTATTCGCGCAGTCGGGCAGCCCGGTCACCCTCACGAAGCTTCGACATGACTTCCCGCTCGATCTGGCGGACCCGCTCGCGGGAGAGACCGAAACAGCGTCCGATCTGGTCCAGGGTGCGGGGCATGCCGTCGTCGAGACCGTAGCGCAGCTTGATGACGTCCTGCTCGCGCTCCTCGAGGGTGTCGAGTACCGCGCGGACATCGGAGTGGCGTAGCGACGCAACGACCGCAGCCTCAGCGTCGGTGGCTTCCGAATCCTCGATGAAGTCGCCCAGCGGGGCCTCCTCGTCGGAACCGACCGGCATATCCAGGCTCACCGGGTCACGGGACTGCTTCAGGAGCATCTCGATCTTCGACTCATCGATGCCGGACTCCTCGGCGAGCTCCTCGTTCGTGGCCTCGCGGCCGAGGTGCTGGTACATCTCCCGCTTGATCCGGGACAGTTTGTTGACCTGCTCGACCAGATGGACAGGCAGCCTGATGGTGCGCGACTGGTCGGCCATGCCACGGGTGATCGCCTGGCGGATCCACCAGGTGGCGTAGGTCGAGAACTTGAAGCCTTTGGCGTAGTCGAACTTCTCCATGGCGCGGATCAGTCCAAGGTTGCCCTCCTGGATCAGATCCAGCAGCGGCATGCCTCGGCCGGTGTACCGCTTGGCCAGGGACACCACCAGGCGGAGGTTCGCTTCCAGCAGGTGGGTGCGGGCGGCGCGCCCCTCGCGGGCCAGGACCTTCATGTCGCGCTTGGTCGCGCGGGTCAGCTTCTCACCGCTGTCGAGGATGTGCTCGGCGTACAGGCCGACCTCGATCTGCTTAGAGAGCTCAACCTCGTCCTGGGCGGTCAGCAGGGCGGTCTTTCCGATGCCGTTGAGGTAGACCCGCACCAGGTCAGCCGAAGGGTTCTCGTTGTTACCGCGGCGGCGACCCTTGTCTTCGGGGGCGCTGCGTTCGCTGTCGGTGTCGCCGTCGGAACTGTCACCGGAGCTGTCGGTAGGGTTGTCGTTGACAGCGGATTCGTCGAGGTCGTCGACGTCTGCGGGTACATCCCGGTCTGTGGCGGTCGTCTCCAGAATGTCGTTCTCTACCGGTGTGCCGGCGCCCTTGGTACTGCGGTTTCCCATCTGGCTGACCTCCTGGGTTTGGGTGTCTGAAGCTCTGACTATGCCAACGGGGCACCCGATAGTTTTGTTCCCCGGGTCATGTGCGGCCCCGGAACGAATTACACCAATGTGGGGGTGGTGGTCGGGATCATGCCTCGATGATGAGGGTATATGGCCCGAGATTGGTGGACGAGACCTCCATCATCGCCCCGAACCGACCGGTCTCCACCCGCATCCCCCGGGACCGCAGATCGTCCACGATCTTCTCGAGGACCTCGGCCGCCTGCTCACCGGGCGCGGCCGGCGACCATGACGGTCGCCGACCTTTCGCCGTCGCCCCCATCAGCGTGAACTGACTGACCACCAGGACCTCGGCACCGTTGTCCTGGGCGCTGACGTCACGCCCGGACTCCCATGACTCACCGGCAGACGGCAGGATCCGCAGCTCGGCGATCTTCCGTGCGACCGTGGCCCAGGCCTCCGGGTCGTCGTCGCGCCCTGCCCCGACCAGGGCGAGCAACGCGCCGCGTCCGGCACCGTCCCGGTCAGCGTCGACATGACCGACGACTTCACCGTCAACGACCACCGAGGCGGTCGCCACGGTACTGACCACCGCCCTCACAGTTCCGCCCCGCTGAAGCCGCTGAAGCCGCTGTCGTCGCTGTCGTCACTGTCGTCAGTGTCGCCCAGGCCATCCACCAGCTCGACGGGCAGCACCAGACCATGGCGTACGAGGTCGACCACCAGCGGAACGAGGGCGGTGGTGAACTCGTCTTCGTCGAGCCCGTTGACCGCACAGTACAGCTCCGCGGTGTCACGCAGACTCAACCCCTGCGGGGACAGGCCGGCGATGACCGCCGACAGTGGGGCGTCGACCTCGTGGCTGTAGCGCGGCCCTTCGGTACGGGTCAGCCGGAGGACCTCCGGGTGGAAGCCCACGGCAGGGATGTCCTCGGTGCCGATCGTCGCCAGCTCGACGGTCTCCCTCGCCAGCCCCGGACGCACCTGGAACCGGGCGTCCAGGAGCCGGTCTGCATCGGTTTCGGCCAGCCAGGCGGCCCGGGTGAAGTGCTCGGCCACCTCATCACCGAAGAACTCCAGGTCCGGGGTGTCCAGCACCTCGAAGGTCACTTCGGAGGGTCCGTCGATGCGTTCCAGGTGCACGTACCCCATGCCGATCCGGGCCACGTCATGCTGCTGCAGGTAGTCGAGCCAGTGGGTGCACCGTCGTCGTCCCTCCGGGGAACGGAGGTCGACCGAGGCGTCCGACAACCAGGTGCGCACGTACACCGACGGCGACACCTCGTCGCGCTGGACGACCCAGGCGCGGATGCCCTCGGACGGTAGCCAGGAGGCCACCCGGTTCGCCGGGGATTCCGTCAGGCTGGTGACCCAGGCGCCGAGCAGGTGCGCGGTGCCGCCGGGGGCGAGGTGGGCTGCGGCGCCCTCGACGACGGTGCGGGAGGCACCGTCCAGCTCCAGTCCGGAATCACGGTAGATCTGGCCGTTCTCCGCAGGGCCGACGACGAAAGGGGGATTCGACACGATGCGGGTGAACGTCTCATCAGTCACCGGCTCGAACCAGGAGCCCTCCCGGAAGTCGACCGGGGTGGCATCGGTGCCGGTGACGCTGCGCTCGGACGCACGGGCGTAGTCCAGGGCCCTGGTGTTGACGTCGGTGGCCACCGTGCGGGCGGCGGGCAACAGTAGTGCCAGGACCCCGGACCCGGTGCCGAGGTCCAGCAGACTTTCCGTGGGGGATGCCGGAACTTGATTGAGTAGCGTCAACGGAGCCTGACCCACTCCGGGAACGTGGTCACTGCGGCGGGTGGTGGTGGCTGCCGAGGCATCCGGGTCCGAGGCGATCAGCACCGGGCGGCCATCACCGTGGCGGTCGTGAGTCACCGGGCGGATGTCGATGGTGGAGCGCACCAAGGCGTCCGTATCAGTCTGGTCGGCCGCCAGGATGCCGGCGGCGACCAGGTCATCTGCCAGGTCATCGCCGAGTACCCCGGCGACGGCGGCGAACTCCACCGGCTCCCGGAGGAAGAAAACCGCTGTCAGGGTGGCGCTCCGGGGGTCGACAGCACCGGTGTCCCTGCGACGGGTCAGATGCCACACCGCGGCACCGGGGTTGCCGGACAACGCCTCGGCGTGACCTTCACGCCCCAGGGCGGCGAGCACCAGGTCGGCGCTGTAGTCCAGCGCGGTCAGCGCCCGGACCAGGTCGCCGAGGGCGGGGGACTGAACATCAACGCTCATCAGGATCCTCGTTTCTCTCTGTGCTGTCTGTGCTGCCGGTGTCATCCATCTCGCCAGGGGTGTCCTCAGGTTCAGCGTCGATGACCTCGGACTCCGACGCCGCGGAGTCACCGCCGTCAAGTTGGGGACGGTGGGTGCCCGCGGTGCCTGCCTCCAGCGCAGTACGCATCGCCTGCTGCTGCTGACGGACCAGGGCCGGCTTGTAGACCTTCGGCTGACCCTTCTCGGTGTCCGGTGCCTTTTCATTCGCCAGTAGCACCGCGACCCACGGCAACGGCAACGACGCGACGGCGAAGAACGCGGCCAACAGCGGACTGTGCAGCCAGGCGTAGGCCACCACCGCCAGGACGAGCAACGGGATACGGGCCAGCTGCAACGCCGCATAAACCCGCTTACGGTGACGCCAGTCGTCCAGCCGAGGCCTCTTGGCCGTGGTGATCAGTGACACCTCGTCACCGCTGTCCCGCAGTGGAGGGTGCGACTGTTGCGGACGCCGTGGGTCGCGGCTGTCGTCCCGCCGCTGTGTGGCGTCCTCGTTGTCTGGCATGGGGTCCACCGTAGTCCTGCACAGTCACGGCACAACCCGTGGGACCGGCCAATCGCCCAATCGAGGTGCGTGGCTGGAAAACAGCGGACGCGAGGGGCATGATTGGGGCTGTGACTACTCCATCAACGACAACGATTGAGCGCCCGGACGTCCGCACGGACGACCAGACGTCGGACGACACCCCGAAGTTCTTCCACTACGTCAAGAAGGACAAGATCGTCGACTCCGCGGTGAACGGAAGGATGGTCGTCGCCCTCTGCGGCGAGACGTTCCCGGTCACGAAGCAGGCGAAGCCGGGCTCCCCGGTGTGCCCGGACTGCGAGAAGATCTACCAGGGGCTCCGCCGGAAGTGAGTCTGCCAACGTCGTACGGCACTCTGCGTGCCTGGCAGCAGGCTGCGCTGCGCCAGTACATCGACCAGGCTCCCCAGGACTTCCTCGCGGTCGCGACCCCCGGGGCAGGTAAGACCACCTTCGCCCTGACTGTCGCCCGCATGCTGCTGGACAACCGCACCGTGCAGCGCATCGTCATCGTGGTGCCCACCGAACACCTGAAGACCCAGTGGTCGCAGGCGGCGGCCCGCCAGGGAATCTCCATCGACGCGGAGTTCACCAATTCCTCGGCGGTCAACCACGCCCACCAGGGCGTGGCGGTGACCTATGCCCAGGTCGGCATGAAGCCGACCAAGCACTACCAGGTGGCAACCGCCCAGAAGACCCTGGTGATCCTCGACGAGATCCACCACGCCGGTGACGCCAAGAGCTGGGGCGACGGTGTGCGCTTCGCCTATGACCAGGCCGAACGACGCCTGGCGTTGACCGGTACCCCGTTCCGTTCGGACGACTCGGCCATTCCCTTCGTCGGCTACCAGGAGATCGACGGGGCTATGGTCTCCCAGTCGGACTACACCTACGGCTACTCCGAGGCCCTTGCCGACGGTGTGGTGCGTCCGGTGGTCTTCATGGCCTACTCGGGTGAGGCCCGGTGGCGCGACAGCGCCGGCGAGGAGTACGAGGCGCGTCTCGGCTCGCCCCTGAATGCCGAGCAGACCGCCAGGGCGTGGAAGACCGCGCTGGACCCGAAGGGGGAGTGGATCCCCGCGGTGCTGGCCTCTGCCCACACGAGGCTGATGCAGATGCGGCAGAGCATCCCGGACGCCGGCGGTCTGGTCATCGCCACCGACACCACCACCGCCCGCGCCTACGCGGTGATCCTGGAACGCATCAGTGGCACGAAGGTCACCGTCGTGCTGTCCGACGAAGTCGGAGCCAGCGACCGGATCAAGCAGTTCTCCGACTCCACCGACCAGTGGATGGTCGCCGTCCGCATGGTGTCGGAGGGTGTCGACGTTCCCCGTCTCGCCGTCGGCGTGTACGCGACCTCGGCGTCGACCCCGTTGTTCTTTGCCCAGGCCATCGGACGTTTCGTTCGTTCGCGTCGCCCCGGGGAGTCAGCGAGTGTCTTCGTGCCGAGTGTGCCGGTACTGCTCGACCTGGCGTCCAACATGGAACGCCAGCGCAACCACGTGCTGGGCAAACCGGACCGTCCGAATGAAGGCTGGGACGATGAGCTCCTGGCGCAGGCGAACAAGCAGGAGGACGAGCCGGACGAGCTGAAGGGCTATGAGACGCTCGGCGCAAACGCCGAGCTCGACCACCTCATCTTCGACGGGTCGAACTACGGCACCACGGTCGCCGGTTCGGAGGAGGAGCAGGAGTACCTGGGGTTGCCCGGGCTGCTCGACGCCGAACAGATGCGTACCCTGCTCCAGCAGCGGCAGACCCGGCAGCTGGACAACCGGGAGCGGGCGGCGAAGACCGCCGAGGTGGAGCAGAAAGATCGTGCCACCCGGGTGTCCGACGACTCCGCGGACAGCTCCGCCGGGGCCGACCGGGTCGCCAGTGAACAGCTGCCGGCGTTGCGCAAGAAGCTCAATGCTCTGGTCGGTGCGAAATCCGCGCGTACCGGGCGTCCGCACGGTGCCATCCACAACGAGGTCCGGCGCAACTGTGGTGGGCCGCCCACCGCACTGTGCAGCGCCCAGCAGTTGCAGGACCGGATCGCCTACCTGCGTGACTGGTGACCGCTGCTTGATACTCTGGGCGGTGACAACAGCGGGTGCCGACAGTGTTGCGCACCCGGCCCCCAGACCAGCCGGTCACGGTAGCTCGTGCGGCGGAGAGGCGACGCCACCACCATGGCCCAGGCAGACAACACCCCGGCAGGACGCGATGTGCCCGGAACCAACCGTCGGCAGAGCCGACTGAGTATCGCCGCCCTGCTGCTGGCGGTGCTGGCCGTCCCCGCCGCACTGTTCCCCTGGTTGGGACTGGTGGTTGCCGTGGTGGTGCTGGCCGTCGCACTGGTCGCCTTGATCCGGACGATGCGTTCCTCCGAGATCAGTCGCGGCTACCCCATTGCCGCGGTCGGGGTGTCCATCGCCGCTGTCGCCCTGGCCGGCATCATCACCAACGGCACGGCGAATCAGATCGAGGAGTGCGATCCGCAGGACCAGGCGGAGCTGGAACAATGCCTGGAGGACGGCCGCTCGAGCAACTGACGACTGACCCGCCGGGCAGCGGGGGGGGGGCTGCACCGGCGGGTCAGAGTGGGCAGAGCGGGGGGAGTGAGCCAACGCGGCGCCGTCGCGGCCACGTCGGTGCCCCTCCGTCGTCGGACTACTCCAGGTAGTCGCGCAGTACCTGGGAGCGGGAGGGGTGGCGCAGCTTCGACATCGTCTTCGACTCGATCTGACGGATGCGCTCGCGGGTGACCCCGTAGACCTGGCCGATCTCGTCGAGGGTCCGAGGCATGCCGTCGGTCAGGCCGAATCGCAGCTTGACCACACCGGCCTCCCGCTCGGAGAGGGTGTGCAGCACATCCTGCAGCTGGTCCTGCAGCAGGGTGAAGCTCACCGCGTCGACGGCGATGACGGCCTCGGAGTCCTCGATGAAGTCACCGAGCTGGCTGTCGCCCTCGTCGCCGATGGTCTGGTCCAGGGAGATCGGCTCGCGGGCGTACTGCTGGATCTCCAGCACCTTGTCCACGGTGATGTCCATCTCGCGGGCCAGCTCCTCCGGGGTGGGCTCACGGCCCAGGTCCTGGAGCAGCTCGCGCTGGATCCGGCCCAGCTTGTTGATGACCTCCACCATGTGCACCGGGATACGGATGGTGCGCGCCTGGTCGGCCATCGCACGGGTGATGGCCTGGCGGATCCACCAGGTGGCGTAGGTGGAGAACTTGTAGCCCTTGGTGTAGTCGAACTTCTCGACGGCGCGGATCAGGCCGAGGTTGCCCTCCTGGATCAGGTCCAGGAACGCCATGCCGCGGCCGGTGTAGCGCTTGGCCAGTGAGACGACCAGACGGAGGTTCGCCTCCAGCAGGTGGTTCTTGGCCTTTCGACCGTCGCGGTCGATCTCTCGCAGGTCGCGCTTCTGCATCGGCGAGATCTTCTCCTCGGAGTTGAGGATCTCGTCGAGCTTGTGGTGGGCGTAGAGGCCGGCCTCGATACGCTTGGCCAGCGACACCTCCTGCTCGGCGTTGAGCAGCGCGACCTTACCGATCTGCTTGAGGTAGGCACGCACCGAGTCAGCAGAGGCAGTGAGCTCGGCATCCTTACGGGCCTGGCGCAGCGCAGCGGACTCGTCCTCGTCCCAGACGAAGCTGCCGTCGTCGGCCTTCGCTTCACCGGACTCCTCGGAGTCGTCGTCGGCGGCAGCGCTGCCGGAGCCTGCCCCGTCGGTGGCCTCGTCCCCGGAGTCGGCGTCCTCCTCATCGTCCTCCAGGTCGTCGCCGAGGTCGAGGTCGGCCTCCACATCGACGTCATCGACAACATCGACATCATCAATGTCGTCGATGCTGGTGAATCCGTCGACCTGGTCCGCGGCACCCTCGACTTCGTCCGTGTCATCACCGGTGGTGGTGGCGGCGTCCTTGGCCTTGGCTCCGCGGCGGGTCTGCTCGGCGGCATCTGCGGCGGTGGTGGTCTTCTTCGCCGCGGTCTTCGTGGCCGTCGCCTTGCGGGCGGTGGTCTTCTTGGCTGCGGTCTTCTTCGTCGTCTTCTTGGTGGCGGTCTTCTTCGCGGCAGTTTTCTTGGCAGCCGTCTTCTTCGCAGTGCCGGACGCGCCGGTGGCACCCGCAGGCGATGCCGTCTCGGCGGCGTCTGCGGTGGAAGAGGTGGCTGTCTCAGCGGCGGCAGACGTGACCGGGGAGGCAGCGCGAGGCGCGGCCTTGCGGGCGGCGGTCCGGGCGGTCTTCTTCGCCGTCGTCTTCTTCGCCACCTTTCGACCGGTCGTCGTTGCCGAGGCCGCCGGGGCGTTGCCGCCGTCGGCGTCGTTTCCGGAGGTGGAACTGGTGTTGGCCGCCACGAAAGACCTTTCTTGCGGGGTCAGGGGACTTGCTTTCGGTGCTCCTCCGTCAGGAACACAGTCGACCCCCGATTATAACCCAGGCGGCGCGAAAGGCGGTTGTTGGACCCCGGAGACTCCAGGAAGTCAGTGCCGGTACCCCCGAAACAGTCAGGGGCGCACCCCGTCACGCACCGCCAGGGCGGCGCCGATGATTCCCGCCCGGTTGCGAAGCTTGGCCGGGACCACAGTCACGTCCACGGTGAGCTTCGGAACCCACTTCTCGTGCTTCCGGGAGATGCCGCCACCGACGATGATCGTCGTCGGGTTGAGGATCCGGACGTACTCGTGCAGTACCCGGTCGACCCGTCCAGCCCATTCCCGGTAGGTCAGGTCTTCACGGGTGCGTACCGCCGCCGAAGCCCAGTCCTCGGCGTCCATCGCCGGAAACCGCAGGTGGCCGAGCTCGGTGTTGGGGAACAGCTCTCCATCATGCAGCAGCGCCGAGCCGATCCCGGTGCCGAAGGTCAGCAGCAACACACTGCCTGAGGTAGCCTTTGGATCCCCGAAGGCGACCTCGGCGATGCCCGCAGCGTCCGCGTCGTTGAGGACCGTGAACTCCGGGGCGGACCCGGCACCGGCAACCCCGGCGGCCGCCAGCCGGGTGGTGAACAACTCCCGGCAGTCGGTTCCGATCCAGGAGGGGTCGATGTTCGCCGCCGTCCGCGCGGTCTGGTCGGTGACGACCCCCGGGACGGTGAGTCCGACAGGTCCGTCCCACCCGGCCTGCAGCAGTAGTTCGGCGACGGTGTCTGCGACCGCCTCCGGCGTGGCGGGGCGGGGAGTGGGGATCCGGATCCGGTCACCGATGAACTCGCCGGTCCCCAGGTCCACCCGGGCCCCCTTGATCCCGCTGCCGCCGATGTCCACACCGAAACCGATGTCGGATGTGCCGGTGACGGTGCCTGCTGACCTGCTGTCTGACGAGTTGTCCGAGGTGCTCATGGTTTCCTGATGCTACCGCAGCCTTGGCCCCCGGTAGCGGTGGCAGAATAGGGAACATGGCTGAACAGAGCAACCACCACCTCCTCGACGAACAGTCCACCCGGTCACTGGACCCCGCAGCCGCGGCGGCCCTGGCCGGGAGAACCCCTGACGACCTGCGCCGCGTGTGCGTGTCGATCGCCGCAGAAGCCGCCGCCCTGGTGCGGTCGGCACGGCACTCTGCGGGGGTGCGGGTGGGTGTCAGCGGCACCAAGTCCTCTGCGGTGGACCCGGTCACCGAGATCGACCGGGCCAGCGAGACGCTGATCCGCGACCGGATCGCCGCACACAGTGCCGCAGCAGGGGGGCAGGACGTCATTCTCGGCGAGGAGGAGGGCGGACGCATCGTCGAAGGGCGGGTCACCTGGGTGGTTGACCCGGTGGACGGCACGGTGAACCTGATCTACGGGATCCCCGCCAGCGCGGTGAGTATCGCCGCCACCGTCGACGGGGTTCCCGTCGCCGGTGCGGTGGCCGACATCGCCCGCCGTCGGGTGTTCTCCGCCGCCGTGGGGGAGAACGCCCGTATTGCCTGGGAAGCCGACCTCTCTGCCGAGCAGACGCTGCCCCGCTGGTCCCCGGAAAACACAGACGGAGACCTGTCCACCGCCCTGGTGGCCACCGGTTTCTCCTACCAGGCCGACAACCGGGCGGCGCAGGTCGGTCTGCTTGCCGACCTGATGCCACGGATCCGTGACATCCGGCGGGTCGGCTCGGCGGCACTGGACCTGTGCGCGGTGGCCGCCGGACGCGTCGACGGCTACTACGAGCACGGCCTGGGCCCCTGGGACCATGCTGCCGGTGGGCTGATCGCGGCCCGGTCCGGGGCCGTGGTCTACCTGCCCCGGTTGACGGCCGGTTACGCCGACGGACTGCCTGTGCTGGCGGCAGCACCATCGATCGTCACGGAACTGGCGGGGGAGATCGTGGGTACCCGCATTCCTGATCCTGATCGCGGGCCGTTGACCTAGTGCTTCGGTGTTTTTCCGGGGTCTCTCGGCCACCGGTGTGGGGTGGCGAAGTGACAAGTGACGTTCGCTGTTTTACTATGCGCGTCTAGTGCCCGGGAATGTTCGTCGGTCCAGCACCGTTGACCACGTATATCCACCCGGTGACCTGCGCGGGGGAGACTCCGTCACAGAACAGACACAACTGCCACGAGGAGCACGATTATGGCTACCGACTACGATGCGCCGCGCACCCGTCTTGAGGACGAGATCGAAACCGATTCACTTGAGGGACTGAAGGCCGCAGAGAAGGCTGAGCCCGCTGTCGACGACAATGACGACGGAGACGTCGTTGAGCCGATCGACATCCCGATGGCCGACCTGTCAGGTGAGGAGCTCAGTGGCTCGGTGATTCCGCGCCAGAACGACGAGTTCACCTGCTCGGTCTGCTTCCTGGTCCAGCACCGCACCCGCATTGCCGAGGACAATGGTGCAGGCGAGCTGATCTGCGTGGACTGCGCCTAGATTCGACACGGCGCCACACGGCGTCATCCAGTGCCATTCAGCGCCACACGCAGTGCTACAAGTGAACGGCCCCACCTCGTGACGAAGGTGGGGCCGTTCATGTCACGTAAGGTGTGTCGGCGTCTGTCAGTCGACGACGGGACGTCCGAACGCGGCGAGTAGCTTCTCTGGCTCATGGGTGGAGATCAGCCAGTAGGGGGAGGGGTCGTCCGGGTCGTCGAGGACGAGCATCGCCATCGAGGGGACCCAGGTGCGGTGGATCACGAATGCCGCCGGATCGAGCTGGCGCCCCATCGCCGCGCTCCGGGCACTCGGCGGCACCGCGAGAGTCCGGCTGACCACCGATGCCGGAAGAGACGCCTCTCCAGCCCGCAGCCAAGTCTCGCCGTCCTCGGCGCGCTCCACGACGAGTTCGTTGCGCGACAGGTGCAGCAGCGACCAGACGACCGCTCCGGCAGCGAGGAGCCCAGCGATCACACCCCAGTACCAGCCACGGCCCATCTGTCCCTGAAAGCCGATCAGGGTGGCCACCCCGAGACCAATCACCCACCAAGACAGCGGGACGCGTTGGCGCTCGCGGTACAGCACACCCGGCCCCACCCCGTCAGGATGGATCTGGCCAGAATCCTGAGGCACGTCTTCTCCTGTCGCTTCGGGCTCGTTCACGATCTCCCAGTGTATCCGCATGGGGGCCGAACCCGATAAGCCGACCCTCCCCCCGGTAGACTCCGGCACCATGACTGACAGTCCCGACTCTGCGTTGAAGATCCTCCGGCTCGATCCTGATCTGCCGTTGCCGCGCCGGGCGCACCCTACCGACGCCGGTATCGACCTGCATTGTGCGGTCGACGTCACGCTGGCGCCAGGGGAGCGTGCTCTGGTGCCCACCGGCATTGCCGTGGCTCTGCCGGCGGGCACAGTCGGACTGGTCCACCCCCGTAGTGGGCTGGCCACGAAGAAGGGACTGTCGATCGTCAACGCCCCGGGAACCGTGGACGCCGACTATCGTGGCGAAGTGAAGGTCTGTCTGGTGAACCTGGACCGCGTTGATCCCATCGAAATCACCCGCGGCGACCGTATCGCCCAGTTCCTGGTGCAGCAGGTGTCGCTGTGCGAGGTGGTCGAGGTGTCGGACGCCGATGATCTCGGTGATACCGCCCGGGGTTCCGGCGGTCACGGGTCCACCGGAGTCTGACCCCTCCCGCCGACTGCCTCCGCAGTCGACGACAGTTACGCAACACGTATGTACGCAACACAGTAGGGAGATTCACAGCATGTGGCCTTTCGGCAAGAAGAAAGACACAGCCACCGGCGCCGCCGACCGCGAGACCGGTCAGCCGACCCGCGCGGCAGCTCCTGCCGAGACAGGGGCCTCGGCTGAGGCACCAGCCCCGGTCGATGTGCCCGCCACGGACCAGCAGTCCACCCCGGACACCACCGTCGCTGCCGCCTCGGGGTACGACCCGGTCAACGGCAGCTTCGGCCCGTTCGACGGCGACAACGTGGACTTCCGGGAGTTCGACTACTCGGACTTCGCGAAGAGTGGACTGGACCTCGGATCGCTCCGGGTCCCGGTACCGCACAACGGTGAGGTCCAGGTGGAGATGGGGTCCAAGGGCCCGCAGATGATCCACATCCTCACCCCGTTCGGCCGCCTCACCCCGGTCGCCATGGCCGCCCCCCGCTCCGGCAACCAGTGGGCTGACAGCATCTCGGACGTCACCAAGGGGATGAGTGGTGACGGCCTGGAGGTCACCGTGGGATCCAGCCTGTGGGGTCCGGAGGTGCTGGGCACCGTGAAGAATGGTGCGATGCGGGTGATCGGCGTCGACGGTCCCCGCTGGATGCTGCGTATGACCTTGGCTGGTCCGGTGGACAAGGCCGACCAACTCGCCGAGCTGGCCTACGAAGTCATTTCCCGGACGTTCGTCTACCGCGGCACTGAACCGCTGCCGGCCGGTCAGACCCTGCCGGTGACGATTCCGGCGGCGATGGCCGAGGAGCTGAAGAAGCTCGTCGAGCAGCGTCAGAAGGAGGCTGCGGACAAGAACGGCGAGTCGGGCCAGGCACAGAACAGGAACCAGGCTCCGGCCCAGAATCCGGCCCAGAACCCGGCCCAGAACCCGGCCCAGCCCCGCCGCGGGTCCACTGCCGACCAGCACCTCGGGGACGAGAAGTGACCCACCCGGACCCCCACTCCGGGGAGGCCGCGGCACCGACGGTGATGGAGCAGATGGGTGGCCTGTCGGGACTGGTGTCCTCGGTGCTGCCGGTGCTTGTGCTGGTCCCGGTGAACCAGAAGTGGGGTCTTGGTCCCGCTCTGGCGGCCGCGGTGGGTGTCGCCGTGCTGGTCTTCCTCTGGCGCCTACTGCGCAAGGAGACGGTCATGCCGGCGGTGTCCGGGCTGATGGGTGTCGGTATCTGTGCCCTGATCGCCTGGTTGATGGGTGATGCGAAGGGCTACTTCGCCTACGGCATCTGGTATTCCCTGGCGGCCGGTATCGTCTTCGTCATCTCGGTCGTCGCGCGGTGGCCGTTGGTCGGTGTGATCTGGCGCGGGGTCAACGGCTCCGGCCATGCGTGGCGCAATGTCCGAACCGCCCGGCTGGCCTTCATGTGGGCCACCCTGGCGTGGGCCGTGGTGTTCTTCGCCCGCTTCATCGTCCAGCAGTGGCTTTACGGGCAGGACGATGTGGCATGGCTCGGTGTTGCCCGTATCGCCATGGGCCTCCCGCTGACCGCGGTGGTCGTGCTGATCACCGTCTGGGCCGTACGCGTCGCCGACAAGGCTGAACGTGCCTCCCGTGCCGTGGAGAGTCCTGACGTTCCCGACCATCATGACCAGGAGACGGTGTGACTGTCACGCTCGACATGCTCGGCCCCGCCCACGGCGGGAGTACAGTCGCAAGACTTGACGGTACAGACGGCAGGGTCGTCTTCGTCCGCGGTGCACTGCCCGGGGAGACCGGTGTGCCGGTCAAACTCGACACTGACCCGGAGACCTCCCGCAAGCGCTTCCTGAGCGGTTCCGTCGTCGATTCCGCGGCCATCGCCGGTCCTTCGGCCCACCGCGTCGCCCCGCAATGCCCGGCGGCCGCCCGCGGTGCCGGCTGCTGCGATCTCGACATCATCGACGCCGAGGGCTCCGTCGAACTGAAGACCCGCGTGGTCCTCGACCAGTTCGCCCGGATCGGCCGTATCGACCTCGACGATGCCGGAGTCCCGGTTCGCCAGCTTTCGCCGGCCCCATTCACCGGCTACCGGACCCGCGTGCGGTTGGGGGTCGACGAGAGTGGCCAGGCCGGACTACGTCTGCGTGCCAGCAACGGGATCGTTCCGGTCACCGAGGTGGGCTGTGCACAGTGGGCACCTGCGTTGGCTGATGGCCTGGCAGAAACGCTCGCCGAGGCGGAGCTGACCCCGGGGGCGGAGGTCTGTGTGGCTCTCGGGGAGGACGGCCTGCGCGGCATCGTCGAAGTCCCGGCCGCCCGTGCGTCCAACCCCCGGTCCCGTTCCGGTCGTCGTCGCCGTGTCCCGAAGGGCCAGCGCAGGAGCGACACCCGGATCGAGCGCCGGGTCATCGAGCACCAGGGCACCGGTGAGCCCGGCACCGTGACCCGCACAGTGAAGGGGGTGAGCTGGCCGATGCCGGTGGACGCCTTCTGGCAGGCCCACGGTGCGGCCGCCGAACTGTACTCCGGCTGGGTGCGCGACACCGTCACCGGTGTCGTCACCGGCACAGCCGCCACATCATCGGCACCGTCAGAGCCTGCAGAACCGACTGTGTCGTCAGAGCCGACGGCATGGGACCTCTACGGTGGTGCGGGCGTTTTCGCCGCCGCGCTCACCGAGGCGCTGCCCGGCACGCCGGTCTACAGCGTCGACGGTGCCTCGGACGCCACCGCGGCCGGACGCAGCGTCCTGGTCGAGCGGGACGTCAGCTTCGTCACCGGTGACGTCGCCGACGCACTTGCCGAGCTCTCCGGGGCAGACCCGACAGTCGTTGTACTGGACCCGCCACGCACCGGTGCCGGAGCGCCGGTCGTCGACGCGATCATCTCCCGGGCACCGCAGCATGTCCTGCACATCGGGTGCGATCCGGCCACCGCGGCACGCGACGCCGCCGGCTTCATCGCCGGGGGCTACCACCCGGAATCGGTGACGGTGGTCGATGCCTTCGGGTTGACCCACCATGTCGAGGTCCTGGTGCACTTCACCCGCCAGGGATGACACCCTGCCCCACGTAGAATGGGCACCGACAGTCACACCAGAGTTGCCAGACCGGCTCGCCCGGCCGTCACCGCCGGACACGATCGGAGACCGAGACATCCATGACCTCCACATCACTTCTCGAGGGGATCTCGTCACCGGATGACCTGCGGTCACTGACCGCCACCCAGCTGGAGAACCTTGCCGGGGAGATCCGTGAGTTCCTCATCGAGAAGGTCTCGGCCACCGGCGGACACCTGGGTTCCAACCTGGGGGTCGTGGAGCTCACCATTGCCCTGCACCGGGTCTTCGACTCGCCGTCCGACCCGATCATCTTCGACACCGGGCACCAGTCCTACGTCCACAAGATCCTCACCGGGCGCCGCGACCTCTTCGGCACGCTGCGTCAGCGTGACGGACTCTCCGGATACCCCGACCGGGCCGAGAGCCCGCACGACTGGACGGAGTCCTCCCACGCCTCAGCCGCGCTGTCGTACGCTGACGGCCTGGCGAAGGCCTTCGAACTGACCGGGCAGGCCAACCGCCGGGTTGTCGCCGTTGTCGGCGACGGGGCACTGACCGGCGGGATGGCCTGGGAGGCACTCAACAACATCGGTGACGCCAAAGACCGGCCGGTGACCGTCGTGGTCAACGACAACGGCCGGTCCTACTCGCCGACGGTCGGCCGCCTGGCGCAGCGCCTTGCGTCGGCGCGACTCCAGCCGGCCGATAACAAGATCGTCAGGGCCGGCAGGACCGGCAAGTTCCACCAGGCGGTGACCCTGTTGAGGTCCTTCAGGGAGAGGGTCAAGAACATTCTCATGCCGCAGGAGCTGTTCACCGCCCTGGGGTTGAAGTACATCGGCCCGGTCGACGGCCACGACATCGCCGCGCTGCAGGACGCGTTGAGCTACGCCCGCAGCTACCCCGGGCCGGTCATCGTGCACACCCTGACCACGAAGGGCAACGGCTACCCGCCGGCCGAGAACGACGAGGCCGACCAGATGCACTCCACCGGGGTGATCAACCCGTCGACGGGCCGGGCCGTGCAGGCCAGGCCCCGGAGCTGGACCGATGTCTTCGCCGAAGAGCTGGTCCGGATCGGGCACCGGCGGGACGATGTCGTCGCCATCACCGCCGCCATGGCCGGGCCGACCGGGCTGGCCCGGTTCGCCGAACAGTTCCCGGACCGTAGCTTCGACGTGGGCATCGCCGAGCAACATGCCCTGACCTCCGCCGCTGGCCTGGCACTCGGTGGTCTGCATCCGGTGGTAGCGGTGTACTCGACCTTCCTCAACCGGGCGTTCGACCAATTGCTGATGGACATCGGACTGCTGCACCTGCCGGTGACTCTCGTCCTCGACCGGTCCGGGGTGACGGGTCCGGACGGGGCCAGCCACAACGGTATGTGGGACCTGACGCTGACCGGGGCGGTCCCCGGCATCCACGTCGCCGCCCCGCGCGACGGCCGGCGCCTGACCGAGGCGCTGCACCGCTGCCTGTCGGTGACCGACGGGCCCTCGGTCATCCGGTTCGCCAAGGGCGCCGTGCCGCAGGATGTCCCGGCGGTGCGCTCGACCGACGGTTACGACGTCCTGCACGAAAGCACAGCCGCGGGCCTGGACGGCCTGGACGTCCTGGACGTCCTCGTGGTCTCCTACGGCAGGCTGACCGACCTGGCGTCCGCCGCCGCCGATGAACTGGAGACCGCCGGTCACCGGGTGCGTGTGGTCGATCCTCTGTGGGTCACCCCGGTGTCCCACACGCTGGTGGAGTTGGTCGGCCAGGCTGACCTGGTCGTCACGGTGGAGGACAACGGGGTGCATGGTGGTGCGGGCCAGATGCTGCACCGGGCAGTCACCGAGGCGGACATCTCCACCCCGGTGCGCTACCTGGGGATCGACCAGCGCTTCCTCGACCACGGGTCCCGCGGTGAGGTGCTGGCCGAGGTCGGTCTCGACGAGGAGTCGGTGCGACACCAGGTCACCGAGTGGGTCGGCAGCGAAGTCGCCCGGAGACTCACCGGGGGCGACGGGCCAGCGTCAGCCCAGCAGGTCAACCACGACCGGTAGCAGGACCGGCACCAGCAGGTTCAACTGCCACGGGCGGCAACCGCAGTCCTGGAGCAGCGAGCCGAGCAGGTTCTCCACATCCCCGACCGGGTCCTCGGACCCACTGCCGGGAACAGTGGCTACCGATGCCTGCGACACATCCCAGGCCACCGAACGCAGGTGACGGATGACGATCAGGTCCTCCACCCGGATCCCGGTGTCCCCGGAAAGATCACCGACGGCCCCGCGGAAACCCTGGAGCAGGGCATGGGCCCGCGGATAGTCCTGCGCCCAGTGCCGGTGGTCGGGACGCCTGGCACCGGAGCGGGGCAGCGTCGGCAACGTCGAGGAATCGGCTGCCAGAGCGTCCTGCACCGCCTGCAACAGATCTGTGCGTGCGGCACGATCGACCCGGCGCCCACCGGACTGGGGACGGCTGAGCTGACGCGACGCCTGCGACGGACTCTTCGCCACATCGAGGAGCGATGAGCTGCGCAGCACCTGCTCCGGGGGAATGTCTCGCTCCCGGGCGATACGGGTGCGTTCCTCGGTGAGTCGACGGGCCACCTCCAACCCCCGCCGGTTACGCAGTGAGCCGATACCCCGCAGTTCCCGCCAGTCCTGGGGCTGTACCGGATGTGACCAGTCGACCCTGATGCGCTGACACTCCTGGTGGTACCACTCGGCACGGCCCAACGACGTCAGTCGGGACATCGCCGTGTCCAGCAGCTCGATGAGCAACTCGACGTCCAGGGCGGCGTAGGACAGCATGGCGGTCGGAATCGGACGCGCCGACCAGTCCTCCCGGCCCTTGTCCTTTGCCACGGTCACCCCCAGCAGGTCACCGAGCATGCCGGCCAACCCGACCTGCCCGTAGCCCAGCAGTCGTCCGGCGACCTGGGTGTCATGCAACTGCGGGGTGCGCCAGCCCAGGGAGGTCAACGCCGGCAGGTCCGAATGGCCGGCGTGCAGGATCCACGGGGAGTCGTTCATCACCGGGGCCAGCAGGTCCCCGGCCCCCGGGACCAATGCCGGATCGACAAGATGGGTTCCGGCCCCCTCACGGCGGACCTGCACCAGGTAGGCGCGGTCGTCGAACCGGAAACCGGAGGCGCGCTCGGTGTCGACGGCGATAGGGCCACGTCCGTCACGGAGGACCTCGGCGACTCGGCGCACCGCATCAGCGGTGTCCGCCACCGGGGGAACACCCTCACGAGGGCGGCTCAGGTGCTGGACGGGGGAGTCGGGGTGATGGGGCACGGCAGTCAAGCCTAGCGGCTTCCGATGGCCGTGATCCCCTCGGGCGGAAGACCCGCCACATTCGCCAACACATGGGCGAAGGCGGTGACATGGCCGGACAGGTCGGTTCCAGTGGCCGTCCAGGACGCCCGCAACTCGATCTGGAAGGCACTCGCCGGCCCGGCGATGTCACCGAACCGACTCGACGCGGTGGCGGTCACCGTCCCACCCAGGTCCGAGAACGCGGCGGCCGGGCTGCTCTCGCCACTCTCGGCACTGTCGGCACTGTCGCCGTCCTCGCTGAGCTGGTCGAGCTCCTCGGTCAACCAGTCCCACGCCACATCAGGGAGCAACGGATCCTGGGCCACCGAAGAATCAAGGTCGGCCTGAATGTAGGCGACCAGCTTCATGATCGTCGGACCCTCATCGGTGCCCGGATCATGGAGCAGGATCAACCGGCCGAAGGCATCACCGTCGGCATCGGTGGGGATGTTCACCGGGACGGCGGCTTCCCCACCGTCGTCCCGGGCATCTCCGGCGAGTAATCGGTCGACCTCCAGCCCCACCGCGTGACTGTACGGCGCCAGTTTTCGTGGTGGGCGAATATCGGTGACGGTGATCCCGCCACGCACCTTCGCATCGTGCATCGAGGTCACCGCGTCGCGGAACGGGCCCGGGGCGCTCTGCTGCCCCGAGTCCGCTGCCCGCGGCCCCGACTCTCCTGTCAACTCACGTTCAACGCTCACGGGGGTCAATGTAACGACGGTGGGGGAGGAAGTGGGGTAGGCGCGCCGTCGGGCACCGTCATTGCGTCGGTCCCTGGCATAATCGGGCGCATGGAGAACCACAACCCTCACCTGCCCGGAGCCGAACTCGTCGCCGCCGCAGCAGCTGCCCGACGGGCCCGCGCCGACGCTCCCTTCCTTGCCGCCGCACGAGGGGAGGAGCCGTCCCGCCGTCCGGTCTGGATGATGCGCCAGGCAGGCCGCTCGCTGCCGGAATACCGGGAGCTGCGTAAGGACATCGGCATGCTGGACTCCTGCTTCCGTCCCGACCTGCTCGCCGAGATCACCCTGCAACCGGTGCGCCGTCACGACGCGGACGCGGCGATCCTGTTCTCCGACATCGTCGTCCCGCTCAAGGCCGCCGGAGTAGAGGTGGACATCGTCGCCGGACGTGGCCCGGTGCTCGCAGAACCGATCCGCACCGCCGACGCCATCGACGCACTGCCGGTGGTCGACG
This sequence comes from Candidatus Corynebacterium faecigallinarum, assembly GCA_019120175.1. Taxonomy (GTDB): domain Bacteria; phylum Actinomycetota; class Actinomycetes; order Mycobacteriales; family Mycobacteriaceae; genus Corynebacterium; species Corynebacterium faecigallinarum. Next base: position 77,100 of record DWVP01000004.1, read on the forward strand.
CCAGCCAGCTCGACGCGATCGTGGAGGGCATCGGTGGGGTGCTGTCCGAACTACGCGACGACCAGGTCCTCATCGGCTTCGCCGGGGCACCGTTCACCCTGGCGTCCTACCTCATCGAAGGTGGACCGTCGAAGAACCACGGTGTGACCAAGTCGCTGATGTACTCCCAGCCGCAGCTGTGGCACGCACTGATGGAGAAGCTGACCCCCACCGTCATCCAGTTCCTGCAGAGCCAGATCGGCGCCGGCGTCGACGCCGTGCAGCTCTTCGACTCCTGGGCCGGCTTCCTCACCCTGAGTGACTACCGCGAGTACGTCGCCCCCTACTCCGCCCGCATCATCGAGGCAGTGCGCCCCTACGACATCCCGGTCACCCACTTCGGCGTCAACACCGGCGAACTGCTCGGCGAGATGGCCGCTGTCGGCCCCGACATCCTCGGCATCGACTGGAAGACCCCGCTGGACGTGGCCGCGCGCCGGGTCAGCGATTCGCTGGAGGCCGCCCACCAGGCCGGTGACGAGCGGGTGCCGGCCGACCGGCTGGTCCGGGCGATCCAGGGCAACCTCGACCCTGCGGTGCTGCTGTCCACCCCGGAGGTCATCGCAGACCAGGTGCGCCGGGTGTGTGCCGAGGCCGACCGTGCCGTCGATGCCGGGGATGCCTGCGGCCATATCTTCAACCTGGGCCACGGTGTGCTCCCGGAGACCCCTGCCGACGCGATCACCCGCGCCTTCGCCGAGGTGCACGAGCTGTGACCGGGCCACGGATCGCGATCGTCGGCGGCGGGGTCAGCGGCCTCGCCGCGGCCTGGGAACTGCGGCGTCGGTTGGGACCTGAGGCGCACATCCAGATCCTGGAGGCCTATGACCGCATCGGCGGAAAGCTGAAGACCGTGGACTTCAGCGACGGTCCGGTGGACATGGGTGCCGAGGCCTTCCTGACCCGTCGTACCGGGCTGGCCGGTGTGATCACCGAACTGGGACTGGGCGATGAGCTCCGGATGCCGTCCGGTGCCCGCAGCGCCTTCCTCGTCGACGGTGAACTGGTCGACATCCCCGCTGCCACGATGATGGGTGTCCCGGCCCGTGGTGCGGATGTCGCCGAGGTACTGACCCCGGAGGCGTGTGCGGCGATCGACGCCGAACGTGATGGCGCGCCGCTGCCGTGGACCCCCGGTGACGATGCCAACGTCGGCGAGCTCGTCCGACAGCGGTTCACCGGTGAGGTCGTCGACCGGCTGGTGTCGCCGATGCTCGGTGGGGTGTACTCCAGTTCCGCCGACGATCTCGGGGTGCGCGCCACTATCCCGCAGCTCGCCGACGCCCTCGACAATCTCGCCGACCGTGGTGAGGACGTCCACCTGTCCACCGCCGTCCAGCAGGTGCTCGACGAGCGTGCCGCCGCCAGCGCCAGCGGTGACGGGACGCCGGGCCCGGCGTTCAACACCCTGGCCACCGGCTACCGCACCCTGGTCAACCGGCTTGCCGAGGCGTCGGCAGCCGATATCCGGGTCAACACGCAGGTGGAGTCCATCGGTCATTTGACTGACCGGATCTACCTGGAGCCGGTCGGACGGGTCGACGCTGTCATCGTCGCCGTCCCCGCTCCGACCGCGTCAGTGCTGCTGCAGGATATCGTCCCGTCGGCCGCGGAGATCCTCGATGAGGTGAAGCTCGCCAGCTCCGCGGTGGTCGGCATGAGGTTCGAGACCACCGAGGGGCTACCGGAACGCTCCGGACTCCTCATCGGGCAGGACGGTCCGACCCGGGCCAAGGCCTTCACCTTCTCTTCGCGCAAGTGGCCGCACATCGGCGAGCGGGGGACCGGTGCCGGGGCCTTCGTCCGCGCCAGTTTCGGCACCTTCCACGACCCCAGCCTGGTCGAGGCCGAGGACCGCACACTGATCGGCTACGCCCTGGAGGACCTCGCCGCGGTCACCGGGTTCACCGCCCGGCCGGTGGAGACCTTCGTCCAACGCTGGTGGGGTGGTCTGCCGGTGTACGGTGTCGGCCACCCCGCGAAGATGGACGCGGTGCGTCGGGCCGTGGACGCAGCCCCCGGTGTCGCCGTGGCCGGCGCCTACCTCGACGGGGTCGGCGTACCTGCCTGCGTGGAGGCGGGACGCGCTGCCGCGGAGAAGATCGTCGCAGAGCTGGCCTGACACCGGCCACGCCCTGATATCGGGGGTGGTCAGGCCACCCTTTGGCGTAGACTGAACCTGTCACGGAGGAACGAGATTCTCCGCGTGAAATCACCGTCGCACACGAGACAGGACAACAGATAGAAATGGCAAAGCTCGACTTCAAGGCGCTCAACGAGAAGCTGCAGTACACCATGTGGTCGGTGTTCAAGGTCAGGCAAGGGGAACTTGACCTGGAGGACGGCGACCGTGCAGCCGTCGCGGCGGAGTTCTCCGCCTTCCTGGCGTCCTTCGACGACGAGGAACTCACCGTCCGCGGTGTCTACGACCTCACCGGCCAGCGCGCTGAGGCGGACATCATGATCTGGTGGCACGCCGAGAAGTTCGACGACCTGCAGCGCGCCTACCGGCGCTTCCTCAAGGAGACCGCACTGGGTCGGGCCAGTGAGCCGGTGTGGACCAACTCCGCACTGCACCGCCCTGCGGAGTTCAACAAGTCCCACCTGCCGTCGTTCATCATGGGGGAGGATCCGGGCGAGTGGATCGCGGTCTACCCCTTCGTCCGCTCCTACGAGTGGTACCTGCTGCCGGACGCCGAGCGTCGCACCATCCTCGCCGAACACGGGATGGCCGCCCGCGGATTCGACGAAGTCCGGGCGAACACCGTCCCGGCCTTCGCCCTCGGCGACTACGAGTGGATCCTCGCCTTCGAGTCCCCGACCCTGGACCGGATCGTGGACCTGATGTACCAGATGCGCTACACCGAGGCACGTCGCCACGTCCGTGAGGAGATCCCCTTCTTCACCGGACGCCGGGTCAACAGCTCCGCCGAGGAGCTCGCCGGATTTCTCAGCGAGCTTCCCTGAGCTACTTCTCCCTGAGTTCCAGCGCGATACCGTTGATGCAGTAGCGCAGGTCGGTGGGGGTGTCGTAGCCCTCGCCGGCGAAAACGTGGCCGAGGTGCCCACCACAGGTGGCGCAGAGCACCTCGGTCCTTCGCGTTCCGAGCGAGTCGTCGGCGCGGGTGATGACCGCGTCGGTGTCCGCCGGGTCGAAGAAGGACGGCCATCCGCAGTGCGAATGGAACTTCTCGGTGGAGCGGAACAGCTCGGTACCGCAGCCTCGACAGTGGTACACCCCCTCGGTCTCCAGATCGGTGTAGGAACTGGTGAACGGACGCTCGGTCGCCGCATTCCGCAGGACCTGGTAGGTGTCCGGGGCCAGGCGCTCGCGCCACTGCTCGTCGCTGAGGGCGGAGAAGTCCTCGATGGGGTTGACCTCAGGGGTGTGGTCGGTCATCGTCGATGCCTCGCTTCATACTCGTCGGGGGAGTCGGTGTCGGTTGTGCCACCGTCCGGGGTTCCACTGTCCGGAGATCCGGCGTGGCTGTCGGTGTCTAACGGTGCAACGTGACCGGGGCCGTCATTGTTCCCCGACCCGGCTTCCTCACCGTTGCCGGCACGCCAGTCGGTGACCAACCACACCACCACGCAGGCAGCGACTGTGATGACGATCAGTCCCCAGCCGACGGTGCCGCGGGTGTACTCGATGATCTTGCCGGCCCGCTCCCACCGGTCGGACCCCCACTCGTCGTAGGACAGGCACCAGTAGATACCGAACCAGGTCACCGGGTTGTGCATCACCGACAGGCGCCCGAAAACGGTGAAGATCATCGGCAGCAGCATCATCGAGTAGTACATCTGGCCCAGGGAGCTGACCAGGAACACCCCGGTCATCAGGATGCCGGTGGACGTCGCCGCCCACATCCACGGGTCGCTGTTGCGCCAGCGCAGCAGTCCGAGCACCGCCACGGCAACGGCCAAGGCACAGAGCCCGCGCAGAACCAGGACGATCCAGTCGTCCATCCCGTAGTAGACACCCACCCCCGAGATGGAGGAATTGGCGTAGTCACGGACCTCGCCGAGATAGGGCACCAGCTTGTCCAGGTAGTCGCCGGGCTGGTTCATCAGTGGAATGGCAGCCAGGTTCAGCACCACCGGTACCGCGATACCGGAGATGACCGCCGACCACTGGGCGCGGACGAACGGCAGGAACAACAGGACGGCGAACTGGGGTTTGACGGTGATGGTCAGACCGATGACCAGGCCGGCCAGGATACTGGCCCACCGACTGTTCTGCCCTTTTCCGGGGCCGAGTTTCCACGAGATGTCGCCGCGTCCGACAAGCAACCACCAGAGGAAGGCCACCTCGGCGAGCAACAGGATGCCGTTGATGTTGGAGAACAGCAGCGTGTTCGTCACCGACTCGGTGGCGAAGACCAGGAAGATGGCCACCGGCAGCACCGGTCCGGTCAACGGCTGACGGACAATCTTGGTCAGCAGTGCCAGGGCAGCGATCACGGCGATGGCGTTGGCGGCGATGAACATCGCCCGACCGAGACCCCAGGACGGGGCGAGGGTCATCGGGCTGAGCAGCAGGGTGCCGCCGGGGGAGTAGAGGTAGTGCGGGTCGACGAAGCTGTAGTTCTCGTTGTAGACCGGCACGCCATCGCGGAAGCGGTGCAGTGCGTCCCACACGGTAGTGAAGTCGTCGGTGGGGTGCTGGTTCTGTGGAATCAGCACGATGCGGTGCAGCATCGTCATGATGGCCAGCGGCCATGCTGCCATGGTCAGTGCCCCAGACGGGGTGCGCAGTGAAGCCCAACGAGAGGGCGCGCGTCCGTTCGAGGGAGGAGTTGTCGTAGTCATGGCGGTCACCCCGAGAATGTTAGCTGTTGTGCGGTCCGAAATACGGTTCCGCCACGGATTACGTGGACCGCACACGCCGGACGCCCGCCGCCTCCCGGGGGAGACGGCGGGCGTCCGGCCTGTCGTGGAGCGGATGACGAGACTCGAACTCGCGACCCTCACCTTGGCAAGGTGATGCGCTACCAACTGCGCTACATCCGCAAAAAAGTGACCAGGCGACGATGCCTGTTCGTGCGCGATACTGGGATCGAACCAGTGACCTCTTCCGTGTCAGGGAAGCGCTCTCCCGCTGAGCTAAACGCGCGGGTTTCTCCCGCCGCCACCAGCCCAGGGCCGGTAGGGGGAAGTGGAGCGGATGACGAGACTCGAACTCGCGACCCTCACCTTGGCAAGGTGATGCGCTACCAACTGCGCTACATCCGCAAAAAAGTGACCAGGCGATGATGCCTGTTCGTGCGCGATACTGGGATCGAACCAGTGACCTCTTCCGTGTCAGGGAAGCGCTCTCCCGCTGAGCTAAACGCGCTTACTGCGAGGTGGAAACGGGAATCGAACCCGTGTACACGGTTTTGCAGACCGTTGCCTAAGCCACTCAGCCATTCCACCGTGGCGTCTCCGCCTCGTTCGGACCTTGACTCTACCGGTCGGGCACCGGAAGAGTAAAACCTAAGACCCTGAGCGGATGACGAGACTCGAACTCGCGACCCTCACCTTGGCAAGGTGATGCGCTACCAACTGCGCTACATCCGCATGCACCGTGTTGTTCCGGTGCGCTGCAAAACTCTATATGTTCCGTCCCCTAGGCACAAATGTGCACGTCATCGTTGGTTCCGGCGTGGGATGTCGGGCATGGTGTCCGGCAATCGAACCCCATCGTTGTGATTCTGCACCGAGAATGTCTGGTGATTGAACCGTTATTGCCCTGTGGTTCGGCTCTGTGGCTCCGCCCCGGTGCGCTGGTGGCGGTTCGCACGGGGCATAAGGGCGACAGGGCCTGCGACCGCAACGGCGAAATCAACCATCCATGCCGTGACGTGCGAAGTTGTGCTCGGGTGGTGTGGTGGTGATAGGTTACATCTCGTTCGCCTGAGGTCCCATAGCTCAGCGGAAGAGCGTTCCGTTCACACCGGAGAGGTCGCTGGTTCGAACCCAGCTGGGACCACCACGACACCACAGCCCGTCAGTACCGTCACGGTACCGACGGGCTGCTTTCGTTTATCCGGTGTCACCTGCCATAAGCTGGGCCTGTACCCCTATGCAGGTGTCCCCGGGAACTGCCGGGCAGTCCGGAACGACCTGTGGAGCGTAGGGCCGTAGACTACATGCTGCGCCCCGATTCACCTGTGCTGATTGACCTGCCCAGATTGACCTGCCCAGATTGACCTGCGCAGCCTGACCTGCGCTGATCTGAAAGGACGACGATGTCCCGTTCCTCCACCACTGTCCGCCGATGCATCCCGTTTGTCGCGCCGATTGCCGCTGCGGGACTGGTGATCGCGACGACTCCCGCCGCCTTCGCCCACGACCAGGTGGCCGGTGGAAGCCCGGAGCCTGAGAGCACCGTCTCCTCGGTTCCGGAGTCCATCGTGGTGGAGAACTCGGCGGAACCCCGCGAGAACTACAACTCGATCGCCCTGTCGCTCTGCGGTGACCAGGTGGTGTCTGGCGAGCCTTCCATCGACGGCTCGTCATTGACCCTCGACGTCCCCTCGGACGAGGACCTGGCTGACGGTGAGTACACGGTCGGCTACCAGGTCACCTCCTCGGACGGTCACCCGATCCGCGGCAGCTACACCTTCACCCTCGACACCGGGAGTGGCGAGGTCGTCGACTGCGCGTCCGGTGAGGAGGAGTCCGCCTCCGGCGATGCGGACGAGGACGGTCTGCCCTCGTGGACCGGCACGGCGCTCGGCATCACTGGTGTCATCGTTGTGGCAGGTGCCTTGATCATGGCTATCGCCCGATTCCGGAACATGAACCGCGACGAGGACAACTGACCCACGATGTCCTCTCGCACTACCCGACGTAGCTTCCTCACCGGAGTCGGGGTTCTCTCGGCTACTGCGGCAGTAGCTACCGCCGCGTCCTGCGCCAACGGCGGTGGGACAGACGGTGACGGCACGGACAACAGTGGCGCAGACGGTGCAGGTGGCACAGGCACCGGCGGTATCGGCGACACCGGCACGGTCACCTTCGACGGCCCCCACCAGGCCGGCATCACCACACCACTGCAGTCCCACAACACCACCGTGGCATTCACGCTGCGTGACGGGGTGGACGCCGACGGTGCCCGGCGGCTGCTGCGTCTGTGGACCGACGATGCCAGGCGGCTGTGCACCGGCGGGACCGTCCTGGCCGACCTGGAACCCGAGCTCTCCGAGACCACCGGGAACCTCACCGTGACCTGTGGGTTCGGCGCGTCCTTCTTCAACCGGACCAAGATAGGGAACCGGCCGGACTGGTTGGAGCCGCTGCCGAAGTTCACCGGTGACCGTCTCGACAACACCTGGGGCGAGCGGGACATCGTCCTGCAGATCTGTGGTGACGACCGCACGACGGTCTCCCACGCGGTCCGCGTGCTGGTGCGGGGCGGGGCGGACTATGCCCGGCCGTCGTGGAGCCAGGAGGGCTTCCTCGACATCCCGTTCGACACCGACGGACAACAGGGAACCCCGCGCAACCTCTTCGGCTTCAAGGACGGCACGGTCAACCCGGACACCGCGGACGAGCAGGACGAGCATGTCTGGATCGGCGAAGGACCACTCGCCGGCGGGACATGCATGGTCATCCGGCGCATCGCCTTCGACATGCCGGAATGGGAGGCCGCGGACCGGATCACCCGCGAGGTGTCGATGGGACGCACCATCGTCGAGGGCGCACCGATCGGTGGAGAGAAGGAGTTCGACGAGCCGGACTTCGAGGCCTTCGGTGACGACGGACTGCCGGTCATCGACACCAACTCCCACATCGCCCTGGCCACCGCCACCGGGCACGAGGACACCGACCCGCTGCTTCGTCGGGCCTACAACTACGACCTGCCGGTCACCGTCTCCGGTGCGGACGATCTGGTCGACGCCCCGCTGATGGACCTCTCGGACACCGGCTTGATCTTCACCTGTTTCCAGCGTGATCCCCGACGGTCCTTCATCCCGATGCAGCGGCGACTGGCGGAGGGGGACCGGCTGAATGAATGGATCGTCCACGTCGGCTCGGCGGTGTTCTATGTGCCGCCGGGAACCGACGAGGACGGCTTCTGGGGCGAGGAGCTCTTCGACTGACCTGATCCGTGCCGGTGGCACGGCTGGTCACCCCGCCAGGTAGTGTAGTCCTCGACTTCCAGTCGAGGATCGATGAAGCGATCCGGACCGTCACCAGGTATGTGACTGTCCTCATCTGTCGTGTTAGGAGCACACCCGAAGTGAGTAATTCAGCATTGGACGCCGGCAACGGAATCGGAAACCCCGAGGTCACCGTGCCGGAGGCGACGTTCACCGTCCCCGCCGGTGAGTCCGCTGGCGCCGCCATGCGTCCCCTGGAGCTGCCGAACAAGGGCCCGCAGGCCATTGTCTGCGTCCGTGATGCCGAGGGAAACCTCCGTGACCTGGCCTTCACTCCTGACACCGACACCGAGGTCACCGCCGTCGCCGCCGACACCGAGGACGGACGTGGTGTGATCCGCCACTCCTGCGCCCACGTGCTCGCACAGGCTGTTCAGAAGGAGTTCCCGGGCACCAAGCTCGGTATCGGCCCGGCCGTCGAGAACGGCTTCTACTACGACTTCGAGCCGGCCGAGCCCTTCACCCCAGAGGACCTCAAGCGCCTCGAGAAGGCGATGAAGAAGATCATCAAGTCAGGTCAGCGCTTCGAGCGTAAGGCCTATGACTCGGTGGAGGACGCCCGTGAGGAGTACCTCGACGAGCCCTTCAAGCTGGAGCTGGTGGACGACAAGTCCCGGGGTGACATCCCCGAGGACGACGCCGCCGCCGAGGTCGGCGAGGGCGAGCTGACCGCCTACTCCAACCTCAACCCGCGCACCGGCGAGGTGGAGTGGTACGACCTGTGCCGTGGCCCCCACGTGCCCACCACCCGCTACATCCCGGCCTTCGCCCTGACCCGCACCTCCGCCGCCTACTGGCGCGGTGACCAGTCCAAGGCCGGCCTGCAGCGCATCTACGGCACCGCCTGGGAATCCAAGGAGTCCCTCGACGAGTACCAGACGATGATCGCCGAGGCCGAGAAGCGTGACCACCGGCGTCTCGGCTCCGAGCTTGACCTGTTCAGCTTCCCCGACGAGATCGGCTCCGGCTTCCCGGTCTTCCATCCGGACGGAGCGACGATCCGCCTGGAGATGGAGGAGCACTCCCGTCGCCGCCACATCGCCTCGGGCTACTCCTTCGTGTCCACCCCGCACATCACCAAGGGCACGCTGTTCGAGAAGTCGGGCCACTTGGACTGGTACGCCGACGGCATGTTCCCGCCCATGAAGCTGGACGAGGAACGCGACGCCGACGGCAACATCACCAAGCAGGCCGTCGACTACTACGCCAAGCCGATGAACTGCCCGATGCACAACCTGATCTTCGCCTCCCGTGGCCGGTCCTACCGTGAGCTTCCGCTGCGACTCTTCGAGTTCGGTACGGTCTACCGCTACGAGAAGTCCGGTGTGGTCCACGGCCTCACCCGTGCCCGCGGCTTCACGCAGGACGACGCCCACATCTACTGCACCGAGGACCAGCTCGAGGTCGAGCTGACCACCGTGCTGGAGTTCATCATCTCCCTGCTCAAGGACTACGGTCTCGATGACTTCTACCTGGAGCTGTCGACGAAGGACCCGAACAAGTACGTCGGCTCCGACGAGGTCTGGGAGAAGGCCACCGAGACTCTGCGTGCGGTCGCGGAGAAGTCCGGCCTCGAGCTCGTCCCGGACCCGGAGGGCGCGGCCTTCTACGGCCCGAAGATCTCCGTGCAGGCCCGCGACGCCATCGGCCGCACCTGGCAGATGTCCACCGTGCAGCTGGACTTCAACCTGCCGGAGCGTTTCGACCTGGAGTACACCGCCAACGACGGCACCAAGCAGCGTCCGGTGATGATTCACCGCGCCCTGTTCGGTTCCATCGAGCGTTTCTTCGGCGTGCTGCTGGAGCACTACGCTGGCGCCTTCCCGGCCTGGCTGGCCCCGCACCAGGTCACCGGCATCCCGGTCGCCGACGAGTTCATCGACTACCTCGAGGGCATCACCGCCGAGCTGCGTGAGCACGGTATCCGTGCCGCGGTCGACACCTCCGACGACCGCATGCAGAAGAAGATCCGCAACCACACCACCGGCAAGGTGCCCTTCATGCTGCTGGCCGGTGGCCGCGACGTCGAGGCCGGGGCGGTCAGCTTCCGCTTCCTCGACGGCACCCAGGTCAACGGTGTGCCGAAGGACGAGGCCGTGCGGATCATCACCGAGTGGGTCCGGGCTCGCCGCAATGAGCAGCCCAACGGAGAGAACATTGCCGAACTCCGCTGACACCCGCCCCACCTCCGACAGTGTCCCCGGCACCATTGGCGGCAACGGTGAGACGGTGACGGATACCGGCGTCGGGATCGAGGACGGTCTCGCCCGGCTGTGGGCCCCGTACCGGTCGGCCTACATCGCCGAGAACGGGGCGTCCGGAGGTGCTGGCGCATCCGGCGCTGGCTCGAAGAGCGACGATCCTTTCGAGGACTTGCCGGAGAAGTCGGATGAGGAGGCCCTCATCGTGGCGCGCGGTGCTGAGGTCTTCTGCATCCTCAACCTCTACCCGTACAATCCGGGGCACATGATGGTCCTTCCATACCGGAAGGTCGCGTCATACGAGGATTTGACCGACAGTGAGACTGCCGAAATGGCAGACTTCACCAAGAAGGCGATCCGGGTACTGCGTCGGGTGTCACGTCCGGAAGCGTTGAACGTGGGCATGAACCTTGGCAAGGCCTCCGGTGGGTCGGTGCCGGGACACCTGCACCAGCACATTGTGCCGCGGTGGCAGGGCGACACCAGTTTCATGACGGTGTTGACCGGTTCGAAGATCATGGTGCAGTTGCTGGGGGAGACCCGCCAGCTGCTGGCGCAGGCGTGGAAGGAGATCTAGAGGAATGTTGAGCGTTCGCGGACGCCGTCCGGCGGCGGTGGTCATCGAGCCGATCGCCCGACGGTTGGTCAATTGGGGAGTGTCCCCGAACGCGGTGACGATCACGTCGACCGCGGTTGCCGTCATCCTCTCCATCGCCCTGATCCCCACCGGGCACCACTTCCTCGCCGGTGTCCTGCTCGGTCTCACGGTGGCCACCGACATGGTCGACGGCACCATGGCCCGCATGCGTGGTGGTGGCACCAAGTTCGGCGCCACCCTCGACGCCACCTGCGACCGCATCACCGACGGTGCACTCTTCGGCGCCATCGCCTGGTGGCTGGCGTTCCAGGACGAGCACTCGCCGCACAAGGCGCTCTTCGCCGCCGCCCTGGTGATCATCGTCGCCAGCCAGGTGACGTCCTACGTCAAGGCCCGCGCCGAGGCCTCCGACATCAAGGTCGACGGCGGGCTGATCGAACGTCCGGAACGCCTGATCATCGGCCTGGTCTCCCTGGGCATCTCCGGGCTGGGCGTGCCCTACATCCTGGGCATCGGCATCATCGTCCTGGCCATCGGCTCGGTCTACACCGTCATCGAACGCCTGGTGCTGGTCGGACGGTCGGACGCCGCCTCGGAGAAGATCGCCGCCCCCACCGGCGCGACGGAGTTCCCCTCCGCCGGGGAGGACGCCGGGCAGACCGACGACGACACCCCGGGAAACCAGGGGGTGCCCACCCGTGAGTGACCGCGCCTCTTCCTCTGGATCCCCTGGTTCCTCCGGGTCCGCGGAGTCCTTCTCCGAGAAGCTCAGCTCCCTGGCCTACCGCACCGGCTGGGCGTTGACCCGCCGGGTGCCTGAACCTGTCGCCGACCGGCTGTTCACCCTCATCGCCGACAAGGTCTCCGACGGTGGAACCGGCCCGGCACAGCTGCGTGCCAACCTGGGGCGCATCGTCGGCGACGCGAACGTCACCCGCGAGATGGTGCGGGACGCCATGCGGTCCTACATGCGCTACTGGCGCGAGGCCTTCCAGCTGCCCAGCATCGCCGGCCCGGAGCTCGCCGCCCGGGTCCACGAGGGTTTCGACCCCACCGACGTGGCACGCCTGGACGCCGCGATCGCCCGTGGCCGGGGCGTGGTGCTCAGCCTGCCGCACTCCGGTAACTGGGACATGGCCGGCGTCTGGTTGGTCGACCACTTCGGCCAGTTCGCCACGGTCGCCGAACGTCTCAAACCCGAGAGCCTCTTCGACGCCTTCGTGGAGTACCGCGAGTCCCTCGGTTTCGAGGTCCTCGCCCTCTCCGGCGGGGAACAGCCTCCCTTCGGCCGGCTCAAGGAGGTGCTCAACGGCGGCGGTGTGGTGTGCCTGCTCGGCGAGCGTGATCTCTCCGGCAAGGGTGTCGAGGTCGACTTCTTCGGCGAGCGCACCTCCATGCCGGTCGGCCCGGCACGTCTGGCACAGCAGACCGGTGCCGCGCTGATGGTCTACCACTCCGGGTTCTCGGAGGACGGCTGGATCTCCCGGATCAGTGAGGAGCTCGACACCGACCCCTCGCGTCCGGTGGCCGACATCGTCCAGGACCAGGCGGACATCTACGCCCGCAACATCGCAGACTTCCCGACCGACTGGCACATGCTGCAGCCGCTGTGGTTCTCGGACCTCTCCGAGGCACGCCGCAAGCGACTGGGGGTGTCCGACTCGTGAAGATCGGTATGGTCTGCCCCTACTCCTTCGACGAGCCCGGGGGCGTGCAGATCCACGCCATCGACCTGTGCGAGGAACTTGCCCGACGTGGCCACGAGGTCAGCCTGATCGGCCCCGGTGGTCCCGATGCCGAGGTCCCGGACTTCGTCGAGATCGGTGGCGGATCGATCCCCATCCCGTACAACGGCTCGGTGGCCCGGTTGTCCTTCGGGCCGTCCACCTGGCGTCATCTGGGACGGTGGATCCAGAGCCACGACTTCGACGTGGTGCACATCCACGAGCCGAACTCGCCGTCCTACTCGATGATCACCCTGGCGAAGGCCGACGGGCCGATCGTGGCAACCTACCACGCCTCAGCCAGCGAGTCGATGATCCTGCGCGTGTTCCTGCCGATCCTTCGCCCTTTCCTGGAACGGATCCAGGGCGGCATCGCGGTCTCCGAGGAGGCCCGACGCTGGCAGGTCGAGATGCTCTCCGGCGACCCGGTACTGATCCCCAACGGGGTGGACACCGGGACATACCGTGCAGCGCACCCGATGCCGGGTCTGGACCCAGAACGTCCGCGGGTGATGTTCCTCGGCCGCTACACCGAGCCGCGCAAGGGATTCCCGCTGCTCCTCAAGGCATTGCCGGCGGTGCTGAAGGACGTTCCGGACCTCGAGGTCGTCGTCGTCGGTGGCGGGGAGGTCGAGGAGTTGCGCCAGATGCTGCGCAAGGCCAGGATCAGCTACGTCGAGGGGATCGGCGAGGCCGGCGGTGACTCGTCGGCGACGGTGCGCATCCTGGGACGCCTCAGCGAGGCGGACAAGGCCGCGGCACTGGCAGCATCCGACGTCTACGTCGCCCCGAACACCGGCGGTGAGAGCTTCGGCATCGTCCTGGTGGAGGCCATGGCCGCCGGCGCGGCGGTGGTGGCCAGCGACATTCCGGCCTTCACCGCGGTCACCGACCATGGACACGCCGGACGGCTCTTCGCCAACCGCTCGCACCGCGACCTCGCCCGGGTGATCTCCGAGGTTCTCGGCGACGACGTGGAGCGCGCGGCCCTGATCGAACGAGGTGTCGCCCGCAGCCGGGACTTCGACTGGGAGCGGGTCACCACCCAGGTCGAGCGGGTCTACGAGGCGGTTGTGACCCCGGGACGAAAGGTACGTAAGGCATGATCCCCGCATGGGCCCTGATCCTGGTGATCGTGCTGGCCGCGGCGGCTCTGATCGGCCTGTGGCTGTCGCTGACTGCGTCTCGGCTGAACCGGTTGCACATCCGCACCGACGCCGCCCGTCTGAGCCTGGAGGGCGCGCTGGAGACCAGGTCGGCGATAGTGTCGGTGCTGCGTCCCGACCTTGCCGCACGCACCGGCCAGACCTCCGCCGTCGCGCTGCGGGCCACCGACATGAGCGCCCGGTCGGACGCGGAGAATGTGGTGCTGCGTCAGCTACACCAGGAGGATCTGGTGGCTCCGGCGTTCGTCGAGGCATCGGTGAAGGTCGACCTGTCGGCCAGGTTCTACAATGAGGCCGTAGGAGACACGCGCGACCTGCGTAAACGTCCTGCAGTGCGGTTCTTCCGGCTGGCCGGCTCGGCACCGTTGCCGGAGTTCTACGAGGCAATGTCCATCGGCGACGGCTCCGAGTAGGGCAGGATAGAGTCCCGGGTAAGCCCGTTGTACAGCCCTATGGACAGCCCTATGGACAGCCCTATGGACAGCTCTGTCTGAATTGCCCTGTAGGCTTGATTGACGATAACCATCTGCTGACACCGCGCGAACCGGTGTCATTCGAGAAAACATGAGGTTGACGATGACGGATAATGGTGTGGGAAGCGGAGCCCGTGGGACGGCACGTGTGAAGCGTGGACTCGCCGACATGCTCAAGGGGGGTGTGATCATGGACGTGGTCACCCCGGAGCAGGCCAAGATCGCCGAGGATGCCGGTGCCACCGCCGTGATGGCACTGGAGCGGGTTCCCGCTGACATCCGCGCCGAGGGCGGTGTGTCCCGCATGTCCGACCCGGACATGATCGAGAGCATCATCGAGGCGGTCTCCATCCCGGTGATGGCCAAGGCCCGCATCGGTCACTTCGTCGAGGCGCAGGTGCTGGAGAGCCTCGGTGTCGACTTCATCGACGAGTCCGAGGTGCTCACCCCGGCCGACTACACCAACCACATCGACAAGTTCGACTTCACCGTGCCCTTCGTGTGCGGTGCGACGAACCTGGGCGAGGCACTGCGCCGTATCAACGAGGGTGCGGCGATGATCCGCTCCAAGGGTGAGGCCGGTACGGGCGACGTCTCCAACGCCGTGACCCACATGCGTACCATCCGCGGCGAGATCAACCGCCTGCGTTCCATGGCCCCGGACGAGCTCTACGTCGCTGCCAAGGAGCTGCAGGCCCCGTACGAGTTGGTCCGCGAGGTCGCCGAGAACGGCAAGCTGCCGGTGGTGCTGTTCACCGCCGGTGGTATCGCCACCCCGGCCGATGCCGCGATGATGATGCAGCTCGGTGCCGAGGGCGTCTTCGTCGGCTCTGGTATCTTCAAGTCCGGCGACCCGGTCAAGCGTGCCAAGGCCATCGTCCAGGCCACCCTGAACTATGAGGACCCGAAGACCGTCGCCGAGGTCTCCCGTGGTCTCGGCGAGGCCATGGTCGGCCTGAATGTCGACGAGATCCCGGAGCCGCATCGTCTGGCCGAGCGGGGCTGGTGATCTTCCGTGTCCCCCCGTCGTCCCCGCATCACTGACGTCCTCGATCTCGAACGGATCGATGACGGGATCTACCGTGGCCAGGTGATCCCGTCGGCGTTGTCCAGGACGTTCGGTGGCCAGGTTGCCGCCCAGGCGCTGGTTGCCGCAACGAAGACGGTGGGACCGGAGTACCGGGTGCATTCGCTGCACGGTTACTTCGTGGGCCCGGGCAATTCGGATCATCCCACGGTCTACCTCGTCGACGAGGTCCGCAACGGCCGGTCGTTCCGAGTCCGGTCGGTCAAGGCGGTGCAGGACGGACGCACGCTGTTCATCATGCAGGCCAGCTTCCACCTCCGTGACGACTCCGGCCCGGAGCATTCCGACCTGATCCGTCGAGTGCCGGCCCCGGAGGACTGCGCTCCGGCATTGTCGAATGGACGGGCTGCGTCGAATGCCTTCGCCAAGGACTGGGAGGACTGGGACATCCGGATCGTGCCGCCGGAGGATTTCGATCACACCCCGGGCGCGGCGTCCGAGCAGGTGGTGTGGTTCAAGTCGAAGGTGCCCCTGCCGGACGACGAGACCTTCCATATCTGCACCCTGGCGTACATGTCGGATATGACGTTGCTCGGTTCGGCCCTGGTGCCGCACCGCGGCGAGCCGGTGCAGGAGGCGTCCCTGGACCACGCGATGTGGTTCATGCGTCCATTCCGTGCCGATGAGTGGTTGCTCTACGACCAGAAGTCTCCCTCGGCCCACGGTGGTCGCGCGCTGACCACCGGCCGGATTTTCAACCAGGCCGGTGACCTGGTGGCCTCGGTGACCCAGGAGGGCCTGACGCGGACGTTGGCCGAAGGTAAGCAGTCCGTCCCGATCAAGACCGACCTGCAGGACCAGGGGAGTGACGCACAGTGACCGATCACCGGCCCCTGATCGGGGTGCTCGCCCTGCAGGGCGGGGTCGTCGAGCATGTGCGGATGCTCGAGTCCCTGGGTGCGCGGACCCGACTGGTACGCCGGACCGAGCACCTGGAAGGCCTCGAAGGTCTGGTCGTGCCCGGTGGGGAGTCTACGACGATGTCGAAGCTGCTGGAGATCGGCGGCCTGCTGACCCCACTGCGTGAGACACTGGCCGCCGGCCTGCCGGCGTTCGGCACCTGTGCCGGGATGATCATGCTGTCCAGCGAGATTCTCGACACCAGGGCGGACGCCCACAGCCTCAACGCCATCGATGTCACGGTGCGGCGCAATGCCTTCGGCCGCCAGATCGACTCTTTCGAGACCGACCTGGAGGTCGCCGGGGTCACTGACGCCGACACTTCCGCTATCGCAGGGGAGCACACCCCGATGCACGCGGTGTTCATCCGCGCCCCGTGGGTGGAGCGGGTCGGCGCCGGGGTGGAGGTCCTGGCCAGGGTCAGCGACGGGGGCGCAGCGGATGGTGCTGTCGTGGCGGTACGCCAGGGCTCCGTGCTCGCGGTGTCCTTCCATCCGGAGCTGACCGGCGACGACCGCATGCACCGCTTCTTCCTGTCGATGGTCGCGCAGCGGGGGAGTGTCCCGGTTCCTCAGGGTGTCTGATCTGGGGGTCTTCCCGACACCCTTTGCATATGCGTAGACGTGTGCGTATATGTGGAGGCGTGGGAAACAAGACGATCTACATCAGTGACGACGACCGCGAGTTCGTCGAGCGTGCTACCGAGATCGCCGGCGGATTCTCTCCGGCGGTCTCGCAGGCGTTGCGTGACTACGTCGCGGCCCATGACTTGACCGAGCGAGGGTTCGAGCAGGTCGAGATCACCACCCGCACCGGCGGGGTGGACTCGGTCAAGATCTTCCGTGGCCGACGACTCGCCCGCGTCGAGCAGTTTCACCGTGGCCGCTCGGTGCAGTGGACCAGTTATGCCACACCCAAGGGGAACATCGCCGTGATCACCTCCGAGTCCGCCGACTTCATCGGGATGATGCAGCGTGGTGCCGACTCCGTAACCGGCCATCTCGGTGGCGATCCGCGCCGCATGATCGACGCGGTGCGGCGCAGGCTGGGGGAGCAGGGCGGTCCGTGGGCCGCGGTGGATGACTTTGGCGGGTTGTTCTCAGTGATCGACGGCCTCGCCAGTTCCTTCGGGTTCGGGACGCAGCGCCCCGGGCAGCGGGACAGTGCCGATAGTGCAGGCCGTGCCGACCGTGACGGTTCCGCTCCACGAGGTTTCGGTATTCCGGTGCCCATGATGCCGACGGTCGATGATGGCTCTGACGGCCCTGACGGCCCTGCCGGCCCTGACGGCCTTGACGGTGATGGTGATGACCGCGAGACTGGATCGGCCGGAGCGTCCGGAGTGCCCGACACCGCCGATACCGACGGAACGCACCGGCTCCCGGGCGACACTGGGCTGGAGGTCTTCGCCTCGGTCGAGGACCTGCGTGAGGCAGCCTTCCGGGACGGTTCGGAGGGGCTCCCTGTCGCTTTCATCACCGCTACCCAGCAAGCGCTGGAGACCCCGCCAGTGGAGGTTCTCGACATTTGATCGACCGCGCCGCGACTATGTGACGGCGTCGTGCACTACTATGGAAGAGTCCTGCACACCAACCACAGGGAGATCAGGTAGACGATGGCCGGCCACTCGAAATGGGCGACAACCAAGCACAAGAAGGCTGCGAACGATGCCAAGCGTGGCAAGGAGTTCGCCAAGCTGATCAAGAACATCGAGGTCGCCGCGCGTACCGGCGGCGGCGATCCGGCAGCGAACCCCACGCTGGACGACATGATCAAGAAGGCCAAGAAGTCTTCGGTGCCCAACGACAACATCGAGCGCGCCCGCAAGCGCGGCTCCGGTGAAGAGGCCGGCGGCGCGGACTGGGAGACCATCGTCTACGAGGGCTACGGTCCCAACGGTGTGGCCGTGCTCATCGAGTGCCTGACCGACAACCGTAACCGCGCGACCACCGACGTCCGTACCGCGATGAACAAGAACGGCGGCAACATGGCGGACGCCGGCTCGGTGTCCTACCTGTTCAACCGTAAGGGTGTCGTGCTGCTCGACAAGGGCGAGAACACCGAGGACGACCTGCTCATGGCCGTGCTCGACGCCGGTGCCGAGGAGGTCAACGATCTCGGTGAGAAGTTCGAGATCGTCTCCGAGCTCACCGACCTCACCGCCGTGCGCGAGGCACTGACCGAGGTCGGCATCGAGTACGACTCCGCCGACCCGGACTACCGCGCCGATGTCGAGGTCCCGCTGGACGCCGAGGGTGCGAAGAAGATCTTCCGTCTCATCGACGCCCTCGAGGAGTCCGACGACGTGCAGGACGTCTTCACCAACATGGACGTCTCCGACGAGGTCCTCGCTGAGCTGGACCTCTAGTCCCCGACCTCTAGTCGGCGAACGGGCCGCCCATCGCCATCAGGGCGACGAAGACCACGACCACGCCGACCGCGAGGACGGCGACCGTCACTTTCGGACGGCCCAGCAGCAGTGCCAGGACGCGGTCGGCGACACCGGCGTGGTTACCGGCGTCGGTGCGCCACGGACCGTCCAGACCGCCCTTCTTCGCCACGGACTGCTCGAAGGGGATGGTGGCGAAGGGGATCACCGCGGCCACCAGGCCGAGGACGCCCCGGCCGGCGGACCACCGGTTGTTCATCCACACCAGTGCGGTGACCACGACGAAGACGAGGAAGGCGAAGCCGTGCAGGGGGCCGGCGATCTGCACCAGGGCTTCGGTGGAGTCCAGGGGATACTTCAGGATCATGCCGAGGATCAACAGGGCCCAGGTGAAGGCCTCGACGAAGGCAATGGTTCGGTATGTATTTAGAGGAGTCATCGGGGCCTGATCCTACCTGAGGTGCCTCAATTCTCTGCATGTCCATGAACCTCGATTTTCGCACACCTGTGCTATCTTCGGGAGTTGTGAACCATCATGCGTTGAGTCGGTCGGCGGAGGGGCAGCTCGTCATGGGTATCGACCCCGGGCTGACCCGTTGTGGACTGTCGGTGGTGCGGACCGGTGCCGGGCGGGCAATCACGCCGGTCGCGGTCGGTGTCGTCCGGACCCCCTCGGACATCGAGCTACCGCAGCGCCTGCGTCGACTGTCGGATGCGGTGGAGGAGTGGATGGATGACTACCGCCCGGATGTCGTCGCCATTGAACGCGTCTTCGAACGTGGAAATGTGTCCACTGTGATGAACACCGCTCACGCCGTGGGCGTCCTGATGCTCAGCGCCGCCCGCCGCTCACTGCCGGTCCACCAGTACACCCCCAGTGAGGTGAAGAAGGCAGTCTCCGGAAACGGGCGCGCGGACAAGAAGCAGATGACCACCATGATCACCCGCATCCTGGGACTGTCGGAGCCACCGAAACCTGCGGATGCCGCCGACGCACTCGCGTTGGCGGTATGCCACAGTTGGCGTGCACCGTTCACCGCACTCGTCGACCAGAAAAGAGGACAACCGTGATCGCTTCCCTTCGAGGAACACTCATCGACAAGGGGTTGGACTACGCCGTCATTGAATGCGGCGGGGTCGGCTACCTGTGCCAGGCGACGGCACGGACCCTCGCCGAACTTCCTCGCGGTCAGGAAGTCTTCGTGCTGACCACGATGGTGGTGCGGGAGGACTCGCAGACGCTCTACGCCTTCCCGGACGCCTCCGCCCGGGAGATGTTCGGTGTGGTCCAGAAGGTCTCCGGGGTCGGTGCACGACTGGCCCTCGGGGTGATGTCCGTCCTGGACCCGCACGAGTTCGCCCGGGCCGTCGCCGACGGGGACGTGAAAGCTCTGCAGCGGGCCCCCGGGGTCGGCAAGCGACTGGCTGAGCGCATGGCCCTGGAACTCAAGGGCAAACTCGACGGCTTCCTGCTTCCCGACAACGGTGGTGGCGGTCAGGACGGCGAACAATCTGCTCCGGGTGCGGATGCCGATGACTCCGCGGTATCGGAGGCCGCAGTTGCCCAGGTGGTCGAGGCACTGGTCGGTCTAGGCTTCACCGGGAAGTCGGCGGCACCGACTGTGGCTGCTGTCGCGGCGGAGATGGACTCCGATCCGGATCCTTCCGTGTTGCTGCGGGCGTGCCTGGCACGGCTCGGCGGACAGAAGTGACGGTAGTGGCGAAGGTAGGGTGAGCGATCATGGGTGATCTGGAACGGACCGAATTCGACGTGGGTGGCGGTACGACCCCCAGGCGGGGACACGTCGGCACATCGGAGTTGAACACACCGGAGCTCAGTCCGATGGAGATGCCGGGGGAGGGCGACGCTGAGTTGTCGCTGCGTCCCCGGACGTTGCGGGAGTTCATCGGCCAGCCGAAGGTCCGTAGCCAGCTGCAGTTGGTCCTGGGTGGGGCGAAGGCCCGTGGGGTTGCTCCCGACCATGTCCTGCTCGCTGGTCCGCCCGGGCTGGGCAAGACCACGATGGCGCTGATCATCGCCCAGGAACTCGGTACCTCGGTACGAATGACCTCTGGCCCGGCGCTGGAGCGTGCCGGTGACCTGGCGGCGATGCTCTCCAATCTCATCGAGGGCGATGTCCTGTTCATCGACGAGATCCACCGCATGGCCCGGCCGGCCGAGGAAATGCTCTACATGGCGATGGAGGACTTCCGGATCGACGTGATCGTGGGCAAGGGTCCTGGAGCTACCTCGATCCCCATCGAGCTACCGCACTTCACCCTGGTCGGTGCCACGACAAGGTCCGGTATGCTCACCGGTCCGTTACGCGACCGCTTCGGGTTCACCGCCCAGATGGAGTTCTACGACACCGAGGACCTGACCCACGTGGTCACCCGGGCCGCCGGGATCCTTGAGGTGGACATCACCTCGGATGCCGCCGTCGAGATCGCCTCCCGGTCCCGCGGTACCCCGCGTATCGCCAACCGGCTGCTACGTCGGGTCCGTGATTACGCCGAGGTGGAGGCCGAGGGCAGGATCACCCTGGAGGTCGCCCGGGCTGCACTGCTGATCTTCGATGTCGACGAGCTCGGACTCGACCGGCTCGACCGAGCGGTCCTCAATTCCTTGATCACCGGACACAACGGTGGCCCGGTCGGGGTCAACACCCTGGCGGTGGCGGTGGGGGAGGAACCCGGCACCGTCGAGGAGGTCTGTGAGCCCTATCTTGTCCGTGCCGGAATGGTGTTGCGGACCCCCAGGGGGCGGGTCGCGTCGGCGGCAGCGTGGCGACACCTCGGACTTGAGCCACCAGCCGAGGTGTAGCACGGTCACCATGTGGCAGACTGGTCGCCATGGAACTTATTCTTCTGCTGCTGCTTGTCGTTGTCTTCCTCGGTCTCCCGATCCTGTCGATGCGTAAGCAGGGCAAGCAGATCAACGAGATCAAGAGCTTCCAGTCGCAGCTAGAACCCGGCATGATCGTCCAGATGACCTCCGGCCTGCACGGCCGTATCGACGAAGTCGGCCCGACTACCGTCAGCCTCGAGCTGACCCCCGGTGTCATCACCACCTGGGACCGCAGTGCGGTGCTCAAGGCCGTCGAGCCGGTCGAGGACTCCGCGGACTTCGAGGAGGGGGAGGACCACGTGGGTGACTCTGCGGACGCCGCCGACAACTCCGAGAACTTCGCCGAGGGTGCAGACAGCCAGGTTCCCGACAGCCCGGAGGGCATCGAGGACTTCGATTCCCCTCGCGACGGCGACGACAACTCCGACCGTCCCCGCGACTGACACCTCATCCGGACCCGCCCTTGAGAAGGTCGCGTACCCGGGTTCACAGATTCAGGGGTTACACTCTGTCGTCGGCACGCATAATAGTGCAGCCATAGCTATAGCCACATCCCCGATCCATCAGGAGCACATCGCGTGAGTTCACAGGGCTCAACGGCCGCGCGGGCGAAGAAGTGGCCCGTCAGGGCACTCCTCATCTTCCTCGCCATCACCGTGGTCACCTACGGTCTGGTCTTCCTCACTGGCAGCAAAGAACCGGTGCCCCGCCTGGGTATCGACCTACAGGGCGGTACCCGGGTCACCCTGGTTCCCCAGGGTGATGACCCGACCGACGACCAGCTCTCCCAGGCCAGGCGGATCCTG
Source organism: Candidatus Corynebacterium faecigallinarum (assembly GCA_019120175.1). Lineage (GTDB taxonomy): Bacteria > Actinomycetota > Actinomycetes > Mycobacteriales > Mycobacteriaceae > Corynebacterium > Corynebacterium faecigallinarum. The sequence continues at coordinate 99,478 of DWVP01000004.1, forward strand.
GAGAACCGTGTCAACGGCATGGGTGTCACCGGTGCGCAGGTGCGCGCCGACGGCGACACCCTGGTCATCACCGTCCCAGGTGAGGACTCGGCGCAGGCACGCACCCTGGGCCAGACCTCGCAGCTGCTCTTCCGTCCCGTCATCGACGACGGCGAGATGCCTGGTGAGGACTTCGACACCGCGCTGACCGAGATGGCCGACCGTTGGGTCGAGAACGGCATCATTACCGCCGAGGAGGCCAACCAGAAGCTCGAGGAGGCCGCGCCGGTCTTCGAACAGCTCGGCACGCCCCTCGAGGACGACCTGAAGGTCACCGCCACTGCACCGGAGGACCCGGCCAACTCGATCGAGGAAACTGAGCGCCGCAACCAGATCATCGAGGTGCTGCGCGAGGACCGTCAGTCCGAGGACCCGAACCTGCAGAACGCCGCGGCGATGCTGATGACCTGTTCCGAGGAGCCCGACCCGCTCAGCGGTGCGGACGACCCGGCCAAGCCACTGGTCGCCTGTAGTGCCGAGGGCCCGCTGCCGCTGGCACCGGCCCCCCTGCTCAACGGGGAGGACGACGAGGTCAACGGCGAACGTCTGACCGGGGACATGATCGACACCAACTCACAGATCTTCGGTGGCATGGACACCCAGTCCGGCCAGATCAAGATCACCTTCCGCTTCAAGACCGGGGAGAACAGCCCCGGCGGCGAGACCTGGCAGCGTATCGGCGAGGAGTACTCCCAGCGCCAGGTCGCCATCACCCTGGACAGCGAGGTGCTCTCGGCACCGGTCATGCGCTCACCCACTCCGCCCGGGCGTGACTCGGAGATCACCGGCGACTTCTCGGAGCAGGAGGCGTCCGACCTTGCGAACAACCTGCGCTACGGTGCGCTCCCGCTGAGCTTCACCGGTGAGGACGGCGAGGCCGGCGGCACCGCCGAGACCGTGTCGCCCACGATGGGTACCGCCTCACTGGAGGCCGGTCTCATCGCAGGTCTGGTCGGTCTGGCACTGCTGGCCGTCTGGGCGCTGATCTACTACCGCGGCTTCGGCCTTGTCGCCGTGTTCTCACTGATCACCTCCGCGGCGATCATCTACGGTGCCCTGGTCCTGCTGGGCAGGTGGATCGACTACAGCCTGGACCTGGCCGGTATCGCCGGTCTGATCATCGGTATCGGTACCACCGCGGACTCCTTCGTCGTCTACTTCGAACGCATCAAGGACCTGATACATCAAGGGTCGAGTTTCCGTTCCGCGGTACCGCGAGCCTGGAAGCGTGCCAGGACCACGATCATCACCGGTAACGTGGTGTCGATTGCTGCGTCGCTGGTGCTGTACTTCGTGGCCGTCGGTGACGTGAAGGGCTTCGCCTTCACCCTGGGTCTCTCGACCCTGGTGGACGTATTGGTGGCCTTCCTGGTCACCGCCCCGCTGGTGACCCTGATGGCACGGTCGAAGATGTTCCAGTCAACGAAGTGGAACGGTCTGCGTATGGCCTTCCGCGTCGCCGAGCGCAAGCGCCTCGTGGCTGCGACCGCCGGCACCGGGGCGGACGCACCGGATGCACCGGATGCACCGGAATTATCGGACGCACCGGACGCACCGGACACCGTACCCAGCGAACCGGACGACACCAGCCCGGGTTCCGACACAGACGCGGACATCGACTCTGATGACGATGCTGACGACTCCGGAAAGGAGAAGTGACCCATGAGCACCACGACACCCTCCCGGGACGTCCCGACTGTGAACGACCCCAAGTCCCTCGAGGAGCCCAGTTTCCTCGAGAAGGTCTACAACGGTGAGGCCAACTTCGGTTTCGTCGCCCAGCGTCGGCGCTGGTACTGGATCTACGCCTTCATCACCCTCGCATGTTTCCTGGTCATCGCCCTACGAGGTTTCACCCTCGGTATCGACCTGGAGGGCGGCACGAAGCTGAGCGTCCCACCGGCCAACGGTGCGACCGAAACCACGGTCACCGAGGTGGTCGAGGACGCAATCGGCGTGTCCCCGCAGAGTGTCCAGACCGTGGGCTCCGGGGCCAGCGAGCACATCGAGGTCGCCTCCGAGCGACTCAGCGACGAGCAGATCCAACAGGCCCGCCTGGCCCTCTACGAGGAGTTCGAGCCGTTGGACAACAACGGTAACCCCAGCCCGGACGCGATCAGTGACTCCACGGTCTCCGAGTCCTGGGGCCAGTCGGTCAGTGAACGCATGGCCATCGGCATGGCCGTGTTCCTGGTGATCGTCTTCATCTACATCACCGTGCGCATGGAGCGCGACATGGCGATCTCCGCCATCGTCAGCCTTCTGCTCGACGGAATCGTCGTCGCCGGCATCTACGCCCTGGTCGGCTTCGAGGTCTCGCCGGCCACGATCATCGGTCTGCTGACCGTCCTGGCGTACTCGCTGTACGACACGGTGATCGTCTTCGACAAGGTCCACGAGAATACGCAGGACGTCTTCAGCTCCACGAGAGCGACCTACGGCGAACAAGTGAACCTGGCGACCAACCAGACGGTGATGCGTTCGCTGAACACCTCACTGTTCTCCGTGGTGCCGATCGCTGCTCTCCTCGTCATCGCCGTCTGGCTGATGGGCGTGGGCATGCTCAAGGACCTGGCGCTGGTCCAGTTCATCGGCGTGATCGCCGGTACGGTCAGCTCCATCTACTTCTCCGCCCCGTTGCTGGTCACCCTGAAGTCCAAGCAGAAGAAGGTCGTCGAGCACAATCGTCGCGTGGCCCGTGCCCGCGAGCTCGCCGCCGCCCGCGGCACCGCCGGTGCGTCCGACGACATCGGTGATGGCATGGACGCCGACACCGATGCCGACAATGACAGCCTCAACGGCGCGGACGGCGCGGAGGTCAAGCCGCGTCGCTCGGTGTCGCTGCCGCCTCGTGAGTCGGGAGTGGAGCACACCCCCGACAGCAGCCGCACCTGGCGTCCCGGGATGTAAGGGGAGTACCACAATCTCATGTCTGCACGTGTCAGGTCGCTGACGCTCGCCGTCGTCAGCTCGCTCGTCCTCACGCTCGTCGCCTGCAGCTCCGGCGACGAAGGCTCATCGGCAGGAAGCGGTGAGCCGAAATTCGGCTACGCGCTGCCGCGTCCGATCGTCACCCTCAACGCCGCCAGTGCCCTGGGGGCGGCGACAGACGCCGCGAAGGTCTCCGCCCGCCTGTACCCCGGTGCCTTCCTCACCGGCCCGGACGGCAGGCTGTTGCCGAACACCGACCTCGTGACCGCCAGCCCCACCGACGGCAACGGGGACGTCATCGACTACCGCATCAACCAGGACGCCACGTTCTCCGACGGCACCCCGGTGGTCTGCGATGACTTCCTGCTGTCCTGGGTCGCCGCCGAACGCGAGGACATCTTCGGTTCCGACCTGGGACTGATGCGCCGGATCGACGATCTCACCTGTGAGGGCGGGGCCAAGGACTTCCAGGTGGCCATGGACCGGGGGATCGGCGCGCGTTACCGCGAACTGTTCAGCGTCGGCGAAGTCCTGCCGTCGCACACCATCGCCGAGCGGGCCGGTGTGCCCGATGCGACCGAGGCGATCAACAGCGGTGACACCGAGCAGCTCACCGCCCTCGGTGAAGCCTGGCGGTCCACTTTCACCGTCGCCGCCAATGACCCGGCCACCGTGCCCACCTACGGGCCCTACCGGGTCGCTTCCCGCGGTGAGGACGGCTCATTGTCGCTGGGTATCAACCCGGAATGGCACGGCGTCCAGCCCGGGATCGACGAGATCGTGCTGTGGTCCGGCGCCGGCTCCGGTATCGAGGCCCCGGACTACCGCCAGCTCGCCGACAATGACCAGCTCTACGTGGCGGACGTCGACCCCGAGACCGACTTCGTTGCCGCCGGCTTCGAAGCCGGCGCCGGGACGTCCGCCTCGGCGAGGGAATCGGCCGACCCCACTGTCTCCGAGGGGGACGACGCAGTGCGTGGCGAGGACAGCTCCGAAGCACCGGACCTGTCGGACGCCAACTCCGGGGCAGGACGCTTCGCCGTCTCCCGTGGTTCCGGCACCCGGGTGGACGGGCTGACCCTGTCCACCGAAGGCATCTTCGCCGCCACGGAGAACCGGCAGGCCTTCACCCGCTGCATCGACCGCTCGCGCGTGGCGTCGGCGGTGGAGGAGTCCTCCGGCATCGCCGTCGACGAGACCCCGTTCCGGATCCTGGCCCCCGGATCCCCGGAGGCAGACAACCTCACCAGCATCGCGCGGCGCAACAACGACCGTGACCCGCAGGCCACGGCAGGGCGGCTGTCCGGCGCTACCGTCCGGATCGGCTACTTCGGTGACATCGCCCGGTACCACGGGATGGTCGACGCCGTCGCGGCGTCCTGTACTGAAGCCAATGTCACCGTCGAGCCGGTCGCGTTGAACGCCGATGACTTCGGCTCGCTCGGTGAGGACTACGACGTGCTGCTGGAGACACGCGCGGCCTTCGGACGCAACCCGCAGGTGTCGGTACCGATGTCCGCCGGGACGTCCACCACCCGTCAGCTCCGCGACGCGGAGAACCGGCTCGCCGACGAGGCCGAGACAATTCCGCTGACCGCCGAACCGCGGGCGGTCGCCGTGGACCGCAGCCTGCAGAACGTCATCGACAATCCGGGTGAGACCGGAATGAGCTGGAACATGGACCGTTGGTCCTCCCAGGATTTCCCTCAGAACCGGCCGGAATCCCCGGCCACGACGCCCGCCGCACGGGCACAGCGAGAGGACGACCAGTGAGCACGGCACAACAGCCACGTTTCAGTAGCGCGATCGAGGCGCTCGACGGGTTGACCCGCTACGTTCCGGACTTCCCCGGTGAGGGCATCGTCTTCCAGGACCTCACCCCGGTGCTGGCCGACGCCGACGGTTTCCGATTGATCATCGAGGACATGGCGGAGGGTTCCCGGGCAATCACCGGGGCTGGCGGTATCGACGTGGTCGCCGGTCTCGACGCCCGCGGTTTCCTGCTCGGTGCCGCGGTGGCCCGCGAGCTCGGAGTCGGCATTCTGGCGATCCGGAAGGCCGGCAAGCTGCCGCCGCCAGTGCTGCACGAGGAGTATGCCCTGGAGTACGGCACCGCGGCCGTGGAGATCCCCGGTGAAGAGCTCGACCTGAGTGGCACACGCGTCCTGCTGGTCGACGACGTGCTGGCCACCGGCGGTACCCTCACCGCGGCCTGCGCCCTGTTGCGCCAGGCCGGGGCCGAGGTCGTCGGTGTGGCGGTGGCGCTGGAGGTCGCCGAACTGGCTGGCGGAGAACGTTTGGGGGACCTACCGTTGTACGTGGTTTCCCGTGGGCAGTAGGCTGGTCGTTCACACACTAGAAGAGACGGTGAGGCATGACGAACGAGAAGAACTCGCTGTGGATGGCCGCGCGTATCGCGCGCAGCCTCACCGGTAAGAGCCGCATAACCCCGGTTCTCGGACCACTGGTCGCGGTGCACCGCCGCTACCACCCCAAAGCCGACATCGACATCCTGAACCGGGCCTACACCACCGCCGAGCGGCTGCACGCCGGGGTGATGCGCAAGTCCGGGGAGCCCTACATCACCCACCCGTTGGCGGTGGCCACCATCGCCGCGGAGATCGGCATGGACACCACCACCCTGGTCGCCGCCCTGCTGCACGACACCGTCGAGGACGCCGACTACTCCCTCGACGACCTCACCAACGACTTCGGCCCCGAGGTCGCGCTGCTGGTCGACGGGGTCACCAAGCTGGACAAGGTGGCACTCGGCTCGGCGGCGGAGGCCGAGACCATCCGCAAGATGATCGTGGCGATGGCGCACGACCCGCGCGTCCTGGTCATCAAGGTCGCCGACCGGCTGCACAACATGCGCACCATGCGGTTCCTACCGCCGGAGAAGCAGGCGAAGAAGGCCCGCCAGACCCTGGAGGTCATCGCCCCGCTGGCGCACCGGCTGGGCATGGCGACTATCAAGTGGGAGCTGGAGGACCTCTCCTTCGCGATCCTCTACCCGAAGAAGTACGACGAGATCGTGCGCCTGGTCGCCGACCGTGCCCCCAAGCGCGACCAGTACCTGGCGCGGGTGATCAACGAGATCCAGTCGACGCTGAAGGGCTCGCACATCACGGCCGAGGTGGTGGGGCGTCCGAAGCACTACTGGTCGATCTACCAGAAGATGATCGTGCGGGGCCGCGACTTCGACGAGATCTTCGACCTGGTCGGCATCCGCATCCTCGTCGACAGCGAGCGCGACTGCTACGCCGCGGTCGGTGCGGTTCATTCCCAGTTCCCGCCGATGCCGGGACGGTTCAAGGACTACATCTCCCAGCCCCGCTTCGACGTGTACCGCTCGCTGCACACGACGGTGATCGGGCCGGACGCCAAGGTTCTCGAGGTGCAGATCCGCACCCATGAGATGCACTACCAGGCGGAGTACGGTATCGCCGCGCACTGGCGCTACAAGGAGACCAAGGGCTCTCACAAGGGCGACAGTGCCGAGGTCGACCAGATGGCGTGGATGCGTCAGCTGCTCGACTGGCAGAAGGAAGCCGCCGACCCCAATGAGTTCCTCGACTCGCTGCGCTACGACCTGTCGACCAACCAGATCTTCGTCTTCACCCCGAAAGGTGAGGCGGTGACGCTACCGACCGGGTCGACCCCGGTGGACTTCGCCTACGCGGTACACACCGAGGTGGGCCACCGCTGTATCGGTGCGAAGGTCAACGGCAAGCTCGTCGCCCTGGAGTCCACGCTGAAGACCGGCGACAAGGTCGAGGTCTTCACCTCCAAGGACGCCAACGCCGGCCCGTCGAAGGACTGGGAGAAGTTCGTGGTCTCCCCACGGGCCCGCAATCGGATCCGGTCCTGGTTCAACAAGGAGCGTCGCGAGGAGACCCTGGACAAGGGCCGCGACATGCTGGCGGCCGAGGCACAGCGTACCGGCATCCCGCTGCAGCGTCTGGTGACTGCCGCGGCCCTGCGCACCGTGGCGACCGAGCTCTCGCGCGACTCGGTCGACGCGCTCTACGACGCCATCGGCAAGGGCGGGGTGTCTGCCGAGCACGTCGTGCACATGCTGCAGGACATCTACCAGGGCGACCAGGACGAGGACGACACCCCGGTCGCCACCACCCCGGTGCGCAAACCCACCCAGCACCAGCAGGTCGCCTCCGGACGCAGCGACGGCTCCGGCATCCTGGTCCAGGGAAACTCGGACTTCTCCGCGAAGCTGGCGAAGTGCTGTACCCCGGTGCCCGGCGACGAGATCTTCGGCTTCATCACCAAGGGCGGTGGAGTGTCGGTGCACCGTACCGACTGCACCAACGCCGAGAAGCTCAACGCGGAGCCGGAGCGGATCATCGAGGTCGCCTGGGCCACCGATGTCCGCGATGCGGTGTTCGTGGTGACCCTGCAGATCGAGGGACTGGACCGTACCGGTCTGTTGTCCGAGGTCACCCGCGTGGTCAGTGAGCAGAAGGTCCCGATCATCGCGACGAGCACCCATGTCGCCGAAGACCGAGTGGCGATGTGCCGTTTCACTTTCGAGGTCTCCGACACCAAGCAGTTGGGCTACCTGATGAACCAGTTGCGCAACGTGGAGGGCGTCTACGACGTCTACCGCGTCACCACCGGCGGGTAGCGGTGGGTAGCGAAGGGTAAGCGGCGCCCGCACTTCGCTGTTCGGCGCAGCCCCAGTTCGGCGCAGCCCCAGAGAGAAATAACCACGCCTGGAGGTACGTTTCCGGCCAGAAAACGTACCTCCAGGCGTGGTTATTTGCTGCTGCCCAGGCGATGACACCGGAGGCCCGGGGTCACCGGCGTCGGCTGAGCTGACTAGGTGTTGACCGAGGCGGTCTCGATCTTCACCTCGTCGGTCGGTTCACCGTCGCCGCCGTTCTCCTGGTTGGCGTCGGCGTTCTCCTCGATGATGCCGTCGAGGGTCTCCAGGCCGTCCTCGGAGATGGTGCCGAAGATGGTGTAGTTGTTGGGCAGCTGCGACTCGTCGGCGACCAGGAAGAACTGTGAGCCGTTGGTGTTGGGACCGGAGTTGGCCATCGCCAGCACACCACGGGTGTACAGGCCCTCCTCCTCGACCTGCTCGCCGTCCTCGTTCCAGCGCGGGTACTCGTCGGGGAAGGTGTAGCCCGGACCGCCGGCACCGGAGCCGGAGGGGTCACCGCACTGCAGGATCTTCATGCCCTCGCTGACCACCACGCGGTGGCACACGGTGTCGTCGTAGAAGGACTCGGAGACCAGGTGCTCGAAGGAGTTCGCGGCACAGGGTGCCTGGGAGTGGTCCACGCTCACGCCGATGTCACCCTTGTTGGTGGCGAGGGTGAGGTCAGTGCTGCCGTCGGTGCGCAGGTCGTCGGCGGAGGGCATCGAGACCTCCTTGGCGGCCTCTTCGCCTTCGGTGTACTCGCAGTCCAGCGGACCCTCGTCGACGGCCTCGGAGGTCTCGGTCTCGTCGGGGAACTCTTCGTCGGCGAGGGTGTCTTGGTCGTCGCCGCCGCGGGTGGCGGCGAACCAGATGCCGCCGACCAGTCCGATCAGGACGACCAGGGTCGCCAGGGTGACGCCCAGTGGGCGCATCTTCTCGCGGCGGGAACGTGTCTTCAGTTCCTTCTCGAGGTTCTTCAGCGCCGCGTCGCGGCGGGAGGAGTTGTCGGACAAAGCTCCGGGGCCCTTCCTTTGAGGTGTGGGTCGTACTTCCAGCGTTCCATTGTTCCATCCCGACCCCTCGGACTCCACCATTGATGTCGCCGTGGCTCGGCCGTGGTGGATCAGTAGGATTGTCGCCATGTCGACTATCACCGTGGAGAGCCAGCCGGCCGGGCCGCTGGACACCAACTGCGTCATCGTTCACGACGGTTCCGAGGCCACCGTCATCGACCCGGGGATGGGGGCTGCGGAGTTCGTAGCCGCTGTGGTGGAGCGCGACGGGGTGACCGTCACGCAGGTCGTCCTGACCCACGGGCACATCGACCACGTGCGTGACCTGCCGGAGGTGCAGTCAACCTACAGTGTGCCGTCCTACATGCATCCGGCCGACCAGCCGTGGCTGACGGCGGAGGCGCTCTCGGCGATGGGTCCGCTGGGTGAGATGCACGACACCGGCTCGATGGAGACCCCGGCGGTGCCGACCCCGTTCGCTGACGGTGATGTGCTGACCATGGGCGGTGTGGAGTTCACCGCCCACCTCATGCCGGGGCATTCACCGGGCTCGGTGATGTTCCGCGCCGAGGAGGTCAATGGTGCGGGCCTGGTGCTCGGCGGGGACGTCCTGTTCCGTGGCGGGGTGGGACGCACCGACCTGCCGTTGTCGGACCCGGCGGCGATGGTGGAGAGTCTGCGCCGGATCGTCGCCGAGGATTCGCCTTTCGTCGACACCGACGTTGTCCTCCCAGGTCACGGACCCTCTACCACGGTGGGGAGGGAGAAGGCCGAGAACGGATTCCTGCAGGGTATAGTCTGATTCCGTGAGTGACTCCAGTAACGCTTCCCCTGTCCAGTCGTTCTCCGGCCCGAAGGGGGTGCCGGACTACGTTCCCCCGGCATCCTCGTCGTTCCATGCTGTGCGCAGCACCTTCGAGCAGGTTATCCACAACTCGGGGTACGGGCACATCGAGCTGCCGGTGTTCGAGGACACCGCGCTGTTCGCCCGCGGTGTGGGGGAGTCCACCGACGTGGTCTCCAAGGAGATGTACACCTTCGCCGACCGTGGTGGGCGTTCGGTGACGTTGCGTCCGGAGGGCACCGCCGGGGTGATGCGTTCGGTGATCGAGCACAACCTGGACCGCGGCCAGCTTCCGGTGAAGCTGACGTATTCGGGCCCGTTCTTCCGCTACGAGCGTCCGCAGGCCGGACGCTACCGCCAGCTGCAGCAGGTCGGCGTCGAGGCCATCGGTGTGGACGATCCGGCGTTGGACGCCGAGGTCGTGGCCCTGGGCGACCGGTGTTTCCGTGCCCTGGGACTGTCCGGCTTCCGCCTGGAGCTCACCAGTCTGGGTGACGACACCTGCCGTCCGGCCTACCGGCAGAAGCTGCAGGACTTCCTGCTGGCACTGCCGTTGGACGAGGAGACCCGTCAGCGGGCGCAGATCAACCCGCTGCGGGTGCTCGATGACAAGCGTCCTGAGGTCCAGGAGATGCTGGTGGACGCCCCACTGATGCCGGACAACCTGTCGGCGTCTGCCCGGGAGCATTTCGAGACGGTCACCGGCCTGCTCGACGACATGGGTGTCGAGTACACCCTGAACCCGCGGCTGGTCCGCGGCCTGGACTACTACACCAAGACCTGCTTCGAGTTCGTCCACGACGGACTCGGCGCGCAGTCCGGTATCGGTGGGGGCGGACGCTACGACGGCCTGATGGCCCAGCTCGGCGGCCAGGACCTCTCCGGTATCGGCTTCGGCCTGGGGGTCGACCGCACTGTGCTGGCTCTGGAGACCGAGGGCGTGTCTCCGGTGACCGGACGCCGGGTGGATGTCTACGGCGTGCCGATGGGTGTCGAGGCCAAGAAGCGCATGTCCGTGATCGTCGACCGGCTGCGCCGGGCAGGCGTGAGTGCCGACATGTCCTACGGCGACCGTGGTCTGAAGGGTGCCATGAAGGGCGCCGACCGTGCTGGCGCACTGTACGCGCTGGTGCTCGGGGAGAATGAGCTGGAGGCCGGCACCGTGGTGTTGCGCAACCTCGCCAACCGCGAGCAGCAGGAGATCGCAGCCGAGGACGTGGTCCAGGCGGTTCGTACTTCCCTTGAGGTTGGGAAAAGTTAGCAGATCTAAGATAACGTCGGAAAGGACAACAGGAGACTGACCATAAGCTCATAGCGAGCTGACAAGGAGATTTTCGTGGCGACACCCCCGACAGATGAACCCTCCGAGCCGACGGCAGATGACCCCGGGGGCGACGCTGGAACGACCTCAACGAAACCGGTCTCGGCGAAGGTGAACTGGCCGGTGTTCTCCACGGCCTCGGTGATCATCATCGCCTTCGTCATCTGGGCGTGGCTGGCTCCAGACTCGGCCGACACCGTGATCAACACCGCCAAGGACTGGATCGCCACGAACCTGGGTTGGTACTACGTTCTCACCGCCGGCGTGGTCGTGATGTTCGTCCTGATCATCGCGGTTCGTCGAACAGGAAACACCAAACTCGGTCCGGACCATTCCCAGCCACGCTTCGGTCTGTTCACCTGGGGCGCGATGCTGTTTGCCGCAGGCATCGGTGTGGACCTGATGTTCTTCGGGATTTCCGGCCCAGCCACGAACTTCCTCACTCCGCCAGAGGGCCTGGAGCTGTCCGATGAGGCAGCACGGATGGCCCCGCTGTGGACGATGTTCCACTACGGTATTCCCGGTTGGGCGATGTACGCCCTGATGGGCATGGCCTTTGGCCTGTTCGCCTACCGCTACCACATGCCGCTGAGTATCCGGTCGGCCCTCGCCCCGGTCTTCGGCCGCCGAATCCGTGGGCCGGTGGGACACGGTGTGGAGATCGCCGCAGTCATCGGCACGATCTTCGGCATCGCGGTGTCCCTGGGGATCGGTGTGGTGTTCATCAACTACGGGTTGGCGGAGATCTTCGGAATTCCGAACAACATCGGGATTCAGATCGGCTTGATCGGCTTGTCCGTGGTGATCACCATCGTGTCCACCGTCTCTGGTGTGGACAAAGGAATTCGGCGGCTCTCCGAGCTCAATGTATGGCTTGCCGTGGCCTTGATGGTGTGGATCCTTGTGACAGGTAAGACTGCCGACCTTCTCAACGCCCTGGTGCAGAACATCGGTGACTTTATCTCGAAGTTCCCCGGCATGATCCTCAACACCTTCGCCTACACCGACGGGGTCGAGGAGTATCCGGCCGACCAGTGGCTGGGGGACTGGACCCTGTTTTTCTGGGCCTGGTGGATTGCGTGGGCACCGTTCGTCGGACTGTTCCTGGCCCGCATCTCGCGCGGCAGGACGTTGCGCCAGTTCATCCTCGGCGTCCTGATCATTCCGTTTACCTTCATCCTGGTCTGGATCTCTATTTTCGGCAATGCTGCACTCGGTTTCTTCCGCGAGGGCGGTGCGGCGAACGAGGAGTTCCTCAACACTGCGGTGGAGACCCCGGAGTCCGGCTTCTTCCTCCTTCTCCAGCAGTATCCCGGAGCGACTTTCGCTGTCGCCCTCGCCTCGCTCACCGGCCTGCTGTTCTACGTGACCTCGGCAGACTCCGGTTCGCTGGTCATGGCGAAGATGACCTCCGTTCCGGACGAGAGTTCCGCTACCGACACCGACGGTCCTCCCTGGCTGCGCATCGTGTGGGCGGTGATCACCGGTGCACTGACGCTGGTCATGCTGCTCATCGGTGGGGTGTACACCCTCCAGGCGGCGACTGTGCTGATCGGGCTTCCGTTCTCGGTGATCATGTACCTGCTGATGTACAGCATCTGGAAGGTCCTCAGTGCGGAAGCCTACTGGCTGGATTCGCGACGGTTGTCACTGCCGGGAGCGTTGTCGGACCGCACCGGTACCCCGCAGCCGCGACTGGCGTGGCGAAACCGACTCAAACGGCGGATGAGTTTCCCCACGGCCGCCGAGACCGAGGAGTACGTGGTGAACACGGCCATCCCGGCAATCGAGGAGGTCGCGGCAGAACTCAAGGAGCTTGGGCTGGACGTGACCTGCAAGACAGGTAATCACCCGGAGTACCCGATCCGTTTCATCGACCTGATTGTCGCGTTCCCTGGACAGGACGACTTCAAATACCAGGCATATCCGGTCCCGGGGCAGGTACCGAACTTCGCTGTGAACCTGAATGTTGAACAAGACACCTACTTCACACTCGAGATCTTCTCAGCCACCGGTTCGCGCGGACACAACATTCTGGGATACTCGAAGGAGCAGGTCATCGCTGATGTTCTTGATGCCTATGACCTGCATCTGGAGTACATGACGTTGACCGGGGACGGCGGAACGCCGACCCGTGAGGTCCATGCCGTTGCCCCGGAGTTGTGGATCGAGGACGTTCCTGAGCGTGACAAGCGACAGAACGAAGCAACAGAAGGAGAGAAGTAGCATGGCTGAAACCACTGTGACCGGGCCAGAGACGCTGTACATCGAGGGGACGTGGGTGGCGTCCTCGGATGGTGGAACACGTACCGTGACCTGTCCGGCGGACGGGGAAGTGGTGGGAGTGGTGTCGGAGGCGACTTCCGCTGACACCGAGAAAGCCATCGCGGCTGCCCGTCGGGCTTTCGATTCCGGTGTGTGGTCGTCGGTGCCCGCCGGTGAGCGTGGCGACTTCCTGCTCAAGGTTGCCGATGCCTTGGTCGAGCGCAAGGATGAGTTCGCCCGCGCCGAGGCCCTGGACACCGGAAAACGCCTGGTCGAGGCAGAGGGCGACATCGACGACATCACGAACTGCTTCCGGTACTTCGGCAAGATCGCCGACCATAACCCTGGCCGCCTCGTCGATGCCGGAGATCGGTCGGTCATCTCCACCGTGGTCTATGAGCCGGTGGGTGTCTGCGGGATGATCACCCCGTGGAACTTCCCACTGCTGCAGGCGTCCTGGAAAATCGCCCCGGCGATCGCCGCAGGTAACTCCTTCGTCCTGAAACCTGCGGAACTGACGCCGCACACCGGCATCCTGATCATGGACGTCCTCGACAAACTCGGACTGCCGGCCGGGGTAGCGAATCTCGTTCTGGGCGCGGGCGCGGAAGCCGGAGCCCCGTTGTCGTCCCACCCGGACGTGGACATGGTCTCTTTCACCGGCGGTCTGGTCACCGGACGTCGCATCGCCGAGGCTGCGGCACCGACAGTGAAGAAGGTGGCGCTTGAACTCGGTGGCAAGAACCCCAATGTCGTGTTCGCCGACGCTGACTTCGACGCTGCCCTCGACAACGCCCTCAACGCCGGATTCCTGGATTCCGGCCTGGTGTGCTCGGCAGGGACCCGTCTGATCGTGCAGGACACGATCAAGGAGAAGTTCGTCGACGAGCTCGTCCGGCGTGCCGAGGGCATTGTCCTCGGCGGGCCGTTCGATGACACGGCCGAGGCCGGTCCTCTGATCTCCGAGGAGCACCGCGACAAGGTCACCGACTACGTCAATCGTGGTGTCGAGGCAGGTGCCGTCCTGCGCACCGGCGGAAACTGGGGCGGCCCGGACTTGGAGAAGGGCTGCTTCTACCGCCCCACGGTGCTGGACAACTGCACCAGTGACAACCCGGCCGTCGTCGAGGAAGGCTTCGGTCCCGTGATCACCGTGGAAACCTTCACGACCGAGGAGGAAGCGGTCACGATCGCCAACGACACCGAATACGGTCTGGCCGGTGCGGTCTGGACGTCCAACCGTGGGGTGGCCAACCGGGTGTCCCGTGCACTACGGCACGGCACGATCTGGATCAACGACTACCACCCCTATGTCCCGCAGGCGGAGTGGGGTGGTTTCAAGGCGTCCGGCAACGGCCGTGAGTTGGGGCACACCGGTCTCGAGGAGTACCGGGAGGCCAAGCACATCTACGAGAACACCGAACCAGCCGCGACCGGTTGGTTCCCGGCAAAGTAAGAGAAACACAGGAGACACAGGAGACATGGGAGATACCGTGCGTGACAACTACGACTACATCGTCGTCGGGGCCGGCTCGTCCGGCGCTGTCGTGGCCGCCCGACTCAGCGAGGATCCGGAAGTGACCGTCGCACTTATCGAGGCCGGCCCCACCGACGTCGACAAGCCGGAGGTCCTCAACCTCGACGAGTGGCCCGGACTGCTGGAGTCCGGCTATGACTGGGACTACCCGATCGAACCGCAGGAGAACGGTAACTCCTTCATGCGTCACGCCCGCGCCAAGGTGCTCGGCGGATGTTCGTCCCACAACTCCTGCATCGCCTTCCACACCCCGGCACAGGACCTGGACAACTGGGTGACCCTGGGGGCCACCGGCTGGGACTCGGAGACCGTCCTTCCGCTGATCAAGCGTCTCGAGAACAATGAGCGCGGGGGAGACCACCACGGCCACGATGGCCCGGTGCGCCTTCGCTCGGCGAACTCCGGTGACCCGGTCGGCGCGGCTGTCCTCAAGGCCTGTGAGGAGCAGGGGCTGCCTACCGTCCCCTTCAACGAGGGTGAGACGGTCAACCATGGTGCGGACTGGTTCCAGATCAACGCCAGCGACGAGGGAACCCGAGGTTCATCCTCGGTGTCCTACCTGCACCCGATCCTGGACCGGGATAATCTGGACATCCTCACCGACCGCCAGGTCTCGCGTGTGCTGATCGAGGACGGTACGGCAACCGGCATCGAGTACCTGGACAACCCCTTCGGTCGACTCAAGACCCTCGACGCCAACCGGGAGGTCATCGTGTCTGCCGGGGCCATCGACAGTCCGAAGCTGTTGATGCTCTCCGGTATCGGTCCGGCCGATCATCTCGCCGAGTTCGGTATCGACGTCCTGGTGGACAGCCCCGGGGTCGGATCCCACCTGCAGGACCACCCGGAGGCCGTGATCTCCTGGGAGTCGAAGGTTCCTATGACAAGGAACTCGTCCCAGTGGTGGGAGATCGGTGTCTTCACCCAGGTCGACGAGGGGGGTGCCAGCGGCCTGGGGTTGCCTGACCTGATGATGCACTACGGTTCCATGCCTTTCGACATGCACACTCGACGCCAGGGGTACCCGACGGCAGACGAGTCCTTCTGCCTGACCCCGAACATCACACATTCCAAGGGCCGGGGTACTGTCCGTCTGCGCTCGACCGACTTCCGCGACAAGCCGAAGGTCGATCCCCGGTATTTCACCGACGAGGAGGGCTACGACATGCACATCGCAGTGGAGGGCATCAAGCTCGCCCGCAAGATAGCCGCGCAGCCAGCTCTTTCCGAGTACACCGGACGTGAACTCTTCCCGGGCGAAGATGTCCAGTCCGACGAGGACATCGCCGACTACGTCTCAAAGACCCACAACACGGTCTATCACCCGGCGGGCACGGTGCGCATGGGCGCGGTCGACGACGACCAGTCGCCGCTGGACCCGGAGCTGAAGGTCAAGGGTGTCACCGGTCTTCGTGTGGTGGATGCCTCGGTGATGCCGCAGCTGACCGCGGTGAACCCGAACATCACCTGCTACCTGATCGGGGAGCGGGCCGCAGACCTGATTCGTGGCTAGTCACCGCTGGAAGTCCTGCTGGCAGGACGCCACAGTGCCGTTGGTGTAGCCGGTGGTGAACCACTGCTCGCGCTGCTCGGAGGAGCCGTGGGTCCAGGCGTCCGGGTTGACCTCTGCGCCACTTCCGCTCTGGATGGCGTCATCGCCGATCGCCTGGGCCGAGGTGATCGCCTGGCGGACCTGCTCCTCGGTCACCGGGTCGAGGACGGCATTGTCGCCCTTGTCGGCGTGCGCGGCCCACACCCCGGCGTAGCAGTCGGCCTGCAGTTCCATCTTCACCGCATTGGAGTCCTCACCGGGGTCGTCGTAGTCCGACAGTCCGAGGTTTCCCTCCAGGTGCTGGATGTGGTGGCCGAACTCGTGGGCGACGACGTACATCTGGGCGAACGGGCCGTCCGACCCGCCCATCTGCTTCAGCTGGGGGAAGAAGTCGTCGCCGATGTAGACGGTCTCGTCACCGGGGCAGTAGAACGGGCCGGTCTGGGCGGTGGAGGCGGTACCGCACCCGGTGTTGACCGTGCCGTCACCGATGGTGATGGCTGGTTCGACGTAGTCGATACCGGCCTGTTCGGGCAGTAGCTCGGTCCACACCTGGTCGAGGGAGATGGCGGTGCCCTCGATACGGCAGTCATCGTAGTTGTTGGCGTCCTCGGGCGTCTGGCAGTGGTCGAGACTACCGCCGGACTGGCTGGAGACGTTGCTGTTCTGGCTCCCCCCGTTGCTCCCATTTCCCTGGGTGAACAATCCGAGTCCACCGTTGACGAAGAAGAGGATCGCGCCGACGATGAGGATGCCGGGGATACCCATGCGCCTGCCCATCCGACTCACGAGCAGCATGGTCAGCAGGTTGCTGCCGCCACCACGGCGGTTGTTGCCACCGCCGAAGCCGGGTCCTCCGCCACGCCTGCCGCCCCCGCGACTGCCCCCGGACGATGCGCGTTTACCCATGCCGGAGAGATTGTTGTTGAAAGTCATGGATGTAGTGTAGCGGGGGACAGCGTCGGCTGCGGGTACGTCTACAGTGGGCAGCATGACTGACACCACCGCCTCGCCCGTGTCCGCTGCTGATGTCGCCCTCGTCTGTGAGGGCGGTGGTGCCCGCAACAGTTTCACCGCTGCCACCGTCCACGAGTTCATGGCCTCCGGCGTGCGCTTCGGCTGGATCGGTGGAGTGTCCGCCGGAGCGTCCCACACGGTCAACTACCTGGGGCACGGTCTTGACCGGACACGGGAGAGCTTCGTGGAGTTCACCGCGTCCCCGGCTTCCGGCGGGGTGGGGTCCTTCATCCGAGGCGACGGCTACTTCGACGCCGAGTACATCTACGAGACCTCCGGACTGCCGGGCAGCGATCTGCCGTACGACTTCGACGCCTTCCTCGCCGACCCGACCCCCTTCCGGATCGAGGCGACGAATGCGTTGACCGGCGAGTCCGTGCGGTGGGGCAGGGAGGACATCACCGACCGCGAGTCGCTCTTCAAGCGGGTCCGTGCGTCCTCGACCCTGCCGGTGATCATGAACACCCCGGAGGTCGACGGGATCCCCTATGTCGACGGTGCACTCAGTGGCTCGGGTGGGATTCCAGTCGATGCCGCCGAGGATGACGGCTTCGAGCGGTTCATCGTGTTGTGTACACGTCCCCGGGACTACGTCCGTCCCCAGGTGAAGTACCCGGCGGCGATCCGCCGGCTGCTGGCCCGTCACCCCGCGGTCGCCGAAGCGGTGCTGGGACGCCCCGACCTCTACAACGCGACGAAGCGGCGGCTGTTCGAGCTGGAGAAGCAGGGCAGGGCGCTGTTGTTCTTCCCCGAGCAGATGCGGATCTCGAACACGGAGCGCAACCTCGACAAGCTCAAGGCCAGCTACTACGACGGGATGGTGCAGACCTCCCGGGACTGGGATCGGATGATGGAGTTCATCAGTGACTGACCAGGCCTGACCGGGGATCACGGGGGACGGTCCTCGCCCTCGGTGTCGGTACCCCCCCCAGGCGCTTGCGCAGGACGAGCCGACACCCCAGGTCGACATCGATATCGGTGGCCTCAGCGACCTGCTGGAGAACGAGGTCATCCTCGACTACATCGAAGCCTGTCAGACCGGCGACGGAGTCGCCCCAGCAGTCGACCCTGATGTCGCCCCGGTCACCCTCGGCAACGACATCATGTGGATCCGCGAGCAGCTGGGATAACTTACGCTACCGGCCCTGGGCGCGTAACTACTGCGGGTCGGGCTCTACCAGGGTCGCGTCGAAGATGGTGGCGATCTCCCCGCAGCCGTCGCTACCCAGTTCATCGGTGGGGCCGCAGTCGAAGACCCAGTTCTTTCCCATCACCACGCCCGGGGTTTCCGGGGAGCGTTGGAAGATCACCGTCGCCGTCGAGGTGGGGTTTTCGGTGATGTGCACCCCGTGGATCCCACGGTCGTCCGGCAGGAGGCAGGACGCCACGCCCTCATCCACGTCGCTCCAGTTCACGCACTCGTAGTCGGTGCCGGCAAGTGTGTCCCGGATCGCCGTGAGTCCGTCGACCTCGGGCAGCGTGAGCCCTGCGTCCTGTGCCGGATCGGCGCCGGAACTGGTGCCGGCGTCCGATCCGGAACCGGTATCGGCTTCGTCCCCACTGCCGCAGGCGGTGAGGGCCACCGCCAAGGCGGAGGCGGCGGTGAGCCGGAGCGTCCTGCGAAGAAAATGTCCCATTCTTCGAGAGGCTACCGGTCAGCTCAGTCCGACACGGTGAAAGTGACCGACTGGGTGGTCACGACACCGTAACGGTCGGTGCCTGTGATCGTCGCGGTGTGCTCACCGGCCGCCAGGTCCGCCGGCAGCGCCAGGCGCCACACGTGGGGGCTTCCCGCCGGAGCACTGCCGCTCTCGGAAACCAGGTTGTGCGTGGCTGTGATCGTCTCCGCGTACTCCAGGTCATCATTGAGCGCCTCGCCTTCAGCAGGCTGGGTGTGCTCGGCAGGCTGGGTGGTGCCATCCAGCTCAACCTCGACCGTCGACTCGGTGGAACCGCCGAAGAAGGTGGTGGACAGGAAAGTTTCGCCACCGGCCAGGTCCGCGCGGGAGACCTCCAGCGGGTTGATCTCCTCCGGGGCGTCTCCGACCTGGTCGTTGTCCTGCCACTGCTGGGCGTCCGCAGCCCATTCGCGCCAGCTCGGGGAGTTCACACCGGTGAGGAACTGGTGATCCTGGTCCTCGTTGCGGACCGTGTAGTACTCGCTGCGGCCGTCGGGGCGGAACTGGAAAGTGAGGATTCCGGGCTCGGACGCGTCCTTCATGTAGGCGTGGGGGACGCCGTTGTCGTTGAGCTCGCCAGAGTACCAATCGCCCGAGACCGCGCCGGCCACGATCTGGTCGTGGGTCAGCTCGCTGATCGGGCTCTCGGCGTGTTCTGCCCACTCTGCGCGCTGATCACCGGCGATGAGGTGCTCGAGGGTGTGGGTGTGACCACCGACGGTCACCGCGTTCGGGTAGTCGGCGAGGATCTCGTAGAGCTCGTTGGCGTTGTCGGTGACGACGTCAACGTAGTTGACGATCGGGGCGTGGGCGGCGATGACGATCTGCTGGTCATTGTCGACCGTGGCCAGGTCGTTACGCAGCCATTCCAGCTGCTTCTCGTCGATCTTCTCCAGGTAGCCGCCGTTGCCGGAGCCGTCGTCGCCGTTGTAGATGATGTTGTCCAGGGCGACGAAGTGTGTCTCACCGACGTCGTAGGAGTAGTACGGGGCACCGAAGTCACGGCGGTAGGTGTCGGTGGAGTTCACGTCGTCGGCGGCGTCGAAGTCGAGGTCGTGATTTCCCGGCAGGGCGCGGACCGGGCCGTTGGCATCGGCGTAGAGCTGTTTGAGATCCGGGTTCAGCGAGAGGTCGTCTCCGACGTTGTCGCCGAGCAGCAGGATCCCGCAGCCGGCGTAGTCGGTGCGCTGTGCCAGATCCGCAGGGGCTCCCTTGCTCGCGTAACCGACCTCCTCTTTGTCGTAGGTCTGGGTGTCGGCGGCCATCGGGCAGGACTGCTTGGCGGCGGCAGTGGCGTCGGACGCAGCCAGCGGGAAGTTCACCGCGGTGGGGACGTCCCCGGTGGGGTCCAGTCCGCCGAACGTCAGGTCGGGTGACCCTTCGGGGTAGTGCTCGTAGCTGAATTGGGCGAAGTTGTGCTCGTCGACAGGGGTCTGCCAGCCGGCAGGCTGGGTGACGGACACCGACATGTTGCCGCGGACCGGGAGTTCGTAGCGTCCCTCGGTGTCGGTGCTCACCACGTCGATGCCGTTGGTGACGTTGACTCCTTCGATGCCGGACTCGTCATCGTCGAGGACGGAGTTCTTGTTGACGTCGTCGAAGACCTGGCCGGTGATGACCTGCTGGTTGTCGGCGGCACCATCGACGACCTGGATGGATCCCTCGTAGAGTCCGTCGTTGGTGGTGGGGGAGCCGGGTGTCGAGGAACCGGGGACTGAGGACCCCGGGAGGGAGCTTGAGAGTGAACCTCCGGTCGAATCCTGGTCCGATCCGGCATTGGGGTCCCCGACGGATTCCTGGCTGGATTCCTGGCTGGACCCCTGGCTGGACTCCTGGTCGGAGCCTGGGAGGTCGGGGTTCTCCTGGGCGTGTGTGGGTGTGATGGTGAGGATGACGGCGGCGGCGAGTGCGGCGCCGGCGCGCATACGTAATCTCCGCGGGGACATGGGCAATCTCCTGGTCAGAACGTGAGGGG
The DNA here is from genome assembly GCA_019120175.1 of Candidatus Corynebacterium faecigallinarum. Taxonomy (GTDB): domain Bacteria; phylum Actinomycetota; class Actinomycetes; order Mycobacteriales; family Mycobacteriaceae; genus Corynebacterium; species Corynebacterium faecigallinarum. Next base: position 120,314 of record DWVP01000004.1, read on the forward strand.
TGTGACGTGCACGGTCGTACGCGGTCGTGCGCGGTCGTGCACGGTCGTGCGCGGTCGTGCACGGGACACGCTAAACGGACGAGGTGGACCACAGGTGAACGGCAAGGGGACGCGCGGACAACGTCCGGCGACACAGGGCTTCTTTTCGTCTCGACATCATCTATTCGAACATGTGGTTGACAGTCAAGATCTGGCCGACTAGTGTTTTCGGTAGTAAACGTAATGGTGGAGGACGAGGGGAGGTGCTTGACGATGACAGTCGATGTCGGAACCGGGTCATTGTCGGCGGTGCTCAACACCACGGCTGGCGAACTGTCTGGTCATCTCAATCGCGGCGAGATGGCGCTGACGCTTGTTCTGGCGGACCAGCCGGAGGACGTGCGGTGCTCACTGGCGGAATCCTCTCGGGGCCGGGGGCGCGCAGAGGCCGTCCGCTTCGCTCATGCGGCCGATATGGTCCTGCGCATACCGGAGACCTTCATCTGCGTCGCGCAGTCCGGACGGTTCAGCGTGGCTCACCTCGACATGATCTACGTCCGCATCCAGCGCCACATGCGCTCGGTTGCCAGTGCGATGCGCAACGAGGTCCGGACAGTGCTGGACGCGGCCGTGGATGCGGCGCTGTCCTCCTGGCTGTCTGAGGGGGCGGCCGAGGGGGCGGTCGTACACCTTAAAGTCGTCCAGGACCTGGTGGACGCGGTGTTCGCCGAGGTGGCGACCGATATTGCGGAGGCCACCGAGCGGCGGGAGGCGGATTCGGCGGAACTGACCCGTTCAGGTACGTCGCTGCGGCTCAACTGCGGTTCGGAGACCATCGCCACCGCGACCTGGGACGCGATCACCCAACGGGCACTCGAGATGCACACCGAGCTCTCGGATGCTGCAGAGAAGGTCGGCCTGGATCTTGACCCTGCGGAGGCGGCTGCCGACGGCACGATAGAGGTGTCCGCCGCGACGGCAGTGGTTCCGACGCTGGGCGAATGCCGCGCACGCGTCCTTCTCGACCTGTTGGGTGATACCGCCGAGACGATGAAGGTCCAGGTGAACCTCTTCCGGCTGTCGACTGACGGAAAAACCGGTGTGGGGCCGGGGTACGTCATTGGCCAGGGTTGGGTCAGTGAAGGTACCGCAGCAATGCTGGAAACCGCGGCCACGAAGACGGTTGTCCTGGAGGATGTCGACGAGGTGTTGCGCGCCGAGTCGGAGCAGTACCGCTTCCCCTTCGTTACTCAGCTGCAGATGGAGGGTCGCGACGGATTCTGCCGGTTCCCGGGATGTGACGTCCCAGCGTGCCGATGCGACCACGACCACATCGTGGCCTCGTCCCATACCGACCCCGGGTCGGACGGGCCGACGAGCCTGGCGAATGGCATGTGTTTGTGTCGGCGACACCACGTGTTGAAGACACGGGGAATCTGGCGACCGGTCACCGAGGACGGTGGTCTCACCGTGGAGTGGACCGGGCCCGACGGAGAGAAGGTCATCGCCCGGGCCTCGGGACCGCTGGCCCAGGTGATGCGACGAGAGATGGAGTCATCCGATCCGGACCCGCCGGATACATCAGACCCGCCGGATATGCCGGGGTCATCGGAACCGGACGGGTGAAACTCTAGTGCGGTGATGCAGAATGTGCCCCAGGTGAGGGAGGGGGAGTGGCGCCGATGTGCCCTCCCCGGGACTTACCTCCGGGGTTTACGGGCGGTAGTTCGACCACGCATTGGGGATCACGGCATCGAGCATGCGACTGAGTGCGTCCCAGTTGTTGAAGGCGAACCAGTCAGCCCGACCCAGGAGGGGGTCAGTGGCGGCGGAGATCAGGAAGTCAATGTTCATGCCGCACACCATAACAGGTGTACGGCACGATTGTTGTGTTACTGGAGTGAAAGATGTGACGGAGCTACATCACCCCGGCGCCCTTGAGGTCACTGCCGATACGGGACAGCAAGATGCCGATGATCGACAACATGCTGATGATCAGGAAGGCGATCCCGGCCAGCAGTGAGTTGTCGGAATCCACAATTGCACCGATGATGATCGCGATGGTCGCCGCTACCGCGGAGATCCACAGTGCTACCTGGCAGACCAGCCAGAAAAACCGGTAGGGGTCCCGGCGGTCCAAAGGGGTGACCACGGTGTCTTCCAGCGTCACCTGGTCTGGGATCCCGTCGGAATCAGGGTGGTGAGGTGTGGGATCGGGTTGTGTGTTGTCGGTGCGATCCGTCATCGCGAAATTCCCTCCAGTCAGGGCAGTGGACGTGTTACCCCTCCAGCATGCCACCACTGTTTCCAGGGCGGCGGCTGGGTAGTAGGATGAAGCGTCGTTACACGCATGCTTTCGGGGGTGTGCCCCAGAAGTGTGCCTCGGACGGGACGGGGACCGGCAGAATGCCGTTTCCCTTTCGTCCGGACCTCGACATGACCGGGCCGGCCGAGCTGACTGACCGGACAGAACGACTTGAAAGGACAATGCGACGTGCTTCGCACCCATCTCTGTGGTGATCTTCGCCCTGACCACATCGGCGAGGAGGTCACCCTCACCGGTTGGGTCTCCCGTCGTCGGGACCACGGTGGCGTGATCTTCGTCGACCTGCGTGACCGGTCCGGACTTGCCCAGGTCGTGTTCCGCGAGAATGAGGTCGCCGAGCGTGCCCACGCCCTGCGTAGCGAGTACTGCCTGAAGGTCACCGGTGTCATCGAGGCACGTCCGGAAGGCTCCGAGAACCCGAACCTCGCCTCTGGTGGGGTGGAAGTCAACGTCTCGGCCCTGGAGATCCTCAACGAGTCTGCGGCTCTGCCGTTCCAGATCGACGACTCCGCCGCCGGCGGCGAGGTCGGCGAGGAGACCCGCCTGAAGTACCGCTACCTCGACCTGCGCCGTGAGAACCAGGCCCGAGCCCTGCGTCTGCGCTCCAAGGTCAGCGCCGCGGCCCGCAACGTCCTGCTGGACGAGGACTTCACCGAGATCGAGACCCCAACCCTCACCCGTTCCACCCCTGAGGGTGCACGCGACTTCCTGGTCCCGGCACGCCTGCGTCCGGGCAGCTTCTACGCCCTGCCGCAGTCCCCGCAGCTGTTCAAGCAGCTGCTCATGGTCAGCGGCATGGAGCGCTACTTCCAGATCGCCCGCTGCTACCGTGACGAGGACTTCCGCGCCGACCGCCAGCCGGAGTTCACCCAGCTGGACGTCGAGATGAGCTTCGTCGACCAGGAGGACGTCATCGCCCTGGCCGAGCAGATTCTCGCTGCGGTCTGGAAGGAGATCGGCTACGAGCTCACCGGCCCGATCCCGCGCATCACCTACGCCGACGCCATGCGGCGCTACGGCTCGGACAAGCCGGACCTGCGCTTCGACATCGAGATCACCGAATGCACCGAGTTCTTCCAGGACACCACCTTCCGCGTCTTCAAGGCGCCCTACGTCGGTGCCGTGGTGATGGAGGGTGGTGCGTCCCAGCCGCGACGTACCCTCGACGGCTGGCAGGAGTGGGCGAAGCAGCGCGGCGCCAAGGGCCTGGCCTACATCCTCGTCGGTGAGGACGGCACCCTGTCCGGCCCCGTCGCCAAGAACATCACCGATGCTGAGCGCGAGGGCATCGCTGCCCACGTCGGTGCGAAGCCCGGCGACTGCATCTTCTTCGGCGCCGGCGAGGTCAAGTCCTCCCGCGCCCTGCTGGGTGCTGCCCGTGGCGAGATCGCCGAGCGTCTCGGCCTGATCAAGGAAGGCGACTGGGCCTTCACCTGGGTCGTCGACGCTCCGCTGTTCGAGCCTGCCGCCGACGCCACCGCCTCCGGCGACGTGGCGCTGGGCAACTCGGCCTGGACCGCCGTGCACCACGCCTTCACCTCCCCGAAGCCGGAGTGGATCGACAGCTTCGACGAGAACCCGGGCGAGGCCACCGCCTACGCCTACGACATCGTCTGCAACGGCAACGAGATCGGCGGCGGCTCCATCCGTATCCACCGCCGCGACATCCAGGAGCGGGTTTTCGCGGTCATGGGTATCTCCGAGGAGGAGGCCCGTGAGAAGTTCGGCTTCCTGTTGGACGCCTTCGCCTTCGGCGCCCCGCCGCACGGCGGCATCGCCTTCGGTTGGGACCGTATCGTCTCGCTGCTGGGAGGCTACGAGTCTATCCGCGACGTCATCGCCTTCCCGAAGTCCGGCGGCGGAGTCGATCCCCTGACCGACGCCCCGGGTGAGATCACCGCCCAGCAACGTAAGGAGTCGGGCATCGACGTCAAGCCGAAGAAGAAGGCGCCCCAGCAGGCACAGCAGACGCAGCAGGCTGAGCAGGCTGAGCAGACTCAGCAGGCTCATCAGGCTGAGGCCTGACAACACCCCCACGAGGGAGGACATGGACGTGCTCAACATCGATTCTGCGCTGGAGAGCGCCACGCATCTGCTGGCGAACCGATTCGGCGGAACCCCCGAGCTGACCCACCCCGAGGATCTCGGCGGCAGCGGGGATTCGCTGGTGATCCGTGTGCGGGTCACCCCGAACCCGTTCCTGCAGGAACGCACCGTGGTGATCAAGCAGCTGCCCCCGGTGGCTGAGGACGCCGACAGCTCCGAGGCGACCGCCGCGCTGATCCGTGAGGTGGTGGCCTACCAGTACACCAACACGCTGGCTGAGGGGCACCGCCCCGGTCCGCAGTTGCTGGCCCACGACATCGACGGCCGACTCATGGTGCTCTCCGATGCGGGTGACGGTCGTAGTTACGCCGACATCCTGGCCTCCGACGACGAGGACGAGCGGTCCTCCGCTCTGCGCAAGCTCGGTCGAGCACTGGGTCGGATGCATGTGGCGACCGCCGACGGGCATGATGCCTTCGACACCCTGAACCGTCGGCTGTATTCCCGGCACGGTCTGCCTGCCGAGCAGACCGGCGACCGGGACGTCAACGTCCCAGCCTTGATCGAACAGGGTCTCGACCTGCTGGCCCACAGCGGTGTCGAGGTGGACGAGACGGTGCGTGAGTTTGCCGCCGAGGCCGGCAACCGGCAGCACCGGTCACGGCTGCAGGCGTTCACGCCTTTCGACCTGACCCCGGACAACATCATGCTCTCCGACTCGGTGGTCTTCCTGGACTACGAATGGGCCGGTTTCCGCGATGTGGTTTCCGACGTGTCCTGCGTGCTGGCAGGTTTCCCGCATGACACCACGACGCCGCTGATGGAGCCCCTGGAACTGCGCGAGTTCGTGGAGTCCTGGAGTTCCGAGGTCGCGTCCGTCTGGCCGGCGGTGCGCGAGGAAGGTCGCCTGGAGCGGGCGCTGATGGCCTCGCTCATCGGCTGGGCGTTGATGAGTCTGTCGTTGCTGTACCACGGCACCCTCGCCGTCATCGATGTGGAGGGTTCAGCCGCTGACCGGGCCCGGCGCCTCGACCGGATGCCCCGCGAGCACCTGGCCGACCTGGCCACCACCGTCGAAGCGATCCGTCGTTTCGCCGTGCAGCATGTCGAGGTCGACGACCGCTTCCCGAAGGTCGAGTCTTTCGCCGGCGAGCTGCTGTCGATCCTGGGAAAACTCGGGGCATACCCGCAGACCTGGTAGCCGCATCCTGCGGGGCGACATCCCGCGGTTACACTGGGTGCCATGAGTGACGACAGCCTGTTCGAGGTGCCGGGGGAGCAGGCCGGGTCCGTCGGTAACGCGGCCGACTCCTACTTCCACCCGGGTGCCCACGCCCCGCTGGCGGTGCGGATGCGGCCGCGCACGCTGGATGAGGTGGTCGGACAGTCTCATGTGCTGGGGGAGGGCTCGCCATTGCGTCGGCTCGTGGATGGTCGGGGTGATTCCTCGGTCATTCTCTACGGCCCCCCGGGGACCGGCAAGACCACCATCGCCTCCCTGGTCGCCGGGACGTCCGGACGCCGCTTCGCCGCCCTGTCGGCGCTCAACGCCGGCGTCAAGGAGGTGCGTGCGGTCATCGACGAGGCGCGTCGCCGACTGGTGCACGGTGAGTCCACGGTGTTGTTCATCGACGAGGTGCACCGGTTCTCCAAGACGCAGCAGGACGCACTGCTCGGGGCCGTGGAGAACCGCACCGTCCTGCTGGTCGCGGCGACGACGGAGAACCCGAGTTTCTCGGTGGTTGCCCCACTGCTGTCCCGTTCGCTGCTGGTGCAGCTCACGCCGTTGGCCGATGCGGACATCTTCACCCTGCTCCGCCGGGCGGTGACCGACCCACGTGGCTACGGCGGACGTTTCGTCCTCACCGATGAAGCCTGTGAGCTGCTCACTGCATTGTCCGCCGGTGATGCCCGACGGGCGCTGACCTACCTGGAGGCCGCGGCGGAGAGCGTGGAGTCCACCGAGTCGGAGAAGCTGACTCCCGACGACGTCCGTCGGTCCACTGACCGTGCGATCGCGCGTTACGACCGCGACGGTGACCAGCACTACGACGTGACCAGTGCCTTCATCAAGTCGATCCGGGGTTCTGACCCTGATGCCGCACTGCACTACCTGGCCCGGATGATCGACGCGGGGGAGGACCCCCGGTTCATCGCCCGGCGGCTGGTGGTCCACGCCTCCGAGGACATCGGGCTGGCGGACCCCTCCGCACTGCAGGCCGCTGTGGCGGCACACCAGGCCGTGAGCTTCATCGGCATGCCCGAGGGGCGAATTCCGCTTGCGCAGGCGACGGTGCACCTGGCGACGGCAGCGAAGTCGAATGCCGTGATCGCCGGGATCGACGCCGCGCTGGCCGATGTCCGTCAGGGCAAGGGGTCGGTGGTTCCGGCCCACCTGCGCGACGGTCACTACTCCGGGGCCGAAGCCATGGGTAATGCGGTGGGGTACCGCTATCCGCACGACGATCCGCGCGGGGTTCTGCGACAGGACTACCTGCCGGAGGACCTCGTCGACGCCCGTTACTACCGGCCCACCGACCACGGTCGGGAGAACGCTCTGGGCCAGCGGGTGGAGACCCTTCGCGGCATCGTCCGGGGAAGCGGGTAGACTGTGTCCGGTTAAGCCCGAATTGAGCCCGACAGATGTACCGGCAGAGCTACCGGCACGAGCAATGAGAAGGTCCGAAGAACTGTGCAGACGCATGAGATCCGTGAGAGATTCATCAACCACTTCGTGGCGCAGGGTCACACCGAGGTCCCGAGCGCCTCGCTGATCCTGGATGACCCGAACCTGCTGTTCGTCAATGCCGGCATGGTGCCCTTCAAGCCGTTCTTCCTCGGCGAGCAGACTCCGCCGTACTCCCGGGCCACCTCGATCCAGAAGTGCGTGCGCACACTGGATATCGAGGAGGTGGGCATCACCACCCGCCACAACACCTTCTTCCAGATGGCCGGTAACTTCTCCTTCGGTGACTACTTCAAGCGCGAGGTTATCCATTTCGCCTGGTCACTGTTGACCACCCCGGTCGCCGAGGGCGGCCTGGGCATTGACCCCGGGCGGCTGTGGCCCACCGTCTTCCTCACCGACGACGAGGCTTTCGGCATCTGGCGTGACGAGATCGGTGTGCCCGCCGAGCGGATCCAGCGCCGCGACGGCGAAGACAACTACTGGGACATGGGCGTCCCGGGCCCCGGTGGCCCCTGCTCGGAGATCTTCTACGACCGCGGCCCGGAGTACGGTGCCGACGGCGGCCCGGTGGCCGATGAGAACCGGTTCATCGAGATCTGGAACCTGGTCTTCATGCAGGACATCCGGGGCGAGCTCAGCCCGAAGCAGGGCCACGACCCGATCGGTGAGCTGCCGCAGAAGAACATCGACACCGGTATGGGCATCGAGCGTGTCGCCTGCATCCTGCAGGGTGTCGACAATGTCTACGAGACCGACCTGCTGGCGCCGGTCATCCGCGTTGCCGAGGAGCTCACCGGTTCCCGCTACGGCGCCGCCGACGCCCCCGACACCATCGATGATGTCCGCTTCCGCGTCATCGCCGACCACGCCCGCACCGGCCTGATGCTCATCCTGGACGGTGTGACCCCGGGCAACGAGGGCCGCGGCTACATCCTGCGCCGTCTACTCCGCCGGATCATCCGTTCGGCCCGTCTGCTCGGCGCCACCGGTGCGACCATGGAACGCTTCATGGACACCGTGCGCGAGACGATGACCCCGTCCTACCCGGAGATCGCCGACAACTGGGAGCGCATCCGCGCAGTCTCCGTCGGCGAGGAGACCGCCTTCCTGAAGACCCTGGAGTCCGGCACCCACCTCTTCGAGCGTGAGGCCGCCAAGGTCAAGGCGGCCGGCGGGACGGAGCTGGGTGGCCGTGAGGCGTTCACCCTGCACGACACCCACGGTTTTCCGATCGACCTGACCGTGGAGATGGCCGCCGAGGAGGGCCTGACCGTCGATGTCGACGGTGCGGACGGCTTCACCGCCCACATGGAGCAGCAGCGTGCCCGGGCCAAGGCCGACAACCGGGCGAAGAAGCAGGTCCACGCCGATGTGTCGGTGTACCGCTCCTTCGTCGACGGTCACCCCACGGTATTCACAGGCTACGAGCACCGCGATGATGAGGGCCGCATCCTCGGCCTCGTCGTCGACGGCACCCTGGTCGACCGGGCCGCGGAAGGCGCCCACGCTGAGGTCATCCTGGACCGGACCCCGTTCTACGCCGAGTCCGGTGGACAGATGGCGGACCGCGGCACGCTCACCGGTCCTGGTGGCATGGCCACGGTGGAGGACGTCCAGAAGACCGGCCGGAAGGTCTGGCTGCACAGGGTCGTCGTCTCCGGTGGTGAGTTGGCGGTCGGCGACACCGTCGCCGCGCACGTCGACCACACCTGGCGCCACCAGGCGCGTCAGGCGCACACCGGAACCCACCTGATCCACGCCGCACTGCGTGATGTCCTCGGGCCCACCGCGGTGCAGGCCGGTTCGTTGAACAAGCCGGGTTACCTGCGTTTCGATTTCACCTACCCCTCACAGCTCACCGGCGACCAGCTGCAGCGCATCGAGGACATCGCCAATGAGGCGGTCGACACCGACTACTCGGTCAACACCATCGAGACCAGCCTGGAGGAGGCCAAGTCGATGGGTGCGATGGCGCTCTTCGGCGAGAACTACGGCTCCCAGGTGCGCGTGGTGGAGATCGGTGGCCCGTTCTCCATGGAGCTGTGTGGTGGTATCCACGTCGACCACTCCTCCCAGATCGGCCCGGTCACCGTGCTCGGCGAGTCCTCGGTCGGTTCGGGTACCCGTCGTATCGAGGCATACACCGGCCTGGACTCCTTCCGTTACCTCGCCGGCCAGCACCGCGTCGCCGACAACCTGGCGTCCCGCCTGCGGATCCCGAACGAGCAACTGCCGGAGCGCTTCGAGCAGATGACCGAGCGACTGAACCTCGCCGAGAAGCGCATCGAACAGTTCCGCAGCGCCGAGCTGACCGCGAAGGTCGGCGACTACGTCGCCGAGTTCTACGATGTCGACGGTGTGCGCGTCGTCGCTGCCCGGCTGCCCGACGGTGTCGCCGGCGGTGACCTGCGCACCATCGCCACTGATGCGAAGGGCCGGTTCGGCACCGATGAGGCGCTCATCGTCTTCGCCTCGGTGGACCCGGAGTCCGGCAAGGTGCCGTTCATCGCCGCAGCCACCGACGCTGCCGTGAAGCGCGGCCTCGCCGCCGGCGACGTCGTCAAGGCGATCGGCCCGCACGTCGGCGGCCGTGGCGGCGGCAAGCCCGCCATGGCCCAGGGCTCCGGTTCGGACGTGTCCGGTGTGGACGCCGCGATCGCCGCCGTGCGCGACTACGTCTCCTCCGTGACCTCGACCACCGGAGGCGCCCGCTGATGAGCGGCGGAGCTCCCCAGGCGGACCGGCCTGGTGACGACGACCCGGGCCGGGGCCGCAGGCTGGGTCTGGACGTCGGGACGGTCCGCATCGGCGTGTCGCTGTCGGATCCTGACGGCATCCTCGCCACCCCGCTGGAGACCGTCGACGCGAAGGGCGGTGACCCGGCCGCCCTGGACCGGATCGGGGTTCTCATCGAGGAGAACTTCGTGGTCGAGGTTGTCGTCGGACTGCCGGTGAGCATGCGCTCGAAACGTACCCAGAGTACCGCCCGCGCCGAGAAATATGCCTCTCATCTGCGACAACGTCTGGAGAATATTCCGGTCCGTCTGGTGGACGAGCGGATGTCAACGGTGGCGGCGACCAGTGCGATGCACGCCTCGGGTGTCAGCGAGAAGAAGGGCCGGTCGCGGATCGACCAGGCCGCCGCAGTGCATATCCTGCAGGGCTGGCTGGATGCCCGGCGGTCCCGGGATTCGACTTTTCCGGGTGTCTGATCCCGGTGGCCAGCCCCGGCATGTAAGAATGTCAGTCACTGACGTGCTGATACCCTCATCCGGACCCTGAAACCCCGGTGCGCCCGATGCACCCGGAGTACCCCGTGTACCCGGTGGTGTCGGGGACCACGGAGAATACGGAGACTACCTTGCCTCGAAAATCCATCAGTCAGCCTCGCTACCGGCGTCGACGCCAGTGGTCGATGGCGATCAGTCTTGGACTGGTGCTGCTCCTGGTGTTCGTCGTCGCCTATGTCTACTACCAGCGCGAGGTGGTCGGCACCCGCGACTACGAGGGGCAGGGCAATGGCAATGTCGTGCTGGTTCGTGTGAGCGAGGGCGACACGGTCTCCGGGTTGATCCCCCAGCTGCTGGAGGACGGCGTGGTCGGATCCCGCTCGGCGATGCTCTCTGCCGCCGAGAACGCCGAGCAGACCGGCGAGAGGCGTGGTCTCGAGGCCGGCTACTACGCCCTGCAGGAGGAGATGTCGGCGGAGAACGCGATGGCGGCATTGACTGACGATGAACGACGGCTGGGCGTGGTGGACATCCCGACCGGGTCCACCCTCGAGGACGTGACCGTGGTCGGTGGTGACACCCGCGCCGGTATCTTCACCTCCATCGCCAACAACTCCTGCCGTGAGGGGTTGACCGACGGGCTCGAGGACTGTGTGAGTGTGGAGGAACTGCGCGAGTCGATCGTCTCGTCCAGCGCCGCTGAACTCGGCGTGCCCGAGTGGGCCACCGAGGCCGTCGATGCCCGCCCGGATGATCCCCGCCGGATCGAGGGGCTCATCGCCCCCGGTGTTCACCTGTTCGACCCGACATCCTCGGCGTCGGAGATCGTCAACAGTCTGCTGACGAACTCCGCGGAGATCTATGAGGGCACCGGCCTGTTGGAGGCTCAGGACTCCGTGGGACTCTCGGCCTACGAGATCATCACGGCCGCCTCCCTGGTGGAGCGGGAGGCCCCGGACGGGGACTTCGACAAGGTCGCCCGTGTGATCATGAACCGTCTGGACATCGACCAGCGCCTGGAGTTCGATTCCACGGTCAACTACGACGTCTCCGCCCAGGAGGTCGCCACCACCGACGCCGACCGTGCCCGGAGAACCCCGTGGAACACGTACGCGAAGAACGGGCTGCCGGACACCCCGATCGCCTCGCCGGGTGTCACTGCCCTGCAGGCGGTGGAGCACCCGGCCGAGGGCGACTGGCTGTACTTCGTCACCGTGGATCTGGACGGACGTACCGTGTTCAACCGTGATTTCAAGGACCATGAGGACGCCATCGAGGAGTCCCGTCGCAACGGTGTGCTGGACAGTGCCCGATGAGTGCGGAGGCTTCCCCTGTGAACGAGACCTCCGGCGTGTCCGGCGTCCTTGACGTCGACGGGTTCCTTGCATTGGCCGCGGACACCGAGGGGCCGGTCTGTGCGGTGCTGGGGAGGCCCGTCCAGCATTCCCTGTCCCCGGTGATCCACCAGGGAAGTGCCGGGGCACTCGGGGTTGACCCTTTCACCTATGTGCGGGTGGAGGCCGGCGAGCCCCGTGAGGTGCGACGCCTGCTGGCCAAGGCGCCGGACTCGGTCGCCGGATTCTCGGTGACCATGCCGGGCAAGTCTGCGGCGCACGACCTGGCTGACGAGATCACGGACCGGGCGCAGCGGATCGGCAGCGCCAATACGCTGGTGCCGCTGGGGCAGGGCCGCTGGCGGGCCGACAACACCGATGTCGACGGGGTATCGACCTGCCTGGCCCACGTCGCCCCCGGGGGACTCTCCGGCGGACACGGGGTGGTCGTGGGCAACGGTGGGACGGCACGTCCTGCTGTCGCGGCGATGGCCGCCGCCGGTATCGGCTCGGTGACGGTGCTGGCCCGTTCCGAACGGGCGTTGAACCTGCAGTCACTGGTCGAGTCCTACGGTATGACCTTCGACTGGGCCAGGTTGGACGATCCGACGGTCACCATGGTGTGTGCCGCCGCGGACGTGCTGGTCTCCACGGTGCCGGCGCAGGGGGTGGACCGGGAGTCCGGTCTGGCCGACGCCGTCGCCAGGGCTGCGGCGGTCGTCGACGTCATCTATGATCCGTACCCCACCGACGTACTGTCGGCGGCCCGGGAGGCCGGACGGCCCGTCGCCGACGGTCTGCTGATGCTCGCCGGTCAGGGCGCCGAGCAGTTCGAAGCGTTCACCGGGGTGCGACCCGTGGTGACGGACATGTACCGCCTGCTGCTCGCTCATCGCGGTCTGGAGTAGCTGGGGTACAGGGACACAGGGGCACACAGGGGAACGGGGGACGGTATGACGGGGTCGGGGACAGGGCTACTGCTGTGGTTGTTCCTGTGGGGTGGGCTGGGGGTGTGGACGGTGGCCCTGGTGGTCACCGACCTGCGTTCCCGTCGGCTCCCTGATGTTCTGACGGTGCCGGCGGCCGTGTTCGCCGCGGTGTGGGCGGTGGTGACCGGAGTGCCGGTGGCCGTGCTCGGCGGCGTCGGCTGGTTTCTGCTGTCCGTGCTGCCGGGCCTGTTGTCGCGCCGGTTGGCTGCCGGGGGAGGGGACGCGAAGCTCGCCCTGTCCCTGGGCACCGTCGCCGCGGGCGTGGGTGGGGTGTTCGGCTGGTTGCTGGTCGTCGGGGCGGCGTCGGCGGTGACCGTGCTTCTGGTGCTGGTCCCGGCGGTGCGTTCGGGTGGGGAGGGGCTGCCGCACGGGCCGGGGATGTTGCTGGCGACCTGGGCTCTGGTCGTGATCACGATCACAAACGCCGGGGGGTGGTGACCTGTGTGGTGCGCACATGGAACAATGGGGCCATGCTTCGATGGACGACTGCCGGGGAATCGCACGGCCAGGCCCTTGTTTCCGTGATCGAGGACATTCCGGCGGGGGTCTCCGTGACCCGCGCCGAGGTGTCCCGACAGCTCGCTCGACGGCGCCTCGGCTACGGCCGCGGCGCCCGCATGAAGTTCGAGGCCGATGAGGTGACCTTCCTCGGCGGTGTCCGTCACGGGAAGACCTTGGGCTCGCCGGTGGCGGTGATGATCGGCAACACCGAGTGGCCGAAGTGGACCACCATCATGTCCGCCGACCCGGTGGACCTGGAGGATGAGACGGTCGCCAAGGAGATGAACTCCGGTCGCGGTGCCCGCCTGACCCGGCCCCGTCCCGGCCACGCCGACTTCTCCGGCATGGTGAAGTACGGCCACGACGAGGCGCGTCCGATCCTGGAGCGTTCCAGCGCCAGGGAGACCGCCGCCCGTGTCGCCGCCGGCACCTTCGCTCGCGGCCTGCTGCGGGAGGTCACCGGTGCCGAGGTCGCCAGCCACGTGCTGTCGATCGGACCGTCCGACACCTATCGGGGACCGGCGCCGACCGCCGCGGACCTGGACGCCGTGGACGCCTCCCCGGTGCGTGCTTTCACCGTGCACGGTGATGCGCACGAGAAGTCGATGATCGAACAGATCGAGGCCGCCCGGAAGTCCGGCGACACCCTCGGCGGAGTCGTCGAGGTCGTCGTCTCCGGCCTGCCCGTCGGACTCGGCACCCACACCACCTGGGACGGGCGACTGGACGCCCAGCTCGCTCAGGCACTGATGAGTATCCAGGCGATCAAGGGTGTCGAGATCGGTGACGGCTTCGAGGAGGCCCGCCGGCGCGGCTCCGAGGCGCACGACGAGATCGACCGCATCGACGGTGCGTCCGGCGTCGCCCGTCGCACCAACCGGGCAGGCGGTGTCGAGGGCGGCATGACCAACGGTGAGCAGCTGAGGGTACGTGCCGCGATGAAGCCGATCTCCACGGTGCCGCGTGCGCTGGCCACCGTCGACATGGACGACGGCCAGGCTGCCACCGGCATCCACCAGCGTTCCGACGTCTGCGCCGTGCCGGCCGCCGGTGTCGTCGCCGAGTCGATGGTCGCCCTGATCCTGGCCCGTGCGGTGCTGGAGAAGTTCGGTGGTGACAGCATCGCCGAGACCCGCCGGAACTACGAGGCCTACCTCGACGACGTGAAGCAGCGTCTGACCTGGGGAGTGGAGTAGATGACCGCCACGATCAACCGCCCGCGCGTCGTGCTCGTCGGCCCTCCCGGTTCCGGTAAGACCACGGTGGGACGCAGTCTCGCCGAGGTCATGCGGTGCGGGCTGGTCGACACCGACCAGATGCTCGAGGACGCTGCCGGTACCAGCTGCGGCGAGTTGTTCACCGAGCTGGGGGAGCCGGAGTTCCGCCGCCGTGAGGAGAAGGTCGTCGCTGAGGCACTGCTCACCACCGGCGTGGTCTCCCTCGGTGGCGGAGCAGTGCTCTCCACGGCGACCCGGGAGCTGTTGGCCGGGCACACCGTGGTGTATCTACGGGTGTCGGTTGAGGAGGGCGTACGCCGCACCGCCGGGTCGGCGACCCGTCCGGTGCTCGCCGCCGAACCGGGCGCGGACCCGGCTGATCGTTACCGGGAGATCCTCACCGAGCGCGAGTCGCTCTACACAGAGGTCGCCACCCACGTCATCGACGGCGACGGCCGGGCGCCCCGACACACCGTCGGCGAGGCCCTGGCACTGCTGGGTCTGCACCAGGAGTCCACCGCCTCTGCCGTGCGCGTGGAGTCCGACAACCCCTATGACGTGGTCATCGGACGGGAGCTGACCGACCGGGTCGCCGAGGCCGTGCCGGGTGCCCGACGGGCCGTCGTGCTGCACCAGCCGCCACTGGCGCAGCTGGCCGGCCGGGTCGCCGCACGCCTTCGTGCCGCCGGGATCGAACCGGTGCTGCACGAGACCCCGGACGCCGAGGCGGCGAAGACCGTCGCTGGCGCCGCGGAGTGCTGGGACGTCTGCGCCTCGGCCGGACTGTCCCGTCAGGACGTCATCGTCGGTGTCGGTGGTGGCGCAACCACCGACCTCGCCGGGTTCATCGCCGCCACCTGGATGCGGGGCATCCGGGTCGTGCAGTACCCGACCACGCTGCTGGCCATGGTCGATGCCGCTGTCGGCGGCAAGACCGGTATCAATACCCCGGCCGGCAAGAACCTGGTCGGTGCCTTCCACGAGCCCGCCGCGGTGCTGGTCGACCTCGAAGTACTCGAGACCCTGCCCACGACGGAGATCATCGCGGGCAGCGCCGAGATCATCAAGGCTGGTTTCATCCGTGACCCGCGGATCCTCGAGATCTACGAGGCAGACCCAGCTGCCGCCCTGGACCCGAAGGGCAGCCTGCCGGAACTCATCGAGGCGGCGGTGCGGGTCAAGGCCGAGGTCGTCGGTCAGGACCTCCGCGAGTCCTCTCTGCGTGAGATCCTCAACTACGGACACACCTACGGTCATGCTGTCGAACAGCACGAGAATTACATTTGGCGTCACGGCCACGCCGTGGCGGTGGGCATGGTCTTCGAGGCGGAGCTCGCCCACGCAGCCGGTCTGCTCAGCGCGGCCGGGGTGGCACAGCACCGTCGCATCCTGGAGAGCGTGGGGCTGCCCACCTCCTACGACGGCGCGCCGCTGGAGGTGCTCCTGGAGGTCATGGGACGGGACAAGAAGAACAAGGACGGTGCGCTGCGCATCGTCGTGGTCACCGATGCCGGCACCGACGCAACAGCCACCGGTGGATACAACCCGCACCGTCTCGTCGACCCGGAGGCTGCCGAGCTCGAGGCCGCCTACATCGCGACCCAGACACCGCAGACACCGCAGACTCCGGAGGCACACCAATGACCCGCGTCCTGGTCCTCAACGGTCCGAACCTCAACCGCCTCGGAAAGCGCCAACCCGAGGTCTACGGCTCCACCACCCTGGCCGACATCGAGGCTGGTCTGTCCGAGCACGCCGCCCGGCTCGGTGTCGGTATCGACTTCCTGCAGTCCAACCACGAGGGCGAGCTGATCGACCGCATCCACCAGGCCGCTGACGCCGGCGAGTCCGTGATCATCAACCCCGGCGGGTTCACCCACACCTCGGTCGCGTTGCGGGATGCCCTGGCGGAGATCGCCGACGGTCCCGGGTTCGTCGAGGTGCACATCTCCAACGTGCACGCCCGCGAGGACTTCCGGCACCACAGCTACCTGTCCCCGG
Organism: Candidatus Corynebacterium faecigallinarum; assembly: GCA_019120175.1. Taxonomy (GTDB): domain Bacteria; phylum Actinomycetota; class Actinomycetes; order Mycobacteriales; family Mycobacteriaceae; genus Corynebacterium; species Corynebacterium faecigallinarum. The sequence continues at coordinate 136,626 of DWVP01000004.1, forward strand.
TGGCCCGCGGTGTGATCGCCGGACTGGGTGTCCACGGGTACCACGCGGCACTGGAGTACCTGGCAGCGTAACGTTGCCGGCATGACCGACTCCCACTCGACCAACAACGTCCCCACGAAGGCCCGCCGTGCGTCGGTGGCCGCCGCGATCGCCGCAGCCGGCCACGACCACTTGCTGGTGACCGACCTGAAGAACGTCCGCTACCTCACCGGGTTCAGCGGCTCCAACGCCGCGCTGCTGGTTCCGGCGGAACCGGACGCCGAGGCGACGCTGGTCACCGACGGACGCTACGACACCCAGGTGCGACAGGAGACCGCCGGGGACCCCGGCATCGGGGTGCGGATCACCCGTGACCTCGTCGGTGAGCTGCTCGAGGTCGCCGGCGCGGACGCGACCGTCGCCGTCGAGCCGGGAATGACCGTGGCACAGGCCCGTGCGATCGGGGAACCGCCGGTGCTGGACCGCGCGGTGGAGGATGCTCGGCTGGTCAAGGGCGCCGACGAGATTGCCGCCCTGCGTGCCGCCGGTGAGTTGGCTGACACCGTGTTCACCGAGTTCATCGAGGCCGGCGGTATCCGTGAGGGCATCACCGAGATCGCCGCCGCCGCCGACCTGGAGCACCGCCTGCGCGTCGCCGGCGCCGACGGGTTGAGTTTCGACACGATCCTCGCCTCCGGGGTCAACGGCGCCAAACCGCATGCCGGTGTCTCCCGCGACATCATCGTCCCCGGCCTGGTCACCCTGGACTTCGGCGTGTGGTTGGACGGCTACGCCTCCGACCAGACCCGCACGGTGTGCGTCGGGGAGCCGGACGCCCTGTCCGTCGAACTCTACGATCTGGTGCACCGCTCCTTCACCGCTGGAACTGAGGCGGTGCGTCCCGGTGCCGGGCTGTTTTCCGTGGACAAGGTGTGCCGCGACATCATCGCCGAGGCCGGCTACGGGGAGTACTTCGTCCACTCCACCGGCCATGGTGTCGGCCTCGACGTGCATGAGGCCCCGTACGCGGCCTCCCGAACCCCGGAGGACAAGACGCTGGCCGAGGGGATGACCCTGACCGTGGAGCCCGGGGTGTACCTGCCGGGCCGTACCGGCCTGCGGATCGAGAACACCTACGTCGTCACCGCGGACGGTGCCGAGACCCTGAATCCGTCGTCGACGGAGTTACGGATCGTCTAGGGCGAACTGCTAGACTGGCGGGCTGTTCACCCTTTGCACATTACGACGACGCTTACCCCAGGAGTACACACGTGGCGACTACCGCGGATTTCAAGAACGGCCTTGTGCTGAAGATCGACGACAAGCTTCAGCAGATCATCGAGTTCCAGCACGTCAAGCCCGGTAAGGGGCCCGCTTTCGTGCGCACCAAGCTCAAGGACGTCGTCAGCGGCAAGAACATCGACAAGACCTTCAACGCCGGTGTCAAGGTCGAGACCGCCACCGTGGACCGTCGGGACATGACCTACCTGTACAACGACGGCGAGAACTTCGTCGTCATGGATGACAAGGACTTCGAGCAGTTCGAGGTCCCCGCCGACAAGTTCGGTGACGCCGGCCAGTTCCTGCTGGAGAACATGCGCGTCCAGCTGTCCTTCCACGAGGGCGAGATCCTCTTCGCCGACCTGCCGGTCTCCGTCGACCTGGCCATCCAGCACACCGACCCGGGTCTGCAGGGCGACCGCTCCACCGGTGGCACCAAGCCCGCCACCCTGGAGACCGGTGCCGAGATCCAGGTCCCGCTGTTCCTGAACACCGGTGATGTCGTCAAGGTCGACACCCGCACCGGCGAGTACCTCTCCCGCGTCAACAACTAAGACCACAACTGAGACCATGACAGACAGCACGCACCGCCACGGTCCGCGGCACGCGGCCCGTCAGCGCGCGGTGGACATCCTCTTCGAGGCCGAGTTCCGCGACACCGACCCAGTCGGCATCGTCGAGGAGCGCATCGACCTGTCCCGCGACGAGTCGAACCAGGTCAAGAGAGTTCCGGAGTACACCACCGCGATCGTCCCGGGGGTCGCCCAGGCCCTCGACGAGATCGACGACGCCATCGCGGCACACCTGTCGAGCACCTGGCGTCTCGAGCGCCTTCCCGCCGTGGACCGCGCCGTCCTGCGCGTCGCAGCCTGGGAACTGCTCTACAACCCGGAAGTGCCGGTGAAGGTCGCCCTCAAGGAGGGTATCCACCTCGCCGGTGAATATTCGCACGACAAGGCCCCGTCCTACGTCAACGCGGTCCTGGACGGTATCGCCCGGGACAAGCGGCTGGCGGATGAGGCGTCCGAGGCTGCTGCTGCGGAGGCGAGCGCCGCGGCAGCAGCCGCGGAGACCGCCGAATCCGAGGCGCAGACGGATGCCCTGATCGAGGGGATCGTCGACGGGGGTTCCGACACCCACCCGTGATAGGATCAGTCATCGACACCATCCTTTAACGATCCGTCCAGTGAGGCGGGGAAGGAGGTCACGATGGGCACCATCATGGACGCCGACGACGTCGGTCGTACCATTGCACGCATCGCGCACCAGATCATCGAGAAAACCGCACTAGACGCACCGGGGGCAGGACAGGTTGTCCTGCTGGGTATCCCGTCGGGGGGAGTGCCGCTGGCGGCGCGTCTCGCCTCGCGGATCGAGGAGTTCAGCGGGGTGTCCGTCTTCCACGGGGCACTCGACGTCACCCTCTACCGTGACGACCTGACCACCTCGCCGCACCGGGCGCTCAAACCCACCAGCATCCCGCGTGAGGGCATCGACGGCACCACGGTGATCCTCGTCGACGATGTCCTCTATTCCGGACGCACCATCCGCGCCGCGCTCGACGCCCTGCGCGACATTGGCCGGGCACGGGTCGTGCAGCTGGCCGTCCTGGTCGACCGCGGCCACCGCGACCTGCCGATCCGGGCGGACTACGTGGGCAAGAACATCCCCACCGCCGCCACCGAGGATGTGCGGGTCAGTCTCGCCGAGATCGACGGTGACGACCGGGTGGACCTGCTCCGCGACACTGCGGACTCCGCCACCGACAGCGAGGAGACCGGAGAATGAAGCACCTGCTCAGCATCGCCGACCTGACCGCCGGGGAGATCACCGGCCTGTTGGACGAGGCGGACCGGTTCGCCGAGTCGCTGCGTGACCGGGAAGTGAAGAAGCTGCCGACCCTGCGGGGCCGTACGGTCTTCACCCTGTTCTACGAGAACTCCACCCGCACCCGGTCCAGTTTCGAGACCGCCGGCAAGTGGATGAGCGCGGACGTCATCAACATCTCGGCATCTTCCTCAAGCGTGAAGAAGGGTGAGTCGCTCAAGGACACTGCCTTGACGTTGCGGGCGATCGGCGCGGACGCCATCATCATGCGCCACCCGTCCTCCGGTGCGGCCCGCCAGGTCGCCAACTGGGTGGGACACGGCCCGGACGGCATCAGCGTGCTCAACGCCGGTGACGGCCTGCACGAGCACCCCACCCAGGCCCTGCTCGACGCGGTGACCCTGCGCAACCGCCTCGCCGGGGACAGCGGCGACCTGACCGGAAGCCACGTCGTGATCGTCGGCGACATCCTGCACTCGCGCGTCGCACGGTCCAACGCCCTGCTGCTCACCGGACTGGGGGTCGACGTCACCTTCGTCGCCCCGCCAACCCTTCTGCCGCTTGGTGTGACCAACTGGATCCATCCCGAGGGCTCCGGCACGGTCCGGGTCAGCCACGACATGGACTCCGCCCTGACCGGTGCGGACGCGGTGATGATGCTGCGCGTGCAGGCCGAGCGGATGGACGGCGGGTTCTTCCCCTCGCACCGCGAGTACGCCACCCGCTACGGTCTGTCCCGTGCCCGGCTCGACCGCCTGGACGACGACGTCATCGTGCTGCACCCTGGCCCGATGCTGCGCGGCATGGAGATCAGCGACGCCGTCGCCGACGCGCCCCAGGCTGTGGTGCTCGACCAGGTCACCGCCGGTGTGCACGTCCGCATGGCGGCACTGTTCACCCTGCTGGTCGGAACCGGCGGCGATACGGGGGAGGCCACACTGTGAGCAACCGGAACACTGCACAGGACACGACACGAGAGAAAGTGAACACCGTGAACGACTACCCGGCCACCGGAGTGCTCCACGACGTCCAACCGGGCGAGGTCCTGCTCCGCGGCGTCCTCGTCTACGGCGAGGGCGACCCCGCGGACGTCCTGGTCCGTGACGGTGTCATCGCCGAGATCGCCGCCGCCGGCGAGTTGGAGACCAGCGCCGAAGGTGCGGAGACCCTCGACCTCGACGGCCAGGTCCTGCTGCCCGGCCTGGTGGACATGCACGTCCACCTGCGTGAGCCCGGCCGTGAGGACACCGAGACCATCGCCACCGGTTCCGCCGCCGCCGCCCGCGGTGGCTTCACCGCGGTATTCACCATGGCCAACACCGACCCGGTGACCGACACCCCGGCGATCGCCGAGATGGTGTGGCTCAAGGGCCAGCAGACCAACCTCTGCGACGTCCACCCCGTCGGCTCGATCAGCCGTGGACTCAAGGGCAGCGAGCTGACCGAGTTCGGCATGATGGCCGATTCGGACGCCAAGGTCCGCATGTTCTCCGACGACGGCAAGTGCGTCGACGACCCACGCCTGATGCGTCGGGCCGTCGAGTACGCCGGCGGCCTGGACGTGCTGCTCGCCCAGCACTGTGAGGAGCACCGGCTCACCGAGGGAGCGGTCGCCCACGAGGGTGACACCGCCGCCCGGCTCGGCCTGCGTGGCTGGCCGCGCGTCGCCGAGGAGTCCATCGTCATCCGGGACGCCCTGCTGGCCCGCGACTACGGCGGACGTCTGCACATCTGCCACGCCTCCACCGAGGGCACCGTTGAACTGCTGGCCTGGGCCAAGGACCACGACATCCCGCTCTCGGCCGAGGTCACCCCGCACCACCTCATCCTCACCGATGAGAAGCTGGAGACCTACGACGGGCACTTCCGGGTCAACCCGCCGCTGCGCGAGACCCAGGACACCCTCGCTCTGCGCCAGGCGCTGATCGACGGCACGGTGGACTGTGTCGCCACCGACCACGCCCCGCACGGCTCCGAGGAGAAGTGCTGCGAGTTCGACCAGGCCCGCCCCGGTATGCTGGGCCTGGAGACATCGCTGCCGATCATCGCTGGCCTGTTCGTCACCGACGTACCTGAAGGTCTCGAGGCACAGGACTGGCGCTTCGTGGCGAAGGTCATGTCGGAGCGCCCCGCCGAGATTCTCAAGCTGCCCGGCCACGGCCGTCCCGTGGCAGTGGGGGAGCCGGCGAACCTCTGCGTCGTCGACACCGGCCGCAGCTGGACCGCTCACGGCGAGGACCTGGCGTCCAAGTCGTCCAACACCCCCTACGAGGGGATGGAACTGCCGGTGAAGGTGTCCACGACCCTGCTCCGCGGCCGGGTGACCTGCCGCGACGGCGAGGTCGACGCCTAGATGACCGACCAGATCGCACATAGACCACATACAACTAGTTCCGCTAATTCCGCGACAGAGAAGAGTACTGCTGTGAGTTCCTCCCGCACCCCCGCGCTGCTGGTGCTGGCCGACGGACGGGTGTTCCGTGGCCGCGCCTTCGGTGCGACCGGCACCACCCTGGGTGAGGCCGTGTTCACGACCGCGCTGACCGGCTACCAGGAAACCCTGACCGACCCCTCCTACCACCGGCAGATCATCGTGGCGACGGCCCCGCAGATCGGCAATACCGGCTGGAACGACGAGGACTCCGAGTCCCACAACGGCAAGATCTGGGCCGCCGGCCTGGTCATCCGCGATCTCTCCCGCTCCGTGTCGAACTGGCGTGCAGCCCGCTCGCTGCCCGAGGAGATGGAGAAGCAGGGGCTGATCGGGATCCAGGGTATCGACACCCGTGCACTGGTGCGCCACCTGCGCGACCAGGGTGCCGTCGCCGCCGGCATCTTCTCCGGGAAGGCCGCCGAACGTCCCGTCGAGGAGCTCATCGCCGAGGTCGCCGCACAGCCGACCATGGTCGGCTCGAACCTCGCCGTCGAGGCATCCACCGACGAGGTCTACGTTGTCGAGCCCGAGGGTGAGGCCAGGTACACCGTGCTGGCCTACGACATGGGCATCAAGACCAACACCCCGTCCAACTTCGCCTCCCGCGGGGTGCGCACCGTCGTCGTCCCGGCCGAGTCCCCGGTCGAGCCGCTGCTGGAGCAGTACCAGCCTGACGGTGTCTTCGTCTCCAACGGCCCCGGCGACCCCGCCACCGCCGATGTCATGGTGCAGCAGGTCCAGACCGTCCTCGAGAAGAAGATCCCGCTGTTCGGGATCTGCTTCGGCAACCAGATCCTGGGCCGTGCCCTGGGCATGGACACCTACAAGCTGAAGTTCGGCCACCGCGGCACCAACGTGCCCGTGCTCAACCACCTCACCGGCCAGATCTTCATCACCTCGCAGAACCACGGCTTCGCCCTGCGCGGTCGACCCGGCGAGCCCTTCGACACGCCCTACGGCACCGCCCAGGTCACCCACACCTGCCTCAACGATGACTGCGTCGAAGGTGTCGCCCTCGACAACGGACTCGCCTTCTCCGTCCAGTACCACCCCGAGGCCGCCGCCGGCCCCCACGACGCCAACCCGCTGTTCGACGAGTTCATCGAACTGATGGAAGGGAACAACTAAATGCCGAAGCGCAACGACATCAACCACGTCCTCGTCATCGGCTCGGGCCCGATCGTGATCGGCCAGGCCTGTGAGTTCGACTACTCCGGCACCCAGGCCTGCCGCGCACTGAAGACCGAGGGCCTGCGGGTCACCCTGATCAACTCCAACCCGGCCACCATCATGACCGACCCGGAGTTCGCCGACCACACCTACATCGAGCCGATCACCCCGGAGTACATCGACAAGATCTTCACCGCCGAGAAGGAGGCCGGCCACCCGATCGACGCCGTGCTGGCCACCCTCGGTGGACAGACCGCACTGAACGCCGCCATCCAGATGGACCGCCTCGGTCTGCTGGAGAAGCACGGCGTGGAGCTCATCGGCGCCGACATCGACGCCATCGAGCGCGGTGAAGACCGCCAGAAGTTCAAGGACATCGTCGCTTCCATCGGTGGCGAGTCCGCCCGCTCCGCGGTGTGCCACAACATGGACGAGGTCCACGCCACAGTCGCCGAACTCGGTCTGCCGGTCGTCGTCCGTCCGTCCTTCACCATGGGCGGCCTGGGCTCCGGCCTGGCCTTCACCTACGAAGACCTCGACCGTATCGCCGGTGGCGGTCTCGCAGCCTCCCCGGAGGCGAACGTCCTGATCGAGGAGTCCATCCTCGGCTGGAAGGAGTTCGAGCTGGAGCTGATGCGTGACGGTGACGACAACACCGTGGTCGTCTGCTCCATCGAGAACGTCGACGCCCTCGGCGTGCACACCGGTGACTCGGTCACGGTCGCCCCGTCGATGACCCTGACCGACCGCGAGTTCCAGAAGATGCGCGACCAGGGTATCGCCATCATCCGCGAGGTCGGTGTCGACACCGGTGGCTGCAACATCCAGTTCGCCATCAACCCGGACGACGGCCGCATCATCACCATCGAGATGAACCCGCGCGTCTCCCGGTCCTCCGCCCTGGCCTCCAAGGCCACCGGCTTCCCGATCGCCAAGATCGCCGCCCTGCTCGCCATCGGCTACACCCTCGACGAGCTGCGCAACGACATCACCCAGGTCACCCCGGCAGCTTTCGAGCCGACACAGGACTACGTCATCGTCAAGGCACCGCGCTTTGCCTTCGAGAAGTTCCCCGGTGCCGACGACACCCTGACCACCACCATGAAGGCCGTCGGTGAGGCGATGGCCATCGGGCGCAACTACATCTCCGCCCTGAACAAGGTGCTGCGCTCCATGGAGACCAAGCCGGCCGGGTTCTGGACCACCTCCGACGAGTACTTCGCCGGAGACCGCGCCCGCGACCTCAACGCCGTGCTCGACGACCTGGGCCGTCCCACCGAGGGCCGCATGTACGACATGGAGCTCGCCCTGCGCCTCGGCGCATCCGTCGACGAGGTCCACCGGGCCTCCGTCGGGGTCGACCCCTGGTTCCTCTACGAGCTCAAGGCACTGGTCGACTTCCGGGACGAGCTCGAGGCAGCCCCGGTGCTCACCGAGGAGCTGCTGCGTGAGGCGAAGTACCTGGGCCTCGGCGACGCCGAGATCGCCGCGGTGCGCCCGGAGCTCGCCGGTGAGGACGGGGTGCGTACCCTGCGCTGGTCGCTGGGCATCCGCCCGGTGTTCAAGACCGTCGACACCTGCTCGGCGGAGTTCGAGGCGAAGACCCCGTACCACTACTCGGCCTATGAGCTCGACCCGGCCGCCGAGTCCGAGGTCGCCCCGCAGACCGAGAAGCCGAAGGTCCTGATCCTCGGCTCCGGCCCGAACCGCATCGGCCAGGGCATCGAGTTCGACTACTCCTGCGTCCACGCCGCCCTGGAGCTCTCCCGCGTCGGCTACGAGACCGTGATGGTCAACTGCAACCCGGAGACCGTCTCCACCGACTACGACACGGCCGACCGTCTCTACTTCGAGCCGCTGACCTTCGAGGACGTCATGGAGGTCTACCACGCCGAGCAGGAGTCCGGCGAGGTCGCCGGGGTCATCGTCCAGCTCGGTGGGCAGACCCCGCTGGGACTGGCAGAGCGACTGACCGCCGCCGGTGTGCCGGTGATCGGCACCTCCGCCGCCGCCATCGACCTCGCCGAGGACCGCGGCGAGTTCGGTAAGGTCCTGGAGCGGGCCGAACTGCCCGCCCCCGCCTTCGGCACCGCCACCACCTTCGACGAGGCCAAGGATGTCGCCGGCCGGATCGGCTACCCGGTCCTGGTTCGTCCGTCCTACGTCCTCGGCGGACGCGGCATGGAGATCGTCTACGACAAGGCCTCCCTGGAGAACTACATCGCCCGTGCCACCGAGATCACCGAGGACCACCCGGTGCTCGTCGACCGTTTCCTCGACAACGCCATCGAGATCGACGTCGACGCCCTGTGCGACGGCGACGAGGTCTACCTCGCCGGCGTGATGGAGCACATCGAGGAGGCCGGTATCCACTCCGGTGACTCCGCATGTGCACTCCCGCCGATGACGCTGGGGGAGTCGGACATCGAGAACGTCCGCCGCTCCACCGCGGCCCTGGCCCACGGCATCGGCGTCAAGGGCCTGATGAACGTGCAGTTCGCCCTGAAGGACGACATCCTCTACGTCATCGAGGCCAACCCGCGTGCCTCCCGCACCGTCCCGTTCGTCTCCAAGGCCACCGGTGTGCCGCTGGCCAAGGCCGCGTCCCGGATCATGACCGGCACCTCCATCCGCGAACTGATTGCCGAGGGGCTCATCCCCGGTGACCGTGACGGTGGCTCGCTGCCGCTGGGCCACCCCATCGCGGTGAAGGAGGCGGTCATGCCCTTCAACCGCTTCCGCAACGCCGCCGGTGAGATGGTCGACAGCCTGCTCAGCCCGGAGATGAAGTCCACCGGCGAGGTCATGGGCCTGGACTCCGACTTCGGCACCGCCTTCGCCAAGTCGCAGGAGGCCGCCACCGGCTCGCTGCCGACCAGCGGCACAGTGTTCGTCTCGGTGGCCAACCGTGACAAGCGCACCATGATCATGCCGATCCAGCGCCTGGCCTCCCTCGGCTTCAACCTGGTCGCCACCAGCGGTACGGCGAATATGCTGCGGCGCAACGGCATCGAGTGCACCACCGTGGCCAAGCAGACCGACCTCGCCGCCGGCACCAACCCGGACGACCTGCGGTCAGTGGTCGACCTGATCAACGACGGTGAGATCGACTTCATCCTCAACACCCCGGCCTCCACCGCCGCCGCCCGCGGCGACGGCTACGACATCCGTGCCGCGGCCACCTCCCAGGGCGTGTCCTGCGTGACCACCGTCCAGGGCGCCGTTGCCGCTGTCCAGGCCATCGAGGCACTGAAGGACACGACCACCGTGGTCCGCGCCATCCAGGACGTCGAACATGACCGCTGAGAAGCGCTCCGGCGTCTCTGACACCGGCACGTTCGGGCAGCGCTACCTGGCGCGTTCGGAGGAGTTGGGACGGCTGTGCGTCGGGTTGGACCCGCACCCCGGCATCCTGGAGTCCTGGGGTCTGACGGTGGACGCCGCCGGGCTGGCGGAGTTCACCCGCCGATGTGTGGAGGCCTTCGCCGACACCGCCTGTGTGGTCAAGCCCCAGGTCGCCTTCTACGAGATGTTCGGCTCGGCGGGTTTTGCTGTACTGGAGGACGCCCTGGCGGCCTTCCGCGCCGCCGGGACACTCGTCATCGCAGACGCCAAACGCGGCGACATCGGCTCCACCATGGCCGGGTACGCCCGGGCGTGGCTGTCCGATGATTCACCGCTGCAGGCCGATGCGGTGACGGTGTCGCCGTACCTGGGCCTGGACTCGTTGACCCCGGCGCTGGATGCCGCGGTCGTCACCGGCCGATCGGTGATCGTGCTGTCAGCGACCTCCAACCCGGAGGGGCCGCAGTTCCAGACCCTGACCACCCCGAACGGGGTCAGTGTGTCGCAGGAGGTCGTCGACTGGGCGGCCGCCCACAATGCGGCCCATTCCGCCGGCACCGTCGGTGTGGTTGTCGGTGCGACAGTCACTTCTGCGCCGGATCTTTCCGAGGTCGGTGGCCTGGTACTGATGCCCGGCGTCGGTGCCCAGGGTGGTGCGGCCGACGACATCGCCCGGATTGCCGGACCTGCTGAACGGTGGGCCAACCCCAATATGTCGCGGTCGATTCTGCAGTGCGGCCCGGATGTTGGGGAACTGCGTGCCGCAGTCACCGAGGCCGCGTCCTCGTTCCCGCAGGTCGGGAACTAGGACGCGCCGAGTGCGAACTGGGGGTTTGTTCATCTTCCGTTCGCTGGAGTGCTACACTTGGCGCGTTGTTTCATGGTCGCGACCTGCACCAGCGTCCCGGGGTCACCCCGGGGGACGGGCACAGGTCACCGACGTCGCCACTGTTGCGCAGTGGCACGGCGAATCGCTACGATTCGTCTCTGACTTCGGCAGGCCGAGCGTTTGCCGAATGGAACACCTGCAAGATCCCGCAAGACCCTGTAAGTCTTAACCAAACACAATTCCCAACCCCAAGACGGAGGAACCCGTGGCCCTTCCCCAGTTGACCCCGGAGCAGCGTGCAGAAGCCCTGAAGAAGGCCGCCGAGGCCCGCAAGGCCCGTGCCGAGCTCAAGGAGAAGCTCAAGCGTGGCGGCACCGACCTGAAGCAGGTCCTGGCCGACGCTGACGAGGACCCGATCATCGGCAAGATGAAGGTCTCCGCCCTCCTCGAGGCCCTGCCGAAGGTGGGCAAGGTCAAGGCACAGGAGATCATGACCGAGCTCGAGATCGCCCCGACCCGCCGTCTGCGCGGCCTGGGCGACCGTCAGCGTCGCGCTCTGCTGGAGCGCTTCGGTTACGAGGCATAGTCGCCTTGAGCCCGGAACCGCGCCTGGTGGTTCTTGCCGGACCGTCCGCCGTCGGTAAGTCGACGGTCGTGGCGGGCCTGCGTGAGAGTGTGCCTGATCTTTTCTTCAGCGTGTCCTGGACGACCAGGGATCCGCGGCCGGGTGAGGTCGACGGACGGGACTACCACTACGTGTCCCGCGACCGCTTCCGCGAGGAGGTGGACGCCGGCATGATGCTTGAATGGGCCGAGATCCACGGCGGACTGCAACTGTCCGGCACGCCCCGGCGTCCCGTCGGTGACGCGCTGGAGGAGGGCCGTCCGGTCCTCGTGGAGGTCGACCTCGTGGGCGCCAGGAACATCAAGAAGATGATGCCGGAGGCCCTCACCGTCTTCCTGGCACCCCCGTCGTGGGAGGTGCTCGTCGACCGGCTGACCGGCCGTGGTACCGAGAGCGAGGACGTGATCCGTCGTCGTCTCGAGACCGCGGAAGAGGAACTCGCCTCCCAGAGTGAGTTCGACCGCGTCGTCGTCAACGAGGACGTGGACTCGGCGGTGGCCGAGATCGGTGGCCTGCTCACCGGCAGTACACAGCACTAGAACCAACGAATACAAAGGTGTGTCAGTGGATACCAACGACAACTCATCCGTCTTCGACCAGCCGGTCGGCATCACCAATCCTCCGATTGACGAGCTGCTGACCAAGGTGTCCTCGAAGTACGCCCTGGTGATCTTCGCCGCCAAGCGCGCGCGTCAGATCAACGAATACTTCCAGACCGTCGGCGACGGGGTCTTCGAGTTCGTCGGCCCGCTGGTCACCCCGGATGCCCAGGAGAAGCCGCTCTCGATCGCCCTGCGCGAGATCGAGGGCGACCTGCTGGAGCACACCGAAGGCTAGCCCGGCCGTCACCTGTGACGCCACGAGCGCCCGTCCCCGTCATCGGGGACGGGTGCTCTGTCGTCTGCGGTCGTATTCGGTCCTGTGCGGTCCAGTGCGGTTCCGTGCGGTTCCGTGCGGTTCCGTCTCAGTTCCGTCGCGTAAGCTGGGGTGCCGTGAACGACAACAGACTCAAGATCCTCGTCGGGGTGGGCGGGGGCATCGCCGCCTACAAGGCCTGCGCGCTGGTGCGCTACTTCACTGAAGCCGGCCATGAGGTCCACGTGGTACCCACCGACTCCGCCCTGCGGTTCGTCGGCGCGGCGACATTCGAGGCGCTCTCCGGCAACCCGGTGTCCACCACCGTCTTCGACGCCGTGGACGAGGTCCGCCATGTGCGACTGGGCCAGGAGGCCGACCTCATGGTCGTCGCCCCGGCAACCGCCGACCTCATGGCACGCCTGGCGCAGGGCAGGGCGGACGACCTGCTCACCGCCAGTGCCCTGGTCGTCGACGACTGCCCGGTCGTGCTGGCCCCGGCGATGCACACCGAGATGTGGCGCCATCCGGCGACACGCGACAATGTGGCGGCCCTGCGCCGCCGCGGCACCGTAGTCCTGGAGCCGGCCCACGGCCGGTTGACCGGCACCGACACCGGTCCCGGACGCCTGCCCGACCCGGAACACATCGGTGCCCTGGCGCTGGCCGCCGCCGAACGTTCCGGCGTCTTCCGCCAGTCCCTGGCCGGACGGCGCGTACTCATCACCGCCGGTGGCACCCACGAGGCGCTTGACCCGGTGCGTTTCCTCGGCAACGCCTCCTCGGGCCGCCAGGGGTTCGCCCTGGCCGACATCGCCGTCCAACGCGGTGCCGAGGTGGAACTGGTGGCAGGGCACACCGACGAGTTGCCGGTGCCATCCGGTGCACGCATCACCCGGGTCAGCAGCGCCCGCGATCTGGAGTCCGCCGTCGCCGAACTTGCTCCCGAGGTCGATGCCGTCGTCATGGCCGCCGCCGTCGCCGACTACCGTCCCGCCCAGCGGGCCGAGGCGAAGATGAAGAAGGGTACCGACGACGACGGGCTGGCGAATCTGGCGTTGACCGAGAACCCGGACATCCTCAAGGGGCTGGTGGAGCGTCGCCGCACCGGAGAGTTGCCGGAGGATCTGGTGATCGCCGGTTTCGCCGCAGAGACCGGCGACGCCACCCACAGTCCGTTGGACCACGCCCGCGCCAAGTTGGCCCGCAAGGGCTGCGACCTGCTGATGTGTAATGCGGTGGGTGAGGGGGTCGTCTTCGGCCAGCAGGACAGCTCCGGCTGGATCCTGGTGCCGGGTGACCGCCCCGGGGCCGAGGACGTCACCGAGGTCGCGACCTCCTCCAAGCTGGTGGTCGCCGCCCACATCCTCGACGCACTCGAGGGACTTCTCTAGAGCCCCTGTCCGGGACGCTCTCCGGGGCCTTCTACCAAAAAGACAGCTTGGTCTAGTATGGTGAACGTCCTGAAGGGCTGACTGCACTTCGACATGCACTACAACAGAAAGCCGATACATCGTGACCACCCCGTCCTCTGCGTCCGCAGCGTCTTCCACCCGTGCGAACTCCCGTCTGTTCACCAGTGAGTCGGTGACCGAAGGGCACCCCGACAAGATCTGCGACGCTATCTCGGACACCATCCTCGATGCCCTGCTCGCCGCGGACCCGGAGTCCCGGGTCGCCGTGGAGACCCTGGTCACCACCGGCCAGGTGCACGTCGCCGGTGAGGTGCGCACCAGTGGCTACGTGGAGATCCCGCAGCTGGTGCGTGACACCATCTGCAACATCGGCTTCACCTCCTCCGACGTCGGCTTCGACGGCTCCACCTGTGGAGTCAACATCGCCATCGGCGAGCAGTCCCCGGAGATCGGCGACGGCGTGGACACCTCCCACGAGGTGCGCAGCGCCGGCGAGGGCAAGGAGCACGAGGAATTCGACAAGGCCGGCGCCGGTGACCAGGGTCTGATGTTCGGCTACGCCACCAACGAGACCGCGGAACTGATGCCGCTGCCGATCGCCACGGCCCACCGCCTGGCCCGTCGGTTGACGCAGGTGCGCAAGGAAGGCATCGTCGACCGGCTGCGTCCCGACGGCAAGACCCAGGTCACGTTCGCCTACGACGCCGAAGGTCGTCCTTCGCACCTCGACACCGTGGTGATCTCCACCCAGCATGACAAGGGTGTCGAGCAGGACGATCTCGCCGTAGCACTGCGCACCCACGTCATCGACTGGGTCATCAAGGACGCCGGTCTCGAGAGCTTCGTCACCGACGAACTCACCGTACTCATCAACCCCTCGGGCTCCTTCATCCTCGGCGGCCCGATGGGCGACGCCGGACTGACCGGCCGCAAGATCATCGTCGACACCTACGGCGGCATGGCCCGCCACGGCGGCGGTGCCTTCTCCGGCAAGGACCCCAGCAAGGTGGACCGCTCGGCGGCCTACGCCATGCGCTGGGTGGCCAAGAACATCGTCGCCGCCGGCCTCGCCGCCCGCGCCGAGGTCCAGGTGGCCTACGCCATCGGCCGTGCGCGACCGGTCGGTCTCTACGTCGAGACCTTCGGCACCGCCACCGGTGGGCGCACCGACGAGCAGATCCAGCAGGCCGTCGCCGAGGTCTTCGACCTGCGCCCCGGGGCGATCATCCGGGACCTGGACCTGCTGCGTCCGATCTACGCCCAGACCGCGGCCTACGGCCACTTCGGACGCACCGACCTCGACCTCCCGTGGGAGAACACCGACCGCGCCGAGGCGCTGCGCGCCGCCGCCGAGCAGATCGGTGTCCCGGTCGCACAGTAGGCTCGGCCCGTAGACAAGGTCAGTAGAATCGGATGATGTGACCAACCCCGTTGCCCGGGTACTCCCACTGTTGGGGATGCCCCACCTCGACCGACTCTTCGACTACGCCGTTCCGGAGAAATGGGACGCCGAGGCACAGCCGGGGGTCAAGGTCCGGGTTCGGTTCGCCGGACGGCTGGTGGACGCCCTGCTGGTCGAACGCCGTCGCACCACCGACCACGTCGGCGACCTGTCACCGCTCAACCGGGTGATCAGCCCGGTGCAGATCCTCCCGCCGCACCTGTGGGAACTGGTCAACCGGTTGGCCGACCGCTACGCCGGTACCCGGTCCGACGTGATCCGGGCGATCGTCCCGGCCCGCCACGCCACCGCGGAGAAGTCAGGACTCTTCGGCGGTGGGGCCTCGTGGGAGGACCTCTACGGCTCCCTGGTGGCCCGTGACGACCTCATCGCCGCCCCGCGCGAGGCCGCCGCAGTGGGGTGGGCCGCCTACCGACATGCCGACAGTTTCCTGGCTGCCGTACTGGCGGCCCGTCCGGGCAGCCCTGCCCGGGCCTCGTGGCTGTGGACACCGGGGGAGGACTGGGCCGCACGCCTGGCTGAGATGGCCGCCACCGTGGCTTGGGACGGCGGTGGGGTCCTGCTCGTTGCCCCGGACCAACGGGACGTCGACCGGATCACCGCCGCACTACGCCGCTTCCTGTCGGCCGCGCAGATCACCGAGCTGACCGCCCAGGTCGGCCCCGCCGCGCGATACCGGCGACACCTCGCGGTACTGGCAGGACAGGGGCGTGTGGTCGTCGGCACCCGCTCGGCCGCCAGCGCCCCGGTGCAGAACCTCCGCCTGGCCGTGCTGGTCGGCGACGGGGAGGACGCCCTGGTGGATCCACGGGCTCCATACCTTCACGCCCGCGACGTGCTCCGGATGCGCTCCGAACTGGAGGAATGTGCCCTGCTCGTCGGTGGGGCACACCGCACCGCGGAAATCCAGCAGTGGGTCGAGCAGGGATTCTCCCCGACCTTGCGTCCCGAACCCACCGCACTACGAGACCGGATGCCGTGGATCCACGCCCTCGACGACACCCATGACGCCCACCAGAACTACTCCCGGATGCCCTCGGCCGGGTACAAGGCGATCCGCCGGACCCTGGACGCCGGGCACCCGGTGCTGGTCCAGGTGCCCCGGCGTGGCTACGCCCCGTCGGTGGCCTGTTCGTCCTGTCGTACATCCGCGCGTTGCCGACGGTGCAATGGCCCGTTGGAGATTCCCCGTGGCGGTTCCGATGCGCAGGATTCTGCGGCAGCCGCAGCAGCACCGCACTGTCGGTGGTGCGGGGCGATGGAAGGCAACTTCACCTGCACCAGCTGTGGTGGACATGCTCTGCGCATGACCGTCATCGGCCAGGAACGCACCGCCGAGGAGCTCGGCCGGGCCTTCCCCGGGGTCGGGGTCACCGTCTCCGGTGGGGGACAGGTCAAGGATGTCATCGCCGACGCACCCCGCCTGGTCGTCGCCACCCCAGGTGCCGAACCACTGGTGGACGGTGGTCTCTATGGGGCGGCGGTGCTCATGGACACCTGGCTGAGTCTGGGGCGGGCCGACCTGCGCGCCACCGAGCAGACCCTGCGCCAGTGGATGGAAGCGTCCTGCCTGGTCGCAGCGCGTGAGGATGCCGGCGAGGTGGTGCTCGTCGCACCCACCAGCGACCCGACGGCCCAGCAGCTGATCCGCTGGGATCCCGAGGGGGCAGCGGCCGCTGAGCTCGCCACCCGGGTGGAGGCGGGCTTCCCACCGGCGGTGACGCTCGTCGCCGCCGACGGCACGGCGGCGTCGCTTGACCAGCTGCAGGACGCCTGGACACCCCCGTCGTCGGTCGTCGACGACGGGGATGTGGAACTGCTGGGACCGGTGGAACTGCCCGCCGGGGTACGACGTCCGGCCGGGCTGGGCGACACCGAGGCTGAACTGGCCCGACGGCTGATCATCCGGGTGCCCGCCGGGCACGAGGAAGAGGTCGGGGCCAGCCTGCGGGCCGCGCTGTCGATCCGGGCGACACGGCGGCAGAACGACCCGCTACGCGTCGTCGTGGACCCGGTGCGGGTCGGATAGGATGGGCAGACATGACCGTTCTGACTATCCGGCTGTTCGGGGACCCCGTCCTGCGCACCGCCGCCGAGCCCGTGGTCGATCCCGCGGGTGACCCCACCCTGCGCACCCTCGTCGACGACATGCTGGAGACCATGGACCATGCCGGCGGTGTCGGCCTGGCCGCCAACCAGGTGGGGCTGACCCAACGGGTGTTCGTCTACGACTGCGAGGGCGATCGCGGCCACATCATCAACCCGGTGTGGGAGGCGGTCGGGGAGGACACCCAGACCGGACGCGAGGGCTGCCTGTCGGTGCCGGAGGCCGGCGGTGACGTCACCCGGGCTCAGTCGGTGCGGGTACGCGGGGTGACCGTCGACGGGGACACGGTGGACCGCGAGGTCACCGGCCTGATGGCCCGCTGTGTGCAGCACGAGACCGACCACCTGGACGGCGTGATGTTCTTCCAGCGCATGGAGCCCGCCGGTCGGCGCGCCGTGATGGCCGAGATCCGGGGAAGCGAGTGGTTCAACCGATGAAGATCCTGTTCGCCGGGACCCCGGAACCAGCTGCGGTAACCCTGGAGTACCTGCTGGACGATCCGTCCCACGAGGTCGTCGCCGTGCTCACCCAGCCTGATGCCCGTCGTGGCCGGGGGAGGACGGTGCACCCCTCCAAGGTGGCCGACGTCGCCGATACCCACGGGGTGCCGGTCCACAAGTTCACTTCACTGAAGCCCGACGCCGAGGACGCTGCGGATGTCCGCAAGGTGCTGTCCGGTTACGCCGCCGACGGTGTCGAGGCAGTGGCCGTGGTGGCCTACGGGCAGATCCTGCCGGCCGACGTACTCGACATCTTCCGCCACGGGTGGATTAACCTGCACTTCTCGCTGCTGCCACGCTGGCGCGGCGCCGCACCGGTGCAGGCGGCGATCGCCGCCGGGGACACCACCACCGGGGCGACCACGTTCCGTATCGTCCCGGCCCTCGACGCCGGGCCGACCACCGGCACAGTCACCGAGGAGATCGGCCTGACCGACACCGCCGACGACCTGCTGACCCGGCTGACCTACGCCGGCCGTGAACTGCTCGCCGAGACCCTCACCGGGCTGGGCACCGGTGAGATCGTTCCCGAACCGCAGCCGGAGGAGGGGGCGACCTACGCCGCGAAGATCACCTCCGCCGATGCGAGGGTGGACTGGACCCGGGCCGCCGCAGAGATCCAGCGG
This sequence comes from Candidatus Corynebacterium faecigallinarum, assembly GCA_019120175.1. Taxonomy (GTDB): domain Bacteria; phylum Actinomycetota; class Actinomycetes; order Mycobacteriales; family Mycobacteriaceae; genus Corynebacterium; species Corynebacterium faecigallinarum. The sequence continues at coordinate 155,081 of DWVP01000004.1, forward strand.
GTCACCCGGGCACACACCCCGGCACCGGGACCATGGACGATGCTCGACGGGGAACGCTACAAGCTGGGACTGCTGCGCCACACTGAGCCGGGGAGCGCCGGTACCGCCGGTACCGCCGGCACCGCTGGCGGAGCCCCGGAGTCCCTTGCCCCGGGGGAGTTGGCGGCCACCAAGGACGCGCTGTACGTCGGAACCGGCGATCGCGAACTGCAGATCACCCGGATCCAGCCGCCGGGCAAGAAAATGATGGATGCCGATGCCTGGGTGCGCGGCCGTAGCGACCTCTTCGACGGTAACGGTAGCGACGGCAACTCTGACACCGCGGTGTTCGAGACCGCCGACACGACACAAGGAGATAAGTGATGGGTGGATTCCGGTCCCGGTCGACCTCAGGCGACAAGAACAGTGGCGACAAGAACAGTGGCGACAAGCGCGCCTCGTCACAGGGCGGCGGTAGGGGCCATGCCGATCGTCGGCGCGGCGGCGGGCAGTCCGGCTACCGCCGCAAGAGTGAGAGTCACCGTCAGGAGCGTGAGGACGCCCGCGACACCCGCGGCTCCGGCGATGTGGTCCGTGACCTCGTGCTGTCGGTGCTGCAACAGGTGTCCTCCGGCGACGCCTACGCCAACCTGGTGCTGCCCAAGGCGCTTACCCGGGCGAAGATGTCCGGACGCGACGCCGCCTTCGCCACCGAACTGACCTACGGCACCCTGCGGGCCCAGGGACTCCTGGACGCGGTGATTGCCGAGGCCGCGGGCCGTCCGGTCTCCCGGATCGACGAGACGGTGCTGGACGTGCTGCGTCTGGGCACCTACCAGATCCTGCGCACCCGGGTGGACGACCACGCGGCGGTGAACACCAGTGTCGAACTAGTGAAGGCCAACGGCGAGGAGAAGGCCGCCGGGTTCACCAACGGGGTGTTGCGGTCGATCACGCGAACCCCGGCGAAGAAGTGGCTGGCGAAGATCACCGCCGACCTGGGGGACCCGGTCGAGGAGATCGCCCTGCAGCACTCGCACCCGAGGTGGATCGCCGGAGTGTTCAACACGGCGCTGGGTGGCACGGAGCAGACTCCCGCCGCAGACCTGGAAGAGGCACTCGACGCCGATGACGCCCGACCGCTGGTGCACCTGGCGGCACGTCCCGGGCAGATGTCGGGGGAGGAGCTCGCCCTGGTCACCGGTGGTGACGAGGGAAAATGGTCACCGTATGCGGTGTACCTCTCGGAAGGGAACCCCGGTTCCCTGCCGCCGGTGCAGGATGGTCTCGCCTCGGTGCAGGACGAAGGCTCCCAGCTCATCGCTCTGGCCGTCACCCGTGCCCAGGTCGATGACGATGCCGGTCGTTGGCTGGACCTGTGTTCCGGGCCGGGCGGGAAGACGGCGTTCATCGCCGCTTGGGGTTCCGGCGACGGGGTGACCGTGGATGCGGTGGAACCGGCGGAGCACCGCGCCGACCTGGTGCGTAAGGCCACCGACGGCCTTCCGGTGCGGGTACATGTCGGTGACGGCCGCGAACCGAGGTCCGTTGACGGGCTGGACGTTCCGGCCGATGGCTTCGACCGGGTCCTGGTTGATGCCCCGTGCACCGGGTTGGGCGCGCTGCGTCGGCGTCCGGAGGCCCGCTGGCGCAAGACCGCCGATGATGTTCCGCCGCTGGTGTCACTGCAGCGTGATCTGCTGCGCGCGGCCCTGAGCGTGACGAAGCCGGGCGGGGTGGTCGTCTACTCGACGTGTTCACCCCACCCGGCGGAGACCGTGGAGGTCGCACGCTCGGTGGCGGAGGAGACCGGCGCGGTCATCGAGGACGCCACGGCCCTGTTCCCGGAGCTGGCCGGGGTGGGCCTGGATTCTGCACCGTTCGTCCAGCTGTGGCCGCACCGGCACGGCACCGACGCGATGTTCTTCGCGGTGCTGCGCAAGGCCTAGTACAGCTGGATCAGATGATCGAGGTGCCCGACTCCCGGGCCTTCTTCGCGTCACGGATGAATCCCTTGGCGATGACGCCCATGACGACGGCGACCAGGACCGGCCAGATGAGGAAGTAGATGGTGAGCAGGATAGGGGACATGGGTTAACTCCTGTCGTGGGTGGTGTCGTCGGGGTTGGGAAGCTCGTCGGCGGGCTCCGCGGAACCGTCTTCCGGGGTGTCGAAGTTACCGGTGACCGAGGAGATCGTGTCGAAGTCGAAGTTCATCTTGGACCGGACGGACATGCCCCAGCAGACGAGGAACGAGACCGCGTAGGCGACCAGTGAGCCGGACAGCGTCTCGTAGTCACGCAGGTAGTCAAAGCCGAACGGCAGCATGGCGACCGTGGCGATGCCACCGACCCACACTGCGACGGTCTTTCCGAAGAACCCGAACGCCATGATGCCCAGGACCACACCCACACCGATGATGGAGAGGGCCTCGACGATGATGCCCCAGACACCGGTTGCAGGGATCCACGCGAAGCGCACCGGGAGGAAGACGACGAGGGCTGCGAGCACGGAGACCGTGAACGCTGCGTTGGTGACCTTCTTCCAGTAGAAGGAGGCGATGACGGGGAAGACCAGGCAACCCCACAGCGCACCGACGAAGACCAGCAGATCGAGGATGTTGAACCGGGCGGTGGCGAAGAACAACGCTGCCGCCGTCGCCACGATCATCGTGACGCGTCCCAGCAACAGCATCGTCTTCGGGTCGGCCTTGCGGCGTCCCTTGGACTGGCCGTAGATGTCGGCCATCACGATGGAGCTCAGGGCGGACAGGTCCGAGTCAGCGGTCGAGGACAGTGAACCGATGATCATGATGAAGGCGAGGGCCAGCAGTCCGATCGGCAGGAACTCGGCGCTCATCTGCGGTAGCAGGCTGTTGACGTCGTCGTCCATCGGCTGGATGCCGAGGTAGAGGGCCATGGCGCCCACCATGCCGATGCCGATCACGGTGGCACCGTAACCCAGGGTCGCGGTGATGAAGGTGGGCTTGATCAGGTCCTCACGCACGGCGAAGAGACGCTGTGCGATGGTCTGGTTACCGATCGCGTAGGCCAGCACCGCGGCGATGTAGGGCGCGCCCTGGTTCATGAAGGCGTCGGAGGAGAAGAAGCTCTCCTGCTGGGAGGTGACGTTGCCCGCGGCGCGGCCGGCCTCGAACATGTCCGGGCCACCGGCGGCGAAGAAGATCACCGGGATGATGATCGCCGCGGCACCCATCATGGCCATTACCTGGACGAAGTCGGTGAGGACCGAGGCGCGGAAACCGGACCAGAGCGTGTAGAGGAGCACGCCGCCGGCGACCATCAGGATGCCGCCGCCGAAGCTGATCGGCGACAGGATCGAGATGATCGCGCCACCGGCGATGAAGTTCGATGTCAGCGAGATGACCGAACCCAGCACATTGGAGCCGGCGAGCATGAGCTGCGAGGAGCGGCCGTGGCGGGCGTACATGACCTCCGCCAGGGTGTGCGCCTTGGGTGCGACCTTCCGGATGCGCTTGCCGAAGGGGTAGATGAAGAGGATCATCAGTGCGCCCCAGAGCCCGTAGTGGATCGGGCCGGAGACACCGTAGTTGTAACCCGCTTCGACCGAGGCGTACATCGAGGATGCCCAGATCCAGGTCGCGGTCATGGATGCGGCGGAGATACCGAATCCAATCTTGTTGCCGGCGGTCATGTAGCCGTCGGCGTTCTCTTTGCGCTTCGAGATCCGTACGGCCATCCACATCGTGCCGCCGTAGAAGAGCAGAAGGAGAAGGAGGATCGCCGGGGTGCCCAACTGAGTGAGGGCGGAACCATCTGCGGCCAACACCATCGAAATTCCAATCGGTAGGGGACGGGTGAACTCCGTGCTTTCCCGATCGAGCCGGCGTGGGTCTGGGCCCGGACGGCGCCTTCAGGAAAACACAAGGTTTATACGTTAACGCATCGCTGATATCTCGTTATAGCCAGGTGTGAATAAGGCTCACCTATCGACGGGCGACGGAACCGGAGAGAGAGCACGTCAGTACACGTCAGTACACGTCAGTACACGTCGCGTACATAGCGCTTCTCCTTCTTCATCGTGGTCAGATAGTCCTGGGCGGCGTCGGCGGAGCACCCGGACTGCTCGGCGATGACATCCAGCAGGGCGTCCTCCACGTCCTTGGCCATGCGCGAGGCATCACCACAGACATAGAAGTAGGCACCGTCCTCCAGCCACTGGAACAGCTCGGCGGCCTCCTCACGCATCTTGGTCTGCACGTACACCTTCTCCGCCTGGTCACGGGAGAACGCCAGCGACATCTTCGTCAACACGCCGGAGTCCGCCATCCCGGTGAGCTCCTCGGAGTAGATGAAGTCGGAGGAGCGGTGCTGGTCGCCGAAGAACAACCAGTTGGGACCGGTCGCCCCTGCTTGGGAGCGCTCGTGCAGGAAGCCACGGAAGGGTGCGATACCGGTGCCCGGACCGACCATGATCACCGGTGTCCCAGGGTCCTCCGGCACGCTGAACGCCGCATTCGGCTGTGGGTAGATGCCCACCGTCTGGGTGCAGTCCTCGCCGAACTCCAGACGGTCCGACAGGAAGGTCGAGCACACGCCGCCGTGCTCGCGCTCCTCGCTGTCGGCGACCTTCTCCGGCCCTTCGTGGCGGACTGCGGCAATGGTGAGGTGGATGCTGTCCGGGCTCTGCAGCGGGCTCGAGGAGATCGAGTACTGGCGGGCCTGCAGTGGACGCATCACCTCGGAGAGCTCCGCAGGGGTGAAGGTCACCGTCGGTGCCTCGTTGAGCAGGTCAAGAACGTCGCGTCCCCAGAGGTAGGAGTCCAGCGCATCGCGGTCGTCACGGCGCACGACATCGGCGAGAACGCTGTCCTGCGCGACCTCGGAGAGGCGGGTGATCAGCTCCTTCGACGGAGTCCGGATCTCCCACTCGAACGTCAGCAGATCGGCCAGGGTCCGGCCGTCTGTGTCGTCCGCCTGCTGGTCGCCGTCGAGCCCCAGGCGGATCAGGATGGCCTCGACCAGACTGTCGTCGTTGATGGGCATGACAGCCAGGGCGTCCCCGGCGGCGTAGGTGATGCCGGAGTCGCCCAGGTCGAATTCGAAGTGGCGGATCTCCTTGCCACTGTCCTCACCCGACAGCAGCCGGTTGACGGTGAGACGGGCCGGGTAGGGGTTGCGGCGGTTCCACTGGGACCGCTTCGGGGTAGGGGACGAGCCGGTGGCCGTGGGTGCGCCGGCACCACCGGCCGGTGCCAGTGCGCCCAGGGCCGCGGTCACCTCGGCGACCCATGCCTCGGCCGGCTCCTCGAAGTCGACGTCGCAGTCCACCCGTGCGGCGATCCGGGACGCGCCCAACTGCTCCAGGCGGACGTCGATGTCCTTGCCTGCCTGGCAGAAGTCGTCGTAGCCGGAGTCGCCCAGGGCGAGCACGGAGTAGGAGAGCTCCTCCAGTCGCGGCATCTCGGCCGACGACAGTGACTCCCAGAACAGTTCGGCGTTGTCGGGCATCTCGCCCTCGCCGTACGTCGAGGTCACCACGAGCACGTGCCCGGCCGTTGCCAGTCCGTCGGTGCCGGCGGAATCCAGCTCGGAGACGTTCGCGCCCAGGCCGACGCCCTGCAACGCGCCGGCGAGCTGGTCGGCGAGGAACTGGCAGTTGCCGGTCTGGCTGCCCACCAGGATCTCCACGGTCATGGTTGCTACCGGACCCTGGAAACGGTCCTTGGCCAGGTCCATCCCGGCGAAGAAGCCGTCCAGCCAGGTCTGCTGGTCCGCCGAGAACGGTGCATCGGAGGGGATGAAGCCCAACGAGGGCTGGGCAGGCAGGGACGGCAGGGAGGGGGAAACAGGGAGCGTCATGCGTTCACACCTTTCGTCTCGCGCCAGTCGGCGACGAGGTCGTCGAGGGAGGCGGTGGCGATGGCCCGGTCAAAGGCCTCGTGGTCGATCAGGCCGGCGTTCTTGGCGTTCTGGAAGATGATCCAGCCGTAGGTCGCCGGGGCGTCGATGCCGCGGACGTTGCGTCGCGCCAGGGACTCCTTGTAGTCGTCCAGCCGCTTCACCGCGATCATGGCGGCGAGTTGCTCGTCGGGGAAGGCGTCCAGGGCGTCGCGCAGGTAGCGGACGACCTTCTGCATCACGAAGAAGTCCTCGGTGAGGATCAGGTTGCGCACCATCTCCTCGATACGCGGGTCGTCCGGACCGACCGCGCCGGTGACCCGCTCGCGGGCGATCTCGCGGGCGGCTGACAGAATCGTGTAGGATGCCAGCAGCGAGAACATGTCCGGCGAGCCGGTCTGTCCTGGGGCCCGGCCGTCGAGCAGCAGCTTCTGGTCACGGAAGTCCAACTTGAACTCCCGCAGTCGGGAGGACGCCACGGCGGTGGCCAGCTCGTCCAACAGCTCACGGCGGGACGCGGCGCCGAGGATCTCGTCGGCGTCCTGGTAGAGCAGCAGCGCACGCGGCATGCAGCAGACGATCGACTCGCGGGTGGTGTCCCACTCATCGCGCAGCGTGGTGGCGTAGACCGAGCCGGTGGCCTCGATGTGCCAGTCGAGCATCATGCGCACCGCGGCCTCGTGGAAGGGCTCCGCCTGAACCAGCGGGAAGGTGACCAGGGAGTCGGCGCTGACGGTGGCGGCGACCCGGCCGTCCGGATCGTACTGGTAGAGGAAACCGCCGCTCATTCCGTTGCCGAGGCCCTTGCCGCAGGCACCGAGGTTCAGCACGGTGCCGTTGGTCATGTACTCGCACCCGAACTCGCCGAAGCCTTCGACCACGGCGGTGGCACCGGAGTTCCGCACGGCGAAGCGGTCGCCGGCCTCACCCTCGACGAACAGGCGTCCGCCGGTGGCACCGAAGAGGGCGAAGTTGCCGATCAGGACGTTTCCGCCGGCCTCGGGGGAGCCGCCGCCGGGGGAACGCACGATCACCGTTCCGCCGGACTGGCTCTTGCCGACACCGTCGTTGGCGGTACCGGAGTGGGACAGGGTGATGCCGTCGTTGCAGAAGACACCGTAGGACTGGCCGGCCGACCCGGAGGTGTGGACGGTCACGGCCCCGTCGCTGAAGGAGGCCCGGCCACGGTCGTCGTGCTGGGTCGACGGCAGGGCGTCGACCTCTTCGTCGGTCAGCTCGTGGTTGAGCAGCCGCTCGATGTCGACGGACAGCTGGCCGCCGACCGACTTGTTCCAGTTGAACAGCTCGACCGGGGTCTCGGCGCCGATGACGACGCTGTCGGCAGGATCGGCACCGTCGACCAGGGCACGGCGCACCTCGGCGAGGAGGTCCTCGTCGACGTCGAAGTTCTTCTCCAGGTACACCGGCTCGCTGACGGTCTTCTCCGGGACGATGGCGAGCATGTCGCGCATGTCCAGGTCGCCGACACTCGCCGGGTGCTCCAGCAACTGCAACAGGTCGGTACGTCCGCGGGCCTCCTGTAGCGAGCGTAGGCCGAGGCGGGCAAGCAGCTCCCTGACATCGTGGGCGATGTTGAGCAGGTACTGGGCCAGGGCGCGCGGGTCGCCGTCGAAGGCCTCGGAGTTGGTGGTCAGCCCGGCCGGGCACTTGATGTTGCAGTTCTTGGCCATCACGCAGCGCAGCATCATCAGTGCGGTGGTGCCGAACTCGAAGGAGTCGCCGCCGAGCAGGGCGGAGACCAGGACGTCGCGTCCGGTCTGGTGGGCGCCGGAGCAGCGCAGCACCACCTTGTCGCGCAGGCCGTTGGCCAGAAGAGCCTGGTGAACCTCGGCGACGCCGATCTCCGCGGAGCGTCCCGCGTACTTCAGGCTGGTCACCGCGGCAGCGCCGGTACCACCGGTGTTGCCGGCGACGTTGATGACGTCGGCGCCGGCCTTCGCCACACCGACGGCGATCGTGCCGATGCCTTCGGAGGACACCAGCTTGACGATGACGCGGACGCGGGCGGCCTTGCAGTCGTGGATCAGCTGGGCGAGATCCTCGATGGAGTAGGTGTCGTGGTGCGGGGGAGGCGAGACCAACTCGATGCCCGGGGTACCGCCACGGGCGGCGGCGATGTCCACGGTGACCTTCGGTGCCGGCAGCTGTCCGCCTTCACCTGGCTTGGCGCCTTGACCGATCTTGATCTCCAGTTCCTGGAGCTGCGGGTCGGCGAGGTAGCCGGCCCAGATGCCGAAGCGTCCGGAGGCGAACTGCTTGATCCGCGAGCCGCGGATGGTGCCGGCACGGGAGAAGTGCTCGCCGCCTTCGCCACAGTTCGACATGCCGCCGACCATGTTGGTGCCGTGGGCGACGGCCTCGTGGGCCGAAGCGACCAGGGCGCCGTGGCTCATCGCACCGGAGGCAAGGGTGCGGGTGATCTCGTGGGCGGGCTGGATCTCGTCCAGTGACAGTGCCGCAGGCGCCTCAGTGACCAGTCCGAACAGGATCGCGGCGCGACCGGTGGCTCGCAGCGTGATCGAGGAGTCGGTGATGTGCAGGTCATGGATGTCGCGTCCCATCACGCTGCGCAGCCAGACCATGAACTCGCAGTGGGTGGACAAGTCGCCGTCGAGCAGGCGGATGGTGGTGGTGCCGTCGGCGCCCGGGGTCTGCTCCAACCGCAGTCCGCGGATGCACAGGGAGGTGTTGCCGGACAGGGAGAACCGCTCCAGCTCACGGGAGAAGTCCTCGGCGCTGCGCATCCCGGTGACATCCGCCGGGAGGGTCAGCACGTCACGCAGGGCAGACGGGCGACGGTGCCGCTCGGCGCGGGTGTTCGACACGAAGTCGCGGTAGCCCGGGGTGATGCGGAAGGCGTCGATCCGGTCGTCAGGGACCGGGCCGAAACCGGCGTTCTGGTAGGCATCGTCGGTCAGACCGAATGAGTCCTCCAGCTGGCCGAGGGTGAGCAGGCGCAGTGCGTCGGTGTTCGCCGGCTTCATCGCGTCCTTCTCTGCGTTCCCTGCCTTCTCTGTCTTCGCGTCCTTGTATTCGGCGTTGACCATGATCTTTTCGTCGGTCAGTCCGGTGAAGCCACGCACGGCCGTGGTGCCGAAGGAGTGGCCGGCACCCTCCGAGCGCTCCTTGAACAGGCCGAGCAGCGGGATGTCACCGCTCTCGTCGACGGCGCGGGCACGCTGGTGCCAGTCCGAGGACGCCCGGGCGATGCGGGTGAAACCGACACCACCGACCGGGGCCTTCATGTGCGGGAAGCAGCGGGCCAGTCGCGGATCACGGGTGTCGAGGTAGTTGGGCTCGAAGAACTCGCCACCGATGTAGCTCTCGACGGTGCACAGTCCCACGCGGCCCATGGTCTTGCCGAGCTGCTTGAGCGCGGCCTTACGGAACTTGTTGAAGGCACGGTCGGTGTCCGTCAGCTCGCCGGCCGGACCGGCGGGACTCGGGTACTTCTCCTCGGCACGCAGTCGGGCGCTGATGCTGTAGACCGCGGCGGCCCCGAAACCGAGGGCGGAGGCGATGTGGTGCGAGCTGGGTAGCTGGCCGCTGTCGGCGATGACCGAGGCCCGCATGCGTAGACCGTCGCGGATCAGCCGCTGGTTCACCGCGGCGATGGCCAACAGCAGCGGCACCGGTGCATGCTCGGTGTCGACCCCGCGGTCGGTCAGAACCACGATGCCGCCCTTCTCCTCGGCGAAGGCGGCGACCCGGTCACACAGCTGGTCGAGGGCGTCGGTGACGGCGGCGGCATTGGCCTCGTCGTCATCGTCGACCGGCGTGTAGAGCAGGTCGGCGTAGGTGACCGGCACCATGGTCTGCTCGCGGATCCTGAGCATGTCGAGCTGGCTGAGCATCGGGGTGTCGAGCACGATCTGGTGGGTCGGTCCTGTTCCACCGGAGGCCTCCACGGTCTCCTGGCCGTCCGGCTTGGCACCGAGGGCGACGCGGAAGGTCATGCCGTCGGCCTCGCGGATGCTGTCCAGCGGCGGGTTGGTGACCTGGGCGAAGCGCTGGGAGAAGTACTTGGCCAGGCCACCCTCCTGGTCACTCAGGGCGTTGATGGCGTTGCCGTAGCCCATCGCGGTGATTCGCTCGGCGCCCTGGGCGAGCATCGGGTCCATCATGAACCGGAAGCTCTCCTGGTTCAGGGAGTAGGAGACGTAGCGTCCGGACACCGGGAGGTCGCCGTCGTAGCCCAGGGTGGAGGTGCCGCGGTCGAGACCGGTGACCGGGATGTCGTCGATGTGGGTGCGGGCACCCTTGAGCAGGGTGGCGTAGTCGCGGGCGGTCGCGAGATCCTCGAGGGTCTGGCGGGTGTCGCGGATCTGTCCGGTCCGGTGGTCGAGCGACAGCATGCCGCCGGCCTCGATGCGTCCGCGGCGAAGGACCTCGTCGGACGGCGCACCGAGCTGGCCGGCCTCGGAGGAGACCATGAGGTAGTCGCCGGTCTCCACGGTGCGCAGCGGACGCAGCCCCAGGCGGTCCAGGCGTGCACCGACGACGTCACCGTCGTTGAAGATCAGGGCGGCGGGGCCGTCGTTCTTCTCCTCGTAGAGGGAGAAGTACTCCAGCATGTCCCGGACCGGCTGCGACAGGGTGGTGTCATTCTCCCAGGCCGGGGGCATGAGGGTGACGACGGCCTCCACCGTGCCGAGGCCGTCGTCGAAGACGCGGCTCTGCAGGGTCTGGTCGAGACGGCTCGAGTCACTCTGCCCGGGGGGACGCACGATGGTGCGGTGCCGGGCGGCGGCGAAGGCATCGTCGTTGATGCGGTTCTTGCGGTCGGTGTTGAGCTCGCCGTTGTGCGCCATCAGGCGGAAAGGCTGCGCCATGGTGGGGTGCGGTTCGGTGTTGGTGGAGAACCGGGTGTGGAAGTACAGGGTGCGCACACTGTGCCGGGGGTCGACCAGGTCACGGAAGTAGGGGATGACCTCGTCAGCGTTGAGCCGGCCCTTGAGTACCTGGGTGCGGGTGGACAGTGACAGCGGGTAGAGGCCGGTGTACTCCGCAGTGCGGTAGGCCTCGGCCTCGATACTCAGCAGGGCGTCGTTCGCCGCGCGGTCGGCCTGCTCCGGGGTCATTCCGGGGGCGGTGAACACCCACTGGGTGACGGGGAACTGGTACCCGACGGCGGCGGGACGCAGCACGCTGTCGTCGACGGGCACCTCACGCACGTGGACGATCTCCAGCCCCTCGGCCTGCAGGCCGGCGGCGACCAGGTCGCGGGCGGCCTGCTCATGGGAACGGTCCTCGGGCAGGAAGAAGTTCGCCACGCCGAAGTGGCGCTCGGTCAGCTGACGTCCGGTGACGGCGCTGAAGAACTCGACGGACAGGTCGATGTTCACTCCGGCGCCGTCGCCGACGCCCTCCGAGGACATGCCGCCGCGGTGGGGAATGGCGCACAGGGCCTCATGGCCCCTGACGAGGACGTCGTGGGTGGGGTGGCCGTCCTTGCGGGTTAGGAAGCCGACGCCGCAGGCGCTGTGCTCTGCGGTGGGGTCGTACAATCCGAATGTCGAACTCATGTGCGATAGATCCTTGGTCTCTCATGGGCCCGACCCGGCTTGTCGCCGCTTGTGGCGGACACTGACAGCGGGTGCAGGGGGGTCTGTCTCGATCAGGCAACACTAACCCACCGGAATGTCCGTGCACTAATCGAACATCCGCACGATACGCTGCGGAAATACCGGCGTAATCCCGTGGAAACATATGCCCCCGGAGGGTGTGACGTACCATGACAACCATGACTCGACAGCCGCTGATCGCCCCCTCCATCCTCGCCTCCGATTTCGCCCGTCTCGCCGAGAGCATCGACCGTGTCCCCGGGGCGGACTGGTTGCACATCGACGTGATGGACGGCCACTTCGTGCCCAACCTGAGCTTCGGGCTGCCGGTGGCGAATGCCGTCAAGGGGGTCTCGGAGAAGTTCCTCGACGTCCACCTGATGATCGAGGACCCGGCACGCTGGGCGCCGGACTACGCCGCCTTCGGCAATGTGACCTTTCACCTCGAGGCCGTCGAGGACAGGGGGGACGCCGGGGTGGCCGCGGCGGTGGAGCTCGCCGCGACCCTGCGTGAGGCCGGTACCCGCGCCGGTGTGAGTGTGAAGCCGGGGACCCCGGTCGAGCCGCTGCTGGATCACCTCGAGGCTTTTGACCTGGTTCTGGTGATGAGCGTGGAGCCCGGTTTCGGCGGACAGTCCTTCATGCCGGAGGTGCTCGACAAGGTCCGTGCGTTGCGCGCCCGGATCGACGCGGACGGCCTGGACACCTTGGTCGAGATCGACGGCGGTATCGGGCCGGACACGACCGCGGTCTCCGCCGAGGCCGGGGTTGACGTCTACGTCGCCGGCTCCAGCGTCTTCGGTGCCGCTGACCCGGAGGCCCGCGTCACGGAGCTCCGGGAGCTCGCCGGTGGAGCTTAGCCCGGAGATTCGGGATGCCGTGGCGGCCGCCGATGCGGCCGGCCATGCGGTGAAGGGGTCCACCAGCCCGAACCCTCCGGTCGGTGCGGTGATTCTGGACGCCGAAGGAAGCATCGTGGGTACCGGCGGGACGCGTCCGGCCGGGGGAGCACATGCCGAGGTGGTCGCCCTGGCCGAGGCCGGCGAGTGCGCGGCCGGGGGTACGGCGGTGGTGACGCTGGAGCCCTGCAACCACACCGGACGTACCGGCCCGTGTTCCCACGCGCTCGTCGAGGCCGGGGTCGCCCGGGTGGTCTTCGTATTCGCCGATCCCGGAGAGCAGGCCGGCGGCGGGGCGGGATACCTGCGCGACCACGGGGTCGAGGTTACCGGGCCGCTGATCGCCGAGGAGACAGACCTGACCGGGGTGCCGGAGTTCAGTGTCGAGGCATGGTTGACGGCCCAGCGGCTGGGACGTCCGCGGGTGACGATCAAGTACGCAGGGACGCTGGACGGTTTCGCCGCGGCCACCGACGGGACCTCCCAGTGGATCACCGGGGAGAAGGCACGGGCCCGGGTTCATCTGGACCGGTCGCGGCGCGATGCCATCCTCATCGGCACCGGCACATTGGTCGCGGATAACCCGCGTCTGACTGCACGGCGCCCGGACGGGTCATTGAGCGACCACCAGCCGCTGCGGGTGGTGGTCGGGCAGACCCCGGTGCCGGAGGATGCGGCCGTGCGTCCGGCGCTGCATCTGGCTGAACGTGATGTCACGGTGGTGTTGCAGGAGTTGTGGTCCCGCGGCGTGGTGGACGTGCTTGTCGAAGGTGGGCCGCGGTTGACCGCCGCGTTCCTGGCGGCCGGCGTGGTGGATTCGGTGCACAGTTACATCGCCCCGGCGCTACTGGGTGCAGGGGTTCCGACAGTGGAACAGCGCAGCGGAATGGCCAGCACGATGGCAGACATCACCCGACTGGTGTTGAGGGAGACCCGCCCCCTCGGAAGTGATATTTTCATCAATTCAACCCGGCGGCTTCCGAACCGGGCGACGTAGCCTAGACTCTTATTCCATGTTCACCGGAATTGTTGAGGAGATCGGCTCGATCGGCGCCGTCGAGCGCACACCGGATGCCGAACGCATCAGAGTCAGCTGCCGCACCGTCGTCTCCGATGCGGTCCACGGTGCCTCCATCGCCGTCAACGGCGTCTGCCTGACCGTCACTGAGTGTGATGTGTCAGGGGATGAGCCGGGCTTCTGGGCCGATGTCATGAAGGTCACCCTCGACTACACCGCGCTGGGAGATGCCGTCGTCGGTACCCCGGTCAACCTGGAGCGTGCCACCCCGGCCGGCGGACGACTCGGCGGACACATCGTCCAGGGTCACGTGGACGGCACCGCCGTCCTGCAGTCACGCACCGCGGGCACCGAGTGGGAGGTCTTCCGGTTCGTCCTCGAGGATCCCGCCCTGGCCCGCTATGTCGCCAAGAAGGGGAGTATCGCCGTCAACGGCACCTCCTTGACCGTGGCCGAGGTCGGGGGTCCGGAGGCGGCCTGGTTCGAGGTCTCGTTGATCCCGACCACGCTGACCGAGACGGTGCTGGGCACCCTGGCCGTCGGCGACCGGGTCAACATCGAGTGCGATGTGCTGGCCAAGTACGTCGAACGCCTTGCAGCAGCAGACTCCGCACCCACCGCAGCAGAGGAGAAGGAACAGTGAGCAACGGTAACGGAGCAGAGCAGCCGCAGCGGACCTCGCTGCTGGACCCGGTGGAGGACGCCATTGCCGACATCGCCGCCGGCAAGCCGGTCGTGGTCGTCGACGACGAGGACCGGGAGAACGAGGGCGACATCATCTTCGCCGCAGCCAAGGCCACCCCGGAGGTGGTCGCCTTTACCGTGCGGCACTCCTCGGGCTACATCTGTGCTGCGGTACCAGACAGCGAGGCCGACCGTCTGGGCCTGCCGCCGATGGTCGCCCGCAACGAGGACGTCCGCGGCACCGCCTACACGGTCACCGTCGACGCCGCCGAGGGCATCACCACCGGCATCAGCGCCCACGACCGTGCCCACACCCTGCGCCTGCTCGCCGATCCGGGATCCACCCGGGAGAGCTTCCACCGGCCCGGCCACGTCGTACCGCTGCGCGCCCGCCGCGGTGGGGTGCTGGAGCGCGGTGGACACACCGAGGCCTCCGTCGACCTGGCACGCGCCGCCGGGCTGCCTGCCGCCGGCGTGCTCTGCGAGGTCGTCTCCGAGGAGGACCCTTCGGGCATGGCACGTCTGCCGGAGTTGCGCCGCTTCTGCGACACCCACGGACTGTCGCTGATCTCCATCGAGCAGCTCGCCGACTGGCGTCGCGTCCACACCCCGGTGGTCACCCGTAACGTCGAGTCACGGCTGCCCACCCGCCACGGCGACTTCCACGTCGTGGGCTACACCGGCCTGATCGACGGGGTCGAGCACATCGCCCTGGTCGCCGGTGACGTCGCCGACGACGACGGGCAGGACGTCCTGGTGCGGGTGCACTCCGAGTGTCTGACCGGGGACATCTTCGGCTCCCGACGCTGCGACTGCGGCGAACAGCTCTCCACCTCCCTCGACCTCATCGCCGAGGCTGGCCGCGGAGTACTGGTCTACCTGCGTGGCCAGGAGGGACGCGGGATCGGTCTGGTGCCGAAGCTGCGGGCCTACAACCTGCAGGACGAGGGGCTGGACACCGTCGACGCCAACACCGCCCAGGGACTGCCGGTCGACACCCGCGAGTACAGCGCGGCCGCCCAGATCCTCACCGACCTGGGGGTGAACTCCGTGGCGCTGATGTCCAATAACCCGGAGAAGCGGCTCGGACTGGAACGCCACGGCATCCCCGTCGTCCGGCGGATCCCCGTGGAACTGCCGTCGAACCCGGAGAACGAGGCCTACCTCCGGACCAAGCGCGACCGGATGGGCCACCAGCTCGACTCCCTGAGCGTCCCGAACTGAGCGTCCTGACCTGAAGACCAACCACCACTGAGGAGCGTCCCATGCCCGCCGAAGGACTCGCCGACATCACCATCACCCCGGGTTCCGGGGCCGGACTGCGCATCGCCGTGGTCTCGGCGTCCTGGAACCCGGAGATCACCGACCGGCTCCACGAGCACGCCGTGGCCGCCCTGACCGAGGCCGGTGTGCTCGTCTCACAGTGGCGCGTCGCCGGGGCGGTGGAACTGCCCGTCGTCGCCGCCGAGGCGGCGAAGACCTTCGACGCCGTGGTCGCCAACGGCTGCGTGATCCGAGGCGCGACCGCCCACTTCGACCACGTCTGCAATGCGGTGACCTACGGCCTGACCCGGGTGTCACTGGACTCCGGCAAGCCGGTCGGCAACGGTGTGCTCACCGTGGAGAACCACCAGCAGGCCGTCGACCGTTCCGGTGCCCCGGGCGCAGTGGAGGACAAGGGTCGCGACGCAGCCAACGCCGCCCTGCATACCCTGCTGGTGCTCAAGGACGTCCGCTCGCGCGGGTGACCGTCACCGTTTAACTCCCCGGGGGTCAGGGAGGTAGGCTGGGTACCCGTGAGCAGCTCTGAATCGGTCACCGACACCACCTCGACGACAACCCGCACCTCCGCCGACAACGGCGAATGGTTGCTGACCGTCACCTCGCCCACGCTGAAGCGGTGGGCGTGGGGCGGTGCGTTGGTCGTGCTGCTGGTGCACATCTTCATGGCGGTCGTCTCCGCCATCGGTGACACCGGTGTTGCCGTCACCGTCGTCGACCAGTTGTCCTTCCTCGGACTGGGCCTGATCTTCTCCAGCTGCATCCTGTGCCTGCTGCGTCCGCGCGTGCGGGTCAACGAGGCCGGGGTGGAGGTCCGCAACATCTTCGGCGCCCAGTTCTACCGCTGGAGCATCATCCACGGTCTCTCCTTCCCCCGCAACGCCCGCTGGGCACGCCTGGAACTCCCGGACTTCGAGTTCGTCCCCATGATGGCCTTCCAGCTCGCCGACAAGGCGACCATCGCCCGCAAGGTCGAGGACTTCCGGGTGCTCGAGGACCGCTACATGCCCGCCGAATAACCTGACTGCACCTCACGTATCCCCGAGACCCACGCCCATGGCTGATCCAGCGAGTTACCGTCCCGCCCCCGGTTCGATCCCGACGAACCCGGGGGTCTACACGTTCCGCGACGCCGATGACCGGGTGCTCTACGTCGGCAAGGCGAAGAACCTGCGGGCCCGACTGTCGAACTACTTCCAGGATCCCGCGCACCTGGAGCCCCGGATCCGCACCATGGTCCACACCGCCGATCACGTGCAGTGGACGGTGGTCGGCAGCGAGCTCGAGGCGCTGAACCTCGAGTACACCTGGATCAAGAAGTTCGCCCCCCGGTTCAACGTCATGTACCGGGACGACAAGACCTACCCGATGCTCGCGGTCAGCGTGAAAGAGCAGTTCCCGCGTGCATTCCTGTACCGGGGGCCGCGCAAGAAGGGCGTGCGCTATTTCGGTCCGTACCCCAAGGCCTGGGCGATCCGCGACACCCTGGAATCTCTGACCCGTGTTTTCCCGGTGCGCACCTGTACCGCCGGTGTGTACCGCCGGCATGAACAACTGGGACGCCCCTGCCTACTGGGGTACATCGACCGCTGTTCGGCCCCCTGTGTCGGTCGGGTCAGTCCGTCAGAACACATGGAACTCGTCGACGGGCTGTGCTCTTTCCTCGCGGGGGGCAACACCGAGCGGGTGATGCGCGAGGTCCGTCACGACATGCAGTCTGCCGCCGAGAACCTCGATTTCGAGCGCGCCGCCTCGCTGCGCGACCAGCTCGGCGCGATGGAGAAGGCGATGGAGAAGCAGGCGGTGGTGTTCTCCGACGACACCGACGCCGATGTCGTTGCCGTCGACAGCGATGATCTGGAGGCCGCCGTCCAGATCTTCCACGTCCGTGGTGGACGCATCCGTGGTCAGCGCGGGTGGGTGGTCGAACGGCAGGCGTCCAGTGAGGACGGCGGCAGTGACGGCAGCGGTGACAGCAGTGACAGTGGCAGCAGTGCCAGTGGCAGTGCCGCTTTGTCCGTCCTGCTCGAGGATTTCCTCACCCAGTTCTACGGAGACACCGCCGCCCTCGACAGCGCCACCGAATCCGCCGTCGGCGGCAACTCCAGGGCCACCGACGGGGTCACCCTGGAACCGGTACCCCGGGAGATCCTCGTCCCCGAACTGCCCGCCGACGCCCCCCGACTCACCGAATGGCTCGAGGACCTCCGCGGCGGCAAGGTCCGGCTGCGGGTGCCCCAACGTGGCGACAAGAAGGCACTGATGGACACCGCCACCGCGAATGCGTCCCAGGCGCTGGCCCAGCACAAGATCGCCCGCGCCGGTGACCTCACAACCCGGTCAGCCGCACTGCGCGACCTTCAGGAGGCGCTGTGGATGGAGGATTCCCCGCTGCGGATAGAATGCACCGACATCTCGCATATCCAGGGCACCGACGTCGTCGCCAGCCTGGTCGTCTTCGAGGACGGGCTGCCCAGGAAGTCCGACTACCGGCGATACCGCATCCGCGAGGCAGCCGGGGACGGTCACTCCGACGACGTCGCCTCGATCGCCGAGGTCGTACGTCGCCGGTTCCGCCGTCACGGACAGGACCGCCTGGTAGTCCCCGCCGGGGATGACGGGGGAGACCTACTCGACGGTGAAGTCACCGTGGAACAGGCCGAGGCGTCCTCCAAGAAGTTCGCCTACCCGCCGCACCTGTTCATCGTCGACGGTGGCAAACCCCAGGTCAATGCGGCACAGGAGGTGCTCGATGAGCTCGGGGTCACCGATGTCACCCTCGTCGGCGTGGCCAAGCGACTGGAGGAGCTGTGGGTCCCCGGCGACGAGTACCCGGTGATCCTGCCCCGCAACTCCCAGGCGCTGTACCTCATCCAGCAGATCCGCGACGAGGCCCACCGCTTCGCCATCACCTTCCACCGGGCCAGCCGCGGTAAACGCATGACCCGCTCCGCCCTCGACGACGTCCGGGGCCTGGGACCGACCCGTCGCGCCCAACTGGTCAAGGCCTTCGGATCGGTCGCCAAGGTCCGCGAGGCCGGGGTGGAGGGGATCGCCGAACTGCCAGGATTCGGCCTGACTCTGGCCGAGGCCGTGATGCAGGCGCTGACCCCGCAGGAGCCGGACCAGGAATCCGGCTGATGATTCCGGCTAGACTCGGGCGGTATGACAACCCCTGACAATCCGCGCGATTCCCAGCTGGAGGCGTCGCTGGTCCTGATCACCGGCATGTCCGGTGCCGGGCGCAAGGAAGCGGCCACGGTCCTCGAGGAAATGGGGTGGTATGTCGCCGACAACCTGCCCCCGGAACTGATCATGCGGATGGTCGAGCTCAGCTTCGAGTCCGACTCTCCGGTGGAACGGCTCGCCGTGGTCACCGACGTCCGCTCCCGGGATTTCGTCGGGTCGCTGACCGACGTGCTCACCAGCCTGCACGATTCCGGTCGACAGCCCTTCGTGCTCTACCTCGACGCCGACGACCGCACCCTGATCCGCCGCTACGGGCAGCTTCGGCGCGTCCACCCCCTGCAGGGCGATGAGACGCTGCAGGCCGGCATCGACCGGGAACGTGAATCCATGGAAGGCATCCGGCAGCGTGCGGACGTGGTCATCGACACCACCGGCACCAGTGTCCACGACCTGCGGCGCACCCTGGAGGGCTACTTCGCCGCCATCAGTGACCGACGGGAACACATCACCGTGCAGTCCTTCGGCTTCAAGCACGGTACCCCGCGGGACATCGACCTGCTGTTGGACGCCCGGTTCCTGCCCAACCCCTACTGGGAACCAGAACTGCGCGACTCCAGCGGCCTGGATGCCCCGGTGGCTGACTTCGTGCTCTCCCGGCCGGAGGCGTCCGACTACCTTGACGGGGTCGTCCGGCTGCTCTCCACCGCCTTGCCCGGCTACCGGCGGGAAGGCAAACACTTCATCACCGTGGCGGTGGGGTGCACCGGTGGCCAGCACCGGAGTCCGGCGCTGGTCGAGGCGCTGGCCGAGCGGTTGCGCGGCCTGTCCGAGCTCGACGTGCGCACCATGCACCGTGACCTGGTCAGGGGGGAGTCGTCATGACCGAGTACACCCCCGAGTACACACCTGAGGACCCCACCGAACACATCCCCGAGCGCTCCGACGGACACCCGTTACAGAAGATCACCTCCCTCGGCGGCGGCCACGGCCTGTTCGCCACGCTCCGTGCTGCCCGCGAGGCCGCCGACTACGTCAGCGCGGTGGTCACCGTCGCCGACGACGGCGGGTCGTCCGGACGCATGCGTCGCGAACTGGGCTCCCTTCCCCCGGGAGACCTGCGCATGGCGCTGGCCGCCCTGGTCCGTGACTCACCACGCGGTCATCTGTGGGAGACGACCCTGCAGCACCGGTTCTCCGGGCACGGTGCACTCGCCGGCCATGCTGTCGGCAACCTCGTTCTCACCGGTCTCACCGAGGTGATGGGCTCCAGCATCGCCGCCCTCGATGAACTGGGGAGGCTGCTCGGTGTGCAGGGGCGGGTGCTGCCGATGTCCCCGGAACCGCTCGACCTGGAGGCCGAGGTGCAGGGGCTCGGCGACGATCCGCGCGAAGTCAACGCCGTGCGTGGTCAGGTCGCTGTCGCCTCGACCCTCGGGCAGGTCCGTCGGGTGCGGCTGATCCCGCAGAATCCGGAGGCCTCCCCGGAGGCGGTCGAGGCCATCCTCGATGCCGACATGGTGACCCTGGGGCCCGGTTCCTGGTTCTCCTCGGTGATTCCGCACCTGCTGATGCCCGGTATCGTCGAGGCACTGCAGGAGACCACGGCCACCCGTGTGGTGATCATGAACCTCGTCGCCGAACCTGGGGAGACCAGTGGTTTCTCCATGGAACGCCACATCCACATGCTGCTGCAGCACTGCCCGAGCCTGAGGATGGACGTGGTGGTGGTCGACACCTCGACCCTGCTGCCCGGCAATGAACGCCGTCACCTCGAACGCGCCGCCGAACGGCTCGGTGCCGAGGTGGTCTACCGCAACGTCCGGCAGGACGATGACCGGGGCCGTTGGACCGACCGGCACTCCTCGGAGAAGTTGGCGGACGTTCTGCGCGAACTGGCTACCTGGGAGGCGGTAGGATCAACGGGATCCACCAGCGGCCTAGAGGAAGGGAGCAGCAGCCACAGTGGCACTGACAGCTGAGGTGAAGGACGAACTGGCACGGGTCTCGGTGACCCGTCCGGAGGAGATGACCGCCGAGATCGCCGGACTGCTGCGCTACAGCGCCGGTCTCCACCTGGTCGCCGGACGCATCGTCGTCGAGGCCGAGGTCGACAGCGGGGCGACCGCACGCCGGGTCTCGCAGGCCGTCGAGGAGCTCTTCGAACTCACCGCCGAGATGCAGGTCGTCGGGGGAGGGAACCTGCGCACCTCCGCCCGGTACGTCCTGCGTTGGACCGAGGGCGGCACCGACCTGGCCCGGCGTACCGGCCTGATCGACCGTGCCGGACGTCCGGTGCGGGGCCTACCACCCTTCATCATCGGCGGTACCGCAGACCAGTGCGTTGCCGCGTGGCGCGGTGCCTTTCTGGCGCGCGGCTCGCTCACCGAGCCGGGGCGGTCCTCGGCACTGGAGGTCACCACCCCAGGTAATGAGGCCGCTCTGGCGTTGGTGGGGGCGGCCCGCCGCATCGGTGTCACCGCCAAGAGCAAGGAGACCCGCGGGGTGATGCGTGTGGTCATCCGCGACGGTGAGACCATTGGCGACCTCCTCACCCGGATGGGGGCGCACCGCACCAAGCTGCAGTGGGAGGAGCAGCGCATGCGCCGCGAGGTGCGGGCCACCGCCAACCGGCTGGCCAACTTCGATGACGCCAACCTGCGACGTTCGGCACGGGCTGCGGTGGTCGCGGCAGCGCGCGTCGCCCGGGCCCTGGACATTCTCGGCGAGGATGTTCCCGACCACCTCGTGCAGGCCGGGACGCTTCGTGTCCAGCACAAGCAGGCCTCGCTGGAGGAACTCGGTCAGCTCGCCGATCCGCCGATGACCAAGGATGCGGTGGCCGGCCGGGTGCGCCGCCTGCTGACGATGGCGGACCGTCGGGCAACCGAACTCGGCATCCCGGACACCAGCGCCGCGGTCACCGACGAGATCTTCGACATCGACGACCCGGTGGACGAGCCCGGAAACTGAGCCGGGGGAGTAGCTCCGCCCCTGGGCCGGAGAATGACAGCGGCGTAGCCACTCAAGCCTCTGTAGTCTGGGTAACTGGAAATACCACCCAAGCAACTCGACCACAGGAGCACCACAGTGACCGTACGAGTAGGAATCAACGGCTTCGGCCGCATCGGCCGTAACTTCTTCCGCGCGCTGCAGGAGAGCGACGCGGACCTGGAGATCGTGGCCTTCAACGACCTCACCGACAACAAGACCCTCGCGAACCTGCTGAAGTACGACTCCATCCTCGGTCGACTCGACGCAGAGGTCAGCTACGACGATGAGTCCATCACTGTCGACGGCAAGCGTCTCACGGTCACCGCAGAGCGCGACCCGAAGAACCTCAACTGGGGTGAGCTGGGTGTGGACATCGTCATCGAGTCCACCGGTTTCTTCACCGACGCCGACGCCGCCCGCGCGCACATCGACGCCGGCGCCAAGAAGGTCATCATCTCCGCCCCGGCGAAGAACGAGGACGGCAGCTTCGTCGTCGGTGTGAACCACACCGAGTACGACCCGGAGACCCAGCACATCATCTCCAACGCGTCCTGCACCACCAACTGCCTGGCCCCGCTGGCCAAGGTGCTCGACGAGGAGTTCGGCATCGTCCGTGGCCTGATGACCACGGTCCACGCCTACACCGGTGACCAGCGCCTGCACGACGCCCCGCACAAGGACCCGCGTCGTGCCCGCGCCGCCGCCCTGAACGTCGTCCCGACCTCCACCGGTGCGGCCAAGGCCGTCTCCCTGGTGCTGCCGCACCTCAAGGGCAAGCTCGACGGCTACGCCCTGCGCGTGCCGGTGCCCACCGGTTCCGTCACCGACCTCACCTTCGAGGCCGAGAAGCCGGTCACCGTCGAGTCCGTCAACGAGGCCCTGAAGAAGGCCGCCGAGGGTGACCTCAAGGGCATCCTCAGCTACTCTGACGGCGAGCCGCTGGTCTCCACCGACATCGTCGGCGACCCGCACTCCTCGATCTTCGACTCCGGCCTGACCAAGGTCATCGACAACCAGGTCAAGGTCGTCTCCTGGTACGACAACGAGTGGGGCTACTCCAACCGCCTCATCGACCTGACCGCCTACGTCGCCGAGCGTCTCTGACACTCGCCTCACAGGACCGGGCAGTCCACTAGACTCGGACCCGGTACCCACATCCCCGGCGGGTCGGTGCCTCCACGCACCGGCCCGCCGGACTTGTCTGACACCGGCCGCCCGTTCGCGGCCTGAACACAGGAGAGCCCCACATGACAGTGAAGACCATCGACGACCTCATCGCCGACGGTGTCGAGGGACGCCACGTCCTCGTCCGCGCCGACCTCAACGTCCCTCTGAAGGACGGGGACATCACCGATCCGGGCCGCATCGACGCCTCGGTCCCGACCCTGCGCCGGCTCATCGACGCCGGAGCCCGCGTGATCGTCAGCGCACACCTGGGACGCCCGAAGGGGGAGGCCAACCCGGAGTTCTCGCTCGCGCCGGTCGCCGAGGCCCTGGCCGAGCGCCTCGACCAGTGGGTCCCGCTGGCCACCGACGTCACCGGTGAGGACGCCCACGAGCGGGCCAACGGGCTCAACGACGGCGACATCCTGCTGCTGGAGAACGTGCGCTACGACGCCCGCGAAACCTCCAAGGACGACGCCGAGCGCGCAGCATTCGCCGCCGAGCTCGCCGCGCTGACCGGTGACGAGGGCGCCTTCGTCTCCGACGGCTTCGGTGTCGTCCACCGCCGTCAGGCCTCCGTCTACGACGTCGCCGAGCTGCTGCCGCACTACGCCGGCGGCCTGGTTCAGTCCGAGCTCGAGGTGCTCAAGACCGTCTCCGAGGACCCGGCCCACCCCTACGCCGTCGTGCTCGGCGGGTCGAAGGTCTCCGACAAGCTCGGGGTCATCGAGGCCCTGGCTCCCAAGGTCGACACCCTGGTCATCGGTGGCGGTATGTGCTTCACCTTCCTCGCCGCCCAGGGCCACAATGTGGGCACCTCGCTGCTGCAGGAGGGCATGGTGGACACCTGCCGTGACCTGCTGGAGCGTTTCGGTGACGTGATTAGCCTGCCCACCGACGTCGTGGTGGCCCCCGCCTTCGCCGCCGACGCCCCGGCCACCACCGTGGCCGCCGACGCCATCCCGGGCGACCAGATGGGCCTGGACATCGGACCGGCCTCCGTGGAGACCTTCGCCGCCTCACTGTCTGCGTCGAAGACCATCTTCTGGAACGGCCCGATGGGCGTCTTCGAGTTCCCGGCCTTCGCCGAGGGAACCCGCGGGGTCGCCGAGGCGATCATCGCCGCGACCTCGTCCGGAGCCTTCTCCGTGGTCGGCGGTGGCGACTCCGCTGCCGCCGTGCGCACCCTGGGCCTGGACGAGGAGGGCTTCAGCCACATCTCCACCGGTGGTGGAGCATCGCTGGAGTTCCTCGAAGGCAAGGAACTGCCCGGAATCACCGTCCTCGAGAAGTGAGAGGTAGCACCATGACCCGCACCCCCTTGATCGCTGGCAACTGGAAGATGAACCTGAACCACCTGGAGGCCATCCAGGTGGTGCAGAAGTTCGCCTTCGCACTGCCGAAGGACTACTACGAGCATGTCGACGTCGCCTTCATCCCGCCGTTCACCGACATCCGTAGCGTCCAGACCATCGTCGACGGCGAGAAGATCCCGCTGACCTACGGCGCACAGGACGTCTCCGTCCACGCAAAGGGCGCCTACACCGGTGAGGTCTCCGCCTCGATGCTCGCCAAGCTCGGCTGCCGTTGGGTGGTCGTCGGCCACTCCGAGCGTCGCCAGTACCACGCCGAGGACGACGCCACCGTGGCGGCGAAGGCGAAGGCCGCGCTGTCCGAGGGTATGTCGCCGATCGTCTGCGTGGGTGAGCCCCTGGAGGTCCGTCAGAAGGGCGGGCACGTCGACTACGTCGTCGCGCAGACCCGGAACTCCTTGGCAGGTCTCTCGGCGGGCGACCTCGCGTCCACCGTCATCGCGTATGAACCCGTGTGGGCGATCGGCACCGGCGAAGTCGCCTCCGCCGGTGACGCCCAGGAGGTGTGCCAGGCGATCCGCGGACTCGTCCGCGAACTCGCCGACGACGCCACCGCCGACGGTATGCGCATCCTCTACGGCGGGTCGGTGAAGACCGACTCGGTCGGTGAGATCGTCAGCCAGCCCGACGTCGACGGAGGGCTGGTCGGTGGGGCCAGTCTCGACGGCGAGGACTTCGCCCGACTGTGTGCCGCGGCAGCGAAGGCGGGTCGCTAAGCCAGCGAATGTGGGCTACTGCGGGCACAATGGGGTCATGACTTCACACACACCGCAGTCACCACAGCCGGCGGATTCCGCCCCTCAGACCGTCCCCGGCACCGCGATCCCCGCGGTTGCCCCGGACACCGAGACCCCGGAGATCATTCCCGGACTTCGCCAGGAGGTGCGCTACCTCGGCGCCATCCTCGGTGACATCATCCGGGACCAGGAGGGGGAGGAGGTCTTCTCGGTCGTCGAGGAGACCCGCCGGGCCGCCTTCGCGATTCGTGACGGGGACGGGGACCCTGCCGCCCTGGAGTCACTGGCCGACCGGCTGCACGACCTTCCCGCAGCGACGGCACTCCCGGTGATCCGGGCCTTCTCACACTTCAGTCTGCTGGCGAACCTCGCCGAGGACCTCCACGAGGAACGTCTCCGGGACCGTCGGGCCGATGACGGCGTGGCCCCGCCGGCCGACACCCTCGACTCGGCATGGACCGCACTGTCCGATGCCTCGGTGACCTCCCGACAGGTCGCCGAGGTCGTCGCGAAGGCCCAGGTTGCCCCGGTGCTTACCGCCCACCCGACGGAGACCCGTCGCCGCACGGTCTTCGACGTGCAGTGGGACATCACCCGACTGATGCGCGGCCGCGGACGCATCCTCAACAGTGGACGCACCGCACGCAGCGACGAACGTCTGGCCAGCATCGACACCGACATCCGCCGCCGGGTGTCGATCCTGTGGCAGACCGCGCTGATCCGCTCGGTGCGCCCCCGTATCGAGGACGAGATCAACGTGGGGCTGCGCTACTTCACCATCAGCCTGCTGCAGGAGATTCCGGCGATCAACCGCCGGGTCACCGTGGCACTACGCGACCGCTATGGACAGGACGTCCCGGCCACGCCGACGGTGCGTCCCGGCAGCTGGATCGGCGGCGACCACGACGGCAACCCCTTCGTCACCGGGCAGACCGTCACCTACGCCACAGCGCGGGCCGCCCAGACCGTCTTCGACTGGTACCTGGGCCAGCTCGGAAAGCTGGAGCACGAGCTGAGCTTGTCCGTCCAGCTCACCCACGTCACCGAGGATCTTGCGGAGCTGGCCGACCGGGGCAGGAACGACGTCCCCTCCAGGGTCGACGAACCCTACCGCCGGGCCGTCCACGGTATCCGGGGACGCGTCGCCGCCACCGCGGCATCCCGCCTGAGCGAGCAGGTCGAGGTTGCACAGGATCAGACCCTGTCCCGTGGCCACCAGCCCTACACCGACAGCACCGAACTGCTGTCCGACCTGGAGACCATCGACGCTTCACTGCGCGCCAGCGCCGACGACATCATCGCCGATCACCGGCTAGGCGACCTCATCGCCGCGACGCAGACCTTCGGGTTTCACCTCAGTAGCCTGGATCTGCGACAGAACTCGGAGAGCTTCGAGTCGGTGCTGAGCGAACTCTTCACCAGGGCCGGAGTCACCGACGACTACACGGCGCTCACCGAAGAGGAGCGGGTGGCGTTGCTCACCGCCGAGCTGCGTTCGCCGCGTCCCCTCAGCGACCCCCGTGCCACCTGGAGCGAGGTCACCGAGCGCGAACTGGGGATCTTCCGGGCGGCCGCGGATGCCGTGGAGCGTTTCGGCCCGGACGCCGTCCCGCACTGCATCATCTCGATGGCGTCATCGGTGTCGGACATTCTGGAGCCGATGATCCTGCTCAAGGAGGTGGGGCTGGTCACCGCCGACGATGGCCGCATCAGCGGCAGCGTCGACGTGATCCCGCTGTTCGAGACGATCGAGGACCTGGCCGCCGGTGCGGACGTGATGCGGGAGGTGCTGTCCCTCGAGCTCTACCGCGATTACGTCCGCAACCGTGGCGAGATCCAGGAAGTCATGCTGGGATACTCCGACTCGAACAAGGACGGTGGCTACCTGGCGGCGAACTGGGGACTCTACGACGCCGAGATCGCCCTGGTCGCCGCAGCCTCCGACGCCGGTGTCGGACTGCGGTTGTTCCACGGCCGTGGCGGCACGGTCGGACGCGGCGGCGGGCCCAGTCACGAGGCGATCCTCGCCCAGCCTGAAGGCGCGGTGCAGGGTAGCGTGCGGATCACCGAGCAGGGCGAGATCATCTCCGCCAAGTACGGTGTGCCCTCGGTGGCCCGCCGCAACCTCGAGTCCCTGGTGTCGGCGACCCTGGAGGCCAGCCTGTTGCCGGTCGACCGGATCGACGATCCGGAGCGGGCCTACGCCACCATGCGCGAACTCGCGGAACTGTCCCGTCTAACCTATGCCCGGCTGATGCACGACGACCACGGGTTCATCGACTACTTCACCAGTTCCACCCCGCTGGAGGAGATCGGCAACCTGAACATCGGTTCCCGGCCCAGTTCCCGCAAGCAGACCAGCAGCATCTCCGACCTGCGCGCCATCCCGTGGGTGCTGTCCTGGTCCCAGTCGCGGATCATGTTGCCCGGCTGGTTCGGGGTGGGCAGTGCGGTGCGTCAGTGGATCGACGGAGGTGACTCTGCCGATTCTGCCGCACGTCTGGACTACCTCCGGCAGTTGTACCGGCGCTGGCCCTTCTTCCGCTCGGTGCTGTCGAACATGGCCCAGGTCATGGCGAAGACCGACCTGTCGGTGGCTCACCTGTACTCGGCACTGGTGCCGGACCGGGAGGACGCCGACCGGATCTTCGAGATGATCTCCGGGGAGTTCACCCTCACCGTGGAGATGTACCTGCAGATCACCGAACAGGACACCCTGGTCGACGACAACCCCGAGCTCGCCCTGTCGGTGCGCAACAGGTTCCCGTACCTCCTGCCGTTGAACCTGCTGCAACTCTCCCTGCTGCGGCGGTACCGCGACGGCGATCGCAGCGAGGATGTCCTCGACGGTATCCGACTGACGATGAACGGCCTGGCCACCGGCCTGCGGAACTCCGGATAAGCTCCCGGGCCGACATCGGCAGGTTAGTGCTGCATCGGTGGGCACTCGTGGGCTATGATGGGGGAGTTTCCGAAAGGGCTGAATTGTCAGAGTTGTTCCTGCCCTCCCCGACACGACGTTAGGCACTTACCAACATGGTTCTCACCCTCCAGATCGTTCTGGTGGTCACCAGCCTCATCATGGGGCTGTCCGTCCTGCTGCACAAGGGCAAGGGCGGCGGCCTGTCCAGCCTCTTCGGTGGCGGCATGCAGTCGAGTCTGTCCGGCTCCACCGTGGTCGAGAAGAACCTGGACCGGCTGACGGTGGTCACCGCGGTGATCTGGATCGCCGCCATCATCGGGCTGAACCTGGCCGTCCACTACGCCCAGGTCTAGTAGGAGCCCGTACGTACTGCCCTGTACGAGCATCGCGGCACAGCAGAAGGGCCCGGCGATCTGCCGGGCCCTTGGCACATGTCGGAGACGGGTTCCTAGCGAGGATCGGCCCCGGCGTCGACGTGCAGGACCGTCTCGGAAGTACCGCACACCGCAGCCGCCGGCCACTGGGCCGGATCATCGCCGCTGACCACATGGTCGGCGGCGTCCTTTTTTGCAGCTCCACACACCAGCAGCCAGACCCGCTGGGCGGAGTTCACCGCCGCCAGAGTCAGGGACACGCGTTCGGCCGGAGGCTTGGGGCACCCGCGCACGGCGACGACGGTGGTCCCGTCAGCGGGGGAGAGCTCCGGGGTGTGGGGGAACAGTGAGTTGATGTGTCCCTCCGGCCCCATCCCCAACAGGTGCAGGTCGAAACCCTCGGGGGCGTACTCGCCGAGCACGGTGGCGTACTCGGATGCCGCGGTGTCCAACTCCGGGCCGTCCGGGGACTCCGCGTCGGTGGGTGCCGCCACCCGGTGCACATGCTGTGCCGGGATGCCGACATGTTCCAACAGCTCGGTGTCAGCCAGGCCGTCGTTGCGGGCCACTGCACCGGTCGTCCCGACCGGGACGAAACGCTCGTCGCCGAAGAAGACGTGAACCTTCGACCAGTCGATGGCGGTGACCGGGAAGGACTCCGCGGTCTGCCGTGCGGCAAGGTCCAGGGCGGCCAGGGCACGCAGTACGGCGCCGCCGGCCCCACCGCCGGTGAGGACGATCCGGGCGAAGCCGTCGTCGGTCACCCCACCGCGGCGCTGAACCTCGGCGATGACCTCGACGATGTCACGGGCCACCCCCTCGGCCAAGGTGTCCTGGTCAGGCCAGGCGGTCACGGACACGGAACGGGTGGTCATCGGCGACTCTCCTGGGACGACATCGGCAAGGGGGAACTCATCGAATCCTTCGGGGTACGCACCCGGGGAAGACCATGCAGGGCATCACCGAAGGCACGGTCGGGTTCTAGGTAACGCAGTTCCTCGGCGAGACAGTCACCGACCGGGCGGCGGGACAGGTTGACGACTGTATCGGTGCCGATTCCGGTGCTGACCCGGGCCGAGTGGTGGTCGAGGATCTCCAGGACCACTTCGCCGTCGTCGAGGGTGATCACGGTGCGGCGCACCGGTGCGGTCGGCTGACCGTCGTCGTCGACGGGGATGGTGGGGGAACCGTCGGCGCAGCGGGACACCGGGACGTTCAGCCGGTGGGCGAGCCAGCCGGCGGCGATGTCGACCGCCGGGTCATCGGCGGGGCCGTCGACCTCGGCAGAGACGATCGTCGCCCCGGGTCGCTGGTCCAGGGCGCTGGACAGCAGTCCACGCCACGGGGTGATCCGGCTCCACACCAGGTCGGAGTCACCGCGGCTATAGCCGATGCGGCGACGGAAGATCGCCTCGGCACCGCGTCCGGCGGTGGCGTCGGCGAGACTGTCGGTGATCCGGCGGGTGGCCAGTGCACCGAGGGCGTCGGCGGCGGGATTGCGGGGCGAGGTGAACGGCCACCACACCACCACCGGCGTGTCCGGCAGCAGCAGCGGCATGACCGCATTGTCGGCATGGTCGGCCAGTGCACCGTGCAACCGCATGAGGATCATCTCCGAGGCGCCGGCGTCGCCACCCAGGTGGATCGCGGCATCCATGCTCACCTCGGTGGTGGAGCGGTCGTGCACCACGAAGATCACCCGGGCAGGGTGCTCACGCGAGGCCTCCACGGTCGCGGCGACGACAGCGTCGAGGTCCTCTTCGGAACGCATGGACACGATGAGGGTCAGCACCCGGCCGGTGGCTACCTCGCCGCGCTGTTCACGCAGCCGGTGTAGTTCACGCCCCAGAGCCCGTGTCGTCGTGGTGCCGAGATTCCGGACCACGGCCTGGTCGCCGGTACTGGTGTCGGTGAAGGTCGTGGCGGACATCAGGGTCGCCTCCATTTCCTGCTGTGGCGGGTCAGCATCCGGTCGGCGCCGAACGGTCCCCAGGTGCCGGACTCGTAGTCCTCCGGCCGTCCGGACTGTGACCAGTAGTTCAGGATAGGGTCGAGGATGCGCCAGGACTCCTCGACCTCCTCGTTGGTGGGGAACAGGCTGGCCTCGTCGAGCAGGGCGTCGAGGATGAGCCGCTCATAGGCCTCCGGGGACTGCTCGGTGAAGGCCTCGGAGTAGGAGAAGTCCATGTTGACGTCACGGACGTCCATCGCCGAGCCAGGCACCTTGGATCCGAAGCGCAGCAGCACACCCTCATCCGGCTGCACCCGGATGACCAGCACGTTGGAGTCCTGTGCCTCGGTCTGGTCCCGGGCGAAGGACTGGTGCGGGGCGTCCTTGAACACCAGCGCGATCTCGGTGACACGTCGGCCGAGCCGCTTGCCGGTACGCAGGTAGAACGGCACCCCGGCCCAGCGCCGGGAATTGATCTCGAAGGTGGCAGCAGCATAGGTCTCGGTGGTGGATGTCGGTTCGAAACCATCCTCCTCGCGCAGTCCGGGGACGAACTCCGAGCCCTGCCAACCGGCGGTGTACTGGCCACGGGCGGTGGTCTGGGCGAACGGGCCGACCGGCCGGGTGGCCTTGAGCACCTTGAGTTTCTCGGACTTGAGTTCATCCGGGGCGAAGGTCACCGGCTCCTCCATCGCCACCAGGGCCAGCAACTGGAGCAGGTGGTTCTGCATCACGTCGCGGGCGGCACCGATGCCGTCGTAGTAGCCGGCGCGTCCGCCCAGGCCGATGTCCTCGGCCATGGTGATCTGGACGTGGTCGATCAGCTGAGAGTTGAACAGGGGCTCGAACATCTGGTTGGCGAAACGCAGCACCAGGATGTTCTGTACGGTCTCCTTGCCCAGGTAGTGGTCGATTCGGAACACCGAGGACTCCGGGAAGACCGCGTTGACGGTTCGGTTGAGCTCCGCGGCGGACTCCTCGTCGTGGCCGAAGGGCTTTTCGATGACCACCCGCTTCCAGCCCTGGGAGCTGTCGGCGAGCCCGGAGCGCTGCAGCTGGTTGCACACGTCGGAGAAGTACTGCGGCGGGACTGAAAGATAGTAGGCCCAGTTGCCGGCGGTACCGCGTTCGGCGTCCATCCGGCGGGTCATCGCCGCCAGGTCGTCGAAGGCGGCATCGGTGACGAAGTCACCCTTGACGAACTGGATGCCGGCGGCGAGCTGGTTCCACACCGACTCACGCCAGGGGGTGCGGACCCGTTCACGGACGGCATCGAGCACCTCGGCCTCGAAGTCCTCCTTGGTCCAGTCACGACGGCCGTATCCAATGAGGCTGAAACCCGGGGGGAGCAGGCCACGGTTGGCCAGGTCGTAAACGGCGGGAAGCAACTTACGCCGGGCAAGGTCGCCGGTGACACCGAAGATCACCAGACCGGACGGCCCGGCAATGCGCGGGACGCGTCGGTCTGCGGAGTCCCGCAGCGGGTTCACCGAGGTCACAGGCGCTCGCCGATCGCGTCGAGGAGATCCTGCCAGGAGCTGACGAACTTCTCGACTCCCTCGCGCTCCAGCACGGCGAAGACGTCCGACAGGTCGATGCCGACGTCCTCGAGTGCGACGAAGACCTCATGGGACGCATCCCCGGTCCCGGTGAGCGTGTCGCCGGTGATCTTCGCGTGGTCGACGGTGGCGTCCAGGGTGTCCTGGGGCATGGTGTTCACCGTGTGCGGGCCGGCCAGTTCGGTGACGTACAGGGTGTCCGGGTACTCCGGGTTCTTCACACCGGTGGACGCCCACAGCGGACGCTGGACGTTACCGCCGCGGGCGGCGAGGTCCTGCCAACGGGAGTCACCGAGCAGGCCCTCGCCGAAGGCGGCGTAGGCCAGGCGTGCATTGGCGACACCGGCCTTGCCCCGCAGGGTCAGGGCGGCGTCCCCACCGGTTTCCTCGAGGCGACGGTCGATCTCCGAGTCGACGCGGGAGACGAAGAAGCTGGCGACCGAGTGGATGGTGGAGATGTCCAGTCCGTTGTCCGCGGCGCGTGCGACACCCTCGATGAACGCGGCGATGACCTCGCGGTAGCGCTCGACGCTGAAGATCAGGGTGACGTTGACGCTGATGCCGGCGGCGAGCACCTCGGTGATTGCGGGCAGGCAGGCGGTGGTCGCCGGGATCTTGATCATCACGTTCTCCCGGCCGACCTCCTCACGCAGCTGCTTGGCCTGGGCGATGGTGGCCGCCGGGTCCTCGGCCAGCCGCGGGTCGACCTCGATCGACACTCGCCCGTCGACACCGGCGGAAACCGCGTAGGTGTCGGCGAAGGCGTCGCAGGCGTCGCGGACGTCGTCGACGGCCATGGCGAAGACGGCGGTGGAGGCGTCCGACCCGGACTGCGACAGGGTGGCCAGCTGGGTGTCGTAGGCGGTGCTGGACGTCATGGCCTTGGCGAAGATCGCCGGGTTGGTGGTGACCCCGGCGATGCCGGTGTCCGCGATGAGACCGGCGAGGTTTCCGGAGGTCAGACGGTCGCGGGAGAGATCGTCCAGCCAGACGGAGGTACCGGTGGTGGCGAGTTCAGAGACGTTGTTCACGATGGTGTTCGACCAACTTTCTGCTCAAGACGTACGGGAGAAGGGATGCGGGAGAGTAGGAGAGTGGAGTGGTGGACTAGAGGATGTCCCGGGCGGCGGCGACGACTGCCTCGGCGGTGATGCCGAACTCCCGGAACAGGGTCTTGTAGTCGGCGGAGGCACCGAAGTGCTCCAGTGAGACGTTGCGACCGGCCGTGCCGGTGTAGCCCTTCCAGGGCATCGCGATACCGGCCTCGACCGACACCCGGGCGGTGACCGCGGCGGGCAGGACGGACTCGCGGTAGGCGTCGTCCTGTGCCTCGAACCACTCCATGCAGGGCACGGAGACGACGCGGGTACCGACACCGTCAGCCTCCAGGGTGGCGGCCGCCTCGACGGCGAGCTGCACCTCGGAGCCGGTGGCCAGCAGGATCACCTGCGGGACCTCGGTGGAGGACTCGACGAGGACATAGGCGCCACGGGCGACCCCCTCGGCGGCCTTCACGGCGCTGCCCTCGAGCACCGGAAGTCCCTGACGGGTGAGGACCAGTGCCTTCGGGGCGGCCGGGGCCTGCAGCGCGGCCAGCCATGCCTGGGCGGTCTCGTTGGCGTCCGCCGGGCGGATCACCGAGAGGTTCGGGATGGCACGCAGCGCAGCGAGGTGCTCGACCGGCTGGTGGGTCGGGCCGTCCTCACCGAGACCGATGGAGTCGTGGGTCCAGACGTAGTAGGTGTCGGTGCTCATCAGGGCGCCGAGACGGACCGCACCGCGCATGTAGTCGGCGAACTGCAGGAACGTCGCGCCGTAGGGACGGGTCGGACCGTGCAGGGCGATACCGTTGAGGATCGCGCCCATGGCGTGCTCACGGATACCGAAGTGCAGGTTGCGGCCGTAGGGCTCGGCCGACCATGCGTCGGTCGAGATCGACTCCGGGCCGAAGGAGGATGAGCCCTTGATGATGGTGTTCGTCGAGCCGGCGAGGTCGGCGGAACCACCCCACAGCTCCGGCAGGACTGCGCCGAGGGCCTGCAGGGAGGCTTCGGAGGCCTTGCGGGTGGCCAGGGCTTCGCCGGCCTCCCAGGTGGGCAGGTCTGCCGCGATGTCCTCGGGCAGTTCACGTGCCAGGGAGCGGTCCAGCAGTGCCTTGCGCTCCGGGTTGGCCTCGGCCCAGGCGTCGAAGGCCTGCTGCCACTCGGCGTGGGCCTGTGCGCCGCGCTCGACCAGACCGCGGGAGTGGGCGATGACCTCGTCGGCGACCTCGAAGGTCTGCCCGGTGTCGAAGCCGAGCACCTGCTTGACTGCGGCGACCTCGTCGCCACCGAGGGCGGCACCGTGGATGCCGCCGGTGTTCATCTTGGAGGGGGACGGGAAACCGATGACGGACTTCACCCGGATGAAGCTGGGGCGGGTGGTGTCGGACTCGGCCTCGGCGATGGCGTCGAGGATGCCGGTGACGTCCTCGGCGTTGGCCTCCAGTGTCTGCCAGCCGTAGGCGGCGTAGCGGGCGACGACGTCCTCGGTGAAGGCGATGTCGGTGTTGTCCTCGATGGAGATGTTGTTGTCGTCCCAGAAGACGATGAGGTTGCCCAGCTGCTGGGTTCCTGCGATAGAGGAAGCCTCGGCGGTGACGCCCTCCTGGATGTCGCCGTCGGAGGCGATGACGTAGATCCGGTGGTCGAAGGGGGACTCACCGGCCGGGGCCTCCGGGTCGAACAGTCCGCGCTCGCGACGCTGCGCCATCGCCATGCCCACGGCCGACGCCAGACCCTGGCCCAGCGGGCCGGTGGTGATCTCCACACCGGCGGTTTCACCGACCTCCGGGTGTCCCGGGGTCACCGAGCCCCACGTGCGCAGGGCCTTGAGGTCGTCGAGCTCCAGGCCGAAGCCGCCGAGGTAGAGCTCGATGTACTGGGTGAGGGAACTGTGGCCACAGGACAGGACGAAGCGGTCCCGGCCGAGCCAGTTCGTGTCCGCCGGGTCGTGACGCAGCACGCGCTGGTAGAGGGTGTACGCCAGCGGTGCCAGGGACATTGCGGTGCCCGGGTGTCCGGATCCCACCTTCTCCACGGCATCGGCGGCCAGCACGCGGGCCGTGTCCACCGCCCGGGTGTCCAGCTCGGACCAGTCGTCCGGGTAACGCCGGACGGTGCGGGCTTCGAGTTCCTGGGGGAGCGTCACGGTGTGGTTGCCTTCCTGTGGGCGATGAGGGGATCACGTGTCCGGCACGGGCGTGAAGAGGTCTGCCCGTGCACCTGGCGACAAGTGTAGTGGGCCGCGCGTCACCGTGTCACCGGTGGTCGGTGGAAGGCTCACCTATCTCCTGACCGCACCTCGACGGGGGGCGTAATGGAAGGCTGAGCGGTTTGGTGCTTGAGGGCACCACTCGGGTAGCCTGTCAGTTTGGCGGCACCGTGAGTACGCCTCCGAGGACCCATGGTCCTGTGGGGACGGAAGAACAATGCGGTGAATACGACGCGGTGACTTTGGTGCTGATGGAGGCGGACTAACCGGTGGACAAGATCAAGGCCTACATCTCGCTGACCAAACCTCGGGTCATCGAGCTGTTGTTGGTCGCCGCCATCCCGTCAATGCTGCAGGCGCAGCGCGGCGAGATCGACCTCGGTCTGATCCTGCTGACCCTGGTCGGTGGATGGATGGGCGCGGCCGCTGCCAACGCCTTCAACATGATCGCCGACTACGACATCGACCAGAAGATGCGGCGTACCCACCGGCGTCCGCTGGCCAAGCACACCGTCACCAAGGGGCAGGCGACGGTGTTCGCCTGGACGCTGACGGTCGCCAGTGTGCTCTGGCTGGGCTTCTTGTGTAGTTCCTGGCTGGCCGCCGGATTCATCCTGCTGACCATTGCCTTCTACATCTTCGTCTACACCAAGTGGCTCAAGCGCCGGACCTGGCAGAACGTCATTTGGGGTGGGGCGGCCGGCTGTATGCCGGTGATGGTCGGCTGGGCCACGGTCACCGACTCCACCGGCGGTGCCTTCAACGCAGGCTGGGCCTCCTGGGGACAGGCACTGATCCTGTTCCTGATCATCTTCTTCTGGACCCCGCCGCACACCTGGGCACTGGGCATGCGTTACCGGGAGGACTACGAGGCCGCCGGTGTGCCCATGATGCCGGTAGTCAAACCGCCGCTGGAGGTCACCCGACAGATCCTGTGGTACACCTGGGCGACCGTCATCACCTCGCTGCTGCTCGTTCCGGCTGCTGGCTGGGTCTACGCCGCGATCGCGCTGCTGAGTGGTGCCTGGTTCATCTTCCGGGCCCACGGGCTGCACAACGGCGTGAAGAAGGGCATCAAGGTCAAGCCGATGAACCTCTTCTTCCTCTCGAACAACTACCTCTCCATCCTCTTCGTCGGCCTGTCGGTGGACGCCGTCATCGGGCTGGAGACCATCGCAGAGATGGTCGGGTTCTAGACACAGCTCGAGTTCTCATCCTTCGACGATCCCACCGGAAGCCCCGGGCGTGTCGCCGGACTACCCGGCCTTGCCGCGTGACCACAGGGCAGAGAACAACCACTCTCGATCGAGAATCCCGTGAACGGATCTGTTCAGAGGCTTCTCGATCGAGAGTGGTTGTTCTGTTCCGCGCAGCGTTCACGTACAGCTGTCCGTCGGGGATGGCCCGGTGACACTCGCCCGCTCATGCTGCGGCGGAAGGGTCGTGTGGACGTGAAGGAACCGGCTGGGCAGCGCAGTAGGGACGTGGGGGACGGGGAGTAGCGGCCGACGGAGAAATTCGGAGGAAGAAGAATCGACCCGTGCCTGATCGTCAGGAGGTCTTCTCTGCCGCCAGCTCGGCGGCGAACTCCTGGTCCGCGGTATCGAAGTCCCGGTCAGCGGAGTCGACACCTCTGCGGAACCGCATCGCCCACAGTAGGCCGGTCATCGCCGTGACGATCGCGGAGCCGATGACGTGCAACGGCACCGTCCACCGAGGCACACCCAGGTTGTACTGCAGGACACCGACAACGCCCTGCAGCACGATACCCAGGATGAGCCAGAGGGCGACGTTCCTGATCCGACGGTCGACACGCACGGCGAACAGTCCGGCCAGCAGACCGATGGTGATGCCCATGTAGAGGTACATGATGTGGGCGTGCAGGTTCGCGATCTCGATCAGCTCGATTTGCAGCCGGTGCTCCGGCAGGATCGCCTCGTCACCGGCGTGTGGGCCGGCACTGGTGGTCATCGTGCCGGTGATCAGGACCAACGCCAGGGTGACCGCCGATCCCCAGGTAGCCCAACGCAGGGCGACCGGCATAGTGGCGCGGCGTGGGGCGTCGTCGTCCTCGGTGATCTTGATGACCATGAAGGCGGCGAAGTAGACCAGCAGCATCGAGGGCAGGAAGTGGGCCATCACGATCCACCAGGCCAGGTCCAGGTGCACGGTGATGCCACCGAGCACGGCCTGCACGATGATGCCGATGCCCTGCAGGAAGGCGATGTGCAGGATGGTGTTGCGGCGGGCTGCGCGCAGCACCGCGATGAAGGCGAACGCCGCGGCGATGATCAGGACGAAGGTCAGCGTACGGTTGCCGAACTCGATGACCTGGTGGATCCACGGCGCCGAGCCGGATTCCGGGATGAAGGTGCCGGGGTGGCACTGCGGCCACGTGTCACAGCCCAGGCCAGAGCCGGTGACGCGCACCAACGAGCCGGTGAAGGTGATGCCGCCCTGACAGACCATGAGGATGATCGCGTAGAGACGCTGGCGCTTCACCGTGGGCACCGGCATCTTCTTGCACAGCGACAGAACCGCGGTGTAGAGCGAGACAAGACTGTGGCTCACCGACGGTTTCATCGACTCGACGCGTTCCCGCATCACCGGGAGGGTGGTGTCACGCACCAGCTCCCGTCGACCGCCAGCGTCTGGTGCAGTGCTACCGTTGCTGTCCTGGGTTTTCTGAGGGCTAGTCACAGGTCACCAGTCTATCGGCGGATGGCACCGGGATGAAACTTCTGACGCCCGGGCGACCACCCCGGGTGGGGTCAGTCGTCGTTCATGGTGAAGGAGAAGAAGCGCACCGCCAGTATGGTGCCGAGCACCGCCCAGCCGCCGAGGATGAGCAGGTTCCCCAGGTCGACGCTGCCCTCAGCCGCGGCGATGAGGCCATCGGTCAAGGCCACCGAGGGGATGAC
Source organism: Candidatus Corynebacterium faecigallinarum (assembly GCA_019120175.1). Classification (GTDB taxonomy): domain Bacteria; phylum Actinomycetota; class Actinomycetes; order Mycobacteriales; family Mycobacteriaceae; genus Corynebacterium; species Corynebacterium faecigallinarum. Next base: position 192,843 of record DWVP01000004.1, read on the forward strand.
CTGCAGGGCAGTCAGGACGGCGTCCGGCAGTTCCGGGTCCATCGCGGTGGTCACGGATGCGCCGAGCAGCAGGAACCAGATGGTGTTGCCCAGGGCGAGTACCAGTTCAGAGCTCAGGGTGCCGCCGAGCAGCAGACCCAGCGCGGTGAACGTGGCCACCCCCAGAACCACGAACAGCAGACCAGGCAGCAGACCGGAGGTGGTGACGCTGAATCCGAGGATCAGCCCGATCACGGTGAGTACCGCGATCTGCAGCAGGACCGCAGCGCCGACAGCGAGGATCTTGCCGCTGATGAGCACCCGTCGTGGCACCCCGGAGGCCCCGATGCGTTTCAGGGCCCCGTAGCGGCGGTCGAAGGCCACGGCGATGGCCTGGCCGGTGAATCCGGCGCTCATCAGGGCGATACCCAGGGTCATCGGGTAGATCCGCTGGACGGGGTCGTCGAGGGGAACGACCGGCAGCAGACTCAGGCCGATGAGCAGGGCGACCGGGATCACCAGGGAGAGCAGCTGCTGTTCACCGTGGCGCAGGAAGAGCAGGGTCTCGATCCTTGCCTGGGACAGCAGCATCCGCCCTGTCGGTGCCGGTGTCGGGTTCGGGGTGAACGTCCCCGGCGCGAAACGGTCGGTGAACGTGGGCTTCCCGGGGGTGGGGTGGGTGCTGCTGTGGGTGTTGCTCATGGGCGCATCTCCCGTCCGGTGATGTCGAGGAATACGTTCTCGAGGCTACGTTGATCGACCTCCAGGGCAGTGACCAGCACATTCTGTCTCTCGGCCTCGGCGGTGATCGCGGTGACGAGCGAGGGGGTGACGGTCGCTGACACGGTGACCTGGTTGTGGCGGCTCACCGTGAGTTCGGCACCATGGTCGGATAGTCGTCCGGCGAGTACCTCGGCGTTCAGCGGACGTGAGGTGGTGATGGTGGTCCTGGGTTCGGCGCTGCTGGTCAACTCCGAGATCGACCCCTGGGCGACGACACGACCATGGTCGATGATCACCACCCGGTCCGCCAGAGCCTCGGCCTCGTCCATCAGGTGGGTGGTCAGCACGACCGAGACACCGTCGGCACGCAGGGAGGACACCAGGTCCCAGACGGCAAGGCGCGACTGGGCGTCCAGCCCGGCGGTCGGCTCGTCGAGGAAGACCAGCTCGGGACGTCCGACCAGGGCCAGTGCCAGGGACAAACGTTGTTGTTGGCCGCCGGAGAGCCGCCGGAAGGTGGAACGCTCATGGCCGGTGAGTCCGACGGTGCGTAGCAGCCAGTCAGGGTCCAGGGGATCGGCGGAGTAGGACGCGGCGAGCCGGAGCATTTCGCCCACCCGGATACCGGGGTAGGCGCCGCCGCCCTGCAGCATCACGCCGATGCGTCCGCGCAGCCGGTCGGTGTCCTCGACCGGGTTCATCCCCAGCACCTCGACGGTGCCGGCATCGGGGACGAGGAAGCCCTCGCACATCTCGATCGTGGAGGTCTTGCCGGCGCCGTTGGGGCCCAGCAGTGCCAGAACCTCGGCTTGGCCGACGGTGAGGTCGAGTCCGTCGACGGCGGTGGTGCTGCCGTAGCGTTTGACCACCCCCCGTAGCCTGAGTGCAGGCTCAGGGGCGGGTTCGGGTGCTGCTGTTCCTGCCGAAGTCACGGTTGCCGAGTGTAGCCGGTGGTCAGACGGCGACGGTAAAGCAGCCAGCCCACACCGATGAGTGTCAGAGCGATGGCCGCGGACATCAGGTACATCATCGTCACTGTCGCCGGCGGCAGGTTGAGGCCACGGGGCAGGATGAAGAAGCTGAGCACCACCGAGTAGGCCACGACCGCCAGGCGGAAGAGACGCTGGTTGGCCCAGGCGGCCAGGGGCATGACCGCCCACAGCACGTACCAGGGGTGGACGACGGGGAAGAAGACCACGAGCATGAAGGTCGCCACGCCGAGCCCGCCGACCGGGTGGATACGTCCCCGGAAGGACGCCCACAGCATCCGGACCACCCAGAATGCCCCGACCAGCAGGCCGAGCGTGCGGGCGATGCTCAAGGCGGCGGCGGTGTGGTCGCCGAGGCCCAGGAACTGGGCGGTCCCCGCGGTGAGCAGGCCGACGTCCGTGGTCAGCGACATCCAGCTGATGATCTCGGTGGCGCCACCCTGCACCAGGATCCAGCCGAACCCCAGGCCGGTGCCCAACGACACCGCGGAGACCACCGCGATGGCTCCGGCGGTGAACAGTGCCGTTGCCAGGAGAAGGTCCCGGAAGCGTCCGCCGAGCATCCGGGCCACGGCGACCCCGACGAACCCGAGGGCGAGGAAGGCGGTGACCTTGACCATCCCGGCGCAGCAGATCAGGGTGATCGCAGCTCCCGTGAACGCCCACCGGTGACCGGCATTGCGGCCCGGGTCGGTGGCCCGGAGGCCGAGTTCGACACCACAGAGCAGCAGCCCCATCATGAGGGCCTCGTTGTGTACCCCGGCGACCAGGTGCAGCAGCACCAGGGGATTGAGGATGCCGAGCCAGAGCGCTGCCTGGTAACGCACGGAGCAGCGTCGGGCCAGCTGGGTGATGGCCCAGGCCGCGGCAGCGACGGCGAGGATGGAGACCAGCCGGTGGAGCACCACGGCCGGTCCGATCGCATCACCGGTCACCAGGGAGATCAGTGCGGCGACGCCCACGGCGACCGGGCCGTAGGGGGCGGGGGAGTGCGACCACTCGTAGGGCACGGAGCGGGCAAGGTCGTCGTCGACTCCGAGCAGGTCCACCGGGCCGCCGGAGTAGGGGTCCATGCCCTGGGCGGCGATCGATCCCTGCGCCAGGTAGGAGTAGATGTCCTGGGTGAACATCGGGGCGGTGACGACCAGGGGCAACACCCACAGCACGAAGGTGCGTTGTATGGCGCGCATCGGCAGGACAGGGCTGCTGCCCACCCGGGCGGGCAGGCAGAACCGCCACAGCATCAACCAGCCGAGGACGAGCAGCGCGATGCCGACGAAGACGGTCACTGTGGTGGTGTGCAGCATCCGCGCCAGGAAACCTACCCCGGGGATCGCCCAGAGACTGTTGCCGACCACCGGCAGTGCACCGGCACCCAGTCCGCCGACGGCGATGAGGATGGAGCCGACGATGCCGACGAAGACACCGGTCCGGTAACGGAGGAGGTCGCGTGCGGTGAAGCGGGGTCGTGGCCCCGGCGGTTTCGGGGTGTGCAGCCGGGCACTTCGAGAGCCGGCGAGTCCGAGGTTCGGGAGCAGGGCGGTCAGCCGGCCGCTGCGGCTGGCGGTGGTTCCGGTGCCGCTACCGGTGCTGGTACCAGCGTCCGTACCGCGGCCGCCGGCACCGGCGGCGGTGCCGGCGGTGCCAGGTGTACCCGGCCCGTCCGACGCGCCGTCGATTGAGGTGTTGCTCACACCGGTAGTCTACGTCGCGACTGTGTCGGGGCGAGGTCGCGGCCCCGTCGGCGCCCGGGAGGTTGCGAAATTCGGCGCCGGAACGTCCCGGTAAATCAACAGGTCAGCCTGTCCTTATTAGACAACGGGAATGATTTACGCGACACTCGTGTTGTCTAATCATGAGACCGCCGATCGGAGTGATCGGCGACGAGAGACCCCACACACGGAGGAGGTGGACGGCAGTGACTGACCGGGATACCCGACGAGAGGTGCTGGACCAGATTCTCCGTAACGGGCCGATCAGTGCCTCCGAGATCAGCGACGCCCTCGGCATCAGTACCGCCGGTGTGCGTCGTCACCTCGACAATATCGTCGAGGACGGCTTCGCCGAGACGGTGGAGGCCGCCCGGGCCGCAGCGTCCGGGGGACGCGGACGAGGACGTCCGGCGAAACTCTTCCGGCTCACTGACGCCGGTCGGGGACGTTTCGGCCATGATTACGACACCCTGGCACTACTGGCGCTGCGCGCGCTACGTGAGACCGGCGGCGACGACGCCGTCGCCCACTTCGCCGACGAGCGGATGAGTGACCTCTTCGGGGCGCTCACCGATGACGCGTCCGATCAGGACGCACCGTCCGGCGACGTTGTCGACCGTGCCGAGCGCATCGCCGAGGCGTTGACCGACCGTGGCTACGCCGCGACCGTCAACGACGCCGCCACCGGCATCCAGATCTGCCGTCACCATTGCCCGATCCAGGACGTCGCGCATGAGTTCCCTGAACTGTGCGCGGCTGAACACCGCGTGGTCACGGAGCTGCTCGGCCGCCACACCCAACCTCTGGCGACCATCGCCGACGGCAACGGGATCTGCACAACCCACATTCCGCTGACCACCATCAACCCTTCATCGACGAAGGAGAGCTGACATGACCCAAGCTGCCCAGACACCGGCGAACACAGCGCCGCAGACTGACGACGAAATCATCGAATCCATCGGCGCCTACGGCTACGGATGGCACGACTCGGACGCGGCCGGCGCCGCGGCCCAGCGTGGCCTGTCCGAAGCCGTCGTCCGCGACATCTCCGCCAAGAAGAACGAGCCGGAGTGGATGCTCGAACGCCGCCTGAAGGCACTGAGCACCTTCGACCGCAAGCCGATGCCCACCTGGGGTGCGGACCTCTCGGAGATCGACTTCGACAACATCAAGTACTTCGTCCGGTCGACCGAGAAGCAGGCCCAGACCTGGGAGGATCTTCCGGAGGACATCAAGGAGACCTACGACCGTCTGGGTATCCCGGAGGCTGAGAAGCAGCGTCTGGTCGCCGGTGTCGCCGCGCAGTACGAGTCTGAGGTGGTCTACCACCAGATCCGCGAGGACCTGGAGAAGCAGGGAGTCATCTTCCTGGACACCGACACCGCGCTCAAGGAGCACCCGGAGCTGTTCAAGGAGTACTTCGGCACGGTCATCCCGGCCGGCGACAACAAGTTCTCCGCACTGAACACCGCGGTGTGGTCCGGTGGCTCCTTCATCTACGTCCCCAAGGGTGTCCACGTCGACATCCCGCTGCAGGCCTACTTCCGGATCAACACCGAGAACATGGGCCAGTTCGAGCGCACGCTGATCATCGTCGACGAGGACGCCTACGTCCACTACGTCGAGGGCTGCACCGCGCCGATCTACAAGTCGGACTCGCTGCACTCGGCAGTCGTCGAGATCATCGTGAAGAAGGGTGGTCGCTGCCGCTACACCACGATCCAGAACTGGTCGAACAACGTCTACAACCTGGTGACCAAGCGCACCAAGGCTGAAGAGGGCGCGACCATGGAGTGGGTCGACGGCAACATCGGCTCCAAGGTCACCATGAAGTACCCGGCGGTCTGGATGACCGGCCCGCACGCCAAGGGCGAGGTGCTCTCCGTCGCCTTCGCCGGTGAGGGACAGGTGCAGGACACCGGTGCCAAGATGACCCACATGGCGCCGTACACCTCGAGCAACATCGTCTCGAAGTCGGTGGCCCGCTCCGGTGGTCGAGCCGCCTACCGTGGCCTGGTCCAGATCAACAAGGACGCCCACCACTCCAAGGCGAACGTGGAGTGTGACGCCCTGTTGGTGGACTCGATCTCCCGGTCGGACACATACCCCTACAACGACATCCGCAACGACCACGTGACCCTCGGCCACGAGGCCACCGTCTCGCAGGTGTCCGAGGACCAGCTGTTCTACCTCATGAGCCGCGGGCTCGAGGAGGATGAGGCGATGGCGATGATCGTCCGTGGATTCGTTGAGCCCATCGCCAAGGAGCTCCCGATGGAGTACGCCCTGGAGCTCAACCGCCTGATCGAACTGCAGATGGAAGGATCGGTGGGTTAAGTAATGACCGCACCAACGACAAACCCGCTCGACGGCAACGACGGCGCCATCACCCCGGCGAACGCCATGCCGACCAAGGGTGACCGCTACCAGTCGGCCGACCCCGCAGAGTTCCCCGTCCCGCACGGCAAGGAGGAGGACTGGCGCTTCACCCCGCTGCGCCGCCTGCGTGGCCTGGAGGACACCTCCGCGGGCAAGGGTGCCCCGGCGGCCCGCGCCAATGTCACCGTCGACACCGGTGACCAGGCTGGCGTGACCTACTCCGAGATCAGCATGGACGACGAGCGCACCGGACGCGCCGGCCTGCCGGTCGACCGTCCCGCTGCCGAGGCCTGGGTCAACAGCCCGGTCGCCGACCATGTCCTGGTCTCCAAGAACACCGCGTTGGACGCCCCGGTCACCATCACCGTCACCGGTGCCGGTGACGATGTCACCACCTTCGGCACCATCGTCGTCGAGCTGGAGGCCCACGCCGAGGCCATCGTTGTGCTGCGCTACATCGGTGACGGCGTGCACTCCGATAACCTCGAGTTCGTCATCGGTGACGGTGCCCGACTGACCACCGTGGTCTGGGAGGACTGGGGACGCACCGCCGTCCACCTGTCGAACTCCCACATCCTGGTCGGTCGCGATGCCACGGTGCGCCACACCTCCGCCAACTTCGGTGGTGACGTCGTCCGCTCCGTCCCGCACGTGCGCTTCGCCGGACCCGGCGGCGACGCCGAACTGCTGGGCGTGTCCTTCGCTGACGCCGGCCAGTACTTCGAGCAGCGCCTGCTGGTCGACCACAGCGTCCCGAACTGCAAGTCGAATGTGATGTACAAGAACGCGCTGCAGGGCGAGACCGGCAGCCGCGGCCACGAGGCCCGCACCGTGTGGATCGGCGACGTGCTGATCCGCCCGGATGCCACCGGTACCGACACCTACGAGACCAACAAGAACCTGGTGCTCACCGAGGGTGCCCGCGCCGACGCCGTGCCGAACCTGGAGATCCAGACCGGTGAGATCATCGGTGCCGGCCACGCCGCCACCGTCGGACGCTTCGACGACGAGCACATGTTCTACCTGAAGTCCCGCGGCATCTCCGACGAGGAGGCACGGCGCCTCATCATCCGCGGATTCTTCACCGACGTCATCCGTCGCGTTCCCGTCGACTCGGTCCGCGAGAATCTCGAGGACGTTGTCGAGCAGGAACTCGTCAACACCGTCCTCTGATCCACATCACGTCTTCAGAACGAACTTTTTAGAAGGAATACATAGATGAGCACCCTCGAGATCAAGAACATCCACGCCCAGGTCGTCCCGCAGGACGAGAATGAGGATCCCAAGCCGATCCTGCACGGCGTGAACCTCACCGTGAACTCCGGTGAGACCCACGCCATCATGGGCCCGAACGGCTCCGGCAAGTCCACCCTGTCCTACGCCATCGCCGGCCACCCCCGCTACGAGATCACCGAGGGTGAGGTCCTGCTCGACGGCGAGAACCTGCTCGACATGGACGTCTCCGAGCGCGCCCGCGCCGGCCTCTTCCTCGCCATGCAGTACCCGGTGGAGGTCCCCGGTGTGTCCATGGCCAACTTCCTGCGCTCGGCGGCCACCGCCGTGCGTGGCGAGGCCCCGAAGCTGCGCCAGTGGGTCAAGGAGGCCCGCGGTGCGATGGATGAGCTGGAGATCGACCCGTCCTTCTCCGAGCGCTCCGTCAACGAGGGTTTCTCCGGTGGCGAGAAGAAGCGCCACGAGATCCTGCAGCTCGGCCTGCTCAAGCCGAAGTTCGCCGTGCTCGACGAGACCGACTCCGGTCTGGACGTCGACGCCCTGCGCGTCGTCTCCGAGGGCATCAACCGCTACAAGGAGCGTGAGAACGGTGGCCTGATCATGATCACCCACTACCAGCGCATCCTGAACTACGTGAAGCCCGACTTCGTCCACGTCTTCGCCAAGGGCCGCATCGTCGAGTCCGGTGGCCCGGAGCTGGCCGAGCAGCTCGAGGCACACGGCTACGAGCAGTTCACCGCAAAGGCCTGATAGCACGATGAGCACACTGGACACCGCAGCCATCAGGGCAGATTTCCCGATCCTGTCCCGCACCGTGCGTGACGGTCGTCCACTCGTGTACCTGGATTCCGGGGCGACCTCGCAACGGCCGCTGCAGGTCCTCGACGCCGAGCGGACGTTCCTCACCGAGTACAACGCCCCGGTCCACCGTGGCGCCTACCAGATCGCCGAGGAAGCCACCGACGCCTACGAAACCGCCCGCGAGGCCATCGCCGGCTTCGTCGGCGCGGTGGACGAGGAGATCGCCTTCACCAAGAACGCCACCGAGGCGCTCAACGAAGTGGCCTTCATGCTGGGCGATCCGCGCAGCGGGGAGCACACGGTCGGTGAAGGCGACGAGATCGTCATCTCCGAGATCGAGCACCATGCCAACCTCGTTCCCTGGCAGGAGCTGGCCCAGCGTACCGGGGCGACCCTGCGCTGGTACACCGTCACCGAGGACGGCCGGATCGACCTGGACAGCCTCGAGCTGTCGGAGAAGACGAAGGTCGTGGCGCTGACCCACCAGTCCAACGTGACCGGAGCACAGCTGGACGTCGACGAGGCGGTCCGCCGTGCCCACGCCGTGGGTGCACTGTTCGTCCTCGACGCCTGCCAGTCGGTGCCGCACATGCCGGTGGACTTCCACGCCCTGGACGTCGACTTCGCCGCCTTCTCCGGCCACAAGATGCTGGGACCCAACGGTGTCGGCGTGCTCTACGCCAAGGCCGAACTGTTGCGTGTCCTCCCGCCGTTCCTCACCGGTGGTTCGATGATCGAGCTCGTCACCATGGAGAAGACGACTTTCGCCGCCCCACCGCAGCGTTTCGAGGCCGGCACCCAGATGACCTCGCAGGTCGTTGCACTCGGTGCGGCGGTGAAGTACCTGCAGGGGCTCGGGATGGACAAGGTCGCCGCCCATGAGCATGAGCTGACCTCCTATGCACTTGCCGCACTCGCTAAGATCGAGGGACTGCGCATCATCGGTCCGTCCGAGGCGGACGACCGTGGCTCCGCGGTGAGCTTCGTGGTCGACGGCATCCACCCCCATGACCTTGGGCAGGTGCTCGACGACCAGGGTGTCTGCATCCGTGTGGGACACCATTGTGCCTGGCCGGTGCACCGGAGCCTCGGCGTGCAGGCCACCGCGCGGGCCAGTTTCTACGTATACAACACCATCGAGGAAGTCGATGCCCTGGTCGACGGGATCCGTCACGCCCAGGAGTTCTTCGGCACCGTCCCCGCTACCAACGCAGACAGAGAGCAGGCGAGTCAGACACTGTGAAGCTTGAGCAGATGTACCAGGAAGTGATCCTGGACCACTACAAGCACCCGCAGCACGCGGGGCTGCGCGATCCCTACGAGGCTGAAGTCCACCACGTCAACACCTCCTGTGGTGACGAGGTGACCCTGCGCGTCCACCTCAGTGAGGACAACAGCACGGTGCTCGACGTGTCCTATGACGCCATGGGCTGCTCTATCAGCCAGGCCGCCACCTCGGTGATGGCCGAGGAGCTGGTGGGTCAGAGCGTGGAGAATGCCCTGGGCAAACTCGCCGAGTTCGAGACGATGGTCACCTCGCGCGGGACCATCGAGGGTGACGAGGACGTCATCGGAGACGGCGTCGCCTTCGCCGGTGTGTCGAAGTACCCGGCCCGGGTGAAGTGCGCCCTGCTCGGGTGGAAGGCCTTCGAGGCCGCCACCCGTGAGGCGAGCGAGAAGACAGCGAACTAGAGAGGACGGGAATAGAGACCATGACCGACCAGCAGACCCCGGACACCACTTCCGATACTGCCAGCGCTGCCCCTGTCGGCAACGCCACCGGCAACGGCGGTACCACCGGCTCCGCCGACCCCGGCAGCCCGCAGATGGACCCGAACCCCTTGGACGTCGTCCCCGAGCCGCCGGCGGAGCTCTCCCAGGAGGACGTGATGCTCGCCGACCAGATCGAGGAGGCGATGCTCGACGTGATCGACCCCGAGCTGGGGATCAACGTCGTCGACCTCGGCCTGGTGTACCAGGTGTGGGTGGAGCGCACCGATGCCGGAACCGAGGCGGTCATCAACATGACGCTGACTTCCCCGGCGTGCCCGCTGACCGACATGCTCGAGGACCAGTCCCACGCTGCGGTCGTCGGTGGTATCGAGGAGATCTCCGGGCTGCGGATCAACTGGGTCTGGTCCCCGCCGTGGGGCCCCCACATGATCAACGAGGACGGCCGCGAGCAGCTGCGCTACCTCGGCTTCAGCGTCTAGGACGCAGTAACGTCCGAAGACCTCCAGGAAGCGTGGGCCGTCCACGCCCTGCCGGTGATGACTGCCGTGTCCCGAACACTGCGCGCAGTGCGACGGGAGTCTGGCGCAGGAAAGGGAGCATCTGGCGGGGGAAGGCGGCCAGCGAGACCATGGCCAGGGCAACAGGGGTCCCGCCTTGGCCGGCGAGGTAGCCGCTCTGCAGATGGTGGGGGAGCCGGAAGAAGGCATCGAAGAACCGGAGCAGGACCTGCTGGTCTGCCCGGACGACCAGCTCTGCCCCGAATCGGCGCAGATGGTAGGCCGTAGCAGCCGAGAGTCTGGCTCGGCGGGGAAGTGACCCCGCCTCGACCATGTCCAGCATCCGGTCAGCGGTGCGGGCCGCGGCAGCTACCGAGTATCCGGTGGCGGGGTGGACCAGCCCGCCCGCCGCGCCGAAGACCGCGATGCCGTCCTGCACGCCGGTGTACCAGCCTCGACGTCGACGGTCCATCGGGAAGTGGACGGTCTCGGTGTCGGTGACCACCTTCTCCACCTCCTCACCCGCATCGTCCACGAGGGCAGGGATACGACGGTGGAGCCGCGTACGGAGCAGCGGCAGTAGGTCCCGGGTGCGCTGCCGGGTAGCCAGTACGGTCTCCTCGAGGAGGATTCCCTTCTCGACTGGTTGAATGTAGAGGAAGCTCGGGGGAGCCGTCTGCTCTCGCGCATCCGGCACGTCCGGCCCAGCCGGCCGCCAATCCATGAACTCCGCGTCGCCGAGACCCCACGATTCAGCCAGCTTCGGGGGGACCACCACCCCATAGGCCACCTGGCGGATGCTGCCGGGACGGTCGACGACCCCACGACAATCGACGACCACGTCGACGCCCAGAGCGTCAGGGGAGAGGTCGGTGACCCGCTCCCGGTGCAGTCGGATACCCCGGGTGAGGTCGTGTCGGGTGCGGTCACGGTCGATCATCGCATAGTCCCAATTGCGCAGCAGACGGGGAGTCGGAGTGTGCACCAGCAGGTCTGGGGACACTGCACTGAAGGTCATGGCGGTTCGCGCCCAGCTCGGAAGGTCCACAATGCTGACGCCGTAGGTACTGCGCCAGGCCGGAGCCTGGATGTCGCTGCCTTCCTCGTCCGGACCTGCGGTCCCGGTGACACAGGCAGGATCGTAGCCGTCGACCGTCCACCCCCGACTGAGTGCGCGGTGGGCCAGAACTGCCCCGGCCGGCCCGAGACCGATGATGGCGATGTGCACGTCTCTTGTCCTTTGGTGAGTCTAAGTTACCCCCGGATAACCCTCCTGGGTATCGCTGTGTCTGGGCTACCTAAACAGTGTGTGACTAGCGTAGTTTCCCCGGCTGAACTCCTCGTTGCTCCTCACGGTATCACCGGTTGCTACCCCCGGCGTAACGTCCCGGGTGATCGTTGTTCAACAAAACCGAGTCACAGGCGCAGCCTGCAGATATATTAAGCAGCGTCCGGGTGGCATGGCCCGAAGGACGATGGCAACGGAGCAGGGGGGAGTTTACACTCCGTGGCCGGGCGGAAGTGGTGGGTGGGACGTCCTCGGTCCTCCTGAAGGAAAAGGCCGACGCGGTTCTCTCCCCTAGGCGGGAGGACGGAGAGCACGACGCCCACCCCCACAACTGTCCGGATGAGCCAATGGTCGGCTCTGACCGTTCCCGGATTCACGACGCCGATCCTCAACGGCCGAGACCTGCCTTAAGAGACCAGTGTGTTAGGCTGGTCCGTTGTGATTGTTACCCAGGATCTTGAGGTGCGCGTCGGGGCCCGCACCCTGCTCAATGCCCCAGACCAGCAGCTCCGAGTACAGCCCGGGGACCGGATCGGCCTCGTCGGACGCAACGGCGCGGGCAAGACGACGACGATGCGCATCCTCGCTGGCGAAGGCGAGCCCTACGGCGGAACCGTGACCCGCTCCGGCGAGATAGGCTACCTGCCGCAGGACTCCAAGGAGGCCGACATCGAGCAGACCGCCCGCGACCGGGTTCTCTCCGCCCGCGGACTCGACCAGCTGCGGTCCTCCATGGACCGTCAGCAGGAGCTCATGGAGGTCGGATCCGACTCCCAGCGGGACGCTGCGATCATCAAGTACAGCCGCCTGGAGGAGCGCTACAGTGCGCTCGGCGGCTATGAGGCTGACTCGGAGGCCGCACGGATCTGCGACGGTCTCGGGCTTCCCCAACGCATCCTCGACCAGCAGCTCAAGACGCTGTCCGGCGGTCAGCGCCGTCGTGTGGAACTCGCCCAGATCCTCTTCGCCGCGACGTCCGGCTCCGGACGCTCGGCGACGACTCTTCTGCTTGACGAGCCGACGAACCACCTCGACGCCGACTCGATCACCTGGCTGCGCGGCTTCCTGCAGCGCCACGAGGGCGGGCTGATCATGATCTCCCACGACGTCGAACTGTTGGAGGCCGTGGTCAACAAGGTCTGGTTCCTCGACGCGGTGCGCGGTGAAGCCGATGTCTACAACATGACGTGGCAGAAGTACCTTGCTGCGCGAGCCAATGATGAGGCGCGGCGTCGTCGGGAGAAGGCCAACGCCGAGAAGAAGGCCGGGGCACTGCGTGACCAGGCGGCGAAGTTCGGCGCGAAGGCCAACAAGGCCGCCGCGGCCAAGCAGATGCTGGCGCGTGCCGACCGGATGCTCGACAACCTCGACGAGGTCCGTCAGGAGGACAAGTACGCCAATATCTCCTTCCCGGAACCGGCCGCCTGCGGCAAGACCCCGCTCAATGCGACCGGCCTGACCAAGATGTACGGCTCGCTCGAGGTCTTCGCCGGTGTTGACCTCGCTATCGACAAGGGCTCCAGGGTCGTTGTCCTCGGCTTCAACGGCGCCGGCAAGACCACCTTGCTGAAGCTGCTGGCCGGCGTGGAGCGCACCGACGGAGAGGGTGGCATCGTCTCCGGCTACGGGCTGAAGGTCGGCTACTTCGCCCAGGAGCACGACACCATCGATCCGAACGCCAGCGTGTGGACCAATGCGATCCAGGCCTGCCCCGAGGCCGGGGAGCAGGACCTTCGCGGACTGTTGGGCGCCTTCATGTTCTCCGGTGAACAGCTCGACCAGCCGGCCGGCACACTCTCCGGCGGTGAGAAGACCCGTCTGGCGCTGGCGACGTTGGTGAGCTCCCGGGCGAATGTCCTGCTGCTGGACGAGCCGACGAACAACCTGGACCCGCAGTCCCGCGAACAGGTGCTCAACGCCCTGCGCACCTACACCGGTGCCGTTGTCCTGGTCACGCACGACCCGGGCGCGGTGCGTGCCCTGGAGCCGGAGCGGGTCATCGTCCTGCCCGACGGTGACGAGGACCTGTGGAGCGACGCGTACATGGAGATCGTCGAGCTGGCGTAGGGGAGAACCCCACCGGCCGAATTCGACGATCCGCCGTGCTGAACTTTCGCTTCCGATAGCATCCGGAGGTATGGACGCAGACACCGGAGCGGGACGCGCGAGGCAGGGGAAGATCTACCAGGCGGGGGTGTCCGGGCGTCGTCCGACAGTGCCCACCGATGCCGACGGCCTGGCCAAGGCCGCCAGGCGCAAGATGTCCCGCAAGGCGTGGGCCTACGTCGTCGGCAGTGCTGGCGAAGGCCGCACCAGCGACAACAACCGGGAGGCCTTCGATCGCCACCGGATCATTCCGCGAATGGCACACGGAGTCAAGCAACGTGACTTGTCTGTGAATATATTCGGCGATGACATTCCCTCGCCGGTGCTGCTAGCGCCGGTCGGCGCCGGTGCGCTGGTCCATCCGGACTCTGACCTGCTGATCGGCCGAGCCGCCGGGCACTCCTCGGTGCCCTACGTGATCAGCAACCAAGGCTCCTCTCCGCTGGAAGCCATCACTTCGGCGATTCAAGAGTCAAGTCAAAATGCTGGACATTGGTTCCAGTTGTACTGGTCGAAGGATGAGTCTCTCGTGGACAGTTTCATCGCCCGCGCAGAGGCCAGCGGAGCCGGAGCCCTGGTGGTCACCCTCGACACCACCGTGCTGGGGTGGCGACCGCAGGACCTGAATCTCGGCTCGCTGCCGTTCTCCCGCGGACAGGGCATCGCCCAGTACACCTCCGACCCCACCTTCAGGGAGCTCGTGCGCTCCCGGATCGCCGGTGCCACCCAGCGGGCCAACGCAGCCGCTGCGGCCGGTACCGACAATGCAGCCGCTACAGCTGCGGAGGAGAAGAAGGTCGCGGTCACCCCGGCCGCTGTGGCATCGCTGCTGTCGATCGTGCGGCACCATCCCGGGCGGACCCTGCGCAATCTGCTGTCGCCGGAGCCCCGGGCGGCCGTCGAGACCTTCCTGGACATCTACTCAAACCCGGGGCTGGACTGGGAGATGCTGGCCACCCTGAAGGACCGCACCAGCCTGCCGGTGGTGTTCAAGGGAATCCTCCACCCCGCCGACGCCGAGAAGGCGTTGGAGATCGGCGCCGACGGCCTGATCGTCTCGAACCACGGGGGGCGACAGGTGGACGGCTCCATCGCCGCCCTCGACGCGCTGGTGCAGGTCCGTGAGCGCATCGGCCCGGATCCGACCGTCCTGCTCGACTCCGGGATCCGTACCGGACGCGATGTCGCCGTCGCTCTCGCTCTCGGTGCGGACGCCGTCCTACTGGGGAGGCCGCACATGTACGGCCTCGCCGTGGGCGGTCAACAGGGTGTGGAGGAGGTCATCGCGAACGTGCTGGCCGAGTTGGAGCTGACGATGGCGCTGACGGGTGCCGCGACGGTCAGTGACCTGCGTGACCTGCCGCTGCAAGAGCGGCCCTGACCTGGTCGTCCGACAAGTTCGTCGTCACCGTGGCACTGGCCGCGCAGGAGGCGGCGTCCCCGGCGACGTAGCGGGCCACCGTCCAGCCGTTGGCGTACTCCGGTTCGAAGGAGTCCAACGGACCCGGTGCGGTGCGGAGGTCATGCGGACGTCCGTCACGGTCGCCGAGCGCCTGGAAGGGCTCCGTGGTGACCGTGAACGGGGCGTGCCCGTCGGTGGGGTGCACCTGGACCAGCGCCCGGTACCAGTACCGGTTGTCCTGGTTGACCCGGTCATGCCGTTTCTGCCCGTGCTGCACCGTCCGGTCGACCCACACCGCGCCCACCTCGGCGGGTGCGAAGCGGAGCCAACCGTTCTGCCATGCGGCGGCCAGCAGGAGCAGGTTACGGTGACGGGCACGCACCGACACTGCGGTGATCGCCCCGACCACCAGGCCGATAACCCCCAGCACCACCCCGGTGACGAGCCCAGGGGTGTCGGACGGCCCGGAACTGACGCCGATGAGGACCACCCCGGCCAGTAGCAGTACCGCGGAGGCCCCGACGAGCACCAACTGGCCGGTGGACATCCCCAGCCAGCGTGTCCCGGAGATCGGCATCGTTCCTTGGTCCTGCAACGCATCCGTCACTGCGGCGGAGTCCGGGGGAAGCGTGCAGGGCACGTCGAAAGCGCCGGAGTTCATACCCTCGGCCAGGGCGCTATCGGGGTCGTGGAGAGTCGTTGAGTTGCGCGCGTGAGTGAAGATCATGGTGTTGGTGGTCAGTTGCGGAATCCGTGGACAGGGGAAGGGATGAAACCGCCACGGCTGATGAAGCCGTCGCTGCCGACCGAACTCACCGGCATCACCGGGGCGTGGCCGAGGAGCCCGCCGAAATCGACGTCGTCACCGGTGGACGTGCCGACGGCGGGGATCACGCGCACCGCGGTGGTCTTGTGGTTCATCATCCCGATGGCGGCCTCGTCGGCGATCATCCCGGCGATGGAGGATGCGGGTGTGTCCCCGGGGATGGCGACCATGTCCAGGCCCACCGAACAGATGGCGGTCATCGCCTCCAGCTTCTCCAGGTTCAGGTTCCCGGCCTTCACGGCCTCGATCATCCCGGCGTCCTCGGAGACCGGGATGAACGAGCCGGAGAGGCCACCAACCCGTGAACAGGCCATCATGCCGCCCTTTTTCACCGCATCGTTGAGCAAGGCAAGGGCAGCGGTCGTGCCGTGGGCACCGACCTGCTCCAGACCCATGTGCTCCAGGATATGGGCCACGGAGTCACCGATCTCCGCGGTCGGTGCCAGGGAGAGGTCCACGATACCGAAAGGGACTCCGAGCCGCTCAGCGGCCATGGTACCGACCAGCTGGCCGGTGCGGGTCACCTTGAAGGCGGCCTTCTTGATCTCCTCGGCGATCTCGTTGAGTGAAGCCTCGGGGCCCAGGGCGGCGACGGCCCGGTCGACGACACCGGGGCCGGAGACCCCGACGCTGATCACGCAGTCGGGTTCCTCGATGCCGTGGAAGGCGCCGGCCATGAACGGGTTGTCTCCGACGGAATTTGCGAAGACCACCAGCTTCGCGCAGGCGATCGAGCCACGGTCGGCGGTTGCGGTGGCGCAGTCCTTGATGACCTGGCCCATCTCCCGGACGGCGTTCATGTTGATACCGGCCCGCGAGGACGCGATGTTCACCGAGGAACACACCACGTCGGTCTCGCTGAGCGCCTCGGGGATCGACCTGACCAGTCGCTTGTCGCCCTCGGTACCGCCCTTCTCCACGAGCGCGGAGTAGCCGCCGATGAAGTTCACGCCCACGGTGGCCGCGGCCCGGTCCAGCGCACGGGCGATGTCGACCGGGTCGCAGCCGGGCACCGCCGAGGAGACCAGGGCGACCGGGGTCACGGAGATGCGCTTGTTGACGATCGGGATGCCCAACTCGGCTTCAATGCCGCGGCACACCGGGACGAGTTCCTCGGCGCGGGAGGTGACCATGTCGTACACCGCCTCGCAGGTGGCCCCGGAGGTGGCGCGGACGCAGGGGAGCAGGTTGATGCCCATGGTCACGGTGCGGATGTCCAGCCGGTAGCGCTGGATCATCTCGATGGTCTCCAGGATGGAGGATGACGGAAGGAAGGCAGTCACGTGTCCTGGTCCCCTCAGATCTCGTGCATGGCGTCGAAGATCGCCTGCGACTGGAGGGTGATGACCAGCTTCTCCTGCTCTTCGACGCGCGTCATACGGTCGTTGACGGCGGTGACGGAAAGGTCGTCGGGCAGTTCGACGTGCAGGATCATGGTGAACCATTCATCCATGATCGTCTGGGAGACGTTGCGGATGTTGATCCCCAGCTCCGCACAAGCCGTGGAGACGGCGGCGATGATTCCGGTGTGGTCCCGTCCGGTGACGGTCATGATCGCGATCATGCTTCTCATGCTACGTCCTGGGGGGAATGGAGACGCCCACCGGTGGCGGTCTCGCCCGGAAATGGGCGGTCCGGGCACCCGTGGGCGCAGTGGGTGGTGCGGCGGATCATCCTCCGGTAGACACTGGGCAACCGACGTCTAGTCGGTGTCCTGGACTCGGAGCGAGTGTTCGACGATATCGAGTGCCTCGGGGAGGAGGGTGTCGTCCCGGTCGGACGCCAGATGCGCCATGACACCTTCCAGGACGAGCTCCAGCAGTTGGAGGGTTGTCTCGGTGGAGATGTCGGTGCGAAGGCGCCCGGAGTCACGCTGTTCCTCCAGACGTGCGGTGACCGCCCGGCGGAGGGTCTGCTGGTCGGCGTCCCAGGTTTTCCTGAGCTGTTCGTCGTGTCGGATCCGACGGGTGATCTCCACCCGCAGGCCCCACCAGTCGGCAAGCTCGGGGTCCTCGAGCAGGTACCTGATCAGACCGATCATGCCCTGTTCGCTGGCCAGCTCGGTCATTCGGAGCATGTCCCGGTGTGCGACTTCGCGGAACAAGGTCTCCTTGTTCCGGTAATGGTGGAATATCGCCCCGCGTGACTTGCCTGTCTCCTTCTCCAACCGGGAGACGGTGGCACCGTCGTAGCCGTGGGTGACGAAGCACTCACGGGCTCCCCGGAGAATGTCTGTCCGCCGCTCGGAGAGGTCTGTCTCGCTGACCTTTGGCATGGAGTTCAGCCCCTTTTAAGCGGGATAGCGGTCCGCCCGCCGCGCGAGGACTCGCGTGACGGGCGGTGACGGACGAAGGGTCTAGGCCTTCTTCATCATGCTGCGCAGCACGAACGGCAGGATGCCGCCGTTGCGGTAGTAGTCAGCCTCACCGGGGGTGTCGATACGGGTGACGGCGTCGAACTCGATGACCGAGCCGTCCTCCTTGGTGGCGGTGACCTTGACGGTCTCCGGGGTGACACCCTCGTTCAGGGTCTCGATGCCCTCGAAGTCGAAGGTCTCGGTTCCATCGATGCCCAGGGACTTCCAGGACTCGCCGGCCGGGAACTGCAGCGGGACAACGCCCATGCCGACCAGGTTGGAGCGGTGGATACGCTCGAAGCTCTCGGCGATGACGGCCTTGACGCCCAGCAGCAGGGTGCCCTTGGCAGCCCAGTCACGCGAGGAACCGGTGCCGTACTCCTTACCACCCAGGACGACCAGCGGGGTGCCCTGCTTCTCGTAGTTCACCGCAGCGTCGTAGATGAAGGACTGCGGTGCACCCTCCTGGGTGAAGTCGCGGGTGTAGCCGCCGGCGATACCGTCGAGCAGCTGGTTCTGCAGGCGGATGTTGGCGAAGGTACCGCGGACCATGACCTCGTGGTTACCACGGCGGGCACCCAGGGAGTTGTAGTCCTTACGCTGGACACCCTTGGAGTCCAGGTACTGGGCGGCCGGGGTGCCGGGCTTGATGGAGGATGCCGGGGAGATGTGGTCGGTGGTGACCGAGTCGCCCAGCAGAGCCAGGACGCGGGCACCCTTGACATCGTTGACCGGGGACGGGGTGGTCTCCATGCCGTCGAAGTAGGGGGC
Organism: Candidatus Corynebacterium faecigallinarum; assembly: GCA_019120175.1. Classification (GTDB taxonomy): domain Bacteria; phylum Actinomycetota; class Actinomycetes; order Mycobacteriales; family Mycobacteriaceae; genus Corynebacterium; species Corynebacterium faecigallinarum. The sequence continues at coordinate 211,639 of DWVP01000004.1, forward strand.
CTTGCGGATGTAGGACGAGGCGTCGTCCCAGGCGAAGGTCTTGCCCTCCGGCACGTCCAGGGACTGCCAGCGGTGGTCGCCCTTGTACACGTCGGCGTAGTCGGCGGTGTACAGCTCGCGGGAGATCGAAGAGTCGATGACTTCCTGGATGTCCTCGGTGGAGGGCCAGACGTCCTTGAGGAAGACGTCGTTGCCGTCCTGGTCCTGGCCGAGCGGCTGGGTCTCGAAGTCGAAGTCCATGGTGCCGGCGATGGCGTAGGCGATGACCAGGATCGGGGAGGCCAGGTAGTTCATCTTGATGTCGGGGGAGATGCGTCCCTCGAAGTTACGGTTACCGGACAGGACCGCGGTGGCGGCCAGGTCGGCGTCGTTGATGCCCTTGGAGATCTCGTCCGGCAGCGGGCCGGAGTTACCGATGCAGGTGGTGCAACCGTAGCCGACCAGGTAGAAGCCCATGGCCTCCAGGTCCTTCCACAGGTTGGCAGCCTCGAAGTAGCCGGTGACGACCTGGGAACCCGGGGCGATGGAGGTCTTGACCCACGGTGCGGAGGTCAGTCCCTTCTCGGCGGCCTTGCGGGCCAGCAGGCCGGCACCGACCATGACCGACGGGTTCGAGGTGTTGGTGCAGGAGGTGATCGAGGCGATACCGACCATACCGTGGTCCAGGATCATGTCCTGGCCGTTGTAGTTGACCTCGACCGGGTTGGACGGACGACCCTCGTTGCCGTTGGCGGCGGACGGCAGGTTGCCCTTGGCGTCGGCAGCGGTGGTCGGGGTGCCGGCGTGGCCCCCGACGTTGCCGCCCTCGGCGACGAAGTCCTGGGCGTCCGGGTTGCCGGAGTTGCTGTCGGCGTAGTTGTGCAGGTCCTTGCGGAACTGGGCCTTGGCGGAGGAGAGCTCGATACGGTCCTGGGGACGCTTCGGGCCGGCGATGGACGGCACGACGGTGGACAGGTCCAGCTCGAGGTACTCGGAGAAGTTCGGCTCGTTCTCGTCAGCGGTCTCCGGGTCAAGCCACATGCCCTGCTCCTTGGCATATGCCTCGACGCGGGCGAGGGTCTCCTCGTCGCGGCCGGTCAGGCGCAGGTAGTTGACGGTCTCCTGGTCGATCGGGAACATCGCGGCGGTGGAGCCGAACTCCGGGGACATGTTGCCGATGGTGGAGCGGTTGGCCAGGGGCAGCTTGGAGACGCCCTTGCCGTAGAACTCCACGAACTTGCCGACCACGCCGTGCTGGCGCAGCATGTCGGTGATGGTGAGCACCACGTCGGTGGCGGTCACGCCGGTGGGGATGTCACCGGTCAGCTTGAAGCCGACCACGCGGGGGATCAGCATGGAGATCGGCTGGCCGAGCATTGCTGCCTCGGCCTCGATGCCACCCACGCCCCAGCCGAGAATGCCGAGGCCGTTCTCCATGGTGGTGTGGGAGTCGGTACCGACACAGGTGTCGGGGTAGGCGACACCGTTCATGTCGAAGACGGTGCGGGCCAGGTACTCGATGTTGACCTGGTGGACGATGCCGGTTCCCGGGGGGACCACGCGCAGGTTGTCGAAGGCGCCGGTGGCCCAACGCAGGAGCTTGTAGCGCTCCTCGTTGCGCTGGTACTCGATGTCCACGTTCTTCTCGAGAGCGCTGGAGTCACCAAAGTTCTCGATGATGACCGAGTGGTCGATGACCATCTCGGCGGGGTTCAGCGGGTTAACGTCGTCAGCCTCGCCGCCCATGGCGACAACGGCGTCACGAATCGTCGCGAGGTCGACAACACAGGCCACACCGGTGAAGTCCTGCATGACGACGCGGGCGGGGGTGAACTGGATCTCGATGCTCGGGTCAGCCGAGGGGTCCCAGTTGGCAATGGCCTCGATGTGCTCGGCGGTGACGTTGGCACCGTCCTCGTTGCGCAGCAGGTTCTCGCCGAGGACCTTCAGCGAGTAGGGCAGCTTCTCCATGCCCGGGACTTCGCTGAGGCGGTACATCTCGTAGGTGCGGTCACCAACCTCGAGAGTCCCCTTGGCTCCGAAGGAGTTCTTGCTTTCAGTCACGTCAGTGCTCCTGAATCTCTTCTCGTTATCATCGTCAGTTGTGTGACGTTCGTCCGACGTCATCCCACTCTCGGCGCCGTCGAAGATACGCGCCGTCGCAGGCCACCTTCCATTGTGCAGTAGCCGCCTCGGATTCCGTCACTTCTACTGTAACAGTACGACCGTTATGCTACATAACTGCAGGATGAGACCGGACTCGCTCTGGAATACTGCGCGTGTCGACACCCCCGAACGGCACGCGTGCTGGTACAAATCTATACAGTCAGATAACCAACAGCAGAACCGACAGTGGCGGATGAGGTGCACGGTGGAGTTCGAGAATATTGATCTCGACGCGATTCTCCAGGAGATCGAGGCCTCCGGACTCTCCGTCTCGCAGGCCGGAGACGGGCTCAGTGACACGGATATCGCGAGTTACCGCGAGCTCGTCGCTGGCGCGGGGGAGAGTGCGTCCGCACTCGAGGACTTGAACATCGTCCTGCTTGACCGAAGCACTGGGGCCGGAACCGTGCTTCGGAACCTGGCTCAGACCGTCAAGGACGATACGGGTGCCGACACTGTCATGGTTCGTGCCCCGCACAACACCCAGGTACTCAGCGATTCCCTGTCGCGCTATCAGATCGAGTCGACCCAGCGCGAGCTCCACGGCTCACGTGCACCTGAGGATGTGCCGGATTTCCTCCTCTCCGCTGAGCAGATGCAGCCGGACTTTGGCCTTCTCAATGTCCTGATCCTGGTCGGAGTGCTGATTGTCGCACTCTGTGCCACTGCCGGCGCCGTCATCACCTATCGACGTCCCGGACGCTGACAGTCACGGATTTCCCTATGAAGCGTCGACCCCTGTGAGGGTCGGCGCTTCACCCTTGTCAAGGTCGTTGACTTGTCCCAGCTAAAGTACTGGTCCAGACTTCGGCACTACCTGCATCGATGTCGGCAATTCGACACGCCGAGACATTCCCTAATGTGATGAAGATCACATATATGCCGACCATCTTTCCGGTCGCAGGTCAAGCCGTATCCCATGACTCATGTTCCCCGTGTTTCTTATGTGGTTAGTGGGAGTCGGGTTTCGCATGGGAGTGCTGTGGCTTACGGTTCACCTGTCGTCATTTGGTAACGATCCGGTATCAGAGTGACGGAAGTTGCATCTAGTGCTTCCGCACACCAGACCGAACCGAAACCAGACCGTGACAATCTGGCGGGCCTCACAGCTCCGTCGGATCGCTCCGGAGCTTCGGGCCCTGGACCATCATGCGGGGAAGCGTGGTGGACAGGACGCCGGATCACGGGGTCCACGGTCGACGGCACGCGAGATTTGCCCCTTATCGCCATCGCCATTTCCACGAGGAGAGACCAACCGTGGCACTTCGACTGAAAGCCCGTGGGACGACCCGCAGGTCGACCGTCCGGTCCACGCGGACACTGCTGTCCTTTGCAGTCGCCGCTGGACTCACTGTCCAAGCGACCACTGCCGTCGCCGCCCCCTCGGACGCGTCGGACCCGGCGGACTCCGGGTCCGGTGACTCCAACGCCACCGCCGAATCTTTCCTCGCTGACCTCGTCGGCGAGGTCTCGTCTACCGAAGGCGCGGTCGCGTCGATGGAGAACGAGCTCGGTGGCCTGCGCGAGTCCGTCAACAAGGCCCGCGTCGACCTGGACCGTGCCCAGCGTGAAGCCCAGGAAGCCCAGGACAACGTCACTGACGCCCGCGGACGTCTCGACTCGTCCAACTCCGATGTGGAAGAGGCACAGGAGCAGCTCGACGAGATCGCCCGGTCCGCCTACGCCCGTGGTGGTGACGCCGCCCCGGTGAACCTGGCTGCTGGTGGTGACATCGCCGCAGATTCCCTGGACCGTGCCACCTACCTGCGACTCGCCAGCGAGAAGCAGCAGTCCGAGATCGACCGTCTCGACCTGGTCCGGACCCAGACCGCCAACGAGGAGTCCTCGTTGCGTGAGTCCCGGGACACCGCCGACGGAATGGTCGGACGGGCTCGTGACGCCCATGCGGCCGCGGAAGAGGCATTTTCCAGTGCCCAGTCCTCCATCGCGGAAAAGTCCGGCGAGCTCGAGGACCTGCGCTCCGACCTTGCCGCAGCCGAGGCCCGCCTGAAGGCGGCCAAGAGCGCCGTCGACCGGGTGTCCGCCAACGCCGGGGCATCCTCCTTCGACAAGCGTCGGGCCGCCGAGAACGCCGCCGACCGTGCCGAGGCGCGGCTCGAGGGACAGGATGACACCGCTGATCAGCTGGTGGAGCCCAAGGTCGAGGAGGTCGAGATCCCTGAGGGCGCCGAGGGCATGGAGGGCACGGAGGGCACGGAGGGCGCTGAGGCACCTGAGGGTGCTGAGGCTCCGGCGGACGTCGAGGCTCCCGCCGAGCAGGATCTCGGCGAGGAGGGTCCTGCAGAAAGCGCCCCCGCTGAGGAAGATCCCGCAGTGCATGACGAGCAGCCCGACGAGCAGCCTGCCGGGGATCCCGGCCTGTCCGAGGGCTCAGGTGCTGAGGGTAGTGCCGGCGGTGAGGAAGGTGAGCCGGTCGATCCGGGCGCCATCGAGTCCTCCTTCAGTGCTGACCCGGAGGGCGATGAGCGCCGTCAGGCCGCGATCGATGGTCTGGTCGGTGCCGCTGGCGCCGCCGCATTCGCTGGCATCAACGCACACCTGGAAGGAACCCCTGATGGGGCCGTTGACGCCGCAATCAACGCCGCACAGGGCGCAGCGGGCGAGTCCTGGGAGAACCTGCCGTCCGGCGGGGAAGACGGAATCGTCCCGAGCCTCCCGACCCCCGGTGGCAGCGAGCCGGCAGCGCCGGATTCCTCCGGTAGCCGCGAGGAGAAGATCGAGCGGGTCATCGAGCGCGGAATGGGCGTGATAGGCACCCCGTACTCCTGGGGTGGCGGCAACCAGTACGGGCCCACCCTCGGTGTGCGCGACGGTGGTGTCGCAGACACCCACGGCGACTACGCCAAGGTCGGCTTCGACTGCTCCGGCCTGATGGTCTACGCCTTCGCCGCTGTCGGTATCCAGCTCGAGAAGTACTCCGGCTACCAGTACTCCAGCGGCGGCACCCAGGTGCCGGCGGGAGAAGCACAGCGTGGCGACATGATCTTCTGGGGACCCGGTGGCACCCAGCACGTGGCCCTCTACCTCGGTGACGGCCAGATGCTGGAGGCACCGAACTCCGGCGATGTCGTCAAGATCTCGCCGGTGCGCTGGGACGGCATGGAGCCGATGGCGGTCCGCCCGATCGAGTAACCCGCTGCCGAAGCAGCTAGCGCACCAGCTCCCGCATCGCGTGGTCCACAGCAGTGATCCGCGCGGTGCGGACCGCGCGTGAGAGGGGGAGCAGGGCCGGGTCCAGGGAGGCGCCGGCCGCCGAGGACCGGGTGACCTCGATGATCGAGGACACCACGTCGGCCCTGGCCATCAATTTCACGGCACGCGGCGACACGCCCTCGGGAAGTCCCGGCAGTCCGAAGTAGTCCGACAGGGTCCCGACCGCCAGTCGGGGACCGGCGTGCGGGGTGGGGGACAGACCAGCGTCGGACGCCTCCTCGATCAGTGCCGCCGCAGCACTGGTGGCCTCACGTAACCGGGTCTCCGCCTCGCCGGGACTGAAGAACTCCGCCGGTGCAGAGGGCCCTTCACAGCGGTACCAGACCCACTCGACCAGCGAGGCGTCCCGCAATGTCGGGACGATGACATGGACGACGTCCGACTCGGCGTCGGCGACAGTGATCCCGGCCCCGGTGGACGCCACCGCCGCGGCACCACGGGTGCCGGCCGGCAGGGCCGGGGGATCACCCGGGCCGGCGAGGGCCAGTCCGGCCAGGGGACGGTCCGCCAGGCTGACGGGGCTTTCCTTGGTGACCTCCCGGGCGGCGAGTAGAAGGTCCACCAGGGTCGTGCGGCGTCCGGTGAACCGTCCGCCGAAGGGGTCGCCGGACATCTCGTCGACCACGAGGGTGTGTGCCGGTCCCTGAACATCCTGGAAAGCGTCGATGACCTGGTCGGTGGGGAGCAGACCGTGGAGCCACCACCCGAGCCAGAGGGAGGTGTTCTGCACCGGAGACCAGAGTTGCTCGCGGATGGGGGTGCTGGACATCATCCGTCCTAGCCTATTGTTGACCGTCATGAGCTTCAACGACAGGTACGGAAACGACATCCTCGGAGGATCAGGATCTGGCGGATCACGATCCGGGGGAGCGACATCACGGCGCCCTGCTCCGCCGGAGATCCCGGCGAAGCCCGGCACCGTGGTCGAGGACCCGGTGAGCGGCTGGGTCGGCGCGGTGACCGGTTTCGAGCGGACCTACGACGGTGACTTCGTCCGGCTGGAGGACCGCCACGGGCGGGACCGGCTGTTCAAGATGCGTCCCGGCGGATTCCTCGTCGACGGGCACCCTGTCACACTGACCAGGTACATCGCACCGTCGGATGTTCCGGAGGCCGCCGAGCAGCAACGCTCCAACTCCGGTTCCCGCCGGGTCGCCAATGTGCAGGCGAAGGTCGCCGCCCCGTCACGCATCTGGGTGGAGGGACTGCATGATGCCACCATCGTCGAACAGGTCTGGGGTCACGACCTGCGGGTGGAGGGGGTGGTGGTCGAGTTCATCGAGGGCCTCGACAACCTCCCAGAGATGCTCGCCGAGTTCCGGCCCGGACCGGACAGGCGGGTCGGCGTTCTCGCCGACCACCTGGTCGAGGGCTCGAAGGAGTCGCGGATGACCAGGGGCCTGGGGCCCCATGTCATGGTCACCGGCCACCCTTATATCGACATCTGGGAGGCTGTGAAGCCGTCGTCGGTCGGTATCGACGCCTGGCCGACGGTGCCCTACGGCGAAGACTGGAAGACCGGGGTCTGCCGCCGACTGGGCTGGGGAAGTCCGACCGACGGCTGGCGGCACGTCAGGTCGACGGTGAAAACCTTCCGGGATCTGGACGCCACGTTGATCGGGGCGGTCGAGCGCCTGGTTGACTTTGTGACCGAGCCAAACCTTTCTGAGAACTGATAGCGTGTGGTCATGGGTGCAGTCATCTGGTTGATCGGAGCGGCGGTTCTGGCCGTGGGCGAGTTCATCGTCATGGACTTCACTCTGCTGATGCTCGCCGTCTCGGCCCTGGGAACCGCGGGGGTGGCGGCGTTCGATGTTCCGGTCTGGGTAGAGGTGGGGGCTTTCGGTGCTTTCGCGTTCGCCAGCGTCCTGTTCATCCGCCCAATCCTGCGTCGTCGGTTCGTGGCCCAGGGGGAGGTCAGGGAGTTCACGTCCCTGGAACTCGAGGGGCGGACCGCTGAGGTGCTCAGCCCGGTGTCGGCGGACAACACCGTCGGACAGGTCAGCATCGACGGAGACATCTGGTCGGCCCGGGCGGCACACCCCGGGGAATCGTTCACCACCGGAGATCGTGTGCAGATCGTCTCCATCGAAGGCACCACAGCAGTGGTGTGGAAAGGAGTCTGACGTATGTTAGCGAGTATCCTGCTGATCCTGCTGCTCGTCCTCGTTGCCGTGGCCCTGTTCAAGTCGGTGGCCCTGATACCGCAGGGGGAGGCCGCCGTCATCGAGCGGCTGGGCCGCTACACCCGGACGGTCTCGGGTGGGCTGACCATCCTGGTCCCGTTCATTGACCGCGTCCGTGACCGGGTCGACACCCGTGAGCAGGTGGTCTCCTTTCCGCCGCAGGCCGTCATCACCCAGGACAACCTGACGGTGGCCATCGACATTGTCGTGACCTTCCAGATCAACGACGCGGCCCGGGCGATCTACGGCGTCAACAACTACATCGTGGGTGTCGAGCAGATCTCCGTCGCCACGCTGCGTGACGTGGTCGGTGGCATGACCCTGGAGGAGACGCTGACCTCCCGTGACGTGATCAACCGTCGCCTGCGCGGCGAGTTGGACGCGGCGACGACCAAGTGGGGTCTGCGGATCAGCCGCGTCGAGCTCAAGGCGATCGACCCGCCGCCCTCGATCCAGCAGTCCATGGAGATGCAGATGAAGGCGGACCGCGAGAAGCGCGCCATGATTCTCACCGCCGAGGGCCAGCGTGAGTCCGACATCAAGACCGCCGAGGGTAAGAAGCAGGCCCGGATCCTCGGAGCCGAGGGTGACAAGCACGCCCAGATCCTCTCCGCCGAGGCCGAGCGTCAGGCCCGGATGCTGCTCGCCGAGGGTGAGCGTGCCGCCAAGTACCTCGAGGCGCAGGGTCAGGCCAAGGCGATCCAGAAGGTCACCGCCGCGATCAAGTCCTCCCAGGTCACCCCGGAGGTGCTGTCCTACCAGTACCTGGAGAAGCTGCCGGAGATGGCGCAGGGCGACGCGAACAAGGTCTGGATGCTGCCGATGCAGTTCGGCGATTCCCTGGAGCAGTTCGCCAAGGCCTTCGCGAAGAAGGACGACGAGGGTGTCTTCCGTTACGAGGCCGGCCCGGTCGACGAGGCACTGCGCGACTTCGCCAACGAGACGACGTCCGAGAACTGGTTCAGTACCGAGTCCGCCCCGGAGATCGCCAAGGCGGTGGCCGAGGCCAATGCCGTGGCGAACCGCTCGGTGGATGAGCAGGATGCCCCACCGCCGCCGTCGGTGCCCTCCGTGTCAGTGCCCTCGGTGACGGGGGAGAAATTCGAGGCAGGCGAGCAGTCCGAGGAGCCTAGCGGAAAGCGTCATCGCTCTGAAGAGACTCCGTCCTGGCCAACATATGGACAGCAAGCTGCCAACCCGCCTGCTCGGCCTGCCAACCCGCAGCAGCCAGGCGCTGAGACATAGCCTGCTTCGAGATTCCGACCATCTCCGCCGCCTCACTCTGCAGGTGGCCCTGACGCATCAGCGCAGTTGCCTCCCGGCCTTCGGCCGTGCGACGCGCCAGCATATGGGCCAGCAGGGTGAAGGCGGCGGTGATGTCTGAGGCGACCTCCATGCCGTGCCCGGGGTACTGCACCCCGCCGGGGCCAGGGAGTTCCACCCGGGAGTGGATCTGGCCGGCCCGGCGCAGCCCCTCCGCGGCCCGTGCGGCGGCCGCGGCGAGCTGGGCGGTCAGCGGGTCGTCCTGGGAGCCGGCCTGCGCTGTCCCTTCGTCCTCGTCACCGGGCTTGTCTCCGTCGCTGCCTTCACCGCTGGTGGATTCGTAGGCGTCGGCGGCATCGAGTTCGTCACCGGTGACCGCGGCGATGCCCACCGCGAAGTCCCCGGCCTGCAGGAGGTTCAGGACGACTCCGGTGGCACTGTCGGAGTCCCCGGCGAGGACCAGGGCATCCTCCGCGCCCAGGACACGGGCTTCGTGGACTCCACCGGCGTGTCCCAGGGCGTCGGCGACCTGGCGAACGTAGTCCGCGCGACGACGGGATGTTCCGCGGTATGTGGCTTGGATGGCGTACATGCCACCAGCCTACCGATTCCTGTCTACGGTGGGCCCTTGACTGGCGAGCTGTCGTTGGATGCCCAGCACCTCGCGTCCCGCGATCACCAGGCCGGTCAACCCGACAACCACGCCGATGAGAACGACCCGTGGATCTCCGTCGGCGACCACTGCATCCGCGGCAACGACCGCAACGACGGTCAGCGGAATTGAGCCTGCCACGGTGGCGGCGAGGCAGGGGAGCATGGGGATACGGCTGAGCCCGCAGGCGTAGTTCAACAGGCTGAACGGGATGACGGGGATCATCCGCAGCCCGAGGACGGTGGTCCAGCCTCGCTCGGAAAGGATCTCCTGCACCAACCGGACGCGGTCGTTGTCTTCCGCACGGCGCACAGCCGGCCCGGCCATCCAGCGCACCACCATCATGGACAGGGCGGCGGACAGGGCCATGCCGCCGATCGCCAGCAGGCATCCGATGAGACTGCCGAAGATGACTCCGGCGGAGACGGTCCAGATCGTGCGGGGCACCGGAACCTGCGTGGTCCCGACCATCAGGGCGAGGTAGGTAGCCGGCCCCCAGACGCCGCTGTCGGCGACCTGCCGCCGGACGGTCTCAATCTCCGGTGTGGGCATGAAGGCGACGCCGAGGAGCACCAGTAGGCCCAGGGCGAGGAGGCCTGCTGACGAGGCGAGGGGGTGTCGTCTCATGGTGGTGTGGCACACACTTCATCGGGATCGGTACAGGCAGCAAAAAGTAGAGACCCACTTTTCAGTGGGTCTCTACTCGTGGTGTCCGGAGGGGGACTTGAACCCCCACGTCCGTTAATAGGACACTAGCACCTCAAGCTAGCGCGTCTGCCATTCCGCCACCCGGACATGGATGCGGTAAACGAACAAGGTGAACCTTCCGGCGTCTGCCGTTGTCCGTTGCACTGCGATAACTGTAACGCCCTTGCCCTCACCAGACAAATGCGCAGGATGTTCGGCATTTTCGCCGCCTCACCGCTATTCGACGGTGGCTCCCAACAGTTGGACGGTGGTTCGTCGACAGGCTGACGGGAGGCCGGGTGCGGGCCGACTCCGCCGCAGTTCCGTCACCTTCCGAGGCCACTCAGACCTGACCGATAAACCGGTTAGATATGTCTGCATAATCGGTTTCTGCGGGGAGAGAATGGCTTCGGCATACTGGTCAGCATGAGTGATTCGAACCGCCACCACCGGCCCACGTACATCGACTCCCGGTTCCCCGGACCGGACCCCTACGCGCCGCTGACAGACCTGCCGACCTTCACCGTGACCAGCGATGACTTCGCTGACGGGGGCCGCCTGCCGGCCGAGCAGCTCGGTGGTGCCGACGTCTCCCCGCAGCTGTCCTGGAGCGGTGCCCCGGAGGGCACCGTCTCCTATGCGGTCACCTGCTACGACCCGGATGCACCCACCGCAGCTGGTTTCTGGCACTGGGCCGTCTTCAACATCCCCGCGTCGGTGACGTCCCTCGACGCCGGTATCGGCGATGCCGAACTGGCCGGCCTGCCCGAGGGCGCTGTCGCACTGCGTGGGGACAGTGGCAGTCGTGGCTTCTACGGTGCCGAGCCGCCGGCGGGTCACGGCCCCCACCGTTACATCTTCGCAGTCCACGCGATCCCCGAGATGCTGGACGATGTCAGCGACCGGTCCACACCGACCATCCTCGGATTCAACCTGAACTTCCGGGCGTCTTCCCGCGCCCTGCTCTGGGGCTGGGCGGAGAACAAGTAGGCGGAGAACAGGTAGGTCGTCCCGCACCCCGCCACGGGGTCACTCACCGGACGCCTGGCAGCGGCTGGGTCAGCCCTGCCAGGAGAGTCCAGCGCCGACGGCCTCGGAGATATTCCCCAGGCCGTGGCGTCGCACCTGCTGGGCCAGCCCCAGGTGAATGTCCCTGATCCAGTCCGGGCCGCCGTAGATGAAGCCGGTGTAGCCCTGCAATAGCGAGGCTCCGGCGTTGATGCGTTCCCACGCCTGCTGGGCGGTCGAGATGCCGCCGACACCGATGAGCACCAGGTCATCTCCTGCCCGCTGCCTGATCCGTTGGAGGACCTCCAGGGCACGCTCTGCGACCGGGATGCCGGAAACACCGCCGGCCCCCAATGCCGTCACCTCGGATGCCGGGGTGGCCAGCCCGTCGCGGCTGATGGTCGTGTTCGTGGCGATCAGTCCGGTCAGACCCAACTCCAGGGCCAGGTCCGTCACGGCGTCGATGTCCTCGTCGGACAGGTCCGGGGCGATCTTCACGAACAGGGGGAGGTCGCTGGCGCTGCGCACCGCATCGACGATGGGACGCAGACTCTCCACCGCCTGCAGGTCGCGCAGACCGGGAGTGTTCGGTGAGGAGACGTTGATCACCAGGTAGTCGGCGTTGTCCCGTACCGTACGGGCTGACTCGAAGTAGTCGGCGGCAGCACGCTCGGGGGGCGTCATCTTCGTCTTGCCGAGGTTCAGTCCCACCGGTTCGGGCTCACAACGACGGGACAGTCGTGTGATCGCACTGCGGGCACCGTCATTGTTGAAGCCCATGCGGTTCAGCAGTGCCCCGTCCCGGCTCAACCGGAACAGACGCGGGGTGGGGTTACCCGGCTGGGCCACCGCGGTCACCGTGCCGACCTCCGAGTAGCCGAAGCCCAGCGGCCCCCACACGTCGACCTCGGTGGCGTTCTTGTCGAAACCGGCGGCCAATCCCAGCGGTCGGGGGAAGGCGATCCCGGCGATGGTCTGTGACAACACCGGATCGTCGACGACCAGGGTGCGGCGCAGTGCGTCGCGGGCCGGTGTCACCGCAGCGGTGGCGGTCAGGGCGGTGGACATCAGCCCGTGGATCCGCTCCGGACGGAGCCTGAACATCACCTTCAACGACGTCGCGTACACCCGGCCGCGGGCACGACGGAACAGCGACCGGTCCCCGAGTGATCGGTCAGGGGACTGGGGGAGGGAAGACATGGAGCGCTCTAGTCCTTTCTGGGGAGGTCATCTGCCGGGATCAGTTCCCGGGAGCCGTCGGCGGTGATGAGCAGGAGGTCACCGGAACCGTCGTCGATGATGTGCCGGACATCGGCCGAGGTCGAGACGTCACCGACCGACTCGGGTGTGCCCGAGGACAGGTCGTAGGCGGTCAAGGTGTTGTCACCGGTGGTGGAGACCCACATCAGCTCGCGTGCCGAATCCCACAGCACCGCCCACGTCCCGTCGCCGGTCGGAACGGATTGGGTGTGCCGGATCACGTCGGTGAGGGTGTAGACCAACGCCTGCCCCTGACGGGGGTCGCTGGCCACCAGGACACCGTCCGGATCGATGCCGGCGGACACGGTGCCGACACCCTGGCCGATACGCAGCGCCGCCTTGCGCTCCTGATCGTCGATGCCGAGATCGGTCACACTCGACTGGGCGGCATCGATGAGGGCAGCCCGCCACTCCGGTGCCCCGTCGTCGTCGGAGTTCCGGGTGTTGCCCACCAGGGTCACCCCGTCGGCGGTGGCGGTCATCGTCTCGGAGCGGATCTCCTCGCCGTCGGTGTCGAGCCAGTACGACTTGTCCGAGTCCTCGACGGAGACCAGGAGCGTTCCGGACGGCGACTGGGTCGCCGAGGTCACCGGACCCGGGGCGTCGACCGATGAGGTCTCCGTCCCCTCATTGTCGAAGATGCGCACCGTGGAACCGCAGCCCAGCACCACGCCGTCGACCGTGCCGCTGATCGTGGTGCAGTCCTCACCGACGGCAACCGTCTCGGCGTCGCCGCCGGCGACGTCAGCCAGGTCGGCCAAGGACCCGATCACCAGGTTGCCGTTCTCCAGTGACGCCACGGGCACCGGCTCGCCCTCCGCGTCGCTGTCAGCGGTGCCGCTGTTGTTCAGCGATGCTCGCACCAGCCCGGTGACCGGTTCCCCCTGGGACACCTCACCGACCGGGTTGGTTGCCTCGGGGGAGTCGGACGGGGTCGCCACGACACCCACGACACCCTCCTCGTCCCCCTCGACGTCATCCGACTCGCTGCCACAGCCGGCGAGGGCCACGGTCGACACGGCGGCCACGGCGGCCAGGGCGGCCGCTGTCGGAGTCACCCGGACTCGCCGTGTTCTGGTTGTTGCGGTGGTCTTTGTTACGGCACTCAGCAGGCTTCTCACGCCCATCACGCTACTACACGCCCCTCGCACCGCCCCAGAGGCAACTGCCTGTCACACCCGTTGTCCACCGTGCACTGCATGCAGGGGTGGTACCGGTATCCGGTCGTGCGTTACGCCACGATAGGTGTGGTGCAGCAGGCGGTCGGCGGTCTCGCAGGGTAGCGTGTCGGTCCATGGCAGTAACCGCAAACCTCGCCGCTGATTCGGCCGACATCGTCACGACCACAGACATGGGTTGGATGCAGACGGTCATTCTCTCCATCGTCCAGGGACTCACCGAGTTCCTGCCGGTGTCCTCCTCAGGACACATGCGCATCGTCTCCCAGCTGGTCTGGGGTGAGGACGCCGGCGCATCCTTCACCGCCGTGATTCAGTTGGGCACTGAACTGGCGGTCCTGGTGTTCTTCGCCAAAGACATCTGGGTGATCCTCACCGCCTGGTTCGCCGGGGTCTTCGACAAGACCAAACGCGACAACCTGAACTACCGGATGGGCTGGATGGTCATCGCCGCGACCATCCCGGTCGGCATCATCGGGTTCGTCTTCAAGGACGTCATCCGCGACAACCTGCGAAATCTGTGGATCACCGCCACGGTGCTGATCCTGTTCTCCTTCGTCTTCATCTTCGCCGAGAAGATCGGTACCCGTACCCGCACCTACGAGAAGTTGACCATGAAGGATGCCCTGATCATGGGCTTCGCCCAGTGCCTCGCGTTGATCCCCGGCGTCTCCCGCTCCGGTGCCACGGTCTCCGCCGGTCTCTTCCTCAACCTGGACCGTGAGGTCGCCACCCGGTTCTCCTTCCTGCTGGCCATTCCAGCGGTACTCGCCTCGGGTCTGTTCAGTCTGCCCGACGCTTTCGACCCCGCGGCCGGACAGGCCGCCTCCGGGGCCCAGCTCATCGTCGGCACCGCCATTGCCTTCGTGCTGGGTTACGTCTCCATCGCCTGGCTGCTGAAGTTCGTCGCCAACCACTCCTTCGCCTGGTTCGCCCTCTGGCGGATCCCGGTCGGTGTCATCGTGCTCATCCTGCTGGCCACCGGCACCATCAACACCTGACCGGCCAGCCCGGTCGCGCGTCGCGTCCTGTGGGGCGCTAGAATCGGGCCCCATGCGTTCATGGCCCATTCCCGAGGTGCCCGTTCTCGCTGGAGACGGTGTACCCCTGACTCTCCACGACACCGCTGACGACCGCGTCCTGCCCGTCCGGGTCCCGGAGCACGGCGGTGCCGGTGAGGAGGTGGGGATCTACGTCTGCGGCATCACGCCCTACGACTCCACCCATCTCGGCCACGCCGCCACCTACGTGACCTTCGACCTGGTCATCCGGCAGTTGCTCGACAACGGGCACCGGGTGCACTACGTCCAGAACATCACCGACGTCGACGACCCGCTGTTCGAGCGTGCCGAGCGCGACGGGGTCGACTGGCGGGATCTCGGCACCGGCCAGATCGACCTCTTCCGGTCCGACATGGAGACCCTGTCGGTGATCCCCCCGCGCGACTACGTCGGGGCCATCGAGTCCGTGGACGAGGTTATCGGTCTGGTGTCCTCGCTGCTCGAGGTCGGGGCGGCCTACCGCCTCGATGCCGACGAGTTCCCCGACATCTACGTCGACCACACCTTCACCAAGCAGTTCGGTTACGAATCCCGCTACGACGCGGAGACGATGGCGACCCTGTTCGCCGAGCGCGGCGGTGACCCGGAGCGTCCGGGCAAGCGGCACCCGTTGGACGCTCTGGTCTGGCGCGCACACCGTGACGGCGAGCCCGCCTGGGAGTCACCCTTCGGGCCGGGACGTCCCGGCTGGCACGTGGAGTGCTCGGCGATCGCCACCAACCGCCTGGGGCCGTCCTTCGCCATTCAGGGCGGTGGCAGTGACCTGCGCTTCCCGCACCACGAGTTCTCCGCCGCCCACGCCGAAGCCGCCCACGACTGCGACCGGATGGCCGGGCACTACGTCCACACCGGCATGATCGGCCTGGCCGGGGTCAAGATGAGCAAGTCGCTGGGAAACCTCGTCTTCGTCTCCCACCTGACCGCCGAGGGCCATGACCCTGCGGCGATCCGGCTGGGCCTGTACGAGTCCCACTACCGCGAAGACCGTGACTGGTCGCAGGACGTACTGGCCCGCGCCGAGGACCGACTGGCCCGGTGGCGGGCGTGGGCGACGGCAGCGCAGTCCCGTCCGGCGTCGGAGGCGGACCAACTCGTGGTCGAGGTGCGCACGGCTCTCGCCGACGACCTCGACACCCACCGGGTTCTCGACCTCGTCGATGCCTGGTGTGAGCAACTGGCGGAGGGCGGCGATCAGCCGACCGAGCAACTGACCGAGTCTGCGGGCGATTCAGCGGGCGACCGCTTCCGCACCCTGTGCTCGGCACTTCTGGGAGTGATTCTGTGAGCGACGAGGCCGCACTCGCCACCGACAACGCACGTCGCGAGTTCATCGACAACCTGAGCGCCATGGCCACCGGCAGCTACCTGCGTGAGGAAGACCGGGAGTTCTGGGACGCCCCCTTCCCGGAGTCCGCGGTCGCCGAAGCTGCCGAGATCCTGCACCGGCTGATCTCCGGGGCGAGGTCAGAACCAGCCGGGGAGGTCGTCCTGCAGGTGATGTCCGCCCACGACGCCCTGCAGGCGCTCAGTGACCGCCATGGTGGGGCGGTGTACGAGGACGAGGAGTACGAGGACTTCTGTGACCTGGTCACCGTGCTGTGCGAGGAGATCGGGGCGGACGGCGCCCAGGTCCTCGCCGACCTGGAACGGGTCACCGACGAGGACGACCAGGCCTGACGGGTGGCTGGCGGGCCACCGTCGGTCAGCGGAGAGCGGCTACGTGGCGATCGGCTCCAGCATCAGCGACTGGCTGGTGGTGCCCACGGGGCCGTCCAGGTCATGGATCCGGCCACTGGTCAGGCCGATGCCGTCCGGCCCGTAGCTGGCCTCGGCGGAGATGCCGATCCACTGGCCCCGGGGCAGCCGGTGCAGCTGGATGCTCAGGTCGGTGTTCATGAACGTCCACGACTTTGGGTCGAGGGTGGGGTTGGTGCCGTTGGCCACGTCGGCGACCGCGGCGAGCCTGGTCCACGGGGAGTCGGGGATGCCGGCGACGACCGGGATCCGGCTGTGCAGCCAGAGCTGGCCCGGGGCACCCCGGGTCACCAGTGAGTCGATGTAGCCGCTGGACCACATCTCGGCGAAGGCAGTCGACGTCGCCTCCTCCAACGGCACCATACCGGTAGCGCTGGATGCTCCTGCCTCATCAGCCCCACTGCGCTCACCGGGGGTCTCGATCCCGGCAGTGTCACGGGTACGCACCCACCAGCCGCTACCGCGGATGACCTCGCGACCTGCCGGATCGGTGACCACAGCCTCGACCAGGCAGATCCTGCGTCCCGGTCGGACGACCCGTCCCACCGCATGGAGTTCTCCCAGCGGGACCGCGCACAACAACTCGGTGGTGACCCGCACCAGGCGTCCGCCGGTCTCGGGGACGACCTGTTCGAGCACGTGGGTGATCAAAGCTGCGGGAGGCGAGCCGTGCTGGAACCCGCGACCCCAGGGACTCTCGGTGTGTTCAGTCGCGGTGAATGTCCGGGTGAACTGGCCGGTGTCGGTGGTCGACTCCGGCCCGGGCAGGAAGTAGGCGTCTGTGGTGGAGGTCATACCGCGGCAGTCTAGCCGTCGGGTGCGGACGGTGCTGTCGGCGGGCATGATGGTCCCTGTGAAAGCGATTCTCTGGGACATGGACGGCACACTGGTCGACACCGAACCACGGTGGGGGACGGCGACGTATGCGATGGCTGAGGCGATGGGACGGCCACTCACCCCGGAGGTGCGCGAGAAGACCGTCGGGGGGACAGCGGACGGTACCGTCCGGTTGTGCGCCGCGTGGGCCGGTCTGGACCCCACCGACGCTGAGGTCGAAGGCTGGATCTCCTGGCTCTACGCCAGGGTCTCCGAGCTCTTTGCCGAGGAGCTCGACATGCGCCCCGGCGTACCGGGACTGCTGGCGCAGGGCAATGCTGCAGGGATGCCGATGATGGTGGTGACGAACACTTTCCGCTCGCTGACCGACCAGGCGCTGGAGACGATCGGGGCCACCCACTTCCAGGGTTCGGTATGCGGCGACGAGGTCGCCGTCGGCAAACCTGACCCCACCGCCTACCTGACCGCGGCTGAACGACTCGGGGTCGCCCCCGATGACTGCCTGGTGCTGGAGGACTCCACCAACGGTATGACCGCAGCGGCTGCCGCGGGCTGCCGGGTGGTCGGGTTGCCTGCACCAGGGACCGTCGTGCCGTCCGGGGCGGTAGCAGTGGCCGAACTGCGTACCGACGGTCGGGACGACCTCGACGGACTGGACCTTGACGTGCTGTACGGCTTCTGGGCGGCCCTGGGGTAAGGCACTGCGACGACGATGCCGCCGATATGACACAATGAGAGCCGTGAAGAACTTCGATTCCCTGTTTGAGGAACTGTCCCAGCGCGCCAAGGACCGCCCTGAGGGCTCCGGCACCGTCAAGGCCCTGGACGCTGGGGTGCATTTCCAGGGCAAGAAGATCGTCGAGGAGGCCGGTGAGGTCTGGCTCGCCGCCGAGTACCAGTCCGACGACGAGCTCTCGGAAGAAATCTCGCAGCTGCTGTACTGGCTGCAGGTGGTCATGGTCGGTCGCGGCCTGACCCCGGACGACATCTACAAGTTCCTCTAGCACCGACAAGGCCACCGAAGCTGATGAGCACCTCGAGTAACCCCAACGAACTGCTGCGCGTCGCCGTCCCCAACAAGGGGTCGCTGTCGGAGACCGCCACCGACATCCTCGCCGAGGCCGGCTACCCCGGTCGCGGCGATTCCAAGTCGCTGACCATCGCCGACGATGAGAACGGCGTTGAGTTCTACTTCCTGCGTCCCAAGGACATCGCCATCTACGTGGCCAGCGGCCACCTCGACATGGGCATCACCGGCCGGGACCTGGCCGCGGACACCCGCGAAGAGACCGAGGAACTGCTGGAGCTCGGCTTCGGCGACTCCAGCTTCCGCTACGCCGCACCTGCGGACCAGGAGTGGACGGTGGAGAAGCTCGAAGGCAAGCGGATCGCGACGTCCTACCCGAACCTGGTGCGCCGGGACCTGGAGACCCGCGGCATCGACGCCAAGGTCGTGCGCCTCGACGGGGCCGTCGAGATCTCGATCCGGCTGGGTGTCGCCGACGCCATCGCCGACGTCGTCTCCACCGGACGCACCCTGCGCCAGCAGGGCCTGAAGCCCTTCGGCGACCCGGTGATCACCTCCACCGCGGTGGTTGTGGGGCAGAAGGGTGCCGAGATCGATGACCGCCAGCGCGTGCTGCTCAAGCGCATCGAGGGCATCCTGCACGCCCGCAACTACGTCATGCTGGACTACAACTGCTCCCGCGATGTGCTGGACAGCGTAGCCTCGGTGACACCCGGCCTGTCCGCCCCGACGGTATCGCCACTGGCGCAGGACAACTGGGTGGCAGTACGTGCGATGGTTCCCCGTCGTGACGCAAATACATTGATGGACAAACTGTCCGCCCTCGGAGCGGAAGCCATCCTGGCCACCGACATCAGGATCGCCCGTATCTGAGGCCAGACTCTGAAAGGTTTTGACGTGACTGAATCCGCGACCCCTGAGCCTACCGCCAGCACCACGCCTGAGATTCGGCACAATAAGCCGGTGACGTCGTCGACCGACCTGGTCACCGCGGCTGAGACCTACTCGCTGACGGCCCATACGGCCGATCATTTCCGCACCGAGGAGGACCTTCTCGGCACGATGGAGGTCCCGGAGCACGCCTACTACGGCATCCACGCGCTGCGGGCCGTGGACAATTTCCAGATCTCCCGGACCACGCTGAACTACCTGCCGGAGTTCATTCGCGGCATGGTGCAGGTCAAGAAGGCCGCAGCCATCGCCAACCAGCGGTTGCACACCCTGCCCAATGACAAGGCAGAGGCCATCGTCTGGGCCTGTGACCAGATTCTGGAACATCACCGGTGCATGGACCAGTTTCCGATCGACGTGTACCAGGGTGGTGCGGGTACCTCGACGAACATGAACGTCAACGAGGTGGTCGCCAACCTCGCCCTGGAGTACCTCGGGGAGGAGAAGGGCCGTTACGACGTCATCAACCCCAATGACGACGTCAACATGAGCCAGTCGACGAACGACGCCTACCCGACGGGTTTCCGGCTCGGCATCCACACCGCTTTCCAGGAACTCATCCGGCACCTGTCTGCCCTGGAGCGTGCTTTCGAGAGCAAGGGGGAGGAGTTCCGCGACATCATCACCATGGGGCGCACCCAGTTGCAGGATGCCGTTCCGGTCAGTCTCGGTGACGAGTTCTCCGCCTTCGCCCGAAACCTCGACGAGGAGCAGGCGCAGCTCTCGCGGGCTGCGGCATTCATGCTGGAGGTCAACCTGGGCGGTACGGCGATCGGCACCGGGGTGAACGCCCCGGCCGGTTACCAGCACCAGGTGGTCGCCGCACTCAGCGAGGTCACCGGGCTGGAGATCATCGGTGCCCGCGACCTGTTGGAGGCCACCAGCGACACGGGTGCCTACGTCAACGCCAGTTCGGTGGTCAAGCGCGTGGCGATGAAACTGTCGAAGATCTGCAACGATCTGCGGTTGCTGTCGTCCGGTCCGCGCGCCGGCCTCAACGAGATCAACCTGCCGGAACGCCAGGCAGGCTCGTCGATCATGCCGGCGAAGGTCAACCCGGTGATCCCGGAGGTCGTCAACCAGATCTGCTTCAAGGTCTTCGGCAACGACGTCACCATCTCGATGGCGGCGGAGGCCGGCCAGCTGCAGCTCAACGTGATGGAGCCGGTCATCGCCCAGTCACTGTTCGAGTCGATCCGTCTGCTCGCCCGGGCCTGCACCACTTTGCGCACCCTGTGCGTCGTGGACATCACCGCCAATGAGGAGGCGTGCCGGGCCTACGTGGACAACTCCATCGGTATCGTCACCTACCTCAACCCGCTGATCGGCCACCACAACGGTGACCTGGTCGGCAAGGAATGCGCACGAACGGGCAAGTCGGTGCGCGAGGTGGTCCTCGAGCGCGAGCTGTTGGACGAGAAGACCCTGGACAAGGTGCTGAGTAAGGAGAATCTGCTGCGACCGGTGTGGCGCGGCAAGCTCTACCTCGACGACTGACGGAATCCTCGGCAGGGGTACTGATCGGGTGTCCCCTGATGGGGGAAAGCAGACATACTAGTGCTGACGGGTGTTGTGTTACGGGGCTAACCTCGGGACTGTGACACTTCCAGCAGACGACTCCGCCCCCACGTACGACGACCGCATCCGCCAGGTGGCCCCGCAACCTTCACGGCCGGAGTTCCTTTGGTTGAACAACTCTGACCAGTCTCTTCAGCGCGCCTGGTCACTGTCTCTGCCACACGACCTCGCCGACCGCCGGGTGGTGGACGGCCCCCCTCCTGCACTGCCTCCGAATGAGGGGTTCCGTCGCATTTTCGCGGTGGACCAGGGGGAGGACCGCCGCCACCGGCTGGCCAGTGTCTACGGTGTAAAGGATGCCGCCACCGCACTGGAGGTCGCCTGGGACCGCCTGCGCCTCGCCAGCACCGGAAACGCAGGTTACCGTGCACTTCGGCCACTGCTCCAGGAGGTGGTGTCCGTCCCGCCGGAGACCCGGTCGTTGACGCACTCCTGGGAGACACTGTCGCGTGTCAACACCGACAAGCACGCCCTCGTCATCCCGTTCCTGCAGGATGAGGCGGTCTACGCCCTGCCAGCGGTGCTTCCGGTGGACACGATCGCCTGGGATGTGTCGGTCGCGATGCGGATTCTGTGGCTGGCACATGGCGGGGGACTGTTCGAGGAGACCGTCGCCTGTCACGACCTCGCCCTGGACGCCCTCGACCTCATCCGTTCGACCTACTCCTCCTGGCGAGAGGTTGCTGACGGGATCGTCGTGGGTCGTGCGCTGTCCACCGGACGGGTGGACGAGTCCTGCATCGCCTATGTCGACCAGGTTGCCATCGCCCTCAACCACCCAGATTCGCCCTGGGTGCGCTTGCCGTTGCACGAGAATGCATGAGGTGAACTGACGCCGCACCGGTATCGTGGAGGGCATGCTCCCTGACCCGGTCGCGCTCGCACACCGTTCCGCCCTCCGATCGATCGCCCGTATCGTCGAGGAGACCGCCACACCCACCGATCCGGCTGTTGCGCTGCACGCTGTCGCCGATCAACTCCGGGCCGGGAACACGCTGGTGGTCACCGGTGCAGGGGTCTCCACTGATTCCGGTATTCCCGACTACCGTGGCCCGGCCGGCTCGCTGGGGCGGCATCGTCCGATGATCTACCAGGAGTTCCGGCATGATCCGGCCGCGTCACACCGTTACTGGGCCCGATCCTTCGTCGGCTGGCGGGAGATGGCGACCGCCCGACCCAATGCGGCGCACTACGCCATAGCCGAGTTGGAGACCGCCGGGGCTGTCAGCGGAGTCATCACCCAGAACGTCGACGGCCTCCACGCCACCGCAGGGTCGCGGAACCTGCTGACACTGCACGGGGACCTCGCCCGGGTGATCTGCCTGGAATGCGGACACACCGAGGACCGTCGGGCCTTCGATACCCGTCTGGAATCAGCCAACCCCGGCTACCTGGAAGAGGTCCGCCTGGATCCCACCCAGGTCAATCCGGACGGTGACGTGACACTGGACGACGAACACGTCGCGAAGTTCCGGATGGTCGGCTGCATGAACTGCGGCTCGGTCCTACTGAAACCGGATGTCGTCTACTTCGGCGAGCCGGTGCCGCGTGAGCGCCATGACCGGGCGGCACAGATGGTGCAGGACGCCACGTCAGTCCTGGTCGCAGGATCGTCGCTGGCTGTGATGAGCGGATACCGGTTGGTGCTGGACGCACAGAAGACTGGTAAGCAGGTCTCGGTGATCAACGGTGGACCCGGGCGCGCCGATGCCCGGGTGGATACGTTGTGGCGCACCGGTGTTGGCCCGGCGTTCCTGGAACTGCTCGACGAGTTGGGGTTGGCGTGATGGCGGATAACGGGGTATTGGACCCCGAGTCGTTGCACCGCCTCGAGGGACTGGTTACGAACGACCCCGCGGACACGGTGGACCTCGAGGTCGCGGACGCACTTCTCCCTGGTGGCCTCCCCTTCGCGCTGCGAGAGCTGCTCCAGGTGAGTAACGGAGTCCGGGTCGGCGAGACGGAGGTCTTCGGCACCTCCAGGTTGATCGCGGCCAACGAGGATTCCGATCACCGGTGGGCGTTGGGGGAGCAGACCTTGGTCATCGGCCAGGCTGGTGCTGGTTCGGCCCTGGTGATGTCCTACGGCCGCCCCGAGGTATGCGAGGTCGACGACGATCCCTGGGACGCGCGTACGACCACGGAAACCTCGGACACCCCGCTCGAGTTGTTCACCGTCCACCAGGGCCGACCGCTGGCTCAACGCAGCACTTGGTGCGCTGTTCCCGGTCTCGACGACGCGATGCAGATGGTGCGGACCAGCCTCCGGGAGGACCTGGCGGCCATGGCGCAGACCGTGCTGGGGGCGGCGTACGGAGCACCGCTGTCCTCAGACATCATGGGCTTCGTGGCGGTGGATCCGGATCTTGCCGAGGAACTGCTGATCGCCGCCGACTGGGAGTCCTTCCTGATCAACTACCGGCCGGACCCGCCAAGTCCAGGGAGCAGTGCACAGGCGCAGTGGCGTCTTGCCTGCGATGCCCTCCTCGACCCCGATCACGGGGAGCTTCTGGACGCGGCGAGGTCGACGAGGGTCGCTTCAGGAGTTCCGTCCCCGGACACCGTCCGGGAGTTCGCCTTCCTCAGCATCCTGGCGAAGGCCCGCGAAGAACTGTGTGTTCAGGTCACCGGCGACGCGAGCATCAGAACGGACGGACCGGGACACCGGCTCGCTGCGACGTATGTCTCCGGACATGTACCGGTGAGCCTCAACCAGGCCCGTTAGCGTGACACCCACGGACGGTGACCCACTCGGGTAGGAGACCGCTCTCGGGTGGTCGTTGTCCCTGTCCTACGAGCTCGGTCCGGACCGCATCATCGACGAGGGTCTTTCGATTACGTCGGTGGCATGGCGATCGCCATGAATCACCCTGAATCCCCGTGGGCCACCACGCCGTTGAAGTAACAGCGGAGTACCCGCAAGGCTCTTGCACGGAACACCGAGACGGAATAACCTGGTGCGATACATGTGATACAGGAGGTAGCGACCATGCCTATGTCCATCCGATTCTCTCCAGAAGAAGAAGCACGACTGGAAGCACTGGCCAACAGGACCGGTCGACCCAAGAGCTTCTACGTCCGCCAGGCGGTGCACACGTACCTCGACCAGATCGAGGAGGCCTACTGGCAGGATGAAGCCGTCCGGAAATGGGAGAAGTCCGGGAAGCCCTCCCGTCCTGCTGAAGAGCTGTGGGAGGAACTGGGGTTGTGAACCAAAGGGGAGGATATGGGGGCTTGAAACCACACCTGAGTTCGACCGTACGGCACGCAAACTGGACCGGCAGGTTCTCAAGAGAATCGAAACCTACCGGGATGAGGTGTGTGGCCTCGCTGATCCGAGAGGAAGAGATCATCATCGTCGCCGTTGCGCTCGGACACAGGTCCAGCGTCTATTGACGTCGGCTCAAGCGAACTCGACCGGCACCCCGGGGTACTCCGGTGGGGTCCCGTTGAAGGCCGGGCACATGGACTGGAAGGAACACCAGCCGCAGAGCTTCGAGGTCTTCGGGGCGAAGTTGCCGGACCGGGCGTCATTGCCGATCTGCGACCAGATCCGGCCCAGATCCTTCTCCACGTAGTTGAGTTCGGACGGGGTGGGGGAGAGCACCATATCGTCCTGCACCTTGAGGTACATCAGCCGCAGCTGCTCGGGGATGTGGTCGAAGAGCCGCCACCACACCAGTGCGTAGAACCGCATCTGGAACATGGCTTGTGCCGAGAACCGGGGGATGGGCTTCTTGCCGGTCTTGTAGTCGACCACCCGGACGGCGCCGGACGCCGCGATATCCACCCGGTCGATGAAGCCGCGCACCGGTACCCCGTTCGGCAGGGTGGTTTCGACGAACTTCTCGACCGACTCGGCGTCGAAACCGGCCGGGTTCTCCATCATGAAGTAGCCCTTCACCAGGTCTCGGGAGGCCACGAGGAAGTCCATGTAGTCGGAGTCGGGTACCAGCTCGTTGAGCTGGTCGTCCTTCGCGGTCATCTCCGCCCAGTGCGGCTTGAGCATCTTCACCGCGACCGGGTAGGTACGCTCCTCCCGCGGCAGTCCGTGGAGTTCCTCCAGCACCGAGTGCACCAAGGTGCCCTTGACCTGCGCCACGGTGCTGGGTTCCTCCAGTCGGTCGATGGCCCGCAGCCGGTAGAGCAGTGGGCACTGCCGGTAGTCACCGACCCGGGAGGGTGACAGCGCCAACGGGCGCCGTCGCGACGGTGCCGACTGTGCAGACTGTGCCGGAGATGCAGGGATGTCAGCAGCAGAGGTCACAGGTGCTCCAGCATCTTGCCCGGGTTGAGGATCCCGGTCGGGTCGACGGCGTTCTTGATCTCGCGGTGCAGTCGACGGTTGCCCTCATCCAACTCCTTGGCAAGCCACTCGGCCTTGATCACGCCCACCCCGTGCTCACCGGTGATCGTCCCACCCAGGGACAACCCCAGCGCCATGATCTGGTCGAAAGCATCCATGCCTGCGGCGACGGAGGCATCGTCGGAGAGGTCGTAGAAGACCGAGGGGTGGGTGTTGCCGTCTCCGGCGTGGGCGACCAGGGCGACCGTCGCACCGGTGGTGTCGCGAATGTCCTCGACCCCGCTGCAGAAATCGGCGAGCTGGTTGCGGGGAACGCAGACATCCTCGATCATCTGCCCACCGCCGTGGGAGCGGGTGTAGTGCTCATTGGCGACCTGTACCGACCGGCGGGCGGCGACCAGCAGATCGGAGTCGGTGGGGTTGTCGGCGAAGGCGACGTCCGCTGCCCCGTGCTCTTCGGCGACGGCGGCGAAGGCCTCGGTGTCGGCCGCGGCGGTCACCGAGTCGGACTGCATGATCAGCACCGCGCCGACCGAGGCGTCCAACCCGAAGTCACCGATCTCGCTGATCATGCCGATGGTCATACCGTCCATCATCTCCAGCATCGACGGGGTGGCACCGGTGGCCATGTAAGCGGTGACCGTCTCCGTGGCTGCCCGGACGGTCGGGAACGTCGCCAGGGCGCTCAGCGGGGCTGGCCCGGCCGGGACCAGCTTCACGGTGACGCCCACGATGACCCCGAGGGTGCCCTCGGAGCCGGTGAGCAGACCCACCAGGTCCAGTCCGGCCACCCCCTTGATGGTGCGGTGTCCCAGTGTAGTGAGCGTACCGTCGGCGAGCACCACCTTGATCTCGCGGACGTATTCGCGGGTCACCCCGTACTTCACGCAGCACATGCCACCGGCGTTGGTGGCGATGTTGCCGCCGATGGTGCACATCGCCACTGAGCCGGGATCCGGCGGGTAGGCCAACCCATGTGCCTTCAGAGCGTCCTTCAGATCCTGGTTGATCACCCCGGGTTCGACCGTGGCGGTCATGGTGTCGGCGTCGATCTCGAGGATGCGGTCCATGGAACGCAGCGACAGCAGGATCGCCCCGGCGATCGCGCATGCTCCACCGGCCAGCCCGGAACGCGCCCCCTGCGGCACCACCGGGATGCCGTGGGTGTGGGCGAAACGCATGGTGTGCACGACGTCGTCGACCGAGGTCGCCCGCACCAGGGCGAGAGCCGCACCCTCGGGGCGGTACACCGATTCATCGGTGGAGAAGGACGCCAGGACGTCCGGGTCGGTGCTCAAGGAGCCGTCCAGTTGGGCCTGCAGGTCGTGCAGGTCCGGGGAGTCCGGAAAGTTCTGCTGGTCAAGATGTGCGGTCGGTGACGGGGAATCGGTGGTGGCCATGTGCGCCATTCTAGTGGGTGTCGGGTGCGTGTCGATCTCGAGTGATGCCGCGTCCTGATTGCCACTACCGTGGGGGCCATGAAGTCGAACAGTCGTCTCGCCGGAACCAGCTCGCCATACCTCACCGCCCATGCGGACAACCCGGTGGACTGGTGGCCCTGGGGCCCCGAGGCCTTCGCCGAGGCGCGTCGCCGCGACGTCCCTGTGTTCATCTCCATCGGATACTCCACCTGCCACTGGTGCCACGTCATGGCCGAGGAGAGCTTCGAGGACCCGGCCGTGGCCGCGGTGGTCAACGAGACGACCGTGCCGATCAAGGTCGACCGTGAACAGCACCCCGATGTCGACGCCTACTACATGCAGGCCACCATCGCACTGAGCGGCCAGGGTGGGTGGCCAATGACGGTCTTCGCCGATGCCGATGGGCGTCCCTTCTTCGCCGACACCTACTTCCCGGCGACCCCTCGTCCTGAACCGCAGCCGGGGCGTCCCTCCTTCTCCCAGGTGATCGATGCGGTGCACCGCACCTGGACGACCGACCGCGGCAAGATCGACGAGTTGACCGACAAACTCAACGACGCCCTCGCCGGCAGTGCCGAGTCGGACCTGGACGAGAGCAGTGCCACCGATACCACCGGATCCATGACCCAGCAGGCGACCGCCGAGCTGCCCACCCGCATCGTCCAACGCATGCGCGCCTCGGAACAGCCCACCGGCGGGTTCACCGGAGCCCCGAAGTTCCCGCCGACCGCCGCCTTGCTGGGCCTGGTGCGCTGGGCGGAGAACACCACCTCCGGGGAGGCGGCCGGAGAGGTCCTCGACATTGCGGCCCGTACCTGGCGTCCGATCCTCACCGGTGGGCTCTTCGACCACGTCGAGGGTGGTTTCCACCGCTACTGCGTGGACGAGGACTGGACGGTGCCGCACTTCGAGAAGACCCTCTACGACAACGCGCTGCTGCTGCGCGCCCTGGCGGCCTACACCGTGTGCCGACCGGAGGACACTGCCGCGGCCAATGCCCTGGAGATGACCCGCAGCTTCCTGGACACCCGCCTGCGCGTCGGTGACCTCTACGCCAGCGGCCTCGACGCCGACACCGTTGTCGATGATGGAGAAGAGAACGGTGCTCACCGCGTCGAGGGCTACACCTACACCTGGACCCCGGAGGAACTCGGACGCTTCGGACTGGCAGGGGAGTCCGACCTCGACGGCCGTCGGATCCTCACCGCCCGAGACGGCGATCCCGATACCGACCCGGAAACTGGGGCCCTCACCGAGAACACCCGTGCCGCACTGGCCGGGCTGCGGGCGGAACGTCCCCAACCAGCCGTCGACACCAAGGTCGTGACCGCCTGGAATGCCATGACCTCGGTCGCGCTCAGCGAACTCGGCGATGCACAGGGTGCCGCCACCGTCGATGCCCTGTGGGCCCACGCCGTGGACCGCGACGAGGAGGGCACCGTCCTCGCCGTCCGGCGGTGCACCGGCACCCCAGACGCCACGGCCGGGCTGGAGGACTGCGCCTGGCTGCTGCTGGCCCTGGTCCGTGCCGTCGAGCACACCGGTGAAGAGCACCACCTGGCCCGGATCTCCGAACTCGTCCGGCACATCCAGGTCACCTTCGCCACCGACGCCCCGGGCCGCTGGTACGACGCAGCAACCCCGGTCGCCGCCACGGGCGTGCGTCCCCGCGACCCCTACGACGGCGCCACCCCTGCCGCCGTCGGAGTGCTCGCCGAGGCCCTCAGCTTTGCCGGCGGCCTGGCCACCGCCATTGAGGACGCCGACATCCGTACCGTCGGTGGTCGGTGGAGGGCCGAGGCCCGCCGTATCCTCGACACCCACACAGAGGTCGTCGAGCGGCACCTCGTCGGCGCCGGTGGTTGGTTGTGCGCCCTGCAGTCCCACCTCGCCGGCCCGGTACAGGCCACCACCCGGGAGGCCAGCGACGCACAAACCGCCGCACTGCGTGCCAGCCTGGGAACCTCCGCACTGATCCTGCGTGCCGAGGACGGTGCCCGGCTGCTGGGGCAGACACCGGACGGGCCGGTGTCCCAGGTGTGCCGGGACGGGGTGTGCCAGATCGCCGAAGCACTGGACTGACTCGACCGTCGGCGGAGTTGGTACAGTTGCCCGGTTGACATTCCACTGAAAGGGGAACCCCGTGGCATACTCCGGCCCGTTCCAGCCCGGCGACCGGGTGCAGCTCACCGACGCCAAGCGACGGCACTACACCATCACCCTGGAGACCGGGGGCAGCTACTTCACCCACAAGGGCGAGATCAAGCACGACGACATCATCGGCCAGCACGAGGGCACCGTGGTGGTCTCCCACGTCGGCGGCGAGTACCTGTGCTTCCGCCACCTGCTCGTCGACCACGTGCTCTCGATGCCGCGCGGTGCTGCGGTGATCTACCCGAAGGACGCCGCCCAGATCCTCGTCGAGGGCGACATCTTCCCCGGCGCGAAGGTCCTGGAGGCCGGGGCCGGTTCCGGTGCCCTGTCGATGACCCTGCTGCGCGCTGTCGGTCACGAGGGCCAGGTCATCTCCTACGAGATCCGTGAGGATCACCTCGACTACGCCCGCGACAACGTCAACGAGTACATGGGGGAGGACCCGGCGAACTGGTCGTTGCGCCTGGGTGATCTCAACGACGTCACCGTCGAGGACACCGATGGCCCGGTCGACCGCGTCATCCTGGACATGCTGGCCCCCTGGGAGTGTTTGGAGACTGTCCGGGACCTGCTGATCCCGGGCGGAGTGTTCATGACCTACGTGGCGACCGTCCCTCAGCTGATGAAGGTGATGGAGGGCATCCGTGAGCTGGGCTGCTTCACCGAGCCCAAGGCGTGGGAGTCCCTGGTGCGCGAGTGGAAGGTCGAGGGGTTGGCTACCCGTCCGGAGCACCGGATGAACGCCCACACCGCCTTCCTGGTCTGGGCCCGTCGTCTGGCCGACGGCACCGTCGCCCCGAAGCCCCAGCGTCGCGCGCGGAAGTAGTGACGGTACACCCGCTCCAGGGAATTCCCGGGCAGACGGATAGGCTACCTTGACCCGGATGTAGAGTGGTGGTCTATGACGCAGCACACCACACACAACGGACCGACTGCCCCGGTCGACTCTGGCCCGGAGTCGTACCGGCAGCTGCAACTGGCCAACCGCACCCTGGGCACCCGCAACGCCAAGCTCACAGAGATGCTCAAGGCCAGCCGGGACAAGCTCGACGAGCTCAACCTGCGACTCGACGCCCTGGCAGAGCCGCCCAGCACCTACGGCACTCTGCTTGATTCCGAGACCGCCACCGAGGGGTGGACCGCC
Organism: Candidatus Corynebacterium faecigallinarum; assembly: GCA_019120175.1. Lineage (GTDB taxonomy): Bacteria > Actinomycetota > Actinomycetes > Mycobacteriales > Mycobacteriaceae > Corynebacterium > Corynebacterium faecigallinarum. Next base: position 241,486 of record DWVP01000004.1, read on the forward strand.
GAGGTCTTCACCGCCGGTCGCCGGATGCGTCTGGCCGTCAGTCCCCGGGTGGGACGTGGCGAGCTCACTCCCGGCACCCTGGTGCGGCTGGGGGAGGGCCAGCAGGTCGTCGAGGTCTGCGGCTACGCCGACTCCGGTGACATCGCCACCGTGGTGGAGGTGGTCGGCTCCGACCGCATCGTCGTCGCCGACAAGCTCGGCGAGGAGACCCTGATGAAGTGCGCCGGTGCGCTCACCGACGTGCTCGCCGCCCAGCAGGTCGGCCCGGGCGACAGCGTGGTCGTCGACCGCAAGGCCGGCTACGCCTTCGAGGTCATCTCCCGCGCCGAGGTCGAGGACCTGGTGCTCGAGGAGGTGCCGGATGTCGCCTACACCGACATCGGTGGTCTGGAGAGTCAGATCGAGCAGCTGCACGACGCCGTCGAGCTGCCCTTCCTGCACCCGGAGCTCTACCGCGACTACGGCCTGCTGCCGCCGAAGGGTGTGCTGCTCTACGGCCCGCCCGGCTGCGGTAAGACGCTGATCGCCAAGGCGGTGGCGTCCTCGCTGTCGAAGAAGATCACCGCCGAGACCGGACGCCCGGACGCGAAGTCCTACTTCCTGAACATCAAGGGCCCGGAGTTGCTGAACAAGTTCGTCGGTGAGACCGAGCGTCAGATCAGGCTGATCTTCGAGCGCGCCCGCAAGATCGCCTCCGCCGGCCAGCCGGTGATCATCTTCTTCGACGAGATGGAGGCCATCTTCCGCACCCGTGGCACCGGTGTGTCCTCGGACGTGGAGTCCACCGTGGTGCCGCAGCTGCTCGCCGAGATCGACGGTGTGGAGGGGTTGCGCAACGTCATCGTCATCGGTGCGTCCAACCGTGAGGAGCTCATCGACCCGGCGATCCTGCGTCCGGGACGTCTGGACGTCAAGATCCGGGTGGAGCGTCCCGACCGGGCCGCCGCCGGCGATATCCTGGAGAAGTACCTCACCACCGAGGTCCCGCTGTCTCCCGCACTGGTCGCCGAGAGCGGCTCCACCGGGGCAGCGGCCGAGGTGCTGCGTACCCGGATCATCGACAACCTCTACTCCGACGAGCGCCCGTACCTCACGCTGCACTTCGCCGACGGCACCAGTTCCGACCTGTACTACCGCGACTTCGCCTCCGGCGCGATGTTGGCGAATATCGTCGACCGGATCAAGAAGCTGGCCATCAAGGACGTGCTGCGTGGCGAAGGCGACGGCATCACCACAGCCCACGCCGACGCCGCCGTGGCCGAGGAGTGCCGGGACAACGACGACCTGCCCGACACCACCAACCCGGCCGAGTGGGCCCGGATCTCCGGGCACTCCTCCCGCCGGGTCGTCGAGATCAGCATGGCGGACCAGGCCGATGAGTTCGGCCAGACCGGCACCGCCGGCACTGCAGGGGAGCTGGCACCGTGAAGCGGCTGATCGGCACCGAGACCGAGTTCGGCATCTTCGCCCCGGAGGACCCCTACGCCAGCCCGATCGAGACCTCCACCCAGGCGGTCATCGCCTATGCGGCGACTACCGGGCTGGGAGTCAACCGGCGGACCCGATGGGACTACGAGGCGGAGTCCCCGTTGCGCGACGTCCGCGGTTTCGACCTGCGTCGCTACCGCACCGCCCCGGTGATCGACCCGAATGCCCTGGGTGCGGCGAACCTGGTCACCACCTCCGGTGCCCGGTTCTACGTCGACCATGCCCACCCGGAATACTCCTCGCCGGAGACCACCAACGCCTGGGACGCGGTGATCTGGGACAAGGCCGGTGAACTGGTCATGCACACTGCCGCCCAGGCGGCCGGGCAAGTGGAGGACCAGCCCACGCTGACGATCCACAAGAACAACGTCGACGGCAAAGGGGCGTCCTACGGGGCCCACGAGAACTACCTGTACCCCCGTACCTACGAGGCCGAGGCGATCCAGGCCGCATTGATCCCGCACTTCGTCACTCGCCAGGTCTACACCGGTGCCGGACGCATCGGCCTCGGTGAGGCCGGCCAGGAGCAGGGTTTCCAGATCAGCCAGCGTGCCGACTACATCGAGACCACGGTGTCGCTGGAGACCACGCTGAACCGGGGCATCATCAACACCCGCGATGAGCCGCACGCCGGCTCGGACTGGGCCCGACTGCACGTGATCATCGGGGACGCGAACCTCTCCGAGTTCGCCACCTTCCTCAAGATCGGCACCACCGCACTGGTCTTGGACGCCGTCGGCGCCGGGGCGGACTTCTCCGACCTGGCACTGTATGAGCCGGTGGAGTCGGTGAAGACCGTCTCCCGGGACCTGGACTGCTCCACCCAGCTGCGTCTCTACGGCAACAAGGAGCTCACTGCGGTCCAGATCCAACGGGAGATCCGTCGCCGTGTCATCGAGGCCGTCCCGGAGTCCGAACGCGGGGCCTACGACGACATGGTGCTGGAGATGTGGGAGACCATCCTCGACGACCTGGAACGCGATCCGTCGTCGACCGCCGACCGGCTGGACTGGACCGCCAAGCTGGCGCTGATGAACGCCTACCGGGCCCGTGGCCTGGACTGGGACCATCCCACCCTGGCGGTGGTGGACATCCAGTACCACGACATCGACCCGGCCAAGGGTCTGTACCACGCGCTGGTCCGCAAGGGACGGATGCGCACCCTGGTGCCGGCCGAGGCGGTCGCCGACGCCGTCGCTTCAGCACCCCGGGACACCCGGGCGTGGCTGCGTGGCGAGGTCGCCCGCCGGTTCTCCGACGAGCTGTTGGCGGCGAACTGGGACACGCTGATCCTGGACACCCCCGGTGAGTCGGTCGGGGCCACCCGGGTGTGGCTTCCCGACCCGGCCACCGGCACCGCCGAGGAGTTGGAGGGCGCCCTGGCGGACGTCTCCGACGCTGCGGGGCTGGTCCGGGTGATCGGCGAGAGAATCCCCGGCTCCGTGGCCGGTCTCGACTGATAGCCTTGGGAAGTATCAGTCACCCCACCGGGGTGACTCGTAGACAGGTGCACAGATGGTGCACAGAGAGGGTGGATAATCGTGGCCGGAGGATCAGGACAGAACCAGGTGCACGGTGGCCGTGGCCCGTCGGATGACGAGACCACCGGCGGCGATGCCGCCGCCACCGGCCAGGAGCAGCTGAAGGTCAGCGGCACCGACGACCTCCTCGACGAGATCGACGGTCTGCTGGAGTCCAATGCCGAGGAGTTCGTGAAGTCCTACGTGCAGAAGGGCGGGCAGTAGTCACGTCCGCCGAGTCCGTGTACACCCGCCGGATCATGGGTCTGGAGACCGAGTTCGGCATCACCAGCGTGCTCGACAGTCACCGGCGACTGGGCCCGGATGAGGTGGCACGCCACCTGTTCGCACCGGTGGTGGAGAAGTACCGCAGCAGCAACGTCTACTGGCACAACGCCTCCCGGGTGTACCTGGACGTCGGCGCACACCCGGAGTACGCCACCGCCGAGTGCGACTCGCTGCACCAGCTGCTGGCCCACGACCGGGCCGGCGACCTGATCTTCCACCGGCTCGCCGAGGACTGCGAGGCGGCGCTGGGACAGCGCGACATCGGCGGTAAGGTCTACCTGCTGAAGAACAACACGGACTCGATCGGCAACTCCTACGGTTGCCACGAGAACTACCTGGTCGGCCGGGACATGTCCCTGAAGGGCCTGTCGGCCCAACTGCTGCCGTTCCTGGTGACCCGCCAGTTGATCTGCGGTGCCGGGAAGATCAGTGTGCCGACCTCAGGTGCACCGAACGAGAACTTCGGGCCGGGCTACTGCCTGTCCCAGCGTGCCGACCATGTGTGGGAGGGGGTGTCATCGGCCACGACCAGGTCGCGTCCGATCATCAACACCCGTGATGAGCCGCACGGTGACTCCTCCCGGTTCCGCCGGCTGCACATCATCGTCGGTGACTCGAATATGTCGGAGACCACCACCGCACTGAAGGTCGGCTCCGCACTGCTGGTGCTGGAGATGATCGAGGCGGGCGTGGACCTGCCCGATTTCGAGCTGTCCAATGAGATCCGCTCGATCCGGGAGATCTCCCGCGACTTCACCGGCACCACGCCGATGGGCCTGCGGGGCGGGGGAGAGGCGACCCCGCTGCAGATCCAGCGGGCCTTCCATTCCGCGGCGGAGTCCTGGTTGGCGCGGCGACCGGAGGACGGCGAACTGGGTACCGGAACCCCCAACTCCGAGCTTGCCCCGGTGGTCGAGCTGTGGGGTCGGGTCCTCGACTGCTTCGAAACCGGCGACTTCTCGCCGGTGGACACCGAGATCGACTGGGTGATCAAGAAGAAGCTCATCGACCGTGTGGCCGAACGTGGCTCCCTGGACATCACCGACCCGCGGCTGGCACAGATCGACCTGACCTACCACGACATCAACCCTGACCGCGGCCTGTTCCACCTGCTGGCCCGCCGTGGCCAGGCAGCGACGATCGTCGACCCGGTTGCGATCGAGGACGCCGCCGAGAACGCACCGCGTACCACCCGTGCAGCCGTTCGGGGACGGTTCCTCGCTGCCGCGGAGAAGAGCAGTCGGCAGACCACCGTGGACTGGACCCGGCTGAAGGTCAACGGGGAGGGCGGCGCCGAGCTCGTCCTGCCCGACCCCTTCATCCCCGAGGCCGAAGGTCTACAGACCCTGCTGGACATCCTGGCCGGTGATCCGGCATGAGCCCGGCGGGACCCCAGCACCGTAACCGGGCGATGCAACCGTACTGGGATCCTGCGGCCAGCCGGATCATCAACCTGGTCCTGGCACTGCGGGGTACCGCCCGTTCGGCCAGCTGGGTCATGGCCCACGTGCACGGGTACCTGCCGCCACTGACCGGACTGCCGGGTGCCGAGGTGGAGAGGAAGTGGGCGTCGGCCCGCCGCCAGTTCGACCGCGACCGTCAGTTGCTCAGCAGCATCGGCATCGAGGTGGAGAACCTCTCCCGCACGGATGCGAATGGCGAACCCGAGGAGCATTACGTGATCGACCCTGAGGTCAGCGACCTTGCGGAGCTCAATCTGACCTCCGGCCAGTGGAACGTCCTGGCAGCAGCCGCGAACTGGGTCCCAAATGCCTCCCTGGTGCCGGTGGTCCAGGCCGCGTTGACGAAACTGGCTGTGGATGCCCCGGACAAGGCCGTCGGCCCGTACGCGGATGCCCCGGACATGTCGGGACGCGTGTCGGACGCCCAGGACCTCGGCAACGAGGACATCAACACACTCGTCAAAGCTTTGGACCGGAACCTCTCCCTGACATTCAACTACTGGCCGGCCCGGACCGCGGAGCCGAGACAGCGCCGCCTGGACCCCTGGGCTGTCGCTGCGGTCGGTGCGAACCTGTACGTGACCGGTCATGACCGTGACCGGGGTGCCCAACGGACCTACCGACTCTCCCGCATCGCCGACCTGGAGGTCGGCACGGACATCATCCGGCACCCGGCCCCGGACCGTCCCGGCAGTGAGCTGGTCACCGAGGGGCTCCAGATGTCGTCCGGTGTGGTGACCGCACGGGTGCTGTTCCGGGACGCGGGCGGTGGCGCTCAGGAGCTGCGTGCCCTGGCCACCGGGGCCGAGGAGTCGCACCCGGAGGGTACGGTGCGCACCATCGGGCCGATCAGCCGTGCGGAACTGTTGCGCAAGGCCTGCGAGTACGCCCCGGACGCCCTGGTTCTCTCCCCGCCGGACCTGGTCGCCGATGTGGTGGAACAGTTGACCACGGCCCGGGAGACATTCTCGGATTTCCCGAAGGAGACACCGTGAACGCGACCGTCCCGAAGAAGAGCTCGAAGAACTACACCGTCTGGCAGGTCCGTCGGGCGCTGTCGCTACTGGCCTGGATTCAGTCCGCCCCACACCCCACGCTGGTCCGGGCGATGGACATGTTCGGTGTTCCGGTCCCGCAGTTGCGCCACGAGCTGGTGAAACTCGGCGACTCCGGGGTGCCGGACTACCTCCCGGATGATCACGTCATGATCACCGCGGCCCCGAACGTCCTGTCCCCGGTGGAGGTGACCCGGAACCAGGGTGTGGGACGCCCGCCGGCGTTGACCGATGCCGAGGCGAACACCCTGATCCTGTCCTTGGAGCGGATGGGCAGCGTGCTCGACGGGGAGGCCGCGGAGAATCTGCGGGCGGCGATGGGAGCATTGCGTAGCCTCCAGCGTGAGCGTCGGGACCGCAGGGACAACTTCGTCCCCGACGAGTACACCTCGCCCAGCGGCACCGTCGGTGCCGAGCACGCCGGCCACCAGAGCAGCCAGTATGTCGGTTCCGGAGTCGCTGCGACCGCGGCAGCCCTGCGCGAGGGCGTCGCTGAGCGGAGGTGGGTGGCACTGACCTACGTTTCGGTGTCATCCGATTCGGTACGTCGACGCGAACTGGTGCCGGACCAGGTGGACTTCATCAACGGGTCGGGATACCTGTGGGCCAGGGAAGGCGAGGACGCCGACCAACGGTGCTTCCACCTGTCCCGGATGTCGGAGGTGGAGGTGCTCGACCGGAAAGCCCCCAGTGTGCTGTCCCGGCCGTTGGACGACGCCGACCCCTTCGGTTTCGACCACGAGAGTCAGCAGTGGGCCGACCTCGTGCTCCGCCCGGATGCCGGGTGGATGTTCGAGTACCTGCCGATGTGGCAGGTCGAAGAAGACTCAGACGCCGGAGAGGCCGGAGATGAGGTCGCGTTGCGGGTCAGTATCCCCGATACCGGGGAGTGGCTGGAGCGTTTCGTGCTCGGCTACAGCCCGTACATCGAGCGCATCGTCAGCACTGTCAACACTGTCGGCGCTGACAGCGCTGACGGGAACGTCGAGAATGAAGGCGTCGGACGTGATCTTGCTCACCGTGTGAGCCTCCGGGCCGCCGCTGCGGTGGAGGCATACGCCCGACTGGCGTAGTCTAAGCCCGAGACTGATTCTCACTGATCATCACTGTGGCACTGCAGCACAGTGACACTGCACCGAGGTGCAGTCGACTAAACCGAAGGCAACGACTGTTGCCTGACCTAATGAAAGGCCGGTACCAATGGGCGGCGTCAGCTTGTGGCAAATCCTGATCATTGTCCTGATCATCCTCCTGCTCTTCGGTGCGTCGAAGCTGCCCAACCTCGCGCGTTCCGTCGGGCGGTCCGCACGCATCTTCAAGTCCGAGGTACGTCAGATGAAGAACGACGACCAGCCCCAGGTCGAGAAGGCTCCTGAGTCCTCTGCACCCTCCGAGGCCGACCGGATCGCCAACGACTTCACCACTGACCCGGTGGAGCCGGTTGATCGTGTCGACCCCACCAAGAAGAACGACCTGTAGGAGTCCCCTCACCATGCCGGGTACCTTGGAAATACTCATCATTGCGCTGGTCATCGTGGTGCTCTTCACCGCCAACAAGCTGCCGAACGTGGCACGCTCCCTGGGTCGTTCCATGCGGATCCTCAAGTCCGAGGTCCGCGAGATGAAGAACGACGAACAGCCTGTCGCACACACCAATGACTGACAGTTCCTCTGCAGAGCGGACTGTGCGGGTGCCCACCCGGCCCCGCCGGAAGTCTGCTAAGAAGAAGCGACGCTCGACCGAGCAGGAGATGAGCCTGGTCGAGCACCTTCGCGAGCTTCGCCGACGCGTCCTCATCGCCGTGGCGGCAATGGCCGTGGGCACGATCCTGGGGTACACCTGGTACGGCACCGGGGTGTTCGGCACGCCGAGTCTCGGCGAGATCCTGCGCGGGCCCTACTGCAACCTGGACCCTGAGCTTCGCTTCGGCAGTGATTCCGGGGAGTGTCGCCTGCTGGCGACGACGCCCTTCGAGATGTTCGTCCTGCGCCTGAAGATTGGTTTCCTCGCCGGTCTGGTGCTGTCCGCGCCGTTCTGGCTGGGACAACTCTGGGGGTTCATCACCCCGGGGTTGAAGAAGAACGAGAAGATGTGGACCCGCGTCTTCGTCGGCGCCGCCACGCTGCTGTTTGTGGCCGGTGCGGTGCTGGCGTTCTTCGTCGTGAACTACGGTCTGGAGTTCCTGCTCACCATCGGTGACGAGGCGCAGATCGCGGCGTTGAACGGAACGTCCTACTTCAACTTCCTGTTGATGCTGCTGCTGGTCTTCGGGCTGAGTTTCGAGCTGCCGCTGATCATCGTGATGCTCAATGTGGTGGGTGTGTTGCGGTACGACACCTTGAAGGACAAGCGTCGGTACGTCATCCTGGTGTTGTTCATCTTCGCCGCGGTCATGACACCCGGTGGCGACCCGATCTCGATGGTGATTCTGGCGACCTCGATGTGCCTGATGATGGAGATCGCCATGCAGATCGCCCACTTCAACGACTATCGTCGTAAGAAGAAGGGCCTGATTGACGATATCCCGGACGATCTCGACGACGAGTCTGCGTCCACCATCGGCGACGCCGCCCCGATCAACGACGCAGCGTCCGACACCGGTCCGAAGGTGACCCACGCGGCCGGCAAGACCCGGTACCGTGATCCTCAGGCCGGCACCCCCGCCAACCCCACCAACTTCGACGCTGAAAGCACCAACGGTAGAAACAACTTTGACGACATCCTCTGAGTCCAGCGCGCCCATCGAAGCCACGGAAGCCACCGAAGCCACTGTGCCCCGCCACCCCGCAGTCGAGGCCTTCGCCGCGGCCTACGAGTTCCCGCTGGACGACTTCCAGCTGACCGCTGCCGACTCCATCGCCCATGGCCGCGGTGTACTTGTCTGTGCGCCCACCGGCGCCGGTAAGACGGTGGTGGGGGAGTTCGCCGTCCACGAGGCATTCCGGCTGGACGGCACCTGCTTCTACACCACCCCGATCAAAGCGCTGAGCAACCAGAAGTACCACGACCTGGTCGCCATCTACGGCGCTGACCGGGTCGGACTGCTCACCGGTGACGTCAGCATCAACGGGGATGCCCCGGTCGTCGTGATGACCACCGAGGTGCTGCGCAACATGGTCTACGCAGAGTCCGACCGTCTGGACCGGCTGACCCACGTGGTGATGGACGAGGTCCACTTCCTGGCCGACCCGTCGCGCGGGCCGGTCTGGGAGGAGACGATCCTCAACCTGGACCCCTCGGTGATCCTGGTGAGCCTGTCGGCGACGGTGTCGAATGCCGAGGAGTTCGGGTCCTGGCTCTCCACCGTCCGCGGGCAGACCGATCTGGTGGTCACCACCCATCGCCCGGTACCGCTGGACCAGTTCATGATGGTCGGCTCGCAGATCCTGCCTCTCTACGAGGAACCCCGCAGGAAGAAGTCAACGACGTCGCAGCACCAGCCCCGTGACCGCGAGGTCAACCGGGCGGTCGTCGCCGCGTCCGCGCGTGCCGAGGAGTCCGGACGCCGCCAGGGCCCGAAGCGCACCGACGTCGTCATGTCAATGCGTAAGGCCTCGATGCTGCCGGCGATCTACTTCATTTTCTCCCGGGCTGGCTGCGATGGTGCGGTCCGGCAGCTGCTCGTCGACCGTATCCGACTGACCACCGATGCCGAACGCGATGACATCCTGACCACCGTCGATGCCGGGGTCGCCGGCATCGACACCGAGGACCTCGGGGTGCTGGGCTTCCGGCAGTGGCGCCGGGCGTTGGGCAACGGCTACGCAGCCCACCACGCCGGGATGCTGCCGGCCTTCCGCCACATCGTCGAGGACCTGTTCTCCCGTGGCCTGCTCAAGGTCTGCTTCGCCACCGAGACCCTGGCGTTGGGTATCAACATGCCCGCCCGCACCGTGGTACTGGAGAAGCTGATCAAGTTCGACGGAGAGGGCCACGTCGAGCTGACTCCGGGGCAGTACACCCAGCTCACCGGACGCGCCGGACGCCGCGGCATCGACACCCAGGGCAACGCTCTGGTGCTGTGGCACCGCGGCATCGACCCGCACGGGGTGGCGAACCTGGCGCAGACCCGCACCTACCCGCTGGACTCGACCTTCCGCCCCGGCTACAACATGGCGGTCAACCTGATCTCCACCAAGGGCTATGTCGAGGCCCACCGGCTGCTGGACCGTTCCTTCGCCCAGTACCAGGCCGCCTCGACGGTGGTGGAGCAGGCCGAGCGGGCCACACGACGTCGCCGGGATCTCTCCGAGTTGGAACGCGAGCTGGCCAGCGCGGTGTCCCGCGTCGACCGCGGCCGTGGAGGGCCTGCCGAGGGGTTGAGCACGCAGGACGTACTGGACTACGCGGCCCTGCGCCGTGACCTGACCCTGGAGGAACGCCGCGCGAAGAAGGACGCGTCCAAGGACCGTTCGGTGGAGACCTCCAAGCTGCTCTCCAGTCTGTCGGTCGGGGATGTCATCGCCCTGCCGACCGGCAAGAACCCGCAGATCGCCGCTGTGGTGCGCAGCGACTCCGACCACCGGGACCCTCGTCCGTGGATCATCACCGAGGATGGCTGGTGCGGTCCGGTGGCCACCGAGTCCTTCGGCAATGTGCCGGTGCCGTTGGGGCATATGCGCCTGCCGAAGAACGTGCAGCGAAGCCCGAAGCGCAACGCGCGGACGGTGGCGTCGATGCTGCGTCGACAGAAAGTGGACCGTCCGAAGCAGCTCAAGCCGAAGGCACGCGGCGGCTCGAAGAAGGCCGCCGCGCTGCGCGACCAGGTGCACATGCACCCGGTCCATGCGCTACGGGAACGCGAGGATCTCGCCCGCCCGGCCGAGCGGGTCATCGCCGCCAGGCGCACCTTGGAACGCGAACTCGAGTCCCAGGCGCCCGAGACCGAGTCCCTGTCGAAGACCTTCGACCGGATCCTGGAGCTGCTCGGTGAGCTCGATTACGTCGAGACCGACGGTGGCACCGATGTGCGCGAGGGCGACATCACCACCACCCGGATCACCTCGGAGGGACGTCGCCTGGCCGGGGTGCACCACGAGGCCGACCTGCTGGTCGCCCAGTGTCTGCGTCGCGGGGTATGGGACGACCTGGACCCGGCCGAGTTGGCGGCGGTGGTCTCCACGCTGGTCTTCGAGAACCGTCGGGAAACCGACGGCGGCGATGACGGTGTGCCGACCGAGGCGCTGGCCACCGCGATGTCTGCGGTGTACCGGATCCACGGCGAACTGACCGCGGACGAGCAGCGTCACCGGCTGCCGTTGACCCGCGACCCGGACCCTGGGTTCGCCACCGCGCTGCACCAGTGGACCGCCGGTGCGCCGCTGGACTACTGCTTGCGTGCCGCCGACGCCTCCGGCGCGAGCCTGAGTGCCGGCGACTTCGTGCGCTGGTGCAACCGGGTCGTCGACCTGCTGGAGCAGATCCGGCACACCGGCTACTCAGACTCGGTGAAGGCCGCGGCGCGTAAGGCCGTGCCGGCCATCCGTCGCGGGGTCGTGGAGCTGGGTGCCTCCACCGGCTAGGACAGCTGGTCGGTGACTGTGCGCACGCACACCTGGACGGCGCGGTTGATGGTCTCCTGGTCCATCACGTCCGGGTGGGGGACGTGGATGAAACCGGCGGGGATCGCACCGGTGTGGGTGCTCGTACACGCCAGGGAGTGAAGTACCCGGTAGAGCACCGTATTGCACACATAGGTGCCCGCCGTCATCGACACCTCGGCCGGGACCTGTGCTTCGGTGAGGGCATCTACCATCGCCTTGACCGGCAGGGTAGAGAAGTATGCCGCCGGGCCATCGGGGACGACCGGCTCATCGGTCGGTTGCGTCCCGGCATTGTCCGGGATGCGTGCGTCCATGAGGTTGACCGCGAGGCGCTCGGGGGTGACCCTGGTCCGGCCGCCCGCCAGCCCGAGACAGATCACCGCGTGCGGATCGGTTTCGGTGATCAGTTCGCTGATCTGCTGCTGAGCGCGCTCGAACTCGACAGGGAGAACGCGGCCGGTCAGGCCCACACCGGGCAACTCACCACCGTCCACCGTGGAGCGCAGAGCCTCCAGTGCGGCGATCGTCGGATTGACCGTGTCTCCGCCGAAGGGTTCGAAGGCCGTCACCAGTACTCGTCTACTCACATACCCAAGACTAGTCCAGCACCACCACAGTGACCTGCAAGGTTGGCGGACTAGTGTCGGAGTCATGAAAGAAGCAGGAATCGTCGTCATCCGGAACCGCGGCATCGGGGAGCCGGAACCCGGACCCACCCTCTCCGGTGTCACTGATCTGCTGCCCTCAGACTGGACTTGCCTGGAGAACCCCTGGCTCGCACAGTACGGACCGGCCGGGGAACGCCGCGAGGGACGCGTCCCGTTCCTGGATGCCGTGGACAGTGGGTCAACCAGCCTGACCACCATGGTCAGGAAGGCCATCGGTGACGGCAACCGCGTCGTCCTGCTCGGCTACTCCGGTGGGGCAGTGCTGGTCCACCGCACCCTGGACCAGCTCAGTACCGGCGAGCGTCGGAAGATCGCCGCCGTCGGATTCGTCTCCGACCCCGAGCAACCTCGCCTGGCCACCGGGGATGCCGACCGGTACGGGATCCGGGGTGAGTCCCCGATCACGGATATCCCCGCCCGGTGGGCCGCCGACCCTGACGACGGGATCTGCCTGTGTCCCGACAACAGCCCACTGCGGCTTCTCGCACAGTGGACCCCGGACGTCGGGTGGGGCTCTCCGCTGGCGCTGCGTCAGCAGGCCAGGCGTGCGGTGACGCTACGCCGGAACCCGGCCTACGCGGTCGACATGAAGGACCTCGACGGCGAGAAGGCCCGGTTCGGCGAAGCACGACGCCTCATCGACGGGTACCGGGGTGATGACCACATCTCCTACGGTGTCCGCACGGAGGAGGGGACGACCGCGACCTACCTGGAGAATATGGCCCTCTGGTTGCGTGCCACGGTGGCCGGGCAGCCGACCGGTGACCGCGGTGTCGCCCAGCTGGGCTGCTCAACGAGCGCCTAGACTTGGCAACCATGCATTCTCCACTCCCCACCGACCTGTACCGGGCCCGTCTCGACGCCGTCGCCGACCAGCTGGCCGACCGCGATCTCGACGCCGCCGTACTGACACCCGGCCCGGACCTGCAGTTCCTGCTCGCCAGCGACCTCGACACCCACGAGCGGTTCAGCGCCCTGGTCGTCACACCGGAGAGTCGCCGCATCGTGGTGCCCGGCGTCGATGCCGCCGCTCTGCGTGCCGGAGTCACCGGCGAACTCGGCGTGGAGATCGTCCCCTGGACCGACGGGGAGGATCCGCTCGACCTGCTGCATCTGCCGGAGAAGGCGACTGTCGCCGTGTCCGGTGCCATGACCGCCGATCATCTGTTGAACCTGCAGTCCAGGGGAGTGACCACCGTCAACGCCACGACCGTGCTACGCGAGGTGTTCATGGTCAAGGATGCCGGGGAGATCGACCAGCTGCGTCGTGCCGGACAGGCCATCGACACCGTCCACCTGCAGGTTCCGGCAATGCTGCAGCCGGGACGCACCGAGGCTGACGTCGCCGCCGAACTCACCGAGCTGATCCTTGCCGAGCATGTCGCCGTCGACTTCGTGATTGTCGGCTCCGGTCCGCACGGGGCAGACCCGCACCACAGTTTCTCCGACCGGGTGCTGCAGGTCGGGGATGTGGTGGTCGTCGACATTGGTGGCACCCTGGACTCCGGCTACCACTCCGACTGCACCCGTACCTATGTCATCGGTGAGCCGAGCCCGGAACAGCAGAATGCCTACCGGGTGCTTCAGCAGGCACAGGAGGCGGGGCTGGCCGCCGCGAAGCCCGGGGTCACCGCCGCTGAGCTGGACAGCCTTGTCCGCGACATCATCACCGACGCCGGCTACGGGGAGTTCTACACCCACCGCACCGGCCACGGCATCGGATTGTCCGGGCATGAGGAACCGTTCATCATCGCCGGCAATGATCTTCCGCTGGTGGAGGGGATGGCGTTCTCCATCGAACCGGGGATCTACGTTCCCGGCGACTGGGGTGCGCGCATCGAGGACATCGTGGTGCTCACCGCTGAGGACTGCGAACCACTGAACACCACCAGCCACGCCCTGACCGACACAACCACGACAGGACACTGATCATGAGCCGCATCGCACTCTTCGGCGCCACCAGTGAGATCGGCGGGGAGATCATCACCCGCCTGGCCCCAGACAATGACCTCGTGCTGGCAGCCCGCCGCCCCGAGGCGCTCGAAGACCTCAAGGCGTCCTGCCGGACGGCCGGGGCACGCAGTGTCGAGACGGTATTCTTCGACGCCACCGACTGCGCGGCCCAGCCGGGCGTCATCGAGACCATCGAGGAGCAGGGCCCGATCGACATCGCCATCGCCACTTTCGGGGTGCTGGGTGACCAGCAACTCGCCGAGCGTGACGGTGGGGAGGTGGAGCGGGTACTGCACACCGACTTCACCGCCCAGGCGGTGTTGCTCACCGAACTCTCGCACCGGATGAAGAACCGGGGCACAGGCACGCTGGTGGCGTTCTCGTCCATCGCCGGCGCCCGGGTACGGCGTCCCAACTACGTCTACGGTTCCGCAAAGGCCGGGTTGGACGGTTTCTGCCAGGGCATGCAGGACGCCCTGCGGGGCACCGGTGTGACGCTGACGGTAGTGCGTCCTGGTTTCGTCATCGGTCAGATGACCGAGGGGATGGATCCGGCGCCGATGTCGGTGACCGCCGATGTCGTGGCCGAGGCCACCGTCGACGCAGTGCGCCGGGGCACCCGTGATGTGTGGGTGCCCCGGCGACTGGGAGTGCTTGCCGCAGCGACTTCGTTCGTCCCGCGGTGGCTGTGGCGGATGGCTCCGCGTTAGATCCTTGGCCAGATCCTAAGCCAGATCTTGGGCTAGATCCCGGCGACCTCGTAGAGCACGGTGCGCAGCACGCCGACGATGGCGAGAGCTGCGGTAACACCGACCGTGGCGGCGAGCGCGCAGCTGATCAGGTCGCCGAATTCGGTGGTGCCGCAGGCGTTGTCGAGGGAGCCGCTGATCTCGCCGTCGGTCAGGTCCGACATGGAGCCGACGATATCGGAGGAGGAGGCCGGGAGATCCAGGTCGCTGGAGCCGGAGGCGAAGTCGCTGGACCCGGAGGGCAGGTCGGCGGAAGACCCGTCAATCGACTGGGTGATCTCCGAGGAGGAGATGTCGGAGGACTGTGCGACGGCGGGGGTCACGGCGGCACCGGCGAAGACGGTGGAGACGGCGACAGCGAGGGCGACGCTGCTGCGGCGGAGACGCTTCATGGAGTTGTTCGACCTTTCGGAAAGATGTAGTAGAAACATAAAGGTATCGGACCGGCCGCCTGCGATCCAAGGAATCGGTGAAATCCCGCCGGTCGGTGGGCGATCGTCGGCGGGAAGCGGTCGCTGTAGGCGAACATGGGCCATGATCACTGCAGGTGTCTCAGGAGCACAGGTAGAATGACGGGCATGCCAAGTGTCCTGCCGCTCGTGTACATCCTCACCGAGGTCCTGTTCTTCATTCTCATCGGAGCCTGGATCGGTTTCGGCTGGACAGTCCTGCTCACCCTCGTGGCCTTCATTGGAGGTATCGCGCTGGCGGGGTGGCAGTTCCGCGAGCTGGTACGCCGCACCATGAACGACAAGGAGCACCCGGGTCGACTGAGCGCCGACGCCGCACTCACCGCGGTCGGTGCCGTTCTGGTCGCTCTGCCGGGCCTGCTCAGCGCCCTGTTCGGCATCTTCCTGTTGCTCCCGCCGACCCGCACACTCGTCCGTAAGACGATCGGCGGCAGTCTGCGCCGTCAGGTCACGAAGTTCGGCGGGGCATCCTTCACCACGGTCTCCGGGGTGAGCATGCCGCAGACCAAGGACGTCCAAGGCTGGGGCGAGGTCATCGACCACCGGTATGACGAGTTCGACGGCAAGTAAGTGATCCGTTTTCTCCTCCTCACGGCCGCGTCCTTCGCGGCCGGGGTCGGGCTTTTCGCGTCCTACCAGCCCACCGGACTGTGGTGGGCTGCGCCGCTCGGCTTCGCGGTCTACTTCCTCGCGATTCACCATGCGCTGACCAACGCGGGGTCATCGACCAAGGGCGTGTGGGGCTGGTCGCTGTGGCTTTCCTGGGTCCAGGCCATGGCCTGCTACCTGTTCCTGCTGCCGTGGGTCGGTGAGGAGGTCGGTGCGATCGCCTGGATCGGCCTGTCCCTCCTCGAATCCCTCTTCGGCCTACTCTTCGGTGCCGGCCTGGCGCTGCTGGCCCTGTGGTCCCGCCGGCGCAGCAGAGCTGCAAGCAACCCAACCACCCTCGCAGGCAGCCTTCCCACCGCCATCCTGCTGATCGGGGTACCTGCCTGGTTCGTCGCCACCGAATGGTTGCGCTCCAACTGGCCTTTCGGCGGTTTCGGCTGGTCGCGGGTCGCATGGGGCCAACTCACCGGCCCGATGGAGAACTGGGTGGCCGTCGCCGGCCCCGCACTGGTCACCTTCATGGTCGTGCTGTCCGGTGTCGCCGTGGCCCTCCTCGTCGCTCGGAGATGGATCACCACCGCGGGTACCCTCGCCGTCACGCTCGGCGGAGGACTGGTGCTCGGAGCCGTCCCGACGTCCTGGGGTGGGACGACCTCGGAGTCCGCATCGGACGACACGGTCTCCATCGCCGCAGTCCAGGGCAACGTCCCGCGTCTCGGCCTGGGGTTCAACGAGCAGCGCCGGGCAGTGCTCCAGAACCACCTCGACGCCACCCACCGGCTGGCCGAAGAGGTCGACAGCGGCGACCGGGAACGTCCTGACCTGGTCATCTGGCCGGAGAATGCCTCGGACATCAACCCGCTGACCGACACCGACGCCTATGAGGACATCAGTGAGGCGGCCGCCGCCGTCGGCGTGCCGTTGCTCGTCGGCACAATCACCAGCGACGAGGTCGGCGCCCGCAACACATTCATCGTCTGGGATCCGGAGACCGGCCCCGGCGAAGAACACATCAAGAAGTTCCTCCAGCCCTTCGGGGAGTACATGCCGATGCGTGACTTCCTACGGAACTTCAGCCCGTACGTGGACCAGGCCGGCAACTTCAAACCCGGCGACGGTCCCGGCGTGGTCGAGGCCAACGGCATCACCGTCGGAGTGGCCACCTGCTACGAGGTCAGTTTCGACGCCGCCTACCGTGACGCGGTGAACAACGGGGCGACCGTGTTCGCCAGCCCCACCAACAACGCCACCTTCGGCTTCACCGACATGACCTACCAGCAGTTGGCCATGAACCGGATGAGGGCGCTGGAGTACGACCGCAGTGTCGTCGTCGCGGCGACCTCCGGGGTGTCGGCGATCGTGGATCCGAACGGTGATGTTGTCGACCGCACCGAGATCTTCCGGGCGGGTCTACTGCAGGAGGACATCGAGCTGCGGGATACTGAGACCATGTCGGCCCGGATCGGCCCGGTGGGTGAGTGGCTGCTCGCCTTGCTGGGAACCGGTATCGTGCTCTTCGCGGGTACGCGAGCACTCGTCGACACCAAGAACAGTCGGAAGAACAGGAAGAAGAGGTAGGCAACAGCGTGGCAGCAGCATCACCATTGTCCCGTCCCAGCGACCGGACCCTGGTCATCATCCCGACCTACGACGAGGTGGAGAACCTTCCGCTGATTGTGGGACGCGTCCGTGCGGCTGAACCGGAGCGCGTCGATGTCCTCATCGTCGACGACAACAGTCCGGACGGTACCGGTGAGCTGGCCGACCGCATGGCGGAGCAGGACGAGCACATCCACGTCCTGCACCGTGATGGCAAGGGTGGACTGTGCGGTGCCTACGTCGCCGGATTCCGGTGGGGTCTGGCCGCAGAGACGAACTACACCGTGCTGTGTGAGATGGACGCCGACGGCTCCCACGCCCCCGAACAGCTCGCCGACCTGCTCGCCCTTGTCGACAAGGGGGCTGACCTGGTCATCGGCTCACGCTACGTGCCCGGTGGCAAGGTGGTGAACTGGCCGTGGAACCGGTGGTTCCTGTCGAAGGCCGGCAATATCTACATCTCCCTGGCCCTCGGTGCCGGGCTGTCGGACATGACCGCCGGCTACCGTGCCTACCGGCGGGAATTGGTCGAGTCTCTGGACCTCGACGCGCTCTCGGACGCCGGATACATCTTCCAGGTGGACCTGGCGTTCCGCGCGGTCGAGGCCGGGTTCTGGGTCGACGAGGTGCCGATCACCTTCACCGAGCGTGAGATCGGGGAGTCGAAGCTTGCGGGCAGCTTCGTCAAGGACAGCCTGCTGGCCGTGACCGCCTGGGGTGTGCGCCACCGGGCCGCGCAGTTGTCGAACCTGGTGTCCTCGTTCTGGGCGTTGGGTTCGGCCTCGGTGCGCCAGAAGCTGCATAGCAGGTAGTACCCACAGGCAGGTAGACAGCATGACGGCCGGTCCCGCGGGGGGGGACCGGCCGTGATGTGTAGCAGCGTCAGTGGCGTCGCTCAGGAACCGGCGTTGGCCTGCTCCTGCTCCTTCATCAGCTTCATGGCGTTGCGGCGACGCTTACGCAGCAGCTCCACGCGCTCCTCGAGCAGCACATCAAGCTCTTCGATGGAGCGACGTTCGCGCAGCATGTCCCAGTGGGTACGCGGGGGCTTGACCGGCTTGGCCTCCTGGCCGACACCCTCGATCAGTTGGCCGAGCTGGCCGTTCTTGCACATCCACTCGTTGGGGATCTCGGCGTCGTCAGCGAAGGCGACCTCGAAGATCTCACCGGAGTCGGTCTGGTACTTCGTCATCTGGCGGGGAGCCAGGTCGTGGTCACGGTCGGTCTCGTAGGAGACGGCCCCCATACGACTGCCACGCAGGACACGATCTGCCATCGGTGAATCACCCTTCGTCACTGTGTACTCGGCGTCACGGTTCTGCGACGCCTGTCATGACTCCTCAACGGATCAGGCGCCGCAATAATTCCCGGACTGCTTAACCACACCAGTCTATCCCACGCCCCGGCTCAGCGGCGACACGCTCGCGCAGGCCACTATCGTGCGATGATGGGGGAATGGACCAGCCGACTTCCGACCGAACCACCCCAACACCGGTGCGCTGTGCCTGGTGCGGCCGGGAGATCGTGCAGCACGGACCGGGCCGTCGGCGCCGCTACTGTCGGCAGTCGTGCCGCCAGCGCGCCTATGAGCAGCGTCAGGCGCTGGCCGGTACCAGCGTGCCGACGGATGCCCTGATCCTCTCCTCGACGGCGGCCGAGGAGCTCACCGACCGGCTTTTCGAGATCAGGTGTGGTGCCGAGGACATTGCCGCGGCCGTGGCCGAGGGGGAGGACGCCGACAGTGTCACCGCGTTGTGCGGGGAACTGGTCGCGCTGGCCCGTCGTGCCGAGACGATCCGCTCCCGGGACAGGGAGGAGGGCGGAGTCATGGACGCGGACGGGCACAAGCGATAAGGCCGATTTATAGGGTTCGACGAATAGGGTTTCCGCCACCCCCACCGACTAGACTGGACAGTCATGAAGAAGGGAATCTTGACACTCGTCATCGTGGGGGTAATCGCCATAGCCATCGCGGTGGTGGTGCCTCCGGTGTACCGACTCCTGACCGACGAGGGACTGCAGACCGCGTCGATCGACGAAGGGACGGGGGAAGCCGCCACCGTCGGCCTTGACGGCCACTGGGACGTGGTCCGTGGCCAGGGCGCCAACATCTCCCAGGCCGGCTACACTTTCGACGAGGTTCTCCCGGGGCAGGAGAAGTCCACGTCCGGACGCACCGAGGACGTCACCGGCTCCCTGGTGGTCGCAGACGGTGTCCTGGAGGAAGGGAAGGTGACCGTCGACGTCGCCAGCATCACCTCCGATATCGAGAAGCGCGACATCCATGTCCGCGACAACATCCTGCACGCCGACAAGTACCCGGAGGCCACGTTCAGCATCACCGAACCTGTGGACCTGTCGTCACTGCCGGACGACGGCACAGTCGACACGGTGACCGCGACCGGTGAGCTCACCATGCACGGCACCACCAAGGAGGTGAAGGCCGAGCTGCGCGTCCTGCGCACCGGCGACAACGTGATCGTCGAGGGGCAGGTCCCGGTGGAGCGGGAGGCCTACGGGATCGTGTCGCCGGAGTTCGTGGCATCGCAGATCGCCGAAGAAGGTACCGTTGACCTATTGCTGGTGTTCGGTCAGCAGGACTAGTCAGAGCGGTCCGCGCGAGTGATTCTCGTGTGGACGTCTGGAACCCAAGAGAAGGGGAGTACCGGTGAGTAACGAGGTTATGGTCATCACCCGGTGGTTGCGACTGGCGACACTGATCATCGCCACACTCATCCTGGTCGGACTCGGTGGCACCGTGGCGTACATCTGCGCGGGTGTCTGCGTCCTCTTCCTGGGGGTGACGGTCTACCAGTTGCTCAAGCTCTACCGCGACGAGCGTTACAGGAGCTGAAACGATGACCAAGCCCCAGCCGCAGGATTTCGCCGACCAGATCGACGACCGGGACATCCCCGCGATCCAGGAGAGCCTCCAGGCGATGACCACCGTGGACATCGCCGACGAGATGACCCGCAGTGACACCTCCGAGCAGGCGTTCCTCTTCCGCCTGCTCGACAAGGACCGGGCACTGCAGGTGTTCGAGTACATGGATGTCGCCCACCAGAGGGAGCTCATCGACGAGCTGCGGGAGGGGCATTACGCCGAGTTGCTGCTGAGTCTGCCGGACGACGACCGTGCCCGGCTTCTCGGGGAGATGCCGGCCAATGTCGCGGCGAAGATGATGGCCGGTCTGCCTGAGGATCGCCGGGCGATCACCGCTAAACTGCTCGGCTACCCCGAGGAATCCGCTGGCCGCGTGATGACCCCGGTGCCGACGACCATCGCGGTGAGCAACACCCGTCAGCAGGCGCTGGCGAAGCTGCGGGGCCGTGAACTGCGTAACCGGGACATCGCCGTGCTCGCCGTGGTGGACGAGACCCGTCACCTGGTCGGCGTGGTGAACCTGGCCACGTTGGTCAGTGCCGCTGATGACGTCCTGGTCGCCGACCTGATGAACGAGGAGACCCATGCGGTCAGTGCGACAGTGGACCAGGAGGTCGCCGCCCGACTGATGCAGGAGGCTGACCTCCTGGCGCTGCCGGTGCTTGATGAGGAGGACCGCTTCCTCGGCATGCTCACTGTCGATGACGCCATGGAGATCCTCGAGTCCGAGGTCACCGAGGATGCCTACCGTGCCGGTGGTTCCGAACCACTGGAGCAGCCGTATCTTTCGGCGACGGTGTTCCACCTGGCCCGCAAGCGCGGGGTGTGGCTGCTGGTGCTGATTCTCACTGCCGTGCTGACCGTGAACGTGATGTCCTTCTTCGAGGACACGTTGGCTGCGGTGGTTGTGTTGGCGACATTCGTCCCGATGATCACCGGTACCGGCGGTAACGCCGGTTCACAGGCGGCGTCGTCGGTGGTGCGTGCCCTGGCGGTTGATGAGGTGAAACCCCGCGACATCTGGCGGGTCATCTGGCGTGAAGTGCGGGTCGGCCTGTTGCTGGGCCTGTTCCTCGGCGTGTTGATCTTCCCGTTCATCTCGTTGATCTACGAGTGGCGCATCGGCGCGGTGATGTCGCTGACGATCATCTTCATCTCTATGTGGGCCTGCATCGTCGGTGGTGTGCTGCCGTTGATCGCCCGCAAGATCGGTGTGGACCCGGCCGTGTTCTCCACTCCCGTTGTTTCCACGCTGGTGGACGCCACGGGTCTGATCATCTACTTCACGATCGCACAGATCATCCTGTCCAGCATGTTGTAGCTTCCTCGGTATAGCGTTCAGATCGTCGTATAGCACGGTATAGCAGTGCTGCAGATATCAGAGCGCACGCCCGAAGCGTTGTGCTGTTCGTGCCACAGTCTCCCGGAACTCCGGCGGGTCAAGGACGGTGAAGTCCAGATCGCTGAGCACGAGCACGGTGAGCAGCCATTCATGGGAGTCGACCAGTGCGGTGTAGCGCGTCCGCGTGCCATCGGACGTAGGCTCCAGTGCGCCGTCGATGCGGTGCAGTGAGGACGCTGCGGTGGCGGGGTCGGCGTCCAGTTCCAGGACCACCAGTCGGGTGTCCGGGTTGGACGCCACGCTGTCTTCGTCGCCAGCGAAGCTTGCTTGGATCGCTTCAACCAAGTCACCGGTGGGCAGGGGAGCAGGCACGAACCTGTTCTCGGTGACGACCATGTCCGAGATCCGGTCCATTCGGAACGTCCGCCAGTCGCGTCGGTCCCGATCCCATCCGTGGACGTACCAGCGGTGGTTGATGCTGACCAGACGGGCCGGTTCGACCGAACGGCGCAACGTACCGCCGGCACCATGGTGGATGAAGTTGATTTCCCGGTGCCCGGAAATTGCCTGGTACACCAGGGGGAACGTTGCGCTGTCGACTGCCTGCGCTCTCCGGCGGAGAGAGGCTGCAACAGCTTGCGTTCGGCGCGGGCGGCGGCGCCGTCGGGAAAGTCGATACCAACGGCTCCCTGGGCAGCGGCGTGAAGACTGACTATCGCAGCGACGGCTTCATCTCCCTGGAGTGGCATGGAGAGACCAAGGGGCTCGCCTTCCAGGCGGTAGTGTCCGCCGGGGCCGCGCGTGCTGGTAATGCGGTAGCCGAGGTCTTTCAGCGCGGTGAGATCCCGGCGCAGCGTTCGGCCAGGCACGCCGGTGGCCCGTTCCAGGTCGTCGGCGCTCCAGCGGGCACCGTCCTGCAGCAGCGCCATGAGCCGGAGCAGTCGGGCACCAGAGGGCACGGACGACGCAGACTCAGTCATGGAGCATCACCCCTCGCAGCCTGTTGTGGACAGTATCCGGCCACAGTTGGCCATAGGCTCGACATCATGAGTAAGTCAGCGCAGATCCAGGACATCACCGTCACCGGTGCCCGCACCAACAACCTTGCGAACATCGACGTCAGGATCCCGAAGCACCGGTTCACCGTTGTCACCGGGGTCTCCGGATCGGGGAAATCCTCATTGGTCTTCGACACCATCGCCGCCGAGGCGGAGCGCGCGGCCGCGGCCGGATACCCGTCTTTCGTACGCAATCGACTTCCGCAGCATCCGCCGGCCGACATCGACCGCATCGAGGGATTGACCTTTGCCACGGTCATCGACCAGCGTCGGTTCTCCGGCAATGCCCGATCCACGGTTGCCACGGCAGTCGATGTCGCCGGGGCACTCCGGATCCTGTTCTCGCGCTTCGGCAGTCCGTCCGCAGGCTTCTCACCGGAGTACAACCCGAATGACCCGGCGGGAATGTGCCCGTCCTGCGAAGGACTGGGTGAGCAGCGGATCATCGACGAGGACGCATTGATCGACCCAGGGAAGTCCCTACGCGACGGCGCGATCCGTTTCCCGACGTTCGGCCCAGGAAGCTACCACCACAAGCGCTTCATCGAATCTGGGCTGGCCGACCCCGATGTCCCATGGTCGCAGTTGCCGCAGCCCGCGCGGAACGCACTGCTGTATGCCGTGGACCTGAGGCTGCAGAACCCGGGGCCCGGATACCCTGCCCACGGCGTCTTCGACGGCATTGTCCCTCGCCTGCGTAAACGCTACGTGGACAGTTCGCCGTCCCGTATGACCACCGTAGAGCGGGCGGGGCTTGAGCAGGTGGTACACACGCGGACCTGTCCGGAATGTGGGGGCGCGAGAATCAATGCGGCGGCGCGGCGCAGCCTCATCCAGGGCCGCTCGATCGCGGACTGGTCGGATACCCCGGTCAGTGAACTGGTGGAGGTCCTCGATGATGCCGCAACCGAGCTCGGGGATGCCGCAGCACCGGCACTGGAAACCATCGGTGAGGCACTACAAAACCTGGTCACGGTCGGTTTGGGCTATCTCACGCTGGGGCGCCCCTCGCCGAGCTTGTCGGGTGGCGAAGCCCAACGGGTGAAGATCGTTCGTCAGCTCGGCAGCCCACTGACCGATGTGACCTACATCTTCGACGAACCGAGTGCGGGACTCCATGCACATGATGTCGGGCGACTGGTCCAGTTGCTCTGTGCGCTCCGGGACCGCGGGAACACCGTGCTGGTCGTCGAGCACAATCCGGCGGTCATACGGGCGGCGGACCATGTGGTGGAACTCGGTCCCGGCGCTGGAGACGACGGTGGGGAAGTGATGCGGACCGGGACGGATACCGCCACCGTTCCGCTGACAATCACCTCGGCGAAACGCGAACCGACTGGATGGTTCACGGTGGAGAACGCCTGCAGTAACAACTTCCGCAATGTGACCGCACAGATCCCGGCCGGCGTACTTACAGTGGTCACCGGTGTTGCAGGAAGTGGAAAATCATCCCTGGTCACCGACGATTTTGCTACCCAGAACCCTGAATTCACGGTCATCAGCCAGTTGCCACTTCGGGGCGGTCGGCGCTCCACACCGCTGACTGTGCTCGGCGTGTCCGATGAGGTCCGTTCCGTGTTCGCTGCGGCGGGACGCTCACGCGGGCTCGGGTCATCGTGGTTCTCGAAGAACTCCACCGGTGCATGTCCCGAATGTAAAGGTCGCGGGAAAGTCATCACTGACCTGGCATTTCTTGACGACATAGAGCGGCCGTGCGAGGCTTGTGGCGGATCCGGATTCAACGAGGATGCCTTGTCCGTCCACGTGGCCGGCCACAGTATCGCCGAGGTTGCTGACATGCGACCGTTGGAGTTGTCGGAGCTGTTGGGAGGATCGGCAGGGCGACGGTTGCACTGCATGGAGCGTGTGGGGCTCGGCTACCTGTCGGTGGGACGGACGCTGGACACGCTGTCCGGCGGTGAGCGCCAACGGCTGCAGTTGGCGCAGCATATCGCGGATGCTGAGGCTGACGGCTCTGCGCCGTTGCGGATCATCTTGGACGAGCCGACCTCAGGACTGCACAGTGCAGATGTCGAGCGCTTGCTGTCCCTGGTCGATGATCTCATTGATCACGGTGCGACGGTCGTCGTGATCGAACACAGTCTTCAGGTGGCGGCGCACGCTGACCATGTCGTCGACATTGGTCCGGGTGCGGGCTTGGACGGTGGCCGTGTGGTGTTCAGTGGGTCGCCGAGCGAGTTGGTGACATCTGGAACACTTACCGGGGAGCATTTCCGGGAGTCGCTCACCTAGCCATGTTACGTCACAGTGACGTTATATGGAAGGGTGAGGAGTCGGAGAGAGAAGGTTACTGGGAGCTCGATTGGCGCCCGGATCATCACCTGACAAGGTTGAGGCTTCGCGATCCTGCGAGGCGCAGCGCATATCGACCTTGGGTCAGCGAGCCCATATGGCTCGGCGACTCGATAATTCGTCGGAGCCGCCCAGTGAGGCGGTCAGTATCGTGATGGCCGACAGTAGATGTCGGCAACCAGGAATGGCCGGAGATGCCTACGATGCGCTGGTCCACCACCAGTAGCCCCTAACCGCCGATAATATACATTATGACACTTTGATACTGACTGCTCTGCCCCAGGCAATATGTGTGATCTATCTCAGTCATCTTGAGAACTTTCGCAATCATCATGAGACATTACGGATCTTCCCTTCGCTTCGCAGTCATCCTGAGATAGCGTCAGAAGCCGTCACCATGTTCAGGAGGCAGAGACATGCCCTTACCACAGCCGCCGACCAATGGAACGGACACAACGCGTGTCCTCATGATCCTGGACGACGAGGTTCGGAACCTGGACGCCGACACCGGACTTGCCTCTGTGTCCGCGGAGTGAACCTCACCGATCCGTCGGCTTTATGCCTGGCAGCACAAGCGCAATGTGGGCATGTCTCCACGGTCACATGTCGGACCGCTACCGTTTGGGAGACACGCCCTAGTTCCGCCGCTGCGCCGCTGGATGAAGCAGGAGAAGTGGATTGTCAGAGGTATCGAAGCCATGCCCTCCCTACCGGCTTCTGAGGACGTCCACGCCCCACCCGTTGAAAATATAACCTGAGTTCACTGCACTCTCAACGCATCTTCGCTTGTTTTACTTCGCCTGATTCCCGGTCAGGGGAACATATTGTTCTACAGGCCGTCTACCAGGCGCTTCACCCTCGCGTCTATGTCGTCCCGGATCAGCCGCATACGCCGGTCCCCCTCGATCCCCCGGTCGGACGGCTCATCAGTGAGCCACCGTTCAAGCCTCCCGGCAGCGTCAGCGGGAAGCTCCAGCTGCGCCTGCGCCCCGACGATGATGACCCGGTCCGCCCGCCGCAGTAGCGCCGGATCGACACCCTTGGGGTGATCAGTGCTCATGTCAGCCCCGACCTCGGCGACAACGGCCGTGGACTGCTCGTTGGGACGGCTACCCGGATGAGTTCCCGCCGAATGCACCTCGACAGCATCACCGGCGTGGTGGCGGGCCAGGGCGGCGGCCATCTGTGATTTACCGGCGTTGCTGACGCAGATGAACAGGACACAGGGACGCGTGGTCATGAGGTAACACGGTCCTTTCGATTGTTGGCAGGCTGGCCATCGTCCGCCGGGATGTGCGGCAAGGTCGGGTCACCGGCGAAGAGCACCGGTCCCAGGCGCAGCATGGCATACACAAGCCCCACCAGGACCGGTACTTCGATCAACGGGCCGATCGTGCCGGCCAGCGCCTGACCGGAGGCAGCACCGAACGTACCGATGGCCACTGCAATGGCCAGCTCAAAGTTGTTGCCCGCTGCGGTGAACGACACCGACGCTGACTGGGCGTAGTTCAGACCGGCCGACTTCGCGGCGATCAGCGCGAGGGCGAACATGCCGAGGAAGTAGATCACCAACGGCACCGCCAGTCGTGCCACCGCCCACGGATTCGCTGCGATCTGGTCTCCCTGCAGCGAAAACAACAGCACGATCGTGTACAGCAGCCCGACCAACGCCAGAGGCGAGATCCGCGGAAGGTACGTGTTCTCGTACCAGTCGCGACCCTTGATCTTCTCACCCAGCAGCCGGGAGCCCACCCCGGCCAGCAGTGGGATGCCCAGGAACACCAGCACGGAGCTCACGATCGTCCAGAAGGAAAACTCGGCTGACGTTGTTTCCAGTCCCAGCCAGGCGGGCAGGACCTGCAGGTAGAACCAGCCCAGCACGGCGAACATGAGCACCTGGAAGACCGAGTTGATCGCCACCAGTACTGCGGTGGCCTCCCGGTCAGCACACGACAGGTCCGACCAGACCAGCACCATCGCGATGCAGCGGGCCAGCCCGACGATAATCAACCCGGTGCGCAATTCGGGTTGATCCGGCAGGAAGATCCAGGCCAGAACGAACATGAACAACGGCCCGACAATCCAGTTCAACACCAGCGACACGCTCATCAGCCGGGCGTCGCCGGCGATCCTGCCTGCCTTGTCGTAGCGGACTTTGGCCAGCGGCGGGTACATCATCACCAGCAGTCCCAGAGCAATGGGGATGGAGATACCGCCGAACTCCACCGCGCTCAGGGCGTCACCGATGCCGGGCAGTAGGCGGCTGATGATTAGGCCGGCGGCCATCGCCAGGACGATCCATACGGGTAAGAAGCGGTCCAGAAACGACATCCGTGCAGCCCCTGCAGTCGAGGCCGAGGGTGGGGTCATGAGGGTCCATCCTGTTTCATATCGACGGTAATCAATACTAGAAGATAGTTCTGATATAGACGCCCGTCAATGTAGCGTGGTGGGCATGAGCACCACACAGTCGCTACCCGACACCGATGTCCTGGATGTCCAGCAGTGCTGTTCCCTGGGCACCGGGCCGCTGACCCAGGACGAGTCGGTACGCTATGCCGGACTGTTCAAGGTACTGGCCGAGCCGGTACGGCTGCGGATCCTGTCGCAGTTGGCCGCCGCCGGGTGTGGCCCGGTCAGTGTCGGTGAACTCACCGCGATGATGGGGCTGAGTCAGCCAACGATCTCGCACCACTTGAAGATGATGACCGAAGCCGGACTACTGGAACGCCACCGTGACGGTCGCAGTGTGATTCACCAGGTCCGTCCTGACGTCTTCGCCCAGCTGCGCACCGTGCTGCAGATCGGCTGACCCCGCATCTCACGTGGAGGAACCGGGCAAGCGACAGAGGAACGATCGAAACAGCATGGACAGCGAAGCCAGTACGGAGCCGACCCCAGCGCGGGCACACATCGAGCAGGACCACTACGAGGCGGTGGTCATCGGCGGTGGCCAGGCGGGTCTGGCAACCGCCTTCTACCTGTTGCGGGCCGGAGTGGACACCCTGGTCCTCGACGATCAACCGGCGGCCGGCGGGGCATGGCGGCACGTGTGGCCGTCGCTGCACCTGTTCTCCACTGCCGGGTTCTCCAACCTGCCGGGCATGCCGATGCCGGCCTATCAGGGATTCCCGCCGGCCACGCACGTCGTGGACTACCTCAGCGCCTATGAACGCCGCTACCGGCTTCCCGTCGAACGGCCGGTACGGGTCGCCCGCGTCGGGCACCACGACGGGACCTTCCGCATCGACGCCGAGGCACTGTCCAGACCCGGGGCAGGCACGCGATCCTGGACGGCGACGACCGTGATTGCGGCGACAGGCACCTGGGCGGCCCCGTTCGTCCCCTCCTATCCGGGCACCTTCACCGGCACACAGTGGCATTCGGCGAACTACCCCGGCCCAGAGCCGTTCCGTGGCAGCACGGTCGCGGTGGTGGGTGCGGCGAACTCCGGGGCGCAGATCGCCGCGGAGCTGACCGAGGACCCGGACGTCGGCGACGTGCACTGGTACACCACCCACCCGCCGCGCTGGATGCCCGACGACGTCGACGGGCGGGTGTTGTTCCGCCGCAACCGCGAACGCGCTGCCGCCATTAACCGCGGTGATCCCGATCCGGGTGCCGACTCCGACCTGGGCGACATCGTCGTCCTGCCGCAGGTGCGCACCGCCCGGGACGCCGGAGGCCTTCAGTCCACCCCCATGTTCTCCTCCCTGGACGACGTCAAGTCCGACCAGTTGATCTGGTCCACCGGATTCCGCCCGGCACTGGGACCGGTACGACATCTCGTCACCGACGGTGCACCACAGGTCCCCGGACTGCTGCTGGTGGGCTACGGCGACTGGACCGGTCCCGGTTCAGCGACGATCACCGGCGTCGGCCCGTTCGCCAAGGCTGCCGCCCGGCAGGCTGCGGAGCGGGTCGGCAAGACCGTGAAGTAGCTCGACGGTCCTCCTTTCTACCAGTTATAACAAACGAATGCTTGTGTTAAAAGTGCGCGTTTGTGTATGCTGGGCGGCATGGCACCGAACATTGCGTTACCCAATCCCGTCAGTGACCTGTCACCGAGAGAGCAGGCCGAGTTTCTGGCCCCGACGTTGGCGGCGTTGGCAGATGTCAACCGCTTGACCATCGCCCTGGCCCTGTCCGAGAAGTCGATGACCAACCGACAGCTGCACGAGGCCACCGGGTTGAGCCCGGCCCTGGTCAGTCATCACCTGGTCGCGCTGCGCCGGGCCGGTGTCGTCGACACCGTCGCGAAGGGCCGAGCGAGTGTGAACAGCATCTGTTGTGAACAGCTTGCCGATCCGGTGCGCTGGCTGGCCCACCTGGCCACCCTGACCCCGGCAGGGCAGAAAGCCTGCTGCACCGACGCCACCGGCGACCACGGCGACCACGGCGACCACGGCGACGATGCCAGCCGCGTCGCCCCAGTCAACCCGGCCGAACAGGGGCAGTGAGCACGACACCATGCTGACAGACACACTGCAGACCTTCGCCCTGCTGCTAGGCGAGCTGCTGGCGTTGTTCATCATCGTCTCGACAGCCGTCGCACTGATCAACCGACGCTTCGGCCCGGAAAAGATGCGCGACTGGATGGCCAGCGGTATCGTCCCCGGCCCGGTCAAAGGCCTGCTGTTGGGGGCGGTGACACCGTTTTGCTCCTGCTCGACACTGCCCATGCTCGTCGGGATGCTCAACGCCGGAGTCGGCTTCCAGACCGCGATGACATACCTGATCTCCTCACCGCTGCTCAACCCGATCATCGTCGGCGGGATCGGAATCATCTTCGGCTGGAAGATCGCAATCATCTACACGGTGTTCACCCTGGTGGTCTCCCTGATCGCGCCAATGATCTGGACGATGCTGGGCATGCAGTCCGCGGTGAAACGCGTCCGCGTGCAGGGCGAGACCACCGCGGAGCCATGGAAAGGCCTGGCCGGTGAACTCCCCGGGGCGCTACGGCAGGCCTGGGCTGATCTGCGCCCATTGCTGATCCCCATGCTGTTGGGTGTGGCCGTGGGCGCGGCGATCTACGGGTTCGTGCCCGAAGACCAGCTCACCGGCTTCGCCGGAGCGAACATCTGGTGGGCCGTGCCCCTGGCAGCGGTCATCGGCATCCCGATGTACATCCGGCTGGAGACAATGCTGCCGGTCGGTTTGGCACTGCAATCCGCCGGTGTGGCGATCGGCCCGATCTTCGCCCTGATGATCGGCGGGGCGGGTGCCTCGCCACCGGAGGTGTCGATGCTGGCAGCGGTGTTCAAACCCCGGCTGTTGATCACCTTCGTGGCCACCATCCTTACCGTGGCGATCATCGGCGGCTACCTGATCTCCCTGACCAGCTAGAACTGCCCGGGGAGCACGCCCAGGTAACCCTCAACCAATCAATCACTCACGACAATGAAGGAGTCCACCATGGCTTTCAAGGACCTGTTCACCAAGAAGAACACCGCCAACAATCCCGCCAGCTCGTGCTGCAACATCGAAATCGTTCCCGATGATCAGCCCGAGCAGCCGGATGCCCAGCCCCAGGCAGGGGATGAACGTAACGCCAGTCAGGAGCCGTAGAACCTGGAGTTCCCTCCGATCACGCTCCGGCAGCAGGCCCGACACGAAACCTCCTGCGCTTGTCGTGGCCTTCGGACCTCAGCGGTGCAATCTGGCACCGAGGGGCGAAACTACCTCAAGTTACAAGGCACCCGCCTGCGCAGAATTGGACACACTCCTCCGTCTGAAGATTACGGAAGTCTCACAATAGGTGAGAAGGAGCGGCGCGGCTGTTCACCGCATATCTGACGTTACCGCTGTTCAGTAGTCTCAGAATGGCTGAGAAACGTCTCACTTCGAGT
>DWVP01000005.1 GCA_019120175.1 Candidatus Corynebacterium faecigallinarum
CCCCCAACCTCCCCCGCCGTCCCCGCCCCGGTCCCCGGGGCATTCCATCCCACGTTTGAAGGAGAAACCATCATGTGCCGACCGATCACCTGCAAGAAATGCGGAAAAACCACCTGGGCCGGCTGCGGCATACACGTCGACCAGGTCATGGCCGGCGTCCCGGAATCCGACCGCTGCGCCGGCCACCCTAAAGAGCCCTCCGAAGGAGGTTTCTTCGCCAGGATCCTCGGCCGGTAGCCACCTGCCACCGGACGAGACACCACCGCGGTGACTGGGACTAGAAGTCCCAGTCGTCGTCGGTGGTGTTCTCGGCTTTGCCGATGATGTAGGACGAACCGGATCCGGAGAAGAAGTCGTGGTTCTCGTCGCCGCCCGGGTTCAGTGACGACAGGATGGCCGGCGACACCCGGGTCTCGTCGTCCGGGAACAGTCCCTCGTAGCCGAGGTTGTTCAGTGCCTTGTTGGCGTTGTAGCGCAGGAAGCGCTTGACGTCCTCGGTCCAGCCCAGGTCGTCGTAGATGTCCTCGGAGTACTGGCACTCATTGTCGTAGAGCTCGAAAACCAGCTCAAAGGTGTGGTCCTTGAGCTCCTGCCGGCGGGCCTCGGTCTCCTTCTCGAGGGACCGCTGGTACTTGTAGCCAATGTAGTAGCCATGCACGGCCTCGTCCCGGATGATCAGTCGGATGACGTCGGCGGTGTTGGTCAGCTTCGCGTGCGAGGACCAGTACATCGGCAGGTAGAAGCCCGAGTAGAAGAGGAAGGACTCCAGCAGGGTGGAGGCGATCTTCTTCTTCAGGGGGTCATCGCCCCGGTAGAAGTTGAGAATGATGTCGGCCTTGTCCTGCAGGCTCTTGTTCTCCTCCGACCAGCGGAAGGCGTCGTTGATCTCCGGGGTGGACGCCAGAGTCATGAAGATCGAGGAGTAGGACTTGGCGTGCACCGACTCCATGAAGGCGATGTTGGTGTACACCGCCTCCTCGTGCGGGGTCAGCGAGTCCGGGATCAGGCTGGTGGCACCGACGGTGCCTTGGATGGTGTCCAGCATGGTCAGACCGGTGAACACCCGCATCGTCGCCTGCTTCTCAACATCGTTGAGCGTGCCCCAGCTCGGGATGTCGTTGGACAGCGGCACCTTCTCGGGCAGCCAGAAGTTACCGGTCAGCCGGTCCCAGACCTCCAGGTCCTTGTCATCGGGGATGGAGTTCCAGTTGATCGCGGTCACCGGCCCGCCCCCTGCGTGGTGGATGGGCGTGCGTGCCTGACTGGACGTGGTCATGTATCTCTCCTGTACCTCTGGCGGCCGCGCACAGAAATAGTGCGTGAACGCGCCCAGTCTAGCCCATCAGAGACTCGCGCTGCCGGACGATCCGTGACTAACTGACAGACGTTCGACACCCCGGCCGATACCCCGACGGACGCGTCACCGACGCGGCGTCCTGAATCGATCACAACCCTTCAGTCACCCCCAAATAAGGGTATTTACCATAAGGCTAGGCTCACGTACCATGGAGAGCGCCGAACGACCGACGGGGTGCCAGTTTCGACCATCTCCCCTGACATGTCTCTGCCGACCTGCGGAAACAGTACAAAATCGCAGAAAGCACAGGCAATGCACATTTAGGGCAGACAGGCCTTTTCACCTGCGGATATAAGCAATTGGTTAGGCTGAATTTCCTAGAGAGAGGTTAATCCGATCAGTACGGTGAATGTCATGAGCATCAACGAGAAGTTCCAAGAAGCCCTGAACAAGCAGGTCGTCGCCGAGCACCAGGCGTCCCTGATCTACTCCCAGCTTTCCTACGAGATGGACCGCCTCTCCTTCCTGGGCATGCGCGACTGGTTCCGCGCCCAGGCCGACGAGGAGCGCGAGCACGCCGCCAAGTTCGCCGAGCACCTGCTCGACCGCGAAGCGCGTGTCGACCTCACCGACATCGAGCTGCCGTCCCTGAAGATCGCCACCCCGCTCGACGCCTTTGAGGCTGCCCTGGCGCACGAGCAGAAGGTCTCCGAGCTGATCCGCAACCTCGCCCGCACCGCGGACGAGACCGGTGACATCGACTCCCGTCAGCTGATCAACTTCTTCCTCGCCGAGCAGATCGAGGAAGAGTCCACCGTCAACGACATCATCGACTGGATCAAGACCGTCGGCAACGACGGCTCCGGCCTGCTGCGCATCGATGCCAAGCTCGGCGGCCGCAGCTCCGAGTAGTCCCTGCAGTACTGCGCAGTACTGCGGTAGTCACCGCCGCACCATCCGACATCCCGGACTGCGGGAGTGCCCCGGCCGCCGCCGGGGACGTATCCCCTCTCCCCCCCGATGCTCGCTTGACGAACAACCACATTCGATCGAGAATCCGCCGAACGACTCCGTTCAGAAGATTCTCGATCGAATGTGGTTGTTCTGGTTTGAGGGTTTTACAGCATGCAGGACACGCAGCCCTCAACCTCGGTACCGGTCAACGCCGTCTGACGCAGCCGGATGTAGTACAACGTCTTGATACCCTTACGCCACGCGTAGATCTGCGCCTTGTTGATGTCACGCGTGCTGGCCGAATCCGGGAAGAACAACGTCAACGACAACCCCTGGTCCACGTACTTCGTCGCCACCGCATAAGTGTCGATGGTCTTCTCGTACCCGATCTCGTAGGCATCGGCGAAGAACTCCAGGTTGTCATTGGTCATATGCGGCGCCGGGTAGTAGACGCGACCGATCTTGCCCTCCTTACGGATCTCGATCTTGCTGGCGATCGGGTGGATCGACGACGTCGAGTTGTTGATGTAGGAGATCGAGCCGGTCGGCGGCACAGCCTGCAGGTTCCGGTTGTACAGACCATGGGCAGCCACCGACGCCTTCAGCTCGGCCCAGTCCTCCACGCTCGGGGTGTGGATCGTGGAACCGGCGAAGATCTCCTTGACCCGCTCGGTGGTCGGCTGGAACTCAGCCGGGTCGTAACGGTCGAAGAACGCACCGGAGGCGTACTCCGAGTTCTCGAAGTTCGCGAACCGCACCCCGCGCTCACGGGCGATCGTGTTCGACGCCTTCAGGCACTCGTACATCACCGCCGCGAAGTAGGCGTTGGTGAAGTCCAGGCCCTCCTCCGAGCCGTAGTGGATGCGCTCCCGACCCAGGAAACCGTGCAGGTTCATCTGCCCCAACCCGATGGCGTGCGAACCGTTGTTGCCCTCACGGATCGACGGCACCGAATCAATCGACGTCTGGTCCGACACCGCAGTCAAACCACGGATCGCGGTCTCAATCGTGGTCGAGAAATCCGCCGAATCCACCGCCGCAGCGATGTTCATCGACCCCAGGTTGCAGGAGATGTCCTCACCGATGTGCGAGTACGTCAGATCCGCGTTGAACACGCTCGGGGTGGAGACCTGCAGGATCTCCGAACACAGGTTGGAGTGGGTGATCCGACCCTCGATCGGGTTCGCCCGGTTCACCGTGTCCTCGTACATGATGTACGGGTAACCCGACTCGAACTGGATCTCGGCGAGGGTCTGGAAGAACTGGCGGGCATTGATCTTCTTCTTGTGGATCCGCGGATCCTCCACCATCTCCTCGTAATGCTCGGTGACGCTCACATCGGCGAAGGGCTTGCCGTAGATCCTCTCGACGTCATAGGGGGAGAACAGGTACATGTCGTCATTACGCCGCGCCAGCTCGAAGGTGATGTCCGGGATCACCACACCCAACGACAGGGTCTTGATGCGGATCTTCTCGTCGGCGTTCTCCCGCTTGGTGTCCAAAAAACGCATGATGTCGGGGTGGTGGGCGTTCAGGTACACCGCACCGGCACCCTGACGGGCACCGAGCTGGTTGGCGTAGGAGAAGGAGTCCTCCAGCAGCTTCATCACCGGGATGACACCGGAGCTCTGGTTCTCGATGTGCTTGATCGGGGCCCCGGCCTCACGCACATTGGACAGCAGCAGGGCGACACCACCACCGCGCTTGGACAGCTGCAGCGCGGAGTTTATGGAGCGTCCGATGGACTCCATGTTGTCCTCGATGCGCAGCAAGAAGCAGGACACCGGCTCGCCGCGCTGGGCCTTGCCGATGTTCAGGAACGTCGGGGTGGCCGGCTGGAAGCGGCCCTCGATGATCTCGTCGACGAGGTTCTCGGCCATCGCCCGGTCACCGTCGGCCAGCCCGAGGGCGACCATGCACACCCGGTCCTCGTAACGCTCGAGGTAGCGTCGGCCGTCGAAGGTCTTCAGGGTGTAGGAGGTGTAGTACTTGAACGCGCCGAGGAAGGTCTGGAACCGGAACTTGTGGGCGTAGGCCCGCTTGAACAGGGCCTTGATGAACCCGAAGTCGTACTTGTCGATCACCTGCGGGTCGTAGTACTTGTTGTCGACGAGGTAGCCGATCTTTTCTTCCAGGTCGTGGAAGTAGACGGTGTTCTGGTTGACGTGCTGCAGGAAGTACTGGTTGGCGGCTTCGCGGTCCTTGTCGAACTGGATGTTGCCGTCAGCGTCGTACAGGTTCAGCAACGCGTTGAGCGAGTGATAGTCGAGCTGCTCCGCCGTGTCGACGGGCTCTGCGACTGTCTTGCCGAGATCAGTGGTCATTCTTACCCCTTAGTGCTCTGCGCTCCACGATGGCTGGCGCATATCTGTTCATGTCTACCGTGTCGTCTCTTGCTCTGCCACTCAGGTCACGGTGGCCCCGCTGACCTGCCGGGAGTCCCAGCGCCCCTCGGCCCGCAACGATTCCTCGAACTCCTCGAGTCCCTCACTGACCCGCTCGACGTCGGTCGGGGTGCCCATCAGCTCGAAGCGGTAAAGGTAGGGAACCTGGCACTTCGCGGAGATGATGTCACCCGCCTTGCAGAAGTCCTCGCCGAAGTTGATGTTGCCCGCGGCGATGACCCCGCGCAGCAGCTCCCGGTTGGACGGGTCGTTGAGGAACTGAATGACCTGTTTCGGCACCGGACGGGAATTGCCGCCGGTGCTTGACGCCCCACCTCCATAGGTCGGGCACACCAGCACGAACGGTTCGTCGACCGTCAGTGGCGCATCGGCACGGCGCAGCGGGATGCGTGCGGCGGGGATATCGAGCTTCTGGACGAACCGTTCGGTGTTCCGGGTGGTGGAGGAGAAGTAGACGATGAACATGGTGACTCCTTTCTACTGTGTAACAACCGGTTGGGTGGCGAAACGGGCAGGAACGTATTTCAGGAAGGACGGGACCAGTGCGATGGCGATGAGCGTCCCGACCACCACGGCGACACCGCCGGCCAGGGTGGCCATGCCCGCTCCCCAGGACGCACCGGCCCAACCGTGCAGCATGTCCGCCAGTCGCGGGCCGCCGGCGACGACGATGAGGAACACACCCTGCAGTCGTCCGCGCATGTGGTCGTCGACGGCCTCCTGCAGCATCGCCGAGCGCTGCACCGAGGAGAACATGTCGACCAGTCCGCCGAAGACGAAGGCGATGACCGCGACCCAGGCCCACAGGCCGGCGCGTCCGTCCGCCAGCATCACTGCGGCGCCCATGACGATGATCGCGACACCCCACAGCAGCACCGAGACGACGATGCCGAGACCCTGGCGTCGCAGCCGGGTCACCGTTCCGGAGAACACGCCTCCCAGGACCGCGCCGGCGGGTACGGCGGCGTACAGCAGGGCCAGGAACAGCCCGCCCTCACCGGACTCGCCGAAGTCGACGGTGGACATCTGCGGGATCAAGGCGCGTGGCATGCCGAAGACCATGGCGATGAGGTCGATGATGAAACTCATCAACAGAATCGGCATCGCGGCGAGGAAGACGAATCCCTCGATGATGCTGCGGAATCCTGGGGTCTTGCGTTGTCTGCCGTTGCGCCGCACCGCACGGGCACCGTCCGGGGTGTCCACCGGCAAAGCAGGCAGGGCGATGACCGCCCACAGTGTCGCCAGGAGGCAGACCGCGTCGATGAAGTACAACCATGCGAAGCCGGTCAGCGGCATCAGCAGACCACCGAGCACCGGGCCCACCACCGCGCCAGCCTGCTGGACGGTCATGTTCAGCGAGGTTGCCGCGGCGATGGAACCGTCCGGCACGATCCGGGCGGTCACCGCGGTACGGGTGGGCTGGTTGACGGCGAAGAAGGCCTGCTGCAGGGCGAAGATCCACAGGATCAGCCAGACGTTGTCGAGACCTGCTGCTGCCTGGGCCCAGAATGCCACGGCGGTGACGATGAGACCGACAGTGGTGATGACCAGGAGTTTCCGGCGGTCCATCATATCGGCCAGGGCACCGCCGTAGAGACCGAAGATCACCAGGGGCACCAGGCCGAACGCTCCGGCGAGGCCGACGTAGGCAGAGCTGTCGGTGATGACGTAGATCTGCATCGGCACGACGATGACGTTGAGCTGGGCACCGATGACGGTGATGATGTTGGCGATCCAGAGGCGTTTGAACTCCGGCGACCGCAACGGTGTCGTATCGGCCAGCATCGACCGGAACACCGAGCGTCCGGCTCTACGCCGCGGCCTTTCCGGACGAGCCATCATGGATGTGCACCACCTGTAGGAGGAAGATCAGCGGGGAGGGGTTCAGCACATAGAGAAAGGACGCTGCCAGCCGGCAGCGCCCTTCCCAATGTCGCGGGTGGCGGGTCAGGCCGCTGCGGCGCTGAGCGCCTTGATGCGGTCCGGGCGGAAGCCCGACCAGTGGGATTCGCCGGCGACCACGACCGGTGCCTGCAGGTGTCCGAGGGCCATCACGTAGTCCCGGGCCTCGTCGTCGAGGCTGATGTCTACCATCTCGTAGTCAACGCCGGCCTTGTCCAGGGCCTTCTTGGTGGCGGTGCACTGGACGCAAGCGGGCTTGGTGTAGACGGTGATCATCGTGAAGTCTCCCTGGAAGTTCGAGGCTGGATGGGGATGGAGTACGTGGTCGAAATAGGTGGCGAGTCAAGGTCTTGCTGCCCGGCGTACCGGGCGGTGTGAAGACGACCCTACACCGGGACGCGCGGGCCACACAACCCAAAAGGACACGAGATATGGGGGTAATAACAAGGGTCGAACACTACATATGGTACTTACAAGGTGCGTATTCGCAGGTGGCCGATCAAGCCCGGCACTACATGTGGTGGCTGAAAAACATGGAGGTAATTTTATCCACCGCAGTATTTTCCGTATCCTCCGTATCCTCCGCCCCCCCCCCGGGGGACGCCCGGCGCATACGACAACACCCCTCCCGCTGCCGTCCCCGAGAGGACGATGAGCGGAAGGGGTGTTCGCAGTGAAAACCGCGCGGTGCGGGACCGGCGTCCTAGCCCTGGCGAGCCTTGAAACGCGGGTCACGCTTGTTGATCACGAAGACCTTGCCGTGGCGACGAACGACCTGGGCGCCCGGCTTGTTCTTCAGCGACCGAAGGGACTTACGAACCTTCATTGGGCGCTCCTTTCTCGTCATTCGGCCGTGGCTGCGATGTGCAACCCGTCGGCACGGTGTTGATCGGTGTTGACCAGTAGATGATCTTCGCTGTCACCGGAGAAACAACGTCCGCCCGGTTCCACAGCAAGCAGACCCGGAGGGTTCCGGGTCGCGACACAGCACGAAAGTCTAGCCTGTGGCGGAGCCGAAATCCAAACCGCTGAAGTAGCGACTGCCTAGCGACTGCCTAGCGACTGCCCAGCACCGGCCTAAAACACGAACTGCTGCAGGATCAGCGCCAGGAAACCGAGGTACCAGACCACGAGCACGATCAGCGGCATGCCGAATATGGCGCTCGCCCCGGTGGTCACCTCATCGCCCCGGTCCCGCGCACGGGCACGCCCGATCCCCACCACCGTGGTGATGAAAAGCGGCAGGACAACCGCCCACACCACCATGCAGTAGGGGCACAACGCCTGGATGTCGTAGAGGGCCTCATAGGCCAGCCAGTGGACGAATCCGACGGCAAACGCCAGGCCGGCCAGGAAGCCGTACCAGAACCAGGCCCGGAACCGCGCCCCGGCCAGCAGCGCCACGCCGATGCAGATCACCACGGAGAAGCCCACCAGCCCGATGAACGGGTTGGGGATGCCGAAGGCGGACGCCTGCCCGGAGTTCATCACGTCGGTGCAGGACACCACGTCGTTGATGGTGCAGGCCGGGGAGAAGTCCGGGTCCTCCATCAGCTTGATCTTGTCGTACATGATCAGACCGGACATGAACAGACCGATGACGCCGAAGAGGGTGGTCGCCCACGCGTACAGCGCGGACGCTCCCCACGTCCCCCTGGTGGCCCCTGCCTGGGCTGCGTGAGCTCCCTGGCCCGTCGGATCTGTGGACGCTGCCGTCGTCACCACTGACACTCCTGTATCTTTCGGTTTCCTTGTCCCCCACAATAGTCCCGGCGGAGCCCCGGACATAGGTCACTCACTCCAGCACACCCCCGGTCACCGCGGTCGGTGACCCCCGACGGAGATGTCTTGACTGAAGTCAGCACAAGGCTCAGGACGTCCGGCGTGACGCCAGACCCACACCGGCAATCACTGCGGCGACGCCCGCCCCGAACGCCAATGCCGAGACGCCGAAGGAGGTGACCGAGGTCATCAGCGCCGAGCGCACGGTCGAACCCTGCAGAGCCACTTCGCGGGCCGGGTCGTCCTGCCCCAGTTCGGCGTAGGTCTTCCCGTCTGTGGATTCGAGGACGCGCTGCTTGACGATGTCCGCCTGGTAGTAGGCGCCGAGGGGACCATCGACCTGCTCGTCGGCGAAGCGCTCGGCATCGTCGGCGACGGTGACCTGCTCGTCGACAAGCTCACTCTTGACGGTGAACCAGCCAGCCACACCGCCGATGACGAACGCCAGGCCGATGAGGCCGACGAGCAGACCGGAGATCAGCGGCAGGCTGGCACGGCGGCCGCTCTTGTTTCCGCTCCTGTCGTTACGGAAGGGTGCGGAGGCGCTCTCCGTCTTCGGCGCGGGGACGGACGTATCGGCGATGTGTCCCCTGGGAATGGGCATGATGTTCCTTCAGACAACCACAGGGTTGTTGATGCGTCCATAACCTTCCCGCGATACACGACAGCATCACAACGGCCTCTCACCCACCTCACAGCATCACCTACCCACACCAGCTCCCCCATGAACTTCCCCTCCACCACCAGCCTATTTGTGCGGTCCGCCGGGAATGGGGTAGCTTAAACCTCGTTCGCAACACGGCAGTCACTGCCGAGAAGCGTGCGGGGCTATGGCGCAGCTGGTAGCGCACCACACTGGCAGTGTGGGGGTCAGGGGTTCGAGTCCCCTTAGCTCCACCAGAAGGAAAGACCCTGGGAAAGACCCCGGTCGGCCGAAATGCCGACCGGGGTCTTTCGCATTGCGGCCAGACTCCCGCTGTACGGCGCATTGTCGTATCCTTTCGATCCCGAGACACCACATCTCCATGTATCCCGTGACTCCTGCTCTCGGTTGCTTTTCCATGGCCTGCACCAACCGAGAGCAGGAGTCAGAATGCCACGGCCGCCGGACTGCGCCCCTCCCCTGCGGGGACCGTCGGAGCGCCCTGCCCATTTGGAGCTTCGCCCGACTGCGTTGTAGTCTATCCCTCGTTCGCAACACTGTGTCCGGAGCTCCGGAACAGCATCGCGTGCGGGGCTATGGCGCAGCTGGTAGCGCACCACACTGGCAGTGTGGGGGTCAGGGGTTCGAGTCCCCTTAGCTCCACCACATGCGGGAACCCGCCGGTCACCATCGACCGGCGGGTTTCGTCGTTCCACCACCGGCCACGAGTTGTGCTGGGTGATGGCGGAATCGAGCCTGCCTACTCCGTGGTCTACGAAGCATCCAGCGGATGTCCCGCTTCAGCCTGTCTCATTCGCCCCGCGGCCAGCGCCACCACCGCGACCAGAGGGGGAAGCACTCCGGCAACCACAAAGATCACCGGAACAGGGACGAGGAGAGATAGTGGGCCCGCAAGAGCAATGGAAACGGGCATGAAGGCGATCGAGACGAAGAAGTCGAGGCTTGCGACGCGACCGATCATGTCGAGTGGAACAAGCCGTTGCAGCAGGGTTCCCCAGATCACGACCCCGGCCCCTGTCGTGGCTCCGACGATGAACAGGGCCACAAGCATCACGATCAGATTGTCGGCTAGTCCGATTGCCGCGAGGAGCTGCTCAGGCGGAAGCACCTCGGGAAGATAAGAGCTGTAGGCCGGGTAGAAGAACGCGCTTCCAGCTCCCATCGCAAACGACGCGACGGCGACGTAGTACACGAGCTCACGCATGGTGGCCTCCGTCCCTCATCTGAATCACATCAGATGTAGTGGTTGGTTCATCTCCGAAACCACACCACCTGTCGTGGTTGGCGCTAGAGTGTGTCCATGGCACGCAATATCGAACGACGCCGGACCCTGGCCGACGCCGGCCTGTCGATCCTCGCGGGCGAAGGCGCGCGCGGCCTCACCCACCGCGCCGTGGACCGCAAGGCGGGCGTCCCGACCGGGACGGCGACGAACTACTTCAGTACGCGGGACGCTCTGATCAGCGCCCTGGTCGACCGGATCGGGGAACGCCTGGCGCCGTCACCGGAGGACCTGTCCCGCCGCAGCAGTCAGCCTCCCGGCCCTGACCTGTTCGCCGACTACATGCGCGACATCGTCCGTCGGCTCACCACCGACCGGGACGCCACGATCGCCCTGTTCGAGCTCCGGCTGGAGGCCATGCGGCGCCCCGAGGTCGCCGGCGTCCTCGACCGGTGGCGTAGGGAAGGCTTCGCCGGGGACGTCCAGTTCAACACCGATGCGGGACTTCCCGGCGGCCCCCGCGAGATCGCCCTGTTCCACTACGCGATCGAGGGACTCGTCCTCGACCGACTCACCGGTCCCCTGATGCCGGACACCCCCACCGACGACATCATCGACGACCTGGTCGGCGGACTTCTCGGGAAAGCCAGGGACCAGACAGCGGACCGGACGTAGAAACACGGCACCGGGAACCATCAGTGATGGTTCCCGGTGCCGTGAAAGCTGCGGTACCTACCTCAGCGTCGGGAGTTACTCCTCGGAGTCCGCGTCAGCATCATCAGCGTCGGTGTCCTCGGTGGCGTCTGCACCCTCGGTAGCGTCAGCGTCCGAATCTGCGGCGTCAGCGCGGGCTGCCAGCACGTCCGGCACCCAGTCCCTCAATCCGCCGTCTTCACCCTGCTGGAGCTCGACCTGGTTTCCTTCAACGAACAGGGCCGGGGTGGCCGCGCCTTCCGGCATGCGCTCGTTGAGGTTCTCGCCGTTGGCCTCGAGCATGGAGCCGTAGGTCTCCTCGACCGAGCCGTCACGGATGGAGTCGACGAGCTCAGCGTCCATGCCGAGCTGCTCTGCAGCATCAGCGTAGTCGTCCCATTCCCAGGTGCGGGCGACCGTCGTCTGGTCGCCGAAGCCCTTCTTGTGGAAGGCCCAGAATGCGCCGGCGTCACCGGTGTCGGCGATCGCCAGGGCCACGGCGCCACCGCGGGTGGAGGCTCCGCCCTGATCCACGAAGCTCACGGTGCGCAGGTCCACGTTCATCTCACCGTTCTCGACGGCATCCTGGATGGACTCACTGTCGGCCTCAGCCAGCTGGGCGCAGTACGAGCAGGCGTAATCCTCGAAGAGCTCGGCAGAGACCGCGTCATCCGCGGCGTCCTCACCACGTAGCTGCACGGCGCCGTCCTCCAGCGACACTGAGAAGGACACGTCAGCGGCGGTCAGGTCCTCATTGTTACTGTTCCGCCCGTTGATGACCATCACC
Organism: Candidatus Corynebacterium faecigallinarum; assembly: GCA_019120175.1. Lineage (GTDB taxonomy): Bacteria > Actinomycetota > Actinomycetes > Mycobacteriales > Mycobacteriaceae > Corynebacterium > Corynebacterium faecigallinarum. The sequence continues at coordinate 11,710 of DWVP01000005.1, forward strand.
GCGATGACCACCGCACAGATGACGATGAGCGCCACGATCCCCCAGAGGAAACTCCGGTTCTTGTCGTTCGGCGCCTTGATCTTCTGGCTCACGAAGCTCCAACCTTTCAGCGGTTCTTTGACGGTCTTTTGACGGTCTCTACATGATCTCAGTCTTCATACCGCGCACGGCACCTAGCGGACCGGGCGCGGAATCCTCCTACACCCTAGCGGTTGGACCACAGCCGACTCCACCGTGGTACCGACACTTGACCAGCATTCCCAGTGAACTGCTATACCCTCACCCGAGTTTCACAGCACACCCACAGACTGACCCCGTTGTCACGGGCTTCCAGGAAGTTCACAAGATTGTCACGAGAAAATGGGAGGTTCCGCTTCCGCCCCGCCCCCGGGAGGAATATTGTTTCCCCCATGCAGACGACAGAACTTGTGCTCGCATCGAGCTTCGAGGACGGCCTCGATGAAGCCGCTTCCTTCGTGTGGGGCCCCTGGCTCCTCATCCCCCTCCTCTTCGCCACCGGTCTGGTCCTGACGATCCGTCTTCGTGGCGTCCAGTTCCGCAAGCTGATTCCGGCGATGCGACTCGGACTCTTAGACCGCTCAGACGACGCCGGCGAGGGCGACATCTCGCAGTACCAGGCGCTGACCACCGCGCTCGCCGCCACCGTCGGCGTGGGCAACATCGTCGGTGTCGCCACCGCGATCTCCATCGGTGGCCCCGGCGCACTGTTCTGGATGTGGGTCACCGGGCTGCTGGGCATGGCCTCGAAGTACGCCGAAGCATTCCTCGGTGTCCGCTACCGCGTCACCGACGGCAAGGGCCGTATGTCCGGTGGACCGCAGCGCTACCTCGAACGTGGCATCAAGGGTCCCGTCGGCAAGTTCCTGGCATGGTTTTTCGCCATCGCCGCCATCATCGCGTCCTTCGGCATCGGCAACATGACCCAGGCCAACGCCGTCTCCGAGAACCTCGAGAACACCTTCAACATCGACCCGAGGGTCACCGGCGCGGTCCTGTTCATCCTCGTCGGCGCTGTGTTGCTCGGCGGCATCAAGGCGATCGGACAGGTGACCTCCGGATTCGTCCCGATGATGATCGCGATCTACGTCATCGGTGGTCTTGTCGTCCTGACCATCAACGCCAGCACCATCCCGGAGGCATTCGGCCTGATCTTCACCGACGCCTTCACCGGCACCGCAGCCACCGGTGGCTTCGTCGGATCGGGCATCATGCTGGCCCTGCAGATGGGTATGGCCCGAGGTATCTTCTCCAACGAGTCCGGCATGGGCTCGGCCGCCATCGCAGCCGCTGCCGCGAAGACCACACACCCGGTGCGCCAGGGCCTGGTCTCCATGACCCAGACCTTCATCGACACCATCATCGTCGTGTCCTTCACCGGCCTCGTGATCATCACCAGCGGAGTGTGGGACCAGGGCGAAGACCGCGCCGGCACCATGACAAGCGACGCGTTCTCTGAAGCACTGCCGGGTCACTGGGGTGGCCACATCGTGACCATCTCCATCGTCTTCTTCGCCTTCTCCACCCTCCTCGCCTGGTCCTACTACGGCGAGCGCAATGCCCAGCGCGTCTTCGGCGACTGGGCGACGATCCCCTACCGCATCATCTTCACCTGTGTGGTCGCCGTCGGTGCCACCATGGAGCTCACCGTGGCATGGACCTTCTCGGATCTGGCCAACGGCCTGATGGCGCTGCCCAACCTCATCGGCCTGCTGCTGCTCTCCGGCATGATCGCACGGGAGACCAAGGCCTACCTGGACTTCGACCCGGATCTGCGGGCAAGCGCAAAGGACGTCGAGAAGTTCCTCATCGAGCAGAAGAGCCCCTGGAGAATGTACGGCACGTACGCCGATGACATCCATGGAGACTCCGACGGATCCACCGGCTCGTCCGGATCCTCCGGCCCCGGCGGCGTGAACGCCTGACGCTGCCCGGGCTGACGCCTCCCGGAGAACACCACGACCCCCGCCGCCCATCCCGGGGGGCGGGGGTCGTGTATTGCTGTCGGTTCAGTCAGCTCAGGCGCAGCTGACCTCAACCTCGAGAGTGGCAGTCTGACCGGCATCGGCGTGGTCGTCGTCGATCTCGACCTCACCGCTGACGGTATAGGTGTCACCATCGACATCGACGGTGGCCTCCCGCTCGTGGTGGTCCTCGCTCTCCCATTCCACGTCGTCCAGGTCGATGCTCAGGCCCTCGACGAAGGGATCGTTGGTGAGGTCGAGGTCGATCTCGACCTTGTCGCCACGATTCTCGCCGCGCAGGTCGATCTCGAACTCATTGTCGTTGTCGTCACTGTCGTTGTCGGCCCGGCACTGCACCGTGGTGAAGCGGTCGGTGACGACGTCGCCGTCGAAGACCACGCTGGCGATGCTGCCGTCCCCGTCGGCACCATTCGTCGCGTCGGAGTCCTCGGTCGGTGCGGAGGCTTCGTCGGACGCACCGTCGTCTGCTGCCTCGGCACCCTCGGTGACAGTCTTGGTCACCGTGGTGGTGACACCGCTGTCATCATCGTCGGAGCAGGCGGCGAGGGCGCCGATCATCGACAGGCCTGCAACAACGGCCGCGGCGCGGCGACGGGTGGTGGTCGTCTTCATGACGGAAAGCCTCCTAGGTAGGAACGGGTGTTCGCCCAAGTGTATGTGTTCCGACAAACCCACCTCATTTCCGTGGGGAAAAGTCCCCGGTGTGCCCCGTCCCCGGGGGTAAACCTGGGGCCGGATCATCATCGTCCCGGTGCACGTGACGGCACTCACACCTAGAGTCGACGGACAACTGCTCCCCACCCCCAAAGGACCCGCCCACTGTCATGACCACCTCCACCGCCGGTCTGAATGCCGCCCTCACCCCGCTGCGCTTCCTCGAACGCAGCGCCACCGTCCACCCCGAACGCATCGCCTGCATCGACGGCCCCCGCCGCATCACCTTCGCAGCGTTCCGGCAGGACGCCGTGACCCTCGCCCGCGCCCTACGACGCAACGGTCTGCGGGACGGCGAGCGGGTCGGCATGCTGGCGTCCAACAGCTACGAGGCACTGCTGGCCCAGTTCGCCGTCCCACTGGCCGGTGGAGTACTGGTGGCGATCAACACCCGACTGGCACCCGCCGAGGTCCGCTACATCTGTGACCACGCCGGCATCCGGACCCTGTTCGGCGAACAGGACCTCATCCTGGCGTCCCGACGGACCCTCGACAGCGCCGACCTGGTCGAGACCTACGTCCTGATCCCGAACGGCGACGGCACCCAGCCGCAGCCGAAACACCCCGACAGCGGCACGGTCACCACCATGGACGCCTACCTCGCCGGCGGCGAATGGCGTGACGGCGACGGTGATGACAAAGACCCCGATGCGTCCTTCCCCTTCACCGTCGCCGACGAGAACGCCGCGATCGCCATCAACTACACCTCCGGCACCACCGGACGCCCCAAGGGCGTGGTCTACACCCACCGTGGGGCGTACCTCGCCGCACTCGGCCTGTCGGTGACCTACAGCTTCACCCTGGACACCGTGTACCTGTGGACGCTGCCGATGTTCCACTGCTCCGGCTGGTGCTCCGGGTGGGCGTCCATGGCGACCTCCTCCACCCAGATCGCACTGCGTGCGGTGCGCGGCCCGGAGATCTGGCGGCTGATCGACGAGGAGTCCGTCAGCTTCCTCTGCGGTGCCCCGGCCGTGCTCAACACCATCGTCGGCGCCGAGGAGGCCCACCAGGTCACCGGGATCTCCATCGCCACTGCCGGTGCCCCACCCGCCCCGACAACCATCGCCGCCTGCGAGAACCTGGGGCTCGACATCGTCCACGTCTACGGACTGACCGAGACGTACGGGCCGATCGTCTCCTGCGCCGCCCAGCCCGACTGGGCAGCCCTGTCCGTCGAGGACCGCGCCACGCTGAAGGCCCGGCAGGGACTCGCCATCGTCACCAGCGAAGAGGTCAGGGTCGTTGAGCAGGTGGACCGGCACGCCGACCCGGACACCGTGCTGGTGGACGTCCCCGCCGACGGCGAGACGATGGGCGAGGTCGTGATGCGCGGCAACCTGGTGATGAAGGAGTACTTCCACAATCCGGACGCCACCGCCGAGGCGTTCATCGGCGGCTGGTTCCACTCCGGTGACCTGGCCGTCCAACACCCCGACGGCTATATCCAGATCCTCGACCGGGCGAAGGACGTGGTCATCTCCGGCGGGGAGAACATCTCCACCATCGAGGTGGAACAGGCGATCATCAGCCACCCGGCGATCGCGGACGTTGCGGTCATCGGGGTGCCGGATGAGAAGTGGGGCGAGAAGCTACGCGCCTATGTGGTGCTCGCCCCGGAGACCGACGCGACCGCCGAGGTCGAAGGGTCGGTGGTGGACCACTGCCGGTCGTTAATCGCCGGATACAAGGTGCCGCGTGACTACCGCATCATCGAGGAGCTGCCGCGGACCTCCACCGGCAAGGTGCGCAAGAACGTCCTACGCGACGAAGCGGTGCAGGGCGAATAGGACGCTGCGCCCGGCAGGACGCTGGGCACGCCGGCACCGGCGTGCCCACCGCTGGCGCAATGCGGGTCAGAAGTGCTTGCGCAGGAAACCGAAGGCCGGGTTCACTCCCCCGGACCCGCCGTAACTTGTGGCGTGGGCCGCCTGCCCGGGCACCAGGTCGAACGGCACCTCCGCCGCCAGGCGGGCGGCCTCCCCCGGCTCCATCGCCGCGACGGTCGCCACGTCACGGTTCGCCACCGCCACCTCGGTGAACGCCTCGGCATGGCCGCGGGTGTTGTCGGTGCGTCCGGTCGAGTTGCAGATGTAGTCACGCTGGTTGCACACGTCCATCACCCGGCCGGTGAGCTTGCCGTAGCCGCCGGGCAGCGCACCGAAGACACCCTCGCCACGGGTCGCACTACCGGCTACGACGGTCTCCGGGCTGCGGGAGGGGTTCGACAGCAGCGCGGTGGAGCCGAAGCGGTCTGCGTCCACCGGACCGCGACCATGGGCGATGTCGGCGGTGACCCGCGAGGCGATGTCAGCGCCGAGGGAGTAGCCGGCCAGGCTGATCGTTGATGACGGGCACTGGGCTGCGGTCTTGGCCACTAGCTTCCGGGTCTTGGCGATCCCGTCGGACCGGGACTCGGTGTAAGCGGTGGCGACGAACGGGGCGGCATTGTAGGACACCGTGCGGGAGGTCGATCGTCCCTGCTTCTCCACCATCGCGCCCAGGTCGGAGATGTACGCGCCGACCGGGAAGTTGTCGGGCAGGCCGGGCACGGTGTTGCCTCCGCCGGGGACCAGCACGACGATGTTCGGCTCACACCGCGGGATGTTCGGGGTGGCGACAGTGCCGTTTGAGAATCCCAGGGCGGACGCCGTCGGTGCAGCGAGAGCGACAGTGGCGGCGGTGACGGTGAGCAATCCCGCCGCCAGCGCAGAGCGGGCCGCGGCGCGGAGGGTGGAACGGAGCGAGGATCGCACGGTGTCTCCTATGAGAGGTGGGGACAGCAATGAACAACTGGAGAATTTCGGTGTAAGTATAAGCACCTCGGCGGTGACCTGCCATCCAGCACGTACACCTACACCTTCAGCTGCTCATGGACCTGCCCACGGGGTTAATGGTCAGAATGTGTGTCCGGGTTCCGCACTGCGTAGCAGGTCACCCCGGCGAAAAGACAGGATAATAGCTCCCGGACAGCTATTCGCCCAGGGTACGTGACAAAACACCACCCGCATGCGTGCCCGACAACCCTCCCGCCACAGATGAGCGGGCGGGTATCACCGTGCCATCACCGACGATCCAGTGAAGTCCGCCGGGGTCCAGAGAGTGGGGGGGTAGGCCGCGAGTACACCACTGAAGGCCACTGTGTGGACCAGAAAAACCCCCTGACCTGGTGTTGGTCAGGGGGCGTATCGGTGGAGTTGCCGGGAATTGAACCCGGGTCCTCTGCAACCTCGCCAGGGCTTCTCCGTGCGCAGTCCACGGTGATCTCTACTCGGCTCTCCGGGTCAGGCGGACATGCCCGGATGATGAGCCCAGTCGTCCTGCGATGTCCGCTGCTCGTCCGGACGACGGGACGGCAGCGTCAAGTCCCTTAGCTGATGCCAGGAACCGGGTCAGGGACAAGCCCGGGCTGACAGACACGCTTCGCTGATTAAGCAGCGAGAGCGTAGTCGCGCTGAGTGTTCTTCTCGGCGCCTATAGGTTGCTGCGACGCTTACGGTGGTCTCCAGCCTGCACCGGCACGCTTCCCCTGGCTCGATGTACAGAGTCGAAACCAAATCAACCCCGTGGTCATCGCCGTGCCGCGGTACACCGAAGCACAGCCCCACCGCCGGAAAGCTCGGCGACGGTAGTAGGTGTAACGCTACCAGATCAACCCTTTATTCCCTTGATCCGTCGACCCATCTCACGGGTCACCTCGCGCTCCTCGGTACGGCGCTTGATGTCCTGACGCTTGTCGTACTCCTGCTTACCTGTGGCCAGCGCCAACTCGACTTTCATCCGGCCGTCGACGAAGTACAACGACAGCGGTACCAGGGTGTTGTTGCCGTCGCGGACCTTGCCCATCAGCGAGTCGATCTCACCGCGGTGCAGCAGGAGTTTCCGCACCCGCCGTGGGGCGTGGTTCGTCCACGTCCCCTGGGCGTACTCGGGGATGTGCAGGTTACGCAGCCACACTTCGCCGTCGTCGATGGTGGCGAAGGCGTCGACGAGGGACGCCTTGCCCTCGCGCAGCGCCTTGACCTCGGTACCGACCAAGGCGATACCGGCCTCGACGGTGTCGAGAATGCGGTAGTCGTGTCGGGCCTTGCGGTTGGTGGCGACGGTCAACGGCTTACCGCCCTTGCCGCCGGCGACCATGCCGGACTTACCGGCCTTGGCGGTCTTCGCGCCCTTGCTTCGTCCGGAATCCACCGGTGTGCTCTTCTTCGCCATAGCGTCGTCCGAGTTTACCGGTTCGTCCTACGTGGCGGCCATTCCCCGCCCGATCCGGTCCGCCCCCGCTATTTCTTGACGTACCAGCGCAGGGTGACCTGCGCGGTGACCCCGGCGATCAGCGCACCGATGACGACGACGAAGGGGGCGATCACCCATATGTCGCCGGTGGTGATCCGCGCGATGAGGTTGGCGTCGTAGAGCGAGGACAGGGCGGAGTCCAGCAGGGTGGACTTCGCCAGCAGCAGCACACCGACCGAGATCACCGAGCCGATGAGTGAGGCGATGACGGCCTCCAGAACGAACGGGGCCTGGGTGAACCAGCGGGTCGCACCGACCATGCGCATGATGCTGATCTCGTGGCGGCGGGAGAAGGCGGCGAGCTGCACCATGTTCATGATGAGGAACACCGCGGCGACGGCCTGCACGGCGGCGAGCACGAAACTGGCGTTACGCACCGCGTCCAGGTTCTTCGTCGCCCCACGCAGGTCATCACCCTGGTCGACGACGGTGGCGACACCGTCCATCTCCGTGATCTCGTCGATCGCACTGGTGTCCAGCGGATCAGCCAGGCGGACATGCAGCGCGGCCGGGAAGGCGTCCGGCGAGGTCTGCTCGACGAGCAGCGGGTCGGACTCACCGAAGACCTCGACGAAGCGCTGGTAGCTCTGCTCCTTGTTACGGAAGGTCAGGGACTGGACGTCGTCATTGTCCTCCAGTGTGCTGCGGACGTCGGCGCAGGTGGGGCTGGAGCAGTCCAGGTCATCGGCGGAGGTGTCCTCGTCGAGCTGAACCATGACCTCGATGCGGTCGAGGTAGAGCTCCTTGGTGTCGGCGGTCATGTTGGTGATCAGCACACCGGTGGCCAACAGCGCCAGTGAGATGGCCGTGGTGATGATCATGGCGACGGTCATGGTCACGTTGCGGGTCAGCCCGCTGAGGGCTTCCTTGAGGACGAAGCGAATTTTCATGGTGCGTTCTCCCTATCCTCTATCGTCCGACCGCGTAGACGCCGTGGGCGTCGTCACGGACCAGTTTGCCGTTGTGCAGTTCCAGGACGCGCTTGCGCATGGAGTCCACCGCGACATCGTCGTGGGTACTCATCACCACAGTCGTGCCACCCCGGTTGATCCGGGTGAGCAGGGCCATGATCTCGGCGGAGGTGTCCGGGTCGAGGTTGCCGGTCGGCTCGTCGGCGAGCAGGACGAGCGGACGGTTCACGGTGGCGCGTGCGATGGCGACGCGCTGCTGCTCACCGCCGGAGAGCTCGTCGGGCATGCGCTGGCCCTTGCCGGCCAGGCCGACCATCTCGAGCACCTCGGGCACGGCCTTGTCGATGGCTTCGCGGCGTCGGCCGGTGACCTCCAGGGCGAAGGCGACGTTGTCGTAGACGTTCTTCTTGGGCAGCAGTCGGAAGTCCTGAAAGACGTAGCCGATCTTCTGGCGCAGCTGTGGGACGCGCCGCTTCGGCAGGGTGTTGACGTGGAAGTCGGCGACGTGCAGGTTGCCGCTGTCGACCTCCTCCTCACGGATCATCAACTGGAGGAACGTCGACTTACCCGAGCCGGACGGGCCGATAAGGAAGACGAACTCCCCCTTCTCTATGTCCACCGAGATATCCCGCAAGGCGGGGCGGGTCGAGGTCCGGTATGTCTTGGAGACCTTGTCGAAAGTGATCACCCAGCTACCGTACCCGACTACTGTGGCAAATGAAACGGATGTGACTGTTGGGACTGGCGTGGTTGAAGTCCGGAGCTGCCGAGGAACGACTGCGCGTGGGCTCTCCAATTGGTAGTCTCCGAAAACAGATACTTCATCAGAGAACTCGCCAGACACGTCTTCCGAGGCGCGGGGCGACGTGGGAAGAGCTCCTCCCCGTCGACCGTCCACGGGTAGTCGGTCGGGTCGTCCGGCATGGCGATCCTGGTCGAGAAGGACGGGAAACGGTTCTCGAAGACCACCACGTCGTAGTCGTCGGCGGGGATCTCGGTGGGCAGGTTGCCGGGCGTGGTCGGTGCCAGCGGGTTCTCGTTCGCCGGGGGCATGAACGTACGGTTGTTGCGGTGGGCGGCGTAGGTGATCCACTCCCCGGTCAGCGGATCTCGACGCATCTCGGACTCGGTCACCGACTCCGGCAGGTCGCGGTGGTCGACAAGCTCCCGGGTGACCTGACCTGACAGGACGCCCGGATCGTCGTCGAAGTAGATCAGTTCCCCGCCGTCGGCCAGTGTGGCGGACGTGATGTTCATGGGATGTCTGCTCATCCGTTCTCCTGTTCAGTGACTTCTTCGATCACGTCGACGCGCCAGGAACACCGCAGGCTCTCACCAGGGACCAGGACGCTGAGGTCGGTACCGGAATTCAGTGCGTCCGGCGGCGCCGTCATCGGCTCCACCGCCACCGCCCTGCCGCCCGCACGTCCCGGATAGGGCATGCCGGCGGAGGCGTCCGGTGTGAAGATCTGGACCCAGGACAGTTCCAGGCAGGTTGTCAGCGCCACGCCAGCACCGTCGGGGCCACGCAGGAAGAACTGCGGATCCTGCTCAGTCGGCACCAGGTGCAGGCAGTGGTCGAGCAGCGTGCCGGCCAGTGGGTTGTCCCGGGCCGGCAGCACATCCACATCGTCCTGCTCCGGTCCCGCCGGAAGCCCGCGGGCGTCCAGCGGAAGCACCCGGTGGTCCGGGATCATCAGCGTGCAATCGTCGGTCGCCGCTCCCAGCGCCGAGGGATATAGGTGGAATCCGCAGGCCGCGGGCATCGGCGCATCGACATCATTGCGCATCGCGAAGGACGCCTGTAGCCCGGAGTCGGTGACCTCGTAGCCCTCCAACAGGTCCTGTCCCCCGAGGGTCAGCGACGACGGGCCCGCACCGCGGGTCGCGATGGTCGCCCGGCAGTCACCGGACGTGATCGTCACACTGGTGGGCTGCGCTCTCACTCACCTGACTCTACCTAAGTCCGAGCCGCCCCTCGGGGCCTACGCGTTCTTGCTCTCCTGCTCGGCCAGTGCCTTCCGACGTGGGGGCAGGTGCCTTTCAATGACGTCGAGGAGAGTGTCCGGATCAATGCTGAAGTACTGGTGGACGAGGATGTTTCGGAACCCTCTGATCTCCGGCCATGGGATCTCAGGATGTGAGGCGGTAACCGACCGAGATAAATGGTTGGCAGCCTCGCCAACCACCTGAAGGTTCCGCTCGACAGCATCCATTGCCATATTCGCCAGATCAGCATCATCACTGGTCAACGAGACGCTGTATCTCTCGCACCGATCGATCGCCCGAAGAATATCGGATATCCCGTCGATATCTCCCCTACTCACAGAGGAACCGCGTCTTCCATCGCAGTAGCGGACACGCCGTCCCGGAGAAGCCCCACAGGAACCACATCGATATCGTCCCGACCGAACAACGCACGGGTCTCTTCCAACAACCCGGATGCCCTCATCAGGAGATTCCCGTCAACGGGATCCATGTCAACGAGAATGTCGATGCCGCTGCCTTCGTGCGCGTCCCCCCCCCTAGCTACCGATCCAAACAGCTTCGGATTCGTCGCCCGATACCTGGCCAACAGCACATCGAACTCGCGACGATACGTGTCTATGACACTACGCAGGTCGCGGTTCGGGACTGTCGGTGTACTCGTGCCACCGATAGTACCGAGGCAACGCCGTGAAATCTCCCCTCGACGACCTACGCGTCCTCGCCCTGCTGCTGGGCCATACGCCAACGGATACCCGCCTCGAGCAGGCCGTCGATGTCACCGTCGAGCACCTTGGAGGGGTCGTTGACCTCGAAGTTGTTCCGCAGGTCCTTGACCATCTGGTACGGGTGCAGCACATAGGAGCGCATCTGGTTGCCCCAGGAGTTCGAACCGTCACCACGCAGCGCATCCATCTCCGCGGCCTCCTCCTGACGCTGGCGCTCCAGCAGCTTCGCCGCCAGAACCCGCATCGCCGAAGCCTTGTTCTGGATCTGCGACTTCTCGTTCTGGCAGGTCACCACAATGCCGGTGGGCTCGTGGGTCAGACGCACCGCCGAGTCGGTGGTGTTCACCGACTGGCCACCGGGGCCGGAGGAACGGTACACGTCCACGCGCACCTCGTTCTCGTCGATGTCGACATGGTCGCTGGTCTCCACCACGGGCAGCACCTCGACCTCGGCGAACGAGGTCTGGCGGCGTCCCTGGTTGTCGAAGGGGCTGATGCGCACCAGGCGGTGGGTGCCCTGTTCCACCGACAGGGTGCCGTACATGTAGTCGCCGTGGACGACGAAGGTCGCGGACTTGATGCCGGCCTCCTCGGCGTAGGAGATGTCGTAGACCTCGACCTTGTGACCGTTCTTCTCCGCCCAGCGGGTGTACATGCGCATCAGCATCTCAGCCCAGTCGGCGGCGTCCACACCACCGGCGGCCGAGCGGATGTTCACCACGGCCTCGCGGGAGTCGTACTCCCCGGAGAGCATGGTGGTGACCTCCAGGGACTCGATGTCGGTCTTCAGCTCGTCGAGCTCGGCGTCGGCCAGTTCCTTCGCCTCGGCCCCCTCTGCGGCGTTCTCGGCACCGGCCTCGTCGGCCATCTCGTACATGACCGGCAGGTCGTCCAGCCGGGAGCGCAGACCCCGGACCTTCTTCAACCGTGCCTGCACGTGGCTCAACTGCGACGTGACCTGCTGGGCGTGCTCGGGGTCGTCCCACAGCGACGGGTCGGCGGCCTGCTCCTCGAGTTCGCGGGATCGCGAATCCAACTCGTCGAGGTCGAGCACCTTCTCGATGGTGGTGAGGGTGGTGTCCAGGTCGTCGATCGCTGAGGTCACATCGGGCTGCATGGTCCCCCACTCTACCGGCCCATGTCCCTCGTCCCGTCAACAGTGCCCCACCCGCTGCAGGCCGACGCACTCCGGGGCACAATAGCCGGTATGACTCAGCCGTCTCAGCCGTCCCAGTCGAACCAGCCGATCCCCGAAGAGGCACTCAAAGCCGTCACCAAGACCTTCATCATCTCCCATGAGCGCGACGATGACGCCGCCCTGGCCCAGGCGCTGGTCTACAACGCCGGACGTCTCGCCTGGCGGATGCGTGAGGCCGGTCTGACCACCGAGTTCAAGACCTCGGTCTCCGACGTCGTCACCGCCGCCGACCGGGCGGCGGAGGACTTCATCGCCGAGACCCTGCGCACCCTGCGCCCGGAGGACGGCCTGCTCGGCGAGGAGGGCACCGTCGCCGAGGGGTCGTCCGGACGTACCTGGGTCATCGACCCGGTCGACGGCACCTACAACTTCACCACCGGCTCCGACTACTGGTGCTCCGCCCTGGCCCTGGTCGAGGGCGATCCGGAGGATCCGGACAAGCTGGTCTTCGGTGCGGTGCACCGTCCGGCGATGGGCTACACCTGGTTCGGCGGCGCAGGCATCCCCACCACCCTGGACGGCAACCGGCTGGGCTCCCTGGCGGACCTGCCACCCGCGGAATCCAGCCTCAGTGGCTACCTGCACCCCACCGACATCGCCACCCCGGAGCTCAACAACATCTTCACCAAGGTGGTCAGCCAGTTCGCCACGGTCCGGTTCAAGGGTTCGGCGTCGGTGGACATGGCCACGGTCGCCTCCGGCAACCGCAGCTGCTGGGTCCAGCACAGCGTCCTGCCGTGGGACCTGCTGCCGGGCCGCGCGCTGGTTGAAGGCGTGGGGGGACGCTGCGAGCGGGTCACCGCCGGCGGGCGGACCTGGTCGGTCGCCGGGTCGCCGTCCTGCGTCGAGGCGGTCACCGAGCAGCTCAAGGCGGTGTGAGATGTGGTGGCGTGATGCGGTGATCTACCAGGTCTACCCGCGGTCCTTCGCGGATTCGAACGGCGACGGGATCGGCGATCTGCCGGGTATCACCGCCCACCTGGGCCACCTCGTCGACCTGGGCGTCGACGCGGTGTGGATCTCGCCCTTCTATCCCTCGCCGCAGAACGACGCCGGCTACGACGTCGCCGACTACTGCGGGGTGGACGCTCTGTTCGGTGACCTGGACGACGCCGACACCCTCATCACCGAGGCGCACCGGCTGGGCCTTCGGGTGATCGTGGACCTGGTGCCCAACCACACCAGTGACGCCCACCCGTGGTTCCAGCGGGCACTGGCCGCCGACCCGGGGTCCCCGGAGCGCGACTGGTACATGTTCCAGGACCTGGCGGACTCCGATGTCCCGGCGAACCCGACGATCCTGCCGAACAACTGGGAGTCGAACTTCGGCGGCCCGGCGTGGTCCACCGTCACCACGGCCACCTCAGACGACACAGACGACACAGACGACACAGACGACACAGACGACACAGCCGGCACAGAGGCGACCCAGTGGTACCTGCACCTCTTCGACGCCAGCCAACCCGACCTGAACTGGCAGAACCCGGCGGTCCGGGAGGCTTTCCTCGACGTGCTGCGGTTCTGGCTGGACCGCGGGGTGGACGGCTTCCGCGTGGATGTCGCCCACGGCATGGTCAAGGCCCCGGGGCTGCCGGACGTCGCCGAGGGCTCCCACCAGTCCGATGCGATGGCCGAGGAGGTCACCCCCTACTGGGACCAGGACGGGGTCCACGAGATCTACCGCACCTGGCGTGAGGTGCTCGACAGCTACCCCGGTGAGCGGATCATGGTCGCCGAGGCGTGGGTGCAGCCGGTCGACCGGATCGCCCGGTACGTCCGGCCCGGTGAGCACCACCAGGCGTTCAACTTCTCCTTCCTGGACACCCCCTGGGACGCGGCGAAGCTGCGGGCCACGATTGCCGAGTCCTTCCGGGTGACCTCGCAGGTCGGCGCGCCGACGACGTGGGTGCTGTCGAACCATGACGTGATCCGTCACGCCACCCGCCTGGCGTTGGACCCCTCGGAGTTCGTCACCCAGCTGGCCGGGCCGGTGACGGTACCGGAGCGCAGCCTGGGGCTGCGTCGGGCCCGGGCGGCGACCACGCTGATGCTGGCACTACCGGGCAGCGCCTACCTGTACCAGGGCGAGGAGCTGGGCCTGCCGGAGGTGCTCGACCTGCCGGACGATGCGCGTCAGGACCCGACGTTCGCCCGCACCGACGGGCAGCGTTTGGGACGCGACGGGTGCCGTGTGCCGATCCCGTGGCGGGCCGCCGACGTCGCTGGCGTCACCGACGGCTCAGGCACGGTACAGGACGCTGCACAGGACGCTGCGGCGGCACCGGCCGCACCGTGGTTGCCGCAGCCGGCCGAGTTCGCCGCCCTCGCCGTCGACCAGCAGCAGGACGACCCGGAGTCCACACTGTCGCTGTACCGGCGGTTGCTGGCGCTACGCCGCGAACTGGGCCTGGGGGCCGGTGAACTCACCATCGTGGACCCGGATTCCGACCCGACCCTCAACAGTGACCTGGTGGTCGTCGACGTCGACTCCGGAGAGCCCCCGCAGACCCGCGTGGTGGCGAACCTCGGCACCGCCGATTGGCCCATTCCTGCTGGTTACAGAATTATCACCACCAGCGATCCGGGCATCTCCGATACCCTGCCCTCCGACTGCGCAGTGTGGCTGACTCGCTTAGTATGACGGTATCGCCGGGAGCCCCTCCCGGGCCGACACTGATCACACCTGGAGCGCCATGTCCGAGAGACTGCCCGTTCACGGAGTGGAGAATGACGACCTCTCACTCCCCGAACCCACACAGCCGGAAACCCGCGATTCTTTCCGAGGCCGTTAACGAGTCATTTCGATGCTGAAAACGTCCCCCGAACACCCACCCCTGCATACTGCACCCGCTGGCCACGCGGCCTATCCTTGGACACCATGAGCACGCCAGCACAGGATCCCGCGACCGGAACCGCCGCCACCGGAACCCACTACTCCGACGACCTCTCCCTCGCCCTCAACCTGGCCAACGCCGCCGACGACCTCACCATGGACCGGTTCGAGGCCGGGGACCTCCAGATCGAGACCAAACCCGACCTCACCCCGGTCTCCGACGCCGACACCGCCACCGAATCCCGGCTGCGTGAACTGCTGTTCACCCACCGCCCCGACGACGCCGTCCTCGGCGAGGAGTTCGGCGGCGATGTCACGCTCACCGGTCGCCAGTGGGTCATCGACCCGATCGACGGCACCAAGAACTTCGTCCGCGGTGTGCCGGTCTGGGCCACGCTGATCTCCCTGCTGGTCGACGGGAAACCGGTCGTCGGCGTGGTGTCCGCCCCCGGGCTGGCCCGCCGCTGGTGGGCTGCCGAGGGCATGGGTGCCTGGCGCACTTTCGGCGCCCACCAGGCCCGCCGCATGAACGTCTCCAAGGTCTCCGACATCGCCGACTCGTCGATCTCGCTGTCCTCCCTCGACGGCTGGCGCACCGTCGGACGACGCGACCAGCTCGTCGCCCTCACCGATTCCGCCTGGCGGCTGCGCGGCTTCGGCGACTTCTGGTCCTACTGCATGGTCGCCGAGGGCACCGTGGACGTCGCCGCCGAGCCCGAGGTCAGCCTCTGGGACCTCGCCGCTCTCGACGTCATCGTCCGCGAGGCCGGTGGCACCTTCACCTCCCTCGACGGAACACCGGGCCCGCACGAGGGCTCGGCCGTGGCGTCCAACGGCCTGCTGCAGGACGCCGTGCTGTCCGCACTGGAACCCGGGGAATCATCCGGAAATCAACTGGATTCGTGTTCTCCCGCAGGCGCGTAGCCTTGTGTTATGAGCGCAGAGAACACCACACCACAGGAAAATCTTACGGAGAAGGCCCAACGCCTTCTTGACCTCCACCACGGCCACTCCCCGGTCGTCCTACCCACCGTGTGGGACGCCTGGAGCGCCCACACCGCCGTCGACGCCGGGTTCGCCGCACTGACCGTCGGCTCCCACCCGGTCGCCGACTCCCTCGGCTACTCCGACGGCGAGAACACTCCCCTCGACCTCTACTTCGCCGCGGTCGCCCGCATCACCGGGGCCGTCGACGTGCCTGTGTCCGTGGACGTCGAGTCCGGCTACGGTCTCGACGCCGCCGACCTGGTCGGCCGTGTCCTGGAAGCCGGCGCCGTCGGCGTCAACGTCGAGGACACCGTCCACTCCGACGACTCCTGCCGTGCCGCCGAGGACCACGGCGCCTACATCGCGGCGATCCGCGCAGCCGCCGAGGAACACGGAGTGCACCTGGTGATCAACGGGCGCACCGACGCCTTCACCAAGGACGGTGAAGACGAGGCGAAGCTGCAGGACGCCCTGAACCGGCTCGCCATCCTGGAGAAGTCCGGCGCGGACTCCCTGTACCCGGTGGGCATCCCCTCCACCGCGGTGCTGACCACCATCCTCGAGACCGTCTCCACCCCGGTGAACATCACCGCCCACCCGGTCGACGGCGGCATCCCCGACGGCATCGACCTGGCCACCGCCAGCAAGCTCGGCGTGGGACGCATCTCCTTCGGCCCGCTGTTCCAGGCGTCGCTGACGGACGCCGCCGGCCCGGTGCTGGAGCGCTGGACCTGAGCGTCCGGGCCCCGGCACCAACCCCAGAACGAAAAAATTTCTGATCAGGGAAAACCCCAACTGAAAGGACACCAACCTACCGTGACCTCCATCGACCGCGTCTACACCAGCCCGTCCCGCTACGTCCAGGGCGCCGGGGTCATCGACCGCGCCGCCGGTTACCTCGCCCCGCTGGGCACCTCCCCGCTGATCATCACCGACGACATCGTGTGGGGTATCGCCGGTGAGCAGCTCGAGAACTCGCTGAACTCCGACGAGGACACCGACCAGAACGCCACCCACGAGATCTTCGGCGGAGAAGCCTCCTACAAGGAGATCGATCGCATCTCCGAGGTCGCGTCCTCCCGTGGCTCCGACGTCATCATCGGCCTCGGCGGCGGCAAGATCATCGACACCGCCCGTGCGGTCGCCGACAAGGGCGGACTGCCGGTCGCCATCTTCCCCACCGCAGTCTCCGCGGACGCACCGACCGCCCGCGTCTCGGTGATCTACACCGACGACGGCGTCTTCGACTCCTACCTCTTCTACGACCGCAACCCCGACCTTGTCGCCGTGGACACCACCGTCATCGCCAACGCCCCGGTGAACACCCTGCGCTCCGGCATCGGCGATGCTCTGGCCACCTCGGTGGAGGCACGCGCGGTCGCCCGGGCGAACTCCCGTCGCATGGACGACACCGCACGTCCCACCCTGGCCGGTATCGCCCTCGCCGAGAAGTGCGAGGAGACCCTGTTCGCCTACGCCCACCAGGCTCTGCGCGACAACGAGGCACACATCGCCAGCCGCGCGCTGGAGAACATCGCCGAGGCCAACACCCTGCTGTCCGGTCTCGGGTTCGAGAACGGTGGCCTGGCCGCGGTCCACGCCATCCACAACGGGTTCACCGCGCTCTCGGGCGACATCCACCACAAGTCGCACGGTGAGAAGGTCTCCTTCGGCATCGGCGTGCAGCTGGTCCTGGAGGGTGCCCCGAAGGAGGAGCTGGACCGCTTCATCGGCTTCCTGCAGTCGGTCGGGCTGCCGACCACGCTGGAGGAGATCAACCTGCCCGAGGTCTCCGACGAGGACCTGTTCCGCATCGCCGAACTGGCCGTGTCCCCCGACGAGACGCTGAAGCAGCTGCCCGGCGAGTACAGCGCCGCCGATGTCGTCCAGGCCATCAAGGCCGCGGACAACTACGCCCACGGCCTGAAGGAACGTACCGCCTGAGTAGGGCGTCCTGCCGACCCGTCACTCACCCCTTCGCAGCGGCAGAGCGGTATTTTCCGCTACCGTGGTGACGGAGAACACCATCAGCAGCGAAAGGGCGACACCAGTGACGTTCACCGTCCCGAACACCACACCCGTGACGAAAACTCCTGAATGGCAGGCTCTGGTCGCCCACGCCACACAGGCCAAGGGCACCACCATCAAGGACCTGTTCCGGGACGACCCCGGTCGCGCCGGTGACATGACCTTCGACGCTGGCCCGCTGCACGTCGACCTGTCCAAGAACCTCGCCGACGAGAACACCCTGCGCCTGCTGACCAACGTCGCACGCGCGATGGGCATCGAGAACTACCGGCAGTCCATGTTCAACGGTGAGCACATCAACACCACCGAGGACCGGGCCGTCCTGCACACCGCCCTGCGCATCCCGATCGAGCAGGACATGACCGTGGACGGGCAGGACGTCGCCGAGGACGTGCACGGCGTCCTCGGCCGGATGCGTGACCTGGCCCGCGCACTGCGCAAGGGTGACTGGCGCGGAGTCACCAACCACACCATCAAGAACGTGGTGAACATCGGCATCGGCGGCTCCGACCTGGGTCCGGCGATGGCGGCGAAGGCGCTGCGTCCCTACTGCACCGCCGGCATCACCCCCTACTTCGTGTCGAACGTCGACCCGTCGGACATCACCTCCACCCTCGACGGGCTCGACCCGGAGTCCACCCTCTTCGTGGTCTCCTCGAAGACCTTCACCACCTCCGAGACCCTCGCCAACGCCCACGCCGCGAAGCGCTGGCTGCTGCGCGAGCTGGGCCACACCGGTGTCGACGTGAAGGACGATGCGGTGGTCAAGGACGCCGTCGCCAAGCACTTCGTCGCAGTCTCCACCAACGCCGAGGCCGTCGCCGAGTTCGGCATCGACACCCGGAACATGTTCGGTTTCTGGGACTGGGTCGGCGGCCGCTACTCGGTGGACTCCGCGATCGGCCTGTCGCTGATGGCTGCGATCGGACCGCGTGACTTCATGGAGTTCGTCGGCGGCTTCCACGAAGTGGACAACCACTTCTACTCCGAGCCGCTGGAGATGAACGTTCCCGTCCTCATGGGTCTTCTGGGGGTCTGGTACACCTCGGTGCTCGGCTCCCAGTCCCACCTGGTGCTGCCCTACTCAGACGACCTCGCGGACTTCCCGTCCTACCTGCAGCAGCTGATGATGGAGTCCAACGGTAAGTCACGGCGCCTCAACGGCGACCTGACCACCGTGGAGACCGGGGAGGTCTACTGGGGCGCTCAGGGCACCAACGGACAGCACACCTTCATGCAGCTGATCCACCAGGGCACGCACCTGATCCCGACGGACTTCATCGGCTTCGTCAACCCGCACACCGACGCCGTCGCCTCGGACGGCGAGACCAGCATGCACGACATGCTGCTGTCGAACTTCCTGGCACAGTCCCGCGTGATGGCCTTCGGCCGTGACGAGGACGAGGTGCGTGAGGCCGGTGTCGAGGAGGAGCTGGTCCCGCACAAGGTGATGCCGGGTAACCGTCCCTCGACGACGATCGTGGCCGACAAGCTGACCCCGCGGACCCTGGGCGCCCTGATCGCACTGTACGAGCACATCGCCTTCGTGCAGGGACTTGTCTGGGGCATCAACAGCTTCGACCAGTGGGGTGTGGAGCTCGGCAAGAAGCAGGCCAATGAGCTGCTGCCGAAGCTGGGTGCCAACAACGGTGGCGCGGACGTGTCCACCGGTGACTCCTCGACGGATTCGCTGACGAAGCACATCCTGCGCAACCGTCGGCGGTAGGTGAACGAGCCCTGTCAGCGCGGCTCAGCCCGGCTGGCAGACGGGGCACCACCAGATGACGCGCTCGAGCTCGCCCTCGTCGCCGTCGGCATCGACGCCTCCGAGGAAGCTCTTGAGGATCGGTGCCCCGCACCGCCGGCAGGCTTTTTCCGCCCGGCCGAAGACGTAGTTTCCCATGCCGGGGCGCCGGTCTCCGGTGAACAGGCGCCGTGGCTCCATACGGTTCTCCCACATCACCTTGCGTGACAGGTCGAGCAGGTGGGCGGCGGTCTCCTCCGCGCCTTCCCCCTCACCTGTCGGACGGCGGGGGTCGACTCCGGCGAGGAAGCACACCTCCGCCCGGTACTCATTGCCGATCCCGGCGACGTTGCGCTGGTCCAGCAGGGCTGCGCCGATAGTGCGCTCAGGGCGGGCGAGGATGCGCTGCAGTGCTTCGTCGCGGTGAGACAGCCCGGAAGTCGCATCGGCCCAGTCGGGGGCGAGGATGTCCGGACCAAGGTGCCCGACCACTTGGTCGTAGTCTGACCGGTCGAAGAGCCGGACGAAGCCCAGGGAGTGCCCGACGACCTCGATCTCAGGGCCTCCCGTGTGCTGTGGGGCGAAACGGAGGATGGTCCGGGCGGTGTGGCCGGGGCGCCGCCACCGGGTGCCGGCGGTGTGGATCGACCAGACGCCCTCCATCTTCAGGTGGGTGTGAAGCACCCGACCGGAGAAATCGATGAAAAGGTGCTTCCCGTATGGCCAGACGTCTGTGACGGTGCGTCCTGCGAGATTCTCGGTGGCGAAGCGGGGAACGCGAATGTCGGAGCGAGTGATGGTTCGGCCCGACATCCACTGCATACGCTCGGAGAGCTGCAGGACGGAATCACCCTCTGGCATGGGTCCCCCCTTCCTGAGCTCTCTGGTGTTGACCTCTACGTTGGATTCGCTCTCACACTACTCTGCAGCCACCAAGCGGAGTCCTGCACAGTTCACTACAGTTTTTCGAACAGCTCAGCCAGTGACTCGACCCGCATCGTGGCGGTCCTCGCCTCCGGCCGCTGTGACTGGATGACTCCCCACGGACCCCGACGAATATGACAGGTCAAAAGTCCTGCGTCCGCAGCAGGGACGATGTCGTTGTCGACGCGATCCCCCACATAGAGAACCTGCTCCGGTGCGCAGCCACACACGTCGACGAGCTTGGTGAAGAACTCCGGTGAAGGCTTTTCCACACCCCATCCGGTCGACGAGGCCACGAAATCCGCCGGAAGGCCCATGTCCTTGAGGAGCGACTCCGTTCTCTCCGGTTGATTGCCTGCGATGCCAACCGTGATGCCCAGGCGGCGGAGGTCTTTCAGGAACTCTGCCGCGTCCGGGTAGAGGTCCGACGCAGCGTGTTCCGGCCAGTACCGGGGTCGATCAATGCCAAGTTCGTCCCACATCTCCCGGTGGTCCCGCCCCCGCGCGATCAGCCCACCGAGCGTGGCCATGAAGGTGAATCGAGGGACCCCGACCTGGTCGGCGAGTTCGGACCACAAGGCGGACTCGTCGACCAGTGTCTCTCCAAGATCGCACACCACCGCCGAGATCCTCATGCCACAACGGTACGGCCAAGTAACTGATATCACCGCACGATCAGGCCCTTCGGTGTCAGCCGTGCGCCGGCCTCCGTCCACGCCCGGGTAGCTGCGCCGAGTGACATCACGTCGATCCCGTTGACCTTCTCTACTGTGACCGGTGACAGTCGCTTCGCTTCAATGGCGGCCGACAGAGCGGAGACCACCGCCTGGACGTCGCCGGGATCGACGTCCACCGGCCCGTCTCCCAGGCTCGGACGTCCGAAGGCTGTCACCGTCCTGCCCCCACGGGTGAGGTGGGCCAGCAGTCGACCATCCTGCACCACGACCAGGGCGCCAGCGCCACGAGTCGGTCGGGCGGAGGCTCTATCGGTCGAAGCGTCAGTGCCCGCTGCCCCATTGTCCGGCCACGGCACCGCCGCGCCGAAGGGGTTCGCCGGGTCGGACGCCGCCAGCAGCACCGGTGTCGACGACTCTGCAGGTGCCGGTTCCTCCTCCATGTCGCGCAGCCGGTCGATAACCTCGCGGGAGGCGAACTGCGCCCCGCCCAGGCCGTCGACGATGTATCCGCGCAGCACGGTTCCGTTGTCCTCCCAGGCGGTCAGCATCCGGTAGGCCGCGGCGAACCCGCCTTCGGTGTGTTCGGCGACGATGGATCCGCGGGTGACCACGGCGTAGCGGTCCAGCCATGCCTCACCCCGGGCGATCGCCCGATCGGTTACGGCACCTCCGGCCGTCGGCACCAGTGACCAGCGTCCGGGCACGCCGGCATGGGCGTTCATCGCCGCCCGGCGCAACCGCACTTCCTCGGAGCGCACGGTCTGGGCGAAGGTGGTCCGCCCCATGCGCAGTCGTCGGGTGGAGCCGCGACCGGCGTTGCGTCGCGGTGCCTTGTGCACGCCCCGGTTACCCGCCGCGCTTCCGGACGCACCGCTTCCGGACGCACCGGCACCCGTAGTTCCTCGCCCGTCACCGCGGCCGGCGCCAGCAGGACGGTCAGTGAAGCCGGTACCGGCGAGCCGGGCACGGATCGGGGCGAAGGAGTCCGGCATGAGTTGACCGGCGTCGAAGAGTTCCCAGATTGCGGAATCCACCGCATCGTGGGAGGGCCTGGTTGCCGCACCCGAAGTCGAGTCACCAGCTGCACCGGCGGCTGTACCCGCAGCTGTGCCGGAAGGATCGGCCTCACCCAGGGTCCGTTCGATCTCGGCGGCGAGGAAGGCTCCTCCCCCGCTCACCTTGTCGCGGATGACCTGGGCGACGGGACCGAGTGCCACCGGCGCGGTCAGGTTTCCTGCTGCCCCGTCCTCTGCCTCGAGATCCTCCACCAGCAGCGGCGCAAGGTCCGCGGGCAGCAGCATGATCCGTGGGTCGGTGGCCCCACCGGCACCACCGCCGACTCCGGCTCCGACAACCACGATCTCCCCACTGGCCATCAGGTCATCCAGGTCAGTGGACTGGTAGCCGGGGATGCGGGAGGGCAGCACCACGGTCTCCCAGGCACTCGCCGGCAGCGCGACCCCGGCGAGCTGTTCGATGACAGCCGGCAGGTCCTCCCGTTCGCCTATGCCGAGGGCATGCCATTCCTGTAGGAAGGACGCATAGGTCTGCGGGCTCACCGGTTCCAGTGATCCGCGGGCCTTCGCCAACGTCGCCGCCCGCAACCGTCGCAGGACACCGGCATCGACGTAGTAGTCCGCGCTGCCACTGGTTGCGCCGGCAGTGTCGGCAGTGTCGGCAGTGTCGGCAGTGTCGGCAGCGATGGTGCCGGATGTATGTGCCTCCAGCCGCCGCGCAGACACCCACCGCTTCGCCAGAGCATCCGCCGTCGCCACGCCGAGGCCGAACTCGGTGGCGATGTCGGATGCCTCGAACGGCCCGTGGGTCCGGGCCCACCGTAGGACGAGCTGGTCGACGGCATCGACCACCCGGTCCTGCGAGGCGGCGACCCCGGGCGGTACCGGGATGCCGAGGCCGTCGCGCAGCAGGGCCGCGTCCTCCACGACCGCCCAGCGCAGCGTCCCACCGACCTTGACCTCACAGACCCGGCGCGGAATCACCGCGCGTACCTCGGCAAGGATCGCGTCCGGACCACTGCCGCGAATTCCATCCGAGGCCGCTGTTGCTATCGAGGACCCCGAAGCTGCCGGGGTCGCCGGGGTCGCCGACGGATCGATCCGTCGTGCCACCTCCTCGGGCGTCAACGGGCCCAGGGCGCGCAGCATGTCCACGACCTGTTCCGCCGAGCGAGCCTGTCGCCCGGAGGCCAGCCACTGCAGGGAGGCGACGATCTCCTCGACCACGGCCGGGTCCAGCTCCAGACCCTCACCTCGTTGGCCCAGTACGGCGGCCAGCAGGGCGGGGTCCACAGACAAAGCAGCGGCCCGCTCTGCGGAGTCACCCTCGTAGAGGAAGGCTCCGGTGTAGCTGAACAGCAGGGACTCGGCGAACGCGGAGGGTGCGTCGGTGGTGATCTCGGCGACGCGCATCCGCCGGGACCCCACCGCACCGACGACCTTCTCCAAGGCAGGCAGGTCGTAGACGTCGCGCAGGCATTCGCGCATGGTCTCCACCATCACCGGGAACTCCGGGTGCGGCCGGGCGATGTCCAGCAGTTGGGAGGCACGCTGTCGCTGCTGCCACAGGGGTTGGCGTTTGCCGGGGTTACGCCGCGGCAGCAGCAGGGACCGGGCGGCACACTCGCGGAACCGTCCGGCGAACAGTGCGGAGGAGCCCACCGCATCGGTGACCTCGTTGACCACCGGGGCGGTGTCCACGGAGCCGCCGCTGCCTGTGTCCTGAACACCGCCGGCACCACCGGTGAGCAGTTCCACACCCGGCGGGTCCTCGGTGTACGGCAGGCGCAGGACGATACCGTCGTCCCCGGCCACCGCCATCGCGTCGATACCGGAGTGCCGCGACAGGGTCGCCCCGATCGCCAACGCCCACGGTGCATTGACCGAGCGTCCCCACGGGGTGTGCACGACCACCCGCCAGTCGCCGACCTCGTCGTGGAAACGTTCGATGAGGATGGTGCGCTCATCGGGCACGACCTGGGTGGCCTCCCGTTGTTCGGCGTAGAAGGTGTCGAGGTTGGTTCGCGTGTTGTCGTCGAGGAAGGACGCGGTCCGTACGTCGTCCTCACCGCCCTTGCCCCAGCCGCGACGGGCCGCGCCGATGACGGGGGCTAGTTCTGCGGGGCGTCCTTCGGCATCGCCGACCCAGAACGGCAGACGTCCGGTATGGCCGGCCGCCGGGGTGACGATCACCTGGTCGCGGGTGATCTCGGTGATGCGCCAGGACGATGCCCCGAGGGTGAAGACATCACCGACGCGGGACTCGTAGACCATCTCCTCGTCAAGCTCCCCGACCCTCCTTCCGCCAGCGCCCGCGCCGCTCTCCGCGCCGTCGGCGGGCAGGAACACCCCGAACAGACCCCGGTCGGGGATCGTCCCGCCGCTGGTCACCGCGGTTCGTTGGGCACCGGGACGTGCTTCGAGGGTTCCGGCGACCGGATCATAGATGACCTTGGGGCGCAGATCGGAGAAGTCGGTGGAGGGATAACGCCCACTGACCAGCTCAATCACCCCGTCGAAGGCTTCCCGCGGCAGGGCGGCATACGGGTGGGCCCGCCGGACGGTGCGGAACCACTCCTCGACCTCGACCATCCCAGGGTGCAAAGTATTCCGGCTGTCACCGGAGTCCGCAGCGTCCCCAGAGCCTGCAGCCTCCCCAGTACCACCGGAGCCCTGGCCAACCCGGTGGGTGGCCTGCGCCGTCATCGCCACGGTCTGCTGCGCCAGCACGTCCAACGCATTGGTCACCACCTGCAACGGCTCCAGGTCCCCGGCCAACATCCGGTCGACGATCACCGCCGCCACCTCGGCATCCGCCCGGTGCAGCGGGTACACCGTGCCGCGGGAGACCGCGCCGACGGTGTGGCCCGCGCGTCCGAAACGCTGCACCGCCGAGGACACGCTCGGCGGTGCACCGACCTGCACCACATGGTCCACCAGGCCCATGTCGATGCCGAGTTCCAGGGAGGACGTGGCCACCACGCAGCGCAGCGAGCCATCCTTCAGTGCGGTCTCGATGTCTGCGCGTTCGTCCTTCGACACCGACCCATGGTGGGCCCGGGCGATGACCTGCGGGGCGGCGGCGACCGATCCGGACTGCGCCATGAGCTGTGCCGGATCCCGCCGGGTCGGGGCGGCCAGCGAGTCCGGGTCGTGTTCTTCGGCCCACATCTCGTTGAGCGCCCCGGTGAGTCGCTCGGCGGTGCGTCGGGAGTTGACGAACACCAGGGTGGAGCGGTTGTCCATGATCTGTTCGTAGATCGCCCGCTGCACATGCGGCCACACCGACTTCTGCTGCGGCAGGGCGGATTCCTTGTCCACCCCGGAGGCCACACGACGCCCGGAGCCGACGTCGGTGATGCCGCCGACACCCTCGCCGATGAGGGAGGGACCGAGCAACGCCTCGTCGATGGGATCGGCACCGCCGGCACCGTCCGTATCGTCCGGCAGCGCATCGTCCAGCACCGGAGGGTCGCGGAAGTCCTCGACCACGCTGCGCACCTTCACGTCCCACAGCTTCTGCGTGGGTGGGTTGACCACGGTGACCGGACGGTCGCCACCGAGGAAGGACGCCACGGTGTCCACCGGGTTCACCGTCGCCGACAAACCGATACGCTGCACATTCTGCTCGGTGAGCTGGTCAAGGCGTTCCAGGCTCAACGCCAGGTGTGTGCCCCGCTTCGTGCCGGCGACGGCGTGGACCTCGTCGACGATGACGGTGTCGACGTTGCGCAACGTCCCGCACGCCTTCGAGGTCAGCATGAGGTACAGCGATTCCGGGGTGGTGATGAGGATGTCCGGCGGGGTTCGCAACAACTTAGCCCGCTCGGCCTGCGGGGTGTCACCGGAACGCACACCGATGCTCACCGGAGCGATGTCGGCGTGGGTGGGGTCGTCGGACGCCGCGGCGGTGCGGGCGATACCCGCCAGCGGCACCTGCAGGTTGCGCTCGACATCCACACCGAGGGCCTTCAGTGGGGAGATGTAGAGGACCCGGGTGCCGGAGGTGCGGTTGGCGTCCTGCCCCGTCCCCCGCATCAACCCCTGCGAGGTCAACCGTGACAGCGCCCAGAGAAAGGCAGCGAGCGTCTTACCCGAACCGGTGGGAGCGACGACCAGGGCGTGGTCGCCGCGGCTGATCGCGTCCCACGCCTGCGACTGCACGACCGTGGGTTCGATGAACACGTCACGGAACCAGGACGCCACCGGCACGAAGAAGCGGTCCAGCGGGTCGGTGGTGTCCGGCGTTCGGTTCATGCTCCCCAGTCAACCACGCGCCCCGGACACGAACTGTCACACCGGACTGCATGGCGGATCAGGGCAGGCCCGATGCAGGGCGTTTTCACCGGATGTCTGCCCCATCTCTGGTGATCTGCCCGTCCGGTGGGCCGAACTGTGGTCCAGGCGACTAGACTAGGCTGCCATGACGTCCTACATCGACGACGAGACCCTCGCCCGCCGCCTCGCCCTGGGGACCGGCGAGATCCTCAAGGGGGTCCGCAACGTGGGCCTGCTGAGCGGTGGAGAGCTCGGTGCGGCTGGCGACGCCATCGCCCAGGACTGGATATCGCGCGCCCTGGCACGGCACCGACCGGACGATGCCGTGCTCTCCGAGGAGGCCACCGACGACCTGGTGCGACTGGACTGCGAGCGCGTCTGGGTCATCGACCCGTTGGACGGCACCCGCGAGTACGCCGGCGTGCGTCAGGACTGGGCCGTGCACATCGCACTGGTGGTCAACGGCACGGTCGACACCGCCGCCGTCGGCATGCCCGACCTCGGCCAGGTGTTCACCTCCGGGGAGTCCCGTGCGGTCCCGGGGCGTCCGACGAACCGTCTGGTGATCTCCCGAAACTCCACCCCGGCCGTCGCCACCCACGTCGCCGAGGCGACCGGGATGGAGCTGACCACCATGGGGTCCTGCGGCGCCAAGGGCATCAGCGTGCTGCTCGGCGACAACGACGCCTACGTGCACGCCGGTGGCCAGTACGAGTGGGACAATGCCGCGCCGGTGGGCGTGTGCCTCGCCGCCGGGCTGCACTGCAGCCGACTGGACGGCTCCCCGCTGGTCTACAACAACGAGGACACCTACCTTCCGGACCTGCTGATCTGCCGCCCCGAGGTGGCCGAGCCGATCCTCGCCGCCGCCGCGGCATTTCACGCCGAGCAAGGCAGCTACACCCTGTAGGGACAGTCTCCTGAGCGGTCATGCATGGCTGCCGCATGCCACACACATGTTCCGGGCCCCAGGAACTCCAACCATCACCTGCTGCACTTATGCTGCATTATTTGGACAGCCTCCGGGGACACATAACCTGAAAGGATTCATCATGCTCGGTGGACTTCTCTTTGGCCTCGGCGCCACCCTCGGCAGCCTCGTCTTCGGCCTGCTCGCCCTGGTCGGCGGCACCGTCGGCACCCTCGGCACCGTCGGCACCGTCGGCACCGTCGGCTCCATCCTCTAGGACAATTCTCCAATAGTCTCCCCTTCCGAAACGCGGGGGAGTTCCGGACGCCACAGGTGCCCGACACTTGCCGACCGGCCAGTCAGCTCCGACCGGTCGGTTTCTTGATGCCACTGTCGCCCCACTGATGCACGGCAGGGTCCTGCGGAACTATCATGGGATCCATGCACGATGCCCCCTCCTCCCCAGGCAACGCCTCCGAATGTCCCGCTGGCAGCGTCCCCACCCCGTACGAGGACCTCCTCCGCGAGATCCTGGCCGACGGCGTCCACAAGGACGACCGCACCGGCACCGGTACCCGGAGCCTGTTCGCACGCCAGATCCGCTTCGACCTGGCCGACGGCTTCCCGCTGATCACCACCAAGAAGGTGCACCTGCGGTCCATCGTCGGCGAGTTGCTGTGGTTCCTGAAGGGCGACTCCAACATCGGTTGGCTGCACGAGAACAAGGTCACCATCTGGGACGAGTGGGCCGACGAGAACGGCGACCTCGGCCCGGTGTACGGCGTCCAGTGGCGCAGCTGGCCCACCCCGGACGGCCGCCACGTCGACCAGATCTCCGCCGCACTGGAGACGCTGACGTCCAACCCGGACTCCCGGCGCAACATCGTCTCCGCCTGGAACGTCTCCGAGCTGGAGAACATGGCTCTCCCGCCGTGCCACCTGCTGTTCCAGCTCTACGTCGCCGACGGCAAGCTGTCCTGCCAGCTGTACCAGCGCAGCGCGGACATGTTCCTCGGCGTGCCCTTCAACATCGCGTCCTACGCCATCCTCACGCACATGTTCGCCCAGCAGGCGGGCCTGGAGGTCGGCGAGTTCATCTGGACCGGCGGCGACTGCCACATCTACGACAACCACGTCGACCAGGTGAACCTGCAGCTCTCCCGCGAGGCGCGCCCCTACCCGACCCTCGAGCTCAACAAGGCGGCCGACATGTTCAGCTACACCTTCGACGACATCGTCGTCACCGGCTACGACCCGCACCCCGGCATCAAGGCTCCGGTGGCGGTCTGATGGGCGCTGCAGAGAACGGCGCCGCCTTCACCGAACAGCCGACGATCACCCGGGCCGACCTCCCCGGTTTCCCCGAGGGCATCGAGATCGGCATGATCTGGGCGCAGACCGTCGACGGGATCATCGGCGACGGCACCGACATGCCCTGGCACCTGCCGGAGGACCTGAAGCACTTCCAGGAGTCCACCGTGGGCACCCCGGTGGTCATGGGCCGGGTGTCCTGGGAGGCACTGCACCCGAAGTACCGGCCGCTGCCTGGCCGCGACAACCACGTGATCACCCGCGACGGCTCGTACGACGCCCCGGGTGGCACCGTCCACACCTCGTTGCCGGACGCCATCCTCGCCGCAGGACGCTCCGCCGTGGCATCCGGCGCGCCGACGGTGTGGATCCTGGGCGGCGGCCACGTGTACCGCCAGTGCGTGCCGGTCTCCGACCGGGTGGTGGTCACCGACATCGCCTGCGGCGCCCCGGAACGCTTCCAGGTCACCGCGCCCGACATGCGCGCCGACCCGGACTTCACCGCCGAGGACGGCCCCTGGCTGGACTCCGCGCGCGGGACCGCGCTCACCGGGGAGGACCCGCTGCACTACCGGATCTGCGAGTTCCACCGGAATTCCGCCCCGCACTGACACGTTGCAGTACACAGCCCCACTATTAAATAAGGAGAGAAAAATTGTCCGCTGACGCCCCCGTCACCCTCTACACCACCACCTGGTGCCCCTTCTGCCAGCGTCTGACCGCCGACCTGGACGCGACCTCGACCCCCTACGAGCGTATCGACGTCGAGGAGCACCCCGAGGCCGGCGAGTGGGTGAAGTCGGTCAACGACGGCAACCGGGTCGTCCCCACCGTGAAGTACTCCGACGGCAGCCACGCCACCAACCCGCCGGCCGACGACGTGCGCGCCAAGCTCGCCGAGCTCGCCGAACAGTAGAGCTGAATCACCCTGACCAGTGGAGACCCCGGCACGTGCCGGGGTCTCCACTCATGTACGGGGCAAGGATGGGGGTCATGACGGGGGTATCAATGCGGCGGGCAGGCGTGGGAAGTTCGGACACTCCCGCCCCTCAGCGTCAGCGGCGGGGGCACTGAGGCAGGGGCTGCGGAGGCACTACCCCGCACGAGACAACCATTTAGACATGTTTTCGCACACACTTTCAGAACCCCCCTCACACGCCGCCTGAACACTGTGACGCGCACCACCCCCATAGGGCTTCACTGTACCTGCATGTCAACGCAGAGTGTGGGGGTGGAGTTTCCACCATCGGCACTGGTGACAATCTTTCACCTTGAAATGGTTTCCACGCTGTCTGTAATTTATCC
Organism: Candidatus Corynebacterium faecigallinarum; assembly: GCA_019120175.1. Classification (GTDB taxonomy): domain Bacteria; phylum Actinomycetota; class Actinomycetes; order Mycobacteriales; family Mycobacteriaceae; genus Corynebacterium; species Corynebacterium faecigallinarum. The sequence goes on from DWVP01000005.1 coordinate 41,559, forward strand.
CCCATCCACAGTTCTGCTGTGACCATGATCACTGACAAGAAAGGGAGCCGATGTCGACACCCGACGCCAGGCACACACCCACGCCGGAGGAGTTCCTCGCGGCACAGGCAAGCCCCGAATTCCAGGAACTCAAGAAGAAGCACCGCGGCTTCGCATTTCCCGTGACCATCGTGTCACTGGTGTGGTTCGCCGTCTACGTCATCCTCGCCCTCTTTGCACCGGACATGTACGCCACCAAGGTCTGGGGGAACATCAACGTCGGCATCATCATGGGTCTGCTCCAGTTCGTCACCACGTTCGCCATCACCTACGTGTACGTGAAGTTCGCCAACAAGCAGATCGAGCCCCGTACCCAGGCTATCCGCGACAAGTTGGAGCGCACCGGCGAGTTCGCCGGTACCGGCCCGGCCACGGCGTAACCCGTCGACCACGAACTGAGAGAGATTCATGCAGACACATTTCCTCGCCCAGTCTGACGCGGGCAATCCCCTACTGAACATCGCGATCTTCGTCGGCTTCATCGTCGTGACGATGTGGATCGTGACCAAGGCCAGCAAGTCCCAGCAGAAGGACTCCGCCAAGGACTTCTACACCGGTGGCGCCAGCTTCTCCGGTACCCAGAACGGTCTCGCCATCGCCGGTGACTACCTGTCGGCGGCGTCCTTCCTCGGTATCGTCGGCGCCATCGCGCTGAACGGTTACGACGGATTCCTCTACTCCATCGGCTTCTTCGTCGCATGGATCATCGCCATGCTGCTCGTCGCCGAGCCGCTGCGTAACACCGGTAAGTTCACCATGGCGGACGTGCTGTCGTTCCGCCTGAAGCAGCGCCCCGTGCGACTGGCCGCATCCATCGCGACCCTGTTCGTCTCGCTGTTCTACCTGATCGCCCAGATGGCCGGTGCCGGCTCCCTGGTCTCGGTGTTGCTGGACATCCACGAGACCTGGCAGCAGGCCCTCGTCGTCGCCATCGTCGGTGCCGTCATGATCGCCTACGTGCTGATCGGCGGCATGAAGGGCACCACCTACGTCCAGATGATCAAGGCCGTGCTGCTGTGCACCGGTGTGTTCGTCATGGCCGCCATCATCCTGGTCGCCTACAACGGCAACTTCTCCGAGCTGCTCAACGAAGCAGTCAAGGCCCACGAGGTCGCTGGTACCGAGAACCCTGAGGGCATCCTCGAGCCCGGTATGCGGTACGGCGGTTCCCTGATGAGCAGCCTCGACTTCATCTCCCTGGCCATGGCACTGTGCCTCGGTGTCGCCGGTCTGCCCCACGTGCTCATGCGCTTCTACACGGTTCCGACCGCCAAGGACGCCCGTAAGTCCGTGACCTGGGCCATCGTCCTGATCGGTGGCTTCTACCTGCTGACCCTGATCCTGGGCTACGCCGCTGCCGCCTACGTCGGTGTCGACACCATCCTCGAAGCACCGGGTGGCGCCAACGCCGCCGCACCGCTGCTGGCACTCGAACTCGGCGGATCGATCTTCATGGCGGTCATCGCCGCGGTCGCCTTCGCCACCGTGCTCGCCGTGGTCGCCGGCCTGGCCATCACCGCCTCCGCATCCTTCGCCCACGACTTCTACGACTCAGTCATCCGTGGCGGCAAGTCCACCGAGGCCGAGCAGGTCCGGGTCTCGAAGATCACCGTGGTTGTCATCGGTATCGCCTCGATCATCCTGGGTATCCTCGCAATGAACCAGAACGTGGCCTTCCTGGTCTCCCTGGCATTCTGCATCGCAGCATCCGCCAACCTGCCGACCATCCTGTACTCCCTGTACTGGAAGAAGTTCAACACCACCGGTGCCGTCTGGTCCATCTACGCCGGCCTGGGCTCCGCGCTGATCATCCTGATCTTCTCCAACGCGGTCTCCGGTACCCCGTCCGCGATGTTCCCGAACTCCGACTGGTCCCTCATCGACCTGACCAACCCGGCTCTGTTCTCCATCCCGATCGGCTTCCTGGCCGGCATCATCGGCACCTACGTCGGCAAGCCCGACAACAAGGACGCCCTGCAGGCCGAGATGGAGGTCCGCTCCCTCACCGGTGTCGGTGTCGAGGCTCCGGTCGACCACTAGCCACCATCCCACCACGCCCGGTGGCTCACCACCCATCACGGGCCACACCACGAACCCCCTCCCCCGCACCAGGGCAGGGGGTTCGCCCGTTGCTTCACTAGGCTAGGTCACCATGACCGACGTCCTCGTCTCCTTCGCCTGGATCGCCACCGCCGGCCTCCTGGCCCCCATCCTGGCGTTCCTCACCGGCAAACGGGTTCCCGCCGTGGTATTCCTGCTCGTCCTGGGCGTCCTCATCGGCCCCTACGGGTTAGAACTGGCACAGGACGGCGATGCCATCGAACTACTCAGTGAGCTCGGCCTCGGCATGCTGTTCCTGCTGGCTGGTCTGGAGATCAGTCCCGCCTTGCTGAAGAGCAGGGAAGGTGGACATGCCCTGGCCACCTGGGTGCTGTGCATCGTGCTGAGCTTCGGCGGCGCAGTGGCACTGACCGGCGGCGACATGGGCATCGCGGTCGTCCTCGCCATCGCCCTGACCTCCACCGCGCTGGGCACCCTGCTACCGATCCTGAAACAGGCCGACCTGACCGACACCCCGGTCGGCAACAGTGTGCTGATCCACGGGGCGATCGGTGAGCTCGGTCCGGTGCTGGCGATGGCGGTCCTGCTCTCCACCCGCTCCACCTGGGCCACCGCCGTCCTGTTGGTCGCGTTCTTCGCCATCGCCCTGCTCATCGCGCTACTCCCCCGCACCGTGCGTGCCGTCGTCCCCGCCGTGGGGTGGGCCATCCGGGACGGGGCGGGGTCCACCAACCAGACGGTGATCCGCAGTATCGTCCTGGTCCTTGCCGTCCTGATGGCCGTCGCCGCCGTCTTCGAACTCGACGTGGTCCTCGGCGCTTTCGCCGCAGGCATCATCCTGCGACAACTCGTCCCGGCCGAGAACCGCCACGGGCTGGAGTCCCAGCTGGAGGTGATCGGCTATGGCCTGCTGATCCCGGCATTCTTCGTGGTCTCGGGCATGGGGATCGACACCGGGGTGATCACCGACCGACCGTGGTTCCTGCTCGCCATCCCGGCGCTGATCCTGGTGACCCGCGGACTGCCGGTGTTCCTCCGCGAAATGTGGACGGCCACCGGATCCGAGTTGTCGGGCTGGCGTGAGAAGTTGCAGGTCTCGCTGTACGCCGCCACCGGCCTGCCGATCATCGTGGCGGTGACCGGGGTGGCCACGTCCTCCGGGCTCCTCGGTAGCGAAGAGGCCTCGCTGCTGGTCGCCGGTGGCGCGCTGACCGTCCTGGTCTTCCCCTTGTTGGCTGCAATGGTCGGCCCGTCGCGGAAGAAGGCCGGTTCTGACGGTGCCGCTCCCGCCGCTGACACCGACGACACCGCCAATGATGCTGATGACGTCGCCGCGCGGTGACCGGGGAGGCCGTGTCACATTCTGCGGCGGTGACACGCTAGACTGTCCGCGTGCGCCCCAGTAGCTCAGGGGATAGAGCACCGCTCTCCTAAAGCGGGTGTCGCAGGTTCGAATCCTGCCTGGGGCACAACAGATGACAGATCGGCCGGCTGCTCCTTCAGCCCCCGGTCCCCTCACTCCCGCTCCCTGGTGGTTCTGCCCCCCTCAGACCACCCGGGAGTGGGAGTTTCCGTATCCCGGGAGGGGGAGTTTCCGTATCCGGGGAGTGGGCAACTCCGTATCCCGGGAGTGGGAGTGTCAGTATCAGGGGACTTTCCCAACTCCTGCCCACCACCTCCCCAGGGACCTCCCCCGTTGCAAAAATTAGACCAAACGGTTTAATCCTGGACCATGAGGTCCAATATTGAGCCACGCAGTCTGACATTCATCGAACAGGCCCGGCGCGCCCAGATCCTCAGGGCCACCGCCGAGGTCGTGGCCCACGAGGGCTTCGGGAAGGCCTCGCTCTCCCGGATCGCGCAACAGGCCGGCGTCAGTAAAGGCGTGGTCACGTACCATTTCTCCACGAAGCGCGAGATCCTCGACGAGATGGTCCGCGACTACTACCAACGGGGCTGGGACTTCATGGCGCCCCGTATCTATGCCGAGGACACCGCCGTCGGGCAGGTCAAGGCCTGGATCAGTACCCAGATCGAGTTCTTCACCAGTAACCCCACCGAGTTCTTCGCCGCTGCGTCCATCACCACCTCCCTGCGCGACGACGCCGCACGCGCCCAATCCACCCAGGACAACAAGGAATCCGTCGACGGCATGGCCGAGATCCTCGCAGCCGGCCAAGAGGAGGGCCAGCTCAGGGACTTCAACCCCCACAGTGTCGCCAACATCATCCTGCGCAGTATCGACGGCGTCCTGTCGTCCTGGGCCAACGCCGCCATGAACGACGACCCCCTCAACGTGGACGAAGAAATCGCCGCACTGAAGGACTTCATCGGACACGCCATCAGGAAGGCCTCCCCTTGAAAGAGATGAACGACCCCGCCCATCCGATCCACCGCAAAGCCATCGCATGATGGATGCTGCAGTCGAGCGTCCTGATGGTCGCTGTCGTCCTCGGCGGGGTTGTACTGTCTGACCTGCTGCCGGTGTGGACACTCTGGGCGCTCCCGGTGGTGTGGGCACTGTGCCTCACCGGCGCGGTCATCGCCTACCGGGCACTCGGCCACGCCGAGTACGGTCCCTACCTCATTCTGCGGTCGGGCCTGTTCTACCGGGCGACGGTCGTGCTGCGTCGGGACGCGGTGAGCACCGTGGGTGTGCGCGAGTCGGTGCTGCAACGATGGCTGGGACTGCGCACGGTCTCGGTGATGACCGCTGCGGGCTACGGTGGCTACGACCTGCCGGACGTCGGGGTCCGCGATGCCACCGCCCTGGCCGAGAAGTACTCACCCGGCATCCTCGACGGGTTCACCCATGAACTTCCGATGCCGCAGGGGCGTCCTACGGGTGCTGGGGAGGCGGGAGCTGCAACAACGGTACGCATCCCCGCCCCTGACCTGGCGCGCGGCGTGATGCTGCTGCTGATCGCCATGGCCTATGCAGTGGTCCACGCCGGGTTCGGATTCGGGGAATCCACCGCGGGCCTGTCGTGGTGGGACCAGGTGGCGGCCGGGGTGTCCGCCCTGGTCCTGGACAACCGGGCGTTCCCGATGTTCGCCATCCTCTTCGGCTACGGACTGGCCTGGAGCGTGCGGCGACAACGCGAACGCCAGGTGTACCGGGTGGACACCGAGCTGCGGCTGCGACGCCGGGCCTGGATGCTGCTGGCCATCGGTGCGGTGCATGCGGCACTGGTCTTCCCTGGCGAGATCCTCACGTCCTATGGTCTGGCGATCCTACTCATCGGATGGCTGCTGTTCCGTTCACAGCGCACCCTGCGCCGGGCTGCGGTGGTCACCGGCGTGTTCTACCTGGTGACCGTCACCGTCGGCATGATCATGCAGGCGTACTCGCGGGACGAGGCGGGGAGTGCGATTGCCGCGATCCCCGGCTATACGACGGCGGAGGACTGGGTGGAGCGGATCATCGGTGTGCCGATCGGCCCGGTGTTCCTCGCGGTGACTTATCCGCTGCTCCTGCTGGTGATCCTGGGGTTCATGGCAGGCAAGGCCCGGCTTCTGGAGGAGCCGGCGCAGCACCGTGTCCTGCTGGTCCGAACCGCCGTGTGGGGCATCGGTGCGTCTGTTCTCGGTGCCGTGCCGTCGGTGCTGGTGATGTCGGGTGTTCTGGAGACCGGCTGGGTCAACGAGGGCCTGATGATGTCCCTGCAGGTGTTGACCGGTGTTGCCGGCGGTGCCGGCTATGTCGCCCTGTTCGCCCTGTTCAGCGACCGGCTCGTGGCCGCGATGGGCAGGGTGATGACGGCGGTCATGGCGGTGGGCAAGAGGTCGTTGACCTTCTACCTGCTCAACTCGGTCCTGGTCGCGGTGGTCCTGCACCCGGACCTGGTCGGGCTGTCGACCGGTCCGTTGGGGGCACTGGGGGTGGCGGCCGGTGCCTGGCTGGTGTCGCTGTCGCTGGCCACGGTACTGGAGCGGGCAGGACGCCCTGGCCCGATGGAGCAGCTCATGGCCCGGGTCGTGAGGTGAGCGGCACTGCGGGGCGGGAAGTGGGGCCGAACCCGCATGGCTCGGGGCAGGCGGTCAGTTCCCGGTGTGACCGGCGAGCAACGTGGCGAAGCCGCCGTCCGGGATGCGGAAGTCCTCGCTGGCCGCCTCGCTGGCGGCGTCACTGCTGGCGGTACCGGCAGTGTCAGCAGTGCCGGCAGTGTCGGCGGCCAGCCCGGCCACCCCGTCGACCCGGGTAAGCTGCGAAACCAGTTCCCCGGCCGCCTGCCCAATGCGCCGGTCCAGGCCGGTGTCGGCACCGAAGTCCCCGGTCGCGGCGAAGACACCGGTCGGCAGGACCACGGCGTGCAGGAAGCCCAACAGCGGACGCACCGCATAATCCAGCACCATGGAGTGCCGTTCGGTGCCGGCGGTGGCGACCATCGTCACCGGGATCCCGTCGAGACTGCGCTTCTCCAAGGTGTCGAAGAACATCTTGAACAGCCCGGAGTAGCTGCCCTGGAACACCGGGGTTGCGACGATCAGGGCGTCCGCCCCGGTCACGGCACGCTGGGCATCCACCAGCGCCTCGGTGGGCATGTAGGTGGTCATGAAGGACGCCAGGTCGGACGCCAACACCCGCAGATCAACGGTGTGCACCTGCAGCCCCTCCCCCGCGGCGGTGACCTGACGGGTCGTGGCGGCGGCGATGGACTCGGCGACCTGTTTGGTCGTCGACGGGTTCGACAGGCCGGCGTTGACGATGACGAGTGTGCGCATCAGTTCTCCTCCTTTTCCTGCTCGCTGTTCTTCGCGGGTTCAACCTCGGCCAGTCCGGCCCGGGGCGGGTCGGACGGTACGTGTGCCGGACGCCGCGCCTCGAACTCACGGCGCAGCACCGGCACGACCTGGGTGCCCAGGATCTCGATCTGTTCCAGGACCACGTCCTTCGGCAGTCCGGCATGGTCGACGAGGAACATCTGTCGTTGGTAGTCACCCACGGCATCGGCGTAGCCGAGGTAGCGCTCGATGACCTGATCGACGGTGCCGACGGTCAGCGGGGTCATCTTCGTGAAGTCCTCCATCGACGGCCCGCCGCCGTAGACCGGTGCCTCGTCGAAGTAGGGGCGGAAGAGCTTCTTCGCCTCCGCCTCGGTGTCACCGATGAACACCTGCCCGCCGAGTCCGACGATCGCCTGGTCGGCCGACCCGTGACCGTAGTGCTCGAAACGCTGGCGGTAGAGCTGCACCATCTGCTGAGTGTGCTCGATGTTCCAGAAGATGTGGTTGTGGAAGAAGCCGTCGCCGTAGTAGGCAGCCTGCTCGGCGATCTCCGGGGAGCGGATCGAGCCGTGCCAGACGAACGGCGGGGCGCCGTCCAACGGTCGGGGTGTAGCGGTGAAGCCCTGCAGCGGGGTGCGGAACTTCCCCTTCCAGGTGACGTTCTCCTCCCGCCACAGCCGCCGCAGCAGGTGGTAGTTCTCCACGGCCAGCGGGATGCCCTGCCGGATGTCCTGTCCGAACCACGGGTAGACCGGGCCTGTGTTGCCGCGTCCCATCATCAGGTCGAGGCGCCCTTCGGTGAGGTGCTGGGCGTAGGCGTAGTCCTCGGCCAGCCGGACCGGGTCATTGGTGGTGATCAGTGTGGTGGCGGTGGAGAACCGGAGCGTCGAGGTCTGCGCGGCGAGGTTGGCCAGCAGGATCGGCGGGTTCGCCGGGGCGGCGAAGGGCGGGTTGTGGTGCTCGCCGGTGGCGAAGACGTCGAGACCGACCTCCTCGGCCTTCTTCGCGTAGTCGACGGTGGCGGTGATGCGCTCGTGTTCGGACGGGGTGCGTCCGGTGACAGGGTCGGTGGTGACGTCGCCGATGGTGAAGATTCCGAAGTCCATGCCCCCATCATGCACCCATATAGGTGACATGTCAACTATATAACAGGGACGGAGACCTCGGCCGGCAGATCCGGGAAAGCCGCAGCAACCCCGTCGACGAGAATCCGACCGCCCCGGGTGTTCACCCCGCGGCCGAGCGCCTGGTCACCACCCAGGGCGTCCTCCACCCCGTCGGCGAGCCGCAGGACGTACGGCAGCGTCGCATTGGTCAACGCCCGGGTCGACGTCCGCGGCACCCCGTCCGGCATGTTCGCCACACAGTAGTGCCGGATGCCGTCGACCTCGAACGTCGGCTCGGCGTAGGTGGTCGGGCGGGACGTCTCGAAAGCGCCACCCTGGTCAATGGCCTCGTCGATCAGCAAAGTCGTGGGCTTGAGCAGGGACAGCTGGTCACGGGTGACGACCTTCGGCGCAGCCCGCCCGGGAACCAGGACGGCCCCGACGACGACATCGGCGGAGGACAACTCCGTCCCGACCGTGGCCGTGTCCGACATCAGGACCCGGACGCTCCCGCCGAAGAGCTCGTCGAGTTCACGGATGCGTCTCGGGGAGGTGTCCAGAACGGTGACCTCGGCCTGCATCCCCAGGGCGATCTTCGCTGCCTGGGTGCCGACGACGCCGCCACCGATCACCAGCACCCGACAGGGCGCGACCCCGGGCACCCCACCCAGCAGCAGGCCCGGACCTCCCTCATGGACAGTCAACTGGGCGGCCGCAGCATGGGCGGCCAACCGTCCGGCGACCTCACTCATCGGGGTCAGCAGCGGGAGGCCGGTATGGTCCTGCACCGTCTCATAGGCGATGGCCAGGGTCCCGGCCTCCCCCACCACCAGGTCGGGCAGCATCGCCGCAGCCAACCCGCGTTCCACCAGGCGCAGCTGGAACAGCAGGTCCGGGGCGATGTACCGCACGCGGGGCTCGAACCCCATGTCCCGGCAGACCCGCAGCGCCCATTCCGCCGAGCTGTCCGTGGCCGGCTCCATCGCCCACGGCACCCGGGCAAGGGATTCCACGTCGGCCGGGACGTGCTCCGGCAGGTACACCCGGATCGGGTCCTCGCCGATCGTCGTGGAGATGATGTCCCCCGACGTCGGCTCCGGCGAGCCCGGGTAGGAGTCGGCGACCACCAGGTCGACCTGCTTCGTCGCCAACTGAACGACGGCTTCGGCAGGGTCGTCCATCCCGAAGACGACCTGCAGCTGCGGGTAGTCCCGCGCCAGCGCGTCCAGGGCTGCGGGCAGCACCACCCGGCTGATAGTCGAGAATGCGGCGATCCGGACCGTCCCCTGTGGTTCCCCCCCGGTCCTTCGCGATGCTGGACGTCGCCCGTTCGACCTCCTCCAGGATCCGGTCGGTGTGGACCACGAGCTGCTCCGCCGCAGGCGTCAGACGCACCCCACGGCCGACGCGTTCCAGAAGTTCGACGCCGACGTCCCGCTCCAGCTGTGAGAGCTGCTGCGATACCGCGGAATGGCTGTAACTCAGCGACCGCGCGGCCACGCTCACGCCCCCGCGCAGCTTGACCTCGCGCAGGATCGTCAACCGGTGGAGATCCAACACGGGTCCAGCATAACCGGCAGGCCCGGGTCCTACCCGCCGCGCGAGAGCTGCCCGTCGCGGGATGCCCGCCAGCGGCTCAGCACCCGGTGCATGACCTCGATGATCACCGCGCCACCGGCACCGACCAGCAGGCCGGTCACGATCAGCTCGGTGTCCCCGATCTCCAGCAGCACCAGCTCACGGATGAACGGCACCGTGAAGATCAGCAGGTAGGCGGCCACACAACTGCACAGCAGCACCACCTTCCACCAGTTCAGCGGACGCGCCACAATCCCCAACACCCACAGGCCCATCACGATCAGCGCAACCAGCACCGCCGTCCCGGCCTGATCCCGTTCGATCGTCGGGGCGTCCCCACCGGGGTAGACCAGGATCCACATCAGCACCGAGATACCGCCGACGAGCACACCGGCCGGTATCGCCAGGGACAGCACCCGGGAGACGAAGCCGTCCCGAGGACGTTCATTGTTCGGCGCCAGCGAAAGGACGAACGCCGGGATGCCGATGGTGAACCAGCCGGTGATGGTCACATGAATCGGCTGGAAGGGGAAGGAGATCCCCAGCACCGCCACCACGATCGCCAGCACCACCGAGTAGACCGTCTTGGTGAGGAACAGGTTCGCGACGCGCTCGATGTTGCCGATGACCCGGCGTCCCTCCCCGACGACCTTCGGCAACGCGGAGAACTTGTTGTTCAGCAGGACGAGCTGCGCCACGCTGCGGGTCGCCGGTGCGCCGGACCCCATCGCCACACCGATGTCGGCCTTCTTCAACGCCAGGACATCGTTCACCCCGTCACCGGTCATCGCCACGGTGCGGCCCTCCCGGTGCAGTGACTCCACCATCTGCCGCTTCTGCTCCGGGCCGACGCGTCCGAAGACATTGGCGCGGGCGACCTCGGCATCGAACTCCTCCTCGCCCAGGTCGCCGAGTTCCCGGGCGTCAACCGCCACGAGCTCCCGGTCGGTCGCGCCCCGGGCGACCGCGGCCACGGAATCCTGGTTGTCGCCGGAGATGATCTTCACGTCGACGTCCTGCGTCTCGAAGAAGTCGAAGGTCTCGCGGGCGTCGGGACGCAGCTCCTGGCTCAGGGTCACCAGCACCGGGTCCTCGAGCACCGGGGCGCCCTCCATCCCGGAGTCCTCGCCGGGGGCTTCCAGGGTGCCGTCGACGCGTCCGAACGCTAGGACGCGCAGGCCCTCATCGCCGAGTGCTGCGGCGGTGTCCGCCGCGGTGGTACCGGACGTCAGCAGGACGTCCGGAGCACCCATGATCCATGCCGCATCCTCGGTCTGGACGCCGGAATACTTCCACTTCGAGTTGAACGGGATCTCGGTCCCGTCCAGTGGCTGCGCAGCCTCGTGATCTGCGGCCTCGTGATCGGTGGGATCTGTGAGATCGCCGAGTCCGTCGAGGATCGCCTCGGAGGTGCCGTTGTGCTCCTCCTGGGCGGCCAGCATCGCGACCAGCTCCGCCCGGCGCGATGCCTCGGCCGGGGAACCGTCGGCCAGCGACACCTCGTCCAGGACCATCTTGTTGGTGGTCAGTGTGCCGGTCTTGTCGGTGCACACCGTATTCACCCGGGCCAGGCCCTCGATGGCGACCAGCTCATTGACCAGCGCCTTGTACTGGCCGAGCCGGATCACACCGGCGGCGAAGGCGATGGAGGTCATCAGCACCAGGCCCTCGGGGATCATCGGCACGATCGCCGCCGCCATCGACAGGATCGACTCGCGCAGACCGGTGCCGGAGCGCACCAGCTGCGTCCAGATCGTGAGGATGCCGGTCGGGATCAACAGCCAGGTGATCACCTTGAGGATGCTGTTGATGCCGCTCATCAGGATCGAGTCGGTCAGCGAGAACTCGCTGGCCTCACTGGCGAGCTTGGCGGCGTAGGCCTCGTCGCCGACCTTCTCGGCGATGAACACCCCGGAGCCGCCGGTGACGAAGGACCCGGAGAGGATCTCGTCGCCTTCATACTTGTGCACCGCATCGGCCTCACCGGTGAGCTGGGATTCGTCGACGGTGAGTTCGCCGCGGACGACTGAGCCGTCCACCACAATCTCGTCGCCGGAGCGCAACAGGATGAGGTCGTCGGCGACGACCTCGGACTGGTGCACGGTGATCTTCTCCCCGTCACGCAGCACCGTCGGCTGGGTCTCCCCCACGATCCGCAGGTTCGCCAGGGTGCGTTTCGCCCGGAGTTCCTGGATCACGCCGACCGCGGAGTTGGCGATGATCAGCAGACCGAAGGCCGCGTTGATCCAGGAGCCGGTGGCCAGCACGATCGCGGCGAGGACGCCGAGGATCGCGTTGACCCGGGTGAAGACATTCGCCCGGATGATCTGCCAGACGCTGCGTCCGGTACTGCGCCGCACCTGGTTCGTCCGGCCGTCGTGCTTGCGCTGGGCGACCTCCTTGCTGCTCAGCCCCCGGTGGAGGTCCGGGGTGCCGGAATCTGCCGCTGTGTCTGTCGCTGCGCCTTCCGCTGCGCTTTCCGTTGTATCTGCCACTGCCATTGCACCTCTAGCGGCCCAGGAACTCCGGCGGACGCTTCGCTGCACGGGCGGCGCGAGCTTCGGCGGCGTCCTCGCTGACCCAGCAGGCACTGCCGAGCATGTCCATCTCGGCGAGCAGTGCCTTGCTCGGCTCAGTGTGGGAGGGGTTGTTCAGCACCAGCTTGAAATGATGCATCGGCATCGGCGCCAGCCCGGCGATGTGGTGGGCGAAGGCGAGGGCCTCGGCGGAGTCGCCGGCGCGGGTGGCGAACCCGCTGGTGACCGCGGCCTGCTGGTCGACCTTCTCACCGGCGATCAGGACGTTGCGCGCGACCGAGCCGCCGAGCAGTTCGACCGCGCGGCTGATCGTCCAGCGGTCCAGCGCGAAGCCGTGGTTCACCGCCGGCACCCACGCCTTGGCACCGGGCCCCATGACCCGCAGGTCACAGGACAGCACCAACTGGCAGCCCGCGCCGACGGCCGGGCCCTGGACATCGGCGATGACCGGGAAAGGCACCGAGGAGATGGCGGCGATCATCTTCTCGACGGTGGCGAAGAATCCGGCGGCGTAGGCCCCGCCCTTCAGGTTCGCCCCGGCGCAGAACGCGGGTCCCTCGCCGCGGATCAGGACGGCGCGCACAGGAACCTCGGCCTCGCCGGACGCATCGGACGTGCTCGGTGCACCCGGCGCGTCCGACCCGTCGTCGGCGAGCTCCTCCAACGCTGCGGCGATCGCCGTGCACAGCTCGGCGTCCAGGGCGTTGCGACGCTCCGGGCGGCACAGGGTCAGGATCGCGACCTTTCCGTCCCGCTCGACCCGAAGTCCATCACTGACGGTGGTGTCTGTTGCTGCCACGACTGCTCTCTCCGACTCTCGTGCCGGGCCCTGACGCCAGTGCCCCTTCTGAGGTTCCATTGTTGCCGAATGCATCTCCGGCTGCAGCGACAGGGGGTGGGGTACTAGTTCTCCGGGGTGTCGCGCGGGTCCGCGCCGACGCGACCGGCAGCTGTCTCGTCGTCGTCGAGGGCGGTGATCGCGTCGATGTCGGCGGTGGTGAGCTCGAAACCGTCGACGTCCAGGTTCTCGCGCACCCGCTCGGGCTTGCTGGAGCGGGGGAATACGACAATGCCCTGCTGCAGATGCCAGCGGATGATGACCTGGGCGGGAGTGACCCCGTGGGTCTCGGCGATGCCGGCGATGACCGGGTGGTCGAGCAGACCGCGACCCAGCGGGGTCCAGGACTGGGTGACGATACCGCGCTTGGAATCGTCGGCACGCTGTGCCCGCTGCGAGAGCCCCGGGTGCAACTCGATCTGGTTGATGGCCGGGACGACGCCGGTCGCCTCGGTGATCGCGTCGAGGACCTCAGGGTAGAAGTTCGCCACACCGATACTGCGGGTCTTGCCTGCGGTACGTAGGTCGATCAGCGCCTTCCAGGAGTCGACGTAGCGCTCCTCGTGCGCCGACGGCCAGTGGATGAGGTAGAGGTCGACGTAGTCCAGCCCGAGGTTGCCCAGGGAGGTCTCGATGGCCTTCTTCGCCGAGTCGAAGCCCTGGTCGGAGTTCCACAGCTTCGTGGTGATGTAGAGGTCCTCGCGGGTGACCTCGCCGTCGGCGATGGCGTCGGCGACGGCGCGTCCGACGTCCTTCTCGTTGCCGTAGATTGCGGCGGTGTCGATGTGTCGGGCGCCGGCGGTGATGGCGGCGCGGACCGAGGAGTAGGCGTCCTCCGGGGAGAGTTCCCAGACACCGAGGCCGAGCTGGGGGATCTCGTGTCCGTCGTTGAGGGTGATGGGGTTGGTCTTGAAGTCTGTCGTGCCTGTCGTGTCAGTCATGCTGGCCAGCGTAGGACGCTTCGCCGGTTCACGCACGGATCGATTCATCGCGACCGGTTGGGCAGCCGACTGCGCGGGACTGTGGTCGACAACCCTTGACACATCGTTGGGTTTATACAACACTTTGTCTTATGTCCCCGAAGAAGAAGCCTGCCGAGCCGATCCACAACCGGATCCGTGTGCTGCGTGCGGAACGGGACATGTCACGGGCGCAACTCGCTGAACTTCTCGACGTCAACCCGCAGACCGTGGGCGCTCTGGAACGCGGCGACCACTCCCCCAGTCTCGACCTCGCCTTCCGCGTCTGTGAGACCTTCGGGCTTCCCGTCGAGGCCGTGTTCAGCCGCACCGAGTTCTCCCCCATGTCCAGCGCGATCTACTCACGAGGCGCCGCACCTCCCCCAACCACACACACCCACGACCCCAAGGAGACGTCATGAAGAACGGCACATTCATGTCCGGACTGTCCTCCTGGACGACCACCCACTCGCAACGTCAGGCAGACAACTGGCGACGGCGGGAAGCCAGCATGGCGTCCTCCCTGCCGAAATGGCGGACCGAAGCACGTACCCACCTGCTGATCCGCCTCTTCCTCGGCACCCTGGCATTCGGCTTCCTCACCGGCATCGTCCAGATCTTCTGGTTCCCGTTCCTCTTCGCCTGGCTGCCGTTCACCATCGCCGGGTGCGTCAGCTGGACGATGCTGCGCATCGTGATCAACACCCGGGACGCGGCACCGGCCGAGGAACTCGACGAGTACGAGAACGAGGTCGTGCGCACCTGGCAGGTCGCCGCCTACGGAATGTTCAGCACGTTCACCCTGGCGGTGGCCTTCTACATGGTCTTCCTGCCGGTCATCAACCCGGACGGCCTCGACCACTGGATCTACAGTGGAGGCCTGTTCACCATCCTGGGCCTCATGGCCATCATCGCGATGCCCACCATCGCCTACGCCACCACCTTCGGCCCGGTCCCGGCCCCCGGGACCACCCCGCCGGAGGACGCTGATGCCGAGCAGGATGACACCAACAGCGGCCCCGCCCCTGGCACGACCGCCGATACCGACACCAGTACCGACACCACCACCCCGACCAGAGGAGCACCGCATGCCCACCCTGGAGCTTGATCAACTCAACAAGACCTTCGGTGCCGGAGACACCGCCGTCCGAGCACTGACCGACATGAGCTTCACCGTGAACACCGGCGAGGTCTACGGCTTCGTCGGATCCAACGGCGCAGGCAAATCCACCGCCATGCGCATCGCACTGGGTGTGCTCGCCGCCGACTCCGGCGAAGCCCGGGTGGACGGTGTCCCCGTCAACGACGACATCCGCCGACGCATCGGCTACATGCCCGAGGAACGCGGACTCTACGACAAGGAAGGAATCCTCGACCAACTGGTCTTCCTCGGACGCCTCCACGGCATGACCAAACAGGCCGCCACGGCGTCAGCCACAGCCCTGCTCGAACAGCTCGGACTCGGCGAACGCATGGTGTCCAAGCTGCAGGAGCTGTCACTGGGTAACCAACAGCGCGTCCAGCTGGCCGCCTCGCTGGTCCACACCCCGAACATCCTCATCCTCGACGAGCCCTTCAGCGGCCTCGACCCCGTCGCCGTCAACGTGATGAGCGACCTGCTGCTGCAGAAGGCGAAGGAAGGCGTGCCCGTGCTGTTCTCCTCCCACCAGCTCGACCTGGTGCAGCGACTCTGCGACCGGGTGGGCATCATCACCCACGGCCAGATGCGCGCCGAAGGCACCGTGGACGAACTGCGCAACCGCGGCCCCGTCCAGTACGAAGTCACCACCGCTGCCCGGGGCTGGTACCCGGCCGGCACCACCCTGATCGAAGACGCCGGAGCGTCCGTCATCCTCGACGCGTCCGACGCCGGTGAAGGTGCCGACCAGGAGATCCTCCACGCCGCCCTCGAGTGCGGCCCGGTCCACGGCTTCATCCGTCGCGTCCCCGATCTCAACGATCTGTTCAAGGAGGTCGTCGCAGCATGAGTACCCACACCAGCCCGTCCCCGTCCCCCACTCCCACCGGCTCCGCCACCTCGGACGCCTCGGACGCACTGCCGTCCTACTCCCGACTCAGCGCGATCACGACCGTCACCGGTCGCGAGGTACAGGTCGCGGTGAAGAATAAAGGCCTGATCGCCACCTTCATCATCATGCTGGTTGTCGTCATCGCCGGCGTGGCCGCGCTGGCCTACTTCACCGGCCGCGACAGTGACGACCCCTCCCTGGTCGTCGCTGGCACCGACTCTACCTCCGTCACCGCCGTGGTCGGAGACAGCCTGGACATCTCCGAGGCCGCCGACCGGGACGCTGCGGTGTCCGCCGTCGAGGACGGCAAAGATGCCGCTCTGGTCTACGCCGACGGACAGTTCGAGCTGATCAGCGACGGAGAGCCTGACACCACCATCGCCGCGGCAGCCCAGGCCGCCGCGTCCAACCTCGCCCAGAATGAGGCCCTCGATGCCGTCGGGGTGGATCCGCAGGACTTCACCGAGGCCCTGCCGGACGACACGCTGGTCACCACCGACCTGGCCGACGAGGCCACCGACGAAGACTTCGGTGCCGTGGTGCTCATCATGCTGGGCATCATGGTGCTGATGACCTTCATCATCACCTTCGCCGGTAATGTCGGCGGTCGAGTCACCGAGGAGAAGGCGTCGCGGGTCGTCGAGATCATCCTGGCGACCATCCGACCGATCGACCTGCTGGTCGGCAAGGTGCTGGCAATGCTCATCATCGGTTTCTTGAGTACCGCCATCATCCTCGGCGTCGCCTTCGCCGGCCTGGCGATGACGGACATGCTGGACGAGGTCTCCCTCGACCCGCTGGCCCTGGTCCTCCTCCTGGTGGCGTTCATCCTGGGCATGCTGTTCTTCAGCTCACTGTATGCCGCCGCCGGTGCCCTGGTCAGCAAGGCCGAGGACCTCAACAGCACCCAGACCCCGGTGATGCTGCTGTGGTTCGCCACCCTGTTCCCGCCGATCTACGGCCTCAGCTTCCTGGATTCCACCGTGATGCAGGTGCTGTCCTGGATCCCGCCGGTGTCGATGGGTACCGCGCCTATGCAGTACGTGGCCGGCAACTGGAGCCTGTGGATGTTCCTGGCGTCCTATGCCGTGTTCATCGTGGCCACCGCACTGCTGTTGCTGTTGGTGGCCCGGATCTACCGCGGGTCGATCCTCAACAACGGCAAGAAGATGTCCTGGCGCGCGGCGTTCTCCTCCGGAGGCGCGAAGTAACGCAGTAACGCCAGAGACCCCGTCACCCGTGGAAGGTGACGGGGTCTCTTGCGTGGGGTAAGACTAACGGGCGTCGATCAGGTCGATGATGAAGACCAGGGTGCGCCCGGCGAGCGGGTTGCCGGCGCCAGCGGGGCCGTAGGCCAGCTCCGGGGGGATGGTCAGCTTGCGGCGGCCGCCGACCTTCATGCCGGGGATGCCTTCCTGCCAGCCCTGGATCAGGCCGGACAGCGGGAACTCGATGGTCTGGCCACGGTCCCACGAGGAGTCGAACTCCTGGCCGGACTCGTAGTCCACGCCCACGTAGTGAACCTCGACCATGCCGCCAGCCGCAGCCTCTGCACCGTCACCGAGCGTGATGTCCTCGATGATCAGCTCGGACGGCGCGGGGCCGGACTGCGGGTCGATGGTGGGCTTGCTCATGCGGTAGCTCCTAGTTGTCGCGAAGAGTTGTCTCGGAGAGTAGTCGTGAAACATGACTGCAGAGTGTCGTTTCTAACCGGTTCAGTTTAGCAGGGGCCCACGGAAAAACCCGGCCCTCCACACAACATTCGTGTGGTGGACCGGGTTGTCAGCGACCGACGCCGGCGGAGCGCCCTATCGCTTGTCGCGGGGGACGAACTCGCGGTAGTTCTCGCCGGTGTAGATCTGACGCGGGCGGTTGATCTTCGCCGTCGGGTCGTTGATCTGCTCCAGGTAGTGGGCGATCCAGCCGGGGATGCGGCCCATGGCGAACAGGACGGTGAAGAAGTCCGTCGGGAAGCCCATGGCACGGTAGATCAGGCCGGTGTAGAAGTCGACGTTCGGGTAGAGCTTGCGGGAGATGAAGTAGTCGTCGTTGAGGGCGATCTCCTCCAGCTTCATCGCAAGGTCGAGCAGGTGGTCGCCACCGAGGTGCTCGAGGATCTCGTGGGTGGACTCCTTGACGATCGCGGCACGCGGGTCGTAGCTCTTGTAGACGCGGTGACCGAAGCCCATGAGCTTGACGCCCGGCTCCTTGTTCTTCACGCGGGTCATGAAGTCGGTTGCGTCGCCACCGTTGGCGTCGATCTCCTCGAGCATCTCGAGGACGGCCTGGTTGGCGCCACCGTGCAGCGGGCCGGACAGGGCGTTCACGCCAGCGGCGATGGAGGAGTAGATGTTGGCCTGAGCCGAACCGACCATACGGACGGTGGAGGTGGAGCAGTTCTGCTCGTGGTCGGCGTGCAGGATCAGCAGCTTGTCCAGGGCCTTCGACAGCACCGGGTCGACCTCGTAGTCCTCGGTCGGGTAGCCGAACATGTTGCGCAGGAAGTTCTCACGCGCGTTCAGCTTGTTGTCCGGGTACATGTAGGGCTTGCCCTTGGACGCACGGTAGGCGTAGGCGGCCAGCATCGGAACCTTCGCCATGAGGCGGTAGGTGTTCTTCAGCTGGAAGTCCTTGTTCAGCGGGTCGAGCTCGTTCTCGTAGTAGGTGGCGAGAATGTTGACCGAGGATGCCAGGACGTTCATCGGGTGCGCATCGCGCGGGAAGATCTTGAACTGGCTCTTGAAGTCCTCATCCAGCAGGGTGTGCTTGCGGATGTTGTCGTTGAACTCGTTGAGCTGGGTCTCGTTCGGGAGCTCACCGTTGATCAGCAGGTAGCTCACCTCGTTGAAGGTGGCGTTGTTGGCCAGATCGGCGATGTCGTAGCCGCGGTAACGCAGGATTCCAGCGTCGCCGTCGATGTAGGTGATCTCGGAGAAGGTGGACCCGGTGTTCACGTAGCCCGGGTCGATCGTGGTCATACCGGTCTCGGCGAGCAGCTTGCCCAGCGCGAATCCGGAGTTACCCTCCTTCGCCTCAACGATCGGCATCTCGTACTCACCACCGGGGTAGTGGAGAACGGCCTTGTCCTGGTTGTCGGAAGCCATTGACATCCCTTTCGTAATTCAGGTGCTTCGGTGCTTTCGGTTGTGTCCACAGGCGGGGGTGAGCCTGCCTGAAGCCCGCATCGACCCGTCCGGCCTGCGCCGACATGTAGGCTCAGTAAACCGTGAGATCGTGGGATAGGACACACTCTACCGAATGGGCGGGCCGGGCAACACAGTAGGGTCGTACGGTGTCCCCTTTTTTCACCCCCAATGTCCCACTGACAACCCCTTCGGACCCCCAACTTCCCGCAGGTTGGGACAAGGTGTTCCACTGACAGCGGGCGAGGGACTAGGCTGTCCGACGTACCAGTTCCACCCCGACGGCGGCATGCTCCCGACTCGGCTCACTAGGAACCCCTACGAACAAGGACTAGAAGAGTACCCACGATCATGAGCGACCAGTTCCCCACCCTGCCCGAGAACCTCCTCCCCTCCGACGGCCGTTTCGGCTGCGGCCCCTCGAAGGTACGTCCCGCACAGCTGGAGGCGATCGTCGCCGGCGGCAGCGACGTCATCGGCACCTCCCACCGCCAGCCGGCGGTGAAGAACCTCGTCGGCTCGGTCCGTGAGGGCCTCGCCGACCTGTTCAACCTGCCCGAGGGCTACGAGATCATCACCTCCCTCGGTGGGGCGACGGCGTTCTGGGACTCCGCGTCCTTCGGCCTGATCCGCAACAAGTCCGCGCACCTGACCTACGGCGAGTTCTCCGGCAAGTTCGCCACCGTCTCCAAGAAGGCCCCGTGGCTGGACGCCCCGGAGGTCATCGCCAACGAGCCGGGCACCGCCCCGTCCCCCAGCGCCCTCGACGGTTCGGACGCCGACCTTGTCGGCTGGGCCCACAACGAGACCTCCACCGGCGCAATGGTCCAGGTCGCCCGCCCGAAGACCGACGCCCTGGTCGCCATCGACGCCACCTCCGGCGCTGGCGGCCTGCCCGTCGACATCGCCGAGACCGACGTCTACTACTTCTCCCCGCAGAAGTGCTTCGCCTCGGACGGTGGCCTGTGGTTCGCCGCCTTCTCCCCGGCCGCCCTGGAGCGTGTCGAGGAGATCGCCGCCACCGACCGCTACATCCCGGCCTTCCTGGACCTGAAGACCGCCGTGGACAACTCGCGCAAGAACCAGACCTACAACACCCCGGCCGTCGCCACGCTGCTGATGCTGGACAACCAGGTCAAGTGGATGAACGACAACGGTGGTCTGGACGGCATGGTCGCCCGCACCTCGGAGTCCTCCTCGACCCTCTACAACTGGGCCGAGTCCCGCGCCGAGACCTCCCCGTTCGTTACCGACGCCGCCAGCCGTTCGCTGGTCGTCGGCACGATCGACTTCGACGACTCCATCGACGCCGACGTCATCGCCAAGACCCTGCGCGCCAACGGTGTCCTGGACACCGAGCCCTACCGCAAGCTGGGCCGCAACCAGCTGCGCATCGGCATGTTCCCGGCCATCGAGCCGGACGACGTGCACACCCTGACCAAGGCGATCGACCACATCCTGGACTCCGGCATCGCCACCAAGTAGGAGCCGCCGGGCGGGGTGGAGCCGGTGCATCCGCCCGAGTGGCCGCCGGTCACTCCACCGCCTGCAGAATAACCATGCCCCCAGGTACGTTTTCCGCGCGAAACCGTACCTGGGGGCATGGTCATTTGGGTCGTGGCTGTGTGGGAGCATCGTGTTTCGGGTGCGTGGCTACATGCGACCGGGAGCTACCGGGAGCTACCGGCGCCCCACGTCGCTACAGCGCGACCACCTGTTTCTGCGCTACAGTTGCCGTAATCACCACAGCATGAAGTCACGGAGGTCACCGATGCAGGAACTGCAGTTCGTCCAGGACGACAGCGACCCCTCATCCCTGGTGCTCCGCGCCGTCGACGGCGACCAGGAGTTCTTCCTGGCCGTCACCGACGAGCTGACAGAGTTCCTGGACATCGCCGTGGAACTCTCCGCCCAGGATGCCCCGTCCGACACCGGGCCCACTACCAAAGTCTCAGCGGCCACCGACCAGACAGCACAGGATGCCGCAGCCGCTGTCAGCACAGACAACGCAGGCAGCGCAGGCAGCGCAGGCAGCGCAGGCAGCGCAGGCGTTGTCGAGGACGGCAATGACAGTGATGGCGAGGACGTCGCAGTCGAGGCACACGGGGACAGGCCTGCCGGGGACGCGTTGAGCGCAACCAGCACCCCGGCCGAGAACGTGCCGCACAAGGAGCGGATCCACCTGCGCCCCCGCGAGATCCAGGACCGGATCCGCCACGGCGAGACGGTCGAGCAGATCATCGCCGCCACCGGCATGGAGGAGCGCCGTGTCCGCCCCTACGCCGCGCCGATCGACATGGAGCGTGCCCGCATCGCCGAGCTCGCCCGGGACGCCTACCCGGTGCGTTCGGACGGCCCGGCCGACCAGCCCCTGCGCGAGGTCCTGGCCACCGCCTTCGGCGCCCGCGGCGAAAGCCTGCGCGCCTCGACGTGGACTGCGGCGATGGACAACTCCGACCACTGGGTCGTCTCGGTGTCCTGGGCGAAGGGCAACCGGCCGGGGGCGACCCGGTTCATCGCGGACTTCCGCTACATCCCGGCCGACCAGGACCCTGCGACGGCGGTGCCGGTGAACTCGGTGGCCTCCGACCTCATCGACCCCCGGTTCGAGCGTCCGGTGCGCACCGTCTCCCCCCTGATCCCCGCCAGTCGCCAGGACTCCGGTGAGGAGCCCTACGGTGGCGATGATCCCGGTGCCGCCGCAGCAGAGGCCGCAGCCGCCGCGGGCTGGGGCGAACCTGCCCCCTCCCAGGACGACCCGGGCAACAACGCAGACAGCGATACGAACACCGGCGCCGGCGGGGACGCTGCGGCCGACCCGGCCGCTGATGATCAGGCCAACGCCCCCGTCGACCTCTTCGGCGACCGCACAGACCGGGCCGATCATGCCGAGGACGGTCGTCCCCGCCGCAAGAAGCAGGCGGTCACCCCGCATTGGGAGGACGTCCTGCTCGGCGTGCGCACCAACCCGCGCGCCAACGGCCGGAACCGGAAGAAGTAGCCGGTGGGAGCCTCCGCCGGGTCGTCGTCGACGACCATCACCACCATGTGGTTCGTCACCGCCGCCGTCCCCCGGGACGTGCTGACCGCCGAGCCCGCCGCCGACCGTGGTTTCGCTCGAAAGTACCTCGCCCAGCTGGCCGTGGAACTACCGGACGCCGGTTTCTCCGCCCCGGTGCACATCGGCGACTTCGACATGAACCGCTCCACCCCTCCGAGCCCGGACGAGTTCTACATCGGCGGCTACGCAGGCCTGTCGGTCGTGCAGACCGTGATCCCCGGGCTGACCAAACTCTCGGAGATTCCGGCACCCTACCTGGGACTCGTCGCCGCCGCGGACATCTACGCCACCTGCCGCACGCCGGACGACCCCTCCGGCCTCGGCGGTTTCGCGCACTGGTCCGGCGGCACGCTGAAGCGGGCGTTCACGGCGACCCGGGAAACCGTCTACGAGGACACCGGCCTGCCGGACTCCTTCGAGGCACCGTTCTGGGAGGGCAACGAGGAGACCACCGGCATCCAGCTGCCGTTCATCCCCGGCAAGATGGGGGACGCCGCCATCGGCCACTGGCTGGGTTTCCGGGTGGCGCGGGACGGCCTGGACATCCCGGTGTCCGCCTTCGCGGTGGACGGACGCCCGGCCCAGCGCTCCCGCCCGGCGGGCCGTCCCACCGCCACCACATCAGCGGCGGGGTGGGGATCTGCGTCGGCATCTGGGGCGGCCGGCGACGGGGCCGACTACGACGTCTACGACGACTACGCCGAGGCGAAGGACCCCTCCAGCCGCGACACCGGTGAACTGCTGCGCAGTGCGGCGGGGTCGGTGTTCACCGGGGTCGGCAACGGCGTCCGTGCCAGCGCGAAGTTCCTGCGCACCGGGGCGAACCGGATCGGCGACGAAGTCCGGCGCCGCGCTCGCAACACCGGACGCTAGCACTGGCACCTAATACTGGGCGGCGTAGAAACCGATCGCCGCAGAGGTCGCCACATTGAGCGAATCCGTGCCCGGCGACATCGGGATCTTTGCCCGGACGTCGGCGGCACGCATCGCATGCTCGGTCAGCCCGGGCCCCTCGGCCCCGACCATCACCGCGACCTTGTCCGCCCCGGCGACGGCCTCGGCCAGGGTAGTGTCGGTGTTCGGGGTCATCGCCACCACCCGGTAGCCACGCTCCTGCAGATCAGCCAGGCCGCGCTGCCAGGTCGTCGGCCGGTCCCCCAGATGCGCGAACGGGACGCGCAATACATGCCCCATCGACACCCGCACCACCCGGCGGTACAGCGGGTCGGCACATCCCGCCCCCAGCAGGACGGCCCCCACCCCGAGACCCGCGGCGTTGCGGAACAGCGCCCCGATGTTCTCGTGGTCGCCGACCCCCTCTAGCACCGCGATCACCCGGGAGTTCTCGTCCGACGCCAGAGCGTCCAACACCTCCGTGGCCTCAAGTTCCGCAACCCGGTCGGCGGCGGCGACCAGGCCACGGTGCATGTCGAACCCGGCGACCTCGGCGAGCACCTCCCTGCTCACCTCGTAGAACGGCACGCCGCCCAACCCCGCGGCGAGTGCGGCGTCATCAGCCGCGGCGTCCTGCAACTGCTCCAACCGGTGGGCGAAGCCCACCACACACCGCACCGGGTAGCGCGAGGTCGCCAGCCGGGGCACCACCAGGTTTCCCTCAGCGATGACCAGGCCCTTGCCCCCGGGAAGGTCGGGACGTCGGTCGGAGGAGTTCAGGTCACGGACGTCGTCCAGGCGGGGGTCGGCGGCGTCGTCGATGCGGATCACAGGATTCACGGGAGGCACAGGAGTCACCGGGATCAGCCGATCGCGTCCATGATCGGGTCAATGCCGAAGTACGCCACGAACAGCGCCGCGACCAGGTACATCAGCCAGTGCAGCTGCTTGCCCTTGCCGGTGACCAGGTACATCACCGCACAGGCGATGAAGCCCATGCCGATGCCGTTGGCGATGGAGTAGGTGTACGGCATGATCACGATGGTCAGGAACGCCGGCAGCGCGATCTCGAGCTTGGTGAAGTCGATGTCGGTGATCTGCGCCATCATCATCGCACCGACGACGACCAGCACCGGGCCGGCGGCCTCGATCGGCACCACGGAGTACAGCGGGGTGAGGAACATGGCGGCCAGGAAGATCAGGCCGGTGACCACGTTCGCCAGGCCGGTGCGGGCACCGTCGCCGATACCGGCGGCGGAGTCGACGAAGACCGTGTTGGACGAGGCGGACACCGAGCCACCGACGACCGCGCCGGCACCCTCTACGATCAGGGCGGTGCGCAGGTTCGGCAGGTTTCCCTGCTTGTCGACCAGCTGGGCCTGCTTACCCAGTGCGGTCATCGTGCCCATGGCGTCGAAGAAGTTCGCCAGCACCAGGGTGAAGATCAGCAGGCAGGCGGACAGGGCGCCGACCTGTGCGAATCCGCCGAAGATGTCCACGGCTCCGACCAGACTCAGGTCCGGCACGCTGCCGAGGGAGTCGGGGATCTCCGGGGTGGCCATCGCCCAGCCCTTGCCGGCTTCGCTGTCGAAGGGCCCGGCGACAGCCTGCAGGATCATGGCGAGGACGGTGGTGGCGATGATGCCGATGAACAGCCCGCCGCGCACCTTCTTGGCGACCAGGATGCTGCAGATCAGCAGGCCGGCGACGAAGATCACCGTCGGCCAGGACGCCAGCGACCCGCCGTCGCCGAGGGTGACGGGCACGGTGGTGTTCGCAGCGTCCGGAACTCGGGTGACGAAACCGGAGTCGACGACACCGACCATGGCGATGAACATGCCGATACCGACACTGATCGCCGCTTTCATGTAGTTCGGGATGGCGTTGAACACGGCTTCACGGAAACCGGTGACCGCGAGCAGCACGATGATGATGCCGTCGATCACGACCAGGCCCATCGCCTGCGGCCAGGTCAGTCCCTCGGTGGCGACGAAGGTGACCGCCACCAGTGTGTTGATACCCAGACCTGCGGCGATGCCGAAGGGGTAGCGGGCGAAGATACCGAAGGCGATGGTCATCACACCGGCGGCCAGGGCCGTCACCGCAGCCACCCGGGAGGTGCCGAGGACATCACCGTTGACGTCCTCGACGGTGCCGAGGATCAACGGGTTGAGGATGATGATGTAGGCCATCGCGAAGAACGTGACCACACCGGCGCGCACTTCGGTACCCACGGTGGAGCGTCGCTCGGTGATGTGGAAGAACCGGTCGATGGCGCTGAGCTGACTCGTCGCGTCCCCGGAGGTTTTCTGCTGGTGATCGGCGCTCGTCCCGCCGGCTGTTTCAGGCATGGATACAGACATTTCCACCCCGGGGGATACTGCGCAACTGAAACCGTCGCTTGTGGCAGCATAGGGGCATGCAGTCTTCTCCTTTTCGGGTGCGCACCCTGTCCGCCGTTGTCGTCGGTGGACTGCTGGTGTCCACCCTCCCCGCCTGCGGGGACAGTGGAGGTGACGCCGCCGTCACCGGGGACACGACGGTGCTCAGCGCCGAGATCCTCGACGAGCACGACTTTGACAGCACAGCCTTCACTCAGGGTCTGGAGGTCATGCCGGAGGGTGACCTGTTGGTCGGCACCGGGCTCAACGGGGAGTCCCGGATCTACCGTGCCCCGGTGCAGGACGCCACGAACCCGACGGTCAGCGACGACCTTGCGGAGAAGTACTTCGGTGAGGGGGTCACCCTGCACGAGGACACCGTGTGGCAGTTGACGTGGAAGGAAGGCGTCGCCTTCCAGCGCGACGCCGAGACCCTGGAGGTCACCGGCGAGGCGTCCTATGACGGCGAGGGGTGGGGGATCTGCTCCGACGGTGAGCGCTTGGTGATGTCGGACGGTTCGGACGCCCTGACCTTCCGCGATGCGGACACCTTCGAGCCGACCGGCGAGGTGTCGGTCACCCTCGACGGTGAGTCGGTCGACGAGATCAACGAGCTGGAGTGTGCGGGCGGCTCGGTGTGGGCCAATGTCTGGCACGAGGACCGGATCCTGCGCATCGACCCGAACTCCGGGGAGGTCACCGGGGTGTTGGACGTCGATCTGCCGGCCGGGCAGGCGGACGGGGCTGACGTGCTCAACGGCATCGCCGCCATCCCGGAGCAGGACGACACCTTCTATCTCACCGGCAAGCTGTGGGACACGATCTACGAGGTGCGCGTTGGCGAAGAGTGACCGCGGTTACCGGCCCGGGGTAGCGGCGAAGATCGCCAACCGGGTCTACGGGTTGATGGGTGCCGGCGGTGCCCGCGAGTCAGGGCTGACCGCCCTGATGTGGACCTCGATCGCCAATTTCGCGGTGGATGCCGTGCTCGCCGTCTCCCTGGCCGGTACCTTGTTCTTCTCTGCGGCCGAGGCGGAGTCCCGGACCTCGGTGGCGGCGTATCTGTTGGTCACCATTGCCCCATTTGCGCTGCTGGCACCGTTCATCGGCCCGGCATTGGACCGGATCCGGACCGGACGCCGACTGGCGTTGTCATTGACCTTCGCTGGCCGGGTCGTTCTGGCTGCAGTACTGCTGCAGAATTTTGACTCGCTGGTGCTCTACCCCGCCGCGCTCGGCATGCTGGTGCTCAGTAAGTCCTACGGGGTGCTGAAATCCTCGGTCACCCCACGTGTGGCCCCTGAGGGGCTCGACCTGGTGCGGGCGAATGCCCGGCTGACGATCGCCGGGCACATAGGCGGTTCGATCGTGGCCGGTGCATTGGCGGCGGCGATCTCCTTCGTGGCAGATCCCCAGGCGGCACTGTGGCTGCTCATGGTGGTCGCGCTGGCCGGGATCTACGGCTGTGCGCTGATCCCTGCCACCGCTGAGCGTGGTGAGGACGAGGTGTCGGTGAGCCCCTTCCTGCCGGAGAACGGAGGCGTCGCCGCGTCCGACGCCCCCGACTCCCACGACGCCCCCGCGGCCCACGGCGCGCCTAGCGCCCCCGAGGCTCCCGACGCAGTGGCGGCGTCCGACTCCCCCGACACGGCTAGTGCGCCGACGGCACCGACGGTGGCGTTGGGGAAGGCGTCCAGCCGTGGTGCGTCCCGCCGGAACCAGATGCTGAACTCCTGGAAGCAGTCGATCCGGGTGCGTTTCCCGGACGCCGCCCGGACCTGCATGTGGGGTACCGCCCTTCAGCGCTGCGGCACCGGATTCATGACGATCTACATCGCTTTCGTGGCGAAGTCGTCCAGCGAGCTCTCCGGGCTCGAGCAGTTGACGATCCTCGCCGCCGTGGGAGCCGCCGGAGGTGTGGGAACGTTCCTGGGCAATGCCCTGGGTTCGCGGATCCACTTCAGCCGACCGCAGGTGACCGTCCTGTTCCTGGGCGCCTTGTCGATCCTCACGGTCGTGGGTGCCGCTATCTGGGACGGTGTGCCGACTGCCGCGCTGGCCACCGCGGTGCTGTCGGTGGGCTCGGCGATGTCGAAGGTCTGTCTCGACGCGGCGATCCAGTCGGAACTGCCCGCCTCCGCGCATGCCTCGGCGTTCGGCATTTCCGAGACGTCACTGCAGCTGGCATGGGTGTTCGGCGGGACGATGGGCATCCTGATTCCCCCGGAGCTGACGGTCGGTATGGCCGCACTGGCCGTCGCCGGTACAGTGATGTACGTCAATGTCATTGCCGCTGCACGTGGCGTGGGCGTGGGCGCGCTGATCGGGCGGGTCCGCCGACGCTAGATCGGCGTGCGCCGACCACTGCCAGTCACTGCCGACCACTGAGGAGCGAATCTCCGCATGAGCACCGTCCCGTCCGGGCAGCCCGGAGCGAACAAGCCCACGGGGAGTACGAAGAAACAGCGTCGCAAGGCCGCGCAACGGCGCCAGTTGCTGACCTTCGGTGCCATCGTGGTGCTGGTGCTGGTCGTCGCCGCCGCGGTGTGGGGGGTGCAGCGGTGGATGGACAGCCGTCCCGGTCCTGCGCCGGAGGATCTGCGGGTGACCGTGGAGATCAACGGCGAGGAGCAGGAGCATGCCCCGTACCAGGTGTGCCAGCGTTTCTCGGGCGAATGCGACGAGGGCGAGGCAGTGGACATCGCATTGGATCCGGACGATGAGGTCACGCTGAAGGTGCCCGACGAGATCTCCAGCCGGGACTGGTCGGTGCTGCAGGTCTTCGATGACGAGGACGCCATCACGGAGAACACCTGGGCTGCCGGCGAGACCTCGGAGGTCTCCATCCCCGGCTCGGTGGAGGTCACCGGGAAGGGCACCGCGCAGTTGGCGGTGGTCGAGGTCCATGGCCTGATCGTCGGCGAGGAGGACGGTGAAGAAGTGCCCTACGGGGTGGTGTGGGCCTTCAGCACCGGTGTCGAGCCGGCGGAGCCGACGGAGTCACCTGAGGCCGACGGGGACGCCGACTCTGACTGGTAGGCCCCGTCCGACCCCTTCCCCCCCCCCGGGAGCTTGCCGCCCTCCTCTTTCCCAGCGCCCCCAGGATCCTGCTACTCGAGTTCGCGGGCGATGGTCCGCAGGATCTCGGCGACCTGGCGTCCTTCCTTACGGTCGGGACGGCGTCCTGACTCCAGCGACGGCTGAACCCGTCCCTCCAGCAAGGTGATGGTGTCCTGGACCAGTTCATGGAGCTGGTCGGCGGTGTAGCGGTGGCCGCCACCGTGCCCTCCCTGACCGCTCGCTCCCTCGGAGCGACGGGCACCGCCACGTCGTCCACCCCGGTCACCACGGCCATCGCCGCGTGGGGCCGGCCCATCGTCCAGCACCGTGACACGCAGTGCCTGCGGACCCTTCTTGGCCTCGGCGAAGTCGTACTCCAGACGCTGTCCCCTCACCAGGTCGGTGACCCCCTGGGGCAGGACGGAGGCCCCGACGTACACGTCCTCTCCGTCGGGGTTGGAGACGAAACCGAAACCTCGGTCTGCGTCGTACCACTTCACATTTCCGGTGGGCATGGTGTCCGCCCGTCCTTTCTTGCAGCTGTCGACTATCACCCTTGATCGGGCACCCTTGGTCGGGGAACATGCCATCATAGCCGTTTCCCGTACGGGTGGTCAGCCGCGCCAACGGCCCGTAGGAACGGTCTGCAGCCACTACCCACAGCAGCCACAGCTGTCACATCAACCACATATTCGGAGAGTGTGACGAAGGTCACATTCATAATGTCACGGAACGGTAACGGTCGAGGCACGGAACTATAACATGCAGGACAGCGCGATTTTCCGTCAGATCGTGGCCAGGCCCACAAAAGAGCAGATCGGGCCGTAACCGGGCAATCTCGGCGAATCAGCGTGACTCAATCGTGACAAACCGATAGTGTCGTTCCCAGCAACAGTGAGACCTGCGGCGGACGGCCAGATGTCCGCCACACTTTTGAGAACAGTCAGAACACGTCAGATCCACGGTCTCACAACGACGCGAGAATCGACCCCGGAAGGAAACAGCCCAACATGGGACGACACAGCAACCGCAGCAGCAAGTTCACCACTAAGCGCCTCGCCGTCTCCGGCATGGCCGCACTCGCCCTCGGCGCCGCAGTCGCCCCGGCCGCGAACGCCGCCCCGGACTCCGACTGGGACCGCCTGGCAGAGTGCGAGTCCGGCGGAAACTGGTCCATCAACACCGGCAACGGCTACCACGGTGGCCTCCAGTTCTCCCCGAGCACCTGGAACGGCTACGGCGGCCAGGAGTTCGCCCCCTACGCTTACCAGGCCTCCCGCGAAGAGCAGATCGTCGTCGCCGAGCGCGTCCTCGCCGGCCAGGGCTGGGGCGCATGGCCCTCCTGCTCCGCCCAGCTGGGCCTGAACTCCCCGGCCGAGCAGCGCTCCGCCCCCGCCGCCTCCCCGGCACCGGCTGCACAGCAGGCCTCCACCCCGGCTTCGCAGGACAACGCCCTGGCCATCGACGCTGTCTGGGACGGCATCGTCAAGGACCTCAAGGGCGCCGGGATCGCCGTGCCGAAGGAGCTCCACGACCTCTACGAGAGCAACCGCCACGAGCTGAACACCCACTACAGTGCAGCCACCACCCAGCTCGACGCCGCCACCAAGCAGCTCGAGAACGCTGCCGACGACTACAAGGCCGTCGCCGGCGCCCTGCGCTAAGCAGAGCCTCCCTGCACAACGCAGGACATGAGACAGGTCCCCCTGTCAGCACCGCGGCTGACAGTGGGACCTTTTCTTCGCGCGATGCCCCTCGACGTGCCCGGCCTGGTCCTCCCTTTCTCCCCTCACTGTGCCTGTTCCTCCCCCATCGCCCCTCGCCGCGGCATGAGCGGAGGAGTGCCACCGCGCCATCACCGACGATCCAGTGAAGACCGCCTGGGCCCAGAAAGTAGGAGCAGGCCGCGAGCACACCCCCAGGAACGCTCTCGGTCTGAAAGCGTTCCTGGGGGTGTGTCAATGTGCCTGACCGGCCCAACCACCATGACCGCGCTGTGAAGGCCAGCATGCCGTGAAGGTGGCCATGCCACGTAGGGCAGTACGTAGGGCGGCAGGCAGGGTGGGGCGGCCCGTCCTACCTGTTGATCACCGTGTAGGGGTGGACGTAGTTGAGCTCCTCGGCGGGGATCGGGAACTCCGCGTCACCGTAGGGGCTCAGCGCGCCGGCGTCCTCGGCGACCAGCTCGGTGACCGCGTGCTTACCCTCGGGCAGGTTCTGCGGCCAGCCCGGATCAACGTAGTGCTTCTTCTTGTCAGCCATACCCCATATCATTCCACACCGAGGCCGCCGACAGCGACATCAGCAGGGACATTGCATACCCCTACTGCCCCATGTGCGGGTAAAATCCCAGTCTGTTATGCCTGCCGAACCGACACCCAGCGCCCCGACCGTGCCCGACGCCTTCCCGACCTACTCCCAATGGCTCGCCCGCCACAATGACGGAGACCTGGTCGACCTGCTCTGGCGTCTCCGCGCATTCCATCCCGGCGGACTGTCGGTCGGCGGCTCGCGGGGTTCCTCGGCCGCCGTCCTCGGCGCAGTCACCGACATCGCCGCCCTGCGACGACTCACCGCACTGGACCTGGCCGTCCTGCAGGCACTGGTCATCGCCGGCGCCGCCGTCGACCCAGTGAACAGCGAGGATCTGGTCGGCGAACTAGACGAACTGTTCGACCTCGCCGGCACGCCTGCCACCCACCGTCCGGACGCTTCGGCAATCGACGCCACCGTCCACTCGCTGGCCGGGTGGGGGCTGGTGTTCGGTCCGGAGCTCTCGCTCACCGGTCCTGCGCCGACCTCCGTGGCGACCCCTGCCGCGCCCCCTGCGGCGCCCGGCCAGATAATGGTCCCCTCCCACATGCCCCCGCTGTTCGCCGGGGTCACCGACATCCCGTGGGTCCTCGTCGACGGTTACCGCTGCCCGGTGCCCACCGCGGATCTGGCGGGGACCCTGGCCGAACTCCCGGCGCGGCAACGTCGCCTGTTGCAGACCCTGGAGGCCTCCGGCGGTATCGGCCATTCCGCCACGTTGAACGACCCGGAGCGTCCGCTGGCGAAGATGATTGCCGCAGGACTGCTCGACCAGGTCGACGACCAGACCGCCCGACTGTCGCCGCGGGTGGCCGCATCCATCGCCGACCGGGTCGTCCCCTCCCCCGGCGGTGACTTCAGGCCCGTCCCCGACCCCAACGCTGTGTCGGAGTCCGACAGCTCCCGCGACCGGGTCGACGGCGCAGCCGTGTCCCGGATCGTCGACACCGCCCGCCTCGTCGCCGAGGTCCTCGAGGAGATGGGACGCTGCCCTCTGCGCCCGCTGAACGCCGGCGGTGTCGGCGTCCGGGAGATCACCCGGCTGGCGAAGGCGCTGGACCAGTCACCGGAGACGGTGCGGGAGACGCTGGTGCTGTGCCAGCACGCCGACCTCATCGGACGCGGCGTCCCACTGCCGACCCCGCGGGACGCCGCCGGCCCGGACGAGCAGTGGGCCGTCACCGACCGGGGGGCCCGGTTCATCGCCGCGCCGTTGTCCCGACGCTGGGCGATGCTCGTCGACGGGTGGTCGCGCAGTGAGCACGCACCGTGCGATGGTGCCGGGACGCAGGACGCCCACCTGCTCGAGGGGTCCCTCGACCGCGCCAGGCTCGCCTCATTGCGCGGGGTCCTCGCCGAGGCCCTGACCATTGCCGCCGACACCGATTACGCCAGCGCTCTGTGGCGGATCCGTCCGGCGGTGGCGGCGGTGACCGAGCAGGAGGACCTCGACCAGTCAGTGGCCGAAGCCGTCTCCCTCGGCCTGGTCGCCGAGGGGTCGGCGTCCTCCGCCGCTCTGGCCCTCGTCGACGTAGACGGTGCAGACAGCTGTTCCGCCACCACCGCCACCAGCTCCACCAGCGAGGACGTCCTGACCGACCACCTCGCCCGGATCCTGCCCGCGCCGGTGTCGATGCTCATCATCCAGGGCGACATGACCATCCTCGCCCCCGGCCTGCTCGACACCGAGACCGAACTGATGCTGCGGCAGTTCGCCGAGGTGGAGTCCACCGGCATGGCGAGCGTGTGGCGGGTGACCCGGCAGAGCATGGAGCGTGCCGTGGACGCCGGGCTGACCTCCAGTGACATCCTCGGATTCCTGTCCGGCATGGCCCCGGAGATCCCCCAGACCCTGACCTACCTGGTCGAAGACACCGTCCGCACCCACCGGCGTGTGGAACCGGTCGTGGCGACCACGGCCGCCAGCGTGCTGACCGCCCCGGACGCCGAGACGATGACCACCCTGATGGCCAGTCCCGCTGCCGAGGACGTCGGCCTGCACCTGGTCGCGCCGACGGTCGCGGTCAGTTCCACGCAGCTCTCGGTGGTGCTCGATGCACTCGAGGAAGACGGCCAGGTCGTGCAGGTCGCCGGGGTCGGCGGAGATACCGGCGCTGCAGGCGCGGTGTCGGTCGGACGCGGCGCCTCCCCCACCGCGGGCATGTCCCTGGTGCCGGACCCGGAGCGTCCGGACGCCGCCCGCGAGGTCGTCGACGACCAGCTCGCTGGTGCCGTGGAAGCGTTCCGGCGTGCCCTGCAGCATGACGACGACGCCTACGGCGGGCCCGGCACCACCGGTGACGGGGTGACCGTCCACGAGCCGCACGAGATCATGGCCGTCCTACGCCAGGCCTACAACCAGGGCACGCAGGTGCAGATCAACTACGTCAACGCCTCCGGCTCTGCGGTCCGCGAGTGGATTTCTGTGGTGACGATGAGCCCGGTGGCGATCGTGGGCGTCACCGAGTCCGGCGGCGAGTCGCTGCGCATCCAGCCGCACCGCGTCGCCTCGGTCACCACCTGAACCATCCGCCGCAACTCCGCGTAGAATGGCCAGGTTGCAATCAGCACACCGAGAGGAGACTGACCGTGGCCCTGGGAGACGGACCGTTGATCGTCCAGTCGGACAAGACCGTCCTGCTGGAGATCGGACACCGACAAGCGCAGGAGGCGCGCAATGCGCTCGCCCCCTTCGCCGAACTGGAACGCGCCCCGGAACACGTCCACACCTACCGGATCACCCCGCTGGCCCTGTGGAATGCACGCGCTGCCGGGCACGACGCCGAGCAGGTCGTCCACGTCCTGGAGACCTACTCCCGCTTCCCGGTCCCCCAGCCGCTGCTGGTGGACGTCGCCGAGACCATGGACCGCTACGGTCGGCTGGTGCTGGCCAGCCACCCGGCACACGGGCTGGTGCTGGAGTCCAAGGATCCGGCGGTGCTCGCCGAGATCCAGCGGCACAAGAAGATCAAGCCGATGCTCGGCGCACCCATCGACGATGACACCGTGCTCGTGCACCCCTCCGAGCGCGGCCGGATCAAGCAGGAACTGATCAAGGTCGGTTGGCCGGCCGAGGACCTCGCCGGCTACGTCGATGGTGAAGCCCACCCCATCGCACTGTCGACCGAGAACGAGAACTGGGAGCTGCGCGACTACCAGGAGATGGCCGCGGACTCCTTCTGGGCCGGTGGCTCCGGTGTCGTTGTGCTGCCCTGTGGCGCGGGCAAGACGATGGTGGGCGCGGCGTCGATGGCGAAGGCGGAGAGCACCACGCTGATCCTGGTGACCAACACCGTCGCCGGACGCCAGTGGAAGGACGAGCTGGTCCGCCGCACCACCCTCACCGAGGACGAGATCGGCGAGTACTCCGGGGAGAAGAAGGAGATCCGCCCGGTCACCATCGCCACCTACCAGGTGGTGACCCGCAAGACGAAGGGCGAGTTCCGTGCCCTGGAACTGTTCGACTCCCGCGACTGGGGGCTGATCATCTACGACGAGGTTCACCTGCTGCCCGCCCCGGTGTTCCGCATGACCAGTGACCTGCAGTCCCGGCGTCGGCTGGGGTTGACCGCCACGCTGGTGCGGGAGGACGGCCGGGAGGATGACGTCTTCAGCCTCATCGGCCCGAAGCGCTACGACGCCCCGTGGAAGGACATCGAGGCCCAGGGCTGGATCGCCCCGGCGGACTGCACCGAGGTGCGTGTGCAGCTCACCGAGTCCGAGCGGATGGTCTACGCCACCGCCGAGCAGAACGAGAAGTACCGCCTGGCGGCGTGCTCCCCGACGAAGACGAAGGTGGTGCGCACGATCCTGGACCAGCATCCGGACGAGCCGACGCTGGTCATCGGCGCCTACATCGACCAGCTCGAGGAGCTCGGTGAGGAGCTGGACGCCCCGGTCATCGACGGTCGTACCACCACCCACCGGCGCGAGGAACTCTACGGTGCTTTCCGCGCCGGCGAGCTGCGCGTGCTGATCGTGTCGAAGGTGGCGAACTTCTCGATCGACCTGCCGGGGGCCTCGATGGCGATCCAGGTGTCCGGCACCTTCGGGTCCAGGCAGGAGGAGGCACAGCGCCTGGGGCGGATCCTGCGTCCGAAGCCGGACGGCGGCCCGGCGTTTTTCTACTCGGTGATCGCCCGTGACACACTGGATGCCGACTATGCCGCCCACCGCCAGCGTTTCCTCGCCGAGCAGGGCTACGGCTACCGCATCATCGATTCGATCGACCTGTAGGGTTCGTCGACCGACCTGTAGAGATCGACCTGTAGAGATTGTCGACCGACCCGTGAGAGATTCCCCCAGAAGGACCGGAAGAGACCAGTGACCAGCTTCAACTTCCCCGTGGACGAGGCCTTCGCCCGCAAGCACAATGAGTTCTTCCGCGACGCCCGACGCTTCCAGTGGTCCGCCGGGATCCTCGGCGGCCTGCTGGTCATCGGTGCACTGATCCTGTTCCTGGTCGTCGCAGAGCCGTGGGCGGTGATGCTGAGCATCGCGGTCTGCGTGATGGCAGTGGTGTGCTTCATCATGATCCCGGTGATGCCGCGTCAGCTGGGTTCCCCGCAGCAGTACTACGACAACTATGACCTGGCCCCCACCGTGATCGCGCAGGTCAACTCCCGTGACGTGGTGCTGATGTCCCTGGTGGAGACCACCGTGGCCGGTAGTGGGTCGCCGTCACGTCCGGGCCTGGCGCTGCGGACGGTGACCTCGATCCCGGGGATCCAGCGCAAGGTCGGCGAGCGGGTGCCATCGATGGCGGTGGTCGGGCTGCGTACCGCCCGCGACCAGGACCACTGGCAGGAGATCTCCCCAATGCCGGTCGCCTGGGGAACCCAGGACCGCTCGGTGGTCGCCGAGGCTGAGCGGGCGATCCCGGAGGCAGACTGGAAGCGGTTGGACGACCTGCTCCCCCGTCTGGAGGACGTGCAGGCCACCCGCCGCAACCTGCTCGAGCTGGACAAGTAAGCCGCCACATCGACCCCGACACCTCTCTCGTCTCTCCCCACCTCACCCTCGCCTCTCTTTCCCCGCCGTGTCAGATACGTGGGATGAATCGCTGTGATCCGGCCGGAAGACCAGCGATTCATCCCACGTATCTGACATGCGCGGTATGCCAGGCGAGGTTGGTGCCGGCGGGGGTCAGCGGACGCCGGGCGTCGTAATCGCTCAGTCCCTCGAGTTTCCACAGCAGGGCATCGCGGTTGAGCTGGAGGTATTCCTGCAGGAATCCGGACACGTCGATCGGCGCAGCGTCACTCTGTGCGGGGTGGCCCTGTGCGGGATCCATGACACCATAGTGACCCATACCACATATTTCCGAAACCCCCATAGATTGTTCAACAATCTTCCGGTACGATGGCACCCATCCACGAAAGGATGAGGAACCATGCCCGTCATCGACCTCAACGCCGACCTGGGCGAGACCACCAACGGCATCGCCGTCGCCGACGACCACGCCATGATCCAGCTGGTCACCAGTGCCAACGTCGCCACCGGTTTTCACGCCGGGGAACCCCACACCATCGCCGCCACCGTCCGCGCCGCCGCCGAACGCGGAGTCTCCGTCGGCGCCCACATCGGATACAACGACCCGGCGAACTTCGGCCGGACGAACATGGACATCGACTCCGCCCAGCTCGCCGACGAGGTCCTCTACCAGATCGGCGCACTCGATGCCCTGGCTCGCCGCTACGGCACCCGGGTGACCTACGTGAAACCGCACGGAGCGATGTACAACACCATCGTCCACCACACTGACCAGGCCCACGCCATCATCGACGGCATCCACGCCTTCTCCTCCGACATCGCAGTCATGCTGCTGCCCGGCGGGGTCGCCGTGGAAGTCGCCGAGACCAAGGGCCTGCGCGTGATCCGGGAGGCCTTCGCCGACCGCAACTACAACCCGGACGGCACCCTGGTGTCCCGCACCCAGGCCAATGCCGTGGTCACCGACCCGGAGTTCGTCGCCGCCCGCGTCCGTCAGGTCGCCGAGACTGGCTCGATCACCGCCCACGACGGCTCGGTGGTGAAGGTGGACGCCGAATCGGTGTGCGTCCACGGCGATTCCCCCGACTCCGTCGCCCTCACCCGCAGCATCGTCGAGGCTCTGCGCGCCGACGGCATCGAGATCAAGAGTTTCCTGTGACCGCCTCCGCCACTGAGTCCGCCACTGGGCCGGCCCCAGCCCCCGTCCCCGTCCACCGCGTCGGCACCCGCAATCTGCTGGTTGACCTGCCAGACCTTCCCACCGCGATGGCCTGGCATGCCGCACTCTCCGCCGCCCCGCTTCCCGGCCAGACCGAGGTCGGTGCCGCCGCCCGCACTGTGCTGGTCCGCTTCGCCTCCGCCACCGACGCCGAGGAAGCCCGCGGCGTCCTGCCCCATTTCGTCCCGCCGGACGCCAAGACCACCGCGCCACGCGACGTCACCGTCGAGGTGCACTACGACGGGGCCGACCTCGAATCGCTCGCCACCTCCTTGGCGATGTCGCCGGACGCCCTGGTCGACTGGCACACCTCCACGACCTGGGCGGCGGCCTTCGGCGGGTTCGCCCCCGGCTTCACCTACTGCGTGCCGGCCGATCCCGCCCACGCCCTCGACGTGCCTCGCCATGACTCCCCGCGGGCAGCCGTGCCGGACGGGGCGGTGGCGCTGGCCGGGGACTTCTCCGCGGTCTACCCGCGGACCTCGCCCGGCGGCTGGCAACTGCTCGGCACCACCACCCGAACCTTCTGGGACGCCGACGCCGAGCACCCGGCCCTGCTCTCCCCCGGCGACCGGGTGCACTACCAGCAGGTCAGCGAACGGATCGAGGTCGGCACGCCGAACGCAGAGGTGTCGTCGGACGATGCGGCCGGCAGCGCGTCCAGCGGTGCGTCCGACACCACGCGACACGCAGCCCCCCAGCCGGCGCACCACCCGGTGCTGCGCCTCGACGACCACGGCCTGCAGGTGCTCATCGAAGATGCCGGACGCCCCGGTGCCGGCGACCTGGGCGTCACGACCTCCGGGGCGGCCGACCGTGCCTCCGCCCAGGCGGCGAATGACGCCCTCGGCAACCGGCGCTCCGCCGCCGTGCTGGAGAACATCGGTGGGCTGGCGCTCACCGCACTGGTCGAGACCGTTGTCGTGGTCACCGGTGCCGTCGCCCCGGTGGACATCAACGGCCGGACAGCCGAACGCGGCGTCCCACTGCTGCTCCGACCCGGCGCGACACTGACCGTCGGAGAAGCGGAACACGGCCTACGCAGCTACGTCGGGGTGCGCGGCGGTGTCATCGCCGACACCGTGCTGGGGTCGTCCTCCACCGACCTGCTCTCCGGGCTCGGACCGTCCCCGCTGGCGAGCGGGGACACCATCCACGCCGGCGAACCGACCGGTAGTGTGCGTCCGGTGTCCCCCGGCATCCGCGCCGACGGGGTGCTGCGGGTAGTCCCTGGCCCCCGCGACGACTGGTTCGCCGACGGGGTCGACGCGCTCACCGGCAGGACGTGGACGGTCACCGCGATGTCCAACCGGGTCGGGCTGCGACTCACCGGGGAGGAGGCGATCATCCGCGAGCAGTCCGGCGAGCTGGCCAGCGAAGGCATGGTGGCGGGATCCGTGCAGGTCCCGCCCAACGGCGAGCCGGTGGTGTTCCTCCGCGACCATGCCGTGACCGGCGGCTACCCGGTCATCGCCACCGTCATCCCCGAGGACCTGGACGCCGCGGCGCAGCTACCACCCGGCGCGGACGTCACCTTCACCATCCACAACGGCGACGCCACCAGCGCCGCCAGCACCGGCGACGCCACCAGCACCGATACCCAGGAGGCACCATGAACACCGCGACCACTGCGAAAACCGTCCTGATCGCCAACCGCGGCGAAATCGCGGTGCGCATCGCCCGCGCCGCCCGTGACCTGGGGATCCGCTCGGTCGCGGTGTACTCCGAGCCCGACAACGGCGCGTTGCACACCAGTGTCGCCGACGAGGCCTACGCCCTGCCCGGTTCCACCGGCTCGCAGACCTACATGAACATTCCCGCGCTGTTGGACATCGCCGCCCGCGTCGGCGCGGACTACGTCCACCCCGGCTACGGCTTCCTGTCGGAGAACGCCGACTTCGCCCGGGCCGTGGCTGATGCGGGGCTGACCTGGATCGGCCCGACCCCCGGGTCCATCGAGACCCTCGGCGACAAGATGGCCGCCCGGCAGCTGGCAGAATCGGTCGGCGCACCGCTGGCCCCGGGCACCTCCGAGCCGCTGACATCGTGGGAACAGGCTCACGCCTTCGCCGCCGAGCACGGCCTGCCGGTGGTCATCAAGGCAGCCTTCGGCGGCGGCGGGCGCGGACTGAAGATCGTCACGAAGGACGACGGGCTGGAGGCGATCGAGGATGCCTTCCACTCCGCCGGTCGTGAGGCCGGTGAGGCGTTCGGACGCACCGA
This sequence comes from Candidatus Corynebacterium faecigallinarum, assembly GCA_019120175.1. Lineage (GTDB taxonomy): Bacteria > Actinomycetota > Actinomycetes > Mycobacteriales > Mycobacteriaceae > Corynebacterium > Corynebacterium faecigallinarum. The sequence goes on from DWVP01000005.1 coordinate 80,721, forward strand.
GTGCTTCGTGGAGAAGTTCCTGGAGACCCCGCGCCACGTTGAGGCACAGGTGCTGGCAGACACCCACGGCAACGTGTCAGTGGTGGGCTTGCGCGACTGTTCGACACAGCGTCGGTTCCAGAAGCTGGTCGAGGAGGCGCCTGCCCCGTTCTTGACCGAGTCACAGACCGAGGAGATCACCGAGGGAGCGCGTTCGATCTGTGCCGCGGCCGGATACGTCGGCGCGGGCACGGTGGAGTTCATCGTCGCCGCGGACGGGACGGTGTCCTTCCTGGAGGTCAACACCCGCGTGCAGGTCGAGCACCCGGTCACCGAGGAGACCAGCGGGGTGGACATCGTCGCCGAGCAGTTCCGCATCGCCGCCGGCGAGCCGTTGAGCTGGGTGGCACAGGACGCGCCGGACGCACAGGACGCGCCGTTGGATCCGATGCCACGCGGCCACGCCATCGAATTCCGGATCAACGCCGAGGACGTCGCCAATGGTTTCGTCCCCTGCCCCGGCACGGTGACCGAGTTCCGCGTGCCGACGGGCCCGGGCATCCGGGTGGACGCCGGGGTGGTCTCCGGGTCGACGGTGCCAGGCTTCTACGATTCGATGCTGGGCAAGCTCATCGTGTGGGGACCGACCCGCGCGGTTGCCCTGTCGCGCGCCCGGGCGGCATTGGACGAGTTCGTGATCTCCGGGGTGCGGACGGTACTGCCCTTCCACCGGTCGATCCTCACCGAACCGGCCTTCACCGCTGTCCCGGTCGACGGCGGGCCCGCCTCCTCGGACTCCTTCGGCATGTACACCGACTGGGTGGACACCTGCTGGTCGGCGTCCTCCGCCCTGGGTGCGGCAGTCTGTTCCGGGGGCAGCGGGGACACCAGAGACGGGGGCGGCACCGGCGATGTCGAGGAGGTCTACACCGAGCGCACCGAGATCACGGTGGAGATCGACGGGCAACTGCACCGAGTCGGGATCCCGACGGGGGCACTGGGCGCGTCTGGCGCCGGACAAGCTGGTGCCGGTGGCCCGGCGACCGGCGATGCCGGCACGTCCGACACAACCGGTGATGCTGGGGCGTCCGACACCGCCGGGACCAGCGCAGACGACTCCGGGTCCGCAGTCACGTCCCCCTTCGCCGGCACCGTCGTGGAATGGAAAGCTGCCGACGGTGGGCAGGTGAACAAGGGTGACACCGTGGTCATCATCGAGGCGATGAAGATGGAGCGGGCGATCCCCGCCCCGGCCGACGGCGTCCTGCACATCTCTGTCCCCGCTGGCGGGAACGCCACGCGCGGCGCGATGCTCGGGACCGTCGAATAGCAGCGTCCTCTACACTGACCAACATGCGTGCCCAGTCCGTCGCCGCCGCCCTGCGGCAGGCCGTGTCCGCCGGTGAATACTCCCCCGGCGAGAAGCTCAACGAGGTCATCGTCGCCGAGAAGATGGGAATCTCGCGCAACACCCTGCGTGAGGGCTTCGCCAGCCTCGCCGCCGAGGGCATCATCGACCGGATCCCGCACCGCGGGGTCTTCATCGCCTCCCCCACCGCCGCGGACGTCCTCAGCCTGTTCCGGGCACGCGCCGTGGTCGAACCCGGCGCGGTCCTGTGGGGCACTGAGCTGGACGTCGACGCCCTCGACCGGATCGTGTCCACCGCAGAGGCAGCGGAGACGGCGGACGTGGAGTCGGTGGATTCGGTGGATTCGGCGGCGGCGATTGCACTCGCGAACCAGGAGTTCCACCGCACACTCGTCGGCGCCGCCGGGTCCGCCCTACTCGATGAGGAGATGGACCGGCTGCTCGCCCGAATGCGCCTGGTGTTCCTCGCCGTGGAACGGGTCCGGCCGAACCTGCACGGTGACTTCGTGGCGGTGAATCGTCAGATCGTGACCATGTTGCGGGACGGCGACCGGGACGCTGCGGCGGCGATGCTGCGGGCCTCCCTGGTGGAGACCGGAGAGACCCTGGCGACGATTGTCCACGGCACACGGTGACTGTCCAGCACACCACTCTTGTTTTCTTCTCGCCCCGTCATCGAAGTGTGCAGAGCGTCATCGAAGAATGTCATCCAGGCGCCTGAAGGCGACAAACTGCAATGACACTGGGCACTCTCCGATGACGCACCTGTGCCGATGATCAGCCGCCACAGAACGCCCCGGCGTCCCCGGACTGGAGGAACTGCAGGACAGCGTCGCGGTACGGAGCGACGTTCATCCCCGCCGATGACAACCACTCGTCCGAGTAGTACTTGTCGAGGTAGCGCTCGCCGGAGTCGCAGATCAGCGAGACCACGCTGCCTTTTTCGCCGGCCTCCACCATCTCTGCGACGATACGCAGCGCCGCCCACAGGCCGGTGCCGGTCGACCCACCGGCGCGGATGCCGGTGGCCTGCTCCAAGGCGTGGACCGTGCCGATCGCCGCAGCGTCCGGCACGCTCATCATCCGGTCGACGACACCGCCGCTGAAACTGGGTTCCACACGCTGGCGTCCGATGCCCTCGATCCGCGACGGAGCGTCGGTGACCAGGGAGGTGTCCCCCGCCGACCACCCCGGGAAGAACGCGGAATTCTCCGGGTCCGCGACGCACAGCCCGGTCATCCGCCCGGTGTAGCGCACGTAGCGTCCCAGCGTGGAGGACGTTCCGCCGGTGCCGGCGGTCGCCACTATCCAGCGCGGATCCGGGAACCGTTCCATCTCCATCTGCCGGAAGATCGACTCGGCGATGTTGTTGTTCCCGCGCCAGTCCGTGGCCCGCTCGGCGTAGGTGAACTGGTCCATGTAGTGCCCGCCGGTCTCCTCGGCGATCTGCGCGGCCACCTCGTAGACCGCCGATGGGTCATCGACGAAGCGGACCTCCGCCCCGTAGGACCTGATCAGACGCACCTTCTCCGCGCTGGTCGAGGCGGCGACGACGGTGATGAACGGGACGCCCACCAGCCGGGCGAAGTACGCCTCGGAGATCGCCGTGGAACCGGAGGACGCCTCGACGACCGGTGCGTCCTGCCTGATCCAGCCGTTCGCCAGGCCGTAGAGGAACAGCGAGCGGGCCAGCCGATGCTTCAGCGAACCGGTCGGGTGCGTGGTCTCGTCCTTGAGGTAGAGGTCCACGCCGAGGTGCCGCGGCAGGGGCACGGTGAGCAGGTGCGTGTCCGCCGACCGCTGCTGGTCGGCCTGCACCGTCCGGATCGCCTCGGCCACCCAGCGACGGGCGTCGGCGTCGTAGCGGTCGATGTCCCGGTTGTGCCTGGTTGCTGCAGCGTCTGTCATGGGTCCCGAGTGTAGTTTAGGACGCTGCGAGCGGGTCACCGCGGACGTGTCGTCACGGTGTTCGAAGATTGCCGTTGGATGCTCAGCGGTGTCCGGACGGGGACTAGACTGGCCACATCACTTTTGTTTCACCACACACCGGGGAGAACCCATGACCGACAACGCCGGAGCGTCCGGAGAACTCCAGCTGATCAAGGACGATGAAGGGCTCGCCGTCATCGGCGAAGCCTCATTGGTGGAGGCGTTCTGCGGGTCCCTCGAGTTGACGGACAAGACCCCGGTACGGAACCTCGGCAGCCGGCTCGGGAACATGTCCAGCATGGCAGGCGCAGGTTCCCGGTACATGGAGAACTCCGGCCGCTGGCTGAAGCTGACCGAGGAGTCCGCTGCCGCACTCAAGACCGCCTCGATGACGCAGAGCAAGACCACTGGGAACTACTTCGCGATCCTGCGTTCCTCTGACGGGAAGATCGCCGAGAACCTGCAGTTCGTCAAGTCCTCCACGGGTATCGCCGCGCTGGCCAGCCCAGCGGCACTGGCAGCTGCCGCCGCCATGCTGAACCAGATGGCATCGCAGCAGACGATCGACGAGATCAAGGACTACTTGGCCGAAATCGACCGGAAGGTCGACGATGTCCTGAGGAACCAGACCATCGACGTCGTCTCGAAGATGTACGGGGTGGGTGACATCATCGATGACGCCTTCATCGTCCGGGACTCGGTCGGGCACGTCTCGGGCACCACCTGGTCGAAGGTGCAGAACTCCGCGAGCATTCTCTCCGGCACCCGGCGCTACGCCCTGCAGCAGCTCTCCGACATCACCACCCGGATCGAGTCGGAGAAGGACCTCGGTGACCTGGCGAAACTGCTGGCCACTGCGCACGGCGAGATCAAGGACTGGCTGGTCGTCCTCGCCCGCTGCCTGCAGCTGTGCGAGGAGTTCGACAGTCTGGAGCTCGACCGGGTGGCGCAGACCGAACCCGAGAACGTGGAGATCCACCGGCAGGGTCTGCAGACAGCCCGGGACAAGCGGTGGCGGCAGGTCGCCGAGGTCACGACCGGCCTGCTGGACCGGATCGACGCCGCCGCACAACGCGCAAACAGCAAGGTCCTGCTGCAGCCCCTCCCCGCGGGTCGTGTCGTCCGTTCGGGAAATCACCTCACGACCAGCGTCATCGACTTCCAGGAGAGTCTCGGCCTGACCGAGGAGCGGAACCAGGTCACGGCCCGCCGGTGGCTCTCCGCCGCCGGTGATGCCAAGGACTCCGTTGTCGATGGCGCAGGCAATGCGAAGGACGCCGTCGTCGGTGGCGCGGTCAGCGCAGGCAGTCGGCTGGCCCGCGGGTTCAGGGCCTTCAAGGACGCGGTGAAGGAAGACCCCTCTGTCGCGAAGAAGGGGAAGAAGGAGCTGGAGGGCGAAGATCGTCGCCCCGAGCTCGACCCACCGTCAGATGCAGACACCGCCGCAGACGCATCCCAGCCGACCAACTGACCAGCTGACCGTCAGAAGCGCTGCATCCACTCCGCGTCGTCAGCCACCCGGCGACGCCACACGTCAGGGGCACCGATGATGTGCTCGGACAGGTAGGAACGGAACTCGTGGCCGGGGGCGCAGCCGTCGAAGAACGCCGCGACGTCCTCGGCCGAGGTTCCGCGGGTGTCCTCCGAGGCGACCGACACCAGGGTCGGCACGTCGGCCAGGGACGGGGCGTCCTGTTCGAGGGCGGGCGTGATCCGCGGGGTCATCGCCAGCAGGAAGGCAGCGTCCTCCACGACGTCGCGCGCCAGGCCGAAGCCGGAGCCGAAGGTGATCAGGCCGACGCGGTCCACCGATGCAGAAGCGGCAGCGCGCTCCCCCACCAACTCCCCGGCACGCTCCTGCACCTCGCGGAAGGCCCCGGCTATCGCCGCCCGGGTCGCCGTCTCTGAGGGCTCGGCACCCTCACCTGCCGCATACCCTGGCAGCGGGTACACCAGATCCACCACCGTCACCCCGGATTTCTCCGCCAGTGCGGCGAACAGCGGCAGCCACAGCTGGTCGTGGGCCTCGGCATCGCCGAACCAGCCCGGCCCACCGTGCAGGCTCACTGCCACCGCCCCGGTCGGCTCCGAGGGACGCAGCAGCGTGCCCGACAGCCCCGCCACGGTGACCGCCGAAGCGTCCGGCCCGGTCTTCAGGAACGTCGAGGTCGGCATCGCGTGGTCCAGCCCCGCGCCCAACACCAGCAGACTGCAGTGGGTGATCAGGTCGGGGACCCGAGCCCACATCCGCTCGGTGTCGTCCTTCAGCGCGGTCAGGTCCGAACCGGTCACACCGGCGCCCTCGTCGGTGGTCAGCGAGTTCCAGATCTCCGGGTAGTTGTCCTCGAAGTAGTTCAGCAGCTGGGTGAGCTGGGCCCGCGGGCTGATACCCTCCCTCCCGGCCTGGGCGTCCACCGGATGCCCCTTCGGCAGGTCGGCGGGGTCGGTCTGCTGCAGTGCAATGGTCTGGTCGGGATGAATCCCGGTCGCGGTGATCGGCTGCGTGGTCATGGCACCATAGTATGGCGGCATGGCTGACAACGAATACACCGCCCGTCCGGCGACCCGTGTCGCCGGCATCGGTCCCACCATCTTCGCCACGATCACCGCCGAGGCCGTGCGCACCGGTGCGGCGAACCTGGGCCAGGGTTTCCCCGACGAGGACGGCCCCGCCGAGATGCTGGAGCGTGCCGCCGCGGAGATCACCGGCGGAAACAACCAGTACGGCCCCGGCCCTGGCCTGCCCGTCCTGCGCCAGGCGGTCGCCGCCGACCGGGCCCGCCGGCTGAACCACCACGTCACCGCCGACGAGGTCATCGTCACCGTCGGTGCGACCGAGGGCATCGCAGCCTCCATCCTGGGGCTGGTGGACCCGGGGCGTGAGGTCGTCGTCCTGGAACCCACCTACGACGCCTACACCGCCGCGATCAACCTGGCCGGCGCGACCGCCCGGCCCGTCCGTCTACTGCTGGAGCCGGATGCAGAGGGTGTGCGTCGCTGGCGGCTGGACCGTGAATCCTTCGCCGCGGCGGTGCAGGACTCCCCGGCAGCCGTGCTGCTGAACACCCCACACAACCCGACCGGAACGGTGCTGGGCCGCGAGGACCTGGAGTTCATCGCCGACTGCGTGCGGGGCACGGAGGTCGTGGTGATCACCGACGAGGTCTACGAGCGCCTCGCCTTCGACCGGCCACACATCCCCTTCGCCACCCTGGACGGGATGGCGGCACAGACGGTCACCCTGTCGAGCGCGGCGAAGAGCTTCAACGTCACCGGGTGGAAGACCGGCTGGGCGGTCGGGCCGTCCCACCTGCTGGGGCCGGTGACCGCGGCAAAGCAGTTCCTGTCCTACGTCGGGGTGACCCCGCTGCAGCCGGCGGTGGCCTGGGCACTGGAGCACGCCGACGACTGGTCGCGTGAGTGGACCGACACCCTGGCCGGACGCCGCGACGTCCTCACCAAGGCACTGCAGGACGCCGGGATGGAGGTCCTCGGCAGCGACGGGACGTACTTCCTGATCACCGACATCGCCCCGCTGGGGCTGACCGGCAGCGACAGCGCTGCCGGCGCCGACGGCGCCGACGGCGCCGGGGAACAGCCGATGACCGGGGCGGAGTTCTGCCGCCGCCTGCCTGCCGTGGCGGGGGTGGCGGCGATCCCGGTGAGTGCCTTCGTCACCCCGGACGCCGCCGCAGACCCGGATGATCCCACCCAGACACTGGTGCGCTGGACGTTCTGCAAGAACGACAGCACACTGGAGACAGCCATCCAGCGACTCCAGGGCGATCTCCGCGCCGCATTCCACGGGGGCGGATAAGCCACGAATGAACCGCTCGGTCTAGAATTACCCCTCAGATACCCGGCCGTAGCTCTCCGCACCCGACCTCGCCTGCACCAGCCCGACCGCCAAGGAATCACCATGACCCAGAAGATCCGTACCACCCACGTGGGATCCCTGCCCCGCACCCCTGAACTGTTGGAAGCCTACGCCCGAACCACCATCAGGGAGATGGGCGCAGAGGAGTTCAACGAGATCCTCCAGGCCTCCGTCGACGTCGTCGTCCGGCGCCAGCTCGACCTTGGCCTCGACATCATCAACGACGGCGAGTATGGCCACCTCTCCTCCGGCGCCGTCGACTTCGGTGCCTGGTGGAGCTACATTTTCCCGCGCCTGGGCGGACTGCGCGCCCCGCAGCCGGGTGAATGGGTCGAGATGGACGTCGTACGCTCCTCCCCCGGCGACGTCCGGCTGACCAGCATGACCGACCGTCGGGACTGGACCGCCTTCCGCGAGGCCTACAACGACCCGGAGTCCGGCTGCCTGCTCGGCGAACCACTGAGCGTCCCGACCTTCACCGGCCCGGTGTCCTACATCGGGCAGGACGCCGTCGCCGCCGACGTCAACGGCCTCACCGCCGCCCTGGACCGGGCCGGCCACGACCGCAGGGACGCCTTCGTCGCCGCGATCTCCCCCGGCTCCGCCGCCCGGCTGGCCAATGAGCACTTCGACACCGAGGACGAGATCGTCGACGCCTGCGCCCGCGCCCTCAACGAGGAGTACCGGACCATCGCCGATGCCGGCTTCACCGTCCAGATCGACGCACCCGACCTCGCCGAGGCCTGGGACCAGATCAACCCGGAGCCGTCCATCGCCGACTACCAGGCATGGATCGGCAAGCGCATCGACGCGATCAACACCGCGCTCGAGGGCGTACCTCGGGAGCAGGCCCGCCTGCACATCTGCTGGGGTTCCTGGCACGGCCCGCACACCACTGACGTGCCCTTCGGCGCCATCGTCGACGAGTGCCTGCGCGCCGACGTCTCCGGCCTGACCTTCGAGGGCGCCAGCCCCCGCCACGGGCACGAATGGCGGGTCTGGTCCGAGCACCAGCTGCCGGAGAACACACTGATCTACCCTGGTGTGGTCTGCCACTCGACCAATGTCGTGGAGCACCCCCGGCTGATCGCCGACCGCATCCTGCAGTACGCCGACCTCGTCGGGCCGGAGAACGTCATCGCCTCCACCGACTGCGGACTGGGCGGACGCCTGCACCCGCAGATCGCCTGGGCGAAGTTGCAGGCCCTGGTCGAGGGCGCGGAGATCGCCACGCGCGAGATCAACGGCAACTAGCGCCTAAACAACCAGTACATCAACGAGAGAACCGGAGAACCAGAACAACCATGGTCAACAAGATCCGCACCACCCACGTGGGTTCCCTGCCCCGCACCCCGGAGCTGCTGGAGGCCAACAACCGCTTCAGTGCCGGGGACATCACCCGCGAGCAGTTCCTGGAGATCCTCCAGAACAGCGTGGACGAGGTCGTCCGCCGTCAGCACGAGCTCGGCCTCGACATCATCAACGAGGGCGAGTACGGCCACATCACCTCCGGAGCCGTGGACTACGGCGCCTGGTGGAACTACACCTTCACCCGCCTGGGCGGGCTGACCATGACCGACACCGACCGGTGGGCCAATGCCGAGGTCGTCCGCTCCACCCCGGGCAACATCAAGCTGACCAGCTTCCCGGACCGCCGCGACCGCGCCGCTTTCAGCGAAGCCTACGAGGATCCGGAGTCCGGCATCTTCACCGGCCGCGCCAAGGTCGGCAACCCGGAGTTCACCGGCCCGGTGACCTACATCGGCCAGGACGAGGTCGACGCTGACGTCGACCTGCTGACCAAGGCCCTGGACAAGGTCGGCCACGACCGTAAGGACGCCTTCGTCGCCGCCATCGCCCCCGGTTCCGCGGCCCGACTGACCAACAAGTACTACGACACCGACGAGGAACTCGTCCGCGCCTGCGGCGAGGCCCTCTCCCACGAGTACAAGGCCATCACCGACGCCGGTTTCACCGTCCAGTTCGACGCTCCGGACCTCGCCGAGGCCTGGGACCAGATCAACCCGGAGCCGACCGTCGCCGACTACCAGGCCTGGATCCGGCTGCGCATCGACGCCCTCAACGAGGCGATCAAGGACATCCCGCGTGAGCAGACCCGTCTGCACATCTGCTGGGGTTCCTGGCACGGCCCGCACACCACCGACATCCCGATGGAGGACATCGTCGACGAGTGCCTGCGCGCCAACGTCGGTGGACTGACCTTCGAGGGTTCCAGCCCCCGCCACTCCCACGAGTGGCGTGTGTGGCAGGAGCGTGACCTTCCGGAGAACACCCTGATCTACCCGGGTGTCGTCTGCCACTCCACCAACATCGTGGAGCACCCACGCACCGTCGCCGACCGGATCCTGCAGTTCGCAGAGGCCGCCGGCCCGGAGAACGTCATCGCCTCCACCGACTGTGGTCTGGGTGGTCGCCTGCACCCGCAGATCGCCTGGGCGAAGCTCGACTCGCTGGTCAAGGGCGCGGAGATCGCCTCCCGCGAGCTCTTCGGTTAGGACGCTCGGAGCCGGCCCGACGACAACAGTGTAGCGTGGGTAGGCTAACCTTTTAGAGCTGGGGCCAGATCGGGCCATAGGCACCGTCACTGCTGACACTGAAAGGTCTTCATCCATGCGCACCAGGGTCACCCGCTCACGCCTCACCCACGCCACCCGCACCACCACCGCGCTGATCGCCGCGGCGACCCTGTCCATCGGACTCGCCGCCTGCCCCGACAGCGGTGACGGCGACGGAAGCGGCAACGGCGACGGCGACAACTCAGCGTCCGCCGACCTCATCGAGACCAAGGGCACCTTCCCCCAGACGGTCTCCACGAAGTTCGGCGACGTCACCGTCGACGAGCAGCCGCAACGCGTGGTTGCGCTCGGCTGGGGCGACGCCGCGACCGCCCTGGCGCTCGGCGTCCAGCCCGTCGGCGCGTCCGACTGGATCGACTTCGGCGGCGAAGGCGTCGGTCCCTGGGTCGGCGAGAGCTCCAACTACGAGACAACGTACAAGGACGCCCCGGAGAGCATCGATACCCTGGAGCCTGACTTCGAGGCCATCGCCACCCTCGATCCGGACCTCATCCTCGACAAGAGTTCACCCACGGGCCACTGACTCTTCGCCGAATGGTCTCCGATATGTCCACTGCAGGTAGCGAAAACCACCGACTGGGGTAATGTCCGCGGCACCAACCCAAAGGTCCCCACCCCGGGGTGAACGCC
>DWVP01000001.1 GCA_019120175.1 Candidatus Corynebacterium faecigallinarum
GCCTCGGCAAGTTCATGTGCGCAGGTCAGTCCGATGACTCCGGCGCCGATGACGGTGATTCGCTGTGTCATTTCCCCATTGTCCCATCGTCAACCAAAACAATCCGCACTGTTGTGTCGTTGTCTACGTCACAACCTGCCGGCCATCAGGCGATGGCGGGCACTGTCGACCTGGCGGTGATCCGAGAGGGGGCCGGCGGCGGGTCCTTCCGCTGACAGCTCCACCGACAGCTCCCGCGGCGCCCTCCTGCGACGCCCTCTTGCGGCATCAAATGCCCACGCCCAGAGGTACGGTCCCGGCCCGAAAACGTACCTCTGGGCGTGGTTATTTCTCGTTGCGCGGCTGGCTGGGCTGGCTGGGATGGCGCGGTTGGCGGGCGCTCCGGGGGCGGAGTTAGTTGCGTCGACAAACTTTATTGAATACAGTGAAAGTAGTTCACTTTATTCAATACAGTGCGCGCTGTCCTGAGGTGTGCACGGGCAGGAGGCCGGGCATGAGTCCCGACACCACAAGCGACACAACAAACGACAATGCGCCCGACGCCACAGTAGAATCCACACCAGAAACCACCACCACCACCCGGATCCGCGACGCCGCCCTCCACGAGTTCGGCGAGCGCGGGGTGGCAGGGGCGACGATGAAGAGCATCGCCGAGCGTGCCGGGGTCTCCGCCCAGCTCGTCGTCCATCACTTCGGCTCCAAACGAGGCATCGCCGCAGCATGTGACGAGTACGTCGTCGCGCAGTTCCGCGAGTACAACACCTCGTTGATGGCATCCGGTGGCGCGTTCTCCCGCCAGGAGAAACTGTCCCAGCCCTGGCTCGTCCCGGCCATCGCCTACTTCGCCGCCCGCCTGGCCGACGATTCCCCGGCCGTCGCCGACCTCGTCGACGATGCGGTGGAGGACGCACTGGTCTACTTCGCCAAAGGTGAGGAGGCCGGGATGATCAAACCGACAGCCCATCCTCGGGAACGGGTGGTCCTCATCATGATGTGGCAGCTGGGCGCATTGTCTCTGCACCGCCACGTTAAACGCCTGCTCGGTGTCGACCTCGTCGCCGGAGACATGGAGTCACTGACGGCGTGGAGCGCCGGAGTCAGTGAGCTCCTCACCGAGGGGTTGTTCCACAAGGAAGCGATGGAGAAGCGCAATGACTGACAGCACCACCAACACAGACATCATCACCGTCAACGGCCTGGTCAAACGCTTCGGCGATGTCACCGCCCTCGACGGTGTGAACCTGCACGTCGGCGAAGGTGAGGTCCACGGGTTCCTCGGGCCGAACGGCGCCGGAAAATCCACCCTGATCCGGGTCCTGCTCGGACTACTGCGCGCCGACGAGGGCACCGTCCGCATCTTCGGCGGTGACCCCTGGCAGGACGCCGTGGAACTGCACAAACGCCTGGCGTACGTCCCCGGCGACGTCGAGATCTGGCCGAACCTCACCGGCGGCGAGGTCATCGACATGTTCCTGCGTCTGCGAGGCGGCGGCGTCCCCGCCCGACGCGATGAGCTCATCGAGCGCTTCAACCTGGACCCCAGCAAGAAAGCGCGGACCTACTCCAAGGGCAACCGCCAGAAGGTCGCACTCATCGCCGCCCTCGCCGCCGACGTCGACCTGTTGCTGCTGGACGAACCGACCGCTGGACTCGACCCGCTGATGGAGGTGGTCTTCCAGGACGTCATCAAGGAGACCAGCGCGAAAGGCACGTCCGTCCTGCTTTCCAGCCATATTCTCGCCCAGGTCGAGGTGCTGTCCGACCGCATCTCGATCATCCGCGACGGCGCGATCGTGGAGACCGGCACACTCTCCGAACTACGCCACATGACCCGCACCACCGTGGAGGTGGAGACCACCGGCCCCGGGAGCGCTGTCACCGCGCTCGCCGCTCTCCAAGGCATCCACGACCTGCGTGAGAAGCGAGGACGCACCGTGTTCGAGGTCGACGGTGAGCACATGGATCCCGTCATGCGGGAGCTGGCACCGTTGGGCGTGGCATCACTGGTCGCGCACCCCCCGACGCTGGAGCAGCTGCTGATGCGCCACTACGGCGGTGAGACGCCATGACCAGCACAGCAACTGGCAGCCGCACCGGTCACCGCACCGGCACACTCACCGGCACTCTGACGCTACTGCGGTTCATGCTGCGGCGCGACCGGATCCGCACCACCGCCTGGATCATCGGCCTCGGACTGTTCGCCTTCTACTGCGCGGTCGTCGAGGCCGGCGAAACTCTCGTCGGTGATGAGGAGAACCTGGCAGGCGTCGCCGTGCTGTTCCTCGACCCGGTCGGTCGGATGATCATGGGGCCGGGTTACGGCATGGAGGACCCCACCTTCCAGCGACTCTTCGCCGCGGGCTACGCGATCTTCATCTACATCGGTTTCGCCCTGATGAGCGTATTCACCGTCATCCGTCACACCCGCGTCGACGAACAGGCAGGACGCACCGAGTTGGTGCGCGCCAATATCGTCGGACGCCATGCGACGCTTACCGCCGCACTGATCCTCACCGTCGTCGCGAATGTGGCGGCCGGCCTGTTGGTGTTCGGCGCGGCGGTCACCGCCGACTTCGATGTGCACGGTTCGCTGTTGATCGCAGCCTGCAGCGTGGCCGTCGGTCTGTTCTTCATGGGTGCTGCCGCAGTGTCCGCCCAGCTCAACGAGTTCTCCCGCGGGGCGACCGGGATGGCTGCCGGGCTGATCGGGGCGTCCTACGTGATCCGGATGGGCGGGGACGTCGCCGAGGCAGGGGGCAGTGCCCTGTCCTGGGCGTCGCCCCTGGGGTGGGCGCAGCAGACCGCGCCGTATGTGCTGGACCGCTGGTGGCCACTGTTTCTGCTGGTCGGCGGTGCGGTGGTGTTGACTGCGACCGGTGTCTGGCTGTCGACGAAGCGCGATGTCGGGGCCGGTCTGCTCCACACCCGACGGGGGCGTCCCGAGGCTGCGGCCTGGCTGGGCACCCCGGTCGGAATGGCATTGCGTACGTTGCGTGGCGGGCTGCGGAGCTGGGGGATGGCCCTGGTGGTGGCAGCCCTGCTGCTCGGCGGTTTCTCCCAGCCACTGGTGGACGCCCAGGACGATCTTCCCGAGGCGATGAAGACCATCATCGGTGGCGACGACCTGATCCTCGGCTTCCAGTCGTTCATCGCCCTGATCATCGCGATGTTCATCGCAGCATCCGCGGTGAGTGCATTGCAGCAGGTGCGGGACGAAGAGGTGCGGGGACGCGCCGAGTTCGGGCTGTCTGCCCCGGTCGGCCGGGTGCGGTGGCTGGGCGCGCACCTGGTGGTCATCCTCGGTGCAGTGGCGCTGACTCTGCTGCTCACCGGACTCGGTGCCGGTGCGGGTGCGGTCGCGGTACTGGGGGACGACGGCTGGTCGACCTTCGCCGATGTGGCGCTGGCGGTGCTGTTGTATGCCCCGGCGGTGCTGGCGACCATGGGGATCGTGGTCGCCCTGTTCGGCTGGTTGCCGCGATGGGCGGGGCCGGTCGGATGGACACTGCTGGGGTTCGCTGTGTTGGAGACCGCTTTCGGCGAGATGCTGGGGCTGCCGGACTGGCTGAGGTCGCTGAACATCTTCGGCCACCTGGCGCAGTACCCGGCGGTGCCGGTGGAGGTCGCGCCGGTACTGTGGCTGACCGGCATCGGGGTGCTGGGGATCGCCGCGGGTCTGGTCGGCTGGCGCCACCGCGAGGTGAACCGGGTGTAGGGAGGTGGGGCTGGGCCTCCCTACACCCACTCGCCTGAGCGGAGCGCGGCGCTGACCTGCAGTCGGTTCCGCAGTTCGTCGGACGTACCAACGTCCGGATTGGATGTGCCGTCCGGGACGGCCAGGACGACCAGGTCAGCCCGGCCGCCAGGACGGATCCCGGCAGCGGGCAACCCCAGTGCGCGAGACGGGGTGATGGAGGTCTGCTGGACCGCGGCGAGCAGCGCGGCATCCGCCGCAGTGACACCGGCGGCATCTGTCGTGACGTTCCCCGCAGTGTCCTCCGCGGTGTCCTGTGCAGTCGCCGGCGCAGTGGCTGGCACAGTCGCCGGCGCATTAGCCACGGCGAAGTTGAACAGCTGGTCCATCGTCGCGGTACTGCCGGCGATGGTGTCGGTCCCGGCCACCCGGGCGATGCCGTCGACGACATTCACCGCCAATGCGCCCAGGTGGTAGGCGCCGTCCGGCATGCCGGCGGCCGGGGTGCTGGTGCTCAGCTGTGGTCTCGACGGCAATGTCATCCGACTGCTGCCGCCGCTGGTGATCAGCGGGAATCTGCTGCAGGAGGGGCTGGACGTGCTGGCCGAAGCCATCCGCCACAACCTCTGAGGCCCGCCCTGGCCCTGTGTGGGCCGGTGGCCCCTACTCCGCGAAGGCGTAGTCGGTGTAGCCCTTCGCCCCGGGGGCGTAGAAGGTGGTCTGGTCCGGGACGTTGAGTTCCAGACCGTCCCTCCAGCGCCGCACCAGGTCAGGGTTGGCGATGAGGTTGCGTCCGACAACCGCGGCGTCCGCCAGGTCGTCCTCGACGATGTGGGACGCTTCGTCCTGCCCGGTGATCTTCGAGAAACCACTGTTGAGCAGGAACGCGCCGTCGAAGCGCCCGCGCAGGTGCGCGACCAGGTCACCGTCGATGTCCTTGTGCAGCACCGACAGGTAGGCCGGGCCGACCTCATTGAGGCCGTCGATCAGCGCATCGTAGGTGGCCAGGACGTCCTGACGGTCGTCCTCCAGCACACCCTGGATGCCGTGCTCGGGGGAGATACGCACGGCGGTGCGTCCAGCACCGATCTCGGCGGCGACCGCAGCCACGACCTCGGTGGTCAGCCGCGCCCGGTTCTCCGGAGAGCCGCCGTAGGCGTCGGTGCGGTGGTTGGAGGACGCCCCGAGGAACTCGTGGAGCAGGTAGCCGTTGGCGCTGTGGATCTCCACACCGTCGACACCGGCGTCGATGGCGCGGCGGGCGGCGGAGGTGAACTCCTCGATGATCCGCGGGATCTCCTCGGTGCCGAGCTCCCGGGGCACACCACCCTCGGCCTTGCCGGAGAAGCCGCGGACCGGCCCGCCGACGGCGATCGCACTCGGGGCCTCAGGTTCGGCCCCGCGCAGCAGGTCGGGGTGGGAGGTGCGTCCACCGTGCATGATCTGCATGACCAGGGTGCCGCCCTTGGCGTGCACGGCCTCGGCGACGCGGGCCCACCCGGCGGCCTGCTCGTCGGTGGCGATTCCGGCCTGGCCGGGGAACGCCCGGTTGCTGAACGCGGGGAAGGAGCCCTCGGTGACCACCAGACCGGCCGAGGCACGCTGGCTGTAGTACTCGACGTGCAGGTCGGTGGGGATGCCGTCCTCGCCGGCGCGCTGGCGGGTCAGTGCGGCCATGGTCACCCGGTTGTCCAGGTGCAGATCGCCGGCGTCGAGGGGGTCGAAGAGTGAGGTCATGGGGGAGGTCATGAAGGGGCTGTCCTTTCGCTGTGGTTCACATCCACCATCCCCAACCTGTGGGGCCCCGGGAGTATTCCGGTACCGGCCCAGCAGGGGGTTAGGTGACTCCGCAATGGTCAGGGGGGTCGAACGGAAGGGTTCCCTTTTGGCGGCAAACATCCTACTTCTCAAAAGGCGGATGTTACAGGTGTGACTGATGTGGTTACGTCCATCCGCATGGCGCTGCGCCACACTGCACAACGTCATATGACACATGACAGGAGAACTCCTCATGCAGACCCCTTCGATGAGTAACCGCCTCTGGGCCGAGTTCCTCGGCACCTTCTGGCTGACCTTCGGCGGCTGTGGTTCGGCCGTCCTCGCCGCCAGCGTGATCTCCGACGGCACCATCAACATGGGCATCGGCTTCCTCGGCGTCGCCCTCGCCTTCGGCCTCACCGTGGTGACCGGTGCCTACGCCCTGGCCCATATATCCGGCGCCCACTTCAACCCGGCGGTCACCCTGGGCTGCGCCGTCGCCAAGCGCATCGGATGGTCCGCTGTGGTGCCCTACTGGGTCACCCAGATCATCGGCGCGAGTGCGGCCGGTGGTGTCCTCTTCGTCATCGCCAACGGGAAGGACGGCTTCAGTGCCTCAGAGTCCGGCTTCGCCACCAACGGCTACGGTGAGTTCTCGCCCGACGGCTACTCGATGGCCGCCGTCCTGGTCGCCGAGGTCGTGCTGACCGCAGTGTTCCTATGGGTCATCCTCGGGGTGACTTCGAAGAAGGCCCCGGCCGGCTTCGCGCCGCTGGCCATCGGTCTCACCCTGACCCTGATTCACCTGATCTCGATCCCGGTGTCCAATACCTCGGTCAATCCGGCCCGCTCGCTCGGTGTCGCCTGGTTCGCCGGTGGGGACGCTCTCGGCCGGGTGTGGCTGTTCATCGTCGCCCCGCTGCTTGGTGCGGCGATCGCCGGGATCAGCTATGCGGTGTTGACCGGTGACAAGGATGGCGCAGAGTCTGAGACCGTCGACGCCTGATCGGCATCACCAACTTCGCCAACATCACTGTCTGAGCCGGTCGGGGGGACGCGGCTCGTCGAGGGAGCACCTCGGGTTTTGTCGCTGAAAAGCGGGCCCCAGAGGTTTCGTTGCGGAGAAACCACGGGGTTACTAGCCAGAAACACCGCTCCACCACACTGAGGCCCATGACATCCTCAGTGACCTCAACCCCGGTCGGAGTGACGGTGACGCAGTTCAACGCCATGGAGGCGTCCGAACTTGCCGACCAGCTGACCGGACTCTTCGCCAGCCGCGACCTCGCCACCGCCGTGGCCGCCGCCCGACCCATCGCCACCATCGACGCTCTCTGTGGTGCGGCATCCGTTCTGCTTCACGAGCAGGACGACGAGACCGTCCTCGAGTCCGTCAACGCCCACCCGCCGATCGGCGGAACGGTCGAGTCCGGCTCCCGCGCGGCAGCGGAACAGGCCACTGCTGCCGAGGACCAGGGTGAGAACGGTGAGATGACCTCCATCCGTAATCTGCAACCCACCTACCGGGAGAAGTTCGGCTGGAACTTCCTCGTCCGGGCCGCAGGGAAGGACTCCCGGCAGATCCTCGACAACCTCGTCGTGCGCCTGGCCCACGAGCCCGAGGAGGAGTGGCCGTTCGTCCTCCGCCACCTCGACGCCATCAATCAACTGCGTCTGCGCGGATTCGTCACCGAGGACGACGGCACGGTGCGTGAAGCCAGCGGAGTCAGCGAGGTGACGACATGAGCCTGTCCACCCACGTCCTGAACACCACCACCGGTCTGCCCGCCGCCGCCGACTACTTCGATGGCGCAGCGACGCTGTACCCGTACGTCGACATCACCTTCACCATCAGCGACGAGCGCGGCGGGGCCCATGGGCACCTGCACATCCCACTCCTGCTCTCGCCCTACGGATACTCGACCTACCAAGGGAGCTGACCGGCCATGACCACAGACAACACACCCACCCCAGAAGCATCGGAAACCGGAGACGCAACCCTGCCCTCCGGAACCATCGGCGCCGTCGCCGCAGACGGCACCCACCCGGTCGACCAGCGACCACCGCTGTTCCGCACCTTCGTCCTCGGCCTTCGCCCAAAACGTCGGCCTGGTGTCGTTCTCCCGTGTTGCCAGCCGCTACGTGGTCACCGCCGCCGGCCTCATTCTCATCGTCCTCGGCCTGCTGCCGAAGGTCGGTGAGATCGCCACCGGTATCCCGCAGCCGGTGTTGGGCGGTGCCGGTATCGCCTTGTTCGGCATGGTCGTGGCGTCCGGAATCAGGACGCTGTCCACCGTGACCTGGAACGAAACCCGTGCATTGATCGTCGGTGTGTCCATCGCGCTGGCGATGCTGCCGACCGCGTTCGAGGGGATCAACGCGAACCTGCCGACCGAGGTGGAGATGATCCTGGACAGCGGCATCACCGTGGGTGCGGTGGCCGTCATCCTGTTGAACCTGCTGCTGAACCGTGAAGGGAACGGGCACTTGGCTGAGCCTGTGGCCACCGAGGCCGACAGCGGGGCCGACAGCGGGGCCGACAGTGGCCGGGACGCCGCTGAGGCTGAGCTTGTCGCCGGTCTCGACGCCGTGCAGACCGTCGAGGTCGAGGACGTGACCGCCCCTGAGGGTGCCACGGCGTCAGTGGCGGTGAGCGGGCCCCGCGTGTAACCGCACCACTCCGGCCGTCGCTACCCCTGCCCCATCGCTGTCGCGGTCGCAGGCCAGGGACGGCCCCCTCAGCTCGGCCACCGTTTTTCTGCTTTTGCGCCGCATTTTCGGGACTATCGTGCCACGAAAAGGTCGAAAAGTACGCGCAAATGCAGTTCCAGGCCGTTGACTGGAGTCATCTGCCCCACGTATCCAGGAGCGTCCCCGACCCGTCCCTGACCACCCCACGAGGAGTACCACCCACCCATGACCGAGCAGCCCGGCCCGCGCGACACCGGGTCGACCGGAACGACCGGGTCCACCGGCACGACCGGAACGACCATCGTCCTCGGGCACGTCGTCACCCCGACGTCGCAGACCTCGTCACAGACCCCGGGCCCGACCCACCTCGACATCCCGGACGGTGCCGTCGCCTACGCCGGGGGCACCATCCAGGCGGTCGGCGCCGCCGACGACGTCCGTGCGTCCTATCCGGACGCCGCCATCGTCGACGAGGGTGACCGGCTGATCGTGCCGGGGTTCGTTGACGCACACGTCCACTTCCCGCAGGTCGACATGATCGCCTCACCAGGGCTCGAGCTGCTCGACTGGCTCGAGAACTACACTTTCCCCACCGAGGCCCGGTTCGCCGACGCCGCCCACGCCGACGCCACCGCGGATTTCTTCACCGACCAGCTCATCGCCAATGGTGTGACCACCGCCTGCGTCTACTCCACGGTCCACCCGGAAAGCGTGGAGGCATTGTTCCGCCGGGCTCTCGAGAATAACCTGCGGATCATCTCCGGCAAGGTCTGCATGGACCGTAATGCGCCCGAGGCGCTGCTCGACACCCCGGATTCCGCCGTCGTTGACAGCGTCGACCTGCTGGAACGCTGGCACCAGGTGGGGCGGTTGGAGTACGCGATCACCCCGCGTTTCGCCCCGACGTCGTCGGACGCCCAGTTGGCCGCCCTCGGTGAGATGGCGACCGCATATCCGGACGTGCTGATCCAGACGCATCTCGCGGAGAACACCGGCGAGATCGCCTGGGTCGGCGACCTGTTTCCGGATGCTGTGGACTACACCGACGTCTACGACCGCGCCGGGCTGGTCCGTCGGCGCAGCGTCTTCGGGCATGCGGTCCACCTGAGCGAGCGCGAGCTCACTCGGCTGGCTGCCGCGGAGGCTTCCATCGCGCACTGCCCGACATCCAACTTCTTTCTCGGCTCGGGAATGTTCAGCCTCGCCCGGGCGCAGGAACTCAGTGGCCTCCGTATCGGACTGGGATCGGACGTCGGCGCCGGAACCAGCCTGTCGCCGCTGGTCACGCTCAACGAGGCGTACAAGGTCTCACGGATGCTGGGTACGCCGATGGATGTTCCGGCACTGCTGCGCCTGGCGACGCTGGGTGGTGCCGAGGCATTGGGGGTGGACGCCACGGTCGGTTCGCTGGAGCCCGGCAAGGACGCCGACCTCGTGGTGCTCGACGCCCACGCGGACGCGAACTCGGCGGTGCTGAAGCGACGGGCGGACAACGCGGTCAACACCGGGGAGCTGCTGTTCGCCCTGATGATCCTGGGCGACGAGCGGGCGGTGACCCGTACCGTCGTCGCCGGGGATGGCTGAGCCGCGCCAGCCGCGTCTTCTTTGACTAGCCCTCCCGGGCTGCGTCCAGCGCGCTCTCGAGCACATCGGCCTGCGGCAGATTGGCCTGGGCGGTGTCCTCACTGACCGCCAGGGACACATTGCCGAACCCGCGGTCCTGGTACCACTGCGAGCCCTCACGGGCGTCGGCCACGTTGTCGTCGTGCGCGCCGACGACCCAGCTCAACGGCAAGGTGTCGCTCTTGTCCCGGGGGTACGGGTGCCGGGGTGCTTCGAGTGTGACGGGGGCGGCGCCGCCGGCCATCATCACCGCACCGGAGGTGACCAGGGGAGACAGGTGGGTGAGGACGCCACGACTGAGCATGTCCGCCCCTCCGGCGTACCCGGACCACCAGACGTTCTCCGCATCGACATTGCGCCGGGAGAGGACGTCGTCCTGCATGAACGCGGACAACCAGGCGACATTCTCGCCCAGGTTCCGCCACCAGGTCCACCCGTTTCCCTGGTCGGGGGTCTGTGGGGCGACCAGCAGCATATTGCGGTCGCGGGCGACCCGGGCCAGGGAGTTTAGTGTGCCCTCGGGGTCCTCCGGGCCGACGAACTCGCCAGCGCCGTCGCCGTGCAGGTGGACCAGGACGCCGACCGGACGGGCCGCATCGACCCCGCAGGAGTAGATGTGGAAGATGCTCTCGCGGTCCCGGTGGCTGAAGGTGCCGGTGATCGGGTCGCAAGACTGGATGTCCTCGGAGCTGCGTGTCGTGGCGACGACCAGCAGGGACACACTGAGTACAGCCAGCATCGTGGCGGTGATGGCGATGGGCCATACTCGGCGAAGTCTGCTCTGCGACACAGCTGAATAGTAACTGGAATGAGCGTCACTTTTCGGAAGAAAAGCTCTTGTCGTGGAAATTTCCAGTAATACCCAGGCGGATATATATGTTGGAACATATGTGTTCAACAAGACAGCACTGATCAATGCGCCGGAGCCGGAACCGGAGAACAATGGAGTCATGAGCGAAAACACCACCGACGCAGACATCACCCTCGTGAACGACAAGGACGCCCTGGACCTGATGGGCACCACCAGCCTGGGTCGACTGGTCGTCCGCCGTAGCGACGACATGGACCTCTTCCCGCTGAACTTCGTGGTCAGTGACGGCAAGATCTACTTCCGCACCGCGGAGGGCACGAAGCTGTTCACCCTCGCCGAGATCGACGCGAAGGTCCTCTTCGAGGCCGACCACGTCGACGCCGATGCCGAGGGCAACCCGGCCCATGCCTGGTCCGTCATCGTTAAGGGCACCGCCCGTCTCCTCACCGGCTCAGACGAGATCCACGACGCGGAGAGCCTGCCGCTGAAGCCCTGGCTGCCGACGCTGAAGTACAACTTCGTGGAGATCACCCCGACCGAGGTCTCCGGGCGACGTTTCGACCTCGGCGAGGAGCCGGAGCGCTACTAACGGGGACACCCGGGTACCCTGACAACACATGGTCGTAGCCCCGAACTCCTCAGGCATCACCCCGGTCTTCCGCAGCCAGTACACCGCTGCGGTCAGGGGTAAGCTGTCCGCGCCGGCGCGAATCAGCAGCACCGGCGGTGAACTGTGGATGCGTGCGGTCCCGATGCCGGGCGCCGGGGTGATGTCCAGCGTGATGTCGGTCGTCCACCTGGGGCAGGACGGGGTCACCATCATCGACCCGGGGTGGGCGGGAAGTAAGGCGCAGGACGCCGAGGGGAACGTCCTGCGTCCCCTCGATGATTTCCTGCGCGAGCGTGGTCGGCGACTCGAGCAGGTCACCGACGTCATCGTCACCCACGCCCACCCGGACCACATCGGTGGTGCGGCGGTCCTGCTGAAAGCCACCAGTGCGACCTACCACCTCGGGGCGGTGGAGCAGCGCACGCTGGACGCCGCCCGTACCGGCACCAGTGTCGACGAGTACGCCGTGGATGAGGCGCGGGCCCGCGAGATCGGGGCACCGGACGGTGTCCTGTCGGCGCACCCCTTCCGGACACCGAAAGCGGAACTGCCGGCATTCATCCCACGGCAGCGTCCGGACGCCCTCGTGGTGGACGGCGACACGGTCAAGCCGGACACGGACATCGCGCTGCGGGCCGTGCTGACGCCCGGGCACACCCCGGGTCACCTCGCCTTCGCCGACGACAACCGGCGCATCCTCTTCGCCGCCGACCACATCCTGCCGGAGATCTTCCCGGGCATCGGCCTGGGGGTCGGCAACCTGGGCGGCAACCCGGTGAAGGACTACCTGGCGGCGGTCGAGAGGCTGGCGGAGTTCGACGACTACACCGTGGTCCCGGGCCACGGCTACGCCTTCACCGGCCTTGCCGCCAGGCGTGCGGAGACCCGCGAGCACGTCATGGAGCGTGCCCGTGAGGTGCAGAAGGTGCTCGACTGGAACCCGGAGCTGTCGGTGTGGCGGTTGGCGTCCCGGCTGACCTGGAGCGGCGGATGGGAGGAGTTGTCCTCCTCGCCGATGGTGTGGTCGGCGCTGCGGCAGACCATGATGTACCGCGACCTCGTTCTGGGCTGATACTCAGTATCGCGGTGCCTGCGGGTACCACGCTTCGCCGTGGACGTGACGTCCGACGTTGCCGACCTCCTATGCTGGAAGGCGGTGAAGGAGTCGAAGAAGTCCGGCCAGTTCTCCCTGGTGATGTCGGTGGCGATGCGGTTGGCCACCCGGGTCAGTGCGGCGTAGATGCCGGACAGCTGCTTGCCGGCCACACCGTGGGACGCGCGCGCCGGTGGACAGGTGGAAGAGCTTCGGGATGTAGGACGCCGCCTCCGCGGAGGCCGTGCCCTTCGCCTGGAACTGGAAGCCGTCACCGAGGTACGGGCACTGTCCCATCGGGTGCTCGGCGGCGGGGCCGAACTCCTCGGCCCACAGGGCGATGTCGCCGAGGAACTCGTCGAGTTCGGGACGCAGCCCCGGGTCCACGGCATAGCCGGTCGCCGAGATCACGTAGTCGCCGACATGCTCCACATCGTGCTCGTCGGTGAGGACGTAGTAGTGCTCCTGAACGCCGGGAAACTCCATCCAGCGCAGTGAGTTCTGGCGCGGGATGTCGGGCCGTCGCACGTGCATTTCCACGCTCGCCGCGCCAGCTTCAAGTGCTGCGGAGGCGTTGTCGAAACCGGAGGCACCGCCACCGAGCACGATCACCCGACGCCCCTGGAGTACGGAGAAGTCGATGTCGTCCTCGGTGTGGGCCCGCAGTTCGGCAGGTAACTGCTGCACCAGGGGGGGGGGAAGGAAGATCCCGCCGCCGCCCTTCAGACCCAGGGCGAAGACGATGCGGCGGGCACGGTAGACGACCGGTCCAGCAATGTCACCGAGACCTTCCGGCGGGTGGTCGGTGAGCATGAGGCGGTCGAGCTGGAGTTGCTGGACACCGCCCATGTTTTCGCGGCCGGTCACCGGATCAGGCTCACCGTCGCCGGCGGCTGGTTCCCCTTCTACTCACGCAATCCCGGTACCGGGGAGAATCCGCTGACCGCGGAGACCCTCCACCCGAACCGACACACGGTGACGTTCGGGGAGGGGACGGCGCTGGTTCTGCCGACTCTGCCGACTCCGCCGACGGAGGCTTAGACCTCGACGGAGACGAACTCGGCAGCCTCGGCGACCGCGGTGCCCAGAGCGACGAGGGCCTCGGTGTGCTGCTCGGAGGGGGTGAAGACGAAGTCGGGGAAGGCCTCTGCGAAGGGCAGCAGGACGTCCTCACCGACGAGCTTCATGCCGAGGAAGGTGACCACGGTGTGCCAGTGGGAGATGGCGGAGGACGCACCGGTGGCACCCCAGCCGATGAAGCCGACCGGCTTCTCGGTCCACTCGGCGAAGAGGGAGTCCACGGCGTTCTTCATCACGCCGGGGACCGAACCGTTGTACTCACCGGTGGCGAAGAGGAAGCCGTCGAAGCTGCCGACCTTCTCGGACCAGGCGGCGAGCTCGGGCTCCTCGTAGGCCCCCTCGTGCATGCGCGGCGGGGTGGCGGAGGTGAACTTGCCGAGATTCTGCTCGGCGAGGTCCAGGACCTCAACGTCGGCGTCGATGCCGGCGGCCTTCAGGGTCTGGACGGCCCACTCGGCGACCTTGATGGAGTTGCGGCCTTC
This sequence comes from Candidatus Corynebacterium faecigallinarum, assembly GCA_019120175.1. Classification (GTDB taxonomy): domain Bacteria; phylum Actinomycetota; class Actinomycetes; order Mycobacteriales; family Mycobacteriaceae; genus Corynebacterium; species Corynebacterium faecigallinarum. Next base: position 13,843 of record DWVP01000001.1, read on the forward strand.
GCGGACGGTGCCGGCGAAGACGGCGATGCGGGGGCGGGAGTTGATGGTCTCGGAAGTCATGGGAGGCCACTCTATTCCCAATTTAGTTGATGTGTCAATCATGGAGGTCGATGATCTATTCTCCGATGGCTCCACCGGCGAAGTTGTCGCGCCAGGCGACAACGGTGGACGGGCGCGCCAGGGAGTCCCCACCGTCCGGCCAGTGCGAGGACGTGGATTCGGTGGTGGCCTCCTCGTCCTCGCCCGGGTGCTGCACATTGACCAGGACCCGGTTCTCGGTGATGACCGGACCGCAGGTCTCCGCACCGGCCGGGACCGTGAGGAACTGTTTGGTCAGCCCCCGGGTCTCACCCTCCAGGGAGACGGCGAACAGGCCGTCATTGGACTCCAGCGCATTGCCGTCCGTGGAGACCCACAGGTTGCCGAACGTGTCGAAGGCCAGGTTGTCCGGGCAGGAGATCGGGGAGACGCTCGACTTGTCGAAGCCGCCGAAGTAGGTTTCAGCGGCCTCGGGATCGCCGCACACCAGCAGCAGATTCCACGTGAAGTCCTCCCCGGCGTGGTTGTCGTCCATCTCCAGGACGTAGCCGTTCTTGTTCTCCTTGACCGGCGCGTATTCGGTGGTCTCCTCATCGTCCTCGCCCGGGCGGGCGGCACCGCGGTACTTGTTGTTGGTGAGCGCGGCGTAGACCTTGCCGGTCTCCGGGTGGGGCTCGACGTCCTCGGGACGGTCCATCTTCGTCGCCCCGACCTTGTCGCCGGCGAGTCGGGTGAAGATGAAGACCTCCTCGCCGCTCATGCCGTCGACGTGGGACTCCGCCGAGCCGTCCGCGTGGGCGGTGGCCAGCTTGACCCACCTCCCGGTGCCGTCGAAGGCACCGTCCTCCGGCAGGGTGTTCTCCGTGAAATCATCGGAGTTGCCCTCGTAGACCGCGACGTAGAGGGTTCCCTCGTCCAGAGCCTTCATGTTCTCGGCGCGGGCCGTCGCGTCAGTGGGGCCGGAACCTTCGGTGTACTTCCTGGAGGAGACGAACTTGTAGATGTACTCGAACCGGGAGTCGTCACCGGAGTAGGAGACGATGGTGTTGTCGTCGGTGATGTGTACCGCGGCGGCCTCGTGCTTGAAGCGGCCCAGGGCGGTGTGCTTCACCGGGGTGGAGTCCGGGTCCCACGGGTCGATCTCGACGACCCAGTTGAAACGGTGTGCCTCATGGGGCTCCTTGGTGATGTCGAAGCGGTCGTCGAACTGCTCCCACTTGCGTGCGGTGTCCTCGTCCTCCATGCCGTAGCGGGAGAACCGGTCTTTCGCCTCGTCGCCCCTGGCCTTCCCGCCGCCGGCGAAGTACTGGTCCACGTTCTCCTCGCCGGAGAGGATGGTGCCCCACGGTGTCACGCTGCCGGCACAGTTGTTGAACGTGCCGTGGACCCTGGTGCCGGTGGGATCCGCGGAGGTCTTCAACAGGTCGTCCCCGGCCACCGGCCCGGTGACCAGGAACTCCGTCTCGCCGTGGATACGGCGGTTGTACTTGCCGACGACCGGGGCGAGGCGACCGTCGGCGTCATTGCCTTCGACCTCGACGATGGAGAGGCCGTGGTTGGCGATCTCGATGCGGACCTGTTCCTCGGTGGGGTTGTCCGCGTCGTAGCCGGGGAACATCTGCTGTGGGGTGGTGTATTCGTGGCTGGAGACCAGGAGGAAGCGGTTGTCCTCACCGTCGATGGGCAGTAGCTCACCGAAGTCGCAGTTGTAGCCGAACTGCTTCTCGGCGTCCTCGGGGGTCTGGTTGTCGACCGACCATTCCCCGGCGCCGGCTTCCACGGTGTCTCCCCAGCGGATCACGATGTCGCTGCTGTAGCCCTTCGGCACGGTGACGGCATCCTCGGTGTTGGGTGCGACCATCTCGAAGCGCAGGCCGGACGGTGCCTCGGCTGCTGCGCCGCCACCTCCCGAGGATGCGGTGGTGGAGGACGCCGCGGTCGTCCCACTGTCCGACCCGCAGGCGGCAAGCAGGCTACCGCCACCGACGACGACAGCTGCACTGCCGGCCCCGCGCAGCAGGGCCCGACGGTCGAACTCCTTGCGCACGATGTCACGGAAGTAGGGGTTGTCGGAGGTGTTCGGGACCGGCTTCGCGCAGGCGTCACCGCATTTGTACACGCAGGTGCGGTGGGAACGGCTCGAGGTGAAGTTGAGCTTGGCGAGCAGGTTCTGGCCGAGTAGTGCCACGGGTGTCTTCTCCGGTTCGTCGGTCGGGGAGCCGCAGGAGTCAGCTGCGGCGATCAGTCGGTGACTGACCGTACTGCGGTGGAATGACGTCCCGTCGACGGAGAAGTGACCCCAGGGCGACGAGGCGGTGGCCGGAACGTGAACTCGGCTGACCAGGTGAGAAAGGCCACACGAAGTTGATAACTGTACCGAACGTCCGTTACAGTTACGCGGGTCAGGTGCGGCAGATCGAACAGGTCTGGACCGCGCCGTGAATAAACCCGGCAGAGATCCCAGTAATAATCCCAGAAGAAGTCCCAGGGGGAAACAATGAGCCACACAACCGTGACCCCGTCCGGCCGTCCCGACCGCCGCGATGAGACCGGCACCGTCGGTACAACATCCGCAGGCGGTCCGACGACCGCTGCCCAGCGTTGGAGCTTCCTCGGCATCATCAGCCTCGGACTGTTCCTCGTGGGGGCGGACAACTCCATCCTCTACACGGCGCTGCCTGTCCTGCGCGATGAGTTGCACACCACCGGACTGCAGGGACTGTGGATCATCAACGCCTACCCGCTGGTGCTGGTCGGTCTGCTGCTGGGGACCGGCACGCTCGGGGACAAGATCGGCCACCGGGTGATGTTCCTCTCCGGGGTCACGATCTTCGGTCTCGGTTCGCTGCTTGCCGCATTCTCACCAAACGCCTGGGTGCTCATCGGTGCCCGTGCCGCACTCGGCGTCGGCGCGGCCACCATGTTGCCGGCCACCCTCGCGTTGATCCGCCAGACCTTCACCGATGTGCGTGAGCGCAACACCGCCATCGGCCTGTGGGGTTCGGTCGCGGTCGTCGGTGCAGCCTCCGGCCCGGTGCTCGGTGGCTTCCTGCTCGAGCACTTCTACTGGGGCACGGTCTTCCTGATCAACGTGCCGGTCGCCCTCGTCATCGTCATCGCCACCGTCCGTTACGCTCCGGCGAACCAGGCGGACAGGTCGCGGCACTGGGACGTCATCTCCTCGCTGTGGGCGATGGCGATGATGGTCGGCGCGGTCATGGCCATCAAGGAGACCGCCAACTCCGAACGGAATACGACGATCATCCTGGTGGCCGTCGTCGCGATGGTCGTCGGTGGTGCACTGTTCGCCCACCGTCAGGGGCTGCTGCGACGCCGTGGGCTGCAGCCGCTGCTGGAGTTCGGCATCTTCCGTAACCGCATGTTCCTGGGTGGCACACTGGCCGCCGCCTTCGCCATGTTCGTACTCTCGGGTGTCGAGCTGATGACCACTCAGCGTTACCAGACCGCCGGAGGTTCCAGCCCCCTGGAAGCAGGTCTCCTGGTTGCTTCGGCGGCGGTCCCGGCGATCCCGGCGTCCATCCTCGGTGGGGCGAACCTGCACCGTCTCGGTTTCCGCACCCTGATCAGCGGCGGTTTCAGCATGCTGGCGCTCGGTATCGTCATCGCCCTGTGGGCGGTCCCGTCCCAGCCGTTGTGGACGCTGGTCTGCGGTTTGGCCCTGGTCGGCATCGGTGCCGGCATGGTGATGTCGGTGTCGTCCTCGGCGATCATCGGCTCGGCGCCGGTCAGCAAGGCCGGGATGGCGTCCTCGGTGGAGGCGATCTCCTATGAGTTCGGCACATTGGTGTCTGTGGCGGTCCTCGGCAGTCTGATGCCCATGTTCTACGCGATGAACGCGCCGGACGCGGTGGCCCATGATGTCGACCACGGGGTGGATCATGCGCAGTACGGTGCTGCTGCTGTGGAGGCCTATGACACCGCCTACCTGCTGGTGATCCTCATTGCCGGTATAGTGGCCGTGCTCGCGGCCGTGATCACGGCCCGTTGTTTCCGGGGGAACCCGAAGGAGGCTGAGTACTCTGCGCACGAGTAAGAAGGACGTCATACTGCGCGCCGCCGTCGATCTGGTCGACAATGGCGGGCTTGAGGCGGTGACCTATGAGTCGCTGGCGGAAGCATCCGGCATGTCGAAGTCGGGGTTGATCTACCACTTTCCCTCGCGTCAGGACCTGATGATGGGGGTGCACGGGTACATGGCCGAGGAGTGGGAGCGGGAGCTTGTCGACGCTGCCGGCGGTCGGGCGGACGAGGTGGACGCCGCGACCCGGCTGCGGGCGATCGTGATCACGATGAGCCGCTCGGCGACGCGGGCGGAGCTGGTGATGCAACTCGACGCGATGACCCACCAGGAGTTCAACGTGCCGTGGCAGGACGTCGACCGCCGGTGGATGCCCTCTGCGGAGGGCATCGTCGGGGACGGTGAGGACGGTGAGGACGGTGAGGACGCAGCGGTCGCCCGTGCGGCCTACCTGGTGCAGATTGCCGCTGACGGCATGTGGCTGCACGACAAGGTGCATGAGGGGGCGCTGACTCCGGCGCAGCGTACAGCACTGACCGACGCGATCCTGGCGATGATCCCGGAGGGGCCGGTGCGGTAGCCACACCAGGATGGTGAAGGTGAGGCGGACCGGGGCGGACGGTCACGGTGGCATGAGCGAAGCCCGTGACGCGTGCATGGTTGCGGTGCCGCCTGACGATCCTCGGATTCGGGGCGCTGCTGTTCTGGTGGGTGAGGGAGAACCCGCTGCCGCCCTGGCGCTGTACGACGAGATGCTCGCCGAAAAACCGGACCCGATGACACTGGCGACGCTTCGTCGCGCCCGTGCCGCCGTCGGTGTGTTGGAACGGGTCGGTCATCTCGACCGTGCTGCTGTGACGGCTGCACTTGCCGACGTGCGTTCGGCGCCTGATGTCGGTCTTGACACCTTGCTTCGCGGGGCCGATGTGCTGGTGCTGTTCGACAGGCCCGGGGAGGCGGTCGACCTGTTGTCCGGGTACCTGGGGCACCTGGTTGCGTCAGATCGCGACCTGGACCGGGCATCGCAACTCGAGCTGGTGCGCCAGCGCATATTGGAGTTCATCAACCTGCTGGAGCAGGACGCTCCGGCGGTTGCGCGCGCACGTCGTCGTATCGCCGACGCGGTGTTCTGAGGGGTACCTACTGCACCAGACGATAGGCCTCGGCGTCTGTGATCATGGCGTCGTCGAGCTTCGCCAGTAGTGTCGGTCCGTCCATCTTCACCCCGATGAGGACGATCTCGTTTCCAGGTTCCAGTCCGGTGGCCTGCCAGGTCGAGGCGGGTCGGATGGACAGATCCGGTCCAGCCGGGTGCCACACCTGGGCATACTCCAGTCTGTCGGCGATCCAGCAGTACCCCTTGGACCGGACGAGGCCCCGTGTGGACCGGAGTGTCTCGAGGAGACGGCCACGGTGCAGTGGCCGTGCCCCGCGGAAGAGCACCGAGCTGATCCCGTACCCCTCGGAGGATCGGGCGGTCGCCTTGCTGAACAGGCGCGCGCCCAGAATGTCCTCGATCACGCTTCTGCCATGCGCCCGTCCATTGACCATGATGTCGACCGATGCCCGCGGATTCAACCGTTTGACCAGGCTGATGGTTGTGGCGAGCCGGTCGGCTGTGACCAGATCGGTCTTGGTGACGTAGATCCGGTCGGCGAACTCCACCTGGTCGACAAGCAGATCAGCCACGGTGCGTTCGTCGTCCATGGTGTCGATCGGCGCGAGGTCGGCGAGGAGCTCTCCGGCGACGACGGTCTGCAGGGCGACACCACCTGCCCGGAGATTCACGGAGCCACGGCGAATCGCACCGACACCGTCTTCAGTGCGGACACCCCCGGCCACGTGGTGAGCCACGACGGCAACCTCGTCCTGTTCGGTGACGGCGACGGCACGATGCAGCGCTTCTCCACCGATGATCTCCTGGCGCTCTCCGGGGACGACCCCGCCCCGGAGGCCACCGTGGACGAAACTGAACCGCACCACGGTGTGGCCGTGGAACTCTCCGACGGAACGTTCGTGCACACCGAGGGCACCGAGGAGTACCGCGACACCGTCACCGCCGTCGACGCGGACGGGGAGGAGATCGCCTCCTCCAGCGACTGCCCCGGTGTCCACGGTGAGGCCGCGGCCGCCGATGATGTCCTGGCCTTCGGCTGCGAGGACGGCATCCTGATCTTCGACGACCGTGAGTTCACCAAGGTCGACGCCCCGGACTCCTACGGGCGAATCGGCGACCAGGCCGGCTCGGAGGTCTCCCCGGTGGTGCTCGGCGACTACAAGGTCGAGGAGGACCTCGACGACGATGAGATCGAGCGACCGGAACGGGTCAGCCTGACCAACACGGCCACCGGTGAGCCCCAGCTGGTGGACCTGGACGCGTCCTACTCCTTCCGGTCGTTGGGACGTGGCCCGGACGGTGAGGCCCTGGTGCTGGGAACCGACGGCAAGCTGCACGTGATTGACCCGGAGTCCGGGGATGTCACCGACTCCTGGGAGGTCATCGACCCGTGGGAGGAGCCGGTGGAGTGGCAGGAGCCCAGCCCCACACTGTTCGTCCAGGGTGACCGGGCCTATGTCACCGAGCCAGAGACCAACGAGATCCACGCCGTGGACCTGTCCACCGGCGAGGTCGTGGGCAGTGTCGAGCTGGACGATGCGCCCAATGAGCTCACCGGCGTGACCGGCTGAACCGTGACCACAGCGCGCTGAGCACCACGAACGCTAGGCAGGTGACGCCGAACAGCGGTGCCACCGCGGCGTAGGCCACCAGGGCGACGGCCAGGGTCACGGTCCCGGCGTTCCAGGAACTGCCGGGGGCCGACGCCCGTGGTGGCACGGATGCGAGCACCTGGTTCCGGCCGCGACGTCGGAACCACATCGTGTAACCCCACACCACCATCACCACGATCGCTGCCGCCAGCGCGGCGAGCACCAGCTGGTTCGGCAGCCCGAACAGGGTGCCCATGTGCAACTGGATCAGCCAGGCCGACAGCTGTGCGGCCACCGGCCAGTCCCGGAAGTCGACCCGGTCGGTGACCTGCCCGGTCGCCCAGTCCACCGAGATGGCGTCGTTGGTCAACCGGTATGCCGCACGGTTCTCCTTCACCGTCCAGGCCTCACCGTCGGACGCGGGCGGGGTGAGCGTGACCGGGGCGCGCAGTTCCTCGACGGCGGTGGCGGCGACCCGGTCGACCGAGCCGGGGTTCAGGCCCCGGACGAAACCGCCGGACCCGCTGGACGCTCCGGCCCCGCCGTGGCCACTGTGCCCCTCGTGCCCCTCGTGTCCGGCATGTTCTTCCGCCGCCCCGGCGTCCCCACTGGTGCCGGACGCCCCGGCAACCCCGGGGATCGAGGTCGACACCGCAGGCTCCTGCCAACTCAACGCCGAGCGCATCTGACCGATGTTCGCCCCCGCCACCGAAGACCAGGTCAACCCGGTGACGGTGAGGAAGACCAGGCCCACGGCCACGACCGTTCCCGTCGCCCCGTGCCGCCGCATCGTGCGGGTGCGTCCCCGGCCACCGGTGCGCAGCATGCGCTCCGGGTGTTTCCGGTGGCGCTGCCACCACATCACCAGTCCGCCGACAGCCAGCACCCCCAACCAACTGGCGGCCAGTTCGGAGTAGATCCGCCCCGGTTCGCCGAGCCACAGCATCCGGTGGCCCTGGGACAACCAGTGGCGCAGCGGGAGGGCCCCGGAGCTGCCGTACTGGGTGGAGTCGCCGACGACCTCCCCGGAATACGGGTCGACGAACACCGCCCGGGTGGTGGACTCCGGTAGATCGGCATCGTCGAGCAGGACGCGGGTGGTCTCGTCGTCCTCCCCGAGGCGCACCCCGGCCAGCGGTAGGTCAGGGAACTCGGCGCGCGCGGCGGTGACCTGGTCGCTGACCGGGGCGGTCGGTGCGTCCTGCACGGTGGCGGTGAGCAGGTCATGGTGGAGGATCCGCTCCACGGTGGGGGAGACGGCGTAGAGGAAGCCGGTGACCGCGGCGATGAGGATCAGCGGCGCGCACAGCACCCCGGCGAAGAAGTGCAGGCGCTTCAGTAGGCGGGGGAGGGATTGGTCACTGGCAGTTCTGGCCCTGGACGGCGGTGAGGGGCGCTCGGTCGTTGTTGTCATGCAGTACTGGTCGGCGGCTGTGGTGGTCGGGTTCCCGGCAGCCTCTGACGGGGGTGATTCCGTGGGTGCGGGGAACCGTGGCACCCCGGTGTCCGACTAGTAAAGCAGTGGTGAGTGGTGGTGAATGCCGCGCGCCCTCGCCCGAGACAACCGCTCCACGAGACGATTCCAGGAGAAGACCTTGTTCCTGTCCCAGACTGCACGTTCTGCGCGTTCTACTCGATCCGCACGCCTGTCTCGCCGGCTGCCGGCGGCCCTTGCCGCAGCGTCGCTCTGCCTGGGTATGGCGGCCTGCAGCGACGATGACACGGACGCCGACAGCGCAGGCAACGCCGACAACACCGCGACTGCCGAGGCTGACGCCGGAGCCTCAGACGCCTCGGACGCGGACCTGACCTTCTCCGAGGGGTACGTGGGTGCGAAGGACGCCGACACGATGATGACCGCGGTCTTCGGTGAGCTGACCAACACCACCGACGAGGACATCCACCTCACCCGGGTCGAGGGTGACCTGGAGGGGGTCTACGAGTACCACGAGGTGGTCGACGGGATGATGCGTCAGACCGATGACGGCCTGGTCGTGCCGGCGAACGACAGCGTGATGATGGAGCCGGGCGGGCACCACATCATGATCATGGAGAACTCCGACGACATCGAGGCCGGTGACGTGCTGACCCTCACCCTCACCGCGGAGGACGGCTCGACCTACCAGCTCGAGGACATTCCGGTGCGGGTGCAGCAGTCCGCGCACGAGGACTATGCGGACGACAACGGCGGGGATGACTCTGACCACGGCGACCACGGCGACCACTAGTCGCGCAGCGCCTGCTCGGCGTCCTCCTGGACGAGGGCGAAGTTGACGAAACCGGCGGTCATGGACGCCTGTCCGACGGCGGCGGGAACATTGAGACGGGGATCGATGACGTTACCCGCGGCCCAGATGTGGGGATGGCTGGTACGCCCGGCGTCGTCGGTCTGCAGGAAGGATCCGACTCCCGGGGCTTCGTACCGGTCGAGGTTCAGCCCGGCGAGGAACCTGTCGCGTGGGCGCGGGGTCGGTGACAGGGCCAGGGCGTCCAACTCATGGGTCTCGCCGTCTTGCGTGCGCAGGCCACGGAAGGCTGACTCTGTGGCACCGGATTCGGTGAGTGCCTCGGTGACAGGGGAAGAGACCAGGGTGACGCCGCGGGCGGTGAATCGTGCCCGGGTGTCATCGTCGAGCTCGTCGATCTGTGAGGCATCGGTGGTGAAGACGGTGAGCGAGTCGGTCCACTGGCGTACGAGCATTGCATGGTGGAAGGACATCGGGGAGGTCGCCAGCACACCGATGCGGGAGTCCCGGACCTCCCATCCGTGGCAGTAGGGGCACTGGAACACGGAGGTCCCCCAGTGCTCCGCCAGTCCCGGGATCTCCGGGAGTTCATCCTCGATACCGCTGGTGACCAGGACGGACCGGGTGAGCAGCTCGGTGCCGTCAGTGCAGGTGACCTTGAGAGTGGCGGTCTCTGCGGCCTGGTCGATGCTGTCCACGGTGTCCACGGTGTCCACGGTGTCCACGGTGTCCACGGTGCCGGTGGTGACGGTGACCCCGTAGTGCTCCACCTCCTCGCGGCCGCGTGAGAGGAGGTCCAGGGGAGGAGTCCCGTCATGTCCGAGAACGCCGTGCATATGGGGTGCGGTGCGGTTGCGGGGTGTCTCCGCGTCGATGACCAGGACAGTGCGGCGGGCCCGTCCGAGCATCTGTGCGGCCTCGAGCCCGGCGACACCGCCGCCGATGATGATGGTGTCGTAAAGTGTCATGCCCCCAAGCTAATGAAAAAGATTTTCAACAGCAAGGGGGCATGTCGGTGGCGGCGGGTGTCAGCCGATCAGTGCTCGTCCCATAAGGATTTGGGGGATCAGGTGAAGGGACAACCGTGATGAGTGTCCCGCCCCGCGGTAGAGAAACGGGACGCCAGCGGTACCCGCCAACAACCGGTGAGTCCAGGTTCGCGGGACGGAACGCTGGTCAGGTTGGTCACAGGCCGCCGTACTGAACGCAGCTGACTGCTTCGGTGACGGTGGCTTTCCCGTGTCCTGCACGCCAGCACCGTCAGCGCCGTCAGTGCCGCCGCCAGCGCTGCTCCTCTCGCTCCCGCTACACCGTCTGCTTGCTCCGCCACACCGCCGAGGTCGTCACCGCGGCGATCGCGGTAGTCAGCGGCACCGCGGCGACCAGGGCCAGTGAACCGGTCGCCGAACGCAGGAGCTCGGTGGCCATGATGTCCGAGGTGAAGATCATGCCGAACTCGCGCCCGGACACACTCAGCAGCACCAGCAGTGGTAGGGCGGCACCGGCGTAGGACAGCACCAGCGTGTAGACCGTGGATGCCAGGTGGTCGCGTCCCACCCGCATCGCCGTGGTGAACAGTTTCAGGTTGGACGCCCCGGGTACCGCCTCGCGCAGCTCGGAGATGGTGGACGCCTGCGCCACCGTCACATCGTTGAGCACGCCGAGGGTACCGATGATGAACCCGGCCAACAGTAGTCCGCTGATCGACAGTCCCGGCAGATACAGCATGATCTGCATGTTGTTCTCGTCGGCCAGGCCACGGAGCTCATTGGTGTCGATCGCCAGCCATGCCAGCGCGGTGCCGACCGAGAGTGCGGCCAGGGTGCCGCCCAGCGCTGAGGCGGTCTTCCAGTTCATCCCGTGCACCAGGAACAGCACCAGGTACAGCACTGCCGAACAGGCCGTGGCGGCCAGCAGGACCGGATCGCCGCCGCGGGCCAGGGCGGGCAGCAGGAATACGCCGAACACCCCGAGGGTGATCACCAGGCCGACGATGGCACGCACACCACGCCACGCGCCGACGGCCACGATGGCGATCAGGGTGATCGCCAGCCACAGCCACACCTGGGTGGAGCGCTCGTAGTCCTGGAAGGCGTAGGTGTAGCCGCCGTCCCCGGCGGAACCGGTGGTCAGCAGGATGTCCTTGTCGACGGGCAGCTCGGGTGAGCCCGGGGCGTCGGTGACAGCGAGCAGGGTGCGTTTCCCCTCCTCCGGACCCGAGGTGATCTCCACGATGACCTGCGGGCAGGATGTGGAGCCGTTGTCGGAGCCGGGGGCGGGCTGGGTGCTGGGATGCTCGGCGGGAGGGGAGGTGTCGAAGGAGCGTCCGATGTGCGGGGAGTTGCACGATCCGGTGGTCTCCATCAGGACGGTGCCGTGGGAGACCTCCTGCGACAGGTTCGAGGTCTGGTGGAAGCTGTCGTCGGTGACGACCTCGCCGCGCGGCCACTGCACGACGACGGCGACGGTGGTGGCGAGGAAGCCGACGACCAGGGCGATGAACAGGATCGCCCGGGGCAGGGTCCAGGTCACCTGGCGTGGATCGAGGTTGCGCGGGTGGATGCGTTCGCGCAGCGGGCGGTGGTCGACGGAGCCGTGGCCGTGGCCGTGACTGTGTCCGTGGGCTGCCGCGGTGTCCAGCTGTGCTTTGGCGTCGCCGGTGTCGGGCTTCTGTCGGCCGGGGGAGGGTGCGTGGTGGCGTCCCAAGACGGGGCTGCCTTCCTTGGTCGGGGTGGTCGGGGTGGACGGGAGAGAGCGAGGTCAGGCTGGGGGCAGGAGCAGAGTCCCCTGGAGTATATCGACTGCCCCTGTGCCACCCGAGTTTTTCCTGATACCGTGAGGAGCATGTACAAAGGCACCAATTCGGGCATTGCATCCATGAGGCTCCGGACCCGCCGCTGACGGCGGAGAGTCCCCTCGACACGTCACCGCGTCGCTGAGCTACCAGCCACTGAGCTACCAGCCGCCGCGTCGCTGACGTTTCCCGCCGTCCTCCCGGCATACACAGCACACCCACTGTGGAGCCGGGCGGCGGATTCCTGCTCGCTTTCACGACAAAGCCCACGGCTGCCCGGCTCCGGTAAATTTCTGGAGACCCCCCATGTCCCGTGTTCGTACACACACCCCTACCGATAATTCCCACGTCCGTACCTCGGACGTCCACGTCACCATCGGCGGACGCACCGTCCTGACCGGTGTGACCGCCACCGTCGCCGCCGGACGACGCGTCCTCGTCGTCGGCGAGAACGGTGCCGGCAAGTCCACCGTGCTGCGCGCCCTGGCCGGTGAGCTCGTCCCGGACTCCGGCACCGTCGACCGCGCCGGCAGTCTCACTCTGGTCCACCAGGGAATGGACGATTCGCCGGGCCAGACCGTCGGCGATCTCGTCGCTGAGGCCACCGCGGCGTCCGATAAGGCACTGGCCGATCTGGACGACGCTCTGACCAGCGGTGATCTTGGCGATGCTTACGAGGAGGCCCTTGATCGGGCGACCCTGTTGGACGCCTGGGACGCCCACCGCCGCGTCGATGTCGCGCTGGAGGGCCTCGGCGCCTGCACCGACCGCGAGCGTGAACTGCTCACCCTCTCGCACGGACAGCGATACCGCGTCCGGCTGGCCTGCGCGTTGGCATCCGGCGCGGGCACCCTGCTGCTCGACGAACCGACGAACCACCTCGACGCCACCGCCCTGACGTTCCTCACCCGCGCGGTCCTTGACTACCCCGGCGGTGTCGCCGTGGTCACCCACGACCGGGCGTTGCTGCGCGACCTGTCCGCCGACGGTAACGCGACCTACCTCGACCTCGACCCGACGTCCGACGGGACGCCGCGGACCTTCAGCGGCACCTACGACGACTGGGCCGACGCCCGCCGTGCCGACCGGGCGCGCTGGGAGCAGGAGTACAGCGCCCAGCAGGCCGAACACCGTCGGTTGTCCGCGGCGGTGGAGGATGCCCGTGGCCGCCAGGTCACCGGTTGGCGTCCCGGTAAGGGCGCGCCCAAGCACGGTCGGGCGACTCGTGTGGACGGGGTGGTGCAGACCCTGCACCGCCGACAGGAGGCGTTGGACGCCCACGCCGTCGACGTGCCCGAGCCGCCACTGGAGTTGCGGTGGCCGGACGTCACGGTGGAGTCCGGACGCTTCCTGTTCCGCTGCGAGAACCTCACCGTGCCGGGACGGTTGGACGCTCCGGTGACCTTGTCGATCTCCGGCGGTGACCGCCTGCTGCTCACCGGGCCCAATGGTTCGGGGAAGTCGACGCTGATCGGCGAGATCGCTGCGGGCAACGGAGCCGTCGGCGAGCACGTCCGGATCGGCGCGCTGACCCAGCATGAACCGCAGTGGGACAACCCCGACCTGGTCGCTGCGGAGGTCTACGACCGGCACGTGCTGGCACTGGGGGAGAGCAACGGTGTCAGCGCGCCGGGTCTGTCCTCCCTTGGCCTGCTCGACCGTGAGGCACGGTCCACCCCGGTGTCCCGGATGTCGCAGGGGCAGCAACGCCGCCTGCACCTGGCGCTGGTGCTGGCGGGCCGTCCGGACCTGTTGGTCCTCGACGAGCCGACGAACCACCTGTCTGCCCCGTTGGTCGACGCGATGACCGAGGCCTTGGCGTCCACGCAGGCGGCGGTGGTGGTGGCCACACACGACCGGCAAATGTTGCGGGACCTCGGTGAGGAAGCCGGCTGGCCACGACTGGAGCTGGGATCGTCACGACCGTCGATTCCGACCGCATGATGCCGACTGTCGTGAATGACGGTAACCGACTCCATGAGTGTTAGGCTCTGGCGGGTGACCGGCTGACTACCGTTGGCATCTCACCGACGACGACAACTGCCTACTGACAGGACTGACTATCCCATGGAGATCGTGCGCGACATCGTCATTGTGTTCCACCTCATCAGCTTTGCGCTGCTTTTCGGCGCCTGGTTGGTGGAGGCCATTGCACGCAGAGTCCGCATTACTCGAGCAATGCACTGGGGACTCGCGGCTGCGCTGGTGACAGGTCTTGCCCTGGCCGCCCCCTGGGGGCTCGGAGACGGCGAACTGAACTACATGAAGATAGGCATCAAGCTGGTCGTACTGTTGGCCATAGGTGCCGTCCTCGGAATCGGCGCTGCACGACAGAAGCGTGACGGCGCTGTGCCGCCGGTATTGTTCTGGGTGGCGGGAGCCCTCACCCTGGCCAACGTGACGATCGCCGTGCTGGTCTAGTTTCGGTCGGCAAGAATCTGCACCGCAGGAGGCGTGGGGTGCCGACCTGACCCAGGTGGATACGGCCTGATTCTCGGCCATGATCTGGGCAACCCGCTGGTGGCTCAAGCTCAGGAGTGTGCACAAGCGCTCGGGACGACGGAGGCGGGGAACGCATCGGGCAGACCCCGACGTCGACCTGTTGGTTGTCCATGGGGGTACTGGTGGCGTCGCAGAGCTGACCTACTCTGCCGCCAGGAACTCCTTGATCTGGACATCAGGAAGTGTGGGTGACCGACCGGCCCGACATGAAGGCAACGGTCCCCATTCTCACCGGTCACACGGTTATGACACGGGCCGCGGCCAGTGCTAGCCTGGTTCCATGACCACACTCAGCCACGTCGCCCCGGCTGCTGGCGCTGATGTCGAGGCCGTCGGTGACTCCGACGCGCGCGCCGCGCAGATCCAGCGCCGGCGGGACGTGAGCGCAGCCGACCGTTTCATGCTGCGCCTGCTGCGCATCAAGCAGGTCGACCCGATCGACATCGAGGGCGTGAAGAAAGCGCACCGCGCTTTCCGGTGGGCGATCGTCTTCTCCGCGATCCGGTGCACCATCACCTACCTGGTGATCCCGATCCTCATCCCGATCATCAGTGTCGCCGGTGCTGTCGCGACCCCGGTGAGCATCGGACTGTGCGTGGCGGCCGGCATCAACGGTGTCATCGGTGTGCGCCGGTTCTGGAAGACCGACCACGTGGGCAAGTGGAAGTACACCTGGTTCATGGCGTTCGTCTTCCTCATCCTCATCGGCACTCTGGTCTTCGAGTTCACCAGGCTGGTGACCGGGTAATGGCCATGAAGAACGCTGAATCCCAGAACACCGGATCACAGGACGCTTTCGAGCCCGAGGTGACCGAGGAGGAGATCCGAGCGCACCTGCAGAAGGACGTCCCCGGCTCCTCCCGCCAGGATGTCATCACGCTGATCTTCATTGCCGTGATGATCATCGCCACCGTCGGATGTTTCGTCTTCCTGATCTAGAAGGGCTGAGAGGGACAGATCATGTCGACCACCGATCACGAGCTGGGTAACGCTGAACTGAGTGACGCAGAGCGGGAGCTGCAGGACGCCTACGACGCTCACGAGACCTACTCCACCAGTGACAAGTCCGTGTACGACGAGGTCCCCGGAACGACCTCCGCCGACGTGGTCACCTGGATCTTCGCCGGTGTGATGGTGGCCTTCACCGTCTGGTGCATCCTCTTCGTGATGTGACCGCCCGCTCGGTCCGGCGGGGGAAGACCAGCGTGATCTCCCCGTCCACATCCACGCGCGTGACGGCGCGGCCGTAGACCGGCTCCAGGATCTCAGGGGTCAACACCGCATCCGGTGACCCGTGCGCCACGACCTTCCCATGGTCCATCACCACCAGCTCATCGCAGTAGCGTGCCGCGAGATTCAGGTCGTGCAGCACCACCACAGAACCAGGCAGTCCACTGACCATCTCGAGAATCTCATGCTGGTAGCGTACGT
Organism: Candidatus Corynebacterium faecigallinarum; assembly: GCA_019120175.1. GTDB lineage: Bacteria > Actinomycetota > Actinomycetes > Mycobacteriales > Mycobacteriaceae > Corynebacterium > Corynebacterium faecigallinarum. The sequence goes on from DWVP01000001.1 coordinate 29,603, forward strand.
CCAGATGGCTCGTCGGCTCGTCCAACAGCACATGGCGGGCCTGCTGCACCAGCGCCCGGGCGATCAACGCGCGCTGACGCTCACCGCCGGAGAGGGCCGACAGATCGCGGGTGGCCAGTGCCGTCATGCCGACGGCATCCAGGGATCCCTCGACGATCAGCTGGTCCATGGAACCGCCGGTGCCGAAGCGTCCGCGGTGCGGCAGCCGGCCGAGCATCGCCAGCTCAGCGACGGTCATCGGCATGCCGGCGGACGAGACGTCGCGTTCCTGGGCGACCACCGCAACCGTCCGGGCGACATCCCGGCGTCGGACATCCGACAGATCCTCACCGTCCAGCAGGACGCGCCCGCCGGTGAGCCCCACCGCCCCGTACAGGGCGCGCAGCAGCGTCGTCTTGCCGGAACCGTTCGGGCCGACCAGCCCGACGGTGCCCTGGTCAGGGACGGTGAGGGAGACACCGTCGACGGCGGGGACGGACTCCCCGCCCGACGCGCCACGGAAACTGACCTGCATATTCTCTGCGGTGATCATGTCAGTGCCTCCAGGTAGGTGGTCAGCATCTCCAGGCCGTCGAGCGCCAGGGGAGTGGGCGGGTCAGCGAAGTTCAGCAGCAACGGCAGGACGTTCTGCTCGCGTCCGGCGGTCGTCGTACCGATGCCGGGCAGGTCATTCACCGCGTCCACGAACTGCTGTTCCTCACCGCCCGGGTACAGGGCGAGAATCACATCGGGGTTCCGCTCCACGATGTCCTCGGCGGTCACCTCGAAGACCCGTTCATCCTGGTCACCGTAGATGTTCGTCGCGCCGGTCCGTTCGATCAGCGGGGTGGCCATCGACTGTGAGCCGTAGGCGTAGGTCACGCCGCCGCCGAGGGTGGGGAAGAGTGCGGCGATGGTTACACCACCCGCACCCGCGGTGTCGGTGAGTTCTTCCAGCCGCCCCTGCAGCTCCTAGATGGTGGACGCGGCGGCATCCTCGCGTCTGAAGACGGTGCCGTGGGAGGTCGAGCGGTTCCTTCAGGCGGAGGTGGACGGGCGGGCTGCAGGTGAGTCCGGACGCAGCGGCGTGATGCCGGTGGGACGTCCCGGAAAGGTCGGCGTCCTGGATGTGACGCTGGACGCTGATGCCCGCGATATCACCGGCCTGACCTCGCGCTTCGTGAAGGCGCCGATGCAGCTGACCCGGCCGCTGTACGTGGACCCGTCCGACCCGGGCGAGGCCTTCCTCTACGTCCGTACCACCGGTGGTGGGCTGGCACAGAACGACCGGATCCGCCAGATCGTCCGACTGGAACCCGGGGCGCGGGTGACAGTGACCACTCAGGCGGCAACGCCGGTGCACCGGATGAACGCCGGCATCGCCAGCCAGTGGGTGAGCCTGTATGTGCCCGACGGCGCGGTGTGCGAGTACCTGCCCGGGCAGAGCATCCTCTTCGCCGGATCCCGCCTGGTGCAGGCCACCGATGCGGCCGTCGAACCCGGGGGGCACGCTGCTCGCTGCCGAGGTGATGCTGACCGGACGGCTGGCACGCGGGGAACGTGACGGCTTCGACCTGCTGTCCCAGGGCTTCCGCGTGGAACGTGCAGGCCGACCCCTGCTGTCCGACACCCTGTGCGTGGTCGGGGCAGGTCAGGGGCGCAACGAGATGCAGTTGGCGCAGTGGCCGGTGTGGGGCACCGTGCTGGTCGTACCGCCGACCCCGGACGTTGTCCCGGCGCTGCTCACCACCGTCCGGGAACTGTTGGCGCAGCGGTGTGTGGGGGACGACGCTGAGGTTCTCACCGCGGCGTCGTCCACCATGGTCGGTGCGGCGGGGGTCACCGCGCGCGTGGCGGGCGAGGACCCGGTGGCTGTCCGGGCGCTGGTAGATGAAGTCCACAGCACGGCCCGGCAGGTCATGCTCGGACGTCCGGCCGTGGACCTGCGGCGAATGTGAGACCGTACTCCGCCAGCGCGTCCCGCAGTTGGTCGATCTGCTCGACCGAGTGCGTGGCCATCACCGTGACGCGGAGAATCGCCTGGCCGCGCGGCACGGTGGGGTAGCGGATCGCCGGGATGTGGAACCCGCGCCGCCGGAGTCGCCCGGCCACCTCCATCGCCTCCTGCTCATCCCCGACCGGGACCGGGATGATGGGCGTCGCGGGGCTCCCGGCGAGACTTCCGGCCAGCCGGCGGACGTTCTCCTGCAACCGCGCGACGATCCGAGGGTCGTCGCGCACCAACCGCACCGCCGCCAACGATGCCGCCACCGTCGGCGCGGACGACGCCGTGGAGTAGATGAATGACCTGCCCTGATTGCGCAATAACTCGCAGGTGACGTGGTTGGCGCAGATGAATCCGCCGTCGGAGGCCAGTGCCTTGCTGGTCGTGCCGATGAGCACGTCAGCGCGTCCTGCGCCTGCCCCGCCTGTCCCGCCTGCAGCGCACCCGCGCCCGTCGCCGAGGGTGCCGATACCGTGCGCGTCGTCGACGAGCACCGAGCACCCGTGCCGGTGCGCCAGATCGACCAGGTCGGCGACCGGGGCGACCGTGCCGTCCATCGAGAACACTCCGTCGGTGACGACGAGGCCATGTGCGGTTTCACGCTGGACGAGCAGACCGGACAGCGTCTCCAGGTCGCGGTGCGGGTAGATCACCAGCCGGGCACCGTTGGCCTTGGCGGCACGGCACCCGTCGATGATGCTGGCGTGGTTGCGCTCGTCCGAGTAGATGGTGACCGTGTCATCGGCGAGGACGGTGAGGGCGGCGAGGTTCGCGGCGAACCCGCTGTTGAAGACCACGCAGTCGTCGTAGCCGAGCCAGTCGGCGAGCTCCTCCTCCAGCTCACGGTGCAGGGTGGTGGATCCGGTGGTGAGCCGGGAGCCTCCGGAGCCGGTGCCGAACCGTCGGGTGGCCTCCACCGCAGCCTCGACCACTGCCGGGTGGCGGGAGAGGCCGAGGTAGTTGCTGGAGGAGAAGAGCAGCCTGGACTCCCCGTCGACCTCGGCGACGGGGTCCTGGCCGCCGGCGAAGTCGGCGAGGGTGCGTCCGAGGCCGGCGTCCTGCCAGCGGTGGAGGCGGGCGGAAAGATGTTCTGCGACGTGGGTCTGCGGGCTCATGACCCCATCCTATTGAACAGTGTATAGGGTGGCCACATGACTATTCTCAACTGGGAAGCGTCCCATATCGCCGAGGCCGACCAGCGCCACGTCTGGCACCCCTACGCCCCGCGGAGTGCGGCGCAGCCGAGCGTGCCGGTGAGGGCGACGTCCGGCACCACGCTGCACCTGGCGGACGGTCGGGACGTGATCGACGGCATGAGCTCCTGGTGGGCGGCCTGTCATGGCCACGGCCACCCGCAGATCACGGCCGCAGCACACCGGCAGATCGACACGATGAGCCATGTGATGTTCGGCGGGCTGACCCACCAGCCGGCCGCGGAACTCGCCGAGCGGCTGGTGGCCTTCGCCGGACGCGAGGCTGAGGTTGGTGCGGCGGTCAGTGCGGCAGGTGGGGCGCAGGACGAACCGCTGGACTCGGTCTTCTACTCCGATTCCGGCTCCGTGGCCGTCGAGGTCGCCCTGAAGATGGCCCTGCAGTATCAGCGGGGGATCGGCCATCCGGAGCGCGACCGCTTCCTCACCTGGCGCGGCGGATACCACGGCGACACCCAGGGGCCGATGGGCGTCTGCGACCCGGACAACGGCATGCACGCGCTGTGGGGCGGCGTGCTGAGGCCGCAGGTCTTCGTGCCGGAACCACCGCCGCGCGGCAGCAGTGCCGAGATCATCGAGGTCTACCTCGACGAGGTGCGGCAGGCCGTGGAGAGCCACGACATCGCCGCGATCATCGTCGAACCGGTGGTCCAGGGGGCCGGCGGTATGCGCTTCCACGACCACGCCCTGATCCGCGGGCTGCGCGAGATCTGTTCGGCCACCGGTGCTCTGCTGATCCTCGACGAGATCGCCACCGGGTTCGGACGCACCGGCGACCCACTCGTCGGCGCTGCCGCCGGGGTGGTGCCGGACATCCTCTGTCTGGGCAAGGCGCTGACCGGAGGCTTCATGAGTTTCGCCGCGACGATGTCCACCGCCCGCGTGGCCGCGGCGATTGATGCACCTGACGGGGGAGGGGCGCTGATGCACGGCCCCACCTTCATGGGAAACCCGCTGGCCTGCGAGGTCTCGCTGGCCGCGCTAGATCTGGTGGAGTCGGACTACTGGCGGCCCCGTGTCGCCCGGATCGAGACGCTGTTGCAGGACGGTCTGATGCCCCTGGCGCAGTACGACTCGGTGGCGGACGTCCGGGTGCTCGGCGCGATCGGTGTGGTGGAGATGGCCGAACCCGTCGACATGTCTGTGGCGATCCGGACCGTGCTCGACCAGGGGGTGTGGCTGCGTCCCTTCGGACGGCTGCTTTACACGATGCCACCGTTCACCTGCAGCGACAGTGAGATCGGACAGATCATCCAGGCGATGGAGGTGCTCGCATGATCGTCCTGGTGACCGGTACCGGAACCGACGTCGGCAAGACCGTGGCCACCGCCGCGCTGGCCGCGTGCGGCGAATCCCGTGGCCACGATGTCGCGCTGGTCAAGCCGGTGCAGACCGGTGAGTCGCCGGGGTCGGGGGACCTGGCGACGATCACCGCACTGACCGGGATCGCGGACACCCACTGTTTCGCCACCTGTCCGGAGCCGTTGGCCCCGGTGACTGCGGCACAACGCGCCGGGGTGTCGCTCCCCAGTCTGGAGGAGAGCGTGCGCCGGGTACGGGACCTCGACGGCCCGGGACGGCTGGTGCTCGTCGAGGGTGCCGGAGGGGTGCTGGTGCAGCTCGGCGACTACACGATCGCGGACCTGGCCCATGCGCTGCAGGCACCCGTGGTCGTGGTGACGACGACAGGTCTGGGGAGCCTCAACCATCTGGCCCTCACCCTCGAAGCGCTGGCGCACCGGGACATCCGCTGTCTCGGGGTCATCGGCGGATCGGTGCCTGGATCACCTGATCTCGCGACGTCCTGCACGCTGGACGTCCTGCGCGCCGGGGAGCTCGGCAGTCCGTGGCTGGGGGAGATTCCGGCCGGTGCCGGAGCGCCGACGAGTGTGGCCGCGTTCTGCGCTGCGGCGGTGGAGTGGTTGGACGGTGGCCGTCGCCTTCTCTAGACGCAATGTAAAGTATCCTGTACATTCTGACGTGTGAGTGTTACATCGCAGGATGCTGCCGAAGCGTCCAACATGGTCCGCCGCTGGCGACGCTGGGAGGAACTCTCCCAGGCGGAGCTGGCGGAACGGGTCGGTGTGTCCCGGCAGACGATCGCGAACATCGAGAAGGGCAATTACTCGCCCTCGGTCCACCTCGCTCTGGCGATCTGCCACGAACTGGGCCACACCGTGGAGCAGATCTTCGGTGACGAGCAGGAACGAGCGCAGGAACAGGAGCAGTGACCATGAGCTACGGAGATGTTGTCGTCCAGCGGGTGAGGGATTCCGTCGACGACGAGTACCAGGAGCAGATCGCCCACCAGTCGGCCAGTGTCGGGATGCAGTACAACATGCTGATGGGTACGGCCGCTTCCCAGCGATGGATGAAGCGCCGCGCCCCACGGCCTAGGTATGCACGACTGTCGCCGCAGGAATGGATTGTGGGAGTGCCGCTGATCGGTGTCATGCTCGCCGGCATCCTGGTCCGCGCGTACGACGGCGACCTCTGGACCGCGGCCGGAATGGTCACCGGCGGAGTACTGGGAGGATTCGCCGGCGCCTGGTTCGGGAATCGCGCGGCCAACTACACCAGGGCACAGGACGAACGACGACTCGAGGCCGCGCTCGAAGACTGACCGAGGACTGACCGGGGACTGACCGGGGACTGACCCGAACCGCCCCAGGTCACTACCCTGGGAACCATGAGTGAGCTACCGCAGGACCTCGCCACCGCCGTCCGGGACGCCCGCCGAGTCGAAGTCTTCACCGGCGCCGGTATGAGTGCCGACTCCGGACTCGACACCTTCCGGGACGCCACCACCGGCCTGTGGAGCCACGTCGACCCGCAGGCCATGGCCAGCATCGACGCGTGGGCCCGGGATCCCGAACCCATGTGGGCCTGGTACCTGTGGCGCGCGACGAAGGCCCGCACCGCCGACCCGAACCCCGGCCACACCGCCATCGCCGACTGGCAGCACGTGGTTGACGGGGCGGACGGGGCCGCGGGCGTCAGCGTCCACGTCACCACCCAGAACATCGATGACCTGCACGAACGCGCCGGATCGTCCAACGTCTCCCACCTGCACGGCAGCCTCTTCGCCTTCCGCTGCAGCATCTGCGAGGCCCCGGCTCCCGAACCCGAGCTCCTGCTCGAACCGGTGGAACGACTCACCCCGCCGTCCTGCACCGTGTGCGGCAACCCGGTGCGTCCCGGTGTCGTCTGGTTCGGCGAGGCACTGCCACAACGCGACTTCGCCGAGGCCGAGCAGTCCATGCAGGACTGCGACCTCGTGGTCATCGTCGGCACCAGCGGCGTGGTCTACCCGGCGGCCGGGCTGCCGCAGATCGCCGCCGCCCGTGGCGTCCCCATCGTCGAGATCAGCCCCGCCGACACCGACCTCACCCCGCTCACCACCTGGTCACTGCGCACTACCGCCGCCGAAGGCTTGCCGGCCCTGGTAGATGCGCTGGACCAGCACTAACCAGCAGGTTCTAGCTGAACCGCACCTCGTCCAGACTCAGTGCGTCCCCCGGCAGCGACTGGCCCTTGGCGATCTCGACGTAGCCGGCCGCATGATGGACCAACCCCCTCTGCTCCTCCTCCGAGAGCTCCCGGCGCACCTTCGCCGGCAACCCGGCGGCCAACGACGCGTCCGGAATTTCGGTGCCCTCCAACACCACGGCACCCGCGCCGACGATCGACCCGGATCCCACAGTGGAGCCACTGAGCAGCGAGGACGACATCCCCACCAGTGTGCCGTCGCCGACGCTGAGGCCGTGGATCAGCGCCTGGTGGCCCACGGTCACGTCATCGCCCAGCACGCAGGCGGCACCGGTGTCCACATGGATCACGCTGTTGTCCTGGATGTTCGTGCGCTCACCGATACGGATCGCGCCGACATCGCCACGGACCACCACCCCGTAGAACACCGAGGAATCCGCGCCGATCTCCACATCGCCGATGATCACCGCATTCGGGGCGATGAACGCCGACTCGTGGATCCGGGGCGTCCTCCCGTTGAACGGCAGGATCAGCGGTCCGGTGGTGCGGGGGTTCTGGAAGGTAGCCATATTCCCCACTGTAACTATCTGGCGGGCACGCTGCCGCTAGTCGGCGCTAGTCAGCGAGGATCCCGGTGCCGCGCAGCCACTCGACCAGCAACAGCCGGGCCGGTTCCACGACCGCCGGCCCATAGGTGGCGGCGTCCTGCCGGAACTGCGGTACATCGACCCCCTGGTCCTCGACATCCGGGACATAACCGTCCAACCACTGCTGGATCCGATCCGGATCCACCTGCGGGTTGAACTGCAGGCCAAGGGCATGATTCGACTGGAACGCCTGCACCGGCGAATGCTCGTCGAACGCCAAGCGCTCGATACCGGCGCCGATCGCCGCCCGGCCGTCCGGCAACTCGATCCGGTCCCCGTGCCAGTGCAGCACGGGCAGGTCCGCCAGATGACGCAACGGACCCTGCCTGCCCTGCTCGGTCAGCTCCACCGGCGACCAACCGATCTGCATCGGCCCCACCCCGGGGGCGACATCACCCCCCAGGGCCAACGCCAACAACTGCGCGCCCAACCCCACGCCGATGACGGGGCGTCCCGCAGCATGCCGGGAGCGGATCAGCTCCACGACCTCCGACATGTAGGGGTTGCGGGGGGCATCCACCCTCACCGGCCCGCCCATCACGACCAGCAGGTCGGCGTCGAGCGGACCCGGGGGAAAATCAACGCCGACATCGGCGTACGACGGGTTCAGGACGTCCTCCCACACCCCGGCGTCCTCGGTGACGACTTGGCGCAGAACAACCGTACTCAACAAGCTGGTGGTGGTCATGGCTCAAGGATACGTTCATGATGGAACCATGGCCCACCTTCTGATCGTCCACCACAGTCCCACCGAGAAAATCCACGGCATGGCGCAGACCGTCATCGACGCCGCACAGGACGCCGCCGAGCAGGTCAACGCCGAACTGCCCGCCGACCAACACCTGCGCATCATCGAACGCGACGCCCTGCACCCCGACGCCGACGAACTCGCCGAGGCTGACGCCGTCCTGCTCGGCACCACCGCCAACTTCGGCTACATCTCCGGCGCGTTGAAGCACTACTTCGACTCCACCTACGTCAAGAACCAGGGGGTCGACAAGATGTTCAGCTACTGGATCCGCGGCGGCTACGACACCACCGGCGCCGAGAAGGCGATGGAGTCAATCACCACCGGTTTCGGCTGGTCACGGGCGGCCGAGCCGGTGACGTTCACCGGCGAGATAGAACCGCACCAGGACGAACTGGTCGCCCTGGCGCAGAACACCGTCGGCGCGTGGTTCGCGAGTATCGGTTGAGTGGTTGAGCCGTTGAAATGTGGCGCGCTACTTCGCGTCGGACAGGACGTAGGACGCCGCGGCCACCCCGGCGGTCACGGTGAGCACGGCCGGCCAGGAACCGATCTTCTTCGCCAGCGGGTGAGACAGGCCGAAACCGAGGACATAGGCGCTGGTCAGACCGGCAGTCAGTGCCGGGCCACCCTTGGCCATCCAGCTGCGTCCGGCATGCACCCCGGCGGCGGCGAGAACCACGCCACCGATCGGGCGGATCCCGGTCTCCCGGGCCGTGAGCCAACCCCCGACCAGACCCAGGCTGGTGACGGCGGCAGTGTTGACATCCTTGGCGTTCTTGAGTTTCATCTCCATGACGGTCAACGGTACCCGGGTACGCTCGGGGAGGGACAACGAACCTGATGATCGACCTCGATGAACGAACCCGACGAAGGACACCATGACACGTAACAGTTCCCTCGGGATGGACACACTGATCACCCGACTGTGGGGGATCGACGTGCCGATCATCGGGGCACCGATGGCCGGACGCGCCGGCGGCGAGCTCGCCGCCGCCGTTAGCGCCGCCGGTGGACTGGGCATGATCGGGGTGGGGGCGAACACCAGCCCGGAGTGGATCACCGAGAACGCCGAGATCGCCCGTGGCGGCGGCAACTTCGGCATCGGCCTGATGGTGTGGGCTCTCGACGACGCCGTCGCCGCCACCGGACATGCCGACCAGTTCGAGGCTGCCCTCGCCGCAAAACCCACCGTGCTCTCCCTCGCCTTCGGTGACCCCGGCCCCTGGGTGAAACGCGCCCACGACGCCGGGATCAGCGTCGTCGCGCCGGTGAATACCCGACTGCAGGTGCGCCAGGCACTCGACGCCGATGTCGACGTCCTGTGCGTCCAAGGCTCCGACGCCGGCGGCCACACCGGACGCATCGGCACCATGGCACTGATGCAGAACATCCTTGCCTATGTGGCGATCCACGCCCCGGCCGTGCCCGTCGCCGTCGCCGGCGGCATCGGATCAGGACGCGGGGTCGCCGCAGCCCTCGGTGCCGGGGCGGACGCGGCCTGGATCGGTACCGCACTGCTGGGCTCACCCGAAGCGCTCGGATCCGCCGAGCTGAAGGACGCGGCGGTCACGGCGTCCTCCCGGCACACCGTGCTCACCGGTATCTACGACCGGGCCGAACAGGTCGGCTGGGACATCGACACCTGGCCCACGCGAACGGTCCGCAATGACTTCGTCGACCGTTACGCCGACGACCAGACCGTCACCGACGCCGAACTCATCGCCGCCCGGGCCCCCGGCGGCGACCACGCCAATGATGTGAAACTGCACGCCGGGCAGGGTATCGGCCTGCTACAACGCAAGGAACCCGCCGGCCACGTGGTGCGGCGGATGGCGCAGGAGGCCTCGACGCTGCTGCGTCGCTTCTGCTGAGCTTTCTCACCCTATCCCGGCAGGTCGCCGACCATGTCGCTGACGGTGGCGCGGGCAGCGTCCTCGCTGATCCTGCCCGACATCAGCAATGAACCCAGACCGTGGCCCAGGGCCATGGCGGTGTCGACGATGCGTCCGGCGGTCTCCTCGCCGAGCTCCGGAAGAGCGGTCAGGCACGCGGCGGTGAACTCCGCGGCCGTGGCATCCAGGTAGCGCTGATAGGCCGAGGCCGCCGGTTCCACCCCGGTCACCGCCATCAACTCCATTGACACCCCGACGCGGTGCAGGGCCCGGGTCTCCTCGTCGACGGGCAGGGAAGAGGCGAAGTAGCCCTCGATCACCGCACGCAAGGACGTGGCATCAGCCAGGGGGCGACGCCAGCGGGCGACGCTACGCTCCGTGGCGCGGTCGAGGGCCGCGGTGAGCAACATGTCCTTGTTCGTGCCGTAGTACTGCACTAGCCGCAGGGAGACGCCAGCCTCCGCCGCGACCTTCCGCATGGTCACCGCATGAACGCCGCCGGCCCCGAGGAGGCGGTCGACGGCGTCGAGAATATCGTCCCGGCGGGAGGAGCCGGTGGTCGTTCGCATGAAGACCAACGATAGTCGGTGCCATCAGCGCCCCAGTGCGTAGGGTGGAAGGTGCCATGAATGAGAGCAACGAACACACCCGTTGTCTGGACGTCGACCTCACCGCCACCCCCTGGCTCTACCCGGGACACTGGCCGAGGACCTCCGGCACACTGACAAACGAGGGCTTCTTCCCCGGCACGACCGGGCTCGCCGACATTGCCACTGACCTGGGACGCACCGCTGTTGTCGCGGTGGGTTCGAATGCCTCACCCGGGGTGATGCGCACGAAACTGCGAAACAACGGGGTGTCCACCATCGTCCCGTTCCTGCGGGCCTGTGTGCCCGACACCGGAACCGCCTTCACCGCCCACGTCAGCCCCCGCGGCTACATTGCCGCCGCTCCTTACCGACAGCCCGGAGTACACGCTTCCCTGTGGGTCAGCCTGCTCGACGAGGAGCAGCTGGCCTGCGTCGACATGACCGAGTCGCCGAACTACACGCGCATCCGCTGCGAGGACACGCTGATCCTCGACAACGGTGAGGAACTCGTCGGCTACGACATCTACCGCAGCAGCTGGGGGCTGGTGCCCGACCTGCCACACCACACCGGACGTGGCGAGGAGCCGATGCCGTTCACCCAACGTGACGCGCAGGAGCGCGTGCTGCGGCACCTGCGCGACAGCCTCACCGGCATGGTCCCGTCATTGCCCGACGGCTCCAGCGAGCAGGTCGTCCGGGCGATGTGGACGGACGAGGGGCTGGCACGGCAGGTGTCCGAGGAACTGCACGCCGTGGCACTGGCGGACGGCTACTAGCCGTTGAACGGTGTTAGCCGTTGTTGGCCGTTGTTAGCCGTTGTTGGCTGAGCCCGGCACGGACTGCCAGGACCCGGCGGCGAGGCTGCCGGAGGCGAGCAGGCCGAAGACACTGGCCAGGGAACCGACGACATCGGTGCTGGTGGACAGTGTGATCAGCGAGGATACCGTCGGGTTGTCGGTCGCCGATGAGGCGGAGCTGAAGCTCGGCAGGTCCTGGGCGGAGGCTGCCCCGGTGGTGGCGACGGCGGTCGCGGCGGTCAGGCCGGCGGCGGTCGCGATGGCGACCAGTCGCCTGCGGTAGGTGTTCTTCGATTCAGACATGCACCTGATTATGCCCCATCAGGTACAAAGGGGTCTATGGACACTTCAACGGAGACCTCAACGCTTATTTTCGCGGCAAGCTCCACCCCGACGCTCGGCTTCATCGGCTGGGTGATCATCGGTGGTCTCGCCGGTTGGATCGGATCGAAGATCATGAAGACCGACGAGCAGATGGGAGTGCTGCTCAACATCGTCGTCGGTGTGATCGGTGGTTTCGTCGGAGGCTGGCTGCTCAGCCTGTTCGGTGTGGATGTGGCCGGTGGTGGACTGTGGTTCAGCTTCTTCACCTGTCTGATCGGCGCGGTGATCTTCCTGTGGATCCTTGGCGCGGTCACCGGGAAGAAGCGCTGAGCCACGCGTTGAACAGACACTGAGTCCGCACTGCTGGCCCCGACCGCCGTTGGCGGTGGGGGCTGAGTTATTCCAGGTCATTACAGGTCATTCCAGGTCATTCCAGGGCGGGGACATCAGGATCGTCGGTGATCTCAGCGCTGGCGTTGTCGGCAGCGAGGGCGGCGACCTCTGAGGGGCTCATTCCTTTGAACCTGGCCAGGGGACCGGAGGCGTAGGTGGTGGCGGTGTGCCCGTCGGGCCCGGTCCAGTGGATCGTGTAACCACCGTCGTTGGTGTAGCAGGTCCAGTGTCCTTCGGTCTTCGCCTGATGGTGGGCTTTGCAGAGACTCTGACCGTTGCTGACGTGGGTTGCCCCGTCACTGGTCGGGTCGGTGTGCGGGGAACTGACGATGTGGTCGTTCTCGCACTGTGACGCCGGGACGGTGCAGGAGGGGAACCGGCAGTGCCCGTCCCTGCCCTCGAGGAAGAGCTTGTCGGTGAACCGGAACCGGTAGTGGTCGGAGGTGGGGTATTCCTTGGGGTCGGTGGTGATCTCGCGGACGACCTTCGCTGCCGACTCGAGCTTGTCGGCGCTGTGGCTGTCGACCCAACCGACCCCGCCGACATAACCGGCGCCGATGCCGTGGAGTCCGTCGAGGGTTGTCCGGTACAGGTTGACCCGGATCTTCATCGTCTTCGGGGAGTCGCCGAGCAATCCTAGCAAGATCTCACCTTTGACCTGGGAACCTGTCGGCAGGCCGGGGAGTTCGGCGGCCTCGTCTGCGTCCAGCATCGTGCGTTCGCGACGCAGGCCCGCCAGCCGGTCCCGCGCTTTCGATTCGAGTGCGTCGGCGATGGCGGCACTGGTGGTCTGGGAGCCGGCGGTGAGGATGAAGGTGTTTCCCCGGCGGTGCAGCGTGGTGGTGTTCGCCTCGGCCTCGGCCGTCCGGTCGACCAGGTCAGGAGCGATGTCGAGCAGAGCCTCGTCCACCCGGTCGCGCAGGTCTGCCAGTGACACCGGGTTGGGGGATGTGACCAGCCATTCGGTGACGTGCTGGGTGACTGCAGTGTCCAGCACCGGAAGGAGTTCATCCACCGCGCCGGAGGGGACCGTGGCCAGCTGCCGGTTGATCCGGCCCCAGATCGTGTCGAAGTGCTCCACCGTCACCGTGCCAGTCGTCACCGCGCGTCCGTACAGCCCAGGCATGCGGGTAGCCAGTTCGGCTGCGTGTGCGAAACGGATGGCATCCGACCGTGAGCGTGCCCGCAGTGCCAGTGCTGAGGAAATGCGCTCACGGGGCGGCAGGCTCGCCAGGTGGCCGACGATGGTGAGTTCGCCGTTGTTCAGCACGAACTGGATGGACGTCACGTTGCTGGTGTCGACTGGGCCCGGTTGCGCCGCGGTTGTCATGCTCTCGTCCTCCCCGAAGTAGTTTCTACGAAGAACTTTACTCTCTTGCCACTGCGGAGTCAATCATATGTTCGATTTGATCTGACTCTCGCTGACGATCCGGGCGTTCTTGGCGTAAGCTCGAGGCCATGGGAACACTGAAGATCGCCCGCGTCTACGACGTCCATGCAGGATGTACCGACAGCGCAAGCAGTACCGACAGTGTCGGCAGCGCCGGCCACTACCTCGTCGACCGCCTCTGGCCTCGCGGTGTGAAGAAGGAGGATCTGCCGCTGACCGGCTGGCCCAAGGAGCTCACCCCGTCCCCCCAGCTCCGCACTGATTTCCACCACGGTGCGCTGGACTGGGATCAGTTCGGCGACGCCTACCGCGCCGAACTCGACGAACGCCACAAAGCCGGGGAGCTCGACGACATCCTCGCCGAGCTTGCCGACACTCTCGCAGACCGGGACGTCCTGTTGCTCTTCGCCGGCAAGGACACCGAGCACACCCATGCGCGTGTGTTGCAGGAGTGGGTGGAGAGCGTCCTCAGCCGCGACTGAGCAGGTCAGCGGCGATACTCACCGCAATAGTCGCCGGGTGACTCCCGCCCAGACCGTCGATCCCCACCGGACACTGGATGCTGGAGACCTCGGTATTGGTGAATCCTGCGTCCCCGAGTTTCCTCCGGAACCGTGACCATTTCGCGGACGACCCTATGAGCCCTACCGAGCCGAGCGGCCCCTGCGCTCCCGGATCCCGCTGGCGTGCCAGCAACGCCTCACACAGGTGCAGGTCCTCGCCGTGGTCGTGGGTCATCACCAGGACATGCGCCCCCGCCGGGATGTCCTCCACCTCAGCCTCGGGGAGCATGGTGTGCTTCACCCGCACCGTCGCCGGACAGTCGGCGACCTGTCCGGTCAGTGCCTCGACCTGTGCGGGTCGGGAATCGTAGAACCACAGGTCAGCGTCCTGTCGCGACAAGATCCGGGCAAGTTCGATGCCGACATGGCCGCAACCGAATACCACCACCGCCGGCGGGACCGGTTGCGGTTCGAGCAGGACCGTCACCGTTCCCCCGCAGCACTGACGGCCGTGGTCGTACGGGACCTTGTCGTTGAGCCGGAACTCCATGGTCTCCGGAGCGTATCCGGCGTCGGTCTCGAGCGTCACCCCGTTGACTGTCAGCCGTGTTGTCGTCTTGTGCGTTGTCGACTCTTCTGCAGTGGTCACGTGTGGGATCTCCTGTGACTCACGGTGGGCTGGTCGCCTGGGTCCGGACGCCACGGTGATCGCGGTCGTCGTCCGCGCCGGGGCCGTATAGCGGCCGTGTGTCCACCTCTGGCAGCCGCAGTATCGCATGACGGGATTACTGCCGTGTTACGGGTTATTGGACACGAGACTTTGGTCAGGAGATGCCGGCAGACCACGACTATTCGCTGAGGTGGGCTCCCGGGTTCTCCGGCCAGGGATGTTTCGGGTAGCGACCACGCATCTCCGAACGCACCTGCCGGTAGGCGCCGTCCCAGAAGCCACCCAGGTCATCGGTGACCGCCAGCGGACGCTGCGCCGGTGACAGCAGCTGGAACTGGATCCGTCTCCCGGCGATCTCCGGGGAGCCGTACATCCCGAAGCAGTCCTGCAGTCTCGTCGCGATGACCGCCGGGGCGTCCGGCGCGTCAGTCACCTCCGGGTAGCGGAGACGCACCGTCCGGCCGCCGGGCAGGTCCAGGGTTTCGGGAGCGTCGGCGTCCAACCGTCGGTCCCACGGCACCAGGCCGCGGAGCAGGCCGGTGAGGTCCGGTCGTTTGCCGGCCACCAGGTCAGGTACCACGAAGTCGAGTAGCTGAGCGGCATGCTCGGCATCGGCGACCGTGGGGTAGCCGGTGACGCCGTTATTGTGCAGATACTGGATACGTCGCCGCAGGTCGGATGCTGTGGCCGACCAGCTCAAGGAGGCCAGGCCGTGCTGTGCCAGGCCTGTTCGCACCGCCGCTTCCCGGTCGGCCACGGTGATGTCTTTCACCGACACCGGGGTGGCGGACAACTCGATCGCCCCCAGGGAACGCACCCGCCGGGCAGCGAACTTCCCGGACGCTCCACCGGGCGTCCAGGTACAGGTCACCGTGTCGGTGACCAGCGGTGACGCGGCGTCGAACGCCAGTTCCTGGCCGAGTGTGACCGCATCGCGGATCACCGCACCGGTGCCACCGGTGGAGGTGGCGGACGCCCCGGCGATGTCCGCCACCGCGATCCACTGTGCGTTGACGGGAATGCTGCGGGCCCGGTCGCTGCCACGCTGCAGCACCGCCCCGGTGCCGGAGGCGGTGAGGAAACGGTCACCTTCCACCCGTCGGGCGATCAACCCGGGGAAGGCGCAGGCCAGGGTGTACGCCACTGCGTCGGTGCCGCGCAGGGGTGGTTTCGCAGAACCCTTCCTGGTAGCTCCCTGCAGCAGCGTCCGGAACCGGGAGACCACCGGGTCGCGGGCGTCCGGTAGGGCGTCCAGACGTCCCGACCCGTCGTCCAGTACGGCGAGCACTTTCGCCACCGTCGTGGCGTCCACCCGCTCGGCGGCGAGCAACCCACCGCGGGCCAGCCGCGGGTCGGCGGGAATCCGGGCCAGCGTGCGGCCGTAGGAGGTCACCGCACCGGACTCATCCACCGCCCCGATGGCCTGCAGGGTGGACTCGGCGACATCGGCGGCGAGCGTGGGGAAGGCGTCCGGCAGTGGCAGGTCGGACCCTCGTGGCGAGCCCCAGCAGGCCACATCCAACATCGCCGAGGTCAGGTCGGTGGTGAGCACCGCAGGCGGGGCGGACGCCGGGGCCTTGGCGTACTGCTCGGCGGTGATGCAGCGGTACACCGTGCCCGGGCCCTCACGTCCGGCGCGGCCGGCACGCTGGGTCATCGAGGACTGTGATGCGGTCTCGGTGACCAGCACCGACATGCCGCGGGTGGTGTTGCGCCGGGAGACCCGCGCTAGGCAGGCGTCCACCACCACGCGCACCCCGGGCACGGTGAGGGAGGATTCGGCGACATCGGTCGCCACGATCACCCGGCGGGCGTCGGAATCGGTGCTCCCGCCCACGATGCGGGCCTGCTCGCCGGGGGAGAGACGGCCGTGCAGGGCGAAGGCCTCGATGTCGTTCGCGCCCGCCAGCGCCGTCGCCACCGTCTCCGTCCCGCGGATCGTCGGCACGAAGACCAGCACGTCCCCGGTGGTGTCGGTCAGCGCGCGGCGAACCGTGGCCAGCACGGCGTCCTCCACGGCACTGCGGTGGCGTCGGTCCCGGTTGACCATGGAGTCGGCGGAGGTAGCGTAGTGGATCTCCAACGGGTGGATGGGGGAGGGGACGTCCACCACCGGGGCGGGAGACTTGCCCTCACCACCGAGCAGCTCGGCGAAGCGGGCGGCGTCCAGCGTCGCGGACATGGCGACGACGACCAGGTCGTCCCGTAACTCGCGCAGCTGGGTGACCATGGCGAAAACCAGGTCGGACTCCAGGTGACGTTCGTGGACCTCGTCGATGACCACCGCGGCGACTCCGTCGAGGTCCGGGTCGGCCAGCAGACGACGCAGCAGCACACCCGGGGTGACCATCTCGATGGCGGTGGACGCCGACACCGCGCGGTCGCCGCGGACGGTGTAGCCCACCTCGTCCCCCACGCGGTCGCCGCGCAACTCGGCGATGCGGGCGGCGGACGACCGGGCGGCCACGCGGCGGGGTTGGGTCACAATGACTCGGCCGGTGGAACTGCTGGAACGCACATGTTCGAGCACATACTGCGGGGCCAGCGTCGTCTTACCGGTGCCGGGCGGGGCCTGCACCACCGCCACCCCGCGGGAGCGCAGGGCGGTCAGCAGGTTGTCGCGTCCGGCGGCGAAAGGGAGGTCATGCACGCTGGTCAGCGTACTCTCGAGAGTCGGACGATCCGAGCCGGATCACCATGGCGATGAAGAAGACCACGAAGAATGCCCCGAAGATGGCGGCCCAGGACATGTAGTTCCAGGCACCCTCGACGTGGTTCTGCTGAGGTCCGCCGTCAGTCTGCAGGAGGTAGTTGTTGTTCATCCCGGCGATGAAGTTGATCGCCGTGAAGATCAGCAGGATCACCTGGGCCAGCACCAGGTAGTGCTGCACTGTCAGGGCGCCGCTGCCACGGGAGGGATCGAGGAGTTCGGGGTCCTCACGGTCCGGTCTGATCGGCTGCTCCTGGCTGCCACGGAGAAGCATGAAGAACAGGATGATTCGTGCCCACGGAATGAATCCGAGAAGTGCCCACCCGCCGGACATCCCGGAGTCATGCAGGCGGCGCCAGGCCAAGGACAGTGCCGGGATGAACGGGCCAGCCCAGCTATCCCCATCGTCTTGTCGAGGGTCTCCGCCCACTCTCCTGCGATGTCAGGGTGACGTGCCATCCATTCCCGCACGACGGTCAGCAGGACGGCGCCGAGTGCGATCGTCAGCGCAGGGAACCAGAACTCCCGGCGGGAGGCCCGTCCCTTGAACCGGGCCCACCGGGTGAAGAGCCGGCCCAGTGCCCGGACGTAGGTGACTGAATAGTCAGGTGTGGAGAGAGGGGGTTCCTGAGTTGTCACCTCACCGACGGTATCAGAGTGGTGAGGTCACCCTCAGTTTGTGACCGGCGCAGGCTCCGCCAGGTAGCGCTCGCGGGAGTCGTCGAGCTCCTCCAGCCACGGGGTGTGGTGCACGGTCGACATCGTGCCGGTCATCACCGAGGGGTACACCTGGTCGCGGTAGGTGAGGATGTTGGTCTTCTTGTCCTTCTTCCACGCCAGGAAGATCCGTACGACCTCGTCCAGGTCGAACATCGGGTAATCCGTGGCCTCGATGAGGTCGCGGATGTAGTCGGCCTGGAACTGCACCGCCTCCGGGTCGTCGGTGATGGCGTCGTGGCGGGCGGTCCAGGCGTCGATGGACTCGGCACGTGCCACAGCGTCCGGCAACTCGGCGCGGCCCAGGACCAGGTCACGGACGTACCAGGCCTGGGCGTCGAACATGTTGAAGGTGAACCACTGGTCCTGGGAACCCAGGTAGTAGACCTTCGGGTTGTTCTGCCAGACCACGCCGCGGTACAGGCCGGCGGGGTAGAGGTTGTTCGGCGAATCGATGCTCAGCTCGTCCGGCAGGAACGGGTAGTGGTGCAGGTAGCCGGTGCACAGGATGACCGCGTCGTACTCGCGGACGACACCGTTGGAGAAGGTCACCCGGTTGCCCTCGAAGTGGTCGATGACCGGCAGTTCCTCCATCCCCTCGGGCCAGGCGAAGCCCTGC
Organism: Candidatus Corynebacterium faecigallinarum; assembly: GCA_019120175.1. Lineage (GTDB taxonomy): Bacteria > Actinomycetota > Actinomycetes > Mycobacteriales > Mycobacteriaceae > Corynebacterium > Corynebacterium faecigallinarum. Next base: position 48,290 of record DWVP01000001.1, read on the forward strand.
GGCTGGGAACGGTAGCTCATGGTCACGTGCGCGGCACCCATCTTGTGGGCCTGCACGCCGATGTCCTCGGCGGAGTAGGACCCGCCGATGAGCAGGACGTTCTTGCCCGCCAGTCGCTCGGCGCCGCGGAACTCGTGGGCGTGGATGACCTCGCCGGGGAACTGGCCGATGCCGTCGAAGTCCGGCACGTTCGGGAAGCTGAAGTGGCCGGTGGACACGATCACGTGGTCGACGACCTCGGTGTGGGTCTTCCTCGCCCGCAGGTCCTCGACGGTGACGGTGAAGTTGTCGTCCTGTTCGTTGTACTGGACCCAGCGCACGGCGTGGGCGAACTTCACCTTCTCCTTCACGCCCGACTGGCTGGCGCGGCCGTCGATGTAGTCCCACAGCACCTCACGCGGTGGGTAGGACGAGATGGGCCGGCCGAAGTGCTCGTCGAAGGTGTACTCGGCGAACTCGAGGGCCTCCTTCGGGCCGTTGGACCAGAGGTTGCGATACATCGAGGAGGGGACGGGCTCGCCGTAGTGGTCGGTGCCGGTGCGCCAGGAGTAGTTCCACTGTCCGCCCCAGTCGTCCTGCTTCTCGTAGCAGACGATATCGGGTACGGGGGCACCCTCTCGTTCGGCTGCCGCGAAGGCCCTCAGTGCCGCCATGCCGCTGGGGCCGGCTCCGATGATCACGATTCTCTGCTGGTCCTGCACGTCATCCTTTCCACCCGACGGAATCTCCGTTGGATGATTCAGTGAAGTCATTTGTGCACCCGGTGAAACCAGGTGCGCATAAAATAATACAGTATGCGCATAATCTGCAGGTCGGCGGGTGTGAGGTTAGTGTGGTTGAACATGAGCTTGAAGGAGAATGCAGTTGCCCTCGCCGGCCGGATCACCGACGCTCTTCCGCTGGGGAACGGGGTTGACCAGCGTGATCTCGCGCCTGTCGGATGGTTCGCCCACGGGCAGGCTGTGGATCGGTTGACCGACAGCTTCGCCGCCGTTCCCGCCGGGCAGCGCGTCCGGTTGGCGAAGAAGACGTCCAACCTCTTCCGTGGACGCACCGGCGATGCCGTCGGGTTGGACGTCTCGGGCCTGCACGGCGTCATCGCCGTCGACCCGGTGGAGCGCACCGCCGATGTCCAGGGCATGTGCACCTACGAGGACCTGGTGGACGTCCTGCTGCCCTTCGGCCTGGCGCCCACCGTCGTCCCGCAGCTCAAGACCATCACCCTCGGCGGCGCGGTCACCGGCATGGGTGTGGAGTCCAGCTGCTTCCGCAACGGGCTGCCCCACGAGGCGGTGCTGGAGATGGACGTACTCACCGGCACCGGTGAGGTCGTCACCTGCTCGCCGACGCAGAACGCCGACCTCTACCGCGGGTTCCCGAACTCCTACGGATCCCTCGGCTACGCCGTGCGGCTGCGGATCCGGTGCGAACCGGTCGAGCCCTATGTGGCACTGCGCCACGTCCGGTTCCACGACGTCGGCACACTCACCGACGCGCTGGCCACCATCGTCGAGGAGAAGACCTACGAGGGTGAGCAGGTCGACTACCTCGACGGGGTGGTCTTCAGCCTCGACGAGGCCTACCTGGTGCTCGGTCGGAAGAGCAGTGAACCGGGGCCCGTCTCCGACTACACCCGCGAGAAGATCTACTACCGCTCGCTGCAGCACCCGGACGGCGTCCTGCATGACCGGCTGACAACCCGCGACTACCTGTGGCGCTGGGACATCGACTGGTTCTGGTGCAACCGCGCCTTCGGTGCCCAGAACCCCACCGTGCGCACCCTGTGGCCGCGTGACCTGCTGCGCTCCAGCTTCTACTGGAAGATCATCGGCTGGGACCGCAAGTACGGCATCGGTGACCGGCTGGAAGCACGCAAGGGGCTCCCCGCCCGCGAGCGGGTCGTCCAGGACATCGAGGTCACCCCGGAGCACCTGCCCGAGTTCCTCACCTGGTTCTTCACCCACTGCGAGATCGAGCCGGTGTGGCTCTGCCCGATCCGGCTCGCCGACGACGAAGCCTGGCCGCTGTACCCGTTGACCCCGGACACGACCTGGGTCAACGTCGGGTTCTGGAGTTCGGTCCCGGTCGACCTCATGGGCTCGGACGCACCGGCCGGTGCATTCAACCGCGAGATCGAGCGGGTCGTCTCCGACCTCGGCGGGCACAAGTCGTTGTACTCCGAGGCGTTCTACACCCGCGAGCAGTTCGCCGCGCTCTACGGCGGGGACGCGCCGGAGCAGCTGAAGCAGATCTACGACCCGGAGGGGCGCTTCCCCGGGTTGTACGAGAAGACCGTCACCGGGCAGTAGTCGACAGTGGCCGCCACCTGACGCATAAGTAGCATATAAGTAGCATACGAGTAGTGAATGAAGAGCAGGAGAATCATGAACTTCACCCCGTTGACGGTGGGCGAGATCGTCGACAAGGTCGTGGCCGCACCCGCACCGTTCCGCATCACAGCCTTCGACGGGTCGACCGGAGGACAGCCGGACGCCGAACTGACCCTGGACATCGCCTCGCCGGATGCCTTGTCGCACATCATCACCGCCCCCGGCGACCTGGGCCTCGCCCGGGCCTACATCACCGGGTCACTGCGGGTCACCGGCGACCACCCCGGGCACCCCTACCTGATCTTCGACCACCTGCAGCACCTCTACGACCGGATCCAGCGTCCGTCGGCAGGTGACATGGTCACCATCCTGCGCTCCCTGAAGGCGCTCGGGGCGTTCCGCGTCCAGCCGGTGCCGGAGCAGGAGACCGTCCCGGGGTGGAAGAGGGCGCTGATGGAGGGACTGTCGCGCCACTCCAAGGAGCGGGACAAGGAGGTCGTGAGCAAGCACTACGACGTGGGCAATGACTTCTACGAGCTCTTCCTCGGCGACTCCATGGCCTACACCTGTGCCTACTACCCCGACGACGAGCGCACCGGCGACGATTCAGCATGGCGCTACGGCTCCTGGCCCGTGGGCGCCGATGCCCACGACCCCCTGACCGAGGCGCAGGACAACAAGCACCGGCTGATCTTCGACAAGCTCCGGCTCGCCGCCGGCGACCGGCTGCTGGACGTCGGCTGCGGCTGGGGCGGCATGGTCCGCTACGCCGCCCGTCACGGGGTGAAGGCCATCGGCGTGACCCTGTCACAGGAGCAGTACGAATGGGGCAAGGCCGCGATCGAGGCCGAGGGGCTGGAGGACTTCGCCGAGATCCGCTGCATGGACTACCGGGACGTGCCGGAGTCGGACTTCGACGCGGTCAGCGCGATCGGCATCCTGGAACACATCGGCGTGCCGAACTACCAGGACTACTTCACCTTGCTGTTCGGGAAGCTGGCGCCCGGCGGCCGCATGCTGAACCACTGCATCACCCGGCCGCACAACCGTGCCACCCGCACCGGCCAGTTCATCGACCGCTACATCTTCCCCGACGGTGAACTCACCGGATCCGGGCGCATCATCACGATCATGCAGGACACCGGTTTCGACGTGGTCCACGCCGAGAACCTGCGCCCGCACTACCAGCGCACCCTGCACGACTGGTGCGAGCTCCTGGCGATGAGGTGGGACGATGCGGTCGACCTGGTCGGTGAGCAGACCGCCCGACTCTTCGGCCTCTACATGGCCGGATCGGAGTGGGGCTTCGAGCACAACGTCATCCAGTTGCATCAGGTGCTCGCGGTGAAACCCGACGCCGGTGGGTACACCGGGGTGCCGGTCCGTCAGTGGTGGCGGCCCTAGCGGTACGCTTTCACCGTCAACACCTGGTGGGTGAACCCCCACCCACCCGACGAAGGAGAGTTCTCGCATGCACCGGGCCCGTCCTGCCCTGACCGTCCTGCCCGCTGTGTCGGTCGCCTGCGCAACGGCCCTGCTGCTGGGCGGCTGCACCATCGGCGACGTCAGCAACGACACCGATGACGTGAGCTCCCCGGCAGATCAGGACATGCCCAGCGACAAGCCGCTGCCCGACGACGGGACCCCGGCCCCCGACATGGAGGCCGAGCCGGAACCCGGTGCCGAGGACGAGGAGTCCGGCGAGCCGGCCGACACCGACCCGACGTCCCCCGGGGCCCGCGGGCTCAGCGTGGGCGACTGCGTCGCCGACCTGGACCAGCTCAGCGGGGACGGGGAGATCGACCTGGTCGACTGCGGGGAGCCGTACGCCGGCGTGGTCTACGCCCAGGCCGACATCACCGGCAAGACCCTCTTCCCCGGCAACCGACCGATGGGGCAGGAGGCCGGGGAGATCTGCGGCGGCGAGAACTTCACCGCCTACGTCGGCCTCGGGTTCGGGGAGTCCTCGCTCGACGTCATCACGATGATGCCGTCCAAGGACAGCTGGGCCCAGGGCGACCGCACGGTGACCTGCGTGCTCACCGACCCGGCCGTCGAGGAGATCAACGGACCCCTCGAGCAGTCCTGGCGCTGAGTCGGCGCCAGGACTGGCGCTAGTCCTGCTCAGGCACGAGGGTGACCAGCTTCAGACGGTTCGACTCCTCCAGGTGGCTGACCGTGAGCTGCCATGCCGCGTCCGCGGTCAGCAGCATCCGCTCGTCGACGTCGGCGAGAAGGCGCTCGACGATCACGGACATGTCGGGACGTGCGCCGTCCCTGGTGGAGATCATCGCGACCGCCTCGGCGGAACCCCAGAGTCGCGGGTCGGCGATGAAGAGGTGGCCTTGGACGGTGGCGCAGCCCAGCGCGGCCTCGCGCAGGTCGGCGACCTGGTGAGCGGACAGTTCACCGGACGACATCGCGCTCTCGATCAGCGGCACCCGGTCGATCGGCTGGTGCGAGTTCACGATGTCCTGGATCAGGGGAGGGGGCAGCGTGTGCAGTGTGCGGGACGCCGCCGAAAAGAGGTCGCGGGGTGTCAGGTAGGGGCGGCCGACCACCACGGTGCGGGCCATTTCCCGGATCGCCGTCATGAACGTCAGCAGGGTGGTCAGTTGTTCGGCCGGTGCGGAGTTGAAGCTGTGGAGGTCCCGGATCGCAGGGGAGCACGCGGGCCTCGTCGCGAACAACGGGGTGAATTCGGAAGCGGTTGGCGTGTTCATGACATCTACCCTGCACCCTGGGTGTTTCCGGGTGGTGACGGCGAAGAACAGCCTGTGTTACGGTGCGGGCACTCAGCTACGGCGCTACAGTGCCGACCCCCGCAGCCCGTCGAGGGCCTGGAGCAGGACATCCGTCTCCGCCTCGTCGGTCACCGAGATACGCACGCCCTCGCCGTCGAAACAGCGCACGGCGACGCCGTAGTCAGCGATGGCGTCGGAGAAGGCGCGGGCACGATCGCCCAGGTCCAGCCACACGTAGTTGGCCTGTGACTCGATCCGGTACTGCTCCGGAAGCGCCTCCAGCACCCGGGCGCGCTGGGTGGCGGTGATGTCGGTGCGGGTCAGCAGTTCGTCCTTCAACTCGATGCTGGCCACCGCCGCGGCCTGTGCCACGGCGTTGACGCTGAAGGGGATGCAGACCTTGTTGACTGCCTCGATGAAGTCGGGGCGTCCCACCAGGTAGCCGACGCGCAGCCCGGCCAGCCCGTAGGCCTTCGAGAAGGTGCGGGCCACCGCCAGGTTCGGGTAGTCGGCGAGCAGGCCGAGACCGTCGGGGGAGGAGGAGTCGCGGACGTACTCGTAGTAGGCCTCGTCGAGCAGGACCTGGACATCGGACGGGACGGTGTCGAGGAAGGTGATGAGTTCCTCGCGGGTGACCGTGGTGCCGGTCGGGTTGTTCGGGTTGCACACGATCACCAGGCGGGTGCGCTCGGTGACGGCGGCGGCCAGGGCCGGCAGGTCATTGCGGTGGTCCTCGGTCAGCGGGACCTCCACCGGGGTCGCACCGGCGACCTTGGCGAGGATCGGGTACGCCTCGAAGCTGCGCCACGGGTAGACGACCTCATCGCCCGCGTCGCCGGCGCCCCCACCCTGGCAGGTCGCCTGGATGGCCTGCTGGATCAGGGCGGAGGACCCTGCCCCGACGGCGATGTTCTCGGGATTCAGCAGCAGGGAGGACGGCCCACCCAACCAGTCCGCGATGCTGGTGCGGAGCTCCCAGGCCACCATGTCCGGGTACCGGTTGCTGGACGCCAGGGCATGTGCCGCGGCACGGGTGACACCGGGCAGCGGACCCTGGGACGACTCGTTGCTCGACAGTTTGACGGTGAGGCCGTTCGGGCCGCCGGGGACGTACGGGGGAATCGAGGACAGGTCGGCGCGGATCATGTCTCACAGCCTAGTCCTCATGCGGTTTTGTGCTGTCGCGGGGGCTGCTGTAGGCTGCGTCTAGCCGTCGTGATCGACGGTGTGGAGGCGTGCCAGAGCGGCCGAATGGGACTCACTGCTAATGAGTTGTCTGCTTAACGGCGGACCGGAGGTTCAAATCCTCTCGCCTCCGCCACTTCAGATTCCTCAGGCTTTTCGTGAGGATATGTCACAAGCCGTCCGGTTCTTGTGGTGAGTAGCCGGGCATTCTGGACGTGGACCCGTTATATGGGGTGTGTGGTGTACCCCGGGTTCGCGTGACATATCCCGTCTGGTGGTGTGCCGGGGAGTCTGAAGTCGCTGGAAACAGCGGGCGCCCGTAGCTCAACGGATAGAGCATCTGACTACGGATCAGAAGGTTAGGGGTTCGAATCCCTTCGGGCGCACGCTTTTCTTGACCGCCCCGCCGGTGGACATCAGTCCCCGGCGGGGCGGTTTCGTATGTCAGCTCCGTGCCGGACGCGTTCCGGTTGCTCCGGAAGGGCCGCCGGTGACAGGAAGAAGGTTCAGTTGAGCTCCCACAGTGCGGAGATCGGCGCGCCGTAGAGGCGGTCGGCGTATCGGTATCCTTGAGGACTCGTGTTGATCACGATGCCTGCGATGAACTTCTCGCCCAGACGGTCCCGCAGACGGGACAACGTGGTGAACTGCCGGGCAGAGAATGACCGGGACGCCTTCACCTCGATGCCGATCACCCGACCGTCACTCAGCTCGATGATGACATCCACCTCGCCCTCGGTGCGGTCGCGGTAATGGAAGACCCGGTAGTCGGTCTGTGACCATTCGCGCTGCTTCAGCAGTTCCCCGACGACGAACGCCTCCAGGAAGCTTCCGTACGCTTCGCTGTAGCGGATGTCGCTGAGTTGGTCCGGTGTCGTCAGAGAGAGTCGCATCCCGAGTGCGGGATCGGTGACGAAGGTCTTCGGCCGTCCGATCTCCCGCTTGGACAGATTCGGAGTCCACGGCGGAATGCTTGTGATGAGTCCAACATCGTGGAGCAGGTCGAGGTACCCGGTAATGGTGGACGCAGGTACCGACGTATCCCGCGCCAACCTGGCCTTGACCAGTTCTGCGGCAGGTTGCCCGCCGAGGACGCGGAGTACCGACTCCACGCGGGCAGGCTCCAACTGTCGGTTCAGTTCTGGCATGTCGCGTCCGGTGATCCCCAGGAGATAGCCGTCGATCCATAGGTTGCGCTGACGGTCGGTGGTGTCCCTGAGCTCGGGGTATCCGCCGAAGGCAAGAAGGCGGGCATAGTCCTCCCGGGCCACCCTCGTGGTGAAGGAAGGAATGTCCGCGTGGTCAGCAACGATCCTGGGGACGAGGTCGTCGGTCGTGGATCGGATCTCACCCTGGCTGAGGCCGTACATGGTCAGGCGTCCCACCCGGCCGGCGAGACTGTCTGCGGTGCCGCGGACGCGGAGCAGGCTGGAGGAACCGGTGAGAATGAACCTCCCGGGACGACGGTCGGCGTCGATGGCTGCCTTCACCGCCAGCGTCAACTGGGGCAGACGCTGGATCTCGTCGATGATGAGCTGTCTTTTCCCCGCCTGGGTGGCGAAGCCGTCCGGGTCCATGTCGGCGGCGCTGCGAACAGCCTCGTTGTCCAGGGTGGCGTAGACCGCGTCCGGGTCGGCGATCTGTTGTGCGAAAGTGCTTTTGCCGACCTGTCTGGCACCTTCGATGATGATGCAGGGGAAGAAGGCGAGCATCTCATCGACAACCGGCGAGACATTGCGTGCGAGCAGTGACGGCATGTTTACAGCATAGCTGTGTCCGCAGGTTCGCGCGATTGAGTTCGTAGGTTTGCGGTCACGAGTCCGCAGTTTTGCGGTACTGAATCCGCAGTTCTGTAGTCTTTCAACACCTCGACCGGGATGCGGCACCCCGTGCCAGGGAGCGGGCCTAGCAGGATCTCGGGTCAGCTGAACTTCGCCAGATAGTGTTCCCATCCGGGGCGGAGTAGCCCGAAAGCCGCATCGACCATGTCAGGGGACATGTCAGTGGTGGTCTCGGGAACTTCAGCAGCGAGAATCTGTGTCTGCAGGACGAAGCGGCAGAATGCGAGGATCGTGTCATCTGGACGGTCGGTGCCGAGTTCCTCGGCAATGGCCTCGGCAAGTGCGTCCCCGTGGCGCAGCCACATCTGCTGGGCGTAGTCGTTCAGCGACGGTGAAGAGTTGAGCAGGGCCAGGAAGTCAGCGTCCATGCGTTCCTCGCGGCCGTTGTCCCGGAGATAGGTATGCAATGCGTCGATGATGGTGTAGTCGGCTGCCCGTCCGGTGACGACGGCGACCAGTTCGTCGCGCCGGGTTTCGTCCTCATCGAGGGCGATCGCTTCCTTACAGGGGAAATGGGCGAAGACGGTGGTGGGGGAGACGTCGGCGGCGTCCGCGATCTCCCGGACGCTGACAGCGTCGAAGCCTTTGGCGAGGAAGAGTTCGATAGCAGCGTCACCGATCGCCTTCCTGGTGGCGGCTTTCTTGCGCTCGCGGCGTCCGGGGGAGGTGGGGTTGGCCATAGCTACAGGGTACCGGGAACCCCAGGCTACTGGACCGCAACCAAAGGTGAATTGACTGCAAAAGTGAACTCGGTACAGTTATCGGCATGTCTGAACCCTCCTCGCGTTGGTCGTGGTGGCTCTTAATCGCCGTTGCCACGCTCAACATGGTCGGGATGACCGTGGTCATCCCGATCCTTCCGTTCATCGTCCGGGACCATCTGCCGTACGGCGCGAACCTGGCGGTGTGGGTCGGTCTGCTCGAAGCGGTCAACGCTCTGTGTGCCTTCCTTGCCAGTCCGGTCCTCGGCGGACTGTCCGACCGGTACGGACGCCGTCCGGTTCTGGTCCTCGGAGCGTTCGGTGCCGCAGTGGGATTCCTCGTCTTCGGTTTCGGCGGCGGCCTGTGGGCGCTGGTGCTCGGCAGGGTCATTCAGGGCATCACCGCCGGTGACATGCCTGCCATATACGCCTACCTGGCCGATATCACTCCTGCGACGCAGCGGGCCCGGCGCTACGGGATACTGGGAGCAGTCAGCGGGGCGGGGTTCATGGTCGGCCCGGCGCTCGGCGGACTGCTCGCGGTGCACTCCACCTTGCTGCCAGTGGTGGTGACGGCGGGAGCCGCGACAACCGTCGGCCTGCTCACCCTGGTCCTGCTACCGGAGAGTCTCCCAGTAGGACGCCGTACGCGTCACCTCACGTTCAGTCGAACGAACCCGGTCACGGCATTCAGGACGGCGTTCTCCCGTCCGGGTCTGAGAGGGCCGCTCATCGGATTGATGCTTGTGGCCGTGCCCTTCGGCTTTTTCATCAACAACTACAGTGTGGTTGCCATGGATGCCGTCAGCTGGGATGCGGTGCGCGTCGGCCTGCTTACTTCCGGTGTCGGCGTGCTGGACATCGTGGTGCAGGGCGGACTACTGGGTCTGTTGCTGCCTCGTTTCGGAGAACGACGGGTCATCCTTGTCGGCGCAAGCGCTCAGCTGGCGGGTTTCTCCGCCGTCGCTACAGTGGCAGGGCTGGTCCACGAGCCGTGGCTCATCGTGGTCGGCACACTGCTCATCGGCGGTGGAGAGGGAATGGTGACCGCCACGCTGGCCGGCGTCCTGTCCTCGAAGGTCGGGGAAGGGGAACAGGGGTGGCTAGCTGGTGTCGTAGAAGGTGTGCAGACCGGGGTCGGTGTCATCGCGCCACTGCTGGTCGGTCTGCTGTACAGCGTAGCGGGGCATGCCACCCCCTACTGGCTGGGCTGCTTGCTCATCTTCGGGGCCCTGGTGGCCTTCGACAGGACGCTGCCAGGGGGCCAAACGTCCGTGGGTCAGCATCACGCACCGTGAGGTCGTTGGGGCTGGGGTTCCTGACCAGCCTCAGGCTGCGTGATGCCGACATCAGGCCTGCGCCGGGCGGGAAAGCGTCAGCTACGCCTTCGCCGGCGACTGGACCGTGAGGTCCCCGGCGTCCAACTGCTTGCGCAGTGTCAGCTTGCTGATCTTGCCGGTGGCGGTCAGCGGGATCTCGTCGACGAAGCTCACCGCATCCGGGATCCACCAGCTCGCCACCCGGCCGTCGAAGAACCCCAGCAGTTCGGACGCGGCGGGCAGGGCGTCACCCTTGGCCTCGTCCTCCGGCACCACGACCAGCAGCGGACGCTCCTGCCACTTCTCGTCGGGCATCGCGATCACCGCGGCCTGCTTCACTGCCGGGTGGTCCAGGGCGTGGTTCTCCAGGTCGATGGAGCTGATCCACTCGCCACCGGACTTGATGAGGTCCTTGGTGCGGTCGGCGATGTGCATGTACCCCAGCGGGGAGATCGACGCGACGTCCCCGGTGTCGAACCAGCCGTCGTCGGTGAAGGAGTCGGCGCCGACCGTGCCCTGGCCGTCGGCGCTGTAGTACGCCGAGGCCACCCACGGCCCGCGGATCTGCAGCGGGCCGACCGCCTCGCCGTCCTGCGGCAGCTCGGTGCCGTCCTCGTCGACGATGCGCAGCTCCACACCGAAGGGTGGGACGCCCTGGGAGGCGCGGGCCTCCTCGTGGACCGCAGGATCGTCCTGCGCCCGGAGCGCCGGGGTCGGGTGGAACATGGTGCCCAGCGGACTGGTCTCGCTCATGCCCCAGGCGTGGACCAGGTCAACTCCGTACTTCTCCTCGTACTGCTGCATCAGAGCATAGGGCACCGCCGATCCGCCGCCGATGAAGCGCTTCACCGAGTCGATGCGCTTGCCGCTGGCCTCCAGGTAGGCCAGCAGTCCCTGCCACACGGTCGGCACACCGGCCGCGGAGGTGACCTGCTCCTCCTCCATCAGTGCCTGCAGCTCCGTCGGATCACCCATCTTCGGGCCGGGGAAGACCAGCTTCGTTCCGGTCATGGCGGTGGCGTAGGGGATACCCCAGGCGTTGACGTGGAACATCGGCACGACCGGCAGCGAGACCTCGCTGGAGGAGAGGTTGAAGACATCCGGCAACGCCACCCCGAAGCTGTGCAGGACGGTGGAGCGGTGGCTGTAGAGCACGCCCTTGGGGTTGCCGGTGGTGCCGGAGGTGTAGCACAGCGAGCTGGCGGTGTCCTCGTCGAAGAGCGGCCAGTCGTAGTCGTCGGACTCCCCGGCGATCAGCGCCTCGTAACTGATCACGTCCAGCGAGGTTTCCGGCAGGTGCTCGTCGTCGGTGAGGACGACCAGCTCAGGAACGGTCTCCAGCCGGGGTGCCAGGGCCTCGATCAGCGGCACGAACATCGGGTCGATGAACAGCATCTTGTCCTCGGCGTCGCCGATGATGAAGAGCAGCTGGTCGGCGAACAGGCGCGGATTGATGGTGTGGCACACCAGGCCGGAACCGGAGACCCCGTAGTAGATCTCGAAGTGGCGGTAGTCGTTCCAGGCCAGGGTGCCGATCCGGTCGCTGCGCTCGAAACCGCGATGCTCCAGGGCATTCGCCAGTCGGCGGGCGCGGGAGAATGACTCGCGGTAGGTGTAGCGGTGCCTGGGGTTGTCGACGGTGAAGGAGACGATCTCCTGGTCACCGTAGAGCCGGTCGGCGTGGCGTGCGATCGAGCTGATCAGCAGCGGCTGGTCCATCATGAGTCCGTGCATGGGAGTCCTTTCAGGCCAAGGGGGTGCACCGCCGTCTGGTGTGTCGACGGTCACACTATGGTTTCCAGGACGATCGTAAAGCATTGACGAATCCCCTGTGGGCGATCATTGTCTCGGGGGCACTAATCCCCCCGGTTCGGGCACGTAGGCTCGGGTACATGAGCAACCAGAACCCCACAACTGACGACCGGGCGACGGTCGTGCTGTTCCGGCGGCGGGACGCTCGTCAGGTCCCACCCGAGCCTCCGGCCCGACTCTGGCGCGAGGCTCTTGGCGACGAGATCCCCCGCCAACGCACACGGCGCAGGGACCGCCTCAAGGACACCGCCGAGCGTGCCGGGATCTCACCGCAGTACCTCTCTGAGCTGGAACGCGACATGAAGGACCCCTCCTCGGAGATCCTCGAGGCGGTCGCCGGGGCGCTCGGGAAATCATCCTTCGACCTGGTGCGGTCCACGCTCGCTGGGGCTACGGTCACGCCGGTGCGTCCTGCCCCTGCCCCTGCCTCTGCCCCCGCCTCCGCCCCTGCGCCGGCGCCCGCCCCGACGCCTACGAACCCGGTGCTTCTCGCCGCGTGAGGACGCGGTCGACGATGCCGTAGTCGACGGCGGCGTCCGGGGCGAGTACCAGCTGGCGTTCGGTGTCCGTCCTGACCTGATCCTCGGCGCGTCCGCAGTGGGACGTCAGCACGGCTTCCTGCAGGCGCCGGATGCGTTCCATCTCCTCGGCCTCGATGATCAGGTCGGGGATCGTGCCTCGTCCTCCCTCGGTCGCCGGGGCCGTGAGTACCACGCGCCCGTTGCGCAGGATGGAGCGGTGACCGGGCGTCCCACCGGCGAGCAGGATCGCCGACGACGCCACCGCCTGCCCGACGCAGGTGGTCTCGATGCGCGGGCGGATGAACTGCATGCAGTCGTAGATGGCCATCGTCGCCGACTGTGAACCGCCGGGGGAGTTGACGTAGAGCGACACCGGTGCCTCCGGGTTGTCGCTCTCCAGGTGCAGCAACTGGGCGATGACGGCATTGGAGACACGGTCGTCGACCGGGGTGCCCAGGTAGATGATCCGTTCGTCCAGCAGACGACTGTATATGTCGACGGTCTTCTCGCCGGTCGGGGTTGCGGTGGTCACGTAGGGGATGGTGTAGGACGTCATGATCTACGCCCCCAGTCCCAGGCCGGAACGCCGGGCGGTCAGGCCCTCCGGCCCGGTGATGATGTCCAGGTCGTCGATGATCTGGTCGATGAACCCGTAGTCCAGTGCCGCATCGGCGGTGAACCAGCGGTCACGCGGTGAGTCCTGGGTGACCTTGTCGACGTCCTGTCCGGTGTCGGCGGCGATGCAGGCCAGCACCGTGTCGCGGGTGTGGCGCATGTCCGCCGCCTGGATCTCGATGTCCTGGGCGGTGCCGCCGATGCCGCCGGAACCCTGGTGGAGCAGCACCTTCGAGTGCGGCAGGGAGAAGCGCTTCCCGGGGGTGCCGGAGGACAGCAGGAACTGGCCGGCACTGTAGGCCATGCCGATGTTCACCGTGGCGACGTCGTTGGGGATGGCCCGCATGGTGTCGCGGATGGCGAGCATGCCGGGAACGGAGCCGCCGGGGGAGTTGATGAGCAGCACGATGTCGGCGCGGGAATCGCGGGAGGCGAGTAGCAGCAGGGAGGTGCACAGTCGGTTGGAGGTGTCCTGCTCCAGGGCGTCGCCGAGGACGATGATGCGGCGTTCGTAGAGGTCGCGGTAGATTTCCTGGTCGAGTATGCGGGTGGGGTCGGGTGTGTTCTCTGACATGGTGCCCAGGGTGCGGTGTGGTCGTGTGCTGCGGCAATGCCCTGCTGCCGACGGCGGATCCGCTGTGAGCGGAGCACAAGCTTGTTAGTGTCGGACCCCATGAGCCGCTTCACCACACTGATCACCGGCGCCAGCTCCGGCCTCGGCGCCGAACTCGCCCGCCAGTCCGCCGCCCTCGGCCACGACCTCGCCCTCTGCGCCCGCAGGACGGAGCGGCTCGACGAGCTCTCCGCCGAGATCACCGCGTCCCACCCGAACGTCACCGTGCGCACCTACGCCCTCGACGTCACCGACCCGGACGCGGTGCACGAAGTTTTCCAGGCCGCCGACGAGGACGCCGCGGAGAACGGCGGCCTCCACCGGGTCGTGGTCAACGCCGGACTGGGCAAGGGGCGCAAGATCGGCTCCGGGAAGCCCGAGGCGAACCGGGAGACCGCCACCACCAATGTCCTCGGTGCATTGGCGCAGGCGGAGGCGGCGATGGAGATCTTCCGCGCCGCCGACGGTGGTAAGGGCGCGGGCCACCTGGTGCTCGTCTCCTCAGCCTCTGCGATCCGAGGCAACCGCAAGGCCGTCGCCACCTACGGTGCGACCAAGGCCTTCGTCGCGAACCTGGGGGAGGGGATCCAGGCCGAGCTGCTGCGCAGCAAGTCCCCGATCGACGTGACCGTCCTGCTGCCCGGCTACATCGCCTCGGAGATGACCGCCCGCAATGAGCAGGGCACCCCGCTGATGGTCGACACCGAGACCGGGGTGCGCTCCATGCTCGCCGCGATCGAGGCGCGCAAGCGCAAGGCGTACATCCCCGGCTGGCCCTGGGCGGTGATCTCCAAGGTGCTGCGCGTGCTCCCGCTGTCGGCGGTCGCACGGTTGACCTGACCTGCACTTTTGGCGGTCATAGTGGACTCGTGTAGGCTACTGTCTCGTTGCGGTGCACAGCAGTGAACCGCAGTGGTAAGCGCCCGTAGCTCAACGGATAGAGCATCTGACTACGGATCAGAAGGTTGGGGGTTCGAATCCCTCCGGGCGCACAGTACAGACGGCCCCGTCACCCAGCCTGGGTGACGGGGTTTCGTCGTTGCGGGGTGCCTGTTCTCCGGCATCGTCGGCCGACTGCGCAAGAACGGTCGGGTAGTCCCCGGACCCCGGCGGGCAGACTGCTGACCATGCGAGTCATCTACTACACCGCCAGCAGCCTCGACGGCTTCCTTGCCGACCCCGACCACAGCCTCGCGTGGTTGTTCGCCCAGCAGCATGCCGAACCGGAGGACCCGAACCTGCGGATGGACACCCTTCCAGGACGGACCGCCGCGCTGGTGATGGGCAGTTCCACCTACCAGTTCATCCGTGACGAGGCGCCGCACACTGCCTGGCCCTACCCCCAACCCACCTGGGTGTTCAGCCACCGGGAGCAGGAGCCCATCAACGGCGCCGACCTCCGTTTCGCCAGCGGGGACGTTGTCGAGGTCGTCGAGGAGATCGAGGCGGTGGTCGAGGCGAATGCGTCGGACGTCCGTCCGGCTGGTCCGGCGGCACCGGGCACTGGCTGCCGGTACCGAATGGGATCCACTTCCACACCCCGGACTCGCTGTGGATCGACACCGGGGATGAGGGTGAGGTGGGGGCCGGGGACGGGCCAACAGACCCGGTCACCGGACTGCTCGTCCACCACGACCTGGACGATCTCCGCAACCTGCTGGAAGCCTGCCGTGACCTCGACGTTGAGGCGTGGATGCGGCGGCGGCTGCCGGGACACGTGCTGCTGCACTGGGCGGGGCCGGAGGAATCCGTCGCGGTGTTGCTCGAGCGTGCCGTGGTCCAGTACGAGACCTGGTTGGCGTCGATCGAGGGCACGGAGTTCGAGGCCCCACCAGCCCCACACGGGAGCGGGTCGAACCAGACCAGCCACCCCACACCGGACGCTTTGCTGACCAGGCTGGACGCGGTCGCTCCACGCTGGTCGGCCATGGTCGACGATGTCTCGGCCCGCGGGGCGTGGGCGGACCGGATCGTCGACGCGCTCTGCGAACCCCCGGAGAGCTTCGTGGTCGGAAGCATCATCGCGCACGTGATCAGCTACAACGCCCAACGTCGTGGCCTCGTCCGCTCCTGCCTGAGGCAGGACGGCCACCTTGCCGGCGGTCGCGGTGGTGACGACGGCGACCCGATCATGTGGTTGCGCGGGACGTCCTCGCCGCATTCCGGATGAAGGATCCGATCATGTCCGGCCACCGGCCGACATCCTCCGGGGTCTGGGCGAAGATCAACTGCGATTCCGGCAGCAGCTCCCTGAGCTCCTCGGCCACGGCCAGCGGGTGGGCGGTGTCGCCGGGCCAGGCGAGGATCAGGGTGGGGATGCCTCGTTCCCCGAGCGCGGCGATCCGCTCCCGGGAGGGCAGGTCATTGCCCGCCGCACCGCGGAAGACCACCGGCAGCAGGGACTCGGCGACGTCCGGCACGGTGAAGGGGATGTCGGCGCCGCGGGCCGGGGGAACCGGCTCGTCACGGGTGGACTCGGCAAAGGCACTGAGTCCGTGGGACTCGACGAACTGTGCATTGCGTTCGTAGATCCCGGCGCGGTCACCGCGCAGTTCCCAGGCTGTCGGCGGGATCCCCAGCACCATTGACCCGTAGCGCTCGATGGCCAGATCCGGGTCCGCCGCCGCGGAGGTCAGGATCGTCGCCGCACCCATCGACTGGCCGACCACATGCACCGGACGGGTGTTCTGCTCCCCGGTGAAGTAGCCCGACACCTGCTCCAGATCCTTCGCCAGCGAGGTCCACCGGTAGGACGCCGGCAGTGGCGCTGCCGCGGAGTGGCCGTGGCCGCGGGCGTCGTAGCGTAGTACCCGTAGAGCGTCCTGACCTGCGGTGAGGTTCAGTTTCATGGCCACATCGCGGGCCCGGCTGGAGGTCAGTCCGTGCAGCTGGATGACCGGGGTGCCGTCCTGCGGACCACGCAGGTCGTAGGCGAGCCCGTCTATGGTGCCGGTGTCGGCGGTGTCGGCGGTGTCGGCGGCGGAGCCGGCGGCGAGATCGGTGGCCGTGGGGATCCGCACGGGTGGTCCTTCCTGATCGGGTGTCCCCAGGAATTGCAGGCGATCCGTGCAGGAAATCTGCATGTAACTGCACGGCCCTATCGTCCAGGGGTATGAGACTCACAACTGTAGCCCGCATGGAACTTTCTGCAGGGGATGTCCGTGTCTATGAACCCATTGTCACCGAAGTCACAGATGGCACCGGCGACACCGGTGACGCTGATTCCGGACGCAGACCGTCCTTCGACCAGGCCCGCCACGCCGCGGCCGGCACGCGTCCCGGGTCGTGGATGGCGGTCGCTTTTGCTGCTCCGACGGTCGCCCCATCAGAGGACACCGCCCGGGACGAGGACCGTATCGCCGAAGCCTGGCACCGGGTGATCGAGCGTCATGGGACCTTGCGCACGGTCCTGCGTCGGCATCCACCGGACCATATCCGGGTCCACGACATCGAGATCCCTGACGGGCAGTGGTGGTCGGCAGGTGGCTCCGAGGACCCGCGGAAGGTGCTGCGGCTGGTCTTCGACGAGTGCTGTGAGCCCTTCGGCTCCCCGTCGCACCGGCTGGCGGTGGTGACCCACGGGGACGGGACGCGCACCATCGTCATCGGCCTGGACCACAGTCACGCCGACGCCTGGTCGTTGCTGGTCCTGGTCCGGGACATGCTCACGTTCCTCGGCGGGGAGGAGCCGGCCCGGGCCACGGTGCCGTCCTTCGCCGAGCACACGAGAGAGTTGGAGCAGCGTCCTGCGGCACCGGTGGAGGTGTGCGACAGGTGGGACGACATCATGGCCGACGGACACGGCGAGATGCCGGTGTTCCCCCTGGACCTCGGCGACGTGTCAGCCGCACGCGATGAGGTGGTCGAGGTCGTCGACGTCCTCGACGTGGACGGGCTGGCCCGGCTGGAGGCTGCGGTGAAGGCACGCGGCGTCCGACTGCTGCCCGCGACGGTCAGCGTCCTCACCGCGGTGAACAAGGAACTGGGTGCCGGTGACCTGCGCGCGGTGTTCCCGGTGCATTCCCGCACCGGCACGCCGGACGACCGGACGCGCTGGTCGGATTCGGTGGGCTGGTTCATCACCAACTCCGTGCTGGAGTGTTCCTCGCCCGACCTGGTGGAGTGCACGGGCGCGGTCGCCGAGGCGATCGCCCTGGGCGCCCACCCGCTGGAACCGTTGCTGCGGCCGTGGGGAGGCATGCCCCAGAGTCGCGGCATGTTCGCCCTGTCCTGGCTGGACAACCGCCGGCTGCCGGTGAGCGTGCCTGCCGAGGCCCACCCGCAGCACGTCTCGGCCTGGATCAGGACGGACGGGGTGATGGCGTGGTTCGTCCTCAACGACGACGGCATGCACCTGCGGGTGCGCTACCCGGGCACCCCGGAGGCGTCGATGAACGTCAGCGAGTGGGCACGCCGGGTCACCGAGGGGCTGCGCAGCGCCGCCGAGCACAAGTTCGGCTCACACGACACCGTTCTCGTAGGCGAAGACAACCACCTGAGCCCGGTCGCGCAACGCTAGTTTCTGCAGGACCTTGCGCACGTGCGTCTTCACCGTCTCCTCGGAGATGGACAGCACCTCTGCGATCTCCGCGTTGGAGCGTCCGGTGGCGATCTGCTCCACGGTCTCCAGTTCCCGCGGGGTCAGGGAGGCCAGTGCCTTCCTACCCGCAGTCTCCGTCCGCGACGCCGGGCGCGACACCGTCGACGACCTCGTCGCCGCCGGTGGGTTGCAGCGGGACGTGGTCGTCGTCGCGATGCCGACCGGGTCTGGCTGGGTGGACCCGGACCAGGTGGAGGCGGTGGAGCAGTGGGCCGACGGGGATGTGGCGACGGTGGCGGTGCGTTATGCGCGGGTGCCGTCGGCGGTGGCGTTCCTGCTGTGCCCGGAGCTGGCGGAGGCGTCCGCGACGCATCTGCTGCAGGAGGTGGTGGACCGGGTGGACGAGTTGCCGGAGTTGGAGCGTCCGGCGATCGTGGTGCACGGTCAGAGCCTCGGGGAGGTCGCCGGGATGGCGGCACTGGAGGCTCTGGAGGCTCTGGAGACTGGTGTGTCGGCGGCACTGTGGCAGGGACGTCCGGGCACCGTGGCCGCCCCGGCGTCCGCGGCGTGCACCGTGGATGCGGTGAACCAGGATGATCCGGTGGCGGCACTGGGCTGGGGGCTGTTCGCCGACCCGGTGGCTGCGGTGGGGGTGCTGGCGGATCTTCCGGGGTCGGAGTCCGCCGCCGCGGGGACGCTGCATTCCTACCAACCGGTGCTGCCGCCGGACGGGTGTACGGACGGGGTCGGACAGGAAGGTACAGGTACACTGAGAATCCTGAATGGGCGATAGGAGAACCAATGGCTGACAACAATGGCTGGGGCCGACCGGAGTCATCGGGGTGGGGCGCTGGCTCCGGCGACAGCGCTGACGAGACCCGGATCTTCGGGGCAGACGGTCCGGCCCGCGGATCTGAGCAGCCACAGCAGCCACAGCAGCCCGAACCGCCGCAGTATCAGCGGCCCGAGCAGCCGGAGCAGCCGGCCTGGGGACAGCCCGGCCCCGGCCCCACCCCGTGGGCGGCGGGTGCCGGCCAGACCCCGTACCCGCCCGGGCCGCCCCCACAGCAGCCACAGTATTCGCCGTACCAGGGGGATCCGCAGTACCAGCAGTATCCCCAGTACCCCCAGGAGGACGACAAGTCCTCCGGTGGCGGTCGGCTGTTCTTCATCATCGCCATCCCACTGCTAATCATCATCCTCGTCGCCGCGCTGCTGGTCTGGAGGTGGGACGATTTCTTCGGCTCCGACGACTCTGCCTCCCAGGGCGTCCCCACCGCACCGCAGCAACCCGGGACCGCCCCGGACGCTGCGCCGGACGCCGATGCCGATGCCGACGAGGATGAGGACGCAGACAGCGATCAGGACCAGGGCCGCCCGCGCGACCCGGACCTGCCCGAAGACGTCGTCCCGGTCAACGCCGCCGCCCGGAACAACGAGCCGGCCGGCGACTTCAACAACATCTACACCTCCCCGCCGGGCACCAGCAGCTACACCAGCCCGGAGTTCGCCGAGGCCGTCCGCGACGCCTTCGTCGATGCCTACCTCGACAGTGACGACGGTGAGACCAACCACGTCCTCGACGTGCGCAGCCCGGTCACCGGGGACACCTACCAGATGACCTGCGACGACAACGGCAAGTACATCCACTGCCACGGCGGCAACGATGCGAACGTCTACATTGCGTAGTCACGGCAGGCGCAGCAGGCGCAGTATTCGCAGCGCCACCACCGTCGCATCAGCCGTCGCCGCACTGGTGACGTCCGCCGCCCTGCTCACCGGCTGTGTCATCGGCGATGTCGACCGCGACGGTGGCGCCGACGCTGCGTCCGACCCCTCTGATGCGTCCGGTTCGGGCACCGGTGCCCCGCAACCCACCGCCCCGGCCGGTGCCCAGGCAACGCAGAACCCGGACACCGGCACCTCCGGTGATCTGGAGCTCCCCGCCGAACTCGGCGAGTTCTCCGTCGCCCTGCTCGACGACGGGACCCTGCACACCGGCGGCACCCTCGGCGACGGCGGGGACCTCACCGACGCCGCCTGGTCCACCAGCAAGGTGCCGCTGGCGATCGCCGCCCTGCGCCAGGCCGAAGCCGACGGCGACCCGGCGGCCCTCGAGCAGGTCACCGCCTCTATCCGACAGGCGATCGGCGTCTCCGACAATGGTGCCGCCGATGCACTGTGGGCCTCGCTGGGCGAGCCGGCCACCGCCGCGCAGAAGGTGGAGGCGGTCCTCGCCGACGCCGGTGTCTCCACCGACGTGCCGGCCGAACGCCCCCGCGGCGAGTTCTCCGCCTACGGGCAGACCCGGTGGTCGGTCAGCGACCAGGCGCGCTTCGCCGGTCAGCTCGGTTGCCTGTCATCGGCCGGCCCCGTGGTCGAGGCCATGGGCCAGGTCGACCCCGGCCAGAGCTACGGGATCGGACGCGTCGACGGAGCCTGGTTCAAGGGCGGCTGGGGCCCCGGTGCCGACGGACGCTACCTGGTGCGGCAGTTCGGGCTGGTGCCCGGCGACGACGGCACCTCCGTCCCCGTCGCCGTCGCCGTCATCGCCCCCGACGGATCCTATGAGTCGGCACAGGGAGCGCTCGACGACGTCGTCGAGGCGCTGCGTGATCGCATCGACGCGGCCACCGGAGTGACATCCCCGGGCGAGCAGGCCGACTGCTGATTCTGCCCTGACGTGCACTAGTGTCGGTGCCTGTGGCAACTGGACGAAGAGCACGCACGACAGCCCGGCACAGTGCGCCGGGCGACTGGGGCCGAGCCCGGGGCAAAACGGCGACGAACCTCTGGGTCGTCGGCGCATTGCTGCTTGCCGTCCTGTCCGTCGCGGTCCTTCTCAACGCCATCGCCTCCCAGGATGGCGACGACTACGACGCCGAACAGGCACAGCAGGAGCTCGAGGAAGAGGTCGCCGAGTCCGCGGCACCGACCGCCGCCGAGGAAGCCGAGAACATCCGCGTCGCCCTGGCCGGCATCACCGAGGACATCAGCGACGAGTTCGGGGTGAGCATCGGTGCGACGATGCGCGCCGGAGGTGGGATCATCCACGTCGGCGACATCCAGATGACCTCCGCCCTGTCCTCGATCAAGGTGCCGATCTCCATGGCCGCCGTCCAGCAGGCCCAGGTCACCGGTGAACCCGTCGAGAGCCTCCGCGAGGACATCGATGCGGCGATCATGGCCTCCGACAACGACGCCGCACTGCGGCTGTGGGAGAGTCTCGGCGACGAGACCGAGGCCGCGGAGAAGGTCAGCGCGGTACTCCACCAGGGCGGCGACCCAACCAACGCCCTGACCTCCCAGGACGAGAATGCCTACCAGGGCTTCGGTGACATCCACTGGAGCCTGGACCACCAGGTGATCTTCGCCAACCGGATGGCCTGCGTCAACGGTGCCGACATGGTCATCGGAGCGATGGGGCAGCTCATCGACGAGCACAGTGGTGGTCTCGGCCAACTGCCGGACGCGCACATCAAGGGCGGGTGGGGCATGACCATCGATGATGAGTTCATCCTGCGCGAGTTCGGGTTGGCCGGACCCGCCGGGTCCCAGGTGCCCTTGGCTGTCGCGGTGATCCCGGAGGACGGCACGGAGTCCACCGCCCGCGAGGCGATGGCCGAGATGTCCTCGCGGATCGCCCCGCTGGTCGAAGAGAGTTCCGCCACCGGTGGGGACGCCGACTGCCAGGGCGTCACCGCCCCGTAGTCACTGCTCGGCCGTCAGGGCTCGGTCGGCGCGAACACCCCGATCTGCGCGCCGACGGACTCGGCGTAGTGCAGCTGCTCCAACCACCCGTCAGCGCCGGCAACCACCCGGATGAACGGCCGGTTCGACGGGGCCTCCCTGGTACGGCCGGCGCGTGCCTCGAACCGCAGCCGGGCGTCGTGGCCGTCGCCGGTCAGCACCGTCAGATCCTGGTCCGGGGCTGCCAGTGATGCGCGGGCGGCGGTGAGCAGGTCGATCGTCTCGTCCAACGCCGCCACCAGGGCGTCCCGGTTGTTCTCGCACATCGCCCGCACCAACGCCGGGGCGGTGCCGGCGACCCGGGTGCCGTCCCGGAAACTGCTCGCCGCCAGGGACAGGGCCAACGCTCCGCCCTGGTCGGCGGTGATGGCCAGCGCCTCGGCCAGCACATGGGGTAGGTGGGAGATACGCGCCACCGCATCATCATGGGTGGCCGCCCGGGCCGGCACCACCGCCGCGCCCACCGTGTCGGCCAGCTCCACCACCTGCCGCCACACCGTGATCCACGGGTGAGGTGAGGTGGGGTCGGTGTCCGCCGCGCCGGTCTCTGCCGGGGCATTGTCGTGGGTGACCACCCACACCGCACCGGAGAACAGCCCCGTCGACGTCGCCGCCCAGCCCGAATCCGCCGTACCGGCCATCGGGTGCCCGCCGACGAACCGTCCGGCCAGGCCCTTCTCGACCACCAGGGAGAGGATGTCGCCCTTCACGCTGGTCACGTCGGTGAGACCGCACCCCGGGGCATGCTCGGCGATCGCGTCGAGCATCGACGGCAGGGCCGGGAAAGGCACGCCGAGGACGATCAGGGCGTCCTGCTCCGCGGCGCGTCGCAGCGTGGTGGTGAGGTCACCGGAGACATCGAACCCCTCCTCGAGGGCGGCCTCAACCGTGGCCGACGAGCGGTTCCACCCGAAGGCGGGACGCCCGGCTGCGCGCAGGTCGCGCAGCAGGCTGCCGCCGATCAGACCCAGCCCCAGCACACATACGGGTGCGGGGTCGGAGGTCGGTACGGTGGGGGTCGCGGAGGGCAATTGGGTATCCACCTTTCAAGTGTGGCACAGGCCGACTACGGTTAGCGAGCATGAACGGATTCGTCATCGCAGCACAGCTCACCGAGGGGGGCACCGGGGACTACAGTGCCGATGGTGCCGATGGTGCCGATGGCGCCGCAGCGTACGGTGGTGCCGCTCAGTGGCGCGTCCGCGTCCTGAAGCGTTCCGTGCCGGACGGCCTGGAGTCCCTGGTCCGAGACCTGCGGGCCCTGCGCTCGGCCGGAGTGCTGGTGGGGATGGTGTGTGTCGAGGACGACTGGTGCGCCCTGGTCCGTCCCGCCCCGGGTGGGGCCACGATGCTGCTGGGTGATGCCTCGGTGGTCGTCGAGGACGACGACGAGCCCGGCATCGACCTCGCCCGTGACATCCTCGACGAGCTCGACGTCGACGGCCCCACCGACGAGGACATTGACGATGCCGACGACCCCGACGCCCCCTGGCCGGAGGGCGACTTCGACATGCTTTCCGACCTGGGCGTGGGGGAGCAGGTGGTCTCGGTGATCTTCGACGACGGTGAGATCCTGGCGTCCGACCAGCTGCTGCGTGTGGCCGAGGAGCTCGGCTTCGACGAGGAACTCGCCGAGGTACTCGACGACCTGGGCTACGGCAGCGATGGCAGTGACGGCGGCGGGGATGACGACGGCGACGGTGGAGCCTGGTGATCGTCGGGTCCGGCCTGCCGCGTCCTGAACCAGAGGAACAGGACGCCGCCCTGATCGGCCGCGCCCTGGAGGTCGCAGCGACGACCCCGGGGCAGGACATCCCGGTCGGCGCCGTGGTCCTCGACCCCGCCGGACGGGAACTGGCGGTCGCGACCAACCGTCGGGAGGTCGACGCCGACCCCACCGCCCACGCCGAGGTGTTGGCCCTGCGCGCCGCCGCCCGCGTGCTCGGCGACGCCTGGCGACTCCAGGACTGCACCCTGGTGGTCACCCTGGAACCTTGCGCGATGTGCGCTGGGGCAGCCGTCGGGGCCCGGGTAGGACGTATCGTCTTCGGCGCCTACGAGCCGCGCACCGGGGCGTGCGGTTCGGTGTTCGACGTCGCCCGTGACTCGCCACTGCATGCCGTGCAGGTGCGCGGCGGGGTGCGCCAGGAGGAGTGTGAAGAGCTCCTCACCAGCTTCTTCCGTGACTGCCGATAGGGGTTCCCGCGAAGTGTCCTCCGGTGATTCCGGTCGGGGGTGGTGGCGGGGGAGACGCCTTTTCTCTACCATCGTAGGGTGGCAAGAGCGTTAACCCCATCAACCCCATTGGAGGGCTGCACCATGGATCTCGGAAAGGCCGGAGACCTCGGCGACAAGGCCAAGAAGTTCGCAGGTGAGAACCGCGACAAGATCGAGAAGACCGCCGGCGACGCCATCGACAAGGCCAACCTCGGCGACAAGGGCGACAAGGCCAAGGACGCGCTGAAGAGCGGAATGGACAAGCTCACCGGCAAGTAGAGCGTCCTACCGTTTTGGCGCCACCGGCCGCCGTGTTGTACCTTAGTCGGCGGTGGCGTGTCCGAGCGGCCGAAGGTACTCGCCTCGAAAGCGAGTGTGGGTAAAACCACCGGGGGTTCAAATCCCTCCGCCACCGCCATACAGCAAGCCCTCCCATCACCCACCGTTGTGGGGATGGGAGGGCTTGCTGCGTATCCGCGTCAGCTCCGGCAGTACACACGAAGTTGCCAGCCATTTTCTCTACGATGGACACCCGTGGAAAGTTCTTGATGAAGAACTAGTGGAGAGCAGAAGGAAAAGTGGGTGAGAGTGCGTGGCGAAACTGTTGTTCCGCCTGGGCCGGTGGTCGTACATGCGCCGGTGGGTCGTCATCGGCATCTGGTTCCTCCTCGTCGCCGCGGTCGGTGGGGCGTCGCTGACCATCCAGAAGGGCTACAACGACATCTTCGCCATCGAGGGGGTGCCCTCGCAGGACGCCACCGAGATGCTCATGGAGGAGTTCCCCGGCACCGACAACCCGGCGGAAGCCGCCGACGTCACCTTGGCGTTCAAGGCACCTGACGGCGAGTCCCTGGAGGACCCGCAGAACGTCGAGGTCGTCGACCGGGTGCTCGCCGAGATCAGGGACAACGTCGGTGACATCGCCGATCCGGACGCCCTGCTCAACCCCGTGGAGTCCAACCGGCAGCAGTCCGAGCTGATCATCTCCACCTCCACCGACATGGGCCTGCCGCGCGAGGTCGCCGAGGCCGACGCCGCCAACGTCGCCACCCTGAGCCCCGATGGCCAGATCGGTACCGCGTCCTTCTCCTTCGACGTGGACCTGCCGGCGGACGTCGACGACGCCGACAAGGATGTCGTCAACGACGCCCTCGACATCGCCCGGGACGCCGGACTGCAGGCCGAGGCCGGTGGACCCGGTTTCGGCGACCCGATCGTCATCGAACCGATCAGTGAGGTCGTCGGCCTGTTCGCCGCCTTCATCATCTTGCTCATCGCCTTCGGCTCCATTGTCGCGGCGGGCATGCCGCTGATCAGCGCGGTCGTCGGTGTGGGTATCGGTGCCCTCGGCATCACCGGTGCGACCGCGTTCGTGCCGCTGAACAACATCACCCCGGTGCTGGGCATCATGCTGGGCCTGGCGGTGGCCATCGACTACGCCCTGTTCATCATGAGCAGGTTCAAGGACGAACTACGCCACGGACGATCACGGCCGGATGCCGCCGGGCTGGCCGTCGGCACCGCCGGCTCGGCCGTGGTGTTCGCCGGGCTGACGGTGATCATCGCCCTGGTCGGTCTGCGCGTCGCCGACATCGAATTCCTCAGCTACATGGGCTACGCCGCCGCAGGCACGGTCCTGGTGTCGGTGTTCGTGGCGCTAACCCTGCTGCCTGCCTTGTTGGGCGCCTTCGGCCACCGGGTGTTCGCGAAGGACGCCGCCTTCGGGGCGAAGATCGCCGCAGGGATGAGTGAGGTCGAGGCCGAGCGGGCCGTGGCGCAGTCCCTGGCTGCCGGTGCGCGCGGTGCCCGGCGCCGGAAGAAGGCGGAGCGGCAGCTGCGGAAGGCTGAGGCTGCCGCGGCTGTTGCGGCGGCTGAGGGTGAGGCCGGGGCGTCCGATGCTGCGTCCGGCGCTGGCACGCCGGGCACCGGCCGCGAATCGCTGGGTGTGCGCTGGGTGAAGCTGATCCACCGCGCACCCGGCGGAGTGCTGCTGGTCGTGGTGGTGTCGCTGGTGCTGCTGACGATCCCGGCGATGAACCTGCAGCTGTCGCTGCCGTCGGACAAGACCTCGCCGGTGGAGACCACCCAGCGCAAGTCCGCCGAACTGGTGGAGGAGGGCTTCGGCCCCGGACGTAACGCCCCCTTCCTGGTCATCGTCAACACCGAGAACGTCGACCCGGACTCCGCGGCGCTGGCGCACCTGACCGGTGGCGGGGCCGGCGACGGTGCCGGCGACGCCGGCGAGGGCGCTGTCGAAGGCGAGATCAGTGCGTCCGAAGCGGCGTTTGTGATGGTGAAGGACCGGTTGAGCAACAACGTCGGCGTCAAGCACGCGCAGCTCATCGGGGCGTCCGAGGACGGCACGACCGCGCAGATCCTGCTGACGCCGGACACCGGGCCCACCGACGAGCAGACCGTACAGCTGATCGGTCAGCTGCGCGCCACGCAGGAGGACATCGAGGCCGAGACCGGGGTGCACATGGGCATCACCGGGCTGATGCCTATCCAACAGGACGTCACCGACCGGTTGTCGGACGCGATGCCGGTCTACCTGGCGCTCGTCGTCGGACTGGCACTGGTGTTGCTGCTGATGGTGTTCCGCTCACTGATGGTGCCGGTGATGGCCGCGGCAGGATTCCTGCTGTCGGTCGGCGCGGCCTTCGGTGTCACCGTGCTGTTCTGGCAGGAGGGCCTGTGGGGGATGATCAGCTCGCCCGGCCCGCTGATCAGCTTCATGCCGATCTTCCTCATCGGCGTGACCTTCGGGCTGGCGATGGACTACCAGGTGTTCATCGTCTCCCGGATGCGGGAGAGATACACCCTGCACAGTCACGAGGCTGCGAAGACCAGCAAGTACAACGCCGTGGAGGATTCCGTGATCGGCGGTTTCGGGCTGGGTGCCCGGGTGGTGACCGCCGCGGCGCTGATCATGATCTGCGTCTTCGCGTCCTTCATCGCCCAGCCGCTGCCGTTCATCCAGATCTTCGGCTTCGCACTTGGTGCCGCGGTGCTGTTCGATGCCTTCTTCATCCGGATGACGCTGATCCCCGCGTTGATGTTCCTGTGCGGACGGGTCACCTGGTACATGCCCAAGTGGCTGGACCGGGTGCTGCCGACGGTGGACGTCGAGGGCGCGAAACTGGAGGAGGCCTACGAGTCCGGCGAGATCGAGCGTATGGAGGACGGGGAGTACAGGGAGGACAGTGCAGGTAAGGCGGACGCGACCACCCGCTGAGCCTGGCGTTCCCAATCCATCACACCTCTCGCGATTCCCACATGCTGATACCTGCAGGTCAGCGCTTTGGCGTCGCGGGTAGGAAAACGCCGGAGGTGTGATGGATAAGCGTCAAGTAGCTCGTGAGGCCCAGGGCCGGCGGCGATCGAGGATTTTGTCGGCCTGGTGGCTGCTCGGCGACCCTTTTCGGCGGCCCTATTCGGCGGCGGCGTCGAGGGCGGCGAACTGAGGCTCGAGGTGTGAGACGAGCCAGGGCACGGCGAGGATCGAAGGCTGGCTCAGGGCCAGCGCTTCCACCGTGTCGAAGGTGACGGAGGTGCCGTCCTGCGAGATAAAGGCGCGACCGCCTTCCTCGCTGACCTCCTTGATTTCCTCGGGGATGACCATGCCGAGGTCGGTGAGGAAGACATTCGCCGGATCCTCGTCGGCGGTGACCACGGCAGTGCCCTGGGGGCTCGCCTGGCCGAAGGCTGCGGTCGCCCCCTCGAGCGCGGGGTGGTTGCCCCGGGCATAGGCGATGGCCTGCTCGGCGTCTGCCACGAGACCCTTCGCCTCATCAGCCTTGCCGATGACCTCACCGGCGATCTCGGTGGACATGCGCCAGTCGTCGGTCCACGGGTTCTCGCCGATGACGGCGACAGTGGGGGCGATGGCGCTGAGCTTGTCGTAGGTCGCCTCGTCGGGGAGCCAGCTGGCGAAGATCACATCAGGGTCCGCCGCGGCGATCTCCTCGGTGACGGCACCGATCCCGTCGGCACCCGTCGAGTAACTCTCGAGCGTGCCGGGGGCCTCGCCGGACCAGGGGACCTCGGCGTCGAAACCGGAGGCGCGGAACTCCACGTCCACCGGTCGTCCCAGCGCGGCGAAAGCATCGGTGAAGGCGGGGGAGAAGCTGGCGATCGTCTCGGGGTTCGTGGGGACCTCGGTGGTGCCCATGATGTGCTCGATCTCGATCGTGTCGGACTGGTTGCTCGCCGATCCAGTCTCCGAGGAGTTGGAGCTGTCGGAGTCGTCGGAGGAGCAGGCCGTGAGACCGCCTGCGAGTGCGGCGGTGACGGTCAGGGCGATGGCGGTGGTCCGGACGCGACGTCCGGCGCGGAAGGTGGGGATACGCATGAACAGGAATGGCAGTGGCAGTTCACCGCGCAGAACATAGGTTACCCTGACCTCATCCCCCCCCGAGGCTGGTGGTGATGTCTACCGCCCACGCAGCTCCGGGGCCTTGTTGGCGTAGTAGCGGCCGAGGAACTCGTCCCGGTAGTCCTCGAAGCGTCCCTCCTCGATGGAGGTCCGGATGTTGTTGGTCAGCGTGACCATGAAATGAATGTTGTGCAGGGTACACAGCGTGCCCGCCAGGAACTCCTTGGCGCGTAGCAGGTGGTGGATGTACGCCCGGCTATAGCTCTCGTTGACGTATCCGCCGGTCTCCGTGTCGATCGGGATGAAGTCACGGCGGTGGCGTCCGGCCATGAGGTTCAGACGTCCGTCCAGCGTGTACACGCCACCGCGCCGGGCGAGGCGGGTCGGGGCGACACAGTCGAAGGTGTCCGCACCTGCAGCGATGGCGGTGAACAGGTCGTCCGGCTCGGAGATGCCCAGCATGTGGCGGGGCTTGTCCTCCGGAAGTTCGTCGCAGACCCAGCCGGCGATGGTGCCGAGGTTCTCCTTCTCCAGGGCGCCGCCGATGCCGAAGCCGCCGAAGCCGCGGCGTCCGGCGTCCTCTGCCTCCTTCGACAGGTCCACGAGGCCACGGGCAGCTTTGCGCCGCAGATCCTCGTACTGCGCGCCCTGCACCACACCCCACAGCGACTGCAGCGGACGGTGCGAGCGCTCGGTCGTCAGCCGGTCGTGCTCAACGAGGCAACGACGCGCCCAGCGGTGCGTCCTGTCCACGGACTGCTCCTGGTACAGGCGGGTGTCGACCAGGGTGGTCAACTCGTCGAAGGCGAACATGATGTCCGCGCCGAGACCGTGCTGGATCTGCATCGACTTCTCCGGGGTGAAGCGGTGTGTCGAGCCGTCGATGAAGGACTTGAAATCCACCCCGTCCTCGTCGACCAGCGCCATGCGCTCCTTCTTCACCGCGCGGATGTCGGCCTCGGTGAGGTTCGCCAGGTCCATGGCCAGCACCTTGCGGAAGCCGGAACCCAGGCTCATCACCTGGAATCCGCCGGAGTCGGTGTAGGTCGGGCCGTGCCAGTTCTCGAAGGCGGCGACCCCACCGGCGGTGTCGACGATGTCCTCGCCGGGCTGCAGGTAGAGGTGGTAGGCGTTCGACAGGATCGCCTCGGCACCGGTGGAGCGGACCTGCTCGGGCGTCAGTGTCTTGACCGTGGCCTTGGTGGCGACGGGGATGAATGCCGGGGTCTGGATGTCGCCGTGCGGGGTGTGGATCACCCCGGTGCGTCCGTGGGACGGCGTGCCGTCGACGGTGCCGTCCCCGCCGATGCGGGTGCCGAGGTCGAAGGAGGTGTCGGACGCAGGTTCAGTCATGGTTGACCAGTGTATCCGGTGGGTAGGCTCTGGTCCGAGCACCGGGAGCTGAAGCCCCACGGCGTCCGGATTCTCACGCGGCTACCCTCGGGAACCAGCAGAACCCCCGCGACGAAGGAGCATGACCCCGTGAACACCGCCCGCCAGATCGTCCTCGCCAGCCGTCCGAAAGGTGAGCCGACCTCGGAGAACTTCCGCACCGAGACCGTCGAACTGCCTACCCCGGGTGAGGGCGAGGTGGAGCTGAAGGTCCGCTACCTCTCGCTGGACCCGTACATGCGCGGACGCATGAGCGACGCGAAGTCCTACGCCGCACCCGTCGAGGTCGACGGCGTGATGACCGGTGAGACCATCAGCGAGGTCGTGGCGTCCAACCACCCGCGCCACAATCCCGGTGACCTGGTGCTGGGCATCACCGGCTGGGTCGACGGCGCCGTCATCCACGGTGACAAGGTCCGTCCGCTGGTCAGTTACGGCGCCCCGGAGACCACCACCCTCGGCGTGCTCGGGATGCCCGGCTTCACCGCGTGGTCGGGCCTGAAGTTCATCGGCAAGCCGAAGAAGGGGGAGACGGTCGTGGTCGCCGCGGCGTCCGGCCCGGTCGGCACGATGGTCGGTCAGCTCGCCCAGCAGGTCGGGGCCCGCGCCGTGGGCATCGCCGGCGGACCGGAGAAGTGCGCCTTCGTCCGAGACGAGCTCGGCTTCGACGCTGTCGTCGACCACCGCGACCCCGACTTCGCCGCGAACCTCGCCGCTGCCTGCCCCGACGGTATCGACATCTACTGGGAGAACGTCAGCGGGGCGGTGTGGGATGCCGTCCTGCCGCTGCTCAACCTGTACTCTCGTGTCCCGGTGTGTGGACTGGCGGCCCAGTACAACAACGGTGGTCTCGGCGACCGTGACCGGCTGCCTGCGACGATGGGCGTCATCCTGTCGCAGAGCGTGACCGTCCGTGGGTTCATCCAGACCGAGTTCGCCGCCGACCACTGGGGCGCCTTCCTCGCCGAGGTCGGACCGCTCATCGCCGACGGCTCTATCAGCTACCGCGAGGACATCGTCGAGGGCCTGGAGACCGCCCCGGAGGCCTTCGCCGGCATGCTCACCGGCGGAAACTTCGGCAAGTTGCTGGTGAAGGTGAGCTGAGGGGCTGTGTCTGACATGCCCACGGTCTCGCGGCTCTACCGCTACCCGGTCAAAGGTTTCACCCCGGAGCCCCGCGACGAGCTCATAGTCCAGGGTGACGGGCGCATCGAAGGCGACCGCGTGCTGGCGTTCCGCTTCGCCGACGCCGCCACACCCGAGGAGAAGGACGGCCTGGACTATTGGCCGAAGACGAAAGGACTGGCGCTGGTCGACTTCCCGTCGCTGGCGCGGCTGCGGGTGTCCTTCGACGGCGAGACACTGGCCTTCCACGAGGACGGTGAGCTGGTGGTCTCCGCCGGGCTGGACCCGTCGGGACGTCGTGAGCTGTGCGACCGCATCGCAGAGTGGGTGCTGGACGGTCCGGATGCCCGCCGGTTGGGTAAACCGGGACGGTTGCCGTTGGAGTTGGTCGGTGACGGTGTGACCTCACGGTTCCAGGATCGCCCGCGTGGATTCGTGTCTTTGCACGGTGCTGCTTCTGTGGACGCGTTGGAGTCGGCGGTGAACAGCAAGGAGGCCGCGCCCGTCCCGGTGGACAGCCGTCGGTTCCGCTCCAATGTCGTGGTGGAGGGAACGCCCGCGTGGGAGGAACTCGACTGGGCGGCGAACGGCACGCAGATCACCGTGGGGGACGTCACCCTGACCGCGCAGAAGACGATCGTGCGCTGCATGGCCATCGCCGCGAACCCCGACACCGGCGAGCGCGACGCCAACCTGCTCAAGGTCCTGACCAAGGACCTGGGACAGTCTCAGCCGACGCTGGGTGTGCTGTTCCTGCCCTCGGAGGAGGGGGACGGGGGCACGATCCGGATCGGCGATCCGGTGGCCGTGACAACCGAGGTGAGCCGGTCGTGACTGCTGACCGTTCAATCGTCTTACTTGGTGGTGGTTTCTCCGAGGATGAGTACCGCGAGGTGGACGAATACCTTCTGGGGACGGTGCTCGCCGGGATCAGCGCCGGCGCGGCCTGCTGGTTCGAAGCCTGTCTCACCGACTCTTTCGGGCCACTGGCTCCGCTGAATGACGGCCTGGGTCTGCTCACGGGGAGTTTCTGCCCTCAACTCAACACCGAGGAAGGGCGGCCGGAGGTCTACCGGGAATGCATCAGCAGGGGCGATCTTCCTGCAGGGATCGGCCTGGACGATGGCGATGCCGTCAGGTTCACGAACGAACAACTGACGGATGTCTTCACCGTTGATGAGTCGGCGAAGGTGCACCACTTCGCCTGACGCACCTCAACGCTGCCGTGATCGAGGTCAACGCCAGAGGTGATGAACCTGCGGTAGATATCGGGCAGGTTCTGTGACAACTCTGTGACGGGATGCCAGGTGATCTCGCGGTGCTCCGCGCTCCTGAGTGGCATCAGTTGGCGGTCAACTGTGGTCGCGAGGGCGATGAGCGCCACCTGGCGTCCGGGCACCGGAGCGAACAATTCGGCATCAACGAGGGTGAACCGGTCTGCGTCCAGGTGGAGTCCGGTCTCCTCGCGAACCTCACGGACTGCGGTGTCGCCGATGGAGGTGTTCGCTTTGTCCGGCCATCCGCCGGGGAGCTCCCATTCACCCCGGTCGTTGAGTCCCAGGAGAACGTGGTCGTCCGAGATGACGATGGCCTTCACAGAGCACGGGACGGCGTAGTAGCCGGTGCCTTCCTCGATCACACCGGCCTCTTCCCACCGAAGACCGCGTAAAGGAAGGGCAGCGCAGAGACCACCATCATCGTCGTGCCCGTCGGCGCGGGCCACCCAGTGGACTGTCGCAACACAGCTCCTCCGATCACCAGCCCGACGAAGAGGATCGCCGCGACCACCCGTCGTGCCGTCCGTTCCAGACGCTTCAGCTGTCGCTCGACCTGCGGGGTGTTGACCGACAGGTCACCGCTCTCGACAACGGTGATCACATGGTCCAGGCGTCCGGGCAATCGTCCGAGCACCTTCGCGGTGTCCGCGACGGTGGTCACCGCGCGGCGCGCCATCTCGCGGGCAGAGTCGCCGGCCTGTTCACGCACCAGTTTCGCTGCGAAGGGCTCGACCGAATCCCAGATATTGAACGAGGGGTTCAGGGTGGAACACAAGCCCGACAGCATCGACACCGACCGCATGATCAGCAGGAAATTCTCCGGCAGCTGGAACGGCATCGACCGGATCACGTCACGGAAGCGGTGGGCGAACTCCTCGAACTCACGCCGCTCGACATGCTGCAGGTCCATGACCCCCATGCCGCCGAACCGCTCGAAGAGCTCGGTCATCGCCTTCTTCAACTCACCGGTGTCCGCCGTCGGCAGCAGCACACCGAGGTTCTCCATCGCGGTGACCATGCCGTCGCCGTCACGCGTTCCCACCGCCATCACCAAATCACGCAGGCCCGCGTGCAACGTCTCGTCCACCGATCCGGTCATCCCGAAATCGATGAACGTGAGTTTGAAGTCGCCGCCGTTCAGCCCCGGGGTGACGAAGATATTCCCCGGGTGCGGATCGGCGTGGAAGTGCCCGTTGTCGAAGAACTGGGTGAACATCACCTCGGCGAGGCGCTCGGCGACGTCGGACGGGTCGATGCTCGCCGCACGTAGCGCGGCAGTGTCGCTGATCTTGATGGCCGTGACGTCCTGCAGGGTCAGGACGCACCGGACGCTGCGTTCCCAGACCACGTCCGGCACGCACACCAGCGGATCGTCGACGAAGTCGCCGGCGAAGGCGTTCGCCTCGGACGCCTCGTGGAGGTAGTCGATCTCCTCGCAACTGGTGACCGCGAACTCCTCGACGAGCCCGGGGATGTCGGCGCGCTGGGAGATGAACCGGATGCGGGCCAACCAGCCGGCGATCCGACGCAGCGCCGCCAGATCGACCTCGACAATGTCGCCGATCCCGGGGCGTTGGATCTTCACCACGACATCGGTGAACGGGACACCGGTGTCCCCGTTCACGTCGGACGGTCGGAGCCGGGCGCGGTAGGCCTGCCCCAGGGACGCGGCGGCCAGGGGAGTGGTGTCGAAGGAGGCGAAGGCGCGCTCCAGCGGCATGCCTAGTTCCCGCTCGGCCAAGGCACGCATCGCCTCGAACTCCACCGCCGGCACCTTGTCCTGCAGTGTGGCGAGCTCATCGGTCACACTGGCCGGCAACACATCGATGCGGGTCGACA
Source organism: Candidatus Corynebacterium faecigallinarum (assembly GCA_019120175.1). Lineage (GTDB taxonomy): Bacteria > Actinomycetota > Actinomycetes > Mycobacteriales > Mycobacteriaceae > Corynebacterium > Corynebacterium faecigallinarum. The sequence continues at coordinate 82,486 of DWVP01000001.1, forward strand.
TGAACTGGCCGACCTTGATCATCAGCCCACCGAGGTCGGTCGCCAGTGTCCGGAAACGCTCGGCGGCGCGCACCATGCGCCGTTCCTGGGTGCGGTGACTGACAGCGCGCAGGCCGATGTGTGGCAGGACCAGGTCATACCACCAGGTCTGCACGATGAGCAGCGCACCGAAGGTCATGATGCGCCGGTAGCGCGACCTCAGCTGGTGGGAGGAGCCCCGTCGTCCGGGGCCGGCACTGTCGCTCACTCTGCGGTGTCGGTGTCTGCCGCGTTCTCTGCGGTGGTCTCTGCGGTTGCATCAGCTTCGGCCGGCGCCTCGGCCGGTTCCTCAGCGAGGATGCTGTAGATGTCCCGACGGGCGTCATCCAGCAGGGCTGCGACGCGGGCCCGCTGCTCCTCGGTGCCGGTCAGTCCGACCTGATGGACGGCCTGACCGAGCTTCGCGCCGGCCCTCGGCAGTTCACTGCGGGATTCAGCGAAGTCCGCGATATCGGCGGTACCGGAGATCCGGGGGATCCGGCCCCACGGTGTCCAGGACGCGCAGGCAGTATCAGCGTCGGCAGAGTCTGTATCGTTCTCGCGGGCAGCGGCGAGAGTCGCAGCCTCCTCGCGTCCAGCATCGGTCAGCGAGTACTGACGACGTCCGTCCTGCTCCTCGACGGTGGCGAGTGCCTCGTCCACCAGCAGCTGCAGGGTGGGGTAGACCTCGGCGGCCGAAGGCTCCCACCCACCGTCGCTACGCTCGGTGATCGTGCGGATGATCTGGGCACCATGCTGCGGATTCTCGTTGAGCAGGCTCAGGACGGTGGTGCGGATGTCACGCTCAGGCTCATCGCCGGAGAACGGACGGATGGTGAACGGACGGGGGAACGTGCTGCCGTTGGTGACAGTGCCGACGTTGTATCGGACGGCCTCGACGACATCGCGGAGCGTGGGGATGCCGGGGTAATCGTGTGGTGTGCGTGTGGGTCCCATGGTGTGTGCCTCCAGTGCGCGGATTGGGCGCCGTAGCGGGTGTGCGGTGGTGGGTGAGGTGACGTGTTCGGTGGTGTGTGATGGTTCTGTTTCTCACGCTACAACTCCGACCTGGATGGTGCCTGTGACCTCGCTCCCATTCCCGGGTGGTGTGAGGGGGTCCGGAGCACCAGGGAGTGGGAGTGAGGGCACAAGCAGCCACGGAGTGGGGCCGCGATACCCTTGTGCACCATGACAGTCCCAGCCAGTGGCCGCTACGCCCCCAGTCCCAGCGGCGACCTGCACCTCGGAAATCTCCGCACCGCCGTCCTCGCCGAGGCGTGGGCGCGGACCACCGGACGGGGTTTCCGGTTACGCATCGACGATATCGACACGTCCCGTTCCTCCGAGATCTCCGCCGACCGTCAGCTCGAGGATCTGGAGGCCATCGGGCTGACGTGGGACGGTGCGGTGGCCAGGCAGTCGGAGTCGGTGGAGCGCTACGAGGTCGCCCTCGAACGGCTGGCCGAGGACGGCCTGACCTATGAGTGCTACTGCTCGCGCAAGGACATCCGTGAAGCCGCCAGCGCACCCCACGTCACGCCCGGGCACTACCCGGGAACCTGCCGTGACCTCGACGATGCCGAGCGAGACCGTCAATGTGAGTCCCTCGCCGCAGAGGGACGCGTCCCGTCCCTTCGGCTGCGCGCGCAGGTGGACCGCTGGACTGTCCGGGAACGTTTCGCGTCCGCGGCTGGAGAGGACGGGGCGTACACCGGCGACGTCGACGACATGGTGCTGCGCCGTGGCGGGAGTGGGGCGGACGCCGGGTTCGCCTACAACCTCGCCGTGGTCGTCGACGACACACTGGCCGGGATCGACCAGGTCGTCCGTGGCGATGACCTGCTGGACTCCGCCCCGCGCCAGGGATACCTGGCACACCTGCTGGGCCTCCCCGAGGTCGAGTACGTGCACGTTCCGTTGGTGCTGGGCCCCGGCGGTCAGCGCCTGGCCAAGCGCGACGGCGCGGTGACCCTGCGCGAAATGCCGGGGGAGACCTATGCGGAGAAGGCCGCCGCGGCCCGTGGGTGGATCGAGGAGTCCATCGGACAGGACGCACTGGCGGACCCTGCTCTGCTTTCGCACGAACCGGTCGTGTGGCGGGGCTGAGGCTGCCCCGCCGCCCCTACAGGTCAGTGCACCGAGCGCGGCCGGAACTTCGGGGCGACCTTCTTCGCCGCCGCCGTGCGCGCGATACCGGCGTTCTTGCCGATGAGCAGGCGCAGCTGGCGCAGACGCTCCTTGGCGAACGTCGCCCGGGCGCCGGACGTCCACGTCTCGTCCACCAGCTTCTTGCCGTAGGCCACGGCGTCGGGGGAGCGGGTCGCGATGAGCGCGGCCAGATTGTCCGACGCCGCCAGCGGGTCCTCCACGACCTCGCTGGCCACCCCGTACTCCACCGCGCGCGCACCGTCGAAGGTCTCGCCGGTGATCGTGAGCCGCTTCAGGACGTCCGCCGGAAGCTGCTGCTTCAGGCTCTGCATGCCGGACATGTCCGGGATCAGACCCCACTTGGCCTCCAGGATGCTCCACTGTGCGTCGGCGGTGGTGAAGCGCCAGTCCGCGGCCATCGCCAGCTGCAGGCCGCCGCCGAAGCAGTGCCCGTGGACGGCGGCGATCACCGGCACCGGCAGGCGCCGGAACGCCCAGCACGCCTCCTGGAAAGTGTTGGTGCCGCGCCACGGTCGCGTCAGGAAGGCCAGTCCCAGCCCGGTGGGGTTGCCCATCACGGCAGCGAAGTCCAGGCCCGCGCTGAAGGAACGTCCCTCACCGGCGAGGATGACGGCGCGCACGCTGCTGTCGCGGCGGATGCGTCCGGCGATCGCCACGAGTTCATCGAGGACCGGCAAGGTCAGCGAGTTCAGCTTGTCCGGACGGTTCAGTCGGACGTGGGCGATACCGTCGGTGACGGTCAGGGTGGGCAGGTATGACTGGCTCATGGCGTCCACGCTAGAGGACGCACGCGTCCGGCGAGGACGATTGCCACGGTGGTGAGGCGTGGGTGGTGTGCCGTGGGGGTGGATGCCGTGGCGGGTACTCCAGGAAATCCGGGGGTCCTGAGTTTTTTTCGGTCAAAGGTTGGGTAACTTTAAGTACGTGATAGAAGAAACTCGTCAGTTACCGATGTATGAGGCCGGGGCCGTGCCCTTCCCCGTGCTCGCCTTCGGTCGGGACGAGCTTCTTCAGTACGACACCTACTGGGGGGTGCACTCCCACCCGACCCATGAGCTGCTGTGGAATGAGGTCGGCTCCGGCGTGGCGGAGGTCGGAAGCCGGTTATGGACCGTCGCGGGAGGGGTCGGACTGTGGATTCCCGCGGGAACCCCGCATTCCGGTAGTGCGCCGGCCGGCTCGCGGCAACGGGTGGTCCATTTCTCGGTGGAGGCCCCGGCGCTGGCGTCCGAACCGGTGTCGGTCGAGCTCACCCCGTTGCTCGGTCTGTTGGTCGACCGGCTGATCACCGCCGAGCTCTCGGAGGAGTCGCGGCAGCTGACCGAACGGATGATCCTCGACGTGATTCGGCCCTCGTCCCGGGAACTGGTGTTGGACATCCCGGCGTCCTCCCTGGTCCGGCCGATCGTGGATACCCTGCGCGACAATCCGGCGGACCAGACCACCCTGGCGGTGTGGGCGCGTCGACTGGGCGTGAGCACCAAGACAGTGACCCGGACCTTCGAGGCGGAGACCGGTCTGGGATTCAGCCGGTGGGTGGTCACCGCCAAGGTGAAGCAGGCGGTGAAGCTGTTGGGTGCCGACATGGAGATCGCCGAGGTCGCCGAGAAGGTGGGCTACCGCTCGGTGAGTGCGTTCATCACCGCCTTTCGTCGGGTCGCCGGGCTGACGCCGGGACAGTTCCGCGGTATGTCGGACGGCACTGCCGGGGCCGGTCAGTTCGTGGAAGTGACGGACGGGGTGCCGGACGAGGTGACGGACGGGGTGTCGGACGGGGTGACGGTGGCGTAACCACCGGGGGTGGTGTCCGATTCGCGAAACGGGATGTTCTCGATCGCGGACTGCAGAAAGGTACGACTTAGTGTTATTTTGATCAGGCATACCTAATTTATCTGAGGTAACTGACGTGTCACCCTAGGACAGGTGCCCCCCATGACCCGCACCCGCTCGCTGCGGACCGTCCTGCTGTCGCTGACCGCGGCATTCGGTCTCGCACTGACCGCCTGCTCCTCCGACGACGGAGACACCATCACCATCGAGCACGCCTTCGGCACCACCGAGATCGAGGGCACCCCGGAGCGGTTCGTCACGGTGAACTTCCAGAACCAGGAGGTGCCCCTGGCCCTCGACGTCGTCCCGGTCGGCATGGCCGAGGCGAACTTCGGCGGCTCGCCGGTGCTTCCCTGGGTCGAGGAGAAGCTCGGGGAACTGGGTGCCACCGGTGACGACGCACCGGTCCTGTTCGACGAGACCGACGGCATCGACTTCGAGGCGGTCTCCGACACCGACCGGGACGTCATCTTCGCCGGCTACTCCGGCATCGACGCCGAGGACTACGAGACGCTCAGTAAGATCGCCCCGACCGTGCCCTTCCCCAAGGACCAGGTCGCTTGGGGGACCACCTGGCGCGAGAACATCGTGATCGGTTCGGCTGCGATCGGCAAGCCGGACGAGGGCGAGGACCTCATCGCCGACCTCGAGGAGCAGATCGACGCAGCGGCGGACGACGCCCCTGAGATCAAGGACAAGAAGACCATGTTCCTGACCCACGTGGAGGTCGGTGCCCTCAGCGAGGTCAGCTTCTACACCGCCCACGATGCCCGCCCGAAGTTCTTCGAGGATCTGGGCATGGCCGTGCCGGAGTCCATCCAGGAGTTCTCCGACGGCAACGACACCTTCAGCGGCACCATCAGCTCCGAGCTGGCCGACGCCTTTGACGATGTCGACATCATCGTCACCTACGGTGACCGCGAGCTGATCGAGGCACTGAAGGCCGACCCGGTGCTGGGGCAGATCCCGGCGATCAAGAACGATGCCGTCGTCCTGCTGGAGGACAATGAGCTCGGCACCGCCGCGATGCCGACCGCGCTGGGTATCCCCTACATCCTCGACGACTACGTCGAGGTCCTCGCCGAGGCCACGCAGAAGGCCGAGGACGCAGAAGGCCGAGGACGCCGAGTAGAAGGCACCGTCCCCATCCCGATGACGACCGTGGGACGTTCCCGCGCGCCACGCCAGGGTGACCAGTGCGCCCCCTCACGTAACTGGCCGCTGGACAACCAGCCCGACCCGCCGGCCTCCGGTCGGACTGTTGCGCTCGAGGGACTCTACGACCTCATCTGGGCGTCCCGGGGTGTGCGCGTGGTCGTCACCGACTATGTGGGGATGGGGACGCCCGGCCTGCACACCTACATGAACCGGCTGGACCAGGCCCACGCCGTGTTGGATGCAGCCCGTGCCACCCGGACGCTGGTCGGGGAGGACGGCGGGACCTTCGGGAAGGTCGGCTTCTACGGACATTCGCAGGGCGGCGGTGCCGCAGCGGCGGCAGCCGAGGAGATGTCGTCCTACGCCCCGGACCTCGATATTGCCGGCGCCTACGCTTCCGCCCCGCCCGCCGAGCTGGGTGCGGTGCAGCGCAACATCGACGGTTCCGACCTCGTCGGGGCGATCGGATACACGATCAACGGCCTGGTGGAACGCTACCTGGATCTCGCACCACTGCTCGACGAGCATCTCTCGGAGCAGGGGCGCGGCACCCTCGACGCGATCGCCGGGCAGTGCACCGACGAGATCACCGAGGCCTACGACGGCCAGACCACCGCGGATTGGACGAGCGACGGTCGTCCACTTGACCAGCTGCTCGGCGACATGCCGACCGCCCGGGCGGCGATGGCCGACCAGCACATCGGTGCCCCGGGGCGTCCGCTACCGGACGCCCCGGGGCACCGGTGGGCCGTTCGGCATCAGCTTCCTGCGCGACCGGTTCAATGGCGCGGCGCACGGCCAGGGGATCACCGACCGGGGGGAACTGACCTGGCGCGGCGCGGCGACGGGGGTGCTCAAACAAAGGCTACGGAGAGGTCACCGGGACGCCCCGAAAATGACCTCTCCGTAGCCTTTGTTGTCGGCTGGTGCGCGTTGGCTCAGGCGGGCAGCTCGGCGGCCGCCAGGGCGTCCTCCAACTCCTCGTCGGTGGCGGGGCGACCCGGACCCATCGACAGGATGTCGGTGGGGTTGGCGTCCGGGGTGAGGTACGGGCGGCCGTAGGCGGGTTGACCGTTGTCGAACCGTCGGCCTTCGGACAGCGGGCCGGCGTCGAGAGCGTTGTAGCCGAGAGTGTTGAGAAGGGCGGTGACCTCGGCCTTGGCGTCCTCGTCATCGCCGGCGATGACCAGCGAGGTGCGCTCCGGGCTGTCGGCCGGGCGGGCGAGGAGGCCGAGGTGGGCGAAGTTGATGTTGTTGAAGGCCTTCACGACGGACGATTCGGGCAGGCGCTCCTGGAGGTATGTCGAGGTGGTGACCTCACGGTTGTCGAGCGCGTCGATGTGGCCGTCGCGCTGCCAGTAGTAGTTCGACGTGTCGATGACCGTCTTGCCAGCCAGTGGTTCGGCGGGGATGTCGGCCAAGGCGCCGAGCGGGACGCTGACGACCACGATGTCACCGGCCTCCGCGGCCTCGGCCGGGGTGGCGGCGCGGGCGTTCGGCCCGAGTGCTGCGACCAGCGGCAGCAGGGTGCGGGGGTCGCGGGAGTTGGACAGGACGATCTGGTGGTCGCCTTCGATGGCCAGACGTGCGACGGTGGCTCCGATGAGGCCGGAGCCGATGATTCCAATAGTGCTCATGCCAGGAATAACCTGCCGGGCGGGGCGAGTATTCCTTGTGTCTTAGACGGGCAGCATAGACGCGCAACATAGACTGAGAGGTCACCTTTCGGCCCTGGAAGTGACCTCTCCGTCTATGTTGCGATCCATCCGGTTGCGGTCCGGGTCAGTGCAGCCGGTCCGGGTCTGTACAGCTGAGGCACATGGGCAGGCTGGGTGACGGGAGGGCGGCTCCGGGTGACGTCGCCGTGGCAGACTAGGGGGCATGCCTGACGCTTCAGCAGCACACGCCGCCTCTGCAGTTTCCACCGCCCCGTCCTCCGGCGCCTACGCCCACGGCTTCGCCCGCGTCGCCGCAGTGACTGTCCCTGTCGCCATCGCCGACCCTGCCACGAATGCGCAGACCATCCTCGACGCCGCCCGCGAGCTGCATGAGGACCACGTCGGCCTCGCGGTGTTCCCGGAGCTCAGCCTCACCGGTTACGCCATCGACGACCTCGTGCTGCAGGACGTCCTGCTCGATGCCGTCGAGGACGCGGTCGAGACATTGGTCGCCGCATCCGTCGAACTCATGCCTGTGCTCGTTGTCGGCGCGCCGCTGGCCCACGGCAACCGGCTCTACAACTGTGCGGTGGTCATCCACCGCGGCGAGATCCTCGGCGTCGTCCCGAAATCGCACCTTCCGAACTACCGGGAGTTCTACGAGCGCCGCTGGTACGCCTCCGGCGGTGACATCCAGGACATTCAGGACGCCACCATCCGGATTGGCGACAACCAGGCGCTCTTCGGCACCGACCTGCTGTTCCAGGCCGTCGACGTGAAGGGCCTGACCTTCCATGTCGAGATCTGCGAGGACATGTGGGTCCCCGTCCCGCCGAGTGCAATGGCCGCACTGCATGGAGCAAGCGTCCTGCTGAACATGTCCGGAAGTCCGCTCACGCAACGGCGCGCCGACGATCGGCACCTGCTGGCGTCGAGTGCGTCGCTGCGCTGTCAGGCCGCCTACGTCTACGCCGCCGCCGGGCAGGGCGAATCCACCAACGACCTCGCGTGGGACGGGATGACCATGATCCACGAGCGCGGCACCCTGCTCGCCGAGACCGAACGCTTCCCGGAGGGGACGCGGCACTCGGTCGCCGACGTCGACCTCGACGCCATCCGGCAGGCCCGACTTCACCAGGGCACTTTCGACGACAACCGGCAGGGCCCCGCTGGTCAGACTGGTCAGGCAGGACGCAAAGATACCTGGCGCACCGTCGAGTTCACCCTCGACCCGCCGCGCGGGGAGATCGGCCTGCGCCGTGACCTCGCCCGCTTCCCCTTCGTCCCCGGCGATCCGGACCGGCTGGCCCAGGACTGCTACGAGGCGTTCAATATCCAGGTCGCGGGTCTGGCGCAGCGGCTGTCGGCGATCGGCAACCCGAAGCCGGTCATCGGCGTCTCCGGTGGTCTGGACTCCACCCATGCGCTGCTGGTCATCGCCCGGGCGATGGACCGCGCCGGGCGTCCGCGCTCCGACATCCTCGCCTACACGATGCCCGGATTCGCCACGAGTGAGCACACGAAGTCGAATGCGGTGAAGCTCGCCGAGGCGGTCGGCGCCTCCATCGAGACCATCGATATCGTCCCCGCCGCCACCGAGATGCTCAAGAAGATGCATCATCCCTTCGGTGACGGTGAGCCGGTCTACGACGTCACCTTCGAGAACGTCCAGGCGGGCTTACGCACCGACTACCTTTTCCGGCTGGCCAACCACCACGGCGGCATCGTGGTGGGCACCGGCGACCTCTCCGAGATCGCCCTGGGCTGGTGCACCTACGGAGTCGGCGACCAGATGAGCCACTACGGCGTGAACGGTGGGGTGCCGAAGACCCTGATACAGCACCTCATTCGCTGGGTCATCAGCACTGGTGAGGGTGTGGACGCCGTGACAGCCGAGGTGCTGCAGTCCGTTCTCGACACCGAAATCAGCCCGGAACTCGTGCCGCCGGGTGCCGACGGAAAGGTGCAGTCCACCGAGTCCACGATCGGGCCCTACGCGCTGCACGACTTCACGCTGTGGCACATTCTCGCCGGCCTGCGTCCCTCCAAGATCGCCTTCCTCGCCTGGCACGCCTGGAAGGACGCCGAGGTCGGTGAGTGGCCCGCCGGTTTCCCCGACGAGGACCGCTACACCTACGACCTGGTGACGATCGTGAAATGGGAGCGCTCCTTCCTGCAGCGCTTCTTCGGCTTCGCCCAGTTCAAGCGCACGGCGATCCCGAACGGGCCGAAGGTGTCCCCGGCCGGTGCCCTGTCGCCGCGGGGTGACTGGCGTGCACCGTCGGACGGCAATGCGCGGGCCTGGCTCGCCGAACTCGACCGCATGCACCCGGGGGTGTGAACCGAACCACCCTGAAGTGGTGTGAAACGGAAGAATTCTGCACTCCGTGAATCCCCTGACGTCTGCGCTGGTGAAACGCTGATTTCGGGGGAATTTCCATCTCTCTAACGACATTCAATCACCTGCTTTCAGTCGCGAATCCACTCGAAGTTCCTTAGGCTGGATGAGCATGAAAGATCGGCGTTGAAGATCGTCAGCAACGCCACGAGCGGACACTGGAGGTGGAATGTCGTGAGTGTTGTACGTGCGTCCAACGTCTACAAGGTCTTCGGTAAGAATGGCCCTGACGTGGTGCGTAAGCTTGAGAAAGGGGCGGATCGGGACGATCTGACGGACCTCGGAACAGCCGCGGTGATCGACGTGAATTTCACCGTGGAAAAAAGCGAGATTTTTGTCGTCATGGGATTGTCCGGTTCAGGAAAATCAACCCTCATCCGGATGATCAACGGACTCTGGGCACCAACCTCCGGGTCGATTGAAGTAGCCGGAAAAGACATCTCCGACATGGGGAAACAGCAACTCCGTAAATTGCGGGCGGATCATGTCTCGATGGTCTTCCAGCACTTCGCCCTGCTGCCGCACCGCACCGTCCGGGACAACGCCGCCTACGCCCTGGAGATCCGCGGGGTCGACAAGAAGACCCGCCAGGAGAAGGCCGACCACTGGTTGCACCAGGTCGGCCTCGAAGGGTGGGGCGACAAACTGCCCGGTGAACTGTCCGGAGGTATGCAGCAGCGTGTGGGCCTGGCCCGTGCCCTGGCCGCCGAGACCGACATCCTGCTGATGGACGAGGCCTTCTCCGCCCTCGACCCGCTGATCCGCACCGAGATGCAGGACCAGCTGATCGAACTGCAGCGTGAACTCGGCAAGACGATCATCTTCATCAGCCACGACCTCAACGAGGCGATGCGCCTCGGCGACCGGATCGCGATCATGCGCGACGGCCGCATCGCCCAGACCGGCACCACCACCGAGATCCTCACCCGCCCGGCAGACAGCTACATCGCCGACTTCATCGCCGATGTCGACCGGTCGCGCGTTCTCGTCGCCCGAGACATCATGGCCACCGGATCGCCGGACGGTGCCGGATTGGACGGTGCCGCGTCCAACCTGCCGACGGTCGCCCCCGACACCCGGGTCTGCGACATTTTCGGCGTCTCCCGCGACACCGGCGGAGCTGTCGCGGTTATCGACAACGGCACGCCGGTCGGAATCATCGACCAGGCGGCGCTGGTGGCGTCGATGACCCCACCAGGCGGCAATGGTGGTGTGGGCACCGCCGGAGCGTCCGGTACCACCAGTGACAAGGCGGTGAACTGACCGATGAATATGGACAGCATCGTCAATCCCAGCATCCCGCTGGGCAGGTGGGTCTCCGACGCCATCGACTGGTTCACCAGAGTCTTCGGCTGGTTGCTCGACTTCATCGGCACCGTCCTCGGTGGCATGTACGACGGCGTCAATGCCGTGCTCGGTGAGCCGACCTACACGGTGATGCTCGTGGTCTTCGCCGTCATCGCCTGGGCGGCAGGAAGCTGGAAGGTCGCGCTGTTCAGCGTGCTCGGGTTTTACCTGGTCCGCGGTGTAAATATGTGGACCCAGACCATGGAAACCCTGGCGATGGTCTTCGTCGCCGTGCTCATAGCCGTGATCATCTCGGTGCCGTTGGGTATCTGGGCGGCGAAGTCGCCGACGGTGTCGGCGATCGTCAAACCCGTCCTGGACTTCATGCAGGCGATGCCGGCGCTGGCCTACCTGGTGCCGATCATCGTGATCTTCGGTATCGGCGTGGTGCCGGGCATGATCGCCACGCTGATCTTCTGTCTGCCACCCGGAGTCCGGTTCACTGAACTGGGTATCCGCCAGGTCGACCAGGAGACTGTCGAGGCAGGGCAGGCTTTCGGCGCGACCCCGCGGCACATCCTGTTCCGCATCGAGCTGCCGTTGGCGCTGCCGACCATCATGGCCGGCATCAACCAGGTCATCATGCTGGCCCTGTCCATGGTCGTGCTCGCCGGCATGGCGGGTGCGGACGGGCTCGGCGGACCGGTCGTGCAGTCGCTGCAGACCCTGAACGTCCCGCTCGGGGTGAACGCCGGTGTTGCCGTGGTGATCCTTGCGATCTACCTGGACCGGGTCACCGCCGGGTTGGGCAGGAAGACCCCGCTGGCGCGGGCGCAACAGAAGGCCTGATTACCGGTGTTTCCAACACCACTGACGTTTCACACATCACAGTCATTTTCTGGAGGAGAGAGACCATGACCACCACAGCTCGACAGACAATCGCCCGCAGCAGCAGACTTCGTAGGACGGCGGGCCTCGGCGCACTGCTGGTCACCACCGCGCTCGTCGCCACCGCCTGTGGCGCCGAAAACGAGGGCGGCGGTGGAGGAGACGACAACACCGGCAGTGATGTCAGCGCCTACGAGGACTGCACCCCTGGTGAGGATTCCGCGGACCTCGCCGACCTGGATACCGATGACGACAAGGAGATCTCGGTCGCGGCATTCAACGGCTGGGACGAGTCATTCGCCGCGTCCCACCTGCTCAAGCACGTGCTCGAGGAGGACGGCTACACCGTAGACATCACGGGCTATGACGCCGCCCCGGCGTACACCGGTGTCGCCCAGGGTGACATCGATCTCTTCATGGACGGCTGGCTGCCGATCACGCACGACAACTACATCGAGCAGTACGGCGACGACATGGAGGCCCAGGGCTGCTGGTACGACAACGCCGTGCTGACCCTTGCCGTCAACGAGGACTCCCCGGCCCAGGAGATCGGGGACCTGGCGACGATGGGTGACGAGTACGACAACACGCTGGTGGGCATCGACCCCGGTGCCGGTCTGACGTCCCAGACCCAGGACCATGCGATCCCGGAGTACGAGCTGGACAACCTGGACTTCCAGATCTCATCGACCCCGGCGATGCTGGCCGCACTGAAGCGGGCCACGGATAGCGGTGACAACATCGCCGTGACCCTGTGGCGTCCGCACTGGGCCTACGATGCCTTCCCGGTCCGTGACCTGGAAGACCCCAAGGGTGCGATGGGCGAGGAGGAGATCATCTACAACTTCTCCCGCAGCGGGTTCTCCGATGACAACCCCTATGTCTCCCAGCTTCTGAAGAACTTGGTGATCAACGACGAGAACCTGTCGTCCCTGGAGAACGTAATGTTCTCCGAGGATAACTACGGCGGTGAGAACCTCGACGACGCTGTCGCCGAGTGGGTCGAGGACAACCCGGAGTTCGTCGAGGACTGGCGCGCCGGCCAGCTGGGTGAGTAACAGCAGCGACAGCAGTGACGGCAGCGACAGCAGCGACACTGACGGTATAAACCGGCGCCCGCCGGTGGAAACCGCGCCACTCCGGTAGAAACGACGGCATGGACGAGCACCTCCGACCGAGTTCCGGCAGCGGGCGGGACGACCTGTCCCGCCCGCTGCCGCCGTCACCGCACTATCTCGAGGTACTGCGGCAGGAGACCAGTGCCCGACGGCACCAGGTCGCCCACCCCGGCACCGGGTTCGCCGGCGCAGGGGATGCGCTGCACCGGCGTCTGGAGCGGCACGTCGACGAGCTGCGTCAGGAGCTGGTCGCACTGATGCTGGACCTGGGGGAGAACCCGGAGACGGCTTTTGAGGAGCACCGCTCGGTGGCCGCACTGGCCGAGGTGCTGGAGCGGCACGGCATCGAGGCAAAGGTCGGGGTGTACGGACTGGAGACGGCGCTACGAGCGGAGCTCCCGGCGCTGGGGGAGGTCCCCGCCGATGGCACGGCCGGCACAGTCCGCACCGTCGACACCGGCGGCGATGAAGTCCCAACCCCGACTCTCGCCGTCCTCGCCGAATACGATGCCCTGCCCGGCCTCGGTCACGCCTGCGGCCACAACACCATCGCCGCGATGGGTCTTGGCGCCTTCCTCGCGCTGGCCGCCCTGCGCGCCGAAGATCCCACGGCGGTGCCGTGGCGCATCGTCCTGCTCGGAACGCCGGCCGAGGAGGGTCACACGGGCAAGGAGTACATGGCTCGCGAGGGCGCCTTCGACGACATCGACATGGCCGTCATGGCGCACGGCTACGGGGAGGACGTCGCTGACCAGCTGTGGATCGGACGTCGTACCCTCACGGTGAGTTTCCACGGGCATTCGGCGCATGCCTCGGCCCAGCCTTTCGCCGGACGCAACGCCCTCGACGCAGCCTCGCTGTTCTACCAGGGGCTCGGGTTGCTGCGGCAGCAGACGCCGCCGGGGGACCGGATCCACGCGATCATCCGGCAGGGCGGGGAGCAGGCCAGCGTGATCCCCTCCTTCGCGCAGTTGGAGGTCTACGTCCGGTCGCCTGCCCCGGTGACGCTGCGCGACCTGTCGTCGCGGGTGGAGGACGTCGCCCACGGTGCCGCGCTGATGGCCGGCACCGGTGTCACCCTGGCCTGGGACGAGCATCCGCCGTCGTTGCCGGTGCGCTCCAATCAGGCCCTCACTGGTTCATGGGTGCGGGCGCAGCGGCGCCGCGGACGTGAACCATTGCCCCGCGGTGTGGTGTCGGAGACCATTGCGGCGTCGACGGACTTCGGCAATGTCAGCTACCGGATCCCGGGTATGCACCCGTTGATCCAGGTCAGCGAGTCAGACGTTGCCCTGCACACCCGCGAGTTCGCCGCGGCGACGACCTCACGCCGTGGTCGCAATGCCGTGGTCGACGGGGCGTACGGGCTGGCAGCCACATTGTTGGACGTGCAGCACGATGAGGCCTTGGCCGCGGAGGTGCTCGCAGAGTTCGAGGCCGCCGGCGGGGCGTTGGACGTCCCGGGGTTCTTCGACTGATCGGTGGTGTCAGGGCGTCGCGTAGTTTCGCGTACCCGAATCGGTCATCCCACTACACATGAGTTGACCGAAACGGGTACGTGAAGGGACGCCGGCAACCCCATCGGTGCCGCGACAGTGCCGCGAATGCACGAAACCCCCGGTCCGAGGACCGGGGGTTTCCGTATGGCGGAGGATAGGGGATTTGAACCCCTGTGGGATGTGACTCCCTCACGCGTTCCAGGCGTGTGACATAGGCCGCTAGTCGAATCCTCCGCCGAGAAATATACACATGTCGTCCACTCCTAAGCAAAACGCCAGGTCGTTCCGGAAAACCGACGGTCTTGGCGGCGTGGTCGGCCCAGGGGTCGTCCGGCGTTGACGGTGTGGGGGGATCCGGGTTGGGGTGGTGAAAGCTCCTGTGCTGGTTCAGTGCCCTCACAGCGGATGCGCCCCACGTCCGAGGTGGCTTTGCCGGATCCGTGGCGGGTGGGCTAGCATAGGCGCTGGATCCCGTGCGGCGTCTATCTTGTGAACTCCCCCAGGGCAGGAATGCAGCAAGGGTCAACGAGCTCTAACGGGTGCGCGGGGTCCGCTAACTTTTCGGGGGATTCTCGGAGCCTGTCGGGGGGGGGGCGGGAACGTGATTCTGTATCAGGCTGGGTCTGCTGAACATACCTTGTCAAGGGTGGGTACCTTTCCGTTCGCTGTGAACCGCACTACACTCGCGGATGAAGACAATTCACAATCTGAAGTCTCCGCACCATCACCGCCGAGGAGGTCCCGGAGGGACTATGAAGCTGACCGAAGCACGCACTGACCTGCTGGCATCGCTGACCGCGCTGAAGAGCGACGTCGAAGCGTCCTACCAGGAACTCAAGGACCGCAACCTCTCCCTCGACCTCACCCGCGGCAAGCCCTCGGCAGAGCAGCTGGATCTGGCACAGTCGCTGTTGAGCCTGCCGGGCGACGACTACCGCACCGAGGGCGGGGTGGATACCCGCAACTACGGCGGCGGCGACGGCATCGCCGACATCCGCGAGCTGTGGGCCGAGGTGCTCGGTGTGGATCCGGCGCTGCTGATCGCGGGGGACGCGTCGAGCCTGAACATCATGTTCGACCTGATCTCCTGGTCCTGGACCTTCGGCAACAACGACTCGCCGCGGCCCTGGGCGGCCGATGCCGCTGATGACTCCGTGGGGCCGGTCAAGTGGATCTGCCCGGTGCCCGGCTACGACCGCCACCACACCATCACCGAGACCTTCGGTTTCGAGATGGTCACCGTGCCGATGACCGAGAACGGCCCGGATCTGGACGCCGTCCGTGAGCTGGCCAAGGACCCGCAGGTCAAGGGCATGTGGGTGGTTCCGGTGTTCTCCAACCCGACCGGTCACTCGGTGTCCCGTGAGGTCGCCGAGGGCCTGGCCGCGATGGAGACCGGTGCACCTGACTTCCGCATCGCCTGGGACAACGCCTACGCCGTGCACACCCTCACCGAGGAGTTCCCGGAGATCCTCGACGTGGTCTCCATCGCCGCGGAGGCAGGCAACCCGAACCGCTTCTGGGCCTTCTCCTCGACCTCGAAGATCACCCTCGCCGGCGCCGGTGTGGCATTCTTCAACTCCTCGAAGGAGAACCTGGACTTCTACCGCAGGATCGCCGGTGTGCGCGGTATCGGCCCGAACAAGGTCAACCAGCTCGCCCACGCCCACTACTTCGGTTCCGCCGAGGGGGTGCGAGCGGTGATGCGCAAGCACTCCGGGATCCTGGGGCCGAAGTTCACCGCGGTCACCGACATCCTGCAGCGTCGTCTGGGTGACCTGGGTATCGCCGAGTGGACCACCCCGGAGGGCGGCTACTTCATCTCTGTGGACCTGCCGGACGGCACCGCGTCCCGTGTGGTCGCCCTGGCCAAGGACGCGGGTATCGCGCTGACCGGCGCCGGTGCCACCTTCCCGCTGAAGGACGACCCGAACGACCGCAACATCCGGCTGGCTCCGTCGATGCCGCCGCTGGACGAGGTCGAGGTGGCGATGGACGGGGTGGCGACCTGCATCCTGCTGGCCGCCATCGAGGCTGCTGAAGCTGCAGGAGCTGACCGGTAGGTGAATCTGGCGGAGACGAAGCAATGGGTCAGTGACCTGCTGCCGGGGGAGTTCACCACGTCCCGGCGGCGGGTGAACACCGGGTTCCCGGAGTTCACCGTCGCCGAGCTCACTCTCGGTGGTACAGGTGACGGGTTCGGTGGGGACGCCGCGGGTGCGGCCGACGCCGAGACCGTCGCGGTGACGCTCGACGCCGCCCGGGTCGAACCAGACCTGGTCACCGACAACGGCGCTGATCTGCGGGTGGAGTTCATCACGGTGGTCTCCGGGCATGGTCGGGCCGCGGCCGACCTGGTGACGGCGGCGGCGACGATGGTGTCCACCGACCCACACCATTTCTCCCCGCAGCCGGGGCTGCTGCTGCCGAAGCTGGGCTGGCACGTCGACGAGACGATGACCGCGATGCACGGTCTGCTGGTCCCGCCGTTCGTCTGGGAGGACGGCGTCCCGCACGTCCATGAGGTCAACTTCGGAGGACGCCACGGCGGTGGCGACTACCACGAGTACACCCACCCGGGCCGGATGACGGTCTATGCCCAGCTGGTGATGCTCACCGAGGATGAGTACCAGGTCGCCCTGTCTGGCGGACCCGGGGCGGTGCAGAACCTGCTGGCCACCTCAGAGGCGAACCTCAACAACGTCTGGCGGTGATGTCTGGCGGTAGCGTCCCGCCGGTGCGTCCGGCGGTAAGGGCACCTCGTGTCGGGCCCGCCTTGTAGTCTGGTTCCGTGGCTCTTTACAGGAAGTATCGTCCGGCCTCGTTTGCCGAGGTCGTGGGGCAGGAACATGTGACCGAGCCGTTGTCGACGGCGCTGGACAGCGGGCGGATCAACCATGCCTACCTGTTCTCCGGACCGCGCGGCTGCGGAAAGACCTCGTCGGCACGCATCCTGGCCCGGTCGCTGAACTGTGAGCAGGGGCCGACGTCCACCCCCTGCGGTACCTGCGACTCCTGTGTGGCACTGGCCCCCGGTGGGGCAGGCACCCTGGACGTCACCGAGATGGACGCGGCGACGCACAACGGTGTCGACGACATGCGCGAGCTGCGCGAGCGGGCGTTTTACGCCCCGGCGGAGTCCCGCTACCGCGTGTTCATCATCGATGAGGCGCACATGATCTCCCAGGCCGGCTTCAACGCCCTGTTGAAGATCGTGGAGGAACCGCCGGAGCACCTCATCTTCATCTTCGCGACCACCGAGCCGGAGAAGCTGCTGCAGACCATCCGGTCGCGCACGCACAACTACCCCTTCCGCCTGCTGACTCCGCCGGCGATGCGTTCGTTGTTGCAGCGGGTGTGCGCCGAGGAGCAGGTCGAGGTCGAGGACACGGTGTACCCGCTGGTCATCCGCGCCGGCGGTGGTTCACCGCGTGACTCGCTGTCGATCATGGACCAGCTGCTCGCCGGTTCCGGTGCCGACGGCGTGACCTACGACCGGGCGGTGGCGCTGCTGGGCTTCACCGACACCGCACTGATCGACCATGCGGTGGACGCCCTGGCCGATCAGGACCAGGCCGGACTGTTCGGCTGCGTCAGCGACGTCATCGACGCCGGGCACGACCCGCGCCGGTTCGCGATGGACCTGCTGGACCGATTCCGGGACCTGCTGGTCATCCAGGCGGTGCCGGATGCCTTCGACACCGGTCTGGTGGATGCCCCGGTGGATCAGCGGGACGTCCTGATCCAGGAGGCCAAGGCACTGGGGCAGGCTACGCTGACCCGCTGTGCGGCCCTGGTCAACGAGGGTCTGGCGCAGATGCGTGGGGCGACCGCGCCCCGGCTGCTGCTGGAGATTCTGTGTGCCCGCATGGCATTGCCGGCGGCAGGAACGACCGTGGAGGCGTTGGCCCAGCGCATCGAGGCGCTGGAAGCCGGTGGTGTCGGCGGTGGTGCTGGTGCGTCCGGTGGTGCCGGGGGAGCAGGTGGCGCTGGCGGCGCGGCGGCTGGTTCGGGACGCGTGTACGTGCGGAAGTCCCAGCGTGAGGCGCAGGCGGCTGCGGCGGCGCAGGACGCAACCGCCCAGGACGCACCGCCTGTGCAGCCCGGTCAGTCTGCTCAGCCCGATCATCCTGCTGAATTCGCGCAGGACGGAGCATCGTCTGCTGCACCGGCCGCACCGGCCGCACCGGCCGCACCGTCGACTCAGGAGGCGCCTGCCGGGGCGTCCGACGAGGCAGCAGAGCGTCGTTCGGAGGCGGAGCGTGCCCGGGAGATCATGCGTCGTCGTCGGCAGGCGGCATCGCGTCCCGCAGCGTCCGAGCCGGACCCAGCACCTGCACCAGAAGCCGAGCCGGCCGCCGATGCTGCCGACGAGGCTGGCACAGAACCCGGCCCCACACCGGAACCCGAGCCTGCATCCGAGCCGGGTCCTGAGTCTGCTCCTGCGCCGGCAGAGCCCGCTGAGTCCTCCGCAGACCCCCGGCCTGCCGCAGTCACCCACCCGGTGCCGCAGTGGGACGAGATCCTCGAGGCCGTGAAGGAGGACTCGCTCGCACTCTGGGTGGCGGCCCGTGATGCCGCAGCCACGGTAGGTGGGGTCGATGCCGACGGCAAGGTGAGGATCACTCTGCAGCACCACACCGGTGCGCTGGCCAACTACATCAACGCACCCGAGCGAGCCCAGGTCTTCGCCCAGGTCATCGAGAAGGTCACCGGCGCACCGGGCACCGTCGTGGCGCACGTCGGAACCGGTCCTGCCGCGGGGTACTCCGCGACCAGCCCTGCACAGAACCCTGCACAGGGCCATGAACAGGGCCAGGTAGACGGTCAGGAGGTCGCCCAGGAGCAGGCGGGAAAAGCTGAAGGCACGACCGCCCCCGTAGACACCCCTGCCCGGGAACAAGAACCAACCCCGGCTCCGAGCCCGGAACCTTCACCCGGGCCAGCAGCTGCTCCTGAGCCAGAGCCAGAGCCAGAGCCAGAGCCTGAGCCGGAGCCTGCACCTGCGCCGAACCCCCGTGGTTCAGCTGTATCAACCCCGGCGTCAAACCTGGTAACGGCCCCAGCGCCGGCGTCGCCGCGTCCGACGGCAAATACCCGCCGCACCGGGCCGGACTCCGGTGAACAACTCACCGGGTGGCGCGCCCGGAAGGCGAAGTTCGATGCCCGCCAGCAGAACAACACGGCACCGTCCGGCGCAGCGTCCGGTGGTTTCGGTGGTGTACCCCTGCCGGAGGAGCCGGACGAACCCTGGGACGACGGGTCTCCGTCCGCCCCGCCGCCGGACCCCGAAGCGACGCGCCAGGCAGAGATGGCGGAGGCCGAGGAAGCCATGCGGGAACGCGATAATCCCGAGGCAACCAACCTCGACCACCGCAATGCCCTCGAGATCGCCGGTGAGCTTCTCGAGCAGCATCTCGGTGCCGAGCGAACCAGGTGACCGCCTGATCGCAGCGCCGTAACCGGTAGACTGTGGCACCGACGAACAAGCACGACAGCAACCGACAGCAACCGACAGCGACAGTCCCGACTGTCACCGTGAAAGGACCCGACACAATGAGCCAGCCCGACATGAACGCGATCATGGCCCAGGCCCAGAAGATGCAGCAGGAGCTGCAGGAGGCGCAGGCCGAGATCATGGCCTCCACCGTCGAGGGCACCGCAGGCAACGGCCTGGTCAAGGTCGCCCTGCGTGGCTCCGGCGAGGTCGAGAGTCTCACCATCGACCCGTCCGTCGTTGACCCGGAGGACGTCGAGACCCTGCAGGACCTCATCATCGGCGCTTACCAGGACGCCGGCGACAACCTCAAGAAGCTCTCCGCCGAGCGCATGGGGCCGCTGTCCCAGGGCCTCGACGGCCTCGGCTTCTAGCGGTACAGAGGTACCGTCACGTGTTCGAGGGACCCCTCCAGGACGTCATCGACGAGTTCTCCCGACTCCCCGGGGTGGGCCCGAAGAGCGCCCAACGTATCGCCTTCCACCTGCTCCAGTCCGAACCCGAGGAACTGGAACGGCTCAGCGGTGCGCTGACCCGACTGCAGTCCGGTGTGCGATTCTGCCGGATCTGCCACAACGTCTCCTCCGAGGACGTCTGCCGGATCTGTGCCGACTCCTCCCGCGACGCCACCCTGGTGTGCGTCGTCGAGGAGTCCAAGGACATCCAGGTCATCGAGCGCACCGGCGAGTACGCCGGTCGTTACCACGTTCTCGGCGGCGCTCTGGACCCGCTCAACGGCATTGGTCCGAAGGAACTCAACGTCACCGGGCTGGTGCAACGCATCGGCGGCCGGGTCGACGACGTCCCCACCGCCGACGGTGAACTCACCGACCCGCCCGAGGTCAGTGAGGTCATCATCGCCACCGACCCGAATACCGAGGGCGAGGCCACCGCCGCCTACCTCGGACGCCTGCTCAAGGAGTTCCCCGGACTGACCGTTTCCCGGTTGGCATCGGGCATCCCCATGGGTGGCGACCTGGAGTTCGTCGACGAACTCACGCTGTCCCGCGCTTTCGAGGGGCGCACCACCATCAGCTGATTCTGGCTCCGCGGCGCCGGCTACTGTCGTAGCCTGGGGTCATGAACAGTAGAAACGCCACAGTCGGCGACTCTGATGGCACGTCCTCCGCATCCGTCACGTCACTGCGCGGGCGACCGGCGCTGTGGGCCACCGTCTTCGGTGCGGCAGGCGTCCTGCACGTGGTGAGGCCCCAGTTCTTCGACTCCCTGGTCCCGCAGGAGCTGCCGGGTGGGCAGCGTGTGTGGACGTTGGGCAGTGGAGTCGTCGAACTCGGACTCTCAGCGGCGATCCTGAACCCGGCGACCCGTCGAAAGATCGGACGTCCGGCCGCCCTGTTCCTGGTGGGAGTGCTTCCCGGCAACGTGAAGATGGCGCTGGACTGGCAGCGCAGCAAGAAAATGTCTCCGGTGATGAAGGTCGGCGCCTGGGTGCGGGTCGTGGCACAGGTGCCGATGATCGTCTCGGCGAGCCGCATCCGCTGACCCAGGGCAGGGGAAGATAGTGAACGACCCGAACTGGGCATGAATCCGCTGAACCGGAGGATTCGCCGGAACAACGGCCAGTTCGGGTTGTAGCTGCGAAGGGAGGGATGGGGTGAGCAATTCCAGGGGTTTACTGCACTTCTGCTGCAAAACCGGTGTGCGGCAAGAGACTTGGGGATAGAAACCAAACTATCCACTATTCATCACCAGTAAGGGGCACCCCTCACATGTCTACCGGTAACTCTCCAGCCACCTCCGCATCTCCCGCCTCCTCCTCTGCACTACGCGCACAACCCACCCGCCGTCGCTTCCTCACCAGCACCGCCACCGCCGCGGCAATCACGGCCGTCGGCATCGTCGCCGGCCAGGCGGGCTCGCGTCCCACCGCGAACGCCCAGTCCTCCGACGGTCCGCTCGGATCGTCAGGCACGGCACCGGCACCGAACGACCCCGCGATCGCCAACCTCCCGACCGTGACCGAAGACCACCAGGTCATCGTCATCGGCTCCGGCTTCGGTGGGGGAGTCGCCGCGCTCCGCCTGGCGGGGGCCGGAGTGGAGGTCACCGTCCTGGAGCGCGGTCGTCGCTGGGAGACCGGCTCGAACGCCACGACCTTCCCCAGTCCCACCAACCCGGACAAGCGGATGCTCTGGCACCGCTCCGCCCCGCAGCTCTTCGGCAGGAACATCGCCGTCGACCCTTACGTCGGCATCATCGAAGCAGTTTCCTCGCCCACCATGACCGCGCTGTGTCCCACCGGCGTCGGCGGCGGATCCCTTGTCTACCAGGGGATGTCGCTGCAGTCGTCGAAGGAGGTATTCAATGCGACGTTCCCTGCCGGGCTCGACTGGGACCACATGGACCGCGTCCACTACCCGCGGGTCGCCGACACCCTCGGTCTCGAGGTCTGCCCCGACGACATCCTCAACCACCTCAACTACAAGGTCGCCAGGGTCTTCGCCCAGCGCTGCCGGGACGCCGGGCTGACCCCGGAGAAGATCCCCATGCCGATCGACTGGGACTACGCCCGCCGTGAACTACGCGGTGAGATGACCCCGTCCTACACCGGCGGCTCAGGGGCGATGGGCGTCAATAACGGCGGCAAGCACTCCGTCGACGTCACCTACATCGCCCAGGCCGAGGCCACGGGCAATGCCACGGTGCGCACCCATACCGAAGTCACCGACGTGCAGCGTCAGGACGACGGCACCTGGCTGGTCCATGCCCTGCACACCGACGATGCCGGACGCCCGCAGCGACGCCTCGCGCTCACCGCCGGCTCGGTGGTCATGGCCGCCGGTAGCGTGAACACCACCCGGCTGCTGCTGCGGGCCAAGCACACCGGTACGGTGCCCGGCCTGCCGGACACCCTGGGGCCGGGCTGGGGCAGCAACGGCGACCGGATCTACGTCTGGAGCGACCCGACCGCGAACTTCGGCAAGGTGCAGGGCGGCCCGGTGGTTTACGGCACCAAGCAGTGGGACGATCCGGACCATGCCCATACGATCATCCAGGCCTCCATCCCCGGTTTCGGTATCGACGCCATGTCCACCATGATGGTCGGCTTCGGGGGCAGCTCCACCCGTGGTTCCTTCCGGTGGAACAGCAGTACCACGACCGCTGACCTGCACTGGCCGGCCGGCAGGGACCGGGAACTGATCGAGAATCACATCCGTCCGACGGCGGACAAGATCATCTCCGCAGGTGGGGCGCCTGGCATGCTCACCGACACCATGACATGGTGAACTCCACCTGGCATGCCCTCGGCGGTGCGCGCATGGGGACGGTCTGTGACCTGGAGGGGCGGGTCACCGGACAGGAGGGGCTCTAAGTCCTCGACGGTGCGCTGATCCCGGGGACAACGGCAGGATGCAATCCGTCGATGACGATCGCCGCTGTCGCCGAGCGTGCGATGGACGCCGTGGCCCCGGAGATCGCCGCGCGGAGGTATGTGACGCACCGATAGTTTTCCGGGGGGTAAGGCCATCAATTGATCGGTATGTGGTTAAACATGTCCCGATACAGTGACGCGGGACACAGCAATCGGCCTTCGGCGACACGCGGTCCCTGGCGCGGGGGTAGGAAAAGGGCCGCGGTTGAACGGTGGACAAAACATTCGTTGACCTACACGAAGTGCCGCCCTGACGGTGGGGTGGCGACGGTGCCCCGGGGGTGACACACATATATGGACAGAACACCGCCGCGCCGCGGTTTCAGCCGTGCTTCCTAGTGTCGAGTGTCTATTCGAGCGAACCATGCCGGTACATCCCGGGGGTCATCCGGTGAGGAACCCCCGGGAATCAGCATGCGAAGTTGCGAATCGCCCCGTCCCCCTTTCAACCGAAGGAGCCCGATGCCGTCCACCATCCTCGTGGCCAACCGTGGCGAAATTGCCGCGCGAGTCGTCCGAACCGCCCGTGACCTGGGCCTGCGTTCCGTCGCCGTGTACTCCGAGCAGGACATCGATTCCCCCGCTGTCGCACTCGCGGACGACGCCTACTCGCTGGAGGGCTCAACCCTGCAGCAGACCTACCTCGACGCCGCCAAGATCATCGACGTTGCCCAGCGTGCCGGCGCCGACGCCATCCACCCCGGATACGGCTTCCTCTCCGAGGTCCCCGAGGCTGCCCAGGCCATCGCCGACGCCGGCCTGACCTGGATCGGCCCCTCGGCCGACACCATCCGCCAGCTCGGCGACAAGATCAGCGCTCGCCGCACCGCCCTGGCCGCCGGTGTCTCCCCGGTCCCCGGCACCACCGACCCGGTCCAGTCCATGGACGAGGTCGAGGACTTCGTCGAGGCCCACGGCTACCCGATCGTGCTGAAGCGCTCCGACGGAGGCGGCGGCCGCGGTATCGAGGTCATCCGCACCGAGGAGGACCTCAAGGCCTTCGGTGCCGGTCACGCCATGGCCGGCGGTGACCTGGACAAGTTCTTCATGGAACGGTTCATCATCTCCGGACGCCACATCGAGACCCAGTGCATGCGTGACTCCCACGGCAACTTCGACGTGGTCACCACCCGTGACTGCTCGGTGCAGCGTCGGCACCAGAAGGTCATCGAGGAAGCCCCCGCCCCCTACCTGCCCGAGGGTGCCGAAGAGACCCTGCAGACCTGGTCCAAGGCACTGTTCGACTACACCGAGTACGTCGGCCTGGGAACCTGCGAGTTCATGCTCACCGAGGAAGGTGAGCTGTTCTTCCTCGAGGTCAACCCCCGCCTGCAGGTCGAGCACACCGTCTCGGAGGAGGTCACCGGACTGGACCTCGTCGAGGCACAGCTGACCATCGCCGACGGCGGCACCATCCCCGAGGTCCCCGAGGTCCGCGGCCACTCCATCGAGTTGCGCATCACCTCCGAAGACCCCGCGAAGGACCTGGCGCCCACCGCCGGCAAGATCAAGTCCCTCGAATGGCCCGCCGGCCACGGTGTGCGCATCGAAACCGGTGTCCGCCTCGGCGACAAGGTCTCCCCGGAGTTCGACTCGATGATCGCCAAGCTCATCGTCACCGGCCCGACCCGTGAGCGGGCCATCGCCCGTGCCCGTCGCGCCCTCGGCGAGCTCGACATCCAGGGCATCGCCACCTCCACCCCGGTGCTGGACCTGATCATGGCCCACCCGGACTTCAATGGCACCAACAACTTCGGTGACCTGCGCGTGCGTACCCGCTGGCTGGAGACCGAGTTCCTCCCCCGGGTCGACCTGGAGAACCTGGGCCAGCCGGGTGCCGGTGACGAGGACGCTGAAGGTGGGATCGCCGCAGCACTGCGTACCTTCACCGCCCAGATCGACGGACGCCGCCACCGCATCACCCTGCCGGAGTCCTTCGCCGGCCTCGGCGCGATCTTCAGCTCCGGCATCGGAGCCCTCGGCGACGCCGGCCAGGAGCTCGGCAACCGCGCCGGTGCCGCGGTGCGCCGCAGCCAGCCGCGTCGTGGCTCCCGCCGCCGCGGTGGCAACGGTGACGGCGGTGCCGCCCCGGTCGGGGACGCCCTGACCGCCGACGGTGCCCTGAAGTCCCCGATGCAGGCCATCGTCGTGCGCATGGGTTGCGAGCCCGGCCAGCAGGTCAACGAGGGCGACGTCGTCATCGTCCTGGAGGCGATGAAGATGGAGAAGTACATCCACGCCCCCGCCTCCGGCACCATCGCCTCGATCGACGTCACCGTCGGCCAGAATGTCAACGGCGGCGACGACCTGCTGCACA
This sequence comes from Candidatus Corynebacterium faecigallinarum, assembly GCA_019120175.1. Taxonomy (GTDB): domain Bacteria; phylum Actinomycetota; class Actinomycetes; order Mycobacteriales; family Mycobacteriaceae; genus Corynebacterium; species Corynebacterium faecigallinarum. Next base: position 107,717 of record DWVP01000001.1, read on the forward strand.
TCGATGCTTCCGACAGCGCGGACAGCGCCGACAACGACACCACCGACACCACCGAGGAGGCCGAGAAGTGACCACCGCCGAGCGCAACACCGTCGACTACGACGCCCTCGCCGCCGCCGCGGACGAGAAGGCCAAGAAGTTCCAGCACGCCAAGGGTAAGCTGACCGCCCGTGAGCGCATCGAGCTGCTCTGCGACGAAGGCTCCTTCGTCGAGCACGGCCGGTTCTTCGGCGGCGACCCCGCCGCCGGCTTCCTCGGCTCGGCCGTCGCCACCGGCTTCGGCACCATCGACGGACGCACCGTCGCCATCTACTCCCAGGACTTCTCCATCCGGGGCGGCACCCTGGGCAAGGTCGAGGGCCAGAAGATCACCGACCTCATCGACCGTGCCATCGCCGAGCGCGTGCCGTGCTTCGCCCTGCTCGACTCCGGCGGAGCCCGCATCCAGGAGGGTGTCGGCGGCCTGTCGATGTACGGCCGCATCTTCCGCAAGTCCTGCGAGGCCTCCGGCTTCATCCCGCAGATCTCCCTGATCCTCGGCCCCTGTGCCGGCGGCGCGGTGTACTCCCCGGCGATGACGGACTTCGTCATCATGCCGAAGGAGAACTCCCACATGTTCGTCACCGGCCCGGACGTGGTCAAGGCCGTCACCGGTGAGGAGATCAGCCTCGACGACCTCGGTGGTGCCGAGATGCACAACAGTGTCTCCGGTGTCGCCCACTACCTCGCCGAAGACGAGGAGGATGCGATCGACTACGCCCGCACCCTGCTCAACTACCTGCCGCAGAACTGCAACGAGCCCACCCCGTCCTACGACTACCTCGCCACCGAAGAGGACGCCGAGGCCGCCCGCGGTGTCGGTGACATCGTCCCGGCCGACAACCGTATGCCCTACGACGTCGTCGAGGTCATCGAGGCGATCGTCGACCACGGCGAGTTCGTCGAGGTCCAGGAGCACTGGGCCAAGTCCATCGTCATCGGCTTCGCCTGCATCGAGGGCAAGCCGGTCGGCATCGTCGCCGACCAGCCGATGCACAACGCCGGAACCCTGGACGTCGAGGCGTCCGAGAAGACCGCCCGCTTCGTGCGCTGCTGCGACGCCTTCGGCCTGCCGGTAGTCACCCTGGTCGACGTGCCCGGCTACCTGCCGGGTGCCGAGCAGGAGCGCGCCGGCATCATCCGCCGTGGCGCGAAGGTCATCTACGCCTACGGCAACTGCACCGTCCCGGTGGTCACCATGATCACCCGCAAGTCCTACGGCGGTGCCTACATCGTCATGGGCTCCAAGGGCATCGGCGCCGACTTCGCCTTCGCCTGGCCCGCCGCCGAGATCGCCGTGATGGGTGCCGAGGGTGCCGTCCAGATCCTGCGCCGCCGCGACATCGCCGCCGTTCCCGAGGAGGAGCGCGCCGACTACACCAAGCAACTCGCCGACGAGTACGCCGCCGAGAACATCAACCCGAACTTCTCCGTGGAGTCCGGCGAGATCGACCGCATCGTCCTGCCTGCAGAGACCCGCGAGACCATCGCCGCCGCCCTGCGCTCGCTGAGCACCAAGGACCGCGACCGCCGCCACTTCAAGTTCCACTCCAACGGGCCCCTGTGACCGGGTCAGTACCCAGCACAGCCACAGAGAAAAAGGACATCATGACTGACTCACACTCCAGTTTCCTCGCCCGACTGGCCGGCGACGACAACGAGGGCATCGCCCTGCTTTTCGGCGGTCAGGCCACCCCGTGGCGCGCCGCGGCCGCCCAGGTCGCCGAGGACCCGACCCTCGCCGCCGAACTCCGTGACCTGATCAGTGCGTCGGACGCACTTCTGGCACCGGTCGCCGCCTCCGTCACCGCCGCGTCCGCCGGCCCGGTCACCCTTGAGCGCCTCGCCGACACCGCCGCCACCGGCCCGGTGTCCGCCGCCCTGTCGGTGCCCGGCATCACCGCCGTCCAGTTTGCCCAGGTCTCCGCGCTGCGCAGCGCCGGCTTCGATGCCGCTGCCGCCGTCGCCGCCGGCCGTGCCGTCGCCCTGGGCCACTCCCAGGGTGCGCTCGGTGCCGCCCTGGTCAGCAACGGCGCCGACAGTGCCGCACGCATCTTCACCACCGCCCGCCTCATCGGCGCCGCAGCTGCCCGCGTGACCCGCGCCCAGGGCTTCGCCGTCGACGAGACCACCCCGATGCTCTCGGTGCGTGGCCTGCAGCGCGACCACCTCGACGCCCTCATCGCCGAGACCGGCGTGAACGTCGAGGTCGCCATCCGCAACGGCCACCGCCGCTTCATCCTCTCCGGCACCCCGGAGGACCTGGGTGTCGTCGAGCAGACCGTCCTGCAGCTGGGGGAGAAGGACGCCGCCGAGCTCGCCGCGAAGACCCGCGGCGGTGCACCGCTGGCACCGGCCACCGAGTACCTCGAGGTCACCGTCCCCTTCCACCACACCTCCATGGAGCCCGCGGTCGCCCAGACCGTCGCATGGGCCGAGGCCTGTGGTCTGAACACCGACGGAGCCGCCGAGAAGCTTGCCCGTGCGGTGCTCACCGACCATGTCGACTGGGTTGACCAGATCACCGAGGCCCGCGCCACCGGTGCCACCTGGTTCCTGGACCTGGGCCCCGGCGAGGTCGTGTCCCGCCTGTCCGCCGACCTCATCGAGGGCTCCGGTGCCGGCATCGTCTCCCTCGGCTCCCTGGAGCAGATCGACGAGCTCGCCGCACCGGGGTCGAACGACCCGGGCCCGGCCCGCACCGTCGACTGGTCCAGCTTCGCCCCGCGTCTGCTCGACCTGCCGACCGGCCCGTCGGTGGAGACCAAGTTCTCCCGCCTGACCGGACGGTCCCCCGTCCTGCTCGCCGGCATGACCCCGACCACCGTGGACCCGGAGATCGTCGCCGCCGCCGCCAACGCCGGCTACTGGGCCGAGATGGCCGGTGGTGGCCAGGTCACCGCCGAGGTCTTCGACGCCAACCTCACCAAGCTCAAGGGTCTGCTCGATCCGGGCCGTGCGGTGCAGTTCAACGCCATGTTCATGGACCGCTACCTGTGGAACCTCCACTTCGGCGGCCAGCGCGTGGTCTCCAAGGCCCGCGAGTCCGGTGCCCCGCTGGACGGTGTCGTCATCTCCGCCGGCATCCCCGAGCCGGACGAGGCACCCGAGGTCATCGGCGCCCTGCGCGACTCCGGTTTCTCCTACATCGCCCTGAAGCCGGGCACGGTCAACCAGATCCGTTCCGGCCTGGCCATCGCCCGCCAGATTCAGGACACCGGTGCCTCCATCATCCTGCAGGTCGAGGACGGCCACGCCGGTGGCCACCACTCCTGGGAGAACCTGGACGACCTGCTGACCGCCACCTACGCCGAGATCCGTCGCCAGCCGAATGTCGTGCTGACCGTCGGTGGTGGCATCGGTGCGCCCGAGCGTGCCGCCGACTACCTCTCCGGTGACTGGTCGGTCGCCCTCGGCCTGCCTTCCATGCCGGTCGACGGTGTGCTGGTCGGTACCGCGGCAATGACCGCGAAGGAGGCCAAGACCACCGACGAGATCAAGCAGCTGCTGGTCGACACCCCCGGTGTCGCCGACGCCTCCGGCGTGGCCCACACCGCCCCCAACGGCGGCTGGATCGCCCCGGGTGAGTCCGCCGGTGGCGCGACCTCCGGCCTGTCCCACCTGCGCGCCGACATCCACGAGATCGACAACTCCGCGGCCAAGTGCATGCGCCTGATCCAGGAGGTCGGGGGTTCCCTCGAGGCCGTCAACGCCCGCCGTGACGAGATCATCGAGGCGATGAACAAGACCGCCAAGCCCTACTTCGGTGAGCTGGAGCAGATGACCTACGCCCAGGTCGTCCGCCGCTTCGCCGAGCTGAGCTTCCCGTGGGCCGACCCGTCCTGGCTGAAGCGTTTCCAGGAGCTGCTGCAGCGCGTCGAGGCCCGGCTGGCCGTCGCCGAGCACGGCCCGGTGGAGACACTCTTCCCGACCGTCGACTCTGCCGAGGACCCCGAGGCCGCCGTGGCGACCCTGGTCGGGGCCTACCCGTCCGCCGAGGTCGACACCCTGACCCCGCTGGACGCCGCCTGGTTCATCGCCCTGTGCCGCAAGTACCCCAAGCCGATGGGCTTCGTCCCCGCCATCGACGAGGACCTGCTCGCCTGGTGGGGCAAGGACTGCCTCTGGCAGGCCCAGGACGACCGCTACACCGCCGACCAGGTGCGCATCATCCCCGGTCCGGTGTCCGTCTCCGGCATCACCACCGTCAATGAGCCGGTCGCCGACCTGCTCGGCCGCTTCGAGGCCGCCTGCCGCGACCGTGTCGCCAGTTCCAGCTCCGCCAGCGACGGTAAGGCCACCGGCCGTCACGCCATCCAGGAGTGGTCGGACAGCAACGCCGCGTCCACCCCCACGAAGGCCGTGGCGCGTCTGGCCGATGCGACCGACATCACCGCCTACCTGCAGGCCGTGCCCTACATCTCCTGGACCGGGCACCTGATGGACAACCCGGCCCACGTCATCGACGCCGACAGCTACGAGCTGGTCGTCACCAACGACGGTTCCGACGGCAACCCCGTCACCGTCACCGTCGACCTGCACCTCGACACCCTGTGGGACAACACCGCCGCCGGTTCCGGCGACTCCCAGGTCCACGCCGTGCGCCGTCTGCCGGTGCCGCTGATCCTCGACGACTCGATCTCCACCGGCGCCCTGCCGGTCGTCGACGAGTCCCGCCTGCCGGACACCATGTACGGCCTGCTCGCCGGTACCGCCGGTGTCGGCAATGTCTCGGTCACCGGCGACGACATCACCGGCATGCCCACCAAGATCGAGGGCTCCGAGACTGATGCTGATGGGGCGGCACCCTTCGGCCGGTTCTCCTACACCTACACCCTCACCGACACCCTCGGTGCCGAGCACGCCGCCGTCACCGGCGACGGCCTCGGTGACCTGGCCAGCGCCGGTGGCGGCGCCCACCGCGCCACCATCGTTCCGGACGCCCTGCTGGGCACCTGCTGGCCGGCCATCTACGCCGCCCTGGGATCGGCCATGGTCAACGACTACCCCGTGATCGAGGGCCTGCTCAACGCCGTGCACCTCGACCATAGTGCCGCCCTCGAGGTCCCGGCCGAGGACATCGCCACCGGCGAGATCACCATCACCAGCTGGGCCGCCGGCATCCAGGAGTCCTCCTCCGGACGCGTCGTCACCGTGCACCACGAGATGCACGATGCCGATGGTGTCTACCTCGGTGTGCAGACCGAGCGCTTCGCCATCCGTGGCCGCGCCTTCGGCACCACCCCGCCGGCCGAGCCGGCCATCGCCGGTGGCATCGCCGCGGCGTCCAACGGTGGCATCACCGACACCCCGCGCTCCACGCTGCTGCGTACCCACGTGCATGCACCGCACGAGATGACCCCGTTCGCCTGGGTCTCCGGTGACTTCAACCCGATCCACACGTCGCATGTCGCTGCACGTGTCGCCGGGCTGCAGGCTCCGCTGGTGCACGGCATGTGGCTCTCGGCCACCGCCCAGCACGCCGCCTCCGCAGCCGGCTCCGGCCACCAGATCCTCGGCTGGACCTACCGCATGTTCGGCCTGGTGCAGCTCGACGACCTGGTGGACATCCAGGTCGAGCGCGTCGGCCGTGTCGCCGGTGGCGGACTGCTGCTGGAGGTGACCTGCCGCGTCAACGACGAGCTGGTCTCCCAGGGCACCGCGGTCACAGCCGCCCCGACCACTGCCTACGTCTACCCGGGCCAGGGCATCCAGGCCAAGGGCATGGGCCTCGACGAGCGCGCGGCCTCCAAGGCCACCGCCGCCGTCTGGGAGCGGGCCGACGCCCACACCCGTGCCGCCCTGGACTTCTCCATCCTCACCGTGGTCCGGGACAACCCGACCTCGCTGACCGCCAACGGCGTCACCTACCACCACCCGGACGGTGTGCTGTACCTGACCCAGTTCACCCAGGTCGCCCTGGCCACCCTGGCCCTGGCGCAGACCGCCCGCCTGCGTGAGGCCGACGCCCTGGTCGCCGACGCCTACTACGCCGGCCACTCCCTCGGTGAGTACACCGCCCTGTCGGCCTACGCCGGCACGATCGAGCTGGAGACCGTGCTGGAGGTCGTCTTCCACCGCGGCTCCACCATGCACCACCTTATCCCGCGTGATGAGCAGGGTCGCTCCGACTACCGGATGGGTGCACTGCGCCCCAACCAGTTCGGTGTCGACGACGAGCACGTCGTGGAGTACGTCAACTCCATCGCCGAGGCCTCCGGTGAGTTCCTCGAGATCGTGAACTTCAACCTCGCCGGCGAGCAGTACTCCGTCGCCGGTACCGTCGCCGGCCTGGCCGCCCTCGAGAAGGACGCCAAGAAGCGCACCGCCGAGGCCGGCGGCAAGGGCTCCTTCATGATGGTCCCGGGTATCGACGTGCCCTTCCACTCCCGCGTGCTGCACCCGGGTGTGCCGGACTTCCGCGAGAAGCTGGACGGACTGCTGCCCGCGCGGATCAACTACGAGATCCTCGTCGGACGCTACATCCCGAACCTGGTCGCCCGCCCCTTCGAGCTGACACCTGAGTTCGTCGAGTCCATCCTCGAGATCGTTCCCTCGGAGCCGGCCCAGAGCCTGCTCGACAGGTGGGACGACCGTACCAACGACGAGGCCGGACGCGCCGAGGTCGCCCGCACCCTGTTCATCGAGCTGCTGTGCTGGCAGTTCGCCTCCCCGGTCCGCTGGATCGAGACCCAGGACCTGCTCCTGGCCACCGACCGCCTCGACGTCGAGGAGCTCATCGAGGTCGGCCTCGGTGCCTCACCGACGCTGGCGAACCTGGCGACCAAGACCCTCAAGCTGCCGCGCTTCACCGGTGCTGACGTCGCCGTGCGCAACGTCCAGCGCGACGAGAAGCTGGTGTACCACACCGACGTGCAGACCATCGAGGCTCCGGTCGTCGAGAGCACCGGCAGTGCTGCCCCCGAGGCAGGCTCGGTGCCCACCGGCGACGCCGCCGCGTCCGCCCACCCGGACGCCTCCGCACCGTCCTCCTCGGTGCCGGAGCCGGTCGTCACCCCGATCAACGAGGTGTCCGCGGCACCCGCCGCCGTCGCCCCGGCCGGTTCGGTCGAGCGTCCTGCCGACCTGCCCTACAAGGCCTCCGACGCCATCAAGACGCTGCTGGCCTACGCCAACAAGCTGCGTCCGGAGCAGATCGGTGGTGCCGACACCACCGGCACGCTGACCAACGGTGTCTCCTCGCGGCTGAACCAGCTGCTCATGGACATCTCCGCCGAGCTGGGCCTGTCCAGCGTGGAAGGTGCCGCCGAAGCCGACGTCACCACCCTGTCGGCCACCGTCGACGCCGCCGCCCACAACTACGCCGCCTTCGGGCCGGTGCTGGGCGAGGCCGTCAAGGACCGCCTGCGCAAGCTCTTCGGTGCCGCCGGTGCCAAGGCCAGCGCCATCGCCGACCGTGTCACCGGCACCTGGGAGCTCGGCCCCGGCTGGGTCGACCACGCCACCGCGCAGATCCTGCTCGGTTCCCGCGACGGTGCCTCCGCCCGCGGCGGCGACCTGTCCACCCTGCCGACCGCCGCCACCTCGATGAACGACGTCAACGCGATCATCGACGAGGCCGTCACCCAGGCCGGTGCCGCCCACGGCATCCCGGTCGCCAAGCCCGCCGCCGGCGGCTCCGGCGGCGGCGCGGTGGACTCCGCCGCCCTCGACGCCCTGGCCTCCGAGGTCACCGGCGAGGAGGGTGTGCTGGCCAGCCTGGCCCGCCACCTGCTCCACGACCTCAACCTCGACGTCCCGGAGTCGGCTGTGCTGTCCGACCCGGAGGCCGAGGAGACCGCCGCGATCCTGCAGTCGGTCAGTGAGGAGCTCGGCCCGAACTGGCCGAAGCTGGTGACCCCCACCTTCGACGCCCGCCGCGCGGTGCTCGTCGACGACCGCTGGGCCACCGCCCGTGAGGACATCGCCCGCCTGGCCGCCGGCGACGAGGTCGCCGAGACCGCGTCCTTCCGCGGCACCGGTGAGACCGTCGCCAAGCACGCCGAGTTCCAGGCAGGACGCGCTGACGCAGCCGGGGACACCTCCCTCGCGGAGCGCTTCCGCAGCATCGCCGCAGACGCACGCTCCACCGAGACCGGCACCTTCGCCGGCCAGGTGGCCGTGGTCACCGGTGTGACCCCGGCATCCATCGCCGGCGGAGTCGTCGGTGACCTGCTGGCCCAGGGGGCGACCGTGGTCATGACCGCCTCCCGGATCAGCCCGTCCCGCCTGGCCTACGTCAAGCAGCTCTACCGCGAGCGTGCGGCCGCTGAGGCGAAGATCTGGCTGGTGCCGGCGAACCTGTCGTCCTACCGCGACATCGACGCCCTGGTCGACTGGATCGGCAACGAGCAGACCGAGACCGTCGGCTCCGACCAGAAGCTGATCAAGCCCGCCCTGGTGCCCGACCTCTTCCTGCCGTTCGCCGCCCCGAGCGTCTCCGGCACCGTCGAGGACGCCGGCGGAAACGCCGAGACCCAGGCCCGCCTGCTGCTGTGGAGCGTGGAGCGGTCCTTCACCGCCCTATCCCGCATCGGCCATGAGGCCAACCTGGCCCACCGCCTGCACGTCGTGCTGCCCGGCTCCCCGAACCGCGGCACCTTCGGTGGCGACGGTGCCTACGGTGAGACCAAGGCCGCCTTCGACGCCATCTGCAACAAGTGGTCCAACGAGCCCTGGGGTGAGCGCGTCACCATCGCCCACCCGCGGATTGGCTGGGTCGCCGGTACCGGGCTGATGGGCGGCAACGACCCGCTGGTCGACGCCGCCGTCGAGGCAGGCGTCCGCGTGTGGACCCCGGCCGACATCTCCGGTGAGCTGGTCCGCCTGTGCAGCTCCGAGATTCGCGCCGCTGCGGCCGTCGGCCCGGTCGACGCCGACCTCACCGGTGGTCTGGACAAGATCAACCTCACCGAGCTGCGCGAGCAGGCCATCGCCGACGGCGCCTTCGAGCAGGTCGCTGCGTCCGACGCTGCCGACGGTGCCGGTGCGGCCGCCGCCCCGGTGACCGTCAACGCGCTGCCCTCCCCGGTGCGTGCCGTCCAGCCGACCGGCGCCGACTTCGGTGCTGCTGCCGGTGCTGCTGCTGATGCCGCCAACGCTGGCTGGGGCGAGGTCACCCAGGACCTCGACGACATGATCGTCGTCGTCGGTCTCGGTGAGATCAGCGCCTGGGGTTCCGGACGCACCCGCTTCGAGGCCGAGTACGGCATCCAGGCCGACGGTTCCGTCGACCTGACCGCCGCCGGTGTCCTCGAGCTGGCCTGGATGACCGGCCTGCTGACCTGGAAGGACACCCCGGTCGCCGGCTGGTACGACGCCAAGGGCGAGATCGTGCCCGAGGAGGAGATCTTCACCCGCTACCGCGATGAGGTCGCCGCCCGCGCCGGTGTCCGTACCTTCGTCGACGATGTCGCACTGGAGGACCTGACCACCCCGCAGGAGGTCGAGATCTTCCTCGACCGTGAGATCACCTTCGCCGTGGACTCCGCCGAGGATGCCGCGTCCTTCGTCGACTCGGACCCGACCTTCACCCGCGCCAACCTCAACGAGGAGACCGGCGAGTGGAGCGTCACCCGCCTGCCGGGTGCCCGTACCCGCGTGCCGCGTCGGGCCACCCTGGCCCGCAAGGTCGGCGGCCAGTTCCCGACCGACTTCGACCCGGCCCGCTGGGGCGTGCCGGCCTCGATGATCGAGGCCGTGGACCGCATCGCCATCTGGAACCTCGTCACCGCGGTGGACGCCTACCTCTCGGCAGGCTTCACCCCGGCCGAGATCCTGCAGGCCGTGCACCCGTCGGACATCGCCATGACCCAGGGCACCGGCTTCGGTGGCATGACCTCGATGCGCAAGCTCTTCGTCGACCGCTTCCTGGAGGAGGACATCCCGTCCGACATCCTGCAGGAGACCCTGCCGAACGTCGTCGCCGCGCACACCATGCAGTCCTACGTCGGCGGTTACGGCTCGATGATCCACCCGGTCGGCGCCTGTGCGACCGCCGCGGTGAGCGTCGAGGAGGGTGTCGACAAGATCAAGCTGCACAAGGCCGACTTCGTCGTCGCCGGTGCCACCGACGACATCAACGTCGAGTCGATCAGCGGCTTCGCGTCGATGAACGCCACCGCTGACTCCGACGCGATGGCGGCCAAGGGCCTCAACGAGCGCTTCTACTCCCGTGCCAACGACCGTCGCCGCGGCGGCTTCGTCGAGGCGCAGGGTGGCGGCACCATCCTGCTGGCCCGCGGCTCCGTCGCCGCCCGCCTCGGCCTGCCGGTGCAGTCCGTGGTCGGCTACGCCTCGTCCTTCGCCGACGGTGCGCACACCTCCATCCCGGCCCCGGGGCAGGGTGCGCTGGCGGCCGGACGCGGCGGCGTGGACTCGCGCCTGTCCCGCGACCTGGCGACGCTCGGCGTGAGCGCCGACGACATCGCCGTGGTCTCCAAGCACGACACCTCCACCAACGCCAACGACCCGAACGAGTCGCGCCTGCACACCCGCCTGGCGCAGGCTATGGGGCGTACCGAGGGCAACCCGATGTACGTCGTCTCCCAGAAGACGCTCACCGGGCACGCCAAGGGTGGAGCCGCCGTGTTCCAGACCGCCGGGCTGGGCGACATGTTCCGCACCTCGCGGATCCCGGCGAACCGCTCGCTGGACTGTGTCGACCCGGAGATGGCGTCCGCGCCGAACCTGGTGTGGCTGCGCGAGCCGCTGCAGCTCAACCGCACGGTGAAGGCAGGTCTGCTGACCTCGCTGGGCTTCGGCCACGTGTCCGCGCTGCTGGCACTTGTCCACCCGGAGGCCTTCCGCGTGGCGGTGGAGAACCAGCTCGGTGCAGAGGCTGCCCAGGCGTGGGTCGCGCGTGCGTCCGACCGCCTGCGTGCCGGCGTGCGCCGTCGCGAGGCCGGCATGCTCGGCCACCGCGCCCTGTTCGAGGAGATCGAGCACCGTCGCTTCGCCGACGACGTCGACATCGACGTCGCCGAGCCGGACATGCTGCTCAACCCGGACGCCCGCGCCGGTGAGGACGGACTGCTGCGGTGACTGACCCGGTGAACGGCGCGGTAAACGGCGCGGCGTCCGACCCGGCGTCCGACCCGGCGCCCAACCCAGTGTCGGGCGGTGCGTCTGCACGTGGTCGGCAGACACCTGTCGACCCGGTGCCGCGTGGCTTCGTGCTGGGTGTGGGTGTCGACGTGGTCGACATCCCCTCGTTCACCGAACAGCTCGACCTGCCGGGCTCGAAGTTCGCGGCGTCCTTCAGCGGGGCCGAGCGGCGCGAGTGCGCCCGACTGGCGAAGACCAGCGGGAACCTTGCGCAGCACCTGGCGGCCCGGTGGGCGGCGAAGGAGGCCTTCTACAAGGCCTGGACGCTGGCCGATGCCGGGGACGAGATCCCCGGGGCGCGGATGGACTGGGCGCAGATCGAGGTGGTCAAGGACCGCTGGGGTCGGCCGTACATCCGGCTGCACGAGCCGCTGGCGTCCATCGTCAACGGTGCGCTGGCCGCGCGGTTCGGCACCGGTGCCGCAGTGTGGCAGCTGAGCCTGTCGCACGACGGTCCGGTCGCCCAGGCCTTCGTGGTCGGGGAGTGGCGGGTGTAACGTCCGCCTGACCCGGTACCGTCCGGTACCGACCGGTGCCGACCGGAACTGCGAACCCCGGGAGAGGAAAAGTCCTCTCCCGGGGTTCTCCCGTTCCCGGAGCTGGCCGGGCGGAGGGAAGCATCGCAAAATCGTCGTTTCGTTGGCAATGAAAGGGCCAATCTGTCACGGTTCGGACCGCGGGACGCCGGCGAGGGACACGATGATCTGCTTCTCCGCCCACTTTTCGATGATCAAGTGGCAGCAGAACGTCCGAAAGGGGGCGCAAACGCAGATCCGGGAGGGCGGACACTCCGCGGATGGGGATGATGAGGGGAAAGTGAAGGGAGGGGGTGGGACGGGGAAGAGGGGACAGGAGGGGCATGGCGGCACATGGAACGTGCATCTGACGTCACGGCGACTGCCAGCGACTCCGTACCAGGACGCAACACCGTTCCCACGCCCCGCCGAGGTCCGCCCGGCAGACTCCGGTGGTGTCATCGCCAGACACCGAGAGACACCGGAAGGACACAGATGGACAACAACGAAGACAGGGAGGGACGTCCGGGGCTGAGGCACCGGTTCCGTAGCGTCCTGAAGAAGAGGGGCGACTCATCGCAGGGCGGGCGCGCCGGACGCACCGGACGGACAGAGCACCCAGAACGCCTCGACGCGGACGGTGCGGCGGGTGAACGGGACCAGGCCACGCGGTTCGAGATCGTCGCGATGGTCCAGCGCCGTGCCGTCCGCGCCGGGTTTCCCGGAGCCCGTCCTGCGTATGGCGTCTGACCCACCGGCGCACCGTACTCCTTGACCGGGAAACTCCTGGTCCGGTGGTAAAATCCCCGGTTGATCAGACGATACGAGGGAGACGCCAGTGAGCAACGCATGGGGGACAACCGCCGGCGGCGCCGGGCCCGACCCCGGATCCGTGGTGCTGGATCCGGGGACGTGCGCGTCGTTGCGGTCCGAGGTCGACGGGGCGCAGGTCTACGCCGTCGTTGTCGACTACGGCCAGGATGTCAGCGGCCTGTGCGCCGCCGAAGCAGCCGGCGGTGGCTATTCGCGTGTGCTGGACAACCAGGCGTCCTACCGCTCACCCTGCTGACGGGGGAGTCGCGACACCGGGCGCGCTGTCGTCGTCGGGACGCCCGGTCCCGTCTGCGCCGCCGGTCGGGCGGTCGGCGTTGTCGGTGCTGTCGGACCCATAGGTGCCCGCAGTGCCTTCAGCGTCCCCAGCGACCTCAATCTCCTCGACAATCTTGTCGGCGCGACGTCGACGCAGTCGCAACCGCTGCCGGCTCATGTCGCGCGCCAGGGTCATCGGCTGACGGAGCTTGCGCTGCGCGGCCCACGACAGATTCTGCGTGCCCGGCAGCACCCAACCCCGCCAGTAGGCGGCGATCATCACTCCGGCACCGATGCACGGAGCGACGACCAGCCCCACCAGGATCAACGGGAAGTCCCCGGTCACACCGGTCTTCTGCACCTCGTCCAGGGCGACCATGATCGCCGCGGTCAGTGCCGCCGGGGTGGCATACAACGTCGCTCCGCCGAAGATCGCCGGGACCGACCCGGTCATCACGTCACGGATCATGCCGCCGCCGACCACGGTCAGCACCCCGAGGAACAGCGCCGACGACCACGGCAGGCCACTGGCCAGGGCTTTCGATGAACCCACCGCAGCCCAGACGCCCAGCACCACCGCGTCACCATGGACCCGCAGCACTTCCCAGCTGCGCGAGTTCATGTGGATCAAAAGCGACACCAGCGCGCCGAGCAACGCCATGCCGAAGTAGCGCGGGTCCTGCATCGCCGCAGGTGGGCCGTTGTCGATGAGCAGGTCACGGATCATGCCGCCACCGAGGGCCGTGATGATCGCGAGGAAGACCACCCCGATGACGTCGAGATTGCGGGACCGGGCGATCATCGCGCCGATCATCCCGTAGAGGACAACCCCGATCAGGTCGAGTATCTCGTAGACCGCGCGGACTGAAGGATCGACGAAATCCATGGTGGGCCCCTATCCGTGCCTAACCCTGCTCAACCCTGCTCAACCGTGCTCAACCGTGACTCATCGCGTCCGGCCGGTCACCGCGAGACGCTCCGAGCGCAACTGCTTCACCTCGGCGTCGAGCTGTTCGGCGAACTGCCCCTGCATGTCGGGGAGCTGGTCGACGGTGGTGTCCATCGCCGCGGCCAGCAGGGTGTCCGCCAGCTGCGGGTTCCGCGCGAGCACCGGACCGTGCATGTAGGTCGCCACCAGCGAGCCCTGCACGGCACCCTCGAAGTAGACCTCCTTGGCTGCCCGGTCGTGGCCCAGACCGCCGGACAGTGCACCGTGGGCGTCGGTGTTGCCCACGCCTTCGGTCACGTAGCCCAGGGGGGCGGCGTCGGGGCCGAGCAGGGTCGCGCCCTGGTGGTTGGCGAAGCCGGTCAGCGGCTCGGTCAGCACACCGGCACCGGCCAGCGATCCGGGGGTCAGCCCGAAGCCCTTGAGGTTCGGGTCGGAGTGCAACTCACCGATGGTGCGCTCCTGCAGGGAGGACGTCGTGGCGTCCAACAGGCCCAGCCCGTCGACGGTGCGTCCGGCGGCGCTGAAGGAGTTACCGAATACCTGCAGGCCCGCACAGATGGCCAGGACGGGGCGTCCGGCGATGACGGCGCGGGTCATCGCACCGTCGGCGATGAGGTGCTCGGCGGCGAGGGTCTGGGCGACGTCCTCGCCACCGCCGACGGTGTAGACGTCGAGGGTCTCGGGCACGCCGTCGTCGAGGGTGATGCGGTGGATCTCGGCGGTGATGCCGCGCATCCGGGCGCGCTGGCGCAGGACGAGGGCATTGCCGTCGTCACCATAGGTGCCCAGGACGTCCGGCAGGACGAGGCCGATGTTCAGGGTGGCGTCGTTCACTTGTCGTTCTCCTTCGGGGCGGCATTCGAGGAGGCCTTCTGCAGCTCCCGGGCCAGGTTCTTGCGCAGGTCGCGGAAGGCGGTGTAGTTCGCCAGCACCTCGACCCGCCCGGTTGGGCAGGCCCGCAGAGCGGCGATGGTGTCGGGCACGGTGTGGTGGTCCACGGCGGCGTAACCGAGTCGGACGGCCAGGTCGGCACTGCGCTCACCGGCGGCGACGACGGTGAGGTCGTCGAAGTCCTCGAAGGTGACGTCCCACAGCCAGGACAGGTCGGTGCCGTCGGCGACCTGGCCGTTGACGGCGATGACCAGGCCGTCGGCGGAGCGGTCGACCATCGACAGCGCCTCCTGCCAGCCGGCCGGGTTCTTGGCCAGCAACAGGTGGATCTCGCGTCCCTCGAAGGTGACGGTGGAGTAGCGTCCGGCGACGTCGTCGACCCGCTCGGCGGCGGCGAGCGCCTGGTTCTCGTCCACGCCGAGTGCCACGGCGGCGGCGATGGCCTGGGTGGCGTTGCCACGGTTGGCGTTGCCCGGTAGCTTCAGGGTCATGGGCAGCTGTTCGCCGTCAGGGGTGGTCAGGCCCTCGGCGTCAATGGTCCAGGTGGGGGTCGGGCGGCGGAACTCACGGCCGTCGGGCAGTTTCTTCACGGCGTACCAGTCGGGGGTGCCGTCGGCGTTCTCGGTGCGCACCACCGCGCCACCGGTGCGCGGGCAGGACGTCGAATCCCCGGTGAAGCCGACCCCGGCGGAGACCCACACGACGTTCGGGCAGTCCCAGGCCACGGAGGTGACCTGGACGTCGTCGCAGTTGGCGATGATGGTCATGTCGGGACGCTTGGCCACCGCGGCGCGCAGTACCTGCTCGATCTTGTTGATCTCGCCGACGCGGTCGAGTTGGTCGCGGGACAGGTTGAGCAGCACCAGGACGGAGGCGTCGAGCTTCTCGACGATGGCCGGGACGTGCAGTTCGTCGACTTCGAGCACGATGCGGTCGGCGTGACGGCCGGCCAGCAGGGCGGAGATGACTCCGGCGTCCATGTTGTCGCCGCCCTCGTTGGTGGCGACAGTGCCCAGGGAGCGGATCGCTTCGGCGAGCATCCGGGTGGTGGTGGATTTGCCGTTGGTCCCGGTGACGATGACACAGGGGCGGGATCCGCCGAGCTGTTCCATCAGTTTCGGGTCGAGGAAGTTGGCGACCATGCCGCCGATCATCCCGCCGGAGCCCCGGCCGGTCTTCCTGGAGGCCCAGGTCGCCAGGTCGGCGGCGCGGATGGCCACTGTGGTCATCAGTCCCATGTGTGGATTACCCCTGATTCTGGTTGGTGTGGTGGTTCTTCCCGGAGCCGCGACGGCGGCGGCGCCGGCTTGACGAGGACGGGGTGGACGTTGCGTTCTGGCCCTGGCCCGACTTCTGGCCCGACTTCTGGCCGGAACCCTGACCCTGCTGGCCCTGCTTCTGGCCTGACTTCTGGCCGGGCCCCTGACCCTGCTGGCCCTGCTGGCCCTGCTGGCCCTGCTTGGGACGGCCACCGTCGGAGCGCTGCCGGTTCCGGCCGCCACCGCCGCCACCGCCGTTGCCACCGTTGCCGCCGCCGTGTCCCGAGCCATTCCCGCCGCGCTTGCGCTTGCGGTTCCGGTTGCCCTGCTGCGGCGGCGGAATCCGTGGTGTCGCCGGACGTGCCTCGGGCCCGCGGACCTCCGTGGAGCCGGGGGCCACATCGGCGAGAGCCTCGAGGAACTCCGCGTCGGTGAACAGCGGGATGTTCTTACGCTCGCCGTGCATCGCCTTGCCACGCAGCGGGTGGTTGGCATTGCAGACCACCAGCGACGAGGTGCGGTTGAGCTTCTCGCTATAGACCAGACCGGCGCGCATTGCCGCGCTGATCAGCACATCCGGGTCGGTGCCGACATCGGGACTGACCACGACCTCCATCCCCTCGACGAACTTGCCGTCCTGCGGGGTGCCGGGGTTGCCGAAGGGACGCGGGGAGGACGTGGCGTCCACCCGGATGGTGCTGCGCTGCAGACCGAACCGGTCGGCGGTGAGATCTGCGGGGTCGATGACCGACAGCCCACCCGGCTCATTGTCCGCGTGCCCCTCCGCGAGACCGCGCTGGGTGGTGTACAGCGGGAAGAGGATCCGGTTGTCGGCGAGCAGGAGGTCGTCGGCGACGAGGTCGGCGCGCTCGTTGCTGGCCTGGGCACCGACCTGCGGCAGCGTGTCCTGCGGAAGGCTGAGCCCGTGGTCGCGGACGTGCTCGGCGGCGATGCTGCGCAGCCGTGGATCCTCGCTGGTGGATGCCTGACGCCGGGCGGTGCCGAGGGTGTCGATGATCGAGGCAGGTACCGGCACGGCGATCTTCTTCGGCTTGCGCTGCCCACGCCGGCGTCCGCGAGAGTTGCCGCGCTGGGTGCCGCGGGTGGAGGCACGCTGGGCGCGCCGGTACTCGTACTGCAGGAACCCCCAGGTCAGTGCGGCGTTGTGGCAGATCAGCGTCCGGCCCTCGATGAGGTCGAACAGCAGCGGTGCGATGGTGGCGAAGCCGGGGGCCTGGCCCAGGTCCGCGTGGGAGTAGCCGTGAAGGTGCCAGGGGCCGGGGTCCTCGCCGGGGTTGACCTGCTGGACGATGCCGGTGACGGTGTTGGCTGCGGGATCCCCGCCGTGTGTCGAGCGGGGGTCGGCGGAGGCCGGACGGTTACCGTCGATGCTCACCCGCCCGCCGTCGGCGGTGTGCAGGGTGGCGGCGAAGGCCACCAGGCGGGAGGTCGAGGGGTGGATGCCGGACGTGGCGACGGTGATCTCCACGAACGGTGCGTCCTGCGCCGACGGCAGGGTGCCGTGGAAGGTCTTGGGCAGGGTACGGCCCCGGCCGTTGGACGGGCGACCGTTATCGCTGTTTCCGGGGACGTCAACGGTGTCGGTGGCGTCGGCGGCACTGTCTGCAGAGACGTCCGAGCCGGTGTCGTGATCCTGGTCAG
Organism: Candidatus Corynebacterium faecigallinarum; assembly: GCA_019120175.1. Lineage (GTDB taxonomy): Bacteria > Actinomycetota > Actinomycetes > Mycobacteriales > Mycobacteriaceae > Corynebacterium > Corynebacterium faecigallinarum. The sequence goes on from DWVP01000001.1 coordinate 125,227, forward strand.
CCTGGGTATCCGCCTGGCGGGACGCGGCCAGCGACTCGGCACGCTCGCGGGTCTGCTGGGACGGCGGTGCGGCCCGGCGGTGGACCTGGCGGCGCCGACGGCGCCGGGAGCTGGGAGAGGTTCCGGAATCCGGGTTTGCTGCTCCCTGTGCGTCGGACGGGGTGTCGCCCGAGGGGTCGGGAGAGCTGGAACCGGAGGAAGTCATGGAGCCATCATACTTTCCGCGGCGCAACCCGCCTAAGCGACATGAGGGGACGGTCCCGACCCCGGATCAGAGGCGACCGGCGACGGTGTTCGCCACGTACTGTGAGCCTGCGTCCGAGGGGTGGAAGGCCATGTTGTAGTCCGGGGTGGTGGTGTCGATGATCCCTGCGACATACCGGGCCTGGTCGGGGGCACAGGTGTCATGTCCGCGGGCGCCGTCCATGATCTCCACGAAATCGGCGCCCATCTCCGCGGCAGCTGACCGTTGGTTGTCGCGGTTCCAGTTCTCGACATCGCGCAGCACCGGTACCGGCGCGCCCAGGGGGAAGTCCGGAACGACGTTGAGTGCACAGAATGTGGTGTTCGCCCGGTCGACGGTGGGCAGGGAACCGGTCATCACGATGTGAGCGTCGGGGGCGTGCGAGCGGATCCGGTCGGCGACGGTGCGCATGTTCGCCGTGAAGTCCCGGGCGACGGCGGGCGGATCGAATAAGGCGAGATTCTGGTTGTCTACGGCACCGAAGCCGCCGAAGTCGTTGAGTCCGATGGAGATGACCACGGTCGAGTCATTGTGGACCGCACCTGAGCGGATGGCATGGTCGACGCGTCCCACCAGAGAACCGGAGGTCTGCGCGGTGAAGGACCAGTCGTCGACGTGGCGCCCGGTGGCGTGGGCGAGCTTGCGTGGCCAGTTGTTGGGGGCCTGCAGGCAGCCGGCGGACGTGAGGATACGGGGGATATCGGGCAGGTAGCCCATGATCAGGCGCCTCCTCTTGGGGGTGAAACGTCTCTCATCCCACCCTATGACCGAGGTCTTCCTTCGGTCCATACAGGAGCTCGCCCAACCAGTGGCATGGTGGTTCCGCTGTTATCTCAATCCAGGAAGGGGTATGTTTTTGCCGGTCATCTCCGGTGCTCTCCTCTGGCATGTCCGGGGGTGGTGAGGGGGAGGAATCCTGTTGTCTTTACATGTGAGTTGCGGGCAGGTTCCTCCGGGTCCACTAATCCATGTTTCCGTGCCACGGATCGAGCAGAAAGCGGACTCGGGGGAACACCGTCGGGGCCCTGGACGACAAGCGGGGACGGTAGAAGGAGACAGCAAAACAGGGAGGCACGGTAGTGCCTCCCTGTGACCGGTTCAGGACGCTGCGTCCTGAATGGTGCGTCCTACACGCCGCCGGCCAGGACGGAGGCCTCGTTGGTGTAGGCCCGGTTGACCGCGGAAGTCATCGCCTTCAGCGAGGCGTAGGTGATGGAGCTGGCGATGCCGACTCCCCAGACCTTCTGGCCGTTGACCTCGGCCAGGGTGTAGGCGGCGGCCTCGGCGTCATCACCGGCGGTGCGGGCGTGCTGGGAGTACTCCTGCACCTCGAAGTCCACGCCGAGCGCCTCCAGCGCCTGGGCGTATGCGGCCAGCGGGCCATTGCCACGACCCTGGATGGTCTTGTGCTCTCCCTGCCACTCGATCTCCGCGGTGACCTTGGTCTCCGACCCCTCGGTCTGCGGACCGTCGACGGTCACCGAGATCTGCTCCAGCGGGGTGGCGCGGTCCAGGTACTCGCCGGTGAAGATGTCCCACATGGCCTTGGAGTTGACCTCGCCGCCCTCGGAGTCGGTGACGGCCTGAACGACGGCGGAGAACTCGACCTGCATCGGACGCGGCATGTCCACACCGTGGTCGGTCTTCATGATGTAGGCCACGCCGCCCTTGCCGGACTGCGAGTTCACCCGGATCACGGCCTCGTAGCTACGACCGATGTCCTTAGGGTCGATGGGCAGGTAGGGGACCTCCCAGATGATCTTGGCGAACTCCTCGTCGCTGATCTCGTTGGCGTGCGCGCCCGGGTGCGCCTCATCGGCCATGTAGTCCATGCCCTTGTTGATGGCGTCCTGGTGGGAGCCGGAGAACGCGGTGAAGACCAGGTCGCCGCCATAGGGGGCGCGCTCGTGGACCTCCAGCTGGTTGCAGTACTCCACCGTGCGGCGGATCTCCTCGATGTCGGAGAAGTCGATCTGCGGGTCCACACCCTGGGTGAACATGTTCAGCCCCAGGGTGACCAGGTCGACGTTGCCGGTGCGCTCGCCGTTGCCGAACAGGCAGCCCTCGATGCGGTCCGCGCCGGCCATGTAGCCCAGCTCGGCGGTGGCCACGCCGGTGCCACGGTCGTTGTGCGGGTGCAGGGACAGCAGCACCGAGTCACGGCGGGAGATGTTGCGGTGCATCCACTCGATGGTGTCGGCGTAGACGTTCGGGGTGATCATCTCGACGGTGGACGGCAGGTTGATGATCATGGGGTTGTCCGGGGTCGGGTCCATGATCTCGATGACCTCGTCACAGACCTCCTTGGCGAACTCCACTTCGGTGCCGGTGTAGGACTCCGGGGAGTACTCCCAACGCCAGTTGGTGTCCGGGTAGTCGACGGCGATCTCCTTGATTAGGTGCGCGGCGTCGGTGGCCAGCTGCTTGATCGCCGGCTTGTCCTTCCGGAAGACCACCTTGCGCTGCAGGATCGAGGTGGAGTTGTAGAAGTGCACGATGACGTTCTTCGCGCCCTCGCACGCTTCGAAGGTGCGGCGGATCAGGTGCTCGCGGGCCTGGACCAGGACCTGGATGGTGACGTCGTCGGGGATCATGTTCTTCTCGATGATCTCGCGGACGAAGTCGAAGTCGGTCTGGGAGGCAGAGGGGAAGCCGACCTCGATCTCCTTGTAGCCCATCTTGACCAGCAGCTCGAACATGCGCCGCTTGCGCTCCGGGCTCATCGGGTCGATCAGGGCCTGGTTGCCGTCACGCAGGTCGACGGCACACCACTGGGGGGCCTTGTCGATGACCTTGTCCGGCCAGGTGCGGTCGGGCAGCTGGAAGCGCTCGACCTCGGTGAAGTGCGGCTGGTAGCGGTGTACCGGCATCTGGGTCGGACGCTGCTTGTTCCAGCCGGGCTGGCCTTCGGGGATCTCGCCGGCCGGGGTGTCGATCCGGGCGGGGGCGGAGATGAAGGAATCCGCGGGGGTCATGGTGTGCTCCTGTACTGGTGTGACGCAGGGTATGCGTCTGGTGTGGAGAATATTTTCGACACCGACCGGCACGACTCAACTCCGCGACGGGGAGCCGGTCGGCTTTTAGAACCTGACCCCGCCGCGGCAGAGAAGGAGAAGCTGCGCGCGCGAGTTATTCATGTCGACGAGACTAACACGGTGGTTCGGGAATGCTGCAACCGGAACTGTGACCGGGGTTACTGGGCGTGGGGGTGCCGGGCGCGGATGTCGCGGGGAGTGGCCTGCCACCACCGGCGTGCATAACGGCTCAACGTGGCCTGGCTGCTGAGGCCGACGGCGTAGGCGATCTGCGTCATGGGGAGCTCGGTGGTCGTCAGCAGGGTGAGGACGCGGTCGCGTCGGACGGTGTCGAGGATGTCCCCGTAGCTCTGACCTGTCTCTGCCGCCAGATGCCGCTGCAGGGAACGCGGTGACATGCCGAGCATCCGCGCGGTGTCGCTGAGGGAGGTCGGGACGGTGCCCAGAGACTGCCGCAGGAAATTCCTGGTCTGGGAGGTCACCTGGGTTCCGGGCGGGTGCTGTTCCCGCAGGTGGGCGAGGGCCAGTGCGTGCGCCACCGGGTCGCGGGCGGCGATCGGCTGCGGGGGCAGGGAACACGGCAGGCGTAGGACGGCGTCCTGTCGTCCCGGGATGACGCGGGCGCCGAAAGCGTCTTCGTAGCGGGTCAACGGTGCCTGCGGTGAGTGGGGCAGGTCCACCCCGCGCAGCCCGTAGCTCGTGCCACCGGCGAGGTAGATGATCGCCCGGTGGAGGAACAGCAGTCCCATGTCCACGCTCTGGGGTGGGACGGTGATGCCGCGGGGGTAGCCGTAGCGGCAGCCGATGACGTCCGGGTCGTCGTAGGGGTCCGGGATCAGGGTGACGCTGAGTCCACGGGCGTGGACGAACATGTATCGTCCGGTGCAGTCCAGAGCCTCGGCGATCGAGGGGGAGTTGCGCAGCGCCAGGGCGACGGGGCCGAGCAGGGTGAGGTCCTGCTTCTCGGCGACGCGCAGACCGAAGTCGACGCAAGCGAGTCGTGTGGCGGCGAGTTCCAGCAGAGAGGCGATCGCCGAGTCACGGACCAGCATCTCGTCGCTGTCGAGGGCTCCGGCGGGCAGGGCGCAGTCGGATGCCAGGTCGTCGGCGTCGCCGCCGAGTTCACTGATTGTCTCCCGGACTCCCCGGAGCCCTGCGGACCGTACCCAAGCCATGGTGGCGACTGTGCCCCGGATGGCGGAAATTATCAAAAGAATGGCGTAATTCATCAAGTGGTATAGCTCACACTCGGTTAGTTTCAGGGCATGGACTTTTCCCCATCACCACGAGCCGCCGAACTCACTGAGGCGGTCACGACATTCATGGCCACCCACATCGACCCCGTCGAAGCCGACTACCACGCCGAGATCGCCGCGCGGCGGGACTCCGGCGACGCCGCGAAGGACCCCTGGCAACCGTTGCCGGTGATGACCGAGCTCCGCGTCAAGGCCAAGGAGGAGGGACTGTGGAACCTCTTCCTGCCGGAAGGACACGAGGGCCCCTACGCCGAACGCTACGGCACCCGTGGCGGCACCGGGTTGTCCAATGTGGACTATGCCCCGGTCGCCGAGGCGATGGGACGCTCCGCCCTGGCCCCCTACATCTTCAACTGTAATGCCCCTGACACCGGAAACGCCGAGGTGCTGTTGAAGTACGGCTCCGCACAGCAGCAGGAGCAATGGCTGGACCCGCTGCTCAGCGGTGAGATCCGCAGCGCCTTCTGCATGACCGAGCCGGGGGTCGCGTCATCCGACGCGACGAGTATGGAGCTGACCGCCGTCCGTGACGGGGACGGCAGCGGGGACTACGTCCTCAACGGGCGTAAGTGGTGGTCCACCGGAATCGGACACCCCGACTGCAAGGTGTTGCTGGTCATGGCCCTGACCGACCAGGAGGCCGACCGGCACCGTCGCCACTCGATGATCCTGGTCCCCACCGACACCGAGGGCGTGAAGGTCGAGCGACTGCTCGACACCATGGGCTTCCGCGACGAGCCCTACGGCCACGGCGAAGTCAGCTTCACCGATGTGCGGGTTCCGGCCGAGAACGTCATCGCCGGGCCGGGCCGTGCCGCCGAGATCGCGCAGGGGCGTCTCGGCCCGGGCCGGGTGCACCATTGCATGCGGCTGATCGGATTGGCGGAGAAGTCCCTGGAACTGGCCTGCCAGCGTGGTCTGCAGCGCCAGGCCTTCGGTAAGCCACTGGTCGCGCTGGGCGGCAACCGGGAGCGGATCGCCAAGGCACGTATACAGATCGACTCCGCCCGCCTGCTGGTGCTGAACACCGCATGGAAGCTGGATCAGGGCGGTCCGCGCAACGCCCTGTCCGAGGTCGCCCAGATCAAGGCTGCGGTGCCGATCATGGCGCAGGAGGTCATCGACCTCGCCATCCAGCTGCACGGCGGCGGTGGGCTCAGCAGCGACTTCCCGCTTGCCGGGGCGTGGACCTCGGCGCGGGCGCTGCGGCTGGCCGACGGGCCGGATGAGGTGCACCTGGGTACCGTCGCCCGCATCGAACTGGGTAAATACGTGTCGCGCAGTAGCACGAAGGGAGGCAAACGATGACCCGTCAAGGTTCGATCATCATCACCGGCGCCAGTTCCGGGCTCGGTGAGGAGATGGCGCGACAGTTCGCCGCCCTCGGCTACGACCTGGGCCTTGCGGCCCGACGCGTCGAGCGTCTGGAGGAACTGCGCGCCGAGATCACAGCGTCCCACCCCGGGGTCACCGTGGTGACCACGGCGCTCGACGTCACTGACGGCGAGGCCGTCCACACCGTATTCGCCGAGCTCGACGCGGAACTCGGCGGTATCGACCGGATCATCGCCAACGCCGGTAGCGGCGAGGGTAAAGCGCTGGGCACCGGCGGGTGGACCCGCAACGAGATCACCGCACGCACCAACTTCCTCGGCGTACTCGCCCAGGCCGATGCCGCACTGGAGATCTTCCGCAGGCAGGGCTCCGGCCACCTGGTGGTGATGTCCTCCATGTCGGCACTGCGCGGCATGCGCCGGGCGATGACGACCTACGCCGCCAGCAAGGCGGGCGTGGCCGCCATCGCCGAGGGCGTGCGCGCTGAACAGATCAAGGGGGTGGACGTCTCGACGATCTACCCCGGCTACATCGCCTCGGAGATGAACGCGAACGTCCGCGACAAGACCCCGTACCTGGTCGACACAACAACCGGTGTCACCGCCATCGTGCAGGCCATCGAGAAGCGCCGCATCAAGGCTTACGTGCCAGCCTGGCCGTGGGCGCCACTCGGCGTGGCGATGCGCATCCTGCCGTTGTCCATCGTGAGGAGACTGACATGAGTGAGACATCCGACAGCACCACGACCCCGTCCAGGTCACAGGCCCGCGAGGTCCGTGAGGAGGACGCCTTCGACGTGGAGGCGCTGGCCGACTGGCTGCGCGACAACGCCTCACCGGAGTGGGCCGACTCCATCGACGGCACACCCGAGGTCCGCCAGTTCGCCGGCGGAGCGTCCAACCTCACCTACCTGCTGACCTACCCGCAGGGCACCGAACTGATCCTGCGGCGCCCACCCGGCGGTACGAAGTCGAAGGGCGCGCACAACATGGGGCGCGAGTACCGGATCCAGACCGCACTGCGTTCGCACTTCCCGCCGGTGCCCGCCACCGTCGCCCTGTGCGAGGACGAGAGCGTCATCGGCAGCAGCTTCTATGTCATGGAGCGGATCTCCGGGCCGATTCCGCGCCAGGAGCTTCCCCCGGAAGGCCCCCATTCGGCGGCGGACGTCACGACCCTGTGCGAGAACTTCGTGGATCTGCTGGTCGACCTGCACCGTGTGCCGGTCGACGAGACCGGCCTCGACGACCTCAACAAGGGCGAGGGCTACATCGACCGGCAGGTGGAGGGCTGGGCGAAACGCTACACCGCCGCCCGGACACCCAACGTCGGCTCTTTCAGGAAGGTCATGGACTGGCTGCGGATCAATGAACCCGCCGATGTCGGGTCCGTGCTGATCCACAACGACTTCCGGCTGGACAACATCGTCCTGAACCCGGAGGACTCCACCGACCCCATCGCACTGCTGGACTGGGAACTGGCGACCATCGGGGATCCGTTGATGGATCTCGGTGGGGCGCTGGCCTACTGGGTCCAGGCCGACGACGACTGGGTGATCCGGCAGTTCCGCCGCCAGCCCACCCATGTGCCCGGAATGTTCACCCGCCACGAGTTCGTCGCCCGCTACGCCTCGCAGACGGGTATCGGGATCACCGATGACCAGTGGGTGTTCTACGAGGTCTTCGGCCTGTTCCGGCTCGCCGCGATCTGCCAGCAGATCTACTACCGCTACTACCACCGCCAGACGACCAACAAGGCCTTCCGCACCTTCGGCATCGCCACGGTGGCGCTGGAGGCCCGGTGCCGTCGCATCATCCGGCGTACCGAACGCCGTCGCCGCAAGGGCGTGCCGCCGACCCCGCTGACTGAAAGGACGCGCTGATGAGCGGACGGTCACACTAGCCATCCGGTCGGTTCCCGCCCTGCCCCGTCCTAGCCGAGCGTGCGCAGCGGGTGGGAACCGTCGTCCGCCGGCTCGTCCAGGTGCGCGAACTCATTGAGTGACCGCAGCGAGACCTGCGGCCCGTGATCGCTGTCCTTGACCCCCAGGACGGTGACCGAGGCATTGGCGATGGTGCGCAGCAACGTCATCCACGGGGTGCCCGGCAGGGTCTCGGTGGCGCACAGGGAGATGGGGCCACCGGAACTGACGACAACCACCGAGCCCTTCTCCAGCGCAACCTGTGCCGCCCGGTCCAGACCGGCCCGCACCGTCTCGCGGAAGGCGGCGAACTCCTCCCCGTCGGACCATTGGGAGATCGCGGTGAGCAGCTGTCGGTTCACCGCTGCGGTCTCTGCCGGGGCAAGCTGGCCCTTCCATGCCTGCGCCAACTGTCCCGCACGCTGCGGGTCATCGCGCAGCCAGGGGGCGAGCATGTCGCCGAAGCGGATCTCGCGCCAGGCGTCGTCGATCGTCGGGGGCTCAGACGACAGCTCGGCGGCGATGGCCGCGGCAGTGTCACGCTGCCGGTTGAGCGGACCGTGGATGACCGGGGTGCCGGTCTGCCCGCGCGTCACCAGTGAGCGTCCTGCCACCACCGCCTGGCGTCGACCCAGGTCGCTGAGGTTGTCGTAGTCGTTCTCGAAGTCGCCCTCGTGGGCGTTCGTGAGCGCGTTCTGCCCTGCCTGGCCGTGCCTGACCAGGTAGATCTCCGCCATGGTGTCCCTTTCGTTCCGGCCAGTTTATCTGCTGTGTCCGCTCGGCGGGCGGTAGTCTCGGGAATCGTGACCACAGTGAACCCCGCGACTGCCGCCGACCGGTCCGCCGGTTCCCGCACCGGCGGGTCCGTGCTGTCGCGGGCGGTCGTCCCGATCGTCGCGGCGACGACGACGGTCCTGGTCGGAGTGGTGCAGTTGGCCGTGCTCATGGCCTGGGGGTCGCACCGGGACATGGCGATGCGGGACGTCCTGCTGCAGTGGGATTCGCTGTGGATGACGATGATCTCGGAACACGGCTACTCCGGCTTCGTGATGTCCGCCGCCCAGAGTGACCCGGTGCAGTGGGAGTCGGTGGCGTTCTTCCCCGGCTATCCCGTGCTCCTCCGGATCGTCGCCGCGCCCCTGGCAGTCCTGAACGTTCAGGACGCCACCTACCTCGCCGCAGTCATGCTCTCCGGATTATGTGCGGTATTGATGACCTGGGGCGTTGCGCGCCTGGCACTGGACATGCGGTCACAGAAGTCGTCCCGCCCTGTGTCGGACATCTTCGCCGCCAGCCTCACCGCAGCGGTAGGAGTGCTCGTTGCGGGCGCGCCGATGGGGATCGTCTACTGGATGCCCTACTCCGAGAGCCTGTTCGGGGCGTTGACGGTGTGGGCCCTGGTTTTCCTGCTGCGACAGCGTTATCTGTTGGCCGGCCTTCTCGTCCTGGGCGCTGGCCTGACCCGGCTGACCGCGGTGACCTTGGTGGTGGTGCTGTGCGCGGTGGCGGTGTGGCAGGTCTGGCGGTACTGGCGGTCGCGGCGTTCTGAGGGAGCTGAGGGTGCTGAGGGCTCTGGGCAGGACGCCCCGGCCGCGCGCGTGGTGCTCGCCGCGGTTGCGTCCCCGGTGATCGGCTCGCTAGGTATCGCCGCTTACCTGGGGTGGGCGAACAATGCCGTGTCGGAGATCGGCGGCTACTTCGCCGCCCAGGAACGAGGCTGGGACTCCGGTTTCGACACCGGGGCGGCAACCCTGCGGTGGGTGGGGGAGCACCTGTTCGGCCCTGTGTCTTCTGGGGCGGCAGGGGAGGAGGCCACCGGTTACGCCATCGCCGGTTGGTCGATGGTCCTGGTCGCGCTGCTGTGCGTGGCCTCGGTGTGGGCACTGGTGGCCCGCTGGATTCCCTGGCCGGTGTGGCTGGTGGCGGTGCTGATCGCCGGGATGGTCCTGGCGTCCGACGGGATCATGCATTCGCGCCCCCGGTTGCTGCTGTTGCCGGTGGTCCTGCTGGCGCTACCGTTCCTGGTGCGCATCGTCGAGGCTGTCCGGGGCCGCCTCGTTGCCCCGGAGGGTGGGCCCGGTGCGTCCCGGGTCGTTGGCATCGTCGGCATCGCGGCACTGGTCGTGACCGGTGTGGCGTGGTGCGCCCTGGGCATCTGGGTGTCGGGGGAGATGCTCATCGACTTCCGCTACGCGATCTGACGTCTGCGCCGGGTCAGACCACTGTCAGACCACTGTCAGACCACTGTCAGTCGACACCTTTACGCGACAGCACGACGGTGGAGACCAGCATGACCACCACCACGGCACCCATGATGAGCCACTGGGTCCCCTCGACCTGGAAGCGTTCGCCGAGGATGGCGTAGCCCAGGACGAACGCGACAATCGGCTCCACGACAGTCATCGCCGGCAAGGAGTTCTCCAGTGCCCCGGCGTTGAAGCTCGCCTGCTGCACCAGGGTTCCGAGGATCGCCGCGATAATGAGCCCGTAGATCTCCCAGTGGGAGAACAACCCGCCGAGCCCCTCGCGGGTGAACTGGTCGACGACCGTCTTCGCCAGGACGGCCAGATAACCCATGATGGCACCGGTGATCGTGCCCAGGAGCAGGGCGCGACGACGCAGGCGCTGCCGTGAGGCGAACCAGGCGATGGCGATCATCACCGCCGCACCGATGGCCAGGGCGATGATCCACCGGTTCAATGGTGGGGTCGTGGTGCCCGGTAGTGGACGTCCCCACACCACCAGCACACCGACGGCAGCGGTGAGGATGCCGGCCCATGCCATCTCCTGACGCGATACGTGGCGACCGTCGAAACGTGCGGCGAGCGGCAGGGTGAACATGAGGGAGAGGACGAGAACAGGTTGGACGACCAGCAATGTTCCGAATCCCAGGGCGATCACCTGGAAGCCATAGGCGGCCAGCGCACATGCCACACCGGTCCACCAGCGGCGACGGGTGATCGCGGCGAGGACCGGGAGACGGTAGGACGTGTCGGGATCACCCGAGGTCTGCTCGGCGACCTGGTGACGGAGGATGGTTCCCCAGGCGACGGTCAGTGCTGACAGCAGGGCGAAGACGACAGCCAGGAAGTTGCTGTGCATCATCGAGACTTCAGAGTAGTCGACCGGAGCCGAATCATCGCTGCACTTGACCCCTCACGTCGCGTGAGGGTCAAGCGTCCGCAGATATGACCACGAACAACAACGAGAACAAGAACACCACCATCACCGTCCTGGACACCACCCAGGCGTTCCGCGAGCTCCTCACCGCCCCGGTCGCCGACCGGCCGGACCTGGTCCGCCGCATGTGGGAGCCGATGGCCGGCATGTTCCGCTTCTTCCCCGGGGGAGCCCAGGCCGTCGACATCGCCGAGATGGACCGGCACAGCGTGTCCTTCGACTGGAGCGGCGACACCACAGCGTCCTACGTCGACCGCATCGACCACGCGATCGACCTCATGGCGGACGTCTTCGCCGCGGAACTCTACGGTGAGGTCGGCTACACCCACTTCATCGACCCGGTCGCGCTGGAGGACGGGGACGCCAGCGCCAGACTGTTCGGCGTCGACCCCGTCGGGGTACCGACCGGCGCCGGCTATGCGGTCGGTGCCCGGATCGTCCGGAACTACCTGGCGGCGACGGGGACCACGGCGGCCCAGAACGTGCGAACCCCCGCCGACCGCATCATCGCGGTGGCGATGAGGGACGACGGGGGACGGTAGGACGGTGAGTCTCAGCAGGTGTCGAGGGTCCTGTGGAACTACTCGCTGAAGAACTCCTCGATGGCGTCCAGCATTAGCATCGCGCTGTAGAAGTCGATGCGGAAGGTCTCGGCACCGAACTCGAAGACGCGGTCGTTCTCGACGGCGTAGGTGCCCTTCGCGGCCGGCTGGTTCTCCAGCTGGTCGGCGGCGGACTTACCCGGGTCGGCGTTGGTGGCGAAGACGGTCTTACCGGTCAGGCCCTTGTCCAGGTTCTCTGCGGTGACCTGGACGACGTCGGTGCGTCCGGCGTAGTCACCGTCGGTGCGTGCAACTCCCTCGCCGGGAACGTCGAGGTCCCAGCCCAGCTCGGTGAGGATACGGCCCTGGGCGGATGCCTCGGTCATGAAGTTCACGTTGCCGTCCGGGGTGGGCAGGACGAACTGCACCGGCTGCTCCGGCTCCTCGATGTTGCCGGTGACCTCCTCGGCGCGGTCCTGGAACTCCTGGATCGCGGCCTCGGCCTCGTCTTCGTGACCGGTGATCTCACCGAGCTGGGTGGTCACCTCGGTCCAGTCCTTGTCGGAGTAGTCGATGACGACGGTCGGGGCGACGTCCTGCAGACGCTCGACCAACGGGACGGCGGTGTCCGCACCGAAGGCGGAGACCACGATGAGGTCCGGGTCCTGGCCCACGATCTTCTCGAAGTCCGGCTCCAGCTGGCCGATCTCCTCGACACCGCGCTCATCGGCGATCTCGGCCCACTGCTTGAAGAAGCCCTTGTCGTCGGAGGTCGGGCCGGGGGTCGCGGCGCCGGAGGCGATCACCGGGGCGTCGATGGCCAGCAGGCTGCCGGTCAGGGTGGCGGCGGTGGAGACGATGCGCTCGGGCTGCTCCGGGATCTCGACTTCTTCGGTCTCGTCGGTCGGGTTGCCGTTGGACACGGCGATGGAGTCGACGGTGCGCGGGAAGTCGCCGGAACTGGAGCTTCCGGAGCCGTTCGACGAGGAGTCGTCGGAGTCGTCGCTGCAGGCGGCGAGGCCGACGGCGAGGCCGGCGGCGGCGATGACGCCGATGGCGCGGCGTGCCAGGGTGGGTCGAGGTAATCCTAACCTGATGTAGTGTGCCGGCGGAACAGGACTACCCAGGGAAAGCAATGCTAACCTAGCGGCTGCCCCGCGGCAGTGACACTGCCGCATACCGTCATGAAGGGAACCCACTGTGCCACGAATCAGCCGAGACGCCGACGTTTACCCGATCACCATGCGTGAACTGGAGGTTCTGCGTGTCGAGGACGTCAGCCCCGGCATGCGACGGGTCGTCTTCGGCGGGGCGGGGCTGCTACCGCACACCCGCGACGGTGAAGACATCCCCGGTATTGTCTCGGACGGCTTCGACGACGATATGCGGGTCATCTTCCCGCACCCGACCACCGGCGAGCGGCCGTACCCACCGTCATTGGGGGACGGACGCCTCGACTGGAACGCGGAGGTCAACGACCTCTTCCGGACCTACACGGTGCGCTCCTGGTACCCGGAGGCCGGCGAGTTCGGCGAACTGACCGTCGACTTCGCCCGGCACGGCGCCGGCCTGGCCGAGGACTGGTCGGCCACCGCGGCCGCGGGCGACAAGGTGTACGCCGCCGGGCCGAAGAACTGCGCTTCGCTGCCGGTGCACACCGACCGGCTGGTACTGGTCGGCGACGAGACCGCTCTGCCGGCGATGGGTCGCTGTCTGGAGGAGGTCCCGGAAGGTCACCCGGTCACCGCGGTCATCGAGGTCGCCGACCGCGCCGATATTCAGCACGATCTGTCGCAGGTCGCCTGTGCGTCGACCCTGGACCTGCGCTGGGTCGTGCGCGCCGAGGGCGGGGACTTCACCGAGGAGATCCTCACGGTGGATCTGGCGGGGGAGCAGGACACCAAGGGCACCGCGTTCGTGTGGGCGGCCGGGGAGTCCGGCCGGTTGAAGAAGGTGCGCCGGTGGATCAAGGACGCCGGGGTGCCGCGCGAGCATGTGCAGGTCACCGGGTACTGGCGCAAGGCGGCCGTTCCGGCTGGTGCCGCTGATGCTGGGGTGGAGGGTGCTGAGCCCGCGGCAGGGACGGACGGCGCTGGTGCTGGTGTTGGCGCTGGTGCGCCAGCGTCCTCGAGCATGTCGCCGCTGATGGCACTGCACGAGATGTCGGAGATCACCCCGGGCCTGGCGCTGATGACCGCGGCGAACCTCGGCATCTTCGAGGCGGTGGACGACGCAGCCGCAGCTGACGCAGCCGGTGCCGCCCCGGTCGCCGCCGTGGCGGAGGAAGTGTCGGTCGTCCCGGAGCTGCTGGTCCGTTTCCTGCGCTACCTGGAGACCATGGACCTGGTCGAGCTGGTTCTCGGCGACGGGTCGGGCAACGGGCCGGCTGACAGTGCCGGTGTCGCCGGGGTTCGGTTGACCATGCTCGGCGGGGAACTGGCCGACCCGGACGGCCTGATTGCCCGTATGGCCTGGCCATCGGCGGTCAAGGTGCTGTCTTGGCTGCACCTGGAGGAGGGGCTGCGCACCGGCCGTCCGGTGACCATCGGTGCCACCGGGCAGGACTGGACGGCGCTGCGGGCGTCCGACCCGAGGATCGTCGAGGACTTGTCCGACGGTGAAGCCACCCGCGCCCAGTGGGTCGCGCCCGCCCTGGCGTCCGGTCTGGAACAGCTCACCGAGATGGTCGGTGAGGTGTCGAGCATCGCGGTGGCCGGTGCCGCCGAGGGTACCGCTGCCGCGGTGTACGCCGATGAACTGCTGCGCCACGACGCGTCCCTGCAGGCTGTCGTCCTGCACCTCGACGGCAACCACGGATCCGACCCGCAGCGACTCCTCAAGGAGATCGGCGAGGGTCGACGGGACCGGTGTGAGGTGCGTGCCTGGACACCCGGTGCCGATGCTGGTGCTGCAGCCGAGACTGCCGACTCTGTTGATGTTGTCATCCTGATCGACCCCTTCGCGACCGTCACGGCACCTGAGCTCCCTGCCCTGTTCGCCGCTGCCGGACGCACCGGACGGGCGGTGATCGTGGTCAGCCAACTGCTCGCCGAGAGTGGCGACGACGACCACGACTACGAGGAGGACCTCACCCGGCTGTTGACCACCGGTGGGGCCGTGCCGACGAAGCGAGACCTGGCGAGGGCCATCGCCGACGGTGGCCTGCAGGGGGTCGGCAGCCGACCGGTCGGCTGGGGCAGTCACGTGGTCGTCGCCGTGGGGTCCTGACGGCAACCGGCAGCCCCTGACTGCCCCGGCAGTCCCCGGCAACCTCTGACAACCCCTGACAACCCCCGGGGCGGGTCCAGCACAAGCCCGGTCTACCCTGGGCCGACCCTGCTCAGGTAGTCTGAGAAATCGCGCATGCGAGAGACCGCGAACCCCGGTGCCACCGGGTAAAGGTGGAGCAAGGAGAGCAAGGAACAGTGGCCCTGATCGTCCAGAAGTACGGCGGATCGTCGTTGGAGAGCGCCGAGCGCATCCGACGCGTCGCACAGCGGATCGTGGAGACCAAGAAGCAAGGCAATGACGTGGTCGTCGTCTGCTCCGCAATGGGCGACACCACCGATGAACTGCTCGACCTCGCCAACGAGGTCAACCCGGTGCCCCCGGGACGTGAGATGGACATGCTGCTCACCGCCGGTGAGCGCATCTCCAACGCCCTGGTCGCCATGGCCATCGCCTCCTTCGGTGCCGAGGCCCAGTCCTTCACCGGCTCCCAGGCGGGCGTGATCACCACCGAGCGGCACGGCAACGCCCGTATCGTCGACGTCACCCCGGGCCGGGTCCGCGAGGCACTCGACCAGGGGAAGATCTGCCTGGTCGCCGGCTTCCAGGGCATCAACCGGGAGACGAAGGACGTAACGACCCTCGGCCGTGGCGGCTCCGACACCACCGCGGTCGCGCTGGCAGCCGCCCTCAACGCCGATGTCTGCGAGATCTACTCCGACGTCGACGGCGTCTACACCGCCGACCCGCGCATCGTCCCCAACGCCCAGCGTCTGGACCACATCTCCTTCGACGAGATGCTGGAGATGGCCGCCGTCGGTGCCAAGATCCTGATGCTGCGCTGCGTGGAGTACGCCCGCGCATTCAACGTCCCGCTCCGAGTCCGATCGTCATTCAGCAACGAGCCCGGCACCCTGGTGTCCGGGTCAATGGAGGATATTCCCGTGGAAGAAGCAGTCCTGACCGGTGTCGCCCACGACCGTTCCGAGGCGAAGGTGACCGTCCTGGGCATCCCTGACAAGCCCGGCGAAGCCGCCCGCGTGTTCCGTGCCCTGGCGGACGCCGAGATCAACATCGACATGGTGTTGCAGAACGTCTCCTCGGTGGCCGACAACCTCACCGACATCACCTTCACCTGCCCGCGGGAGGACGGACCCCGTGCCGTCGAACTGCTCAAGGGACTGCAGGGTGACGAGGAGCACCAGAAGTTCGGCAAGCTGCTCTACGACGACCAGGTCGGCAAGGTGTCCCTGGTCGGCGCCGGCATGAAGTCCCACCCCGGTGTGACCGCAGATTTCTGTGAGGCACTGCGCGACGCCGGCATCAACATCGAGCTGATCTCCACCTCCGAGATCCGTATCTCCGTGCTGCTCCGCGACACCGATCTCGACGCCGCCGTCGCCGCCCTGCACGAGCGTTTCCAGCTCGGCGGCGACGAGGTGGCCACGGTGCACGCCGGCACCGGCCGCTAGTTTCACCACGCACTGCACAGGTTCACCAGAAAGGTTCACCGATGACCACTCTCGCCATCGTAGGCGCCACCGGCCAGGTCGGCCGCGTCATGCGCGACATCCTCGAGACCCGCGACCTCCCGCTGGAGAAGGTCCGTTTCTTCGCCTCCGCCCGCTCCGCCGGCTCCGAGATCGAATTCCGCGGCGGGAAGGTCGTCGTGGAGGACGTCGCCGCGACCCCCACCGAGGAGCTCAAGGGCATCGACATCGCCCTGTTCTCCGCCGGTGGCGCGACCTCGAAGGAGCACGCCCCCCGCTTCGCCGAGGCCGGTGCCACGGTCGTCGACAACTCCAGTGCCTGGCGTAAGGACCCGGAGGTGCCGCTGATCGTCTCCGAGGTGAACCCGGAGGACGCGAAGAACACCCCGAAGGGCATCATCGCCAACCCGAACTGCACCACCATGGCGGCGATGCCGGTGCTCGGTGCGCTGAACGCGGAGGCAGGGCTGAAGCGTCTGCACGTCTCCAGCTACCAGGCGGTCTCCGGTTCCGGCCTGGCCGGGGTCAAGACCCTGGCCGACCAGGTCCGGGCGAACCTCGAGGTGCTGGAGCAGCTGGTCACCGATGGTTCGGCGCTGACCGCCGGGGACCTGGGGCCCTACGTGGAGCCGATCGCCTTCAACGCCCTGCCGTTGGCCGGCAACCTCGTCGACGACGGATCGTTGGAGACCGATGAGGAGCAGAAGCTGCGCAATGAGTCGCGCAAGATCCTGCACCTGCCGGAGCTGCCTGTGGCCGGAACCTGCGTGCGGGTGCCGGTGTTCACCGGTCACACGATGACCATCCACGCCGAGTTCGACTCCGAGATCACCCCGGAGCGTGCCGAGGAGATCCTCGCCGGTACGCCGGGTGTGCAGGTCACTGCCGTGCCCACGCCGCTCGCTGCGGCTGGCGTGGACGAGTCCCTGGTGGGACGCATCCGCCAGGACCAGTCGATCGAGGACAACCGGGGCCTGGTGCTGGTGGTCTCCGGCGACAACCTGCGTAAGGGTGCTGCACTGAACACCATCCAGATCGCCGAGCTGCTGGCGTAGTTTTCCGACCAACCCCCTGGTTCCGCCGCCGCTGTCACTGACAGTGGCGGCGTTCTTCTGTCGCTGCGGTCGGATCATCACCACCGCCATGTCGTCCCCTCGATCCGTAGGCTGGGGAAAGAACTGGTAATTCAGCGGATCTGAAAGGGCAGGAACATGACCAAGATCATTCTCACCGGGGTTGATTCGAGCCGGACGGCGTTGCTTGCGGCGGAGAAGGCCGCTGACCTCGCGGCGAGCTACGGGGGTGCTCTGCACATCTGCTCGGCCTACAGCAAGGCCAGTGAGGACGCGCTCGAATCGGCCCGGTCCAGCAGTGCGAGCCGGGTCACGTCGGAGTCGCTCGACAAGCTGACCGCAGGTCTGTCGAAAGCGGCACAGGATGTCGCGGAGTCCGTCGCCGATGTGTTGCGTGAGTCATACCCGGAGCTGACCATCGAGGTGAGTGCGGCGGCGGGCAGCCCGGCCGATGTGCTGCTGGCCAAGGCAACGGAGCTGGGCGCGGACGTCATCGTCGTGGGGAACAAGCGTGTCCAGGGGGTGTCCCGGATCCTCGGCAGTGTCGCCCGCAAGGTCGCTGCCGAGGCCACGTGTGACCTCTACATCGCCCACACCACCCCGCGCTGACGGCGAACGACTGACGGCAAACGACTCGGGCCCTCGTGCGGATCCGGGGGTCGAACCCCGCTATGCCTCAGGCAGGTCCGCCCAGTGCTCGCGGACCAGCTCGAGGACCAGGCGGGTGAACTCAGGGGTCAGCCCCGGGGTGCCGGACCGGACCATGGTCAGTCCCAGCTCGGCGGCAGTGTCCGCGGCCTCATTGTCGAGGTCCCACATGACTTCCATGTGATCGGTGAGGAAACCCACCGGGCACAGGACGATCCCGCGGCGGTCGGCATCCGTGCCGGCACGGACACCGCTGGTCTCCTCAAGGTGATCGCAGATGTCCGGTTCCAGCCACGGGATGTGTGGCGGGCCGGAACGGGACTGCCAGACGAGCTCCACAGCAGGATCTTCGCCGTCGGCAGCGGCGAAGGAAGTGCCCGCGCGGATCGCCTCAGCCGCGGCACGCACCTGCCCGGAGTAGCTCTGACCACTGTCGGCGGCGGAGGCTTCGTCGGCGGACACCGGAATCGAGTGGGCGGTGAACAGCAGGCGGGCGTCGTCCTGCAGCTCGGTGGGTAGCGCTGCGCGGGCCTCGTCCACCAGACGGGAGAATCCGGCGTGGAACAGGTCTCGGCCGTGGAACGGCGGGATCTTCGTCATCGTCGGCGGTGTGATGCCGGCGTCCCGGCAGGACTGCAGTGCCCGCTGGATGTCCTCGCGGTACTGGAGGTCACCGGAGTAACCGCCCCACGCGGAGGTGGCTAGCACGACGACGTCGGTGACCCCGTCGGCGACCATCTGCTTGGTGGTGTCCTCGACATACGGCTCCCAGTTACGGTTGCCGAAATAGACCGGAAGATCCTCACCGGAGATACCGCGGGCGGCGATCTCCGTGCGGAGGTTGTCGATCATCTCCAGGTTCTGGTCGTTGATCGGGCTCTTGCCCCCGAAGCGGTAGTAGTGCTCGCCGACCTCGGCGAGTCGTTCCCGGGGAATGCCCCGTCCACGGGTCACGTTCTCGAGGAAGGGGACGACGTCGTCCTCTTTCTCGGGCCCACCGAAAGACAGGACGAGCAGTGCTCTACCAGTTGCAGACATGCAGAACAGTCTACCCCCAGCGCATGCGGGAGGACGTGCCGTGCTGGGCATCCGGAGGCCCGGGGGCAACCCCCGGGTCGTCACTTCCGGTGAGTCCTGCAGTCCCCCCGGAACCTCCAGCACTTCCGGGACTCCCGGCGGCCAGCAGGTCGGCGCGGGCACGGGCGACGCGGGAGCGGATCGTCCCGACCCGCACGCCGCAGATGTCCGCGGCCTCCGCGTAGGTGTGGCCCAGGATCTGGGTGAGGATCAAAGCCTCCCGGCGCTCCGGGGCGAGGTTGTCGAGCAAAGTGCGGGCGTCGACGAGCTCGGCCCACGTCTGTCCGCCGGTGGTGTCGGGGGAGACGGTGTCACGGGTGGCGTCCTCCCACTGTTCGGCGGACTTGCGGGGCCGGGCCATGTCATGACGCACGCTGTCGACCCAGGTGTGCCGGGCCAGCGCAAGGATCCAGGTACGGGCCGAGGACCGGGCGGCGAACCGGGGCAGTGCCTTGATGACCCGCAGGTAGGTTTCCTGGGTGAGGTCGTCGGCCCGGTCGGTGTCGGCGAGGTGGGCGAGCAGTCGCCACACGTCCCCGTGGGTGGCCTCGATGAAGTCGGTCAGGGCCTTGCGGTCACCTGATGCCGCGCGCAAGGCGAGGTCGGTGACGTCCGCGTCCCCCGGACGGGAGGCGCCGGCGGAGCGGCCCCGTGACGGCTCGCTGGGCGCCCCGGCCGTGCCGGCAGAACCGGTGGAGCCGGAGGCGTCGCTGGAGGACACGGGGAAAGGAAAGCGCACACCCCCGAATCTAGCACTCTTCCGTGCGGTCAGGATGACTCCTTGGCCCGCTCACCACCGGAGAGCGGCACGGTGTGGTCCCACATCGTGGCATGCAGCGCCCGCCCCATGACGTAGGAGCCGGCAGCCTGGACGACCAGCAGTGCAAGAACCGCGACGATGGCCCTGACCAGGTATCCCCAGACGAATCCTTCGGTTGACCAGGAGTTCACCAGGTCAGCCATCACCAGCATGGGAATGCCCATGCCGAGGGCGGGGCCCAGCATGTTCACCTGGCTCAGTGCGTCGGGCGCCAGGTACATGGCGACGGCGGAGACGAGGATGAAGATCGCACCGGTCAGGGCGAGGATGCCGGCGATGATTGCCGGGACCCAGCCGATCTCGGAGAATTCCTGGACCTCCGTATCGGCGGCGAGGAGGGTGAGGGTGGAAGTGTTGGTGACCATGGTTTCTGCTACCTCCTGCCACGGGTGATGATGCGGGCGAATGCCATGGTGCTGATCGCACCTCCGAATCCGGCGATCATGACGACGTCATAGGTGATCGCGGACCGGACGAACAGGCAGTAGACGAGGAACCCGGCGATGACGGTGAGGAAGATCATGTCGGCCAGGACGGCCCGTCGGGCGTCGTTGCGGGTCGACACCGCACGCCACAGCACGAGCGCCATGGCGACCGCGACGATGGCACCGGCCATCCCGGCGAAGATCCAGAGCAGTTGGGTGGGTGTCATTTCTTCCCGTCCTCTGTTGTGGTGTGCGTGGTGTCCGTGCTGGCCGGGGGTTCCTGGGGGGCAGCGTCCTTCGTACTTTCCGCGCCTTTCGCGCCCTTCGCACCCTTCGCACCCTTCGGGTTCAACGGTGGTACCGCTGTCCCCCCGGCGGATTTGCCGCGGCTCTTGCGGTCGCCACTGAGGTTGAGGTTCGGGTGGGGTAGCCGGGAGCGAACCTCCAGGGCGTTGACCAGGGAGGCGATCGGGGCGGTTCGGCGACCGGACATCGACCGGCTGGACGACGCGTCGGTCGTCGCGGTGGGCGGGGCAGCACCGTCGGCGAGGGCACTGACTCCGCCGTCGGCTTGCGGGGCGACACGGGCCGGGTCGATGCCGGAAGCCTCGTCGTCCTCCTCGTCCTCGTCCTCGAGCGTGAGCGGGGGAGGACTGAGCTCCTCGGCGAGCTTCCGGCGACGCCGCTCCTCCTCCTCCTGGGCCAGACGGCGGCGTTCGTCGGCAGCTTTGCGGGCGTGTTCCCGGGCGATCTTCTCCCGCTGCTCGCGGTTGAGGTCGTCGAGGTCATTCTCGTCCAGGGCGTCCTCCTGCCGCATGATCGCGGCGACAAACGCGGCGGCGTGCGGGGTGGAGTCGACCTTCTCGATGTCGAAGGTGCCATCGGCACTGGCGCGACCACCACGGGTGCCTCGGTAACCACGGGGACCGGGGACGCCGCGCTCGACGAGGTGTTCCACGTCGAACTCGATCTTCTTCTTACGGACGGAGGGCACCAACTTGGCCTCCATCTGTGCCAGCCCGTGCAGCAGTTCCTGCGGGTCGGCACCGTACATGGCGTGGACCGCCAAGAAGCGCTGGACACGGGTCAGCCCGTGGGTGCGGAACTCCGAGGTGGCGACGGACGCGGCGTCCATCAGGTTGCGCTTACCGGCGGCAGCGTCCTCGTCCACCTCCTTGGGGCCGGTGACACCCAGGGCGAGGGTGCCCGGGGTCATGGTGATCGAGGCGGCGAAGGCGGCGATGTCACGCTCGCGGGTGAGCCGCAGCGGATAGTAGACGATCACCGGGGCGATGTGACGACCGGTGGTGAACGTATCGGACGCCATGATCAGCGACTCTTTGATGATCTGACCGACCAGCCAGACGCAGTAGACGATGATGTGCCAGATTCGTTTGAGTGCGTATGTGAGCTTCATCTACTGCTCCGCTTCGATCGTCGAGTGGGCCAGACCGTACTGCTCGGACGGCAGGACGACTCCGATGCCGTCCTCCGGATCACCCAGGACGGCATGGACGTAGGGGGTGGTGTCGGTCAGGGACCTGGCCGCATCATCGGTGATGTCGCTCATCGGGCCGATGAACAGGAACATTCCCAGGCTGAGGACCATCATCGCGGCGCTGGGCAGGGTCATCGAGCCGCGGACCGCGAGGCTGGGGTCCATGTCTTGTTTGTCCATCGGCTTGCCCCAGAAGCACTTGCGCCAGACGTGCAGCATGCTGAGCAGCGCGCCGATCGAGGCGATGATGATGGCACCGACTCCGACCCACACGGTGGGCCCTGCGTCACGGACCATGGCGAAGATCAGCATGAGCTTGCCCCAGAGTCCGGAGAACGGCGGGAATCCGATCAGCGACAGTGCGCCGGCGGCGAAGACGGTGGAGACCAGGGGGTCGCGTCGCATCAGGCCGGAGAGTCGGCGCAGGCGTCCGGTGCCGTAGGTCTCCTCGATGGCTCCCGAGGCCATGATCAGTGCTGCGGCGGTGATCATGTGGTGCAGCATGTAGAACACCGCGGCCGAGAGCATGAGCTCGGAGTTGCCCGACAGGAACGCCAGGCCGACCAGGATGAACGGGATGCCGTTGACCATCTGGTAGGACATCACCCCGCGCATCGTGGTCTCGCCGAGGGCGCCGTAGCCACCGATGAGCATGCCGATGACGGCGAAGACGAGGATGGCCACCGCCCAGCGCTGGTCGCCCTCGAAGATGGTCATGAAGATCCGCAGGATGGCGTAGACGCCGACCTTGGTGTGCAGACCGGAGAACAGGGCCATCACCGAGGGCGAGGTTGCCCCGTAGGTCCGTGGCAGCCAGGTGTGCACCGGCGCGGCACCGGCCTTGACCGCCAGGGCGATCAGCACGACACCGAGTCCCAGCCAGAGCTGCCACTGGGTGCCGTGGATGCCCTCGGCGAAGCCACCGGCCTCGGTGCTGCCGCGGGGGCTGGCTGCCCCGGCGAGCGAGGCGATGTTGGTCGTGCCGACGACACCGTAGACCAGGGCGACTCCGGAGAGCAGGGTCAGGGAGGTCACCAGGTTGACCAGGATGAAGGTGCGGCCGGCTGCCAGTCGTGCCCAGGTGCCGGACATGGCCAGCAGGCCGAAGGAGGGCATCAGCATGACCTCGATGAACACGAAGAGGTTGAACAGGTCTGCGGTGAGAAAGGAACCCCACACGCCGGCGAGCAGCATCAGCGTCATCGCCGGGTAGAACCGGGCCTTGGACTCGCCGACGGTCTCGGCGAACCAGGTGGCGGTCAGCGCGACGATGGAGGTGGTGACGATCATGACGGCGGAGAGCGTGTCCGCGACCAGGGGAATGGAGACACCGCCGACGAAGTCACCGATGTTGTGCGCGACGACCGTGGTCTCGCCACCGCCGCTGACCTGCAGCAGCAGGAGGACACCTGCGACGATGCCGAAGACCGGCACAGACAGTCCAAGCAGTCGGCGGAGGAAAGCCCATGGCAGCGCGGCGGCGAGGCCGGAGGCCAGCAGTGGGACGACGACGAACAGGGCGAGCAACGCACCGAGGGCGTCGGGGTCGTTGAGGAAGCTCATCAGTAGTCCTCCTCTCGTTCACGTCGGCGCTGGGCCTGGGGCGAATCTTCGTCGATGTGCAGGGCGGAGCGTCCCACGGTGTCGAGGGCGCGGAACTCGCGGCGGGCGCGTTCGACGTCCTCGGCCGAGCGGGTGTCGTCGTCACGGCCCAGGGCGGCCATGGCCAGCATGACGGCCGTGGCGGCCATCGAGATGACGATGGCGGTCAGGACGAATGCCTGGGGAAGCGGGTCGGCGGAGTCCGCCGCCGCAGTGCGGTCGGCCAGTGGGTCACCCCGCCAGGCACCGATGCCGGTGGCCAGCAGGAGCAGGTTCACCCCGTGGCTCATCAGTGTGGTTCCGATGATCACGCGGACCATTCCGCGTTGCATCACCATGTACACACCTGCTGCGACCAGCAGTGCGATGATAGCCGCGATCATCATCGGTCCTCACCGTCCTTCCCTGAGTTCTGTGCTGAGTTCTGTGCTGCCGTGGTCGAGCTCGTTCCCGGCTTGGCTTCCGGGCCGTCTGCCGGGCCTGTGCCCGAGGAGCCGGTGGTGGCGGCGACGGGTGTCTTCGACGTCGCCTTCTCGACGGGGCTGGCTTTCAGCGGTTTCCCGGGTTCAGCGCCCGGCCGTCCCCGCCCGCCGAGGGTGTTGAGGACGATGACCACGATGCCGATCACCGCCATGTACACGCCGCCGTCGAAGAAGAGCGAGGAGCTGAAGTGCTCACTGCCGATGTAGAAGTGGATCGGGGCGAGGAAGCTGCCCTCGGCGAAACCGACGAGGCCGGTCACCACGGCGAGGATGATGCCGCCGCCGACGAGCTGGTAGCCCAGGTTCTTGCCACCGATCGTGCGGGCGGCGGGCTGGACCAGGTACCAGAACACGAGGCCGAGGGCGAGCATCAGGGCGGCGAGGAAGCCACCGCCAGGGGCCTGGTGGCCGCGGTAGAAGGTCACGAGCGAGTACATGATCAACATGGCGAGCACCGGCCAGATGATCTGTCGTCCCAGGATCGAGTTCAGGTGGGTGCTCCGCAGGTACTTGGAGTAGAAGGGTGCGAGCTCCGGGACCTTGTGCACGTCGGGGAACTTGGTGGACCCCTCCTTGCGGAAGAGTTCGGAGGTCGAGCCGGGGCCGTAGCCGGGCACCGGCGACTTCGGCACCGAGCTGACGATCGCGGCGATGACCAGGCCGGCCATGCCGAGCACCGACAGCTCGCCGAGGGTATCCAGTGCACGGAACTCCACGAGGATCGTCGCCACGATGTTGTTGGCCTCGGAAACCTCCGGGGACTCGGTGATGTACCACTCAGCCAGCTCAGGCCGCGGGTGGCGGCCGACGAGCAGCCAGACACCCACGAAGACGACCAGGCCGACCATGGCGGCGAGGGTGACGGCGAACTTCGTGCGGTTCTCGCCTTCCTTGAGGAACAGGCGGGGCTGGTTCCGGACGACCAGCATGAGGAACACGGTGACGATGAACTCGACCATCAGGTTGGTCAGCGCGACATCCGGAGCACCGAGTGTCAGCATGATCCAGGAGACACCGACACCGGCGACGCCGACGAGGATCACCGAACCCATGCGGGAGCGGGTGGAGATGATCGCCATGGTCACCAGGAACATGATCAGCAGGCCAGGGATGTCGCTGATCTGGTCGATGCCGTGTTCACGCGGGGGCAGCTCGCCGATGAACTGCAGGCCACCGGGCCCGAAGAAGGCGGCGATGGTGAGCACCAGGATCATCGCGAAGATCCACAGCAGGTGCGCGTTGGGGCTCAGAGTGTTGCCCAGTCGGCTGACCAGGCGGCCCCACCGGCTGGCCAGGCGCAGTGTGAATGCGATCAACTCGTTGCCGGTGAAGGGGAAGAGCCGGTGGTCCTCCAACCAGTCGGCCATGGGCTGACGTCGGGTCAGCAGCAGGCAGCCGACGACCACGACGGCGATGGTGATGAACAGTGGCAACCCGAACCCGTGCCACAGGGCCAGGTGGGTGTGCGACTCCCCGGCCCCGGTGGAAGCCACCACGGCGTCGATCGGGCCATCGAAGAATCCGAGGACGGCGACGACCGGCAGGGACACCAGGCCGGGCAGGACCGCGGGCAGCCAGAAGGACACCGGGGCCTCGGTGACCTCGCCACCGTCGAGCCGGGCGTTGTCCTCGGGGGCGGCGGAACCGGTGTCGATGAAGGCGCCAATGATGTACTTCGCCGAGTACATGAAGGTCGCCAGCGAGCCGAAGCTGGCGGCGATGAGGAGGACGACCTCGGCCCCGGTGGCCAGCTGGGAGTCGGTGAACGCCTCGAGCATGCCTTCCTTGGAGACGAAGCCGAGCAGCGGCGGCAGGCCGGCCATGCTGGCCGCGCCGATTGAGGCACCGGCGAAGGTCCACGGCATGCGACGCCAGATCGATCCCAGTTCGCGTATGTCACGGGTGCCGGTCTGGTGGTCGATGACACCGATGATCATGAACAGGGAGGACTTGAACAGTGCGTGGGCGGCGGTGTGGACGATGGCGGCGGCGATGGCGAACGGGGTGCCGATACCGATGGTCGCGACGATCCAGCCCAGCTGGGAGACGGTGGAGTAGGCGGTCAGCCGCTTCAGGTCGGTCTGCTGGAAAGCGAACACTGCGGCCATCACGGCGGTGGACATGCCGACGATGATCAGCAGCAGGTTCCAGACCAGGACGTCGGAGAAGATCCCGCTGAAGCGCAGCAGCAGGTAGATGCCGGCCTTGACCACCGCGGCAGCGTGCAGGAAAGCGGAGACCGGGGTGGCGGCGGCCATGGCCTCGGGCAGCCAGACGTGGAACGGCAACTGGGCTGCCTTGGAGAAGCCAGCGATCGCGACGAGGACGGCGACAATGGCAGTCAGTGTGGTGTTCTGCGACCAGACGTCGCTGGCGAGGATCTCGGAGAGATTGGTCGTCCCGGTGTGGACGACGGCGATGCCGAGGGCGACGAGCAGGCTCAACCCGCCGGTGAAGGTGAGGATCAGGGTCCGCACCGCACCGGGTTCACCGGTGTGCCCGGCCCGGGCGATGAGGAAGAACGACGCCAGGGAGACAAGCTCCCAGCCGATGAACAGCAGGGCGACGTCGTCGGCGAGGAAGAGCAGGACGACCGAGAACATGAACGCCGTCATCAGGACGTAGAAGTTCATGATGTGCTCGCCATGGTGCAGGTAGCGCGCGGAGTAGGTGAACACCGCCGTACCGATGACCAGGGCGAGCAGTGTGAAGAACAGGCCCAGCGGGTCCATGCGCAGGGCGAATTCGATGTCGCCGCCGCCGGGGGCGATCCCTTCGAGCCAGGTCGCCGAGAATGTCGCGTCCCGCCCGTCGATGATGCTGCCGGCATCGGCGAGGATGTAACCGGCGAGGGCGGCGAACACGGCGGCCAGGATCCAGCCGGTGTTGCGGTCGAAGAGTTTGACCAGTATCGGAGTCAGCAGAAGCGCGACCGCCAGCACAGCGGGAATCACGATCAGGGTCACGGGATCACCAACACCTCACTTTTTTTTGGGGAATGGTCCTCGGAGAGGGGATGGTGAACGTGATTCATGCACCGACGACCTCATACAACGTCTTCCACTTTAACAGGAGGGGCGGACTCGGTGACGTGCCGGGTTGGCGCCCTTTGCTGGGGCCCTAGTGATGCACGTGACGATGCCCTGCGGGGGTGTGCCAGACCTCGGGATGCCGTCGAGGAGATCTACGTTCCGCTGGCATTCTCCGAGGAGTCGGGGCCGAACACCCCGCCCCCGTCGGCCCCGGACCTGTCCGTCGATGCCTCGGTGGTTGCCGCGGCTGCTGATGCCGCTGGCGGAAAGCTCAACGCGAAGGACGGCGCCCTGGACCTTGACGGCGACACGGTGAGTTTCACCCGTGACACCGACGCCGAGGATGCGGCGGGCGACGGTACCGTGCGCTACCGCGGTGCGGTCCACGTCACCGCCCGCTTCTCTCTGGTGGATGTGGCGGTGAAGGACCCTCGGATCGAGCGCCGGGGCGACCGGAACGTTCTGACTGCGTTGGTGTCCACCTCCTACAATGCGGCGACGGACACCATGCGTCGGGTGGAGATCGGGCAGTTGCCGGACGGTGTCGTCGCGGCTGACGGCACGGTGGCGCCGGGGTGGTACCCGGTCACCGCAGGGATCGACACTGTGGGGATCGACGGAGCTCCGGATGCGGTGTCGGACGCGGTGTCGGACGCAACCTCGGTCACCGTGGGGCACATCCGGCTGGGCTGATCGGCGGCGTCCTCGTCACTGTCACTCCCGCTCCCGGGTGGTTCTCCGGGTCCAGAACCACCCGGGAGCGCGAGTGACAGTGACAGCGACACCCCAACACCCCACGCTGCCCCCATTAACCCCACCGGTCGTTGACCACGAGAAAACCCTCCGGCCTGCTGGTGCAGGCCGGAGGGTTCCTCTGGCTGTCGGGGTAGCGGGATTTGAACCCACGACCTCTTCGTCCCGAACGAAGCGCGCTGCCAAGCTGCGCCATACCCCGGTCTGGAACGGCACGGTTTCCCTTACGGGTTGCTCCGTGTCGCAACAGATAAGGACTATAGACGGCCACTGGTGTCGCTGGCAAAACGCCTGCGCAACAAGGCCTCTAGTCGGCCGGATACTCCACGATGTGCAGCAGCGTCGCCGACGGGCGGCAGAAGGTCCGGAAGGGGACGTACTTCGAGGTGCCCAGGCCGTTCGTCACGTGCAACCACATACGCTCCGACCAGCGGGACAGGCCGAACACGCGTGCCCGGTCGATACCGCAGTTCGTCACGATGGCCTTCCCGCCGGGCAGGCAGAGCTGCCCGCCGTGGGTGTGGCCGGACATCATCAGCTGGTACCCGTCGGCGGCGAACTCGTCGAGGACGCGGGGCTCAGGGGAGTGGGACAGGCCCAGCGCCAGGTCGGCGTCGGGGTTCGGTGGCCCGCCGAGGCTGTCGTAGTCGTCGCGGTCGAGGTGCGGGTCATCCACACCTCCGACAGTCAGACGGAACCTCCCGACGGTGAAGTCCACCCGCCGGTGTGTGGCGTCCTCCCAGCCGTGTTCGATGAACGCCGCACGCATCCCCTTCCACGGCAGCTCGACATCGCTGGGTTCGTTGCGCTTGCCGAGCAGGTAGTTGAAGGGATTGACCGGGTGCGGTGCGTAGTAGTCGTTGCTGCCGAAGATGAAGACGCCGGGGCGGCGCAGCAACGGTCCCAACGCCTTGAGCACCGAGGGCACGGCCTGCTCCTCGCCGAGGTTGTCACCGGTGTTGACCACCAGGTCGGGGTTCAGTGCGGCGAGGGAGGCCACCCATGCCTGCTTGGTCTTCTGGTGGGCCAGCATGTGCAGGTCGGAGACGTGCAGGATGGTGAACCCCTCCCGGTCCCGGTCAGACAGGGTGCCGGGCTCCAGGACCGGGACGGTCACTTCGTGCAGTCGGAAGGCGCGGGTTTCCGCGAACGCGGCCGCGGCGATGCCCAGGCCGACCGCACCGACCGCACCGACGGCGTTGGTGAGGGTGCGCATCAGGCCGGTGGCTCGGCCGGTTCGGGTGGACGGGGCTGCGTTGTCAGTGGATGCGCGAGTATTCACCGTCGCCAGTGTACTGGCGTGGCAGCGACGGCCTCGTCGTCCTTGTCGTCCTTGTCGTCCTCGCCGTCCTAGTTGAACTCGTCGAGGGTCATGTCCCAGCCCTCGCTGTTCCAGTTGCCCTGATTGCTCGAGTCACTGGAGCTGCCGGAGTTGTTCGAGCTACTGGAATTGTTCGAGTCGCCCGAGCCGCCCCCGGTGGCCTGGCGGTACCGCGCCGGGTTCCCCCGGTCGTAGTCGCGGTTGTAGCGGGGCAGTCCCGGGCCGCCGTAGTCCCCGACGATGCTGTCCATGGTGTTGAAGAAAGCGCGGGCCGGCTCATTGCCGCCGAACAGGTTGCCGTCACCGCACTGGCGCAGCGGGGAGCTGCACAGCGGGGAGGTCTGGGAGCCGTCATTGAAGGCGTAGGTCGCGCCGGCCAAACCCGCGGTGAAGCCGAGGAAGGCGGCCGAGAGGCTGGTCTCGGTGGTTCCGGTCTTCGCCGCGACCGGTCCACGCCAGCCGGCGGAGCGGGCGGCTGCGGCGGCGGTGCCGTCGGCGACGTCACCACCCATACCGTTGGCCAGGGCGTCGGCGACCCCGCGGTCGATGGCCTGTTCACAGTCCGGGGTGTCCAGGGCGACATCCTCCCCGGCGCTGTCGGTCACCGACAGCACCGGCGAGGGCTCGCACCAGCGGCCGCTGTCGGCCAGGCTGGCGGAGACATTCGCCAGTTCGACCGGGTTGACCTGCAGCGGGCCCAGGACGAAGGAGCCGAGGTTGGCATCGGTGACGAAGTCGGCGATCGAGGACTCACCGTCGTGGCTGCCCTCGTCGGCGTAGGAGCGCAGACCGAGCTTCACCGCGATCTCCATCATCCTCTCGGTGCCGAGCTGTTCGGCCATTCGGACGAAGGGGGTGTTGGGACTGGTGGCCAGGGCCTCGCGCAGGGTCATCTGGCCCTTGAACTCGCCGGCGTTCTCCACGCAGTACCGGTCGGGCGGGCATCCTGGCGCTCCACCGCTGCCCATTCCGGAGACGTCGAGCCGACGCGGGACGTCCAGCATGGTGTCCAGGCCCATGCCCTTCTCCATGGCAGCTGCGGCGGCGAAGATCTTGAACACACTGCCCGCACCGTTGCCCTCGGGGGAGTGGGTCAGTGGCAGGACGGTCTGGCCCGCCTCGGCGTCGAGCCCGTAGCGGCGGGAGGACGCCATCGCCACGACCTCGTGTCCGTCATCGGTGGGGGCGATGTAGTTGCTGGTGAGCGAGACACCCGGGGTGGCGGGGTCGGCTTCGTTGCGCACTGCGGTGGCCGCGGCGTCCTGCGCCACCGGATCCAGTGCGGTGCGCACGGTGTAGCCACCGCGGGCGAGTTCCTCAGCGTCCAGGTCGTGGTCGGCGAGGTAGGACAGGACGTAGTCGCAGTAGAAACCGGCGTTGCCTGCCCCGATGCACCCGTTGGGTGCGGAGTTCGGGGAGTCACCGACACCGAGGGGCTCCTCGCCCAGCCGGGCGCGCTCCTCCGGGCCGAGGTCACCGGTGTCGACCATGGCGTCCAGCACGGTGTCACGACGGTCGAGCACCCCGTCCGGATTGCTGTAGGGGTTGAGCAGCGAGGTCGACTGCACCATACCGGCGAGCATGGCGGACTGGGGGACGGTGAGTTCGGCGGCGGAGGTTCCGAAGTAGGTCCGGGCGGCGGCCTCGATGCCGTAGGCGCCGTTACCGAAGGGGACGAGGTTGAGGTAGCGGGTGAGGATCTCGTCCTTGGAGTAGGTCTCCTCCAGGTTGATGGCCATCTTCATCTCACGCAGTTTGCGGGCGACGGAGGTCTCGGTCGCTGCGGCGCGCTCGTCGTCGTCGGCGGCGTCGATGAGCAGCAGGTAGTTCTTGATGTACTGCTGGTCGAGTGTGGAGGCGCCCTGCTCCACCCCACCACTGGAGAGGTTGGCGGCCATGGCGCGCAGGGTGCCGCGGACGTCGACACCGTCGTGCTCGTAGAAACGACGGTCCTCGATCGCCACAATGGCCTGCTTCATGGGCTCGGCGATCTCGTCGGATTCCACGAGGTAACGGCGTTGGTCGTACAGCCGGGCCAGGACGCCGCCGTCGCGGTCGGTGATGGTGGTGACCTGTGGCAGCGACTGGTTCTCGTCAATGTCGGCCAGGTCGTCGTCGATGGTTTCGGAGCCGGCGGTGACGGCCACGCCGACGCCGCCGACCAGCGGGACGATGGCGACAGCCGTCAGCGCGCCGATGACGATGACGGCGAGCATGAGGTAGGCCGCGTTCTTGAGATAGCTCACACCACAACAGTATCCGATGGGGTGGTGTTCGACGGGGTGGTAGGAGGGTCGTGCCGTCGCCGGGTGATGTGAGCGTCTGGTGGGGAGCCCTACGGGGAACGGGGGTGATGTTCGGGGGTGGTATGTTCGGGAAGGGGACAAAGGCGGGTGATTTTGGCGACTGAATGTTATTGGACGCCAATGGTGGGGGCGGTGTGCGTCGGGGCTCAGTTGCTTCAGGGCAAGGAAGCACTTGTGAATCACTTGTTTATAACTGTGTAATGACCTGCAATTACAGCCATCTTGCTGCGCGGATTCGGGTAAGTGGTGTAGCGGACGGCGGGGGGAGTGGTGGTCTATCTGACCGGGTGTCGCACGGAGGGAGGGCGGGGGGAGTGTCACATCTCGGTGATGTGGCCCACACTTTCGCGAAATGTGTGCGATTCGACACTTCTAAATCTGTGTGAATACACTTAGCCGCAGTTTCCGGTGATCGCTTCTTAGCGTTATCGCCACAGGCGCCGTGGTTCAATCCCCGGCACCCCTCGATAGTGAAAGGGCATCATGACCGCATCTCTCCGAACCCCAGTGGATATGACCGAGGTTTCGGCGTCCCGTGCCGCAGCGACCCGCACCGCAGGCCGCACGACGGGCCGCGGCGAGGCTGCCAACGACGTCCGTAGCGGCAACCAGGGAGTAATCCACCGCACCGCCGCCCAGATCACCACCCGCGAGTCCTTCAACAACCGTGGTGAGTGGATCACCCAGGCGCACTGCCGCGACGTCGACCCCGAGGAGCTCTTCGTCAAGGGGGCAGCCCAGCGCAAGGCCGTGGCCATCTGCCGTCACTGCCCGGTCGTCCTGCAGTGCCGTGCCGATGCCCTGGACAACCGCGTCGAATTCGGGGTGTGGGGCGGGATGACCGAGCGTCAGCGCCGTGCCCTGCTCCGCCAGCACCCGGAGATCGACAGCTGGGCCGACTTCTTTGCCGGTCAGCTTGAGGCTTCCCAGTCCGCCTAGTCCCCATTAGCAGGACAAGCAGGACAAGCAGGACAAGCAGGACCAGCAGGACAAGCAGCAGAAACGCCTCCGACGCCAGTGGGGTCGGAGGCGTTTCCCTATACTCGGTCCCATGACTCAATGGGAATACGCCACCGTGCCACTTCTGACCCACGCCACCAAGCAGATCCTCGACGGCTGGGGTGAGGACGGGTGGGAACTCGTCTCCGTTCTCCCCGGCCCCACCGGTGAGCAGCACGTCGCCTACCTGAAGCGGGAGAAGTAACGCATGACCAGCACCAGCGTGACCGCACGTCTCGCCGAACTCGGCCTCGAGCTGCCGGCCGTCGCCGCCCCCGTGGCGGCCTACGTCCCGGCCGTGCAGTCCGGCGAATTCGTCTACACCTCCGGACAGCTGCCCTTCGTCGACGGGGCGCTCCCGGCCACCGGCTCGGTGGACGAGGTCACCGCCGAGGATGCCAAGGGCTACGCCCGCACCGCCGCCCTCAACGCCCTGGCCGCCATCGACGCCCTGGTCGGCCTCGACTCGGTGGTCCAGATCGTCAAGGTCGTCGGCTTCGTCGCCTCCGCCCCGGGCTTCGGCGGACAGCCCGGTGTCATCAACGGTGCCTCCGAACTGCTGGGAGAAATCTTCGGTGACGCAGGTGCCCATGCCCGCAGCGCCGTCGGCGTCGCCGAGTTGCCACTGGGCAGCCCGGTCGAGGTCGAACTGATCGTCCGGGTGAAGTAGTAGTCCCCGAACTGCGGCCCCGGTCCCGTGGTGGTGACATCTCACCCCCGAAGGGGATCGGGGCCGCTGACGTCGAGGTGTCGCTCCGCCGTTTCGACAGTAGGATTGGCGGCATGGAGCATCCCGCGTACAGCCAGTTGCGTCCCGTCGCCCCGTCCACCGGCGTAGTGCTGTGTGACAACCCCAGTTACCAGGCCCTCGAAGGCACGAACTCCTGGATCGTCCGCGCCCCGGGTGACTCGTGCAGTGTCATCATCGACCCCGGCCCGCAGGACGAGGGGCACCTCAACGTCCTGCATGCCAAGGCCACCGCGGGAGGGGCGGAGGTCGCCGCGATCCTGCTGACACACCACCACCCCGACCATGCCGACGGCGCTGCCCGGCTACGGCAGCTCACCGGTGCGCCGGTCCGTGGCTTCGACAAGCGCTACAGCATGGGCGCCGATCCTCTGGCCGACGGTGAGATCATCTCCTTCGACGGTCTCACCCCCACGATCGAGGTCGTGCACACCCCGGGGCACACCGATGATTCGGTGTGTTTTTTCATCCACACCGACGGTGGTACCACCGACGCCGATGTCGAGGGCATCGCCACCGGTGACACCATCGCCGGCCGGCACACCACGATGATCTCCGAGACCACCGGTGACCTGGGGCAGTACCTTGAGACGCTGCAGGGTCTCGCCGAGCGTGGGCAGGGTATCCGTCTGCTCCCCGGTCACGGACCGGACCGTGAGAACACCGCCGACCTGGCGAATAAGTACCTGGAGCGCCGCGAGCACCGGTTGCGGCAAGTCACCGAGGCGCTCGGGGTGCTCGGTGACGACGCCACGGTGGGCCAGATCGTCGACGAGATCTACACCGACGTCGACCCGGTGCTGCGCGACGCCGCGAAGCAGTCGACCCGGGTGGCGCTACGCCACCTGGGCAAGCTGTAGCGGATGCAGTTCGGCCCCGGCGGCAGGTTGCCGTCCGGGGCCGAACTGCGTCAGTCGTTAGTTGTCGTTGTCCGTGCTGACCTCGCGACGACGGTGACCGTCGCTGGGGGTCGCGGGGGACAGGGCGATCGCTACGTTGGCGATGACCGAAGCCACCAGGGCGGTGATGGCCAGCGGGATCGGATCCATGTCGCCACCGAGGCCGACCAATGGGGCGACGATGCCGGCCAGGCCGAACTGCAGGAAGCCGAGGACGGCGGAAGCGGAACCGGAGGCCTGGGGGACGGCGTCCAGGGCCAGGGCGGTGGTGTTATCCATGACCAGGCCGAGGGATCCGACCATGATGAGCAGCGGGAGCATCAGCCTCAGCGCCGGGGCGTCCACCAGGCAGAGGAGGCCGTAGAGGGCGGCGCCGAGCAGGTTGATGCCCAGGCCGGTGCGGGCCAGCGAACGGACCCGGAACCGGGCGGTCAACTTCGCCGACAGGATGCTGACGACCATGAGGGCCAGGGCGTTGACGGCGAAGGCGATACCGTACTGGACCGTGCTCAGACCCATGTACTTCTGGTACAGGAACGGCGAGGCGGAGATGTAGGCCATCATCGTGGCGAAGCCGAAGGAGAACGCCAGGGTGTTGGTGAGGTAGTCGCGGGAGAGCAGGGCGCGCAGGCCGCTGGTGGAACCGGCGGCAGCATCGGCAGCGGCGTCGGACGTAGCGTCGGACGCAGCGTCGGATGCGGGGGCCTGTCCGGTCTTCGCCGGGTGGGTCTCGGGGACGATGACCAGGACGCAGACCAGGGCGAGAAAGCCGAGGCCAGCGAGACCACCGTTCCGACGGTGACGCCAGCGACATGCATGGAACTGTAGAACGCCAGGGGATAGGTGAAGACCGCGACTCCGCCGAGGACGACGAGTTTCCAGTTGTTCCGCAGCAGCTGACGCTGCTCACGGAGGGCGGGCACGGCGATAGCGGCCTGCAGTGGGCCACCGATGCCCAGGGAGAATGCGCCGATTGCCAGTGGGCCGACGCCTTCGGCGAATGTGGCGGCGGTGCCGGTGGTTCCCCACAGCACCGCGGTGACGACGACGGCGAGCAGGGCGGGGATGCGCGACGGTACGGTGCTGTCCGTGGTCATGGCCGGGTGTCCGGCGGGGTGTCCGGCAGAGCGTCCAGCAGGGCGCCGATGATGTCGCGGGCCTCGTGCAGTCGCGCTGGGCTGCCTTCCATGCCGGCGCGGGTGACGGCGCCCTCGAGCAGGAAGGAGATCTGGACGGCGGTTGCTGCGGCGGTGTCGGGGTGTCCGATGCTCAGAGCGCTGGCCAGCAGATCCTCCACCTGCTCCTTATGACGTCGGACGGTGGCCCGTGACTCCGAGTCCGGCGGGAACTCCGCGGCGGTGTTCAGCAGGCCGCACCCGCGGAAGTGGTCGCCGTCGGCGGTGGCATGGTCGATGTAGGCGTCGACCACGGCCATTACGCCGACGCGGGTGTCGCCAGGGGTGGGGAGGTTCTCGGGGGAGGACGCGTCGGTGTCGGGAGAGGTTCCGCCTGAGTCGACCCGCTGGCGGTAGAGGTCGATCCACTGGTTGTGGCGGGCCTGGATGTAGGCGGTGACCAGGTCGTCCTTCGAGGCGAAGTTGTTGTAGAGGCTCTTGCGGGCCACTCCGGCGTGCTCGATGACCGTGTCGATGCCGGTGGCGGTGATGCCACGCTCGTAGAAGAGTTCTGCGGCGGCGGCGAGGATCCGCGCACGCGCGGGACGTGGTCGTGTCGTCGGCATGAGGGGCGCTCCGGGTAGGTCGGCGTCAAAATGAAAGTAGCCAGATCAGTCTACCTACTTTCGTGGGGAGAACGTGAATGCACGGGGTGCGAGACAGAGGTGTAGTTTCGCGTACCCATTTCGGTCATCCCACGTGTAGTGGAGTGACAGATATGGGTACACCTAGCCGCATCCCGGGCATAGGGAAAACCCCACCTGCACCGCCAGTAGCGGTGCAGGTGGGGTCGGGATGCGAAGAGTACTACCGCGCGCGCTTGGCCAGACGCTCGGTGTCGGAGATCAGCACCGACTTGCCCTCCAGTCGGATCCAGCCGCGGTGGGCGAACTCGGCCAGCGCCTTGTTCACCGTCTCGCGGGAGGCGCCGACCAGCTGGGCGATCTCTTCCTGGGTCAGGTCGTGGTGCACCCGCAGTGCGCCGCCCTCCTGGACGCCGAAACGGTTCGCCAGCTGCAGCAGCGCCTTGGCCACGCGGCCGGGCACGTCGGTGAAGATCAGGTCGGCCAGGGCGTTGTTCGTCCGACGCAGGCGACGGGCCAGCACCCGCAGCAGCTGCTCGGAGATCTCCGGGTGGTCCGAGATCCAGTCGTGCAGCATCTGGGAGTCCATGGCGGCCGCGCTGACCTCGGTGACACACACCGCGGCGGAGGTACGCGGACCCGGGTCGAAGATGGACAGCTCACCGAACATGTCGGACGGCCCCATGATGGTCAGCAGGTTCTCGCGACCGTCCGGGGCATGACGGGCGAGCTTGACCTTGCCGTCGATGATGATGAACAGCCGGTCACCGGGCTCCCCCTCGTCGAAGATGGTTGTCCCGCGGGGAAAGGTCACCGACTCAAGCTGCTCAATGAGCGCGTTGACAGCCGTGGACTCGACTCCCTGGAAAATTCCGGCGCGAGACAGGATCTCAGGTACTTCGCCCATAACTCGTCTGACTCCTGGTCTAAGTTTAACTTGGTGCACGACGCCGGTGTGTCCGGTCGAATGTGCCTGCCACGGTGACAGGTTCGTCACAATGGCATTGTGTGAAGGGTCACTGCACACATTACAGCGTGCAGTCGACGGAGAGGTGGAGTTGGGGGAGTTCCCGCGCGTTGCCTCCCGTTTCGGGCGGCTAGACTGATGCCATCATGGTTGACTCCCGCCCCAGCGTTTCCAGTGTCTCCGGTGCCGCCAGTGCCGCCAGTGTCTCCGGTGCCTCCAGCTTCACTGACGCACACCGCACGCACGGCACGCACAGTACACCGCATGCACCGGCCACCCCGCTGGCGCGCACCCGTCGCGCCCGTCGGATCAACCGGCTGCTCGCCGACGAGTACCCAGACGCCCACTGCGAGCTCGACTTCACGACCCCCCTGGAGCTGATCGTTGCCACGGTGCTGTCGGCACAGTGCACCGACAAGCGGGTCAACAAGGTGACCCCCGCGTTGTTCGCCGAGTTTCCGGACGCAGCGTGCTACGCCGGTGCCAACCGCGAGCACCTCGAGGAACTCATCCGTCCGACGGGCTTCTTCCGGAACAAGGCGGCGAACCTCATCGGTCTGGGTGCCGCCCTGTGTGACCTGCACGGCGGGGAGGTTCCGGGCACGATGGCGGAGCTGGTGGCGCTGCCGGGGGTGGGGCGCAAGACCGCCAATGTGGTGCTCGGCAATGCATTCGGGGTTCCGGGATTCCCGGTGGACACCCATGTCGGACGCCTCGTCCGACGACTGGGGCTGACCACCGAGACCGATGCGGTCGTCGTGGAACGTGAGATCACCGCAATGGTGGAGAAGAAGGAGTGGACGATGTTCTCTCACCGGCTGATCTTCCACGGCCGCCAGGTCTGCAGCTCACGCGCCCCGAAATGCAACGTATGCGTGTTGGCGACACTGTGCCCGTCGCGCGCCGCGAGTGAGCAGGAGAGGGTCAAGTGACGCAGGACGCCACCGGAAACAGCACCGGTAACGAGACCCGGACCCGCAATATCCTTCTGGCCATCGCCCTGGTGGTCGGCCTGGGGATCGCCCTGGTGCCGTTGGGACTCTCGGTGCTCGGCGGGGACCCGCCGGAACCGGAGACACCCCCGGCGGCGTCGGGGACGTCGGGGGCGTCAGCCACCGGCGAGGAGATCCCGGATGCCACGACGACCCCCGACCCGGTCGGGACATCCTACACCGTGGGCGAGGGGCAGCGCATCGACTGCCCCACCCCCGACGGCGACGCGGCGGGGCTGTCGGCCGACGCCGAACTCGCCGACGTCACCCTGCCCTGCCTGACCGACGGTGGGACACCGTCGACGATGTCTGTGGCGGAGTTGACCGCCGGACGCCCCACCCTGATCAATGTGTGGGCCTGGTGGTGCGGCCCCTGCCGGCAGGAGCTGCCGGTGTTGCAGGAGGTCGCCGAGAAGCACCCGGAGTGGAACATCGTGGGGGTGCACGTCAACGAGCGTGGCCAGGCCGGTGTCGACCTCCTTTCCGAACTGGACGTCCGCTTCGCCAGCTTCCAGGACTCCTCCGGTGACCTGGTGGCGGCGGCGAATCTGCCCGCGGTGGTGCCGCTGTCGCTGATCATGCGGCCGGACGGGACCCGGGCCGAATTGCACCCAGGGGAGTTGACCTCGGTCGATGAGGTCGAAGAACTGATGACAAGTAGTATGGGTGCCCCATGAACTCTGCATCTGACCTCCCGGAGTACTCGCTCGACGACTGGCTCGCCGCCGGATCTGTCCAGCCTGTGCTCCCGGACGACCTTCCCGACTGGCTGGAGCCCCTGGTGACCGCCGCGCGGTCCGGGGTGGAGACCGGCATCCTCGGCGATGCCGGACGTGACGTCCCGGAGTCCGGTCCTGGCGGTGAGCAACCCCGCTACTCCGCTGTGCTGATCCTGATCGGCCACGGCGACGGTGACGGTGGCGGTGGCGGGGACCCTACGGTCCTGCTGACCCACCGGAACCCCAGGATGCGCACCCATTCCGGGCAGATCGCCTTTCCCGGGGGACGCCGCGAGTCCGTCGATGCGTCCCCGATCCACACCGCGGTTCGTGAGGCGGTCGAGGAGACGGCCTGTGATCCGGGGTCGATCGTGCCGGTCGCGCTGCTGCAGCCGCTCTACATCGACCGGACGAATCACGCGGTCATCCCGGTTCTCGCCTGGTGGCGCACCCCGGGGCCGGTGCATCCGGCCACCGAAGAGTCCGACTGGGTGCGTCCGGTGCCGGTCGCTGATCTGGTGGCCCCCAAGGTGCGCAGCCGGATCGGTTTCCTGGACTGGCATGGACCGGCGTTCTCCATCGACGGATACCTGTTGTGGGGGTTCACCGGTGGGGTGGTCGACGCAGTACTGAACCTGGCCGGCTGGGAGCAGCCTTGGGAGGAGCCCTGGCAGGATGGTCAGCCGGTCGATGTCGTCGACCTGTTCGCCGCCCTCGAGACCTCCCGTAACGGTGAGAACCTCGTCCCGGCCCTGCTGGGCGACGAGGTCGGCGGGGAACTGCAACAGAGTTCCAATCAGGATAGTGTCACTGTCAGCACTACAACGAGAGCTACAACGAGAGACACAACAAGGTCAGCCAAGGAGGTGGACGGGTGAGCGGTTCGACGATCCTGGACATCGTCATCGTCGTTATCGCACTGTTCGCCCTCGTCTCCGGTTGGCGTCAGGGTGGGGCCTCCGCGGCCCTGTCGATGATTGGTGTGTTGGTCGGCGGAATCGTCGGCCTGCGCGTTCTGCCGTCGGTCATGAACCACGTCGACGGTGAGAACGTCCGTTTCGTCGTCGCCTTACTGGTCGTCGCCGGTGCCGTTGTCGTCGGCTACACGATCGGTTCGATGATCGGTAACAGGCTGCGCGACACGATCCGCACCCGTGCTGTGATGCGGGCGGACTCCGCGGTGGGGGCGGTGGTGCAGGTCGTAACCACCTTGCTGGTCGTTTGGCTGGTGATTGTGCCGGTCGCCGGTAACAACTCCGGAGACCTGGGCAAGGCGGTACGCGGGTCGTCGATCCTGTCCGGGGTCAGCACCATCGCCCCGGGCTGGCTGAAGTCCCTGCCGTCGCAGACGGCGTCCTTCTTCGGTGACTCCGGTTTCCCGGTCATCACCGACCCCTTCACCGACATTCCGGACACCGAGGTGGACCTCCCGGACTCCGAGCTGGCACGTACCGCCGCGGTCCAGCAGGCCCGACCGTCGGTGGTCCGGGTCGTCGGCGAGGCCGAACAGTGCAACCGCATCCTGCAGGGCACCGGCTTCGCCGTCAGCGAGGATCTGGTGATGACCAACGCCCACGTCGTCGCCGGTACCGGCAGTGTGATGCTGGAGACCACCGAAGGGGATGCACCGGCCCAGGTCGTGTACTACAACCCGGAGGAGGACATCGCCCTGGTCCGCATCACCGACGGCACGACGCTGCCGATCCTGGAGTGGGCATCTCTGCCGGGACAGCACAACCAGGACGCCATCGTGCTGGGCTTCCCGCTCGGCGGGGACTTCCAGGCCACTCCGGCGCGGGTGCGCGAGCAGTTCGTGGTCTCCGGTCCGGACATCTACGCCGACACCCGCGTCGACCGTGAGGCCTACACCCTGCGCGGCACCGTGGTGCAGGGCAACTCCGGTGGCCCGCTGGTCGACACCAACGGGGAGGTCCTGGGACTGATCTTCGGAGCTGCGGTGGGTGACTCGGAGACCGGGTACGCCCTGACGAAGGACGAGGTGTTGTCCAACGTCGGTGACCTGGACGCCCACCAGGCTCCGGTGGACACCCAGAAGTGCGTGGTCAGCTGAGAGTCCGGCGGATCAGCGCGGCGACGGCCGGAGGATCCTCGATATGGGGGAAGTGGCCGACGCCGTAGAGCAGTTCGGTGCCGGAGCCGTCACCGCCGCGCGCAGCGGAACGACGGGCGATCTTCGGAGTGTACGCCGGGTCCATCGACCCGTCGACGCAGAGTGCGGGGGCGTCGGTGTGCTTCGGGATGGTGCGGTTGAAGTCGCCGCCCTCCGGGCGCAGACGACTGCGCAGTGTCCACCGGCGGTATTCGCAGGACAGGTGCGGGACCTTGTCGATCTGCATGCCCTCGCGGCGGAGATCCTGGTGTTTGCGGCAGGTCTCGGTGTCGCGGAAGCCCGGGGCGACCTGCTGCCGGAAGGAGTCGGCGACGATGGCCGAGTTGTCCTTGCGCAGTGCACGTTCCGGCAGGCGGGGCAGCTGGGCGAACAGGGAGGCGCGGATGCGGGACCACTGGGACACCGGGTGGGTGAGGATGTTGCGGGCCAGCGCCAGGGGATGGGCAGACGCAAGCGTGATGATCCCGGAGACCCGCTGGGGTTCGTGGGCGGCCATGGTCCAGGCCACCAGTCCACCTTCACCGTGACCGACGACCAGGGCATCGGTGTGGCCCAGGGCGCGGATGGCGCCGCACATGTCGGAGGCGGCGGTGGTCAGGTCGTAGCCACGGGGTGTCTTGTCGGAACGTCCGTAGCCGCGCAGGTCCACGGCGGCGAGTCGGACGGGGATGTCGGCATCGACACGGAACTCGGACATGATCTCGTCCCAGTCGAAGTGCCCGCCGGCGAAACCGTGGATCAGCAGGACCAGGGGCGCGTCAGCGGGCCCCTGGACCTGTACGTGCAGACGAATGCCCCGGGTGTGCACGTACCTGTGCTCCGGGGCGGTCGGGGAGGTCACTGTGTCTGGACCTACGTGAACATCCCGCTGTCCTGCTCGGCCTTCTTGTTGCCTGGCACGACAGACTTGAGTTCACCGACCGAGTCGATGGTCGCCTGGGGTTTCTCCACGCCCTTGATGAACTTCACACCGACCAGGGCCAGGATGGCCACGAGGACGAACATGATCAGGAAGACCACGAGGAAGGCGACCCAGCGCGGCATCCAGTTGTCGAGCAGCTCAGCGAGGAAGAAGAAGAAGAAGAAAGAGCTGTAGGCCAGCACGACCGCGGCAGCGCCGAACATGCCGATGGCCAGTCCCGCCTTCTTCGCGGAGGAGGAGATCTCGGTCTTGGCCAGCTCGACCTCGGAGCGGATCAGGGTGGAGGCCTGGGTGGTGGCGTCCTTCACCAGGTCGCCGATGCTGCCGCCGCGACCAGCCGCCTGGGCATCCACGTCCGACAGGGGGATCGAATTGACCTGCGGACTGAAGCTGTCCTTGTCGGTGAACATCCCTTTGGTGTTCTTGTCGCTCACTACGCACTCTCCTGGTGAATGGTCATTCGGGGGTAAATCGGGGTTGTCCTAAGGCCATTGTGCCAGAGGTGTCCCCACCTGGTGGGACTTTACCCGTCTTCGCGCCCTCTGAGCCATACGAGCAGGCCCGCGGCGAGGGTTCCGACGAGCGCGGCGGTTCCTGCTCCGCGGGCGATGGCGCCGGTGTTCTCGGGGAGACTGAACAGTGGTTCGGTGCGTCCGAACTTCACGATCGGCCAGGCCTGGGCGGTCGCCTCGCGGCGCAGGGCACGGTCCGGGTTCACCGCGGTGGGGTTGCCGACGGTGGTGAGGAGCGGAAGGTCGGTGGAGGAGTCGGAGTAGGCGAAGCTGGCGGAGAGGTCGTAGCCTTCGGCGTCCGCCAGTCGTCGTAGTCCCTCGACTTTTGCCGGGCCCTTGCAGAAGAAGGGGACGTCGCCGGTGAAGTAGCCCTCGTCGTCGACGTCGAGTTCGGTGGCGATGAGGTGGTCGGCGCCGAGTTCGTCGGCGATGGGCTGGACGAGGACGCGTGCGGAGGCGGTGATGATCGCGATCCGGTGGCCGGCGGCACGGTGGCGGTCGATGAGGTCGCGG
Source organism: Candidatus Corynebacterium faecigallinarum (assembly GCA_019120175.1). Lineage (GTDB taxonomy): Bacteria > Actinomycetota > Actinomycetes > Mycobacteriales > Mycobacteriaceae > Corynebacterium > Corynebacterium faecigallinarum. The sequence continues at coordinate 167,656 of DWVP01000001.1, forward strand.
GCCTCGGCGTAGATGAAAGGGACGATGACCTCGTGCAGGGCCTCGTGGGCGACGGTGGCCAGGTCGGCCTCGCGGCGTCCCCGGACCATGCCGACCAGGGTGTCCCGGGTGGCGTTGAGGGATTGATCGTCGTGGCCGCTGATCATGTAGTTGCCCAGCATGATCAACATGCGCAGCATCTCGCTGGTGGTGATCAGGCCGCGTTCGGCCAGCGGCTTGCGGTAGGCCATTGATGCGGACGTGTCGATGATCGTCTTGTCGAGGTCGAAGATGGCCAGGACGCAGGACGGATCGACGCCGGGCTCGGTGCGGATCTCGAGCGCGGGAATGTCTTCGCCGGTATCGGTCACATTCTCACCATACGTTTCAATGGTCCCATGTGTTACGGGACGAGGAGGTGGTTTCGGGCGACGTCACCACGTTATCCACAATACCGGCGAAACCATGACGGAAGTTATCCACACAGGATGGCCCTGGCGGGGGCGATCCTTCCCAGCGCACCCCACCTGCTGCCATGCTGTGCGCCATGAGGGGACTGAACAGACTTCCACGACCGCACCTGCCGGCACGGGCTCGGGTGCCGGGGCGCCGTACATCCACACCACGACCGGTGGAACTCGTCATCGAGGATCCGGGCCTGGCGGACGAGGTCGGCCTCGCCGTCGCCGTCACCGGCCGACGGCTGCTGGTGGCAGAGGTGACGGAGGGGACCGGGAGCGACCGGTCTGACCGGCTGTCACCGGAGCGGATCGTGGTGACCGACAGCGCTGGTGGTGACGGGAGTGACGGCAGCGACAGCGGGGCCGGCGCGGGGCCTGCCGACGGGGTCTACGAGATCAGGGTGTCCGCACACCAGCGTCAGGACGCCCTGCAGATCCCGGAACAGTCGGCGGAGCTGGCGGCGATGATCGGTTGTGCGGATCCGGTCGACATCTCGGTGCACGGCATCGTCGGCGGCGCCGGGGCCAGTGTCTTCGCCGCGGCGCTGGCGGGAACGGTCGCGGAGATGACCGATGGGGAGGCCGTCCTGGTCGATGCCGACCGCGATGCCTGGTCGGGACACCACCACCTGCTGCTCGGGCTGGAAGGCCGCGAACACGGCGGTCGACCGGAGAGCGGCGACAGCGGCGACAGTGGTGACAGTGGTGAGAAGCGAGACACTCCGCAGCGGTGGCGGGCCGCGCAGGTGTGGGCCGATGACGTGGCGGTGGTGGGCAGCCCTGCCTGGGCAGCAGGAACCGGGGGGTGTCCGTTGCGTGACGGTGTCGTCGGTGGCCTCGGGCTGTCCATCGTCCGCGACCATGGCAGGGTATCTTCCTCGCCACCGGCACTGACACCGGCCTCGGCACAGGGTGCCGGGGCGCAGGCAGCGGGTACGTGGCACGGACGATACCGCCGCCACCGTGTCATCGTCGTCCCGCAGACCGTCCCCGGGGTTCTGGCGGCCCGTCGGGAATGCGCCGCCGACCCGGAGACATGGGTGGTGCTGCGGGAACTGCCCCGGTCGGGACTGACCTGGAACCAGACGTTGAGCCTGCTGGGCCGCCAACCGGACGTCACCTGGCAGGACGACCCTTTCCTCACGGTGGACATCGACCGCGGGGACTTCCGGACCACCGGGCAGGCAGCAGGTACGGCAGGCGGGGCGGCGCGCGCACTGTGGGAGGTGATGGTGCGATGACCAGGTGGTGGCGCGCGAGGGCACAGGGGAACAACCAGCACGACGGCACCGGCTCGGTGTCGGTCATCGACCGGGTCCGCAATGAACTCGTCGACCGCCTGGTGGTGGATCCGACCGACCAGGACATCACCTCGGTGATCGAGCACCTGGACCTCGGCGGCGTCGAGGACGTGCGGAACCTGAGCCGTGAGTTCTCCGGGCTCGGCGAACTGGCCGTGCCACTGTGTGACCCGGAGGTCACCGATGTGCTGCTCAACGGGCCCGGCGCGGTCTGGGTCGACCGCGGGCGAGGTGTGGAACCCACGAATGTTCGGGTCGACGATGCTGAGGCGTGCCGGGACATTGCCGTGCGCCTGGCGGCGTCCTGCGGGGTACGGCTCGACGACGCCCACCCGTTCGCCGACGGCATCATCACCGACCTGCCGGCCGGGGTCTCGGCGGTGGGGGTGCGGGTCCATGCGGTGCTCGATCCGCCGTCGGGGCTGGGACCGTGCATCAGTCTGCGGGCGTTGTCCCCGGCCCACCGTGACCTGCAGGTGCTGCAGGACGCCGGGATGTTCTCGGCCGAGGTCGCGCACCTGTTGCGGGAGTTGGTTGCCGAGAAACAGTCGTTCCTGGTCAGTGGTGGTACCGGTACCGGCAAGACCACATTGCTCTCGGCGTTGCTTGCCGAGATCCCTCACGATCAGCGGATCCTGCAGGTCGAGGACACCCCGGAATTGTTCCCGGGCCATCCCCATGCAGTCAGCCTGAGGACCCGGGAACCCGGTCCGGACGGCACCGGAGGGATCGACATGCGTGTACTGGTGCGACAGAGTCTGCGGATGCGACCGGACCGGATCATCGTCGGGGAGGTCAGGGGTGCGGAGATCGCCGAGCTGCTGCTGGCGTTCAACACCGGACACGGCGGCAGCGCCGGGACCGTCCACGCGAACAGTCTTGCCGCAGTCCCGGGGCGTCTCGAGGCGCTGGGGGCGTTGGCCGGGATGCCGGCGGAGACGGTGGCCCGGCAGGTCGGCGACGGTGTGGACACTGTTGTGCACCTGGACCGGGTGGCCGGGCGTCGGTTCGTCCGGGAGGTCGGACGCCTGGTCTGCTGCGAGGGAACCCTCCGGGTGGAACGGCAGTGGTCATGTTGACGCCGGTGGCGCTGACCGGGGCGGCAGCGATGGTCACGGTCACCGGTCGACGGGTGGCGCTGGCTGCGATGGAATTGTCGCACCGGGGTGTGCGGACCAGGGCACTGCGGGAGTTCACCGATGCGCTGTCTGTCGAACTGACCGTGGGAGCGCGTCCGGTGCAGGCTGCCGAACATGCTGTGGCCGCAGTGGCACAGACCCCGGAGGCCCGGCGTCGCGCTGGGGCAGGACTGGTGGAACAGTTACGTCGGGAGGTCGGACGGGCCCGCCTGGGTGGGGACGTCGGTGTCAGCGGGGCCGGCGACAGCACTGGCGACGGCACCGGTGAGGAGGTGTATCAGGTACTCCGCTTGTGGTCGGTCGCGCAACGTCATGGCCTGGCCCTGGGGCAGGTCATGCGTCGTCGGGTCGACGGTATCGAGGCCCAGCTGACCCACCTGGGGCACACGTCCAGTGCCCTGGCCGGCGCGCGGCTCACCGAGATCATCCTGCTCCTGCTGCCGGTGGGGGCGATGGGGATCGGCCAGTCGATGGGTGTGGCACCGGTGGGGTTCCTGGTGGGCAATGTCCTGGGCGTGCTGGTGCTGCTCGCCGGGATCCTGCTGGCCTGTGCCGGGGTGTTGTGGGTGGAGTCGTTGACGGTGACGGTCCTCGGCGGGGTCGGCGGTCGCGCCGGGCCACCGGAGTTGGCCGCCGCCGGAGTCCTCGACGTCTTCGCCGCGGCACTGGCCGCCGGGTTACCGGTTGTCGGGGCGTGGCGGGTCGCCGTGGACGCCACAGCACCAGGGGACGGTGGGGACGGTGATGGTCGGGACAGTGGCAGTGGGAACAGCGGGGGATCGGTACGCACGTCCCTGGAGCAGGTCGCGGCACTGCTGGAGCTCGGCTCCGGCGCGCAGGCGTGGCATCCACTGCTCGACGACGAGTGTTTCGGACCGGTCGCCCGGCGTGCCGCCATCCAGGCCCGCAACGGTGCCCGGATGTCCGAGGAGATCCTCGGACTCGCCGACCGGCTGCGGCGCACCGCCGGTGACCGGTCGAGGGCGGGGGCCGAGCGGGTGCTCGTGGCCGTCGCCGCCCCACTGACACTGTGCTTCCTCCCGGCGTTCGTGCTGGTTGGGCTGGTGCCACTGGTGGTGGGGTTCGCCGGGGTATGACCGGCACCGCACGACAGAGAGAGTCAGACAGAGATCAGCACTACACCCGTGGAGAGTCCACGAGGAAAAGGAGTAATGACCATGAATGACACGACAGTGAAGGACAAGACCGTGAATGAGACGACCGTGAACGAGACGACCGCACATGAGACGATCGCAGCAGAACCGGACGCACAGTCCCGTGCCGCCGAGCAGGAGCGGGCCGCGGAGGTGGCGGATTCCGGGGTGATAGACACCGTCCTGCATGATGACCGGGGGATGTCGACCATCGAATACGCCCTGGGATGCGTGGCCGCAGCCGCTCTGGGAGCGTTGCTGTACATGGTCGTCACCTCGGACGCGGTGGAGTCGGCGTTGACCGCCATTTTCCAGCGCGCACTGGACGAGTAAGCCGGTGTTCCTCCCACCGGCAGGTGACGACCGGGGTTACGTCACGGTCGAAGCAGCCGTGGTGTTCACCGCGATCACCGCGGTCATCGGGGTGGTCATCACCGGGTTCATGACCCTGGCGACCTACCTGTCGGCGGTGGGGATGGCCCGCGACGCCGCCCGGGCGGCCGCCCTGGGTGACGGGGCGTCCGCCCGCACGATTGTCGCCGCCGCGGACCCGGACGCGCAGGTCACGGTGTCGGGGGCGGTCTCACAGACGGCTACGGCACAGCCAGCGGTGACAGCGCAGGACGGAGACAGCCTCGACCTGCTCACCGTCACCGTGGTGGTGCCGGGGAGACTGTTCGACATCTCGGCGACGGCGGTGATCGTCAATGAACCCGACTGAGACCGGAGTTGGTCATCCGCGCCGGGTGCTCGGCGACGACGGCTCGGTGACGATCATCGGTGCCGCAGTGGTCCTGGGGATCATCGCCTGCTGTCTGCTGATCGTGCAGGCAACGATCGAGGTGGTCAGCCATCACCGTGCCGTCGCCGCAGCCGATCTGGTCGCGGTGTCTGCGGCAACCGTCCTGCTGACCGCCGGGGAAACCCGGGCCTGTTCGGTAGCGGCACAGGTCGCCACCGGAAATGGGGCGGAACTGATGTCTTGTCGCACCATCGATGGGACGACGACCAGCCACGGAACCCCCGGTGTCACCGGCATCGCCGTCGACGTCCGGGTGGCATCACGCGATGCCACGGCGTCGGCCGGGCCGGTGGGCCAGTGAGTTCCCGGCGGTGGACCAGGTCAGGCGAGGATACGCCGCAGGAACGGTTCCGAGTCAGCGGTCGACGCCCACACCGTCCCGGAGTGGTCCTGCGGGTACCAGTGCACCTCGACGTGCTCATTGGATCCGGTGAACTGGTTGATCCACACCTCGGAATTCATCGCCAGGCCGATCGGGCTCGGTACATCGATGTCGGTGTACCCGTGGTCCAGGAACACCGGCCGGTCGTAACCGTCGGTCGGGGTGGCCATGTAGTCGCGCAATGCCCGTTCCAGGCCCGGCATACTTGCCAGCGGACGGCTGAAGGCAGTGGCGATATTGGTCGCATTCAACGCCTGGCGTGGTTCACGCAGGCAGGGGGTCTCCGCCGCATCGGCGATCCGCCGGCCTTCGTCGGTCAGTGCCGAGTCCACGTCGATCTCCGGGTGTGCATCACGGAATCCCGCGATGGAGTAGGCCAGATAGGCGTTGATGCTGCCACCCAACGGCACCGGCGGGAACGACGGACCAGAGACCAACGCCAACTCCTCGATATAGGCCGGGGCGCCGGTGGCGACCGCACCACGGTAGTCCAGGCCCGCATCAGCGCTGCGTCCGGCCGCATCATGGGCGACATGCAGGGCAGCTCCACCGCCCTGGGACTGGCTGACGACCGCCCACCTCGTCGACAGCTTTCCGGCGGTGGAGTCCAGGGACTGGGCGGCGACCACCGCGTCGACCACGCTGGTGGCGGTGGCCTGTCCGTTGAAGTAACTCCTCAACCCCGGGGTGCCGAGACCGGTGTAGTCCGGGGCAACGACGGCGTACCCCTGGGACAACCAGTGGTTGAGGTAGTCGGCGTCGTTACGGTGGCCCGCCGAGGGCGTGTAGTCGTCGCCGATACCGACGGTGCCGTGGGCCCAGGCGATCACCGGCCACCCCTGCTCCGGTGCCTCACCGTCGGGCAGGTACACCGCCGATGTCGCCCCGGCGATCTCGCCGTGCTGGTCGACGGTGGAGTACAGGAACCGCTGGTTCAGCGCGGCGTCCGGCATGTGCATCGGGGTGTCCAGTGGCACTTCCTTCACAGCGGTACCCGCGGTGTCCGGTAGTTCCAGGTCACCGGTCAGTGCGGAAGCTTCCCTCACGTCGAGCCCTGACCAGTTCGGCTCGGTCATGTTCGCCACCGGATCCTGCATCGGTGAACCGGGGATGAGTGGCTGTGCCGGTGCGAACTGCGCCGCGGCGACCGGGGCGGTCACCGCAGCGGTGACGGCGACGGGGGGCGTCCGCACATACCGTGCGCGCGGTGCGTCCTGCATGTGCAGGACGCTCGGCACGCTCGGTGCGTCCGGTACGCCGGGTGCGGGCAGGTCGATTCGGGGAGAGGAAGGTTGGCACAGTGACTCCAGGAAACGTCAGTAGAACTCCGCACATGCCGAGACAAGGTGACGCTAACTTTAGCCTGGGGCGTCGCTACCGGAACAGTGATTCGAGGAACGGGGTGGAATCCTTCATCGACGCCACCATGGCCCCGCTGTGGTCGGCGTCGTACCAGCGCACATTCACCTGCGCATTCGCCGATGCGTCACCCGTGAACTGCTTCAGCCACATCTCCGAGTTCAACACCAGCCCGACCGGGGTGGGGACGTCCATGTCACGCAGGCCGTGGGCGAGGAAGACCGGACGGTCGTATCCACTGGTCGGGGTGGCCATGTAGTCGCGCAGTGCCGGCTCAAGTCCCGGGACATCTCGCAGGGGACGGGCGAAGGCGTTGGCCATGTTCACCCCGTCCAACGCCCCCTCGAGTGCCTCGTAGCAGGCGGTCTCGGCCATGTCGGCGATGCGGCGACCCTCGGCGGTCAACACGGAATCCACGTCGATCTCCGGGTGGGCCTCGCGGAACCCGGCGATGATGTAGGCGGAGTACACGTTCAGACCCGCTGGCAGCACCACCGGCGGGAAGGACGGCGAACCGGCCAGCACCAGCTCCTCGATATAGGCCGGGGCGCCGGTGGCGACCGCCCCGCGGTAGTCCAGTCCGGCCTCCCGGCTGCGGGCGGTGGCTTCATGGGCGACGTGCAGGGCGGCCCCGCCTCCCTGGGACTGGCCGATGACCGCCCACTGCGTCGACAGGTCCGTCCCCACCGAGTCCAGCTTGTTCGCCGCGGCGACGGAGTCGATGACGTTCGCGGCGGTCACTGACCCATTGAGGTAGCTCATCAGTCCTGGCGTTCCGAGACCGGCGTAGTCCGAGGCGACGACCGCGTAGCCCTGATCGAGCCAGTGGTTGAGGTATCCGGTGTCGCGGGGGCTGCGGTTCTGCGCCGACGGGGTGCACTCGTCGCCGAGCCCGACGGTGCCGTGCGCCCAGGCCAGCACCGGCCACCCGCCCGCTGGTGCATCCCCGGTGGGCAGGAAGACCGCGGCGGTGGACGCCACGACATCCCCGTGCTGGTCGTGGGTGGAATAGGCGAAACGGTGCTGTTCCCCGGCACTGGCCAGGCCGAGACCGGGGTTCAACGGGACGTCGCCGGCGGGCACGCCCACCTTGTCCGACAGTGGAATGCCGCCGGTCACATCGAGCCCTGACCAGTCCGGGGTGACACGGTTCGGGCCCGGATCGCTGACCGGTGAGCCGGCGTCCAGTGGGGCGGCCCCGGCCGAGGGGACGGTGACGGACGCCGTCACCGTCCCTGTGACAATTCCCGTGGCCACCATCGCTGCAGTGCACAGGACTGCGGCGCTGGCCCGGGAACGGGGTCGGCGGACGGTGCGGGACGGCAGGGTGCGGGGCACGGAGGACTCCTCGTGAACGTGGTGTGATTTTCCCCACGATACGTCCAGTTACTGCGATGCAGCGTCCGCCAATGCGCGCAGCAACACCGCGGCACCATGCTTGAACAGCGGATCATTGCCGTTGCCGCACTTCGGAGACTGCACGCACGACGGGCAGCCCGACTCACACCCGCAGTCCCCCACCACATCGGCGGTCATGGACATCCACGCGGCGAACCGGTCGAAACCGGCCTCGGCGAACCCGGCGCCACCGGCGTAACCGTCGTAGACGTACACCGTGGGTAGCCCGGTGTCGGCGTGCAGCACCGTGGACACCCCGCCGATGTCCCACCGGTCGCAGGTGGCCAGCAGCGGCAGCAGCCCGATCGCCGCATGCTCGGCGGCGTGCAGCGTGCCGGGCCACAACGGTTCCTCGATACCCAGGTCGAGCAGGACGTCCGGCTGGACGGTGTAGGCCACCGCCCTTGTGTGCAGCCGCTGGGCAGGCACGTCCAAGGGCACGGTCTCCAGCACCTCACCGTCGGACAGTCGACGCTGGTAGCCGGTGACCTGGTGGGAGACCTCGACGGAGACATCGGCCAGCCACACCCCCGAATCCGAACCCGAAACCGATCCCGAATCCTCCTCCGGGGTACCGCCGATCTGCCGGGTACGGTGCACCTGCTCCACCCTGATGTCGGTGGTTTCCTGCGGGCGGGTCGTCCACTCCGGTGTCTCGGGGTGCACCACGGCCACCGAGTCCGCCAGCGACAACTCATCGACGACGAAACTCTCGCCCTGGTGAACGTACACCGCCCCGTCGTGCACGTCGCCGACCGCGCGGGCGGCGTCGACGGTGCCGAGCACCCGGCCGGATTCACCGTCGACGATGACGACCTCCTCACCGGCCCCGCCGCGGATGTTGAGCCGGCCGTGGACCTGCCCGGCGATCTCCAGGTCACAGAACAGGCCCCGTGGCCGGCGACGCAGCGAACCGTCCGCGAGAAGCCCCTCGATCACCCGGTGGACCTGGCCGGGGTCGGAGTCGCTGAACCGGCTGATGTCCGCACTGGTCAGTGGTGCTTCCGCGGCGGCGCACAGCAGGTGGCCCGCCAGGATGTAGGGGTTGGACGGGTTGAACACGCTCGCCTCCACCGGGGTGTCCAGCAGCGCCTCGGGGTGGTGGACCAGGTAGGTGTCCAGTGGGTTGTCGGCGGCGACCATGACCACCAGGCAGCCCTGACCGCGGCGTCCGGCACGTCCTGCCTGTTGCCGGAAACTGGCGACCGTGCCGGGGAAACCACAGGTCACCACCGCATCCAGGCCGCCGACGTCGATGCCCAGCTCCAGTGCGCTGGTGGCGGCCAGGCCCAGCAGGTCGCCATTGTCCAGGCGCTGTTCCAGTTCCCGGCGGGCCTCCGGAGTGTAGCCCGCGCGGTAGGACGCGATGCGTGCGGCGTCGTAGGGACGTCCGGCCGCCGCGAGGTCCTCGGCGCAGGCCAGGGCGGTGATCTCGGCACCGCGGCGGGAGCGTACGAAGGTCAGTGTGCGGGCTCCCTCACCGATCAGTCTGGCCATGATCCCGGCGGCCTCGGTGGTCGCGGCCCGGCGTACCGGCGCGCCGTGCTCGCCGACCCGGCCCTCGATGAAGCCGGGTTCCCACAGCGCGACGGTGCGTTCGCCCTGCGGGGAACCATCGGCGGTCACCGCGGTGACGGCGCGTCCGGTGAGTCGGGCGGCGTGCCGGGCAGGATCGGCGGTGGTGGCGCTGGCGAGGATCACGGTGGGACGGGCCCCGGCCTGCTCGGCCAAGCGCAGCAGGCGACGCAGTATCAGGGAGACATGTGCGCCGAACACGCCCCGGTAGACGTGGCATTCGTCGACGACGATGAACTGCAGGGTGCGCAGCAGGCGCGACCAGCGGGTGGCCTGTCCGAGGATCGAGGCGTGCACCATGTCCGGGTTGGAGACGATGATGCGCGCCTCGTCGCGGATCGTGCGGCGGGCCTCCGGTGGGGTGTCGCCGTCATAGGAGGCGACCATGACGTGGCGCAGAGCGGGCACCGCCGAGCACAGCCGTGCCAGGGTGCCGAGCTGGTCCTGGGCCAGCGCCTTGGTGGGCGAGAGGTAGAGGCAGGACGCGGTGGCCGGGGTTGCGGCGGGGGTAGTGCGGCCGACGGTGGGGGCGACGGGTCGGCCGGTGGGTCGGCTGGTGGTCGGGTTGCGCTCGGCGGCGAGGTAGGAGAGGACCGGGAGCTGGTATCCGAGGGACTTCCCGGAGGCTGTGCCGGTGGACACCACCACGTCACGACCGGCCCAGGCGTGCTCGGCGGTGGCTACCTGGTGGCTCCAGGGTGTGGCGACCCCGGCGTCGACGAGGTGGTCGCGCAGGTCCGGGTTGACCCAGTCTGGCCAGGTCACCGGCTGTGCGTGACGGGCGGGCTCGGTGCGGGAGTGGGTCAGTGGGGAGGGATCGTCCGCCGGTGGCGGCGCCGGCGTCGGTGCCAGTGTCGTCGGCGGGGGATCCGCTGTTGCAGCCGATTCCGGTACGGCCGGGACAAGGATGTCCAGTAGTTCGGCACCATAGGAATCACTCATGGTGAACAGTGTAGAAACACCCTGGTCCGCGCGTCGGCCCAGGGGCCGAACTGAGTGTTTGCGGAGAATGCGGTGATTCGTATGGTGTTTGGCAGCCGAACGTGGAACACTGGTGGCTGGTCACAGTTTCTGTGCGTCGCTTTGCTCGCTGCTTTTTACGGTTTCACCCGCAGACAGTAGGTAAAACGTTCGCGGGAGTTGTTTGCATGCGGACGGACCAACCATCCGGGTGGTTCGAGCATCGGCCCGGTGTTCCTGCGAAGAGTTGGCAGGGCATCGATCACCGAGAAAGTAAGTAAGGAAAGAACATGGCACAGGGAACCGTCAAGTGGTTCAACGCCGAAAAGGGCTACGGCTTCATCGCTCCGAACGATGGCGGCGACGACGTCTTCGTCCACTACTCCGAGATCCAGGGCAACGGCTTCCGTACCCTCGAGGAGAACCAGCAGGTCGAGTTCGAGATCGGCGAGGGCGCCAAGGGCCCGCAGGCCCAGCAGGTCACCGCACTCTAAGACTTCTGGCGCCGTCCCCGTAAAAAGGGACGGGATCAGATGGTGTTTCCGTTTTTCGGCGGAACCGTGACGCACCGCCGTCACCGGATAATCTCCGGTGGCGGCGGTGTTTCGTCATGTCCGGGGGCTGCATCCGGGAGCTATGAAGATCGCGGCGTTTCGGTGGGCAGTGCGTCATTGAAGGGTGCACAGCGTCATCGCAGAATGTCGTCCTGGGCCTTGTGGGCGACATTCTTTGATGACGCTGAGCACGGTGCGATGACGTGGAGGTGAGGGGGGTCCTGTCCTGCCCGGGCGTTACGCCTTACCTGGGCGTCCCGTCCTACCGGAGCGCCTCGCTGACCCGTTCGCGTAGTGCGATGACAGCGCCGGGGTCCTTCAGGTCCTCGGCGACGACCCGAATCACCTGGCCTCCATTGCGTTGTAGTGCCGCCAGCACCTTTGAATCATGGTCGCGCTGCGAACGATGGAGATGGTGGATACCGTCGTAGAACAGGTGCACGCCGTATTCTTCCCAGCCCAGGTCAGACACCGTGAGTAGGGAACCGTCCTCCTTGAATACCGGGATCTGGCTGCGCAGGCCAGAGGCAAGATCACTGACCACCAACCGGAGCATCGTCTCTGGTGGAGACTCCGCCCCGACATCCGTTGATCCCAGTACCTTGGCCCTGAGCAGAGCATCGGCGCCTCCTGGGACGCGCAGTGCATCGGGATTGCCCGGCCGGGTCTTTCCGAGGGCCTGGTGGAAACTGTCGGAGACCTGGACACACTTGATGAACTCCGGGGACAGTTCGGGGCGGAGAGAGGTGAGGTCTGGAGCGGTCCATTGTCGACCGTCGGAGCTTGTCGTCTCCATGATGTGCCGGAGCATGTGGGACAACGTGGTCCCTGGGCTCGCCACCCGAAGCCCGTCGAAGTCGCCGCTCAAGGTCTCCGCGGAAAAGAGATGGGTGGGGTGGTGCCGGGTGGGGCGTACCAGGACATGGTCGGGTGCCCTGGTGGGGGATGAACCTGGAGAGGAAAGGAACTCAAGCAGTTCTTCCTCGACGAAGTACGTCATTCCGTAGGCTGATGCCCCACCGAAGCCGGTAGCGATGCGGTCTGGGTGCCGAATCAGGTGGGCGAGGGGGAGCATGGCCGCGGGAATGCGTCGGCGCCTGGTGTGACCGGTATCCGTGGTCTCCGGAAGAAGACTGTCGTTGTCGAGGTAGATGCCGTATTCGATGCGGGTGTAGTTGGCCCGGATCGACGCGCGGGTGGTCCCCATGCTGATGAGATCAGCCCTTGTCAGGGGCCGCCGGCCGGCCAGTGGAGACCGTCGCTTGCTGTGTCGCCAGGAGATCCGGTTGCGGTACCAGTCGGACGGTGTGCACTCCGGGGTGTGTCCTGGGAGTACTGATTTCAGACTTGATCTGCTGTTTTGATCGGTTGTCGCCGGAGTCGCCGATGAATGTGTGCTGCCATGTGAGGATGTGTCATGAGAGTCCACCCCGGCCTCGCCCCCTTGAGTCCATGCGATCATTCAACTACATATCCGCCGGGTTGGATAGTGAGTGCTGGAAAGTCATCGGAGAGTGTCCAGCGTCATCGAAGAATGTCGTTCAGGAGGGTCGGATCGACATTCTTCGATGACGCTGAGCACGGTGCGATGACACGGAGGTGGTGGAACCGTGGACGACGGCGCTGAAGTGCGGTCGGGCGCCTTAGTGGTCCTCGCGGTGGGAGACGACGGCGTCCATGCTCTGCACGGTCCAGTCGAACAGGGCGTGTATCGGGGAAAGTGCTGATCGGCCCAGGTTGGTGAGGTCGTAGACCACGCGCGGGGGATCTCGGGGAAGGCGGTCCGTGCCACCAGGCCGTCGGCGCTCAGTGCAGACAGGCGTTGGGACAAGACCCGGTCCGAGATGCCGTCGACATCGCCCAGCAGGCCGCCGACCGCGGACACCAGGTCACCGGGGTCTCCCGCAGCACCGAGCCGTCCAACACCGTCGACGGCGTCACCTACGTCACCGGTGAGGTTGCCGACGCTGCCGACGTCGTCGCCAAAGCACAGGACGCCGACATCGTGATGATCTCCGTCCCCGGCCCGCGCGACGGCAGCTCCGTCCAGCCGATCATCGACGCCCACGCCGCCCTGGTCCCGGCACTCGCCGAGTCACCGGTGGCAGCGAACACCCGTTTCTTCATTGTGGGCGGCGCAGGTGCGACCCTCACCGAGGACGGGACGATGCTGCTCGACACCCCCGGGTTCCCGGAGGCGTACAAGCCTGAGGCACAGTCCTTCGCTGATATCCTCGACCTCTACAAGGCATCGCCCGAGAACCTTGACTGGGTCATGCTGGCACCCGCCCCGGAGATCGGCCCGGGGCCGGCGGCAGCGTCATACGACCTCGGCAGCGACCACCCCGCTGGTGCTGCCGTGACCGCCGGAACCTTCGCCGTTGCGACCCTGGATGAGCTGGAGGCCCCGGCCCACCGTCGTCAGCGTTTCACCGTCGCCGACGCCTGAGGTCGCGGGCAACCGGAGCACCACGGGACGGCCGAGTAGGCGGCTGTCGTGAGGGGCCTCGGGGAGGACGTCGGATATGACGTCAGGAAGGGCGTCCCGCCCTGCCGGAAGGCGGGCCCCGACTCCCCCAGGGGGCAGGGTTTGCCGACTCTTGTCCGCAGTGACGTGTATGGTCTCACCTCGAACCCCTCTGTGCGTCGTGATCACGGTGCCGGACACTGCAGATCCCGGCCCTGGACAGAGTGGAGGCCGGGAGACACCGGCGAGGATTGAGAAGGTGGGAGAAATCTCTATGGCAGCGCAGGACACCGCGACCGGTGGCAAGAAACTCGTGATCGTCGAGTCGGCCACAAAGGCGAAGAAAATCCAGCGCTTCCTGGGCGACAACTACCTCGTCGACGCCTCTGTCGGGCACATCCGCGACCTCCCCCGCGGTGCCGCCGACGTCCCCGCCAAGTACAAGAAAGAGCCCTGGGCCCGTCTCGGGGTCAACGTCGACGACGACTTCGAGCCGCTGTACGTGGTGAACCCGGACAAGAAGAAGAAGGTCTCCGAGCTCAAGGCCAAGCTCAAGCAGTCCGATGTCGTCTACCTCGCGACAGACCCCGACCGTGAAGGCGAGGCCATCGCCTGGCACCTGCTGGAGGTCCTGAAGCCCAAGGTGCCGGTGCGCCGCATGGTCTTCAACGAGATCACCGAGGCTGCCATCAAGGAGGCCGCGGAGAACACCCGCGAGCTCGACCACGACCTGGTCGACGCCCAGGAAACCCGCCGTGTCCTCGACCGTCTCTACGGCTACGAGGTCTCCCCGGTGCTGTGGAAGAAGGTCATGCCGCGACTGTCGGCCGGACGCGTCCAGTCCGTGGCCACCCGCGTGATCGTCGAACGTGAGCGCGAGCGCATGGCGTTCGTCTCCGCCGAGTACTGGGACCTCACCGCCACCCTCGACGCCAGCGGTGCCGCCTCGGCTGCGGCCGGGCAGGACGCTTCGGCCAACCCGACGTCCTTCCAGGCGAGCCTCGCCGCCGTCGACGGTAGGCGCGTGGCCCAGGGCCGTGACTTCGGCGACGACGGTGTGCTGAAGACCGGCAAGGCCCAGGCGAATGTCACCGTCATCGACAAGTCCACCGCCGAAGCCCTGGCCGAGGGGCTGGCCGGGGCGTCGATGAACGTCACCGCGGTGGAGGAGAAGCCGTACACCCGGCGCCCCTACCCGCCGTTCATGACCTCCACGCTGCAGCAGGAGGCCGGCCGCAAGCTGCACTACTCCTCGGACCGCACGATGCGTATCGCGCAGCGGCTCTACGAGAACGGCCACATCACCTATATGCGTACCGACTCCACGACCCTGTCGAAGGCCGGCATCGACGCCGCCCGGCAGCAGGCCAAGGAGCTCTACGGGCCGTCCTACGTGCACGATGCGCCGCGTCAGTACACCCGCAAGGTGAAGAACAGCCAGGAGGCGCACGAGGCGATCCGTCCGGCCGGCGAGACCTTCGCCACCCCCGGCAAGCTCGCCGGACAGCTCGACGCCGAGGAGTTCAAGCTCTACGAGCTGATCTGGCAGCGCACCGTCGCCTCGCAGATGTCCGACGCCCGAGGTACCTCGATGAAGGTCACCGTCTCCGGCACGGCGAAGACCGGCAATGACGTGGACTTCCAGGCCACCGGACGCACCATCACCTTCCCTGGTTTCCTCAAGGCCTACGTGGAGACCACGCAGACCGCCGACGGTCGCAATGTCGCCGACAACGCCGAGAAGGCGCTGCCGGTGCTGACCGAGGGCGACGTTTTGACCACGGAGAAGGTCACCGCCGACGGTCACTCCACCAACCCGCCCGCCCGCTTCACCGAAGCCTCCCTGGTCAAGACGATGGAGGAGCTCGGCATCGGTCGTCCGTCGACCTATGCCTCGATCATCAACACCATCAAGGCACGCGGGTACGTCGTCACCCGCGGTTCCGCCCTGGTGCCCAGCTGGGTCGCCTTCGCGGTGGTGGGTCTGCTGGAGCAGAGCTTCAGTTCGCTGGTGGACTACGAGTTCACCTCCTCGATGGAGGACGAGCTCGACGAGATCGCCCGCGGTGAACAGGACCGTTCGCAGTGGCTGCGGGGGTTCTACTTCGGTGACGAGAAGGCGTCCGACAACACCGCCGACACCGTCGCCCGGCTGGGCGGCCTGAAGCACCTGGTCGGCGACAACCTGGAGCAGATCGACGCCCGCAAGGTGAACTCCCTGCACCTGTTCGACGACGCCGACGGCATCCCCGTCATCGTCCGGGTGGGACGCTACGGCCCCTACCTGGAGCGCACCAAGCCGGTGCCCGCCGGTTCCCCCGAGGGCACCGAGCCGGAGGTGCAGCGTGCGAACCTGCCGGAGTCGATGACCCCGGACGAGTTGAGCCTCGAGGTCGCCGAGAAGCTCTTCGCCACCCCGCAGGGTGGTCGTGAGGTCGGGGTGAACCCGGCCAACGGCCGGATGATCATGGCTCGTGAGGGACGCTACGGGCCGTACGTCACCGAGAAGGTGAAGGACGATGAGGAGGCTCGCGTCACCGCGGAGGCGGAGAAGACCATCGAGGCCGAGCGTGACGCCGATGACGCCGCCCGTGCCGAGGAGGGCAAGAAGCCGCTGAGCCGGGAGACCAAGACCGCTGAGAACCGCAAGGCCAAGCGGATCAAGGAGATCCTGGATGAGACCCTCAAGCCGAAGACGGCGTCACTGTTCGCCTCGATGGACCCGGCGACGGTGACCCTGGATGAGGCACTGAAGCTGATGAGCCTGCCGCGCGAGGTCGGTGTGGATCCGTCCGACGGTGAGATGATCACCGCCCAGAACGGCCGGTACGGCGCGTACCTGAAGAAGGGCAATGACTCCCGCTCGCTGGCGAATGAGGAGCAGATCTTCACCGTCACCCTGGACGAGGCACGGCGGATCTACGCTGAGCCGAAGCGTCGGGGCCGCGCTGCCGCTAAACCGCCGCTGAAGCAGCTGGGTGACAATGACGTCTCCGGCAAGCCGATGACGGTGAAGGAGGGTCGCTTCGGTGCCTATGTCACCGACGGGACGACGAATGCCTCGCTGCGCCGTGGTGACTCCCCGGAGACCATGACCGATGCCCGGGGCAATGAGCTGCTCAGTGAGCGTCGTGCCAAGGAGGCCGCCGACGGTGGCTCGCCGGCCAAGAAGTCGGCGAAGTCGGCGCGGAAGTCGCCGGCGAAGAAGGCCGCCAAGAAGACGACGAAGAAGTCCACGAAGACGGCGAAGAAGACCACGGCGAAGAAGACCACGAAGAAGGCCTGATACCCCGCTGCAGGTCCCGTGGCGCCCTCTCGGTGCGGCCGTGGCACCCGCCAGCGCCCTCACTCCCGCTCCCGGGTGGTTTGACCCCCTTCAAACCACCCGGGAGCGGGAGTGAGGTGTCAGAAGGTGGCAGTGACCGCGCTTGCCTGGTGACTACCCGCGCCTACCCGCGCTCCCGGCCCCGCGCTACTACCCGCGCTCAGCCAGCGTCGGACGGATCGGCCGGGCCAGCTGCGTCATCGACTTACGACCCCTCAGCTCCACCGACTTCATCACGGTCCACCGCGACTGCTCGGCTTCATTGGCCTGGCGCAGTGTCGCCGCATTCGTCAGCACCTGGCCGGGCGTGTCCTTTGCCAGGTCGGTCAGCCGGGCCGCGGAGTTCACCGCATCGCCGATCACCGTGTACTCGAAACGGTCCTGGGCACCGATGTGCCCGGCCACGACCTCACCGACGGCGACACCGATACCGGCCGGCAGCTCATGCTCCTGCAGTTCCAGGTTCAACTCCCGGGCGGCGGTCAGGGCATGCCCGGCGATGTCGTCCAGCGGGATTGGTGCGCCGAACACGGCCAGGGCGGCATCGCCCTGGAACTTGTTGATCATGCCCCGGTTGCGGTGCACCACCTCGACGACCTTGTCGAAGAAGCTGTTCAGTGCACTGACCACATGCTGCGGTTCCCGGGAAACGGCAAACCCGGTGGAGCCGATGACATCGACGAAGAGCACGCCGACGAACCGGTTCTCACCACCGAGCTCCGGCCGCTCCTCGATCGCGCGGCGGGCGACCTCGTCGCCGACGTAGCGTCCGAAAAGCTCCCGGACCTGCTCGCGTTCCCGCAGCCCGGCCATCATCTCGTTGAAGCCGGCCTGCAGCACACCGATCTCGGTGGCGTCATAGATGCGCACCTGGGCCCGGGAATCTCCGCGGCGCACCCGGTTCATGGCGTACTGGAGCTCCCGGATCGGGTCCACCACCGTCATCGTGGTCATCCGGGTTCCGGAGAACCCGGTGAACAGGGCGGTCAGGCTGAGCGCCAGGACACCGGGCAGGATCTTCCGGGCGTCCCCGGGGAAGAATGAGGTGGCCTGTGCCAGCACCATCAGGACCACGCCGATCACCGGTACCGCCGAGGTCAGGATCCACACCATGGTGATCTGCAGCGACAGTGGTGAGATGCGTTCCTGCGGTGCTGGGCTGCGGTCCAGGGCGCGTGCGGCGACGGGGCGGACCAACCGCTCGGCGACCATGAAGGTCATCAGCACCACCATCGCACCGCCGAGCACGGCGGTCACCGCGACGGTCAACGCCCATGCCGTGGAGACCTGTAGGGCGACGACAGTGAAGATCACCACGCCGATCGACCACAACACTGCCCCCAACGTCGCCTGCATGGCGGGGATCCGCAGCACCAGGCTGCGGATGGCGACCGGGTCAGAGGCGGTCGGGTTGCGTTGCCATCGCAGCACCGGGGCGAAGAAGTACAAGGTCATCGAGATGCCGGCGACGAGCGCGATGACGAAGTAGAGGCCGTAGAGGGTGGCGGTCGTGGTGGTGACCGACACCAGTTCCTGCGCCCCGCCCAGGGGGACGAGGAAGCGTAGGAATGTGGCCAGGGCCAATGCGCCGACGACGTTCACGATCAGCACGGACAGGGCGTACAGCGGCCACGTGGTGCCCCACGCCCACTTGATGTACTGACCCAGTTTCTTCATGTCCTACAGAGTAACCGAGGCCACGGACACGGTGCGGCCGGACTACACTCGTCGGGTGTGACTACCGCAGCGGACAGTACCGACACCGACGCCGCCGACGCCATGGACGTCTTCGGCGCGAGCGTCCTCAGCCCGCATGTGACCGGGCCGCTGCGTGCGGCGGTAGCGGCGGCCCGCAGCCGGGTGGCCGGGGGGCGTTTCGCCGAGCCCTCGGCGACCGCCGACGGGGGCCAGGACGCCGCGATGACCCACTCGTGGTTGTTCACCGGGCCCCCCGGGTCCGGACGCAGCGTCGCGGCCAAAGCTTTCGCCACCGCCCTGGTCTGCGACAACCCCGATATCGTGGGCTGTGGTCGGTGCGATCAGTGCCGCTCGGCGGCGGCGGGGAGCCACCCGGACATCACCTGGGTTCACACCGACGGGGTGGTGATCCAGGTGGCGGAGGCCCGCGAGGTCATCCGGACTGCCGCGGCGATGCCGACGGTCGCCCCGTGGCGCATCGTGGTCTTCGAGGACGCCGACAGGTTCAATGACTCCAGTGCCAACGCCCTGCTCAAGAGTATCGAGGAGCCGCCGGAGCGCACCGTGTTCATCCTGTGCGCCCCCAGCACCGATCCGCAGGACATCGCGGTGACCCTGCGGTCGCGGTGCCGGCACCTGTACGTCCCCACCCCTTCGAAGCAGGAGGTGGAGGCGGTGCTGCTCGCCGATGAGAAGCTGGGCCTGTCACCGGAGCAGGCGAACTGGGCGGCGGACGTCTCCGGCGGGCACATCGGCCGGGCCCGGCACCTGGCTTCGCAGGACGCTGCCCGGCAGAAGCGGGCGACCGCGCTAAGGCTGCCGGGACTGGTGTACGAGGGTGCCGGGGCCTACCAGTTCATCACCGAGCTGGTGAAGACGGCGACGGAGGAGGCCGCGGCCTCGGTCGCCGACCGCGATGCCAGGGAGGTCGCCGAACTGGAGAGTGCCCTGGGCGTGGGCGCCAAGGGCCGCGGGGTGGCCAAGGCGCAGGTCGGATCGGTCGGGCAGATCAAGGAGCTGGAGAAGGAGCAGAAGAACCGTCGGACCCGGTTGCTGCGGGATGCACTGGACCTGGCGTTGATCGACATCGCGGGGTTGTACCGCGATGCGATGATGCTCGCCGCCGGCGCGGTGGACGACCCCGGAGCGCCGGTAGGGGGGTATCTTCACCCGGACCAGTCGAAGGTCTCCGGTGAGTTGGCCCGACGCAACCGCCCGGATTCCCTGGTGCGCTGCATCGACGCGGTGTCGGAGTGCCGCACGACCCTCGGCTTCAACGTGAAGCCGGAGGTGGCGCTGACGGCGATGGTGGGCAGGTTGAAGGAGTGCTGCGGGCAGGTCTGAGCCGGTCCTGAGTCGGTCCAGCGTCAGTTCTGAGTCGGTGTCGGTGGGGTGTTCGTGCGGTTTTGTTCACGCGTGTGTGGGTCGGCTAGGATATGCGCCTGTGCCGCTTTAGCTCAGTCGGTAGAGCGTTTCACTCGTAATGAAAAGGTCGCGAGTTCGATTCTCGCAAGCGGCTCTGTGAGGAAGACCCCCGGAACGACGTCAGTCGCCGGGGGTCTTTTCGTGTCCGAGGCGCCTGCTACAACTTGTTCCTGCACGCGCGACCGCGCGAATGTGACACAGCAGAGACGGCAGGAAGGAGCACGCCACATGGTCATGGGGCCCACTCACGCGATGTCCGGGGCAGCCGCCGGGGCGGTGGTCGCCGTGGCCACCGCGGAGCTGACCGGGCAGCCGGTCACAGCGTCGGCGGTGGGCGTACTCATCGGTGTGACTGCCGGCGCGGCGATCCTGCCGGACCTGGACCACCCGTCCGGTACAGCTGCCCGGGTGCTGGGTCCGGTCAGCAGGTTGCTGGCGGTGTTCATCAACCGGGCCTCGGCGATGATCGCCGAGCTCACCGGCGCGAAAGGACGCACCGTCGGCGGCCACCGCACCACCACGCACACCCTGCTGTTCGCCGTCCTCCTTGCCGCAGCGACGTGGGTGGCGGTGAGCCTGGGCGCACAGAATCTCACCCTGGTCATTTTCGCCACGCTGGTGCTGCTGGCGTTGCATTCCCTGGCCAGGCCGTGGGCCCGGACCTGGGGAGCTGTGGGGTCGCTGGTGGTTGCTGCCGGGCTGACGCTGCTGATTGCCCGCGATATGCCGGCTATGCTGTCGGCTCCGGTGATGGCGACAGCCGTGGGGGTCGGGTGCGTGACCCATTGTGTGGGGGACGCGGTGACCCGCAGCGGGGTGCCCCTGTTCGCTCCACTGGTCCCGGTCGGTGGGGACCGCTGGGGGTCGGTGCACCTGTTGCCCGGCCCGATGCGGATCCGGGCCTCGGGGCCCGGCGACAGCCTGGTCATGGTGGCATGTGTTGCGGCACTGGTGTTCGTGCTGGTCCAGGGTTGGAACCAGGGCCTGATCGTGGCTTGAAGGGTACGCTGGACACCAACTTCTTTCAGCATGATCCCGACTGATCCCCATCAGTCCACTGACACCGCAGGAGGTTCACCATGGCGTTGCCGAGCACGCCTGCCGACCGTTTCCGTGAGGTCGCCGCAGGCTTCACCGCCCAGACCGAGGATGTTGACTGGGACGCCCAGACACCGTGCGCCGAATGGCGGGCCCGGGACCTGATCGGGCACCTGCTCAGCTGGTTCGGGCCGGCCCTGGAGGATGTCGGGGTCGATGTCGAACTCAGGGCAGACCGGGCACAGGATCCGGGCGCAGCATGGGTGGAGTTCGTTGCCCTGGTGCAGCAGACCCTGGATGACCCGCAGAAGGCCGAGGCGCTTGTGACCCGCGGGCCGATCCCGGGACAGTCGCTGGAGCGTAATGCCACCGGGTTCTTCATCCCCGACGTATTCATGCACACCTGGGACCTCGCCCGGTCCCAGGGGCGGGACGTGGAGTTGGACAAGGACTTCGCGGAGAAGAACCTGGGTGGGCTGCGGTCACTGGGGGAGCAGTTGCAGGCGCGTGGGCAGTTCGGCGCCCCTGTCGAGGCCCCTGTCGATGCGAGTTCCACGATCCGCCTGATGGCGTACGTGGGACGTGACCCGGGCTTCGGGTTGGCCTAGACACCCCGCACCCCGCAGCGACGCCCCGCAGCGACACCCCGTATCACCCCGCGAGAGTGTCCGCGCAGGAGAAGACCCCGCCGGGCCGACAAGGGCCCACGCGGGGTTTCTTCATGACCCGGTCACATGGTGGACCGGGGAGTCTGTTCCTAGACGAACAGGCCGGCGACGGCGTCAACGAAGCCGGTGATGCCGACCTGCAGCAGTCCGACGACGGTGGTGAAGAACTCAGAGATGGTGTCGATCATGGTGTGACCTTCCTTCTCAGATTCGGTATTCCCGACAACTCCGGAACTCTGGCTGGTTCCTCTCAAGCTGTCTCACTGTGGATATCGACTCCTATGCGTTACACACCGGAAGAAATTATTCTCCGGACTGCCGCGGGCACTACCGCCGGGCGCTCACGACCTCCGTGCCGAAGGGGAAGCACGTCACCGGGATCATCTTGATGTTCGCCCAGGCCATGGGTAGTCCGATGATGGTCAGCGCCAGCGGGATCGACGTCAGTACGTGGCCGATCGCCAGCCACCAACCGGCGACCACGAACCAGATCACATTGCCCACACCCGAGGTGATGCCCGACCGTGAGGACGGCACCACGTCGCGTCCGAACGGCCAGAGCACGTACCCGGCGATGCGGAAGGACGCCATCCCGAAGGGAATGGTGACGATGAAGATGCAGGCGATGATTCCGGCGAGGATGTAGCCCAGGAACAGCCAGAAGCCGGAGAACACCAGCCAGATCACGTTGAGGATCAGTCGCATGGCCGTCACTCAGCACTCTTGGCGGACCCGGCGCTCCCGCCAGCTCCGGGCGTTCCCGCGGCCGGGTTCGTCTGTGCCCGCGTCACCATGTCCTCCTCGGCGGTGAGCAGCGGCACCCCGGCGACAGACTCCGGCACCGCGAAAGCGTCCACCAGGGTCTGCGACCACGGGCCCAGGGAGTCGACCAGGTCGTTGAGCGCGGCCCGCGCGGCCTTGGTGCGGGTGCCGGTCAGCAGATTCTGCTCCTGGTACCAGCCACTGTGGCTGTGGATGATGTCCAGCACGTATACGTCACGGACCTGCTCGAAGATCTTCTTCGAGTCGCCGTCCGGCAGGGACGCCTCGGCCTCCAGCATGCTCTCCAGCACGATGCGGTCCACATGCGCCCAGGCGCACTCCAGCAGGTGGTCCTGGGCCTTGTCGACCAGGTCGGCGGCCTCGGCGGGGTCCATCTTCTGGGCCGGGCGGATCCGGCGGATCAGCGACATCAGCAGCCGGTCCTCCCGCTCGGTGAGCAGTTCGACCTGGTAGCCGGGGTCGAACAGGGAGGTCTCCTCACGGTCGGTGAAGGAGTCCACGAGGTTCTGGATCAGGGTGTCCGCGGCGGTCCGGCGCTTGAGCAGGGTGCCGAAGTTGTCCAGGCCGAAACGCACAAGCTCCAGTGGCTTGAGGTCGCCGACCTCGCGGGAGAAGCCGGTGAGCAGCTCCTTGGCGGCGAGCTGCGCCATGACCACATTGTCGCCCTCGAAGGTGGTGAAGACGTCCGAGTCGGCCTTGAAGGTGGTCAGCAGGTTCTCGGTCATGTAGCCGGCGCCACCGCAGGCCTCACGGCACTCCTGGATCGTGGCGGTGGCGTGGGCGGTGTTGGCGGCCTTCAGTGCGGCCGCGTGGGCCTCCAGCTCACGCTGGTCCCAGCGCTGCTCCTTGGTCATGTCGGTGCGGTCGATGTCCGCACTCTCCAGCTCGTGGATCCGGGCGATCAGCTGGTTGGTCGCCAGCTGCAGCGCATAGCTCTTGGCGATCAGTGGGATCAGGCGCAGGCGATGCTTGCGGTGCTCGATGAGTTTGTTCTCCGGCAAGCTGTCGTCCGGGGCGAACTGGCGACGCTGGTTGGCGTAGCGGGTCGCGATGGTCAGGCTGGTGCGTGCGGCAGCTCCGGCGGACGCTCCGACGGTGATGCGGCCGCGGATCAGTGCACCGAGCATGGTGAAGAAGCGGGCACCGACCGACTCGATGGGCGAGGAGTACTCGCCGTCCTCGGAGACGTCGGCGAACCGGTTGAGCAGGTTCTCCCGCGGGACCCGGACGTTGTCGAAGGTAAAGGTGCCGTTGTCGACACCCTTCAGGCCGCCCTTGTAGCCGTGGTCGCCGATGCCCACGCCGGGCATCGCCTGGCCGTTCTCGTCGCGGACCTCCACGACGATGCAGTGCACGCCGTGGGATTCGCCGAGCTCACCATCGGCGTCCGGGGTGTAGAGCTGGCAGAAGACCGCGGCCATCCGGGCGTGGTTGGCCGCGTTGCCGATGTACCACTTCTCCGCGGTGGGAGTGGGGGTGTTGATCACGAACTCGTGGGTGTCGCGGTCGTAGACGGCGGTGGTTTCCAGGGACTGCACGTCGGAGCCGTGGCCGCGTTCGGTCATGGCGAAGGAGCCGAGGGTGCGCAGCTCGATGATGTCCTTGATCAGCGGGATGTGGCGTTCGGTGCCGAGGTTCTCCACGGCTCCGCCCCACAGCCCCCACTGGACGCCGGCCTTGACCATCAGCGAGAGGTCGGCGCCGCCGACGGTCTCGATGCCGGAGAGGGTGGCGCCGATGTCGCCGGTGCCGCCGTGCTCGGTGCGGAAGGTTCCGCGGGGGGCACCGGTGGCGAGGATGTCGTGCATCTGCGCCGCGGTGCGTTCCCGGGCCTCGTCGAGGCTGAGGGTGTCGTCGGGGCGCAGGTTCTTCTCGGTGATGACGGCCCGGGTGGCGTCCTTGACCTCGGCCCATCGGCCGTCGAGGACGTCCTGGAGTTCCGCGGCGACGGCGGCGCGGAGAGCGGCGTCAGCCTGCTTGCGAAGGGTGTCTGGACGATCTTTGCCGCGGCGAGTGAGGCTGGCGGCAATTGCTGAGGTGTCGTCGGTGGTTGTCATGCTCCCCAATGATACGTGCAGTTTCTGTGGGGCGGCTGTGCCTGACCAACAATGAGGTCCTACCATATGCTCATGGGTCAAATAGCACACAGCTCCCGCGACGCGCGGGCGTGGATGTTCGTCGTCTTCGCCGTGTTCACCGTCGCTTGGGGCGGCAACGAAGCAACCCCCATGCTCGTCTTCTACCGGCAGGAGGCGGTATTCAGTGATGTCTTCGTCGACTCACTGCTGGTCTCCTATGCGGTAGGCATCGTGGCCGGACTGTTGATCTGCGGTCCCCTGTCCGACCGGTACGGACGCAAGGCCGTGATGCTGCCGGCCCCGGTCCTCGCCCTGCTCGGCAGTGTGTTCATCGCCATCGGCGAGACCACCGAGTGGATCATGTTCATCGGACGAATCCTCGCCGGCCTGGCTGTCGGTATCGCCATGTCGGTCGGCGGCTCCTGGATCAAGGAACTCTCCACCGCGGCGTTCGACCCGAAGGCGAAGTCGTCCTCAGGTGCCAAGCGCGCGACCATGGCACTGACCGCCGGTTTCGGCCTGGGCGCCGGTCTGGCCGGCGTACTCGCCGAGTGGGGTCCGATCCCCGGCCAGCTGCCCTACCTGGTGCACTGCGGGCTGTCGCTGATCGCCGTCGCCGGGCTGCTCACCGTCCCGGAGACCCGCCAGTCGGCGCACCTGAAGGTCAAGGGATCCTTCTGGTCCGACCTGCTCGTCCCGACGATCCGCCACCCGCGTTTCCTCACCGTCGTCGCCCCGATCGCTCCCTGGGTGTTCGGCGCGGCCGGTGTGTCCTATGCGATCATGCCGCGGCTGGTCCAGGACCAGGTGGAGACCCCGGTGGCCTTCTCCGCCATGCTCACGGTGATCTGCCTGGCCTCGGGTTTCGCCATCCAGCAGTTCGGCCCGCAGATCAACACGAGCTACAACGCCCGCGGCCCGATCATCGCACTTCTGCTGGTCATCGTCGGTATGGCGATCGCCAGTGCCGCAGCCTCGAACATCACGGTGTGGAACACCATCGTCGTCGCGATCGTGCTGGGTGCGGCCTACGGTCTGAGCCTGATCTCCGGGCTCACCGAGGTGCAGCGCATCGCCGGACCGAACGACCTCGCCGGCCTGACCGCCGCCTACTACACCCTGACCTACATCGGTTTCTTCTTCCCGATGATCCTCACCCGGGTGTCTGAGTGGTTCAGCTACCCGGTGATGCTCGGGGCCGGCGTTGTGGTGGCGGTGGTCTTCCTGGTCATTGTCGCGGCGTTCTCGCGGAAGAACCTGCCGGACGATTCCGCTGCGTCCTGAGTGAGGTGAGGCGGGACGGTCCGGCCAAGCTCCCGCCTGCCCACGTGGCCGACGACACGTCGGGGCGTCCCAACAGGAACCCCAGGTGCACCGCCGCGCCGACAAGCGGGGCCAGCCCCAGGGACAACACCGCCCTGGTCTCCGGCGAGGCGTCGACGGCGAGGAGGCCGACGGCGACGACCGTCGCCACCGCCCAGCCTGCGAGATAGAGGGTGTGGCGCTCGGCGGCGTGCGTTGCCGAACCGGTGATCATCAGCACCGCGGTGGAGCCGGACGCCACGGTCAACGCCGCGAGCACGATGGGGGCGCTGACCAGGTCGGCGTCGAAGAACCACAGCATGATCGGCTCGGCCAGCCAGTATGCCGCTACACCGCCCACCAGGGCGACACCTGTGACCAAAGCGCAGGGGGCGATGCAGGCGCGCAGGATCCGGTCGCGTCGGGTGGCGAAGTGGACGATCAGTGCCGGCTGGAAGCGCTGCAGCGGCACCAGGACCGGGGCCCGGGTCAGGGTGACGGCGGTGATGACTGCGGCGAGTGCACCGGCGGCGACCTCAGGTCCGGAGGTGACGGTGATCAGCACGGGGAAGCCGGTGATCAACACCGCATTGGCTCCGGAAGCCAGCATTGCCTTGATTGTGCGCCGGATAAACTCGCCGGTGGGGACGTCCGCCAGCTCACCCAGCAGAGAACGGGTGGCAGGGGAGAGTAGCAGCGTGCCGAGCCAGGTGAATGCGCCGAGCACGGTGACCACGAGGAAGGCCAGCAGGTGCCAGCCGAGTGCCCACGCGACAAGGGCGAGGACGACGCGGATTGCGCTGTCGACGCTGATCAGCCAGGCGTAGGTGCCCCAGCGGGTGGTGGCGGACAGCAGGCCACAGACCGCAGCCTGGAAGGCGTAACTGGCCAGGCCGAGGGCGAGCAGGGCCACACCCCAACCGCGCAGGCCGGAGTCGGCGGGGATGACCTGGTCGGCCCACAGGGGTGCGGTGCCCAGTGCGAGCGCGGCCGTCACAGCGGCGAAGCCGGCGGTGACCAGTAGTGGACGCGCGGACGGGCGGCGTCCGGTGTCGGGAGTCGCCGGTGCTGTGGCTGCGGTTGAAGTTGTGGCTGCGGCTGTGGTCGGGGCGGTGGTCGGCACCGTATCGGACGCCGCGACCCGCTGGCCCGCGACCGCGCGGGTGGTTTCCTGCAGTAGCCCGTCGAGCAGTCCGGCGAGGGCGAAGAACATGCCCCAGAAGACGGTGAAGGCCTCGTAGCCGACGGTGTCCATCGCCTGGCCGGCGATGACGATGACGGCGTAGCCAGCCACGGCGACGACGAGTGTCGCCGCCGACAGGGCCCGGACGGCTCCGGTACCCATCAGCTGAACAACCCCCGCGCCGGCAGGTTCTGGGCGGGGGGAGTGCTGGGAGTGACGACGAAGATCATCGACGTGGTCTGGGTATGAGGTGTGGGTTACTCAGCGCCCTCGGCGTCCCCGCCGTCCTCGTTACCCCCGTCGTCCTCAGTCTCGGCGGCTGCGGTGATGTCCTCGAGGGACGGCAGCGAGGAGACCGGGGTGGAACCGGCGTTACCGGCGCCCGGGTTCGCTGCCAGGTAGGCGGCCTTGGCGTCCTCGGTCTGCTGACGTGCCTTGCCGGCGCTGCCTTCCCACAGGCCCTCGGAGATCACGGGCCAGGACTCGAACATGTCGTCCTGCCAGTAACCCCACTGGTGGGTGCCGGTGTTGCGGAAGTTGTAGACCAGGTTGTTGGAGGCCTGGGAGATACCGGCCTTGTCGGTCTCGGCCTTCATCAGGTGGGTGCACCATGCGGTCATGCCCTCGATGACTCCACCCTCGGTGGCCGGGGTGATCGAGCCGAGGAGGTTGCCGTTGAGACGGTCACCGGAGGGAACGTCGTGCTCACCCATAAGTCCGGAGCCGCTGGAGATGTAGACGTTGCGCTGGTCCTTCAACTTGGCGGCGTTGATCAGCGCATCGTTGCGCTTGGCGACATCGCCGTTGGGGTCGCCCCACATCTGATCGTAGCTGGCCGGTGCGCGGTCCAGGACGATCTGGACGGTGGGCTCCCACTGGCCGGAGGTGGCGGGGCAGCCGGAGTAGGAGGCGATGGAGTCGTACTTACCCGGGTACTGCTGACCGTAGACCAGGGCGGTGGAGGCGGTCATCGACATGCCGATCAGGCCGCGCTTGTCGCTGCTGGTGCGGAGGTGGTCATCCTCCATGGCATCGGGCAGCTCCTGGGTCAGGAAGGTCTCCCACATCTGCTTGTTACCGTTGCCGTTGCCGTCCTTGTCCAGGTTTTCGTTCGGCTCCTGCCAGTCGGTGTAGTAGGAGAATGCACCGGCCATCGGGATGACGACGTTGACGTTGCCGATCTGGTTACCGTAGAAGTCGACCGCGTTTGTCTGCTTCAGCCAGTTGGCGATGCCCTCGCCGCCGTCGGCACCGTTGAGCAGGTAGACCGTGGGAGCGTTCTCCGCATTCTCCTTGGCGCGGATCGTGACGAAGGGGATGTCACGGTCCATCGAGGGGGAGTGGACCTTCAGCTCCTCCATGCGCGTGTAGCGCTCGCCGCTGTCCTGGTAGACAAAGTCGCGCCAGCTTGCGTTGTCCTCGGGGACGTAGCCGTCGGCTTCAGCGTCTGCGAGGGTCTCGAAGGGCTCGGAGATCGTCGCCTTTTCGGCGGCGGGCTCCGCGGCGTCTTGTGCGACGATTTCCGTTTCACCCTGAGCGATTCCGGCGAGAGCCGGGGTCACGGAGATGACGGAGAGCGGGAGGGCCGTGGCGATGGCCGCGGCCGCGACGCGGGTGATGGCGCGCTTGTTCATGCAGGTCCTCAGGAAATGTCGGCGAACTCAACGACGTCGGTGAAGGTTCGAGGGGCGGTCTCAACGGTCAGACCCAGACAGTGTAACTGCCGAAACGGCTCCGCGTAGGGTGAGCCTCCGGATTCACCTCCCAGAAAAGGGGGATCGTCGCCTATGATGTACCCGACCCTTCGTTTCGAGACCACCCATGAGACCACCCAGAGGAACCGCTGTGAACCTGTCCTTCATCGACCAAGCCATCGTCAACATGAATGAGTTCCTCGGTGGGCTCCTGCACAACACCATGTCGGTGATCGCGAACTTCATCGTCAACTCCCCCTTCTGAGACTGACCCACGCCCCTCCGGGGGTAACCCCGCTGACCAGTGTTTTTGCGGGAGAACATTGTGACATGTCCCCCGGGGCGGACGTGTCGACGAAAACGTCGTATCCTTGACACCGTGGCTGAACATTATGACGTAGTAGTAATCGGTGCGGGCCCCGGCGGATATGTGTCCGCCATCCGTGCGGCACAGCTGGGCCTGAAGACCGCGGTAATCGAGAAGCAGTACTGGGGCGGCGTCTGTCTGAACGTCGGCTGCATCCCCTCCAAGGCGCTGATCCGTAACGCGGACATCGCGCACATCCTCACTCACGATGCCAAGACCTTCGGCATCAGCGGTGACAACATCAGCATGGACTACACCACCGCCCATAAGCGGTCCCGGAAGGTGTCCTCGGGCATCGTCAAGGGCGTCCACTACCTGATGAAGAAGAACAAGATCACCGAGATCAACGGTGTCGGTTCCTTCACCGACGCCAACACCGTCGAGATCACCGACGGTGACGACGCCGGCAAGCAGATCACCTTCGACAACGCCATCGTCGCCTCCGGCTCCGTGGTGAAGTCCCTGCCGGGAGTGGAGATCGGCGGCAACATCGTCTCCTACGAGGAGCAGATCCTCGACGAGAACGCCCCGAAGTCCATGGTCGTCATCGGTGCCGGTGCCATCGGCATGGAGTTCGCCTACGTCCTGTCCAACTTCGGCGTCGACATCACCGTCGTCGAGTTCATGGACCGCGTCCTGCCCAACGAGGACAAGGACGTCTCCAAGGAGATCGCCAAGCAGTACAAGAAGCTCGGCGTGAACCTGAAGACCGGTCACAAGACCACCGCCGTGCGCGATCTCGGCGGCGACAAGGGCGTCGAGGTCGACATCGAGTCCGCCGACGGCTCCAAGTCCGAGACCATCAAGGCCGACCGTGTCATGGTCTCCATCGGCTTCGCCCCTCGTGTGGAGGGCTTCGGCCTGGAGAACACCGGTGTCAAGCTCACCGAGCGTGGCGCCATCGACATCGACGAGCGCATGCGCACCAACGTCCCGCACATCTACGCCATCGGTGACGTCACCGCGAAGCTCCAGCTTGCCCACGTCGCCGAGGCACAGGGTGTCGTCGCCGCCGAGACCATCGCCGGTGCCGAGACCCAGGAGCTCGGCGACTACAACAACATGCCGCGCGCCACCTTCTGCTCCCCGCAGGTCGCGTCCTTCGGTTACACCGAGGAGGCAGCCCGCAAGCACGCCGAGGAGAACGGCCGCGAGATCAAGGTCGCGTCCTTCCCGTTCAGCGCCAACGGCAAGGCTATGGGCCTCAACGAGGGCGTCGGCTTCGTCAAGGTCATCGTGGACGCCGAGTACGGCGAGCTCATCGGTGGTCACATGGTCGGCCCGGACGTCTCCGAGCTGCTGCCGGAGCTGACCCTGGCACAGCGCTTCGACCTGACCGCCGAGGAGATCGGACGCAACGTCCACACCCACCCGACCCTGTCGGAGGCCATCAAGGAGGCCGCCGAGGGCACCATGGGGCACATGATCAACCTCTAGTGCACCGGGGCCCGTGCGTCTGTCGCGGCGGTGCGACCCCGGTCGCCCGCCGCTACTCCGGCAGGACGTCCTGCAGGACGCGCAGTGTATTGCCGCCCATGATCGCCGCGATATCCTCCTCGCTATGACCACGTGACAACAGTTCATCGGTGATCACCGCGATCTGGGAGGTGTCCCAGCCGACCTCGACACTGCCGTCGTAGTCACTGCCCAGGCCGACGGACCCGATGCCGGCGACCGAGATCACGTGCTCGATCGCATCGACCACGGCAGCCGGGGTCATCCCACACACCGCGGTGTCCCAGTAGCCGATGCCGACGACCCCGCCGGTGTCCGCGACAGCGCTGATCTGACCGTCCGTGAGGTTCCGGTTGTTGTCGCAGGTGCCGCGGACCCCGCCGTGGCTGACCACGACCGGCCGGGTGGCGATCGACAGGATCTCGTCCATGGACTCACTGCTGATGTGGGACAGGTCGATGACCACCCCCAGTTCCTCGAGGTCGGCAACAACGTCACGGCCCAGGTCCGTCAGACCGCCGTGCCCGCGACCGTGTGCGGAATCGGCGACCTCGTTGTCGAAGAAGTGGGCGAAACCCGCCATGCGCATCCCGGCGTCGAACAGGACCTGCACATTATCCCTGTCACCTTCGAGGTTGTGCAGTCCCTCAACGGAGAACATTGCGCCGGTGACCTGCCCACCGTTCTCGCGTGCCTCCAGAAGATCATCGATGTCCCGGCTCGTCCGGATCATCGTCAACCGACCGTCGGAGTCCGCGACGGCGTCCTCCAGCTTCTCCGCGTGGTACAGCGAGCGTTGCAGCAGGGACGTCCACGTCCGTGGTGGTTGCAGTTGGGCGAAGCTCAGTAACGTGATGTTGTCACTGTCGCCGTCATTGCCGTCGATGTTCTGACCGCGCGGGGACTTCGACACCGATGACAGCACCTGCAAGGCCACATTGCCCTCTTCCAGGCGCGGAAGGTCCATGTGCCCATTGTCATGACGTTCAAGGAAGTCACGCTTCCACAACAATGAGTCCGAGTGCATGTCCGCGATGACCGTACGGTCGTGAACACTCTCCGCCTCATCAGAAACCTCGGGTAGCTCGTCGTCCGCGACGGGGTTCTGCGAACGGTCGACAATACCCGGGGCCAGCGCGAAGAACGCTGTGAGTGCCGCGATGACCAGCAGCACGAGGACGAGCATGATGCGGATCGAGGTCTTTCGGCGGATGGCCATTCATCAAGTTTAGCCCGGGGAAACAACCGTGTCGGCGCTTCGCCGTCGATAGCCCTCGCCTACAGGAGCGGGTGTGCAGTACGATTCTGCTCAATACTTCGACTTCGGCGACACCCACAGCGCCGTACATGTGGCAGGAGAGATGGCTGGAGATGAGTGACGAGCCGGTGAGGGGCGGACGGCGACATGAGCCGCGGGTCAAAGTCATCGGGGTCATGGTTGACCCCGGCCTGCCCGAGAAGCGGGTGATCAGGGTCCTGGAGAAACTCGGGATCCGCCCCGACGACTCCGACATCACCGACGACCAGCTCCGCGCGGCGAACCACCCCAGGGTCCAGTTCCGCACCGGCACCCTGCCCATGAGCCTCGACGGCAGCGTGCGGCTGTCCGACAGCGCGGCCGGGCTGATGGAGACCTATGGTTGGGACCGGTTGGTCTACGTCACGGACCTGCCGCTGACCACCCGACTGCCCGTGATCAGCCAGACCGTGAACCGGGGCAGGGCGGTGATGCTCTGCCTGCCGGCCTTCGGCGTGCTGCGTGCCCAGGAGGCCCTGCGCCAGGAGCTCAGCCGCCTGTTGCACGGTAAGTCCGCCGGCGCGGGACGCAGCGAGGTCGTCGACGAGGCCGAGGATATCGAGGGTGGTGACGCCGAGGCCGACACCACCCGCGTTATCGACGGGTTCGGACGCTCCCTCCGGTTGCTGCTCGGCATGATCGCCGCCAACCAGCCCGCCCAGCTGTACCGGGTGCTCACCGGTTGTCTGGCCATCGCCATCGCCACCGGCGCCTACGGCATCTTCTACGGTTCAATGTGGCAGATGTCGCACACCGTGTCGGTGCCGCGCATGTTTTTGATCAGTGTCTTCGCCGTCGGTGCGCTGACCTTCTGGCTGATCTATCACAACGGATTGTGGAACCGGTGGCCGAACCGGGAGCCGGACAGTGTGGAGAAGTGGCGTGCCCGGATGGACAACCGGGCGACGCTGGGGACGGTGCTTGTCGCGGCAATCATGATCTACACCACCGTGATCGTGGTCCTGGTGATCCTGTCCGTGGTGATCGTGGACACCACGTTCTTCCGCGCCCAGGTCGACGCGGAGCCGTTCCCGTGGGGTTATCTGAAGCTGGCGTGGCTGACCGCGTCGCTCGGGACGTTCGCCGGGGCCATCGGTTCCAGCTTCGACAATGACGATGCGATCCGTGAGGGGACCTACAGCCGCCGTGAGCACGTCCGTCGCCAGATCGTGGGTTTGTACGAGGACAAGCCGCCGAGTCGATTCGTGGAGCGACGCGGCCTGCGGTGACACTTTAGGCCTTCACCGTTGCGCCTTCGATGACATGAAGGGGAATCTGTGGCGCTGCGCCTGGGGGGAGAGGAGCGCGCTGTGCTGAGCTAGGGCAAGCGAGTCCGCGGTGCCCATGTAAGAAGTGTGGGACCGATTGCTGGTCTCGGGCCCGGATAGCAGCACTTCATCCCACGTTTCTGACATCGCGGGCAGATCGAGGACGTGGGTGGTCCGATTTAAGATCGGGCCAGGCTGAACCGAGACTTGGCCGGGGACGCTTTGAGGCGCGGCACGAGCGCACAAGAAACCCGCCCGGGGCGGACAACCTTGCGGTGTGTCTGCCCCGGGCGGGTGATGTGGCGGGCGGTCGCGATGACCGCGATGCCGGGCGGTTCCAGCGGACTGGAACCAGGCAGCTCCGGCGGACCGGAACCGGCGCAGTTCTAGTGGACTAGAACTGGCTCTCCTCGGTGGAGCCCTTCAGGGCGGTGGTGGAGGAGTTGGGGTCCACGGTGGTGGCGATGCGGTCGAAGTAACCGGCACCGACCTCGCGCTGGTGCTTCACAGCGGTGAAGCCGCGGGACTCGGCCTCGAACTCGCGGTTCTGCAGGTCGACGAAGGCGCTCATCTGGTTGCGGGCGTAGCCGTGGGCCAGATCGAACATGGAGTAGTTCAGGGCGTGGAAGCCAGCCAGGGTGATGAACTGGAACTTGAAGCCCATGGCGCCCAGCTCGTTCTGGAACTTGGCGATCTCGTCGTCGTCCAGGTGGGCGGACCACTTGAAGGACGGGGAGCAGTTGTAGGACAGCAGCTGGTCCGGGAACTCGGAGCGGACGCCCTCGGCGAACTTCTTGGCGAGCTCGAGGTCCGGGGTACCGGTCTCCATCCAGATCATGTCGGCGTACGGAGCGAAGGACTTCGCACGGTCGATGCAGGGCTCGATGCCGTTCTTGACGTAGTAGTAGCCCTCGGCGGAGCGCTCACCGGTCAGGAACTTGTGGTCGCGCTCATCGACGTCGGAGGTCATCAGGGTGGCGGCCTCAGCATCGGTACGAGCGATGATGACGGACGGGGTGCCTGCGACGTCGGAAGCCAGACGTGCGGAGTTCAGGGTACGGACGTGCTGCTGGGTGGGGATCAGCACCTTGCCACCGAGGTGGCCGCACTTCTTCTCCGAAGCGAGCTGGTCCTCCCAGTGGGTACCGGCGGCGCCGGCCTTGATCATGGCCTTCTGCAGCTCGTAGACGTTGAGGGCGCCACCGAAGCCGGCCTCACCGTCAGCGACGATCGGGACGAGCCAGTTGTCGACGGAGTCGTCGCCCTCGACGCGGGAGATCTCGTCGGCACGCAGCAGAGCGTTGTTGATGCGCTGGACGACGGAGGGGACGGAGTTCGCCGGGTACAGCGACTGGTCCGGGTAGGTGTGGCCGGAGAGGTTGGCGTCACCGGCGACCTGCCAACCGGAGAGGTAGACAGCCTTCAGGCCGGCGCGGACCTGCTGGACGGCCTGGTTACCGGTGAGGGCACCGAGGGCGTTGATGTAGCCGTCGCCCTCCTCGTTCACGGCATCCCAGAGGATCTCGGCGCCGCGGCGGGCGAGGGTGTGCTCCTCGACAACGTTGCCCTGCAGCTCGGCGACCTGCTCAGCAGTGTAGTCGCGGGTGACGTTGTTCCAGCGCGGGTTCTCGTCCCAGTCCTTCTGGATCTCGGCGGCGGTACGGGCCTGTCCGACGTTCGACATGTAGTACTCAACTCCCTTTGAATTGGTGAGAGGGTGGCGGTAACTGCGCGTTATCCCGGTTAGCCCACACGTCGCCTCGTGGCGACGGGTGGGACCCGGATCGGCTTCCTATGAGCATACCGCTGCAAAAGGGCACGTCAAAGGCTACTGGTGATCTGGGTTACGCCGGGGGTAGCGGGTACTCGAGCTTACATCACGTCTCTATATGTGGGACAAAACTTCCCAGAATGTGGTCAAATCTGCCCACTTGCAGGGCGTTCGAGAGAGGTCTGTCACGTAAGGGGACCCTGCCCGACGGTCATCGGAGTGCTCCCGTCGTCTTGTTTCCGCGTTCTCATGGGGGTGGCTGAAGGTATGTTGACGCACCTTCCACTCCCGCTGGTGACGTGGCTCACCTAGTCTGGTGAGGAAGTATCAGGCCGTTCAGACGTGCCCGATCTACGCCGGAGGGGCTGTCTGAGGCAGCACTCCCGTCACACGAGCAATGACAACGAAGGAGCAGTCAATGACGTCAGGTAACCAGCAGACAGAGCGCGTCACCGCAGGTGGCCTCCAGGTCGCCTCGACCCTCTACGATTTCGTCTCCGGTACGGTTCTCCCGCGCATCGGCGTGCAGGGTGCCGACCAGGACAAGTTCTGGGAAGGCTTCGGAGCCCTCGTCGCCAAGCACACCCCCCGCAACCGTGAGCTGCTCGCCGTCCGTGATGAGCTGCAGGCCAAGCTGGATGCCTGGTACACCGAGAACCCGGGCGTCCAGGACCCGGAGAAGTACACCGCCTTCCTGAAGGAGATCGGCTACCTCGTCGAGGAGCCCGGTGACTTCGAGATCCGCACCCAGAACGTCGACACCGAGATCTCCGAGACCGCTGGCCCGCAGCTGGTCGTCCCGGTGCTCAACGCCCGTTTCGCCATCAACGCCGCCAACGCCCGCTGGGGTTCGCTCTACGACGCCCTCTACGGCACCGATGTCATCTCCGAGGAGAACGGCGCCGAGAAGGGCAAGGGCTACAACAAGGTCCGCGGCGACAAGGTCATCGCCTGGGGCCGCAACTTCCTGGACCAGGCCGTGCCGCTCGAGTCCGGCTCCCACGCTGACGTCGAGAAGTACGACATCTCCTCCGACCGCTTCGTCGCGACGATCAACGGTGAGGACGTCTTGCTGCGCGAGCCGGAGGTCTACGCCGGCTACCTCGGTGAGAAGAACGACCCGTCGGGCATCTTGCTGCGCCACAACGGCCTGCACATCGAGATCCAGATCGACCCGTCCCACCCGGTCGGCGCCGACGACAAGGCCGGTGTGAAGGACCTGCTGCTGGAGTCCGCGGTCTCCACCATCATGGACTTCGAGGACTCCGTCGCCGCCGTTGACGCCACCGACAAGACCCTGGGTTACACCAACTGGTTCGGCCTGAACACCGGTGAGCTGACCGAGGAGGTCGCCAAGGGCGACAAGACCTTCACCCGTCGCCTCAACGACGACCGGATCTACACCGGTCGCGACGGCGGCGAGCTGCGTCTGCACGGCCGCTCCCTGCTGTTCGTCCGCAACGTCGGCCACCTTATGCAGAACCCTGCGATCCTCGACGCCGCCGGCGACGAGATCTTCGAGGGCATCATGGATGCTGTCATCACCACCGCCTGCGCCATCCCGGGCACCGAGCTGGCCAATGAGCGTCGCAACTCCCGCACTGGCTCGATCTACATCGTGAAGCCGAAGCAGCACGGCCCGGACGAGGTCGCCTTCACCAACGAGCTCTTCGCCGACGTCGAGGACCTCTTCGGGCTGCCCCGCTTCACCCTCAAGGTCGGTGTCATGGACGAGGAGCGTCGTACCTCCGCAAACCTGGACGCCTGCATCGCTGCCGCCTCCGACCGCCTGGCCTTCATCAACACCGGCTTCCTCGACCGCACCGGCGACGAGATCCACACCTCCATGCTGGCCGGCCCGGTCGTCCGCAAGCCGGAGCTGCAGACCGCCGCCTGGAAGCTCGCCTACGAGGACCACAACGTCGACGCCGGCCTGGCCCACGGCCTGCCCGGCAAGGCACAGATCGGTAAGGGCATGTGGGCCAAGACCGAGCTGATGGCCGACATGGTCGAGCAGAAGCTGGGCCAGCCGAAGGAGGGCGCCTCCACCGCGTGGGTCCCGTCCCCGACCGGCGCCTCCCTGCACGCCACCCACTACCACCTGGTCGATGTCTTCGCCGTCCAGGAGAAGCTGCTCACCGACGGCCGCCGCGACACCCTCGGCGACCTGCTGACCCTGCCGGTGCAGCCGGAGCGCGGCTGGTCCGAGGAGCAGATCAAGGAAGAGATCGACAACGACTGCCAGTCGATCCTGGGCTACGTGGTCCGCTGGGTCGAGCAGGGCGTCGGCTGCTCCAAGGTGCCGGACATCCACGATGTGGACCTCATGGAGGACCGCGCCACCCTGCGCATCAACTCCCAGATCCTGGCCAACTGGCTCAAGCACGGTGTCATCACCGAGGAGCAGGTCAACGAGGGCCTCGAGCGCATGGCTGCCGTGGTCGACGGCCAGAACGCTGGCGACCCGGCCTACCGCAACATGGCCGATGACTTCGAGGCCTCCGTCGCCTTCCAGGCCGCCAAGGACCTGATCTTCAAGGGCACCGAGTCCCCGTCCGGCTACACCGAGCCGATCCTGCACGCGCGTCGTCGCCAGTTCAAGGAGAAGAACGGCATCGCCTGATGCCAGGTGACACAGACTGATCACGCTCTCTCGCACTGATCAGTCTGGTTAGTCTGATCAGCACTGACCAGCGCTGACAAGTCTGATCAGCACTGACGTCCCGGTCCCGGGCCGTGATGTCCATGGTGGACGTCACGGCCCGGGACTGTTTTGTGACGATTCTTCCCACGCGGTTGCACCTCCGTGCACTGTGCGTTCCCTCACTCCCACTCCCGGGTGTTTTCCACGGCCCGCACCAACAGGGAGCGGGAGTGACGGCACTGTTTCACCTGTGTTGCGTCCAGCGACTCCGCCAGCGGTGGTGCCCGATCGCGCCTAGACTCGCAGGGGACCGAATGGTCGAACGGGCCCATGGCCGCTACCGACCGCTACCGACCGCGCCCGCCGCGACACCAAGGAGTCTGACGACGATGACCGAGCGTCCTGACCTCACCGGCTACCAGGCGGTGCTCTTCGACCTCGACGGCGTGATCACCCCGACTGCGGACCTCCACCGCCAGGCCTGGGCGGTGATGTTCACCGACTACCTCGACTCCCGTGGGGCGGAGCCGTACAGCGAGCAGGACTACTTCGACCATCTGGACGGTCGCGCCCGTCTGGAGGGCATCGCCAGTCTGCTCGAGTCGCGGGGGATATCCCTCCCGCTAAACTCCCCGGCCACCCCGGAGACCCCGGCCACCCCGGCCACCGGCGGTGAACACCGGGAGACCGTGACCAGCCTGGGGGAGCGTAAGAACGCTGACTTCCTGCGCCTGCTCGACGAAGGGATCAACGCCTACCCCGGGTCCGTCGCCCTGCTCGACGCCCTGGCTGACCGCCCCGACGCGCCGAGGGTGGCCATCGTCAGCTCCTCGAAGAATGCCCGGCAGGTGCTGGAGGCGGCTGGCCTACTGGAGCGCTTCGAGCTGGTCGTCGATGGCCTCGTCGCCGCCGAGCATCAGCTGCCAGGCAAACCCGCCCCGGACACCTACGCCTTCGCTGCCGCGCAGCTCGGGGTCGACAATGCCGTAGCCGTCGTCGTCGAGGACGCCACCTCCGGCGTAGCCTCGGGACGCGCCGGTGGTTTCGGACTGACCGTCGGTGTCGACCGCGGGGCCGGGCAGGACGCACTGCTCGCCGCCGGTGCCGATGTGGTCGTCACCGACCTTGCGGAGCTGGTCCGTCCGGACTGGTGACGCCTCGATGCGCCACACATCCACCCACCTATCCACCCCACCCGAACTCCAGGGAGCGTAACGACGATGAGCGGACTGAGCGGTAACCATTCGGCATTCGAAGACTTCCTCGCGGCCCGCCGCCGGGTCGCCTCCGTGGTCAACCGGCCCATCGACAGGGCGTCCGTGACCACGCCGGTCACGGCGTCCGGCACCAACCTGATCAGTGACGGAGACGGGGACGGACTGTTCCCCACCGGATACCGCGCCGACCAGCACCACTACGACACGGACCCGGTGGAGGGGCTCGACCGCGAGAACAACCCGGTCGACGAATGGGGTTGGTACGAGACCCACCCTGACCGCAGCGACCTCGGCCTGTCCGAGACTCTCTTCGCGCTGAGCAACGGCTACCTCGGGGTGCGCGGCAACCCGGCGGAGGGACGCGACTCCGAGGAACACGGGACGTTCATCAACGGTGTCCACGAGACCTGGCCGATCTCGCACGCCGAGGACGCCTACGGCCTCGCCCGGGAAGGCCAGGCGATCGTCCAGGTCCCCGACGCCAAGACCATCCGGGTTTACATCGACGATGAGCCACTGCGCCTGCCCCAGGTCGAGGTCGAGGACTACTCCCGCGGCCTCGATTTCCGCGAGGGCGTGCTGCGCCGCAGCTGCATCTGGCGCACTGCGGCGGGCAAGCGGGTGCGGATCACCAATGAGCGGATGGTGTCCTTCCAGGAGCGCCACCTGATGATCGTGTCCACCGAGGTGGAACTGCTCGACGATGATGCCGCGGTCGTGCTGTCCTCGCAGATCCTCAACCGGCAGGACGGTGAGGACGAGTACTCCACCGTCGTCGAGCACACCGGCGCCACCGCCGAGGGCCCCGCCGGGGTCGGTGACGGCGGTGACCCGCGTAAGTCCGAGCAGTTCAGCGGGCGGGTCTTCCAACCGACCTACCAGTCTCAGCCGGAGGACCAGCGGGTCACGCTCGGCTACCGGATCACCCGGTCGGGCATGACCGTCGCGGTGAGCATGGATCATGAACTCGACCTGCAGAACGGTCCGTCCTGCGGCTCATCAGGCACCGGAACCCACGGGTTCGCCGACGCCGAGGGGGTGGAGGTGCACACCGAGCTGCGTGAGGACGTCGCCCGGGTGATCTACCACCTCGCCGGACACAAGGGCATGAAGCTGCGGCTGCAGAAGTATGTCGCATACCACTCGTCCCGCCACGTCTCGCCGGATGAACTGGCCTTCCGCTGCGCCCGCACGATCAACCGCGCGAAGGCCGTGGGCTTCCGTAACCTGCAGCGCAACCAGGCCAAGTGGCTGCAGCGGTTCTGGCGTCGGTCGGATGTGCGGATCCCCGGCCAGCCGGAGATCCAGCAGGCCACCCGCTGGAATATCTTCCAGCTGCTCCAGGCCTCGGCGCGGGCGGAGGGCCAGGGAGTGCCTGCCAAGGGGCTGACCGGTTCGGGCTACGGCGGCCACTATTTCTGGGACACCGAGATCTACGTGATGCCGTTCCTGTCGTACACCAACCCGCAGTTCGCCAGGAATGCGATGCGGTTCCGCTACACGATGCTGCCCGCGGCGAAGGAACGTGCCAGGGAGCTCGCCCACGACGGCGTCCTGTTCCCGTGGCGCACGATCAACGGCCGCGAGTCCAGTGCCTACTACGCCGCGGGTACCGCGCAGTACCACATCGACGCCGACGTCAGCTACGCGCTGATGAAGTACGTCAACGCCTCCGGCGACATGGATTTCCTGCTGGACGAGGGCGTCCACATCCTCATCGGCACCGCCCGGTTCTTCATGTCGCTGGGCTTCTTCAACACCGCCGGAACCCGCTTCGAGATCCACTCGGTCACCGGGCCGGACGAGTACACCACGGTGGTGAATAACAACCTCTATACAAATGTCATGGCGCAGTACAACCTCCGGGTCGCCGTGGAGGTCGTCACGCAGCTGAAGGCAGCCCGACCGTACGACTACGAGGACGTGATGCGTCGTGCCGGGTTGAGTGAGGACGAGCTCGACCTGTGGCAGCGCGCCGCCGATGTCATGTACATCCCCTTCAATGAGTCCCTGGGGGTCAATCCGCAGGACGACCAGTTCATGCAGCGCCAGTTGTGGTCGCTGGACGATCCGGCGGTGGGACCCAAGCGTCCGCTGCTGCTGCACTACCACCCGCTGACGATCTACCGGTACCAGGTGCTCAAACAGGCCGACGTGGTGCTCGCCCTGTTCCTGCAGGGCTCCCGGTTCCCGGAGGACGTCAAGCGTCGGGACTACAACTACTACGACCGGCTGACCACGGGCGACTCCTCACTGTCGGCGGTGGTGCAGTCGATCATGGCCGCGGAACTGGGCTACCACGACCGGGCGATGGACTTCTTCACCCGCGGTCTCTACCTTGACCTCAATGACCTGCACGGAAACAGTTCCGACGGTGTCCACATCGCCTCCTGCGGTGGCGTGTGGAGTGGGCTGGTGTACGGATTCGGTGGGTTCCGGGACCATGACGGCCGCTTCTCGATCGACCCGCGGATGCCCGAGGAATGGGGCGAACTCGAGTACACGGTGACCCTGCAGGGCACCGTGGTGCGGGTGACGGTGCGCGCCGGTGAGGTCGAGCTGGTCGTGGATCCGGGGGAGGAGTCGGACGCTGCGACGGTTGCGGCGGGTGCCGCAGGTGCAAAGGACGCCGATGTCCTGACCGTCCCGGCCGGGCCGATCCGGGTGTGCGGTCAGGAGGTCATGGTCGGCACCGATCCGGTGGTGGTGGCCGGGGACACGCTGCTGCGTGCCGACGACGCAGAGTAGACGAGGCAGCGTAGACGACGCAGAGTAGGCCTGTGTGGTGCGGGGCGCCTGCGCGGTCGTGTGCGCCCCCGGGTCGTGTGCGCCCCCGCTGGGCCTTGTGCGGCCTTGTTCCACCCCGGGCGCAGTAAGGTTGATACATATTTAGCAGTAATGATTGGGGGATCTGTGCTGCGCACGGCACCGGGGGAGGGCGTCAGAAGTGATGT
This sequence comes from Candidatus Corynebacterium faecigallinarum, assembly GCA_019120175.1. Classification (GTDB taxonomy): domain Bacteria; phylum Actinomycetota; class Actinomycetes; order Mycobacteriales; family Mycobacteriaceae; genus Corynebacterium; species Corynebacterium faecigallinarum. The sequence goes on from DWVP01000001.1 coordinate 209,354, forward strand.
CACCAGAGTAAGAGTGTGATTCTTTTCACGGGGGAGGGGGCTGGTTGGTGTTGACCACTAAACGGGTCGTACAGTGTCTATGACACTGGAGGTGCCATGACTGTTAAATTTGACGATCCCGTCGCAATCGAGCACGGGAAAATTTCCATTAAACCATTGAGGGAAAAGCCAGGCTTCCCTACCTGGGCGATGAAACTGACGATGGCCGTGACTGGCCTCATCTTCGCCTTGTTCGTCCTGGTCCACATGATCGGAAACCTGAAGGTTTTCGGATCTGCCGAAGGCTTCGACAACTACGCCCACTTCCTGCGGGACATGGGTTACCCGCTCGTCCCGCACGAGAGCATCCTGTGGTTCCTGCGTGTGGTGCTCGCAGTATCGCTGATCCTGCACGTGTACTGCGCCTTCGCGCTGAAAGCCCGGGCCAAGCAGTCCCGCGGTGAGTTCAAGCGCTACGGCAAGGTGAAGGGCCTCAACAACTTCACCGCCGGCTCCATGCTGGGCACCGGCGCTGTGCTGCTGCTGTTCATCATCTTCCACATCCTCGACCTGACTCTCGGCAAGGCCGTCGCCTCGGATGAGTTCGTCCACCTCGAGGCCTACAACAACCTGGTTGCGTCCTTCGAGCGCCCGGCCGTCGCGATCTTCTACATCCTGTGCATGATCGTGCTGTTCCTGCACCTGAGCCACGGCATCTGGACCGCCTCCTCTGACCTGGGCATCACCGGGCACCGTTGGCGCCAGGTCATGCTGTGGATCTCCTACCTGCTGCCGGCGGCTGTGATGATCGGCAACATTGCGATTCCGTTGGCCGTCATGACCGGCATCGTGAGCTAGCGGCGGATCTGGAAGAGGAGAAGAGAGAAGACTATGGGAACCAGTAAGCCCCACCCCCACAACCAGACCGCGGACTTCAACTACGACGAAGCTCTCGCGGCCTTCAGTGCGCCGCAGTCCAGCGTCGACGGTGTCGCCGTCGGCAAGGTGATCGGCGACAACGCCCCCCACGAGGTCGGCCAGCAGGAGCAGTGGCAGTACGACAAGGAGCACTTCAAGCTCGTGTCGCCGCTGAACCGTGCGAAGTTCCGCATCCTCATCGTGGGAACCGGCCTGGCCGGCGGTGCTGCAGCCGCCGCCCTCGGTGAGCTCGGCTACGACGTGAAGGTGTTCACCTACCACGACAGTCCCCGCCGCGCGCACTCCATCGCCGCGCAGGGTGGCGTCAACTCGTCGCGCTCCAAGAAGCTCGACAACGACTCCACCTACAACCACACCAAGGACACGGTCAAGGGCGGCGACTACCGTTGCCGCGAGAACGACTGCTGGCGCCTGGCGATGGAGTCCGGCAAGGTCATCGACCACATGAACGCCATCGGTGCCCCGTTCTCCCGCGAGTACGGTGGAACCCTGGCCACCCGTTCCTTCGGTGGTGTGCAGGTGTCCCGCACCTACTACACCCGTGGTCAAACCGGTCAGCAGCTGCAGCTGGCGACGACCTCCGCCCTGTACCGCCAGATCGGTGCCGGCAACGTGGAGATCTTCACCCACTCCGACGTCCAGGACATCATCGTCGAGGACGGCGTGTGCAAGGGAATCGTCACCCGCAACATCATCACCGGTGAACTGTCGACCCACACCGGTCACGCCACCGTGCTCGCCACCGGCGGTTACGGCAACGTGTACCACATGTCCACGCTGGCCAAGAACTCCAACGCCAGCGCCATCATGCGCGCCTACGAGCAGGGTGCCTACATGGCGTCCCCGTCGTTCGTGCAGTTCCACCCGACCGGCCTGCCGGTCAACTCGGACTGGCAGTCCAAGACCATTCTGATGTCGGAGTCGCTGCGTAACGACGGCCGTATCTGGACGCCGGCCCAGAAGGACGACCAGCGCGACCCGATGACGATCCCCGAGGACGAGCGCGACTACTTCCTCGAGCGCCGCTACCCGGCCTTCGGCAACCTGGTGCCGCGTGACATCGCCTCCCGTGCGAACGCGCAGCAGATCAACGGTGGCTACGGTGTGGGCCCGAAGAAGAACTCGGTGTACCTGGACCTCACCCACGCCATCGAGAAGCTGGGCGAGGACACCATCCGCGAGCGCTACTCCAACCTCATCCAGATGTACGAGGAGGCCATCGGCGACGACGCATACAAGACCCCCATGCGTATCGCCCCGACCTGCCACTACACCATGGGTGGCCTGTGGACCGACTTCCACGAGATGACCTCGATCCCGGGGCTGTTCTGCGCCGGTGAGTCGTCCTGGATGTACCACGGCGCCAACCGCCTGGGTGCGAACTCGCTGCTGTCCTCCTCGGTCGAGGGCTGGTTCACCCTGCCCTTCACCGTGCCGAACTACCTGGCCCCGCTGCTGGGCCAGGAGGCCCCGGACGCCGAGTCCCAGGCCGCCAAGGATGCGCTCAAGCGCACCGAGGACCGGATCGAGAAGATCCTCAACATCCGTGGCCCGAACCCGCACGGTGCGGAGTACTACCACCGCCAGCTGGGCGAGATCCTCTACCGCTGCTGTGGTGTGGCTCGCTCCGTCGAGGACATGCAGCAGGGCATCGACGAGATCCGCAAGGTTCGCGCCGACTTCTGGGAGAACGTCTTCGTGCCCGGTGGCAAGGACGAGATGAACCAGCAGCTGGAGAACGCGATCCGCGTTGCCGACTACCTGGACCTCGGTGAGCTCATGTGTGTCGACGCCCTGGACCGTGACGAGTCCTGTGGTGCCCACTACCGTGAGGATCACCTCGACGAGGACGGCGAGGCAGAGCGTAACGACGACGAGTGGTGCTTCGTCTCGGCATGGGAGCCGGGCGATAAGCCGGAGACCTTCATCCGACACTCCGAGCCGCTCTACTTCGACCGCATTCCGCTGATGACAAGGAACTACAAGTAATGAAACTGCATCTTGAGATCTGGCGTCAGGCGGACCACGCCTCGAAGGGACACTTCGAGTCCGTGGACGTCCCCGATGCCGTTGAGTCAATGTCCATCCTGGAGCTGCTCGACCACGTCAACACTGGCTACGTCGAGGCCGGCAAGGAGCCCTTCGCCTTCGCCTCCGACTGCCGTGAGGGCATCTGCGGTACCTGTGGCCTGATGGTCAACGGTCGTCCGCACGGACCGGACAAGAACAAGCCGGCCTGTCAGCAGCGCCTCTTCAGCTTCAACGATGGTGACTCCATCAAGCTGGAGCCGCTGCGCTCGGCCGCCTACCCGGTGGTCAAGGACATGGTCGTCGACCGTTCCGCCCTGGACCGCGTCATGGAGAAGGGTGGCTTCGTCTCGATGGCCGCCGGTACCGCTCCGGACGCCGACAGCCTCCTGGTCAACCACTCGGACGCCGAGCTCGCGCTCGACCACGCCGCCTGCATCGGTTGCGGTGCCTGCGTTGCCGCCTGCCCGAACGGTGCGTCCCACCTGTTCACCGGTGCCAAGCTGGTGCACATGACCCTGTCCCCGCTGGGGCGTATGGAGCGTGGCCGTCGCGCCACCAACATGGTCGATGAGGCTGAAGGCACCTTCGGCCCGTGCTCGCTGTACGGCGAGTGCGCCGACGTGTGCCCGGCGGGTATCCCGCTGACCGCCGTCGCCGCGATCACCAAGGAGCGCGCCCGCGCTGCCCTGCGTGGCAAGGACGACTAGTCCGCACCTCCACCGCGTCCCGTCGTGAACGGGGCGCGACCCCACCCGTGCGGGGGATGGAGTGCACCGTATCAACGGTGTGACTCGGTTCCTCCGACGGTGGTGGACTAGAATTCACGGTAGCAACAAGCAGTGTGTACCGGCCGGTGTCACTTCAGACTCGGCTGCAGACGATGAAAGAGGAACTGATGTCCGCTCACGCCGACTCTGAGGTTATGTTCTCCGGTGAGCCGGAGTACCTGGACGGGTATGTCCCCACCAGCTGGGACTCCCAGCACTCGTCGCTGCAGCGCAGCCTGACCTGGATCGGCATGGCGCTGATCCTGCTGGCTGCCGCCGCAGCCGGCCTCTTCGTCTACGGATTTGCCTCCGACAGCGTCGGCTCCCAGGAGAACGGCATCATGCTCGGCACCGTCGGTGCCGTCGTGGCCGTCGTGGTGCTGCTCGCCGCCTTCGCCTCCGTGCACTTCGGACGTAGCTCCTACCGCGACTACAAGAAGCGCACCGGCCGCGTGCACTAAGCACCGGCCCCGCCGGTCGTCCCCGGACCGTCCGGCACCTCCAGCGTCCGCCCTGCAGACTCTCACCGAGACTGCGGGGCGGACGTTTTCGTGGCCTCGGGGCGTCGACACCAGCTGACCTGGATGTCTACACTGGAGAGGACAACACCGACGAGCTCGGCGATGATGGGTGCTCCGTTCTTCGCCGGGCGGAGGAGGTAGTCATGTCGGCATGGGGCTGATCCTGAGCTCCATGGCGGGATTCGGTGCCGCGATCTGGGGATTCGCCACCTACGGATACGGTGGTGGGCTGCAGACCCAGGAGCACGGGGACGTCATCGTTCTCATCGGCCTGATCATTGGCCTGGTCATGCCGTTCGCCGGGTGCGCCAGCATCTACATCGGCCGGGCGCGTTACCGCAAGTACAAGGAGGCCACCGGCCGAGTGCACTAGAGCCTAGAACCCTCGTACTGCAGACCAGAGCGCCCCGGCTGCTCGTCATTCTCATCATTGAGTCGGCGAGGGCGATGTCGGATAGGTGTGATGATCTGCTGGTTTTCCGGCGAAATCCCAGCGATCGGTCCCACCTTTCCGACACCCGTTGAGATGCGGGGACCGCAGGCGAGGCAATGAGGCTACAGGCGGCGGGGAAATGACCGGGGAGGCGGGCCACCGTGCGGCGACACCAGGGAACAAACAGGCGGGGCAGTGACATGCGGACCCTGTGCGTGCAGTTCGGGGATAATGGGACGGGTGAGCACTACTCTGACCAACCAACTGCCCGTCCCCGGACCATCACCGGAGTCCGAGGCAACCCGTCGACGTGACCTGCGCCGCCACAAAGCTTTCGCCACCAGCCTGCTCGTCCTGGCGACCCTGATCTACCTCGGCTGCCGTTGGCTGGAAGCGACCGGACGCGACGCCGGCTGGACCCCGTACGTCCGTGCCGCCAGCGAGGCCGGTATGGTCGGCGCACTGGCGGACTGGTTCGCGGTCACCGCACTGTTCCGTCACCCGTTGCGCATCCCGATCCCGCACACCGCGATCATCAAGCGCAAGAAGGACCAGGTCGGCCACGCCCTCAGCGAATTCGTCGGGGACAACTTCCTCAATGCCACGCTGATCACCGAGAAGCTGCGCCAGGCACGCATCCCGGAGCGTGCCGCCGACTGGGTGCTTGACGGCGGCGGGGCCGAGCGCACCGGCAAGGAGGCCGCCCGGCTGATCGACCTGGTGGTCAACGGGGTCGACCGCGAGGAGGCGGAGCAGCTGCTGCGCACGCTGATCATCGACAAGGCGTCCGAACCGACCTGGGGCCCGCCGCTGGGTCGTGGCCTGGAGCAGCTCATCGCTGAAGGACGCACCGAACCGGTCGTCGACGCCGTCGTCGTCTGGTTGGACGACAAGGCCCGCGACAGCGAGGACCTGGTCGTCCGGCTGCTGGACGAGCGCACCCCGTCGTGGGCACCACAGTTCGTCCGCGACCTGGTCGGTGACAAGGTGCACCGCGAACTCGTCCAGTTCACCGCGGACGTACGGTCCAACCCGGAGCACGAGGCACGCCACGCGATCCGGAAGTTCATCAACCAGCTGGCCCAGGACCTGCAGCACGACCCGGTGATGATCACCCGGGTGGAGAACTTCAAGTCCGACGTCATGGGGTCGGCCACCATCCAGGGGCTGCCGGGCACGCTGTGGGAAGCCATCCGGTCGAACCTGACGGAGATGGCCCGGGACGAGGATTCAATGCTGCGGCGCAAAATCGTCCAGTGGGTCACCGAGTTCGCCACCCGGGTGCGCGAGGAGCCGGAACTGCGGGAGTCGCTGGAGAAGCGCATTGTGGGCGCGGCGTCCTACCTGGCGGACAACTACGCCGGTGAGGTCACCGGCATCATCGGCGAGACCGTGGAGCGGTGGGACGCCGACGAGGCCAGCGACCGTATCGAGCTGATGGTCGGCAAGGACCTGCAGTTCATCCGGGTCAACGGCACGGTCGTCGGTGCGTTGGCAGGGCTGGCGATCTACACGGTCTCGGAGCTTCTGTTCACACTGTTCTAGAGTCGGATAGACTCAGTGACCATGGAGTTGATTCACTACGCCCGCTACTTTCTGAGCCTTGCGGAACTCGGTGTGATCCTCGCGGTGGCTATCGCGGGGTTCTGGGGTGCGATCCAGGTCATCCGGACCCGAGACGACGCCTTCATGGTCATCGACCGGTCGAAGCAGAACTGGATGCTGTTGCTGGGCGGAGCTGCTGTGGCTGCCTTGTTGCTCGGGACGATGGGTCTGTCACTTGCGTGGATCGCCGCCGCGGTGATCGTGGGCATCTACTGGCAGGACATCCGCCCTGCCGTGCGGGACGTGCTGGACAACTCCAGTGACTGGTGACGACCAAGACAGTGGTCAGGTCAGCGGCCTGGGGCGAATCGAGCTGAGTCTGCTGGACCCGCAGCCGTCCACAGAACAGATCGTGGCGGTGATCGAGCGTGCCCGACAGGAGGGGATCGGGGCGGTATGGCTGCCGCCGACGTCCTTCCCGGTGCGCGGGATCGGGGGAGAGGGGGACGCTCAGGGGAGTGTCCGCCTGTGCTCCGTGGCTGGTTATCCCACCGGCCAGCATCATGTCCTGGTCACGGCCAGTGAGGCGCATATGGCCGTGGCCAACGGTGCCGACGAGGTGACTGTGGTCCTAAATCCGGCGCATGTCTACGGTGGCCCGGATGCCACGGGGGATCTCAATGCGCTGATCGGGGAGATCGTCACGTTGCGTGAGGCGGTGCCGTATCCGGCGGTGCTGCGCGTCGCGCTCGGGACAGTCCGCGGGGCGGGCCAGGTGACGGGCAGCGTGCCCGCGGCGGTATTGCAGACCGTGGCACGGGCGGCGGTCACCGCCGGCGCCGATGTCGTGGTCGGACCGTCCGACGATGCACCGGGGGAGGGAAGTGCGGAGGAGACCATCCGCATCCTCGCCGAGGCCGTCGCAGGAAGCTCCGTGACGGTGATGTCGGGCAGGGTACTGTCCTTCGACGACCCGGGTGCCTTCGACGTCGTGGAGCGGCTCTCTGCCGCCGGGGCGCACCGGGTGGCGTTGGACGCTGCGAGCCTCAGCACCGGCAGCACAGCCTGACCAGTACCGCCGGTATCCCGGCCGGACGGTCAGGCCGCCTGGTCCTCCGAGTTGGCGCCCGAGTCAGCGCCCGATCCGCTCTCGGTGCCGAAGGCGCCGGAGGTGTCGATCTCGTCCATGTTGATCTGGGTGCCGTGCAGCCTGATCTTCAGTCCGTCCTCGGTGACCTCGGCGCTCTTGACGGTCAACTCCTCGGAGGCCTCGTTGACGGTGCTCTCCAACTGGTCCGACAGTGACTCCGCGACCGACTGCGGCAGACTCATACCGAAGATCTTCACGTCGGACAGCGACATCGACAGGGTGCCCTCGGTGACCTCGGGAACCATGCTGAGTGTCGCCAGACCACCACTGATCTCGAAGTCGAGGGTGTTCTCGCCGGTGTTCATCGCGACGTCGGTGATGGAGATCAGGTTGTCCAGGGCGCCGGAGAACGGGTTGTCGTCCTCGGAGTTCTGTGCCTGCTCGCCGTCCTCGCCGTCCTCGGCGCCACCGGCGGCCTCGGACTTCTGCAACTCGGCCAGCAGCATCTCCGGGGGCATGGTCGTGTCCAGGGTCAGGTCGTCGATAAGCATGCTCTCGCCGCTGACGGAGATGTTCTTGGCGTCCATCTCGACCGCGGGCTGGCCGGTGATCACCGGGCGCGACTGGTCGCCGTCCTCGTAGCTGACCTCGACGGTGGAGGGCATGGTGGCGCTCATCGACGGGATCTTGCCCTGGACCAGCCCCAGTAGCAGCGGGGAGGCTCCGAAGCTCACCGACGGATCCTCGGACAGCTCGGTGCCGCCCTCCTCCAGGGAGGAACGGATCTCATCGACGACGGTGTTCTTCGCGTAGGCGCGGACACCGAACTCGGCGATCACCAGCAGAATGACCAGGACCGCCACAACGGAAATGAGGACCTTCCACCACAGGCCGAACTTCTTGCCCGACTTGTTGCCGGATGTGCCGCCAGGGTTCTGGCTCGGCGCGGTGGTCGAAGTGGCGGCGGCGGAGTCCGCACGCCACACGTCAGGGTTACTTGAGTTGCTCACGTCGACCAGTGTGGCGCATCGTGCCCCCGGACGCCACACCAGTCACCGTAAAACTCAGGAAGGGTCACGGTGTTCTACGGTCACGGACAGAAAACTGTCAGTGCCGCGAAGATCGCCCGGGAGGATCAGGCGTTCTCGTTGATCCACTTCTCGACGAGGGCAGCCTCGTTGACGATGATGTCGCGGACGTAGTCGGCGACCTTCGGTTCGATGACCGGACCGATCATCGGGATGGTGACGTCGATGTCGACCTCGGCCTCCAGGGTGGTGGAGCCGTCCTCGTCGATGAGGGTGAGCTCGGCCCCGAACTTCACCGGGGCACCTTTGATCTCGGCGTTCATCTCGCCGTTGGCGGTGCCGTCCTCGAGGGCCTCGAAGGAGATGGTGCGCTTGAGCTTCAGGCTCTGGGAGACCATGGATCGCACGGCCTCAGGCAGGGCGTCGGGGGCGAGGACCTCGAAGAGGACCACGTTGATCGGGTCGGCGGAGAACTCGGCGACCTCCCCGGGCTCTTCGGCGATGTTGGCGGCCTCGAACTCCCAGTACGCCTTGGTGGCGAGCGCGTCGTAGACCTTGTCAGCGGGGATGTTGACGGTCGTCGAGGTTTCAATGTGAGTTGTCATGCCGACAGACTACCGTTAACAGCGTGAGTTCTCTTGATTCTGTGTTCCTCGCGTCAACAATTGCTGCGATCGGTCCCCGCCCGGACGTCGCGACGGCCGATGTCGACTTCGCCGCGCTGACGACGCTGCGCATCGGCGGCGCCCCCGCGGCCACCGTCGTGTGCCGCTCGGCGGACGCCGTCGCCGAGGTGGTGGGCACCCTTGATGAGCAGGACATTCCCTTGCTGGTCGTCGGTGGTGGGTCGAACCTGGTGGTGGGCCAGGACGTCGCCGATCTCGTCGTCGTCCTGATCACCGCCGACGGTGCGGACATGACCGACACACCGGTGCACATCGACACCGACACCGGCCTGGTACGCGCCTTCGCCGGGGTGGTGTGGGACGACCTCGTCGCCGCCACGGTGGACGCCGGACTCGGTGGGCTGGAGTGCCTGTCGGGGATCCCGGGGTCGGTCGGCGCCACCCCCGTCCAGAACGTCGGTGCCTACGGCGCGGAGGTCTCCCAGGTGCTCCACCGGGTGCAGCTGTTCGACCGGACGACCGGCGAGCTTCAGTGCGTCTCCCCGGAGTCGCTGGACCTGGCGTACCGCTACTCCAACCTGAAGTTCACCAACCGTGCGGTGGTCACCGCCGTGGAGTTCCAGCTGAACCCCGACGGTCTCAGCGCCCCGCTGCGCTTCGGTGAACTGGCCCGCCGCCTCGGTGTCAGCGAGGAGGAGGGTGCGGCCGGGCAGGCGCGGCGTCCTGTCGCCGACGTGCGGGACGCCGTGCTCGCCCTGCGAGCCGGCAAGGGCATGGTCCTCGACGACGCCGACCACGACACCTGGTCGGCAGGCTCCTTCTTCACCAACCCGGTGGTCACCGGCGAGGACACCCGGGACGCCGTCATCGAGGCCGTCACCTCCCGCTGCGGTACCGAGGCTGCCGCGTCGATGCCCTGCTACCCGGCGGGCACGGATGCGGCCGGGCGCACGCAGTTCAAGTTCTCCGCTGCCTGGTTGATTGAACGTGCCGGGTTCCCCAAGGGCTGGCAGGTCCCGGCCGAGCAGGGCGGCACCGGTCGGGCTGGGCTGTCGACGAAGCACACCCTGGCGCTGACCAACCGGGGGAGCGCGGTCAGTGAGGACATCGTGGAGCTGGCCCGCGCGGTGCGCGCCGGGGTGCAGGACGCCTTCGGGGTCACCCTGGTGCCTGAGCCGGTGTGGATCGGTGTGACTATCGACGGGTAGGGGGCCTGGCACACTGGGGACCATGTCACTCGACACACGGACCACGTTCGTCCTGATCCACGGGTCAGGAACCAACTCCACCATGTGGGGCCCGATCCAGCAGGAACTCGCCCTGCAGGGCTGGCGTTCCTACGCCATCGACCTGCCTGGCCACGGCGCCCAGGCCAGCTACCCGGTCAGCTACCAGGCGCCCCAGGACCTCGAGGCCTTCGCCGCCGAACCGTCCACCCTGGCCGGTGTCACTCTCGACGACAACGTCGCCGCGCTCGAGGCCGCGGTCCGACGGCTCCGGGGGCTCCAGGAACACAGCCCGGTCGTCCTCGTGGCGTCCAGCCTTGGCGGGGTGACGGCGACGGTGTTCGCCAACCGCCACCCCTCGCCATGCAGGACCGGCTGATCGCCGAGGCGGATGCGCTGACCCCGGACAATCCCTTCACCGTGCACACCCTGGACGCCTCCCACGCCGGGTTCATCCACCGCAGCGACGAGGTGGTGCGCGTGCTGACCGGGGGACCCGCCACACGGTAATCCCACAGAGTAATCTTGGGTGTCATGCGCGTCGCGATGATCTCCATGCACACCTCCCCGTTGGAGCAGCCCGGAATCGGGGATGCCGGCGGGATGAACGTCTACGTCCGCAATGTCGCCGAACACCTGGTGGCCCACGGGATCGAGGTGGACGTGTTCACCCGCGCGACCCGCGCCTCCCAGGGCGAGGCCGTCGAGGTGGTGCCGGGGCTGCGGGTGATCAACTGTGTGGCCGGGCCGTTCGAGGGACTGCCGAAGGAGTCGCTGCCGACCCAGTTGGCGGCGTTCACCGGCTCGGTGCTGTCCTTCGTGCGCCGCGAGGCCGGACGCGACGGCGGCACCCCTGGTCAGATCGACCGCACCGGTGCCGGACGCTACGACCTGATCCACTCCCACTACTGGCTGTCCGGCCAGGTCGGCTGGCTGCTGCGCGACCTGTGGGGCGTACCGATGGTGCACACCGCACACACCTGGGCGGCGGTGAAGAACCTTGCACTGGCCGAGGGCGATACCCCGGAACCGGAGTCGCGACGCATCTGCGAGCAGCAGATCATCGACAACGCCGACCGCATCATCGTCAACACCCAGGACGAGGCGGACGCCCTGGTCACCGCCTACGACGCCGACCCGGCCCAGTTGTCGGTGGTGTCCCCAGGTGTGGACGTCCACCGGTTCACACCCGGCTCCGACCGGGCGACCGAGCGCTCCCGACGTGAGCTGGGCATCCCACTGCGGGCGAAGGTCATCGCCTTCATCGGGCGGCTGCAGATGCTCAAGGGGCCGCACATCCTGTTGCGTGCCGCCGCCGATCTGATCCGCCGGCACCCGGAGCAGAACATCCGGGTGGTGATCTGCGGCGGGCCGTCCGGCACCGGGCTGGAACGTCCGGACGAACTGCACGACCTCGCCGCGGAGTTGGGCGTCTCCGGCTATGTGCGGTTCCTGTCGCCGCGTCCTCCCGAGGAACTGGTGACGGTCTACCAGTCCGCCGACATCATCGCCGTTCCCAGCTACAACGAGTCCTTCGGGCTGGTGGCGTTGGAGGCGCAGGCGTCCGGCACCCCGGTGGTGGCGGCACGAGTCGGCGGTCTGCCGCTGACGGTGACCGAGGGGGTCAGCGGTGTCCTGGTCGACGGGCATGATCCGGCGGACTGGTCGACAGCGCTGGAGGGCTTGATCATCGACGATGACCTGCGTAACTCGATGTCGGTCGATTCCCCGGCGCATGCGGCGAAGTATTCCTGGGACGTCACCGTGGAGAAGATGGTCGTCGAGTACCAGCAGATCATCGACCGGTGGGCAGCCAATGGCTGTGCGGAGGCGGGGGCGTCGCTGTGCTCGCTGGAGACACGCAATGCAGGCGGAGCCGGCAACGGAGGCGGAAGTGCCGGCGGAACCTCGATTTCGGCGGTCGCGTCGGCCGCTGGAGAGTAGATTTGAGGACATGGAACTGCAGCAACTGAGGGAACTCCTGGACGAGGCAGAGGTCGACTACGAGGTCGCCGGTGGGGGCGAAGGGCCCGACAAGGCCGAGGCGCTGGTGGTGGTCCTGCCCGGTGAACGTCGGCTGAAGACCAACGCCCTGTTCATCCCGCAGGACGGAGTGTTCCGCGTCGAGGCCTTCGTGTGCCGCGCGGTCGAGGAAGCCCACGCCGAGGTGTACCGGCTGCTGCTGCAGCACAACCGCAAGGCCTACGGGGTGCACTACACCCTGGACAACAACAACGACATCTACCTGGCCGGACAGTTCCCCGACACCACCACGGCCGAGGACGTCCAGCGCATCCTCGGGCAGGTGCTGGAACTGGCCGACGGCGACTTCAACCACATCCTGGAGTTGGGCTTCGAGACCTCGATCCGGCGTGAGTGGGAGTGGCGGCTGGACCGTGGGGAGCCGACCAAGAACCTCGCGGCGTTCCAGCGGCTGCGTCCCGGTTACGAGGACGAGCGCCGCCGCGAGCGCGAGGAGCGGGCGGAGAATGCCGGGAACTCCGCACCGTCGACCCCGCCCGCGCCGGGTGCGTAGCTTGTTCGGTCCCGTCAGTTCTCGACCGCGTACTTGAGTTGCACCATTCCGCTGTCGAAGCCTTGCTCGTGGAGCAGGCGCAGGGGGATCCGGGTGTCCGGGAACATGCGGAGGCCACCGCCGATGAGGATGGGGCAGACGACCATGCGCACCTCGTCGACCAATCCGTGACGCAGCGCGTCGGCTGCCAGGGTCGGGCCGTCCACGGTGAGGTCTTTGTCGGTGGCGTCCTTGATCGCGCGGACCGTCTCCGGGACGAACTCGCGCTCCAGACGCGTGCGGGTGGTAATGACCTTGTCGAGGGTGGTCGAGAAGACGACCTTCTCCTTCGACCGCCAGTTCTCGGCGAAGACCTCTGACTCAGGCGAATCCGCCGCGATATCGGGATCGGTCTCCCACACGGTCATCATCTCGTACATCCGGCGGCCGTACAGGTACGTACCGACCTCCGACATGTCCTGGTTGATGGCTTCCAGAACCTGTTCATCGGGGCGCGCCCAGTCGTCGAAGCGTCCCTCCTCGTCTGCGACGTAGCCGTCGGTCGAGCAGATCATCGAGTAGATCAGGTGTCCCATGGGCGCCACCTTCCTTCATTTTCATCGGGGTTTCCCAGTCACGCCCCGCGGCTCATGCTGCGGCACCGAGCCCACGTTCGGCGGCGATGGTCAACACCCACAGGTGCATCCGGTCCTCGTATCCGGCGATCGGGAACAGCCCGCGGGACGGGTCGTTGGGGTCGGTCGCCGCGACGTCGCCGATGGTGATGCTCGGTGCGTGGCTGCGTTCCGGCACCGGGATCGGGGCGTCCGACGAAAATCTCACAGCCCCACGTGACCCTGCCGCCGGCGCATCGAAGGACGGGACGCCGCCCGCGTCCTGCAGGCGCTCGAGGTCGTTGACCGCCGGGATCCCGCCGGAGAGGTAGACGGTGAGCATCTGCCACAGCGAGCCGATCTGGTCCTGCTGGCCCTCCGGGATCTCCGAAGGATGCTGCAGCAGATAACAGGAGACGTTGAGTCCGTGGAAGCGTCCGAAAGGGTGGACGTCCCGATGGTCCAGGGCCAGTAGTTCCTGGAAGTAGTCGGCGCAGGTCATGTCGTCCCACTGCGCGCCACACTCCGGACAGGTGGTGGTGATGGCGTTCATGGCGTTCATGGTGTTCATACCTTTTATTCTTCCGGCCGGGGGCCGGGTGCACAGGTGTCAGATGTCATCAGTTTCTTCGTGTCTTTCGGCACTTACCGGGAGCTTGCGAAGGGTGAACGCGGCGACCACGGCAACGACAGCGGCGAGGATTCCGCCGACCGTCGCGGCCAGGCTGAAGCCCTGGGCGAAGGCGTCGAAGGCGGCATCGAGCAAGGGGGCGGCCGTGGTGTCCGGCATACGTTCCGCCTCCGCGACCGCAGCGCCGATGGTGTCGGAGCTGCCGCCCATGCGGTCTGCGTACACCGCGCCGGAAATGGTGCCGTGCCCGAACAGCGCTCCAGCGTCACGGGTATCGCAGGTGCGCTCCGTCTCCTCGTCGGTGACGACCTGCCGGGCGCAGATGAACGGGAGAACAACTGACCGTACCCCTCCCTGGGTAGTTAGTCCGGTGCGCAGCAGCGGGACGTGGCAGAATAAGAGCCATGAGCGAATCGAACCACGGCACACTGATCCTGCTCCGCCACGGGCAGAGCGAATGGAACGCATCCAACCAGTTCACCGGCTGGGTTGACGTCGACCTCACCGAGAAGGGGCGTGCCGAGGCCGTCCGCGGCGGCGAGCTCATCGCCGACGCCGGCCTGAAGCCCGGCATCCTGTACACCTCGATGCTGCGTCGCGCGATCACCACCGCTGCGCTGGCCCTGGACAAGGCCGACCGGCACTGGATCCCGGTCATCCGTGACTGGCGGCTCAACGAGCGCCACTACGGTGCGCTGCAGGGGCTGAACAAGGCCGAGACCAAGGAGAAGTACGGCGACGACCAGTTCATGGCATGGCGTCGCAGCTACGACACCCCGCCGCCGGAGCTGGAGGACGGCGAGGAGTACTCCCAGGCCGGCGACCCGCGCTACACCGGTCTCGCCGAGGTCCCGAAGACCGAGTGCCTGCTGGACGTCGTCAAGCGCCTGGTGCCCTACTACCAGACCGAGATCTTGCCCCGGCTGGAGAACGGCGAGACCGTCCTGGTCGCCGCCCACGGCAATTCGCTGCGCGCCCTGGTCAAGCACCTCGACAAGATCTCCGACGAGGACATCGCCGGGCTGAACATCCCCACCGGCATCCCGCTGGTCTACCGCCTCAGCTCCACCGGTACGGTGCTGAACCCCGGTGGCGAATACCTTGACCCGGAGGCCGCAGAGGCCGGAGCGTCCGCCGTCGCCGCGCAGGGCGGCAAGTAGTTCAGGGATGAATTCCGCGGGGGCTGAACTCGGCGCGGCCGTCGTCCTCGGCCTACTGGTCGGGGCGCTGGTCACCGCAGTGGTCTACATTCTCCGGCGGCGTGCGGAACGTCGCCTGGAGGCACGCATCCGGCGCGAGACCCAGCAGAACAAGGTCGCGACCTTGGCGCAGGTCATGCACTTCGCCCTGGAATCCGCGCCCTGGGGTTTCGCGGTGGTCGACCACCGTGCTGACCTGGTGCTGTCCAACCGGACCGCCCAGGAGCTGGGGGTTGTGGACGAGCGTCGGCTCGCCCCCGAGGTCTGGCGTCTGGCCCAGCGGGTCTTCGACGACGGCGCGCCCCGCGACGGGGTGTTGCACCCCGGTCCCACCACCGTCGGCCCGTTGTTCTCCGTCGCGGTGTCCGTGAAACGACTGACCACCGCCGACGACCGTTTTGTCGTGGTCTACAGCTGGGACAACTCCGAACAGGTGCGAATGGAGTCCGCCCGCCGGGACTTCGTGGCAAATGTCTCCCACGAACTCAAGACCCCGGTCGGGGCGATCTCCCTGCTGGTCGAGACGATGCTGGAGGCCAGCGACGACCCGGCGGCCGTCGAGTACTTCGGGCAGAAGCTGGGCGTGGAGACCCAACGCATCTCCACGATGATCGCCGAGCTGATCGGCCTGTCGAAGTTGCAGGGGGCGGAGTCGTTGCCGGACCCTCAGCCGGTCAACGTCGACGACGTCGTCGACAGGGCGGTGGAACGCTCGACGATGGCCGCCGAGGTCGAGGGCCTGGAACTGCGGACCGACGGCCCGTGCAACGCACAACTGATGGGCGATGAGGGACTGCTGGTCACCGCGGTGACCAACCTGATTTCCAATGCGATCAACTACTCCCCGGAGGACACCCCGGTCACCGTCACCCGAGCGGTGCGCGGCGAGTCTGTGGTGATCAGGGTGACCGACCGGGGGACCGGCATCCCGAAGGAGGAGCAGAAGCGCGTCTTCGAACGTTTCTACCGGGCGGACAAGGCCCGTTCCCGTGCCACCGGCGGCACGGGCCTGGGCCTGGCGGTGGTCAAGCACACGGTGATCAACCATGGTGGCAATGTGTCGTTGTGGTCCAGGCCGGGTACCGGCTCGACGTTCTCCCTGGAGTTCCCGGTGTTGCGGGACGATGACTCTGTTGCCGAAAACGTCCCGGACCAGGACCGGTTCGTCTCCACCGAACTGCTGCCCGGCGAGCAGTAGATCTCCCGGATGCTGCGTCCGGCCCAAAGCAAACTCCAGGCAAACTCTTCTCGAATAGTGCGTGTATCGCGCTCAACAGGCAGGCGAGCAGGTCGGCTCGCGTTTAGACTTAAGGCGTCTGCTGCAAACTCGGCCGTCATATGGCCGACATCGACGTGTGAGGACAACGAACCAACCGTGACCATTGATCGACCGACCGTGCTCATTGTCGAAGATGAGCAATCGTTGGCAGAGCCACTCGCTTTCCTGTTGGAGAAGGAGGGGTTCGGTGTCTACTCCGCCGCGGACGGTCCCGCGGCCCTGGAGAAGTTCAACGCCCACGGCATCGACCTGGTGCTGCTGGACGTCATGTTGCCCGGGATGTCCGGCACGGAGGTGTGCAAGCAGTTGCGGACGGTCTCCACTGTGCCGGTGATCATGGTGACCGCACGCGACAGCGAGATCGACAAGGTCGTCGGCCTGGAGATCGGTGCGGACGACTACGTTACCAAGCCGTACTCCGCGAGGGAGTTGATCGCCCGGATCCGGGCCGTCCTGCGCCGCGGCGGGGAGCCGGAGATCGAGGGGGAGGGTGACGACGGCCAGGTGCTGCGCAGTCGTCGCGTGGTGCTGGACGTCGAGCGACACACGGTGACGGTGGAGGGGAAGGACGTCTCACTGCCGCTCAAGGAGTTCGACCTGCTGGAGTACCTCATGCGCAATGAGGGCAGGGTGCTCACCCGCGGCCAGCTCATCGACCGGGTGTGGGGGATCGACTACGTCGGCGACACCAAGACCCTCGACGTACACGTCAAACGGCTGCGGTCGAAGATCGAGGTGGATCCGGCGAAGCCGAAGGTGCTGGTGACGGTTCGCGGGCTGGGCTACAAGTTCGAGGGGTAGCCCAGTAGTTCTCCGGGGACGCCGCGACCGCTCAGTCGGACGCCCGGGCCGCCGCCGTCGCCGGGTGGATTGACAGCAGCGGGAAGCCGGATGGGGCGACCTTCGCCAGCTGCTCGCGTTGCCGGCAGTGCTCGGCGACGACCTCGTAGGCGGCCTCTCCGATCAGTTCCCGGAGTTCATCGGCACTGGTCGACCAGAGCGCTTCCTCGTCTGCGCCGCCATGGCACCCCGGGTCGCTGGTGCAGTACCAGTCGAAGTCCTCGCCGCCGGCACCCCACCCGCGTCGGTTGTATTCGGTGATGGTGGTGCGCAGCATTTCTGAGCCGTCGGGACGGGTTTCCCAGGCCTCTTCCCGACGCAGCGGCAGCTGCCAGCACACCTCGGGCTTGGCGACGGTGATGGGCACGTCATTGCGCAGCGCCCAGCCGTGCAGCGCGCACCCGGGGCCGCCGGGGTGGGACGCCCGGTTGGCGAAGACACAGGCCCCGTCGTGGACCCGGGTCTTCAGGGCGGGTTCGGTCTCACCGTCCTCTCCACCGGTCCCGTCCTCGACGTCGAGTTCGTCCCACACCAGCCACGGCTCGATCTCGCCACCGTCCGTACTGCTGTCGTCCGCACTGCCGTCGTCACTACTGTTGACAGCACTAATATCCCGCGATTCCCCGAGAACCATCGGACGCAATTGCCAGTCCTCGTCGGTGAGGTGCGGGACGATCTCGGCGAGTGCCCCGCGGTCGTCCTCGTCGGTGAGGAACGCCCCGTGCACGCAGCATCCGACATCCGGGTTCTCCGGGTCGATGCCGTGGCAGGCGTCCGTCCCGAAACGGCACCGGTAGGTCGACAACAGCCAGGTCAGGTCGACCGAGACCAGGTGCTCGGAGTCGTCGGGGTCGATGAACTCGAGGAACTCCCGGGGATGGTCGGCCGGGGTCTCCCGGCCGTCGCGCACGGCGAGGTCGGCGGGGGTGCCCTCCGGGTATCCGCTGGGGATCCAGGAACCGTCGGCGTCCTCGCCGGTGCCGTGCAAGAGAGAATGTGTCACGTGGACCACCGTAGACCGGATAGGGTGGACCTCGTGCGACTAGGTGTCTTGGATGTGGGAAGCAATACGGTCCACCTTGTGGTGGTGGACATGGCTCCGGGCGGTCCGCCGACCCCGATGAGCAACTGGAAGACGCCCATGCGTCTCGTCGAGTACCTCGACGGCGACGGTGCGATCACGCCGAAGGGGGTCAAGAAACTCACCAAGGGCGTGGGGCTGGCTGCCGAGATGGCCGAGCAGTTCCACTGCGACGAGATGCTGCCGTTCGCCACGTCGGCGTTGCGGTCGGCGACGAACTCGGACGAGGTGCTGGATTCGGTGGAGGCCAGCACAGGTGTGCGGCTGCGCATCCTTTCCGGCCCCGCCGAGGCACAGCTGACGTTCCTGGCGGTGCGCCGCTGGTTCGGCTGGTCGGCGGGTCGGATCTGTGACCTGGACATCGGTGGTGGATCGCTGGAGATGTCGATCGGCGTCAACGAGATGCCGGACATCGCCTTGTCGGTCGATCTGGGTGCCGGCCGGCTGACCCACGAGTGGTTCAACACTGATCCGCCGAAGAAGAAGGAGGTCAAGGCGCTGGCGGCGCATATCGACGCCACGCTGGAGGAGCCGATCAAGCAGCTTCGTGAGGCTGGCCCGGTGGACCTGGCGGTGGGTACGTCGAAGACCTTCCGGATGCTGGCCCGGTTGACTGGTGCGGCACCGTCGTCGGCGGGCCCCCGGGTGCGGCGTGTGCTGACCCAGCCGGGTGTGCGGCAGTTGTCGGCGTTCATCTCCCGGATGACCGCGGCGGACCGCGCTGAGCTGGAGGGTGTGTCGGCTGACCGGTCCCACCAGATTGTCGCTGGTGCACTGGTTGCCGAGGCGACGATGCGTCATCTGGGCATCGAGCAGTTGGAGTTGTGCCCCTGGGCGCTGCGTGAGGGGGTGATTCTGCGTCGTGCCGATGCGGAGGACGCTACGTTGAACCCCGAGATCGACTTGGACTTCCACTGACCTACACTGTGTTTCACTTGGTGTAGTCGGGTTTTTCCTGTCCGAAGAGCGACGATGTGGGCAGGAACTGTGATAGCTGTAAACTGTCGACTGATAATTGAGGTAGGAGACAGGGCCACCGGAAAATGAGATGGTGGCTGTCGTGGGTCGACGGATTGACGCGAGAGTGATCCTCCGGCTGGCGGTTACCGATGATGGGAACGATTGATGAGTGAGAAACTGACTGTTGCGGAGCTGATGGCCCGCAATGCGAAGGAGGGCGGACGCTCCGGCTCGGGGCGTCCGCGGCGACGTCGCACCCTCGAGGAGGGTGGAGTTTCTGTCTCTGAGCTGACCGGATCCATCCCGGTGGTCCGCGATGAGGATCTGGAACACGTCGGGGTTCATGAGAGTCAGGACGCTGCGACGGAGCAGGTTGAGGCGGCTGAGCCGACCGTGCAGGATGCGGTGGCCGAGCCGGTCGAGGAGCCGGACGTCGAAGTTGCCGCAGAGGCCGCTGCCGACAACGGTGCCGATACTGGGGCTGGGACCCCGGCCGCGTCCGGGTACCCCGGGCTGTTCAGTCACGACACCGACACCACGACCATCATCCCGGTCGCCGGCGATGCCGACACGTACGGTGACGCTGACGTGTACGGTGATGCGGCTGCATCGGCCGCCGCCGAGGACACTGCGGATACGGTGGACACTGGGTCTGCAGAGCCGGACGCTGCGGGTGAGGTCGAGGCCGGTAACGCCGATGCCGACGCCACCACCGTCTTCCCGACCGTTGGTGCCACCGCTGTCGGCGCTACGGCTGCTGGGATCGGCGGCGGTGCCGCTGGCATCCAGACTGAGTCCGCTGACGCGGAGGAGGAGTTCGAGGAGTTCTCTGACTCCGCCGTGAACACTGCGGACGCTGTGGACACTGTGGACACTGTGGATTCCGTGGACTTCGGGCACGACACGGACGCCTACGGCACCGCCGAGGCCGGAATGGCGGACGCGGACGCTGAGTTCGACGCGGACGCTGAGTACGCTGACTCCGTTGACTCTGAGGACCCCGACGAGATCATCGAGTACGAGGATGACGCCGTCTCGTGGCCGGCGATGATCGGTCAGGCTGCCATCGCCGTCGTCATCGGTGTCATCATCTTCTTCGGATTCACCCTGCTGTGGGACAAGCTCGCCGCCGGGCTGGTCCTGGCCATGGCCGTGATCGTCACCCTGATCTGTGTGGGTCTGGTGCACGCACTGTTGCGGCACCGTGACACCCTTATCCTGGTTCTTTCCCTGATCGTGGGCCTTGCACTCACGCTCGGGCCACGGCTGATCTTGTCGATCTGACCGACCCCTCACTAGCGCTCGTCACCCCAGCCTGGCACGCTGGGGTACATGACTAGAATCGCATTCATTGGTGGAGGAAACATCGGCGAGGCCCTGATGTCAGGGCTCGTCGGCAACGGGGAGCAGGGGGACAAGCCCGATATCGTCGTCTTCGACCCCAGTACCGAGCGCGTGGACGTCCTGCGTGAGCGTTACGGTGTCATCCCGGCCGGCAACGCCGCCGAGGCCACCTCCGACGCGGACATCGTCGTCATCGCCGTGAAGCCCTACATCGTCGGCCCGGTCCTCGACGAGATCTCCTCGACCATCGACAACAACGACACCGACACCATCGTGGTGTCCGTCGCCGCCGGCGTCAGCCTGGCGAGCATGGAGTCCTCGCTGGCCGCCGGTGTTGCCGTGGTCCGCGTGATGCCGAACACCCCGATGCTCGTCGGCAAGGGCATGAGTGCCATCGCCGGTGGACGTTTCGCCTCCGCCGAGCAGGTCGAGGCCGTCCGTGAACTGTTCGCCACCGTCGGTTCGGCCGTGGCCGTGGCAGAGAAGGACATTGACGCGGTGACCGCTGTCTCCGGCTCCGGCCCGGCCTATCTGTTCCTCGTCGGCGAGGCGATGACCGATGCCGGCGTGCAGCTGGGACTGACCCGCGATGTCGCCCAGCAACTCGCTGTCGCCACTATCGAGGGTGCGGCGACGATGATGGCCCAGGGGGACCTCGACCCGGTCCAGCTGCGTGCCAACGTGACCAGCCCCGGTGGAACCACCGCTGCGGCGACCCGCACCCTGGAGGAGAACGGGATCCGTGCGGCCTTCTTCCGCGCCATGCAGGCGTGTGCGGACAAGTCGCAGGAGCTCGGCCGCCCCTCGGACTCCTGAGTCGCTGAGGCCCGTCCGGCAGGGCGTTCAGCAGACTCCTGAAACGACACCCGGCGGGGTATCCTTCTCGTCATCTGATTCGACACCAGGCCCCACCAGTCACTCCCACCTCCACCCCTGTATGGGGGCATTTGGTGCAGGTGTGATTGGTGGGGTCTCGCTAGTCACAACCGTGTCAGTAGTTCAATTATGTTGTTCCTGTCGCATTATTCACAGGAATAACGTTAGTATTGGGATCAGCGCTCGGCGTTTCGAGTACTGCAGGAGGGGAAGCCTGCAGCGCGTGCGTGCGTCGTAAAGGATGGAAATTATGGCAAGCAATGACAGTGGAACGTTTCTCACGGTCGCTGAGGTCGCCGAGCTTATGCGGGTGTCCAAGATGACCGTGTACCGACTGGTTCACTCCGGTGAGCTTCCGGCCGTCCGCGTGGGACGCTCTTTCCGCGTGCACGAGCAGGCGGTTAAGGAGTACCTGGGCGCCTCGATCTACGAGGCGGGCCAGACCGGCTAGCGTCCCGTCCCCGTCGGTTCGCCCGGCGGATGCGTTCGACCCCTCCCCTTGGTGATGGTGGCAGTACTGCCGCTGATGCCAAGGGGAGGGGTCTTTTGCTGCAAGGGAGGGGATGACGATAGACTGTCAGCCATTCGTGTCGGTTCGGTCCCGATCGCTGAGATCCCCCGTGGTCTCAGTTGCCGTTGCAGGATGCTCACGCGTTCGGCGGGAACCGACCACCAGAGGCGATCCGTAACCGAAGAACAAACCACGAGGGAGGACCCATGGGTTCTGTCATCAAGAAGCGCCGCAAGCGCATGTCGAAGAAGAAGCACCGTAAGATGCTGCGCCGTACTCGCGTTCAGCGACGGAAGCTCGGCAAGTAAACCGCAGCCACACCCCACCAGTGTGTGGCTCTGCAGCGTGGTCCCCGGTCCTTGATGGCCGGGGGCCACGTTTTTGTGTCGGGACGCCGACTACACTGGTCGCCATGCAGTCTTCCGCTACCCCCACCGTCACCCTCATGGTGCGCAGCACCTGCGGATCCTGCGCCCGGGTGCGGGAACAGATCGCCCCTATCTGCCAGGAACATCACGCTGACCTGCAGATCGTCGACGTGGATTCGGAGCGCAGTCTCGCCGTTGAATTCGGTGACCGGGTGCCGGTCGTCCTCGTCGACGACGAGGAGATCGCCTGCTGGGAGGTCGACGACGAGGAGCTTGTCGAGGCGATCACTGCGGCGACCCCATAGCAACCCGGGTAGAGCGCTTTTGATATTGGGGGGTCTCAAGGGATACCGTAGATACTCGGAAACCCGTGATGCCTGACGCTCGCGGGATGTGACGAACACGAGATCGACGACTCGATCGGCAACTCAGGAGGCAGTGAGTCCATGGCAGGACTGGGGATCACCGGACCGGCGGCAGTGCTGCTGGTTGGCCTCTCATTCCGCTCCGCCCCGGTGCCGGTGTTGGAGAAGGCATCCGTTTCACCGGCGGATCTCAACGTACTCGAACGTGACCTCCTTGACGGGGAGTGTGTCACCGAAGCACTCATCCTCTCGACCTGCAACCGCATGGAGTTCTACGCGGCGACCACCGCGTTCCACCCCGCGTTGGACCACGTGGTCGAGACCATCGCCGCGCACGCCGGCATGCCCGCCAGCGACCTGGAGCCCTACCTCTACGTCCGTTACGCCGACGCCGCCGCCGAGCACATGCTCACCGTGGCCGCCGGTCTGGACTCCATGGTCGTTGGCGAACAGCAGGTGATCGGCCAGCTGCGCAACGCCTACACCTCGGCCTCGGACAATGGCACGGTCGGCGCGACCCTGCACGACCTGACCCAGCGTGCCCTGCGCGCCGGCAAGCGGGTCCACACCGAGACCGATGTGGACGAGGCTGGCTCCTCGATGGTCAGCTTCGCCCTGGACCACGCTCTGGCCGAGCTCGGAGCGTCCGACATGCGGGGACGTTCCGCCGTCGTCGTCGGCGCCGGTGCGATGGCTTCGCTCGCGTCGACCTACCTCGGCAAGTCCGGCGTCGACCACGTCACCGTGGTCAACCGGACGCTCTCGCGCGCCGAGAACCTCGCCGCCCACGCCCGGGAGGCAGGTGTGTCCGCCGGTGCCACGTCACTGGAGGGCCTGCGCGGTGCCCTGACGGGCGTTGACGTGGTGGTCTCCGCCACCGGTGCCGTCGGCACCGTGCTCGGCCCCGAGGACGTCGCCGGGACCCAGGCAGAAAACCCGCGCCCGATGGTGCTGGTCGACCTGTCCATGCCGCGCGACATCGACGATGCCGTCGCAGCGGTCTCCGAGGACGTCCACCTGCTGAACATCGAGGAGCTCACCACACTGGCCGGTGCCGGTGCCCGGAATGAATCCGAGGCGCGCGAGATCATCGCCGCCGAGCTCGCCGAGTACCTGGAGCAGGTCCGGATCCAGTCGGTCGTGCCCACGGTCAAGGCGCTGCGTCAGCGCGCCGCCGATGTCGTCGACGATGAACTCGCCCAGCTGCTGCGACGCACCCCCGGCATCGCCGACGGGGACCGCGCCGAGGTCGCCCGCACCGTACGTCGGGTGGTCGACAAGCTGCTGCACACCCCCACGGTGCAGGTGAAGAAGCTCACCACGCAGGACGGTGCAGTCAACTACGCCGAAGCACTGGCCACCCTGTTCAACCTCCCTTCCAGCACGTCGGCGATGGTCTCCGAGTCCATCGAACCCGGCGACGCCGGCAAGGCCCGTCTCGGCGGGATGAAAGCTCAGCCCGGTAACCCCGGTAGCGAGACCAGTGATCTGACCGCCGCCGACGTGACCGCGGTCCGAAAGTCCACCACCCACGACGGGGAGGCCTCGTGACCCGTACCCTCCTGGTCGGAACCAGGGCAAGCACGCTTGCGCGCACCCAGGCCGGCACTGTCCGTGACGACCTCTGTGCCCAGACCGCCACCGAGAACATCGACGGTGCCGAGCTGCACTTCGTCCACACCCCCGGCGATGCCTCGCAGAAGGCGCAGACCCCGGTGAATCGCATCGGTGTCGGCGTATTCACCGAGACCCTGCGCAATGCACTGGCCGACGGTGAGTGCGATGTCGCCGTGCATTCCTTCAAGGACCTGCCGACCGCGCCGGACGAGCGATTCGTCCAGGTGGTCCCGCGGCGCGTCGACCCGCGCGACATCCTGGTCAGCCTCGACGATGCCTCGCTGCGTGAGCTGCCGAGGGGTGCGAAGGTCGGCACCGGGGCGCCCCGGCGGGTGTCCCAGCTGCGCGCGCTGCGTCCTGACCTGGAGATCCTGCCGATCCGCGGCAATATCGACACCCGCATGGGACGCGTCCGCGGTGGTGAGGAGGACCTCGCCGCCGTCGTGCTCGCCCACGCCGGTCTGGAACGCGTCGGTCAGATCGACCGCGCCTCCGAGATCATCGCCGTGGCCGACATGATGCCCGCCCCGGCCCAGGGGGCGCTCTGCGTGGAGGTCCGCGCCGACGACGCCGATGCCCTCGCCGCCGTCCTCACTCTCGACGACCCGGCCTCACATGCCCGTGCCGTGGCTGAGCGGGCCGTACTTGCTGAACTCCAGGCAGGCTGCACCGCACCGGTGGGCGCCTACTCCGAGTTCACGGCTGGACAGCTGACCCTGCAGGGCGGCGTCTTCGGGATGGACGGGGAGCATCAACTGGTGCGTGAGGCCTCCATCAACCTCGGTGCCCTCGATCCACATGCCGACGGGGAGTGGCCGACCATACGCGCCAGAGCCGAGAAACTCGGCCGTGACGTAGGACGCCAACTCGTCGACGGCGGCGCCGCGGGGATCATCACCGACATCGTCGGCACCCGTTGACTGTGTTGTCTGTGTTGACTGTGTCTCCTGTGTCGGTCGTGTCACCTGGTTCACCAGGGTTGACCCGCTCCGCCTCCTCCCACCGCCCCCGGTGACCACGGCGACAATCCGCCGTTTACTGCCTGAACTACCCTAGAAAGCACTCCATGACCACTGCCGGAATTCCCCAGACCGGTTCTTCCACCGGTTCGCTGACCGGCCGGGGACGCGTCCTGTTCGTTGGCGCTGGACCTGGAAGCGCAGAACTGCTGACCGTCCGTGCCCGCGAGATCCTGGCCAACACCGCCGCTGCGTGGGTCGACCCGGCCGTGACCACTCAGGTGCGCGCCATCATCGCCGAAGCACTGCCGGTGCCCGAGGACAAGCGTGCCGCCGCCGAGCAGGAGTGGGAGGCTGACCTTGCGGCCGCGAAGGCCGCTGGTGCCCGCCGTCGACCGCGGCGTCCGGAACCGGTCACCGCCGCCGACATCGTGCTCGCCGCACCGTACACCGCCGAGGCAGCGTCCGACATCGCCGCCGCCGAGGCCCGCGCCGCCGCCGACGCGGAGGCCTACGCGGCCGGGGAAGCCCCCGCCGACATCGGCTGTGCCGTGCCCGCCGACCAGCTCGCCCACGACATGGTCGAGAAGGTCCGCCACGGCCACAATGTGGTGCGACTGGTGGCAGGTAACCCGGTGTCGAACCCGGCCGTGCTCATGGAGCTGCAGGAAGTCGCCGCCCTGGGCGTGGAGTTCGAGGTCGTCCCGGGCATGACCGGGGCCTCGGCCCTGCCCGCCTACACCGGTATCGCCACCGGTGAGGGCTACACCGCCGTCGACCTGACCGCCGACGCCGCCACCGGCGAGACCACCGAGGTCGACTGGGACGGCATCGCCGCCGCCCCGAAGCCGCTGATCCTCACCGCCGCGCCGAGCGACCTGGTGGTGATCACCGGTGAGCTCAAGCGCCGCAACGTCGCCGGGACCACCCCGGTCACCGTCACCACGCACGCCACGACCCGCCGCCAGCGCTCCTACGACGTCACCCTCGACACGCTGAAGTCCGTGGTCGCCGCCTCCGGGCCGTTGGCCAAGGAGGGCGAGATCCCCGAGCAGCTCGTGGTCACCATAGGCACGCAGGCCAGCAGCCGCAGCAAGTACTCCTGGTGGGAGAACCGTGCGCTGTACGGCTGGAATGTGCTGGTGCCGCGGGCAAAGGCGCAGGCCGGCCCGATGAGTGGTCGGCTGGCCACCCACGGTGCGATCCCGATCGAGGTCCCGACGATCTCGGTCGAGCCGCCGCGTAGTCCCGCGCAGATGGAACGCGCCGTCAAGGGCCTGGTCGACGGGCGCTACCACTGGATCGTGTTCACCTCGGTCAACGCGGTGAAGGCGACGTGGGAGAAGCTCGCCGAGTTCGGTCTGGACGCCCGCGCCCTGGCAGGTGTGCGTGTTGCCGCGGTCGGTGAGAAGACCGCGCAGGCCGTCCGCGACCTGGGTATCACCCCGGAGCTGCTGCCGGCGGCGAATGCCCGCAACGCCTCTGGCCTGGTGGACGTCTTCCCGCCGTACGACGCTGACCTGGACCCGGTGGACCGGGTGCTGCTGCCGCGCGCCGACATCGCCACCGAAACCCTGGTCGAGGGACTCATCGACCTCGGTTGGTCGGTGGAGGACGTGGTGGCCTACCGCACGGTGCGTGCCGCCCCGCCCAGCCAGGAGATCCGCGACATGATCAAGTCCGGTGGCTTCGACGCGGTGTGCTTCACCTCCTCGTCGACGGTGAAGAACCTGGTCGGCATCGCCGGTAAGCCGCACACCCGCACGATCATCGCCTGTATCGGGCCGATGGCCGCCCAGACCGCCCGGGAGCACGGCCTGCGGGTCGACGTGATGCCCGAGGTTGCCGGCGTCCCGGAGCTGGTGGACGCCCTGGCGAACCACGTCGCCGAGCTGCGCGCAGCCGGTCAGTTGCCGCCGCCGCGCAAGCGTCGCCGCCGGCGCCGGGTCAACCCCGAGCAGTAGGCGCCCGGCCTCGTCCTCCCACGATCTGCCGCGATTTATCACACCTCACGCGATTTCCACATCGTGAGACCTGCAGGTCAGGGAGTTTCTACCTCCTCCGAGAAAACGGCGGAGGTGTGATGGATTACGACCTTCGTGCTCCGGGGTCGGGCTGACCGGCCTGGCGGGGCAGTACGACAGGACGCGGCAGCGGCGTACCATCGGGGCCATGAACGCCGCCGACAACGCCGCCAGCACCAGCATCAGCACTGACACCACCGCCCCGTACCGCCGTCCCCGCCGGCTGCGCACCACCCAGACCATGCGCAACTTCGTGGCGGAGACCCACCTGGACCCCGCCCAGTTCGTCCTGCCGATGTTCATCCGTGAGGGCATCGACGCCCCCAACGACATCTCCTCGATGCCGGGAGTGCAGCAGCACACCGAAACCTCCCTGCTCAAGGCAGCTGAAGAGGCGCTGAACGCCGGGGTCGGTTCCGTCGACCTGTTCGGTGTGCCCACCGACGAGACCAAGGACGCCACCGGGTCGCAGGCCTCGGCGTCCGACGGCATCCTCAACAAGGGTGTCGCCGCACTGCGTCGGGAGTTCGGCGACGACCTCATCGTCATGGCCGACACCTGCCTCGACGAGTTCACCGACCACGGCCACTGCGGTGTGCTCACCGAGGACCGCTACGGTCAGACGATCGTCGACAACGATGCCACCCTGCCGCTCTACGCGGCGATGGCGGTCGCCCAGGCAGAGGCCGGGGCGCACGTGGTCAGCCCCTCGGGGATGATGGACGGTCAGATCCGGGTGATCCGCGAGGCCCTCGACGCCGCCGGCTTCCAGGACGTCGCCATCCTGGCCTACTCCGCGAAGTACGCCGGTGCGTTCTACGGACCCTTCCGTGAGGCCGTCGGCTCCACGCTCAAGGGCGACCGCAAGACCTATCAGCAGGATCCGCGCAACGCCCGCGAGTCCCTGCTCGAGGTGGAGCTCGACATCGAGGAGGGCGCGGACATGGTCATGGTGAAGCCGGCGATGCCG
This sequence comes from Candidatus Corynebacterium faecigallinarum, assembly GCA_019120175.1. GTDB lineage: Bacteria > Actinomycetota > Actinomycetes > Mycobacteriales > Mycobacteriaceae > Corynebacterium > Corynebacterium faecigallinarum. The sequence goes on from DWVP01000001.1 coordinate 237,692, forward strand.
TACCTGGACGTCCTGCGCCAGGTGGCCGACTTCTCCTCGGTGCCTGTCGCCGCCTACCAGGTGTCGGGGGAGTACTCGATGATCTCCGCCGCCGCCGAGAAGGGCTGGATCGACCGGGAGCCGGCGATCCTGGACTCGCTGACCGGTATTCGACGGGCCGGGGCGGACGTCATCCTGACCTACTGGGCCACCGAGGCTGCCCGCCTGCTGCGTGGGTGAGTGCCACGCGGCTAAGCTTGGTCGGGACATGACGCAGAAAAGACAGCACACATGACGCAGCAGACCCCGCAGGACCAGCAGACTCCGCAGGACCCCCAGGGCTCGCAGGGCCGTCGCGCCGGTGGACGCCGCCGCGCCGACCGGCGCGGCAACCGCCGGGAGGTAGGACGCCGCGAGAACCGGCCGTCCGACGGTTTCCCGACACCGCCGAAGGTGGGACGTCCTGACGGCCTGGCACGGTCGGCGAAGGACGCCCCCGAGAACGTCCGCGACGGAGTCCGCGCCTGGTACATCGTCGCCGCGGTCCAGACCCTGACCGCTGTGCTGCAGATGGTGATGTCCCTGCAGGACTCCCGCTCGGTCATGGCCCAGGTCCGCACCCAGATGGACACTCTCTCGTTGCCCGACGGGGTCACCGAACAGACGCTGGTTAACGGCACGATCATCACTAGCCTGCTGGTCAACCTCATCGCGGTGGCGGTGTGTACCTACCTCACCTCGCGGGTGGCCCGCGGCGGGATCCGCTCGCGTACCTTCCTCACCGTCGGTTCGATCTACCTGGCCCTGATGGCGCTGCTGCAGGTCTTCACCTCGCCGCCGGACACCGGCAGTACCCCGATGGTGCTGCTGATCGGTGCCGGCACCATTGTCTCCGGTGTCATCGCCGTGGTGGGTCTGTGGCTGGTGACCCGGCCGGACAACGCCGACTGGTTCGGTCTGCCGGACAAGGCCGAGATCGAGGCATACGCGGAGAAGGTGGCCAAGCGCAATGAGGAGCTCGACAAGGAGCGCGCGGAGAAGAAGGCCGAGAAGGAACGCCGGAAGAAGGATCGCTGACCATGCCCACCATGTTCCCGGTCTCCCACAACTCGGACCCGAATGACCCGAACCGTCGAATCGACTACTGGCAGCCGGGCGACGGGATCCCCGGCACGGCGAAGACGGCATTCGTCCTGCTGCTGATCTCCTCGATCGGGCTGCTCTACAGCGGCGTGATGATGTGGGTCATCGAGCGTCCGGTCGTCGATGACGCCGAACAGATGGCGCACATCAACACCGTCTCCACCAACATGAAGTGGGTCGGTACCGTGCAGATCGCCGGTGCGCTGCTGATCGCCCTGCTGCTCCCGGCGTTGTTGAAGGGGGACGGGAAACGCCGCCGCTGGTTGATGGTGGTCATCTCGATCACCATGGTGTTCACCGTGCTGGCGTGGGTGATGGGCATCGGTGGCCTGGAACATGCGCTGATCGCCCTGGTGATGGCCTTGGCCGCGTTGGCGATGTACCGGCCGACGGTGCGTACCTTCTTCGGCGGCAGTCCGGGTGAGCTGGAACGCTGAAACATGGCCGACACCAGCTCCGACACCTCTGATGCCGTCACCCGCGCGATCACCGCGGCCCGGGCTGCTGCCCATGCTGCGGGCCTGGACATAGAAGACACTGCGGACTCTGCAGACACTGCGGACACTGCGGACGTCCTGCACCCCACCGTCCGCACCACCCGCCGCCCCGGGGCACAGTTGACGTCCTTCACCTTCCACCTCGACGGCCTGACCTCCGCGGTCCGCGCCGGGGAGATCGAGTCCGCGTTGAACACCCTGCCCGGGGTGCAGGCGCGGGTGGTGTACTCCACGGCGATGGCGTGGGTGACGGCACCGGAGTCGCTGAACCCCGACATTCTGCGTGGGGTGTTCCACGAGTACGGGGTCGAGTCCTGGCTGACCGCGGCCTCGCTGCGCCGCCGTTCCGAACGTCTCACCGCCCCGGGGAGAAGGCATATCTCGGAGAACCGGCGACGTCGCGAGGAGCGGCAACGCCAGTCTCGGGAGACCACCGGTCACGGTGCCGGCAGCGGCACAGGACACCCGCCCGGCAGGGCACATTCCACCGGCGCCGGCACCACCGGCACGCGGGGCGCTTGGCTGTCCGGCGGGCAGGAGACCACCGAGGTGCTGCACACCGCCCGGGAGCTGATCACCGGTGCCCGGCTGCTGGTCGCCGCCGTCCTGGGGCTTCCGGTGGTCCTGCTGCAGATCCTCACCCCGTGGCAGTTCGACTACTGGCAGTGGGTCTGCCTGGCACTAGCGTTGCCGGTGGTGACGTGGTGCGCCTGGCCGTTCCACCGGGCGATGATCGCCGGGCTGCGTCGCGGTCTACCCGCCTTGGACGCCGCGTCGTCGACAGCCATCATCCTGGCCTACCTCTACTCGGCGTTCGTGCTGTTCACGGGGCCTGCCGGGGACCCGGGCTGGCGGGCGGGCAGCGTCCTCACCGCCTGGGGATACGACGCAGAGGCTCTGTTCCTCGATGTCGCCTGCGGCTGCACCGTGCTGCTGTTGTTCGGACGCCTGGCGTCGAGGCGTTCCCGGTTGCGCTCCATGTTGGCGCTGAACATCGTCCTGCCACCCGGGGCGTCCGGAGCGTCCGGCGTGCCTGGAACTACGGGAGCATCGGGTGACGACACGGTGACGGTGGTGCGGCGCGACCGGCAGGGGCGTCCGGCGAAGTTCACGATCACCCCGTCGCAGATCTGTGTCGGCGACGACGTCCTGGTCCACGGTGGGGAATCCATTCCCGCTGACGGCGAGGTCATCGGCGGGCGGGCCGAGCTGGACAACGGCCCCTTCGGTGGCGCACCGACCGACCGTCAGGATGGCGGGCAGGTTCAGGGGGCCGTCACCGTCGGATCGCAGGTCTTCGCCGGTGCCCGCCACCTTGGCGACGCGACGTCCGAACCCTTGAAGGTGCGGGTCAGCCGCACCGGATCACGCACCCGGATCGCCGCGGTGCGCCGGTGGATCGCCGCGGCGGAACAGGACGAGAACCGCCTCGACCAGCTGGCGACCCGCACCGCCAGCCTGCTGGTGCCGTGGGGTGTGGTCATCGCCGTCGTCGCCGGGTTGGGCTGGTTCGCCGTGCGCGACAGTGCGGACGCGGCTGTGGCGACTGCGCTGACCGTGTTGGTGGCGGTGGCCCCGGTGGCGTTGGCGGTGTCCACCACCCTGTCGTTGCGCATCGGCCTGGCCCGCGCGGCCGCCGGCGGCACACTGCTACGCAATGCCGATACCATTCACCAGCTCGCCGCGATCGACGCGATCATCTTCAATCGCTCAGGAACACTCAGTACCGGCCCGATGTCGGTCATCGGGGTCACCGCGGCGTCTGGCGAGAACCCGGAGCTGGTGCTGCGAGTGGCCGGTGCGCTGAGCCTGGAGAGCACCCACCGGGTGGCCCGGGCGATCGTCCGTGCCGACCGCGAGTCCCGTGACAGCGGCGCCGGCGGGCCGGAGGTGCCGCACTGGCTGGAGGCCGGGCAGGTGGAGGTCGATGAGCGCGGCGTGTTCTCGGCGACGATCGATCTGCCGGGACCGGACGGCACACCGGCCCGCCAGGTGCTGGCGAGTCTGTGGCGACCCCGGGATCTCTCGGAACTGACGAACCCGATGCTGGTCAATGCCGCGCTCAGCGGCGGGACTCCACTGGTGGTCAGTTGGAAGGGGCAGGACCGCGGTGTCATCACCCTGGCCGACACGTTCGCACCGGATGCGTCGAGTGCCGTCGATGCCCTGGAAACCGCCGGGGTGGAGACGTTCATGATGTCCCGCGACACCTACCGGGTCGCCCGGCGGATGGCTGATTCGGTCGGCATCTCAACGGTGCTGGCCGGCATCGCCCCGAACCGTAAGGCGGCGACGGTGCGTCGGGTGCACTCCCACGGGGCGACGGTGGCGATGGTGGGGGACCGGGACGTGGCGGACTGCCTCGCCGTCGCGGATATCGGCATCCTCATGGGTGCGGCCGACCACCTGGACCCGCCGTCGGTGGGACGCACCAGCGGTGCCGGTGCCGGGGACACCGATATCGTGCTGGTCCGCGAGGACATCTCCGCGATTCCCGAGGCACTCAACCTGGCCCGCCACGTGCGTTCCACGGTGAACGGCAACCTGCTCTTCGCCTGGGGCTACAACATCGCGGCCTTGGTCCTCGCGGTGACCGGCGTGCTCAACCCGCTACTCGGTACGGCCCTGATGCTCGGGTCGTCACTGCTGGTCGAGTGGCGTTCAGCACGTATCGGCCACCGCGACTACACCGCGACCGGGGGCATGGTCGGACGACCCCGTTATGCTGGGGTCAGTACACACAAGCGCACGTGAACGGGAGAGCAGTAGATGAGTAACCTGGTCAACAGCGAGGCAGCGATGGGCTCGGCCGTACAGGTCACGCCCGGCGGGGTGAACTCCCCGGTCCGCGCCTTCGGCTCCGTCGGCGGGGTGGCCCCGTTCATCGCCTCCGCCGCCGGGTCGCGACTCACCGACATCGACGGCAACGACTACGTCGACCTGGTCTGCTCCTGGGGGCCGATGCTGCACGGTAACGCCCACCCCGAGGTCGTCGCCGCGGTGCAGGAGGCGGCGTCCAAGGGTCTGTCCTTCGGTGCACCGACGCTGGCCGAGACCCGCCTGGCCCAGGAGATCATCGACCGCACCAGCGTGGAGAAGGTCCGCCTGGTCAACTCCGGCACCGAGGCGACCATGTCCGCGGTGCGCCTGGCCCGCGGCTACACCGGCCGCGACAAGATCCTGAAGTTCAACGGCTGCTACCACGGTCACGTCGACTCCCTGCTGGTCGCCGCCGGTTCCGGTGTGGCGACGCTGGGACTGCCCGATTCCCCGGGCATCACCGCCTCCGCCGCCTCCGAGACCATCGTGGTGGACTACAACGACCTGGATGCCGTCCGTCAGGCCTTCGCCGACAACCCCGGGGAGATCGCCGCGGTCATCGCCGAGGCCAGCGCCGGCAACATGGGTACGGTCCACCCGGACGAGGGCTTCAACGCCGCACTCAAGGAGATCGCCCATGCCGACGGCGCCCTGCTGATCCTCGACGAGGTCATGACAGGCTTCCGCACCTCGCGCTCCGGCTGGTTCGGGGTGGACGGTGTCGCCGGTGACCTCACCACCTTCGGCAAGGTCGTCTCCGGTGGCATGCCGGCCGCGGCGTTCGGCGGACGTGCCGAGATCATGGACATGCTCGCCCCGTCCGGCCCCATCTACCAGGCCGGAACCCTGTCGGGTAACCCGGTGGCCACCGCCTCGGGCCTGGCGTCACTGCAGTTGGCGGACGAGTCGACCTACGCCACCCTGCAGGCCAATGCCGACCGGCTGAGCTCACTGATCAGTGAGGCGCTGACCCGTGAGGGCGTGGTCCACCACATGCAGCGGGCGACGACGATGCTGTCGATCCGGTTCGCAGAGGGCCAGGGCCGCAACTTCGACGACATGGAGGCCGCGGACACCTTCCGCTACGCGCCGTTCTTCCACGCACTGCTGGACAACGGGGTCTTCGCACCGCCGAGTGTCTTCGAGACCTGGTTCGTCTCCACTGCGCTGACCGACGCCGACTTCGAGCAGATCGAGACCGCCCTGGTGCCGGCCGCGAAGGCTGCCGCCGCCGCGCGCCCCTGACCTGCCCCGCGCGCTCGGCCGTGGCACTTGCACTCTCACTCCCGCTCCCGGGTGGTTTTGACCCCCTCAGACCAACAGGGAGCGGGAGTAAGAGTGTTGCCTTGGTGCTTTACTCGGTGTCCGCAGTGTCCGCAGTGTCCGCAGTGTCCGTAGCATCCCCCGCGCCCCCGGTGTTCTCCAGCGCGTCCTCGATCAGCGGGAGGTAGTGCTCCAGCAACCAGGGCACGGTCAGCGGGTTGATCATCGACGAGCCGGTGACCAGCGACTGGTCGGTCGGCGCGACCTCGGCCCCACGTTCGATGGCGCTGATCGAGCCGTACACCGGGTGCGCGTGCATTTCCACGCGGTTGCTGTCGTCGGAGTAGAAGGTGAAGATCAGGTCCACGTCGTTGAAACGGGTCGCCTCCTCCAGACTGATCTGTGCGGAGTCGGTGCCCACGACCTCGAACTCGCGGAGTTCCTCGACGACCGGGGCGACCGGGAACCCCATGGCGCGCACCACAGCGGCACGCTGCTCGTCCGGCATGAACACCCCCATGTTCTCGCCGGGGCCCTGGTTGTAGATGAACGCGAAGTCATGGTCGGCGAACTCGGGGTGCTCGTCACGGACGGTGGCGAACTGGTCCTCGATCTCCTCGATCAACTCCGGGCCGCGCTCCTCCTGCCGCAGCGCCTCGGCGATGGTGTTCACCTGGTCCTCCCATTCGATGGTCCACGCGGCCTCGGGGTAGGCGATGGTCGGGGCGATCTCGCTGATCTGGTCGTACTGGTCCTGGGTGAGCCCGGACCAGGGGGCGAGCACGAGGTCGGGGTCCAGTGCGGCGATCTCCTCGGCGGAGACCTTCTCACCACCGGCGATCAGCTCGGGCAGCTCGTCGCCGGATTCCTCCACAGCCTCACGGATCCACGGCAGGTGGCCGGTCTCATCGGCACCCCAGTCATAGCGTTCGGTGCCGACCGGGGTGACACCGAGTGCGATGGCGGTCTCCGCGGACCCCTGTCCCAGCGCAACGACCCGTTCGGGCGTGCCGGTGATCTCGGCCTCGCCGAGTGCGTGGCTGATGGTGATGGTGTCGCCGCCGTCACCGCCACCATCGGCACTGTCGTCGGTGGAGTCGCCGCAGGCGGCGACACCGAGCAGGATCAGGCAGGACGCTGCGAGCAGGGCCAGCAGGGTGAGGATGCGGTGGGGGAAGGCCCGGACCGACGAATGGTTAGTCATGTGGTTAGCCTAACAGCAGTGGGTACATCCGGGAATTAATCGAAGTGTATGTCGTTCACCGTCAGTGTGTCACAGCTCACCGACCATGCCGTTCGCTTATGACCTCAGCAGCAGGGGCGGTAGGGTGTGAACCCATGACAACGATCGTCCACCTCGTCCGGCACGGGGAGGTCCACAACCCCGACCGCATCCTTTACGGCCGCCTTCCCGACTGGCACCTCAGTGTCCGCGGACGGCAGATGGCCGCTGCGGTCGCGCAAGACCTGGCCGACCACGACATCTCCTACATCGTCTCGTCCCCGCTGGAGCGGGCCCGCGAGACCGTCGCCCCGCTTGCTGACGCCCTCGGCGTCACCCCGGGAGTGGACGAGGACCTGCTGGAAGCAGGCAATGACCTGGAGGGACTGCACATCAAGGGTGTGCGTTCGGCACTGTGGAACCCGAAGCGGTGGCCGATGCTGAAAAGCCCGGCCACCCCGAGCTGGGGCGAGCCGTACAGCTCGATCCTCGACCGCATGTGGCGTGCCGTGGACACCGCCCGGCAGGGTGCGCTCGGTGGTGAAGCGGTGTGCGTCACCCACCAGCTACCGATCGTGACCATACAGCGTGACTCCGCCGGCCTGCCCTTGCGGCACAACCCGGCCCGCCGTCGTTGTGAGCTGGCGTCGGTGACCTCCCTCGTCTTCGAGGGTGACGACGACTCCCGCCTGGTCGACGTACTCTACTCCGAGCCGGCCCAGGCGCTCTGAGGGAACCAGAGAGACCAGAGAGAAAGGTGACTCCGGTGAGGGTAGCGACACGACGGTCCGACTCACGACGCCCGGCCTCCCGCGCAGGCCGCACCACCCGTTCGGTGGCCGCGGCGCTTATGGCTGCGTCCCTGGCTGTGGGGCTGGCCGCCTGCAGCGAGGACAACACCGCCGGTACCGACGCCGTCGCCACCGGCGGTTCCTTCGAGTTCGTCTCCCCGGGTGGGCAGACCGAGATCTCCTATGACGAGGATGATCGTCAGCCGGTCGGTGACATCTCCGGCGACTCCCTCATGGAACCGGGCACCACCATCTCCCTGTCTGACTTCGAGGGCGAGGTCGTCGTCCTCAACGCCTGGGGTCAGTGGTGTGGCCCGTGCCGCAGCGAGGCCGATGACCTGCAGCGCGTCCAGGAGAAGCTGGACGAGCACGGCAGCGGCACACTGCTGGGCATCAATGTCCGCGACTCGGTCGCCGACAAGGCCCGCGACTTCAAGACTGACAACGGGCTGACCTACCCCTCGATCTACGATCCGCCGTTCATGAGCGCCATGGCCCTCGGTGGCCTGCCGGCCTCGGTCATCCCCACCACGATCGTGTTGGACAAGGAGCACCGTCCGGCGAAGGTCTTCCTCCGTGAGGTCGACGACAAGGATCTCTGGGCCGCTGTGGAGCCACTGCTGTGAGTGACATCGGTTCCACCTTCGCCGACGCCGCAGCCTCGGGCCCGATCCTGTTGGCGTTGCTTGCCGCCGTGATCGCGGGACTGGTGTCCTTCGCTTCCCCGTGCGTGATCCCGCTGCTGCCGGGCTACGTCTCCTACCTCGCCGGCGTGGTCGGCGCGGACACCGAGTACACCAAGCAGGGCACGGTGGTCACCAAGAAGAGGGCACGTGCCGGTGGTGCCGCCCTGCTCTTCGTCGCCGGGTTCACCGTGGTATTCGTGCTGGCCACGACCACGGTTTTCGGTGCGATCAGTGCACTGAAGCTGAACGAGGACGTCCTGATGCGGGTCGGCGGCGTGGTCACCATCCTGATGGGTGTGGTCTTCATGGGATTCATCCGCCCGCTGCAGAACGACACCCGCATGGCGCCGAAGCGCTGGTCCACCGTGGCCGGGGCCCCGCTGCTCGGCGGGGTCTTCGCCCTGGGTTGGACGCCGTGTCTGGGGCCGACGTTGGCGGCCATCATCTCCGTCTCCGCCGGTACCGAGGGGATGACCGCCGTCCGTGGCGTCATCCTCATCATCGCCTACTGCCTGGGGCTGGGCCTACCGTTCATCCTGGTGGCGCTGGGTTCGGCGAAGGCCCTGGTCGGTGTGGGCTGGCTGCGGCGGCACTCGCGCACCATCCAGCTCATCGGCGGCGCCATGATGATCATCGTCGGTATCCTGCTGGTCTCCGGCCAGTGGGCACTGTTCATCGACTGGCTGCGCCAGGGCCTGGTCTCCGACACGACCTTGCCGATCTGATCCACCACCACTGATCCACAACTGACTGACTACTCTCGTACTCTGACGGAAAGGTCCCCATGCTTCGCTGGCTCCTGAAACTGCCGAAGAAGGCCTGGCAGTGGCTGACCAGGATGCGCACCGCGCTGGTGCTGCTCTTCCTGCTGGCACTGGCGGCCGTCCCGGGTGCACTGCTGCCGCAGCGGTCGCTGAGCGAGTCGAACGTGGAGGAGTACCTCGCCAACAACGGGCGCATCGCCGAGATCTACGACCAGCTGGGTCTCTTCGACGTCTTCAGCACGACCTGGTTCTCGGCGATCTACGTCCTGCTGTTCCTGTCGCTGATAGGTTGCATCCTGCCGCGCAGCTGGGACCACTACAAGGCACTGCGCACCCTGCCGCCGGCCGCACCAAAGCGGCTGACCCGGATGCCGAATTACGTCGAGGGCACCGTGGACCTGCCGGAGGACCAGGTCCAGAAGGACGTCACCGCACGCTTCAAGAAGTGGACCGGCGGGGCGACCGAAGCCGACAAGGACCGGGCCGGGAAGTGGTCCTACTCCGCAGAGCGCGGCTACATGCGCGAGGCGTCCAACCTGGTCTTCCACCTGTCCCTGGTCGGTGTGCTGGTCACCATCCTCATCGGACGTCTGGTCTACTACGAAGGCCAGGTCATCGTGATCGCCGGCACGGAGTCGCAGAGCTCCCAGTTCTGTAATACCGCGGTGGCGAACTTCGACAGCTTCCGGAACGGACCGGCGTTCGACGGAACCACCCTGAACCCGTTCTGCGTGAACGTGAAGAACTTCGAGGCCACCTACGAACCCACCGGCCAGGCCACGAACTTCACCTCCGACATCGACTGGGCGAAGGGGCAGGACGCCCTGAACCCGGTCGAGGAGTGGGAGCACACCCAGCTGCGCGTGAACCACCCGCTCAACGTCGATGGCGACCTGGTGTACCTGCAGGGCCACGGTTACGCCCCGACGTTCACCGTGGAGTGGCCCAACGGCGAGGTCCGCACCGAGACCATTCAGTTCCGTCCGGACGACCTGACCTACTTCCTGTCGTCCGGTGCGATCAAGATGGACCCACCGGCCGGCATGTACCCGGACCTCTACGACCGTCGTCAGAACCAGATCGCGATCCAGGGCCTGTTCGCCCCGACGGCGGAGTTCTCCGGTGAGAACGATGCTCTACTGCAGTCCTCCTTCCCGGCGATGACGGATCCGGCGGTGGCGATCGACATCTACCGCGGTGACACCGGCCTGGACTCCGGTGCCGGGCAGAACATCTTCGCCCTCGACTCCCGACAGCTGCACAGCGGTGCGCTGCAGAAGCTCGACCGGGTCAACCTGATGGTGGGTGAGTCCGTCACCCTCGACGATGGCACCAGGATCACCTTCGACGGCGCCGAGGAGTTCGTGAACCTCCAGGTCAGCCAAGACCCTACCACCACGTGGGTGCTGGGCTTCGCGGTGTTGATGCTGATCAGCCTGGTCGGTTCACTGACGATCAAGCGTCGCCGCTTCTGGGTCCGCGTCTCCGGCAACGGCGACGGCACCACCACCCTTCAGATCGCCGGGCTGGCACGAACCGACTCCGCCGGTTGGGGTCGTGAGTTCAACCGCGTCGCCGAGGAGCTGCTGCATCTGGAGGACGAGGAGCTGGACGGGGAGATCGAGCAGAACGATGGTGAGTGGGACGACTGGGAGGCCGAGTTGGACCGGGAACTGAACCGGGAGATCGCTGCGGGCGAGATCGCGGTGGAGCCTGAATCCGACACGGCGTCCGATGCCGCCGACGGCGACAACGACACCGACGACACCAAATGACCGCCCTGGTGACCGCTGAGTTCTAGGTCACGTAGTTTGGTCAACCTTGCTGACCGGCACTACTCTTGGGTGCCGTATGGCCGCAATCGGCCTGTGCGATTTTACGGAGGAAACGACGGATGAACGGCAACGAGGGGCTGGCGACTTTCTCGGACGTCGCCTATGCGACAACTGCAGGAATCTACCTGGTCGCCCTGGTGATTTCGCTGGTCTACTACGGCATGCTGCGCTCGGCGACCGATGCCCGTCGTGAACGGGCCCGCATCCTCGGGGAGTCCAAGGCCAAGGCCGACACTGCCTCGAAGGTCTCCGTCGGTGCCGGTGCCGGGGCAGCTGGTGCGTCCGACACCGTGGACACCGGCGACACCATCGACATTGACGAGAAGGACGCCGCCGACGACGGCAGCCACGACGTCTCCGGTATCGCCACCGGCTCGATGAGCGAGGAGGATCTGCCGAAGAACTTCCAGGTGGAGACCCTGCGCAAGAAGTTCCGTCGCACCGACCAGTGGGGTGGCATGGCCCAGATGGTCGTGTGGCTCGGTGTCGCGGTGCACTTCCTGTTCCTGGTCACCCGCGGTATCGCCGCCGAGCGTTTCCCGTGGGGCAACCTCTTCGAGTACGTCTCCGTGATCACGGGTGTGTCGATGTTGGTGGCATGTGTGTTGCTGCGTCGTCCGTCGATGCGGGTGGTGTGGCCGTGGCTTCTGGTCCCGAACATGATGATGATGTTCTACGCTGGCACCGAGTTGTACTCCGATGTTCAGCCGCTGGTCCCGTCGCTGAACTCCTACTGGTACTGGATCCACGTCTCCACCGTCTCCATCGGCGGTTCGATCGGCCTGGTCTCCGGTGTCGCCTCGCTCATGTACCTCTTCCGCCGTTCCCAGCCGAAGGGCAAGGAGAAGGGTTTCTTCGGCGCGATCGCCACGCCGCTGCCGGACGCCTCCAAGTTGGACGCCCTGGCCTACCGCACCGCGATCTGGACCCTGCCGATCTTCGGTCTCGGCGTGATCCTCGGCGCCATCTGGGCGCACTTCGCCTGGGGTCGCTTCTGGGGATGGGACCCCAAGGAGACCGTCTCGCTGATCACCTGGCTGCTGTACGCGGCCTACCTGCACGCCCGCGCGACCCCGGGCATGCGTGGCAAACCGGCGGCGTGGATCAACGTCGTGGCCTTCGTGACCATGGTGTTCAACCTCTTCTTCATCAATATCGTGGTTTCCGGCCTGCACTCCTACGCCGGGCTGAACTGACCGGACTGAACCGACCGGACTGAACTGATGCGTCCCGCTCTCGACCGGCCCCGCCGGATCACCCGCCTGCTGGTGACCGGTGGGGCCGGTTTCATCGGCTCCAACTTCGTGCACACCACCCGGGAGGAGTACCCGGAGACGGCGGTGACGGTGTTGGACGCCATGACCTATGCGGCGAACCCGGCGAACCTCGCGGGGCTGGACGGCCCCGATGGTGCTTCGAGTGGTGCCGCGAGTGGTGGCGTTGGTGCCGGTAGCGGCGGTGTGGAGGTCGTCGAGGGCGACATCTGCGATGCTGCGCTGGTGGATGAGCTGATTGGTGCGCTGGCTGCCGACACGTCTGCCGGGGAAATTGATGGTTCGGTCGGCGACGGTACGGCGGCGGTGGTCCACTTCGCCGCGGAGAGTCACAACGACAACGCCCTGCGTGACCCGCTGCGCTTCGTGCGCACCAACGTCGAGGGCACCGCGGTGCTGGCCGAGGCGTGCGTCCGACACGGGGTGCACCTGCACCACGTCTCCACCGACGAGGTCTTCGGTGACCTGCCGCTGCGTGGTTCTGGGGAGCCGGGGGCCGAGGACCGGTTCACCGTGGACACCCCGTACACCCCGTCGTCGGTGTACTCGGCGTCGAAGGCGTCCGCCGACCACCTGGTGCGCGGCTTCGTGCGCAGTCACGGGCTCAGCGCGACGATCTCGAACTGCTCGAACAATTACGGCCCGCGTCAGCACCCGGAGAAGTTCCTGCCGCGTCAGATCACCGGGTTGCTCGACGGGGAGGCCCCGCGCTTGTACGGCACCGGGGAGAACGTCCGGGACTGGATCCACGTTGACGACCACAACTCCGCGGTCTGGCGGATCCTGGAGGAGGGTGTCTCCGGTCAGACCTACCTGATCGGTGCTGACGGCGAGAAGTCGAACCTGGAGTGCATCCACGAGCTGTTGGCGGTCTTCGGCCGGGATTCCTCGGAGTTCGTGCACGTCACCGATCGTCCGGGGCATGATCTGCGCTATGCGATCGACCCGTCGTCGATGGAGTCCCTGGGGTGGACGCCGCACTACACCGACTTCTCCGAGGGGCTGGCTGCCACGGTCCAGTGGTACCGGGACAACCGCGACTGGTGGGAGGTCAGCCGCAAGAGTGCCGAGGAGGCCTACCGGCAGACCGAGGAGATCCTCGACCCGGAGGCGTGAGGGCACCCTGGGGGCATGGGGGCCAGCTTGGGGGAGGGAATTCCGGGTCCCGCCGAGGTGGCCTTGCACGTGGAGGAGCTGGTCGAGGGTGCCACGTACCGCGGGACCGTCGTCACCGGGTTCGTCCGGGATGCGGGGTGGGGACCACAGGGATCTGCTTCGAGTTCCAGGCGCAGGGGGCCGACCTGGACCCGTTGCACGGCGGGATCGTGCAGTGGCGCTGATTGGAATCTGTCCAGGGAATTTCAGAGTATGATGTATGCGCTGAGTTCCCGAGCTCTATAGTCAGATTCCATGACTGATTTCAAGAAGCTCCGCCTCGCCCTCATTGCCGGACTTGCTGTCCCGGCACTCGCCCTCACCGCCTGCTCTTCTGATGACTCCGACTCGGACTCCAGCTCGTCCGACTCCTCGAACGGCAGCGACAGCAGCGACAGCGACGGCGAGGACTCCGGTTCTGCCTCGGATGTCGAACTGGAAGGAGCCCCGGATGACTTCGAGCTCACCGCTCCGGGCTCGAAGCTGAGCCTTGGCGACGACGCCTACGTGGTCACTCAGCGTGGTAGCGGTGAGGATGACGACGAGACCTACCCGATCCAGTACTGGAAGGTCACCGCCCAGGAGATCACCGATGTCCCGAAGGAGGACATTGAACTTTCTTCCGACGCTGACGAAGTCGAGAAGTTCCTCTGCGTCAACTACGACATCGAGTTCCTCGGTGCCAGTGACGGGTCCAACCCGGAGACCTCCCATATCGTCAAGGAACCGTACATGCGTGCGGTCGACGACAACGGTAACGGTGCCAACACGATCCTCATGTCCAGTGGGGCCGACTGCGGGATCCACTCCTCCGACGAGCTCCCCAGTGGGCAGGACGAGCTGCAGGAGGGCAAGGTCTACAAGGATGCCGCGCTGAGCTACGAGACCAATGACGGCTCCGGAATCACCCCGACCGGTCTCGAGTTCCGCTTTGAGGCTGACCTCGAGGACCTGGAGAACGCCGACAGCATCTACTGGAACTAGTCGGCAACAATCCCGGTACGGGTTCAAGAGTCTCAGGTTTCGCACTGAAGTCTGAGACGACACAGGGCTAGACTTCGGTTCCATGACCGACTTCAGGATGCTTCGTCGCGCGCTCATCGCCGGAATCACCGTTCCCGCCCTGGCGTTGACCGCCTGCTCCATGGAAGAGATCAGCGGCGCGGTCTCCACAGACACCGCGAACGGTGCGGACGCCGGAAGTGGTGACGACGGCGAGGGAGACTCCAGCGACGGCGGCTCCTCGGGCTCCGATCTCCTGGACTTCGATGACGACGACTCGGTCTCCATCGAGGACATTGACCTGACGGGGGCGCCGGAGGACTTCGACCCCACCCAGCTGGGGAGGGAATTGTCGCTCGGCCAGTCGGCGTACGTCGTCACCCAGCGTCCTGCCGAGGACTCCGGTGATGGCGACAACTCTGCAGCGGCCTCGCCGAAACAGTACTGGAAGGTCACTGCCCAGGAACTGACCGATCTGGACAGTGACCACATCGAGGTTGGGGCGCACGCCGGCGAGGTCGAGAAGTTCGTCTGCATCACCTATGAACTGGAGTTTCTGGGCCTGGACGACTCATCAGAGTCGGCAGGTACTGCAGATGAGGAGGACCAGGACCTCCAACCCCCAGAGCTCCGCGCCGTCGATGAGGACGGCAATCCGGCCAATGTGGTCGAGGGGGCAGTGCCGGAGGACTGCGACATCGACCAATCCGATCTGCTTCCTGAAGCAATCGACGATCTCGAGGAGGAGGTCCTCTACCAGGGTGCGGTGCTGAGCTACCAGACCAATGACGGGGCCGGTGTCACCCCGACCGGCCTCGAGTTCCAGTTCGACGTCGATCTCGATGAGGACGAGGCCGAGAACGCTGACGGAATCTACTGGTACTAGCGGGTCACGCCCAGAATCAGGCCCAGAATCAGGCCCAGAATTACGCCAGGAACCGCGGCCGGGCCTTCTTCAGCAGGGCCAGGCCCTTGCGTAGCTGCCGGGGCCCGGTCGCCTCGGCGATCTCCGGGTTCGTGGTGAACGCCGCGTCCGAGCGAACCTCCGGGGCGTTCGAGGCATCCGCCCGCAGCATGTTGTTCGGCAGTGACAGCTTCAGCAGTGTGCGCTGCACCTGCATCAACTGCTTGGGGAAACTGTCGGTGTTGTACGGCAGACCGTACTCGGCGGCGATCTTCTCGACCTCGGTACTGATCGCCGAGAGGTGGTTCGACGGCATGTCGGGGAACAGGTGGTGCTCGATCTGGTGGTTCAGGTTGCCGGACATGATCGACAACACGGTACCGCCCCGGAAGTTCGCCGAGCCCAGCATCTGCCGCAGGTACCACTCGTCGCGGGTCTCCTCCTCCAGGGTGCGCTTGGTGAAGGTCTCGACGTCGTCGGGGAAGTGTCCGCAGAAGATCACCGCATAGGCCCATACGTTGCGGGCGATGTTGCCGATCACCGCGGTCTTCACCGCGGCCTTCGCCCGCTTCTTCGCCTCGAGTGCCCGGCCGGCACGGCTGGTCCGGTTCGCGCCCCTGCCGGGCAGCAGGTAGCCGACCACTGCGGCGACCGCCGGGAACAGGACGTAGTCCTTGCCGACCTGGCGTCCGACCTTCTTCACCGTGTCCATCAGACGCGGCTTGGTCTCCTCCCAGGTCTGGCGTCCGGTGAAGTAGCGTCCCAGATCCACATCGTAGAATCCGACGGCGACCTCGAAGAGGCTGGCCAGCACGATGTTGATCAGCGGCTGGAAGATGGCCATCGGGGTCCACGTGCGGTCGCGGGTCACCCGCAGCACGCCGTAGCCGATGTCGTTGTCCATGCCGATGATGTTCGTGTAGGTGTGGTGCACCACGTTGTGCGAGTGCTTCCACCCCGACGACGGGCCGGTGTTGTCCCACTCCCAGGTGGAGGAGTGGATCTCCGGGTCGTTCATCCAGTCCCACTGGCCGTGCATCACGTTGTGGCCGATCTCGAGGTTCTCGAGGATCTTCGCCATCGCCAACATCATGCCGGCAGGCACGGTGACGGTGGAGGACGACGCGGTGGCGATCCGTGCGATGAGGTCGAGGGTGCGCTGGGCGCGGATCAGGGACTTGATGTAGTCGGCGTCCCCGGCGCCGAGGGCGTCGCGGTGCTCGTTCTCGATGGCGGCGAGGCGGGCTCCGATGTCACGGATGTCCTCGTCGGAGAGATGGGCGTAGGCGTTGATGTCCTGGATAGCCAAGTTCTCTTCTCCCTCTTCCGTTTCTTAATCAACTGTTGGCGATGTGCAGGCGTCCCGAAGGCACGCAGCTGCAGGTCCGGATCTGCTCGCCGGGCCCGTAGGACGCTCCGTCGCGCAGGTCGACGGCGATGCCGTCGGTGATGGGGGTGACACATGTCCGGCAGATGCCCATGCGGCAGCCGTGGACCAGGTTGACCCCGCAGGCCTCGGCGGCCTCGAGGATGGTGGTGGATCCGGACGAGGTGGTGGTGACACCGGTCCCGCCGAACTCGATCTCGCCGCCGAGGTCCTCGGGGTTGATCTCACCGGTGCCGGCGCCGGCACCCTGGTTGTGGAACTGTTCGGTGCGGGTGCCCGGCATCGCCTCGATGAGGTTGTCGAGCAGCGGCACAGGGCCGCAGGCGTAGCGTTCGCGGGTCTCCCAGTCCGGCACCGATGACTGCACGTTCTGGCCGCTGAGGCGTCCGGACTCCGTGGAATCCCAGCGGATCAACCGGTAGGACGGCGACTCCTCGGCCAGTGCGTCCAACTCGGCGGCGAACGGGTCCGGGGGAGTGGGGCCACGCTCGCTGTGGATGTGGACGACGTCGGGCATGGTCGTGCCCGGGTGCTCCTGGTGCAGCCACCGCAGCATCGACATCACCGGGGTGATGCCGGCGCCTGCGGTGATGAACAACAGCTTGTCGGGTACCGGGGAGGTCAGGTGGAAGTCGCCGCCGGGGGCGGAGAGCCGGATGATCTGACCGGCGACCGCATGGCTGGCGACGTGCCCGGAGACCTCGCCGCCGGGCACCGGCTTCACGCTGACCGTCAGGCTGCGCGGCTTGCGCACCGGCGGGTTGGTCAGTGAGTAGCAGCGCCAGCGCCAGCGGCCGTCGATCTGCAGGCCGAGGCCGATGAACTGCCCTGCCTGGAAGGTACCGACCATGCCGGGGCCGGGTTCGATGGTCAGGGTGGTGAAGGGCCCGTGCTGTTCGACCGAGGTGATCCGCCCCCGGATCTCTCGTCCCCGCAGCGGGTCGAAGAGGGTGGCGTAGTCGGTGGGAGTCAGCGGCGTCGTGAATCCCCTGAGCGCCGGTGCCAGTGGCTTGGCCATGGTGGCGGCTCGCGCGAGGAGCTTCCCGAATGGTCGTTTTCTCATCCGAGAAATTTTACTGCCAGAAACATATTGATTCAAGGCAGTGCTGGTGCAGTCCGGCCGCCTGGCGTCCGGCCGCGGCGACAATGGCGACGATAGGATGGTGCGCATGACTGAGATCACCGACCTCGCGATCCCGGGTGCCTGGGTCGCCACCCCGAAGATCTTCCCGGACGACCGGGGCACCTTCCACGAGTGGTTCAAGGCGGACGTGGTTGCCGACAAGCTCGGCTACCCGCTGGATATCCCGCAGGCGAACCTGTCGACCTCGAAGGAGGGCGTGATCCGGGGAGTGCACTTCGCCGACGTTCCCCCGGGCCAGGCCAAGTACGTCACCTGCGTCGCCGGACGTATCGTCGATGTCCTGGTCGACCTGCGGCGCGGCTCACCGACCTTCATGAAGCACATCGTGGTGGAGCTGTCCGAGGAGAACCGCAGGGGACTGTACGTGCCGGTCGGTGTCGGCCACGCGCCGGGCATTCCCGTCGGTGGCGGCCCGGCCTCGTTGAACTATCTGATGTCTGAGGGTTACAACCCTTCCGTGGAACATGGCATCAACCCGCTCGACCCCGCTCTTGGCATTGACTGGGGCGCCCATGGCCTGCCCATGGGTGACCTCGTCCTGTCGGACAAGGACCGTGACGCGCCCACCGTCGCCGAGTTCGAAGCGTCCGGCCGGGCCCTGCCGTCCTATGACGAATGCCTCGGCTGGGAGAAGGAGCTGCGGCTGACCTGGGAGGCCGTCCAGCAGGAAGCGGACGACTGATGCGTGGCATCATCCTCGCCGGCGGAACCGGCTCCAGGCTGCGCCCGATCACCCTCGGGGTGTCGAAGCAGCTCGTGCCGGTCTACGACAAGCCGATGATCTACTACCCGCTGACCACGCTGATGCTCGCCGGTATCCAGGAGATCCTGGTGATCACCACGCCGGAGGACAATGACCAGTTCCGACGCCTGCTCGGCGACGGTTCCCAGTTCGGTGTCTCCATCGAGTACGCCGTGCAGGACGCCCCGAACGGCCTGGCCGAGGCCTTCATCCTCGGCGCCGACTTCATCGGGGATGAGCCGGTCGCCCTGGTGCTCGGCGACAATATCTTCTACGGTGCCGGCCTGGGCTCCCAGCTGCGCCGCTTCCGGGACGTCACCGGTGGGGCGATCTTCGCCTACTGGGTCGCCGACCCGACCGCCTACGGGGTCGTGGACTTCGACGCCGACGGGACGGCGACCTCGCTGGAGGAGAAGCCGGACGATCCGGCGTCCAACTTCGCGGTGCCGGGGCTGTACTTCTACGCCCCGGACGTCGTCGACATCGCCCAATCGCTGGAACCGTCGGAGCGTGGCGAACTGGAGATCACCGACGTCAACCGGGCCTACCTGGAGCGTGGGGACCTGCAGGTGGAGATCCTGCCGCGCGGTACCGCCTGGCTGGACACCGGCACGGTGGACAACCTCATGGCCGCGGGCGATTTCGTGCGCACCATCGAGCAGCGCCAGGGGTTGAAGATCGGCTGCCCGGAGGAGGTCGCCTGGCGGATGGGCTTCATCGATGATCGTGCCCTTGTCGCCCGTGCTGAGCAGCTGGGCAAGGCTGACTACGCGGACTACCTGCGCCTGCTGCTGCGTCGCGGTCGGGACCGGTGAGTTCCGGGCACATGGGTGGTTCGGACGGGGGCAGTGGCGCCGACGAGGGCGGTGGTGCGGACGCAGTGATCGCCCGGGTGCGGGCCGGCTTCCCTTCGCTGAGCTGGTCATCGGTGTCGGTACCGCCGCAGGGCATGGACCACGAGGTCGTGGTGCTGCACGATGGTGCTGATGCCGGTGCTGATCTCGTCGCGCGGCTGCCCCGCACGGACGCCTACCGCGACCAGGCCCCGGTCGAGGCCGAGGTGCTGGAGCTGCTGGCTGGCCAGGTGATGTCATCGGACGTCGCCCCGGTACAGGACGTCCCTTCCGTACGGCTGCCCGTCCCTGCGCTGACCACCGCCGACGGCTCGGTGACCCTGCAGGGCCATATCGCCGGTGAACCGCTGGACGCACAGGTCTACTCGACCTTGGGCGCCGGCCGTCAAGACACGGTGACCAGGCAGGTCGCCGGACTGATGCGACTGTTGCACGGGGTGGACGTGATGTCCCCGCCGGTCAGCAACGTGGTGTCCTGGTGGTCGGCGGAGGGAAGGGTGAACACCACTTCGCCGCGGGCGCTGCCGGCGAAAGCTGCGCTGGTGAGGTCCCGGGCGTCCGAACTGCTGCCGGGCCGGATCGCTGCGGCAGACCTGGGGATCGTGGAGTCGATTGTGCAGGACGTCGAGGTGCTGCTGTCCTCGCAGTTGTCGGCCTCAGACGGACGGCTGATCCACTCGGACCTCTACGACTCGCACCTGCTGTGGGACGGTGCCAGTCTCGGGGTGATCGACTTCTCCGACATGAACATCGGGGACCCCGCCCTGGACTACGCCCACCTCTTCGCCCTGGACCCGGCGTTGCCGCGCCGGGTGGCAGAGCTGGCTGGTGATCTGGTTGGTGATCTCCTGGAGCGGGCGTGGACCTACGCCCGGTGGGATGCGGTGTTCCTGCTGCTCGACCACCTGCGCACCGGACACACCCCGGCCTCGGTGGCCTGGGAGGGCTTCGACCGGGCCCGGAGCGTCACCCCGCCCACACGGTGATCCGCCCGGGACCCGCACGGGAAAGTGGCGACAGTCTCGGTCAGGCGGCGCCTTCGCCGCGTCCCTCGGACTGGCCGTCGTTTCGACCGTCCCCGTGGCCGTCGGTGCGTCCTTCACCACGGTTGTCGTTGGACTTGTCGGTGTTGCTCTCCCCGGTGGCCGGCTCCCCCTCATCCTTCGCGGAGGGGGCGTCCTGCCCGGCGCGTTTCTCCTTCTTCGTCTCCCGGTCGTAGCGCTCCCGGGCCTCCTCGATCCGGCGTTCCTCCTCACGCTGGGCCTTGAAGCGTTCCTTCTTCAGGTTCCAGAGGAAGTCCGGGTCGTCGTCCGGGCCCTTGCGCTCGACAGGCTGGCGCTTCTGCCGTCCGAGCTGGGGGAACTGGCCGTTGCCGGATCCGTTGCTCGGCCCCTCGCCGTTGTTCCAGGTCTTCGGACCGAAAGCCTTCCACAGTACGATGACGGTGACGATGATGAGCACGAGAATCACCAGTCGTCCCATGGTTGCTGCCCTCCGGAGGTTGACGTGCGTCGAATATGGTCTACAGACTCCATGCTAGCCGCATGGTGGGGCTACGTCGATTCTCGCGTGTGAATGCTGTTCAACGGATCGCGGGGTAGGCGACGAGGAAGCGGTGCGGACGTGGTGGGGAAGTAGTGGGAAAGCGGAGGATTGGGTGTCGGCCCGGGGCGGTCGTAAGCTGGTGGGCGTGAACGACACCAGCAGCAACGACACCAGCGTGAACAACACCAGCAGCTCCGAAGATCTCGCCCCCACCAAGCTGTCCGGGAAGGCCTGGCGTGACATCTTCCTCTACGGCCTTGCCCGGGTCGTGCTGTTCCTGGTGCTGACCGTGCTGATCCAGTCTGTCGCTATCCTGCTGGGCATGGGCCAGAGCTTCCCGCTGCTGATGAGCGCACTGCTGGCGCTGATCATCGCCTTCCCGCTGTCGATGTTCCTGTTCAAGGGCCTGCGACTGCGGGTCAACGAGCAGATCGCCATCCGGGACGCCGGACGCCGGGCCCACAAGGAGCAGATGGCTGCGCAGCTGGAGGACCGGCTGAACTAGGGGGCTTTCAGGGGAAAGGGGTGACTTCGCGCCGTTGATCGCGTCACTCGCCCTGCCGGGTGTCGCTCGTAGCACCTCTGCCTTTTTCGTTCAGCGGAGCATAACACTCCGACCTACAGGTCTCATGATGTGAGAATCGCGTGAGGTGCTAAAAGTGGCGGATCCCTGTATCCACCGATCGGTGGATACGGGAATCAACCGCAGCGCAGCTGGTTGGCCGATGTGCGCAGGGGTGTCTGCCTCGTAGCGTCATATGCATGACGAAGAACACTGCGACCACGACAACACCCGCTGTGGAGGTCACTCATCTCCTCAAGCGCTACCGGGGGAAGCCTGACCCGGCCGTCGACGACATCTCCCTGACCGTGGCGGCCGGCGAGATCTTCGGGATCATCGGTCCCAACGGTGCCGGTAAGACCTCGACCGTCGAGTGCATCGCCGGGCTGCGTGACCCGGACATGGGCACCGTGAAGGTCCTGGGGCTCGACCCGCGCACAGACAAGGACGAGATCCACCAGGTGCTCGGGGTGCAGCTCCAGGAGAGTCAGTTCGGCGAGGTGAGTATCAAGACGCACCTGCAGCACATCTACGACAAGCTGGGGGTCCGTGACCGGGCATCGGCGGTGGGGAGGCGTGTCCGCTGGCGGGACGTGTGGCCAGCAGGTCCAGTCCGACGTCCACAAGGTTGCTGCGGCGCAGGTCAGTGACCTGGCCAAGGGGAATCCAGCTCGGTGTCCGGGAGTCGCCGTTGGACTCTTCACGCAGGTCGCAGGCCGTCCCGGAATGCTCGGACGCTGTGGGTTGTGGCTTGCGATCTGCCCCGGAGGCCGACCCGTCCAGGGGCACCTCGTAGAAGATCCCGATGTTCTGGTGCGGCACACCACGCACTGCCTCGTGCGCCGGGATGACCCGGGAGTCCACGCCGAGAAGTCGGACGACCCGGCCGGTGCGTCCGGTCTCCTCGGTGATTTCGCGCACTACCGTGTCGACCGGGTCCTCCAACGGTTCGACGCCCTCGCCGGGCAACGTCCAGGTCTCCCGGGCATCGGTGGGGTCGGTGACGGCGACCATGAGCAGGGCGCCGTCGCGGACACAGACACCGTAGGACGCCATCCGCCGTGTCGGTTCGGTCGGGCCAGATCCCTCGCCTGCGTCGTCCGCCATGACACCGCAGTTTACTGGGTGGCCAGGATGACCAGGTTGATGACGGCGTTGGCGGCAACGCCGATGCCGATGCCGCCGAGTGTCCATCCGACGGCTTTGTCGCTGTGGCGGGAGAACCAGTCGTTGATCTTGCGCAACGTCGGGTCGACCCGTTCGTGGAGGGCAATCCGTCCGATGCACAGCACGATCGCCGGGATGACCATGACCAGGCAGTATACGGTGATACTTGCAGTGAGCTCCAGGGGGCTCAGATCGGCCGCGGTGAGCATGGCGATGGCGGCGAGGTAGGGCAGCATCGTCAACATCTCGATGCTGGTGCCGACAAGGGCGAGCTTCACCAGCGAGCCTGCGCTGCCACTCCCGGCGTCCGACAGGGCGCGGGAGCGCCAGCCCTCCAGCCTGCCGACCTTGCCGTCGGCGCGGCTACGGTGGATGCGTGACTCGGCGACATAGCTGAGGATGATCAGCACAATACCGACGACCAGTTGAATGATCCGCCAGGCCAGGGAGGGGACGGTATCCAATGGTTCTCGCAGTGCTTCGACCAGGGAGTCCGCGCCAGCGGCGAGAGCAAGGCCGACCAGGAAGTAGAAGAGCACGACGGTGCCCAGGGAGGACGCGAGTCGGCTGATGCGGAGCTTGCCGGGGGTCAGCAGTAGCCAGATCGGGATGAGCAGCGTGCCGAAGCTCGTGCTGTCGACGAGCGCGAGGACAACGAGGACGCCGATGAATGCCGTGGTCATCGGATGTCCCCGGACCCGTCGGGATCCCCGGGATCGCCGGAACCGACGGGGGCAGTGACGAAGAGTCGGTCGAGGTAGACGTCCAACAGGGTGCGGACGGTGGCCGGCGGGTACATCTCACCGGTGGTGACCGCCTCGACGGTGAGCCCGTCGATGTAGCTCATCAGTGCCAGCGCCTCGTGTTCCGGGTCGGATGCCTCGGCGACCTCGCCGGTGCGTTGGGCACCGGCGATGGCGTCACGCAGGCCTTCCCGGAGCTCGGAGGCCGAGCGGTGGTGGATCGCGGCGAGTTCGGGGTCATTGACGGACCAGTGCAGGAATGCCAGCCAGACCCGTGACTCCCGTACGCGCTCCTCGGTGAGGGGCAGGAGTGCCTCAGCCAGTCCGAGGTGCCGCCCGAATACGTGGGGCGCCCCGGTGCCGGGGCGTCGCCTACGCCAGCAGCATCGCGACCAGCATCGCCACCGACCAGATCAGCATACCGCGTCCGGTCAGCCCCAGCACCGGGATCAGCTCCTTGCCCGTGGCCCCGCGCACCACCGGCATCGCGGCGACGAGCAGCAGCGGCACCGATGCCAGGCTGATCAGGGCGGCGACGCTCGCGGCGGACACTGCCACGGTCACCAGCACCGACACCGACACCAGGCCCACGTAGAGCTTCCGGGTGTTCGCATCGCCCAGGATCACCGCAAGGGTGGTCTTGCCGGCCTCGGTGTCGGTGGGGATGTCGCGCAGGTTGTTGACCAGGTTCACCGACGCTGACAGTGAGCCGACACCCACGGCCAGCAGCGCGCCGACCCAGGAGATCCGCCCGGACTGGGTGAACTCGGTGCCCATCACGGCGATCAGGCCGAAGAACACGAACACCGCGACCTCGCCCAGTCCCCGGTAGCCGTAGGGGTTCTTACCGCCGGTGTAGAACCAGGCGCCCAGGATGCATACCGCTCCCACCAGGATGAACCACCAGGCCGACACCAGGGACAGTACGATGCCGGCCACCCCGGCCACGCCGAAGCACAGGAAGGCGGCGTACTTCACCTTCTCCGGGGCGACGAGGCCGGAGCCGGTGAGACGCAACGGACCGGTACGGTCATCGTCGGTGCCGCGGATTCCGTCGGAGTAGTCGTTGGCGTAGTTCACACCGATGATCAGGGCCATCGCCACCACGGCGGCGAGCAGGGCGCGCCACCAGGACGCGTCCCCGTCGTAAACGGCGGCGGCGGTGCCGGCGAGGACGGGGGCCGCGGCATTGGCCCAGGTGTGCGGGCGGGCGCCGGTCAACCAGTCGGCGGCGGTGGCGGTGCGGGGCTGGGGGGCGGTGCTGTCGCCGGCCCCGGTCGTCTCGGACGAAGTCATGGCCTAGAGCCTAGTCGCCGCCAGTCGCTGCACGGCCTGCCGGTCGAGCTTTCCCGGGCCGGTCAGCGGAAGGTGCTCGTGCTCCTCGAGCTGGAGAGCCCGTCGGGGGATCAGGTGTGCCTCGACCCCGGCGTCCCGCAGGGTGGCGCGGACCAGGTCGGTGATGTCCCTGGCTGGAGCATCCGCGCCCGGGCCGCCACCTTCGACGACGGCGACGACGATCTGCCCCCACTGTTCATCGGGCAGCGCGGTGACACAGGCGGTGAACCCGGCCGCATCGAGGGCATGTTCGACATCCTCCGGCAGGATCTTCAGCCCACCACTGGTGATCGCCCCGTCGGCGCGGCCGAGGATGTTCAGCATCCCGTCGTCGAGGCGTCCGAGATCACTGGTGCGGAAGACCTGCGGGGCGGGGAAGGCTTCGCCGGAGTCGACGTTGCGGTAGCCGGTCGCCACGGTTGGCCCGCTGAGCAGCACCCGGCCGACACCGTCGGGGTCGGGGTCCTCGATCTCCACGGCGGTGCCGGGGATGGGTGTCCCGTCGTAGACCATGCCGCCGGCGGTCTCGGAGGAGCCGTAGGTGCGGACGATCCGGATCCCCTCTGCCGTACACCGTTCGACGAGGTCGTCGGGGCAGGCCGCACCACCGACGAGGATGGCGGAGTAGAGCCGCAGGGCGGTGATACCGTCCATTGCGGCCACGGCGGTGGCCACTTCGTCCGGCGTACCGGATGCCGTGTTCGCCCTGTCCGCGTCGTCCAGCAGCCGACGCAGCTGGGTCGGCACCAGGGAGGTGTAGAGGTCCTCGTGCTGGTGGGTGATCCGCAGCAGGGCCGTGGCCTCGGCGAAGGCCGCGGTGGTGAACCGGGCGGCGGCGGGCAGGACGGCGGGCTCGAACCCGGCGTGCAGGCTGCGCAGGATGACCTGTACCCCGGCGATGTGGTGCGGCGGCAGCGCCAGCAGCCAGGGGCCGGGCTCCACGTTGTAGCGCTCACGCAGGTAAGACGCCGTGGCCTCGGCGGAGGCGGTCAGTGCGTCTGCCGTGAGCACCGCACCTTTCGGCGTCCCGGTCGACCCGGACGTGCATGCCACCAGTGTGCCGGGGGTTCCGGGGCATCCGGTCTCACCGGCGTCCATGACGGCGGCGAGGTGACGTCCGGCATCATCGGGGGAGATGGGCAGCACGGCCCGGCCTCCGGCGAGGCAGTCGCGTAGGACGGGCAGGGCCGCATGCACGCTGGCCGAGCTGAGGGAGATAGGCAGGGGTTCGAGCGTCACCCTGCCCAGAATACTCCGCGGGATACTCAGGTCAGCAGGCCGAAACTGTCGACGAAGTCGAAGGCGAGGATCGCCTCGAAGTCGGTGGCCTCGCGGTCGTGGACGACGGCGAAGGCGGCACGGACATCGTCGGTGGTGGCTGGGGTGTGTCCTTCGTGGATCAGGTGGGCGACGATGTCGCTGCGCTCCGGCCGGGTCGGGAGAACGCCCAGGACGGTGCTGGCGGTTCCGCTGGTGTCTCCGTCGAGTGGGGAGCGGTACCAGCTGATGAGCTTGGACAGTGTGTTGATCATGGGGTCACCTCGATTCCAGGGTGCTTCAGAGTGGTCCAGAGTGGTTGTCTACTTAGTAGAGGGTAGATTCAATGGTGGGGATAGTCAAGCATTTCGGAAGATGATGCAGTTCAGCGTGGAGTTTCCGTGCGGATCCGTCGCTCACTGTGATGCATATGCTGACACCATCGTCGATCTCGACCGAGATGATACGTCTCCGGGAGATCGGGACTGACCGGCGGTGGGGGACGCTGCGTCCGGCACGGTCCCGACGTGGGGCGACGCTGCGTCCGGCTGTGCCGCCGGGTCCACTTTTCCGCCTTTTCATGCCATGGTGTGGCCGAAAAGTGGACCCGGAGAAACGCGCCGTGGGTGTGGGGGGAAGGCCCCGGTGTGTTCGGTGTGCTGAGGACCTAGTGGCCGGAGGTTCCGCCGGTGCCGAAGAGGTCCCAGCCGAAGGCCTCGTACAGACGGCCCTGGGTGATCCACAGCAGGCCGATGATCACCGCGAGGATGATCACCAGGAAGATCAGCCCGGCGGCACCGCGACGCAGCGGCGAGATCTGGCCGGAGGTCTGGCCCTCAGCGGCACCGTCGGCGTGGGCCGGGGCGGTGAGCTTGATGCCGATGGCGAAGAGGATCGGCAGGCCGGCGCCGAGGAGGAGACCGGCGAGGGTGACGGAGAGAAGGTCGCTGAACAGTTCCATTGTCTAGAGGTCCTTCCGGTGGTCGGCGGCGGCGTCGGTGGTGTCGACGAAGTGAGCGGGGTCGTGCATGCCGGTGGGGGCACCGGACAAGGCGAGGCCGGCGGTGTCGGCGACCTCGGTCACGACATCGGCAGCCCCGGCAGATTCGGCAGTGTCGGCAACTTCGGTGGTGAGGCTGGCTGATTCGCCGGCGAACTCCACAGCGGAGTCGGAGTGGGCGGCCTCCGGGGCGAGACCGTGCTCGTCCCAGTCGGCGTTGACGTTGTCGGCGTGGACCGGCTGCTTACGGGCCTTGATGATGATCGCGGTCACGACGGCGACCAGGATGGCGAAGGCGGCCAGGGCCCCGCCGGCCATGTTCGTCGCCGAGGTCACGGCGTCCGAAATGATCCAGATGCCGAAGGACACCAGGGCGGCGATCGGGATGGTGGTGACCCAGGCGATGGCCATGCGTCCGGCGACACCCCAGCGCACGTCGGCGCCGGGGCGTCCGACACCGGAGCCGAGGATCGAGCCGGTGGCGACGTGGGTGGTGGACAGGGCCATACCGAAGTGGGCGGAGGTCAGGATGATCGCGGCCGAGGAGGTCTCGGCGGCCATGCCCTGCGGGGAGGAGATCTCCACCAGGCCCTTGCCGAGGGTGCGGATCACGCGCCAGCCACCGGAGTAGGTGCCGGCGGCGATGGCGAGGGCACAGGACGCGGTGACCCAGAACGGCATGTTGGCGGCCTGCTCGAGGTGACCGGAGGCGACCAGCGCGAGGAAGATGACACCCATCGTCTTCTGGGCGTCGGAGGTGCCGTGGGCCAGGGCGACCAGGGAAGCCGAGCCGATCTGACCGGCGCGGAAGTACCTGTCGCGCTCATTCTCGCGGGTCTTGCGGGTGAACCGGTAGACACCGCGGGTACCGATGCTGGCGACCAGGCCGGCGATGATCGGGGCGGCCAGGGCCGGCAGCACGATCTTGGCGAGCACGCCGTTCCACTCCACACCAGCGACGCCCAGCGCGCCGATGGCAGCGCCGATCAGGCCGCCGAACAGGGCGTGGGACGAGCTGGACGGCAGGCCGAAGAGCCAGGTCACCAGGTTCCAGACGATGCCGCCGATCAGTCCGGCGAAGACCACCATCAGGAGTTTGTCGGCTTCGGCGACGACGCTGAGGTCGAAAGCGTCGAGGTCGACGATTCCGCTCGCGACGGTTTTGGCCACCTCGACCGACAGGAAAGCGCCGACGAGGTTGAGGATCGCGGCCAGGGCGACAGCGGTCTTCGGCTTCAGGGCCTTCGTGGCGATCGACGTCGCCATGGCGTTGGCGGTGTCGTGGAAGCCATTGGTGAAGTCGAACGCCAGGGCGGTGCCGATCACGAGGATGAGGATGAGTAGCTCAATGGTCACACAGGGAGAATCTCTCTCCGGGCCGGGAAATACCAGGGGTGTCCACCAGATGGGGGTGGTGGCGGGTGGGGTGTTTCCGGATGGGGTGAATGGTGGGGAAATTCACGCTTCGTCGGGGGAAGTTTTTCGGGTTTTCGCAGGTAGGGGGCGGTCGGTGGGTGAATCCTGGTGCGGGGTTGAGAGACTATGGGAATATCCAACGAATTCCCTGCAGGTCAGCGATTCGAGGGGGAGGGAAGGAATTCACCGACTTGTCTGTGTTATGCAACCCTGTGTTCATCTTGGTCTGAATGGTGACCGGGATTCACCGTCGGCCCCTGATGGGAAAGTCGTTACTGCGGCCGTCGGACGCCCGGACCGGGCGCCGCGCAAGTATGGCATATTTCACACTCCTCCACCGGTTCAGTGGCGGTCCGGCGACGGGACTGTGCGGGGCCGGTGGAGGGACTGCGCCGGTTCGGTGCCGGCGTCGGGTATCGGTTCAGTAGTAGTAGGGGAACTCGTCCCACCGCGGCGCGCGCTTCTCCAGGAACGCCTCCTTGCCCTCCACGGCCTCGTCGGTCATGTACGCCAGGCGGGTGGCCTCGCCGGCGAAGACCTGCTGGCCCATCAGCCCGTCGTCGGAGAGGTTGAAGGCGAACTTCAGCATTCGCTGGGCGGTGGGGGACTTGCCGTTGATCTTGCGTCCCCACTCGATGGCGGTGTTCTCCAGCTCGGCGTGGTCGGCGACCCGGTTCACCGCGCCCATCCGGTGCATCGTCTCGGCGTCGTAGGACTCTCCGAGGAAGAAGATCTCGCGGGCGAACTTCTGGCCGACCTGCTTGGCCAGGTAGGCCGAGCCGTAGCCGGCGTCGAAGGATCCGACGTCCGCGTCGGTCTGCTTGAAGCGTGCGTGCTCGCGGGAGGCCAGGGTCAGGTCGCAGACCACGTGCAGGCTGTGTCCGCCACCGGCGGCCCAACCGTTGACCACGGCGATGACGACCTTCGGCATGGTGCGGATCAGCCGCTGCACCTCGAGGATGTGCAGGCGTCCTCCCTCGGCCTTCACGCGTGCCTCGTCCACACCCTCGGCGGTGGCCTGTTCCACATCCGAGTCGTGGGAGGAGGCGTACTGGTACCCGGAGCGTCCGCGGATGCGCTGGTCGCCGCCGGAGCAGAACGCCCAGCCGCCGTCCTTGGAGCTGGGGCCGTTGCCGGTCAGCAGGATGGTACCGATGTCGGGGGAGCGGCGGGCGTGGTCGAGGGCCCGGTAGAGCTCGTCGACGGTGTGCGGACGGAAGGCGTTGCGCACCTCGGGACGGTCGAAGGCGATGCGCACGATGCCGTTCTCGCGGCCCTCGCCGGCGTGCCGGTGGTAGGTGATGTCGTCGAAGTCGAAGCCGGGGACCTCGCGCCACTGCGTCGGGTCAAAGGGGTTGTTGGTCATGCTGCCATCGTAGGGTGTGGGCATGGAGATTCCCGCGATTCCCGGCCTTCCCACGCTCCCCGCCCTCGACGATGTCCGCGACCGCGCCTGCGTGGTCACCTGCCCGCTGCGTGTGCCCTTCCGCGGGGTGACCGAGCGCGAGGTCATGCTGGTCGAGGCGCCGAACGGCTGGGTGGAGTGGTCGCCGTTCCTGGAGTACGAGGCGGAGGAGGCGTCCCGCTGGCTGCGCTGTGCGGTGGAGCTCGGCTGGGGTGAGCCGCCCGCTGCGGCGCTGACGTCCGTGGAGGTCAACGCCACGATCCCGGCGGTGGACGTCGCCGCCGACCCGGAGGCCGTCCCGCGGCTGCTGGAGCGCTACCCCGGCTGTATGACCGCGAAGGTGAAGGTCGCCGAGCGCGGCCAGGCCCTGGCCGACGACATCGCCCGGGTCGCCGCGGTGCGCGAGGCACGCCCCGGCATCGCTATCCGGGTGGATGCCAACGCCGGCTGGAGCGTTGACGAGGCTTTCGAGGCAGCCGTCGCGCTGACTGGTCCCTCCCGCGGTGGCGGCCCACTGGACTATATGGAGCAGCCCTGCGCCACTGTGGAAGAACTTGCCGAGCTGCGCCGTCGCCTCGGCGCCCGCGGGATGCTGGTGCGCGTCGCCGCCGACGAGCTGATCCGCAAGGCGTCCGACCCGCTGGCCGTCGTGCAGGCACGCGCCTGCGATGTCGCTGTGCTCAAGGCTGCGCCGCTGGGCGGGGTGTCGGCGGTACGTCGCATCGCCGAGGAGGTCGGACGCTACGGCGTCGCCGTGACGGTGTCCTCGGCGTTGGAGTCTGCCGTGGGCATGTACGCCGGGTTGTTGGCGACGGCGTCGTTGCCGCAGTACGCCGATGACGAGTACCTGGTCGCCGCCCCGCAGGCGGCGGGCCTGGCGACCGGCTCGCTGTACGCGGAGGATGTCTGCGGGCCCCGCGAGATCGTGGACGGTCACCTGGCGGTGGAGCAGTTGGTGCCGCAGCCTGACCGGTTGGACGCGCTGGCATCCCCGGCCGCGAGGAAGGACTGGTGGCTGGACCGGCTGGCGGCGTCCTACGCGGTGCTTGCGGGCTGACCTCGGAAGGGGGTTCCGGGGGCAGCATCATCGACCCCCTTATAAAGGTGACCTAACGCTGGTGGAAATCACATCATGCCCCGCTCATTGCGCCCCATGACCATCCACCCGATCACCACGCGGACCCTACAGGTCCTGCGCGTCGACGACGTGACCCCCGGCATGCGCCGGATCACCCTCGGCGGCCCGGAGCTGAAGGCCCACACCGCGGCCAACGGATACCCCGTCGACGAGATCCACTGCGATGGCTTCGACGACCACTGCAAGGTCGTCCTTCGTCACGCTGACCTTCCGGCGGATGCCCCGACCGGCGCCGACGCAGAACGCCGGCGTCCTCGACTGGCCGACCGACGAACTCGCCGTCAACCGCAGCTACACGATCCGGAAGTGGCGTCCCGAGGCCGGCGAGCACGGGGAGATGATCGTCATGCCGTGTGTTGCGGCGAAGACGATAATGTCCAGACCACCGATGCCGGTTGTCAGCAGATCGCGAAGGTGCTGTGCCCCAGGAATCGAAGATGCGAGTCGGGGCGACAGGTTCTCGTCGAGAAGGAATTTCACGCTGGCCGCTGAGTGTCCAGGTAGTACTCTTTGTCCACACCGCCCCTACGTGCTACCCGAGGACTTCGGCATCACCGGTGACCTGGCGCAGGAGATTCTCGACTGGACGAGCTATTTCCAGCGGAACTTCGACACGCTCAACGACGACCCGGACGGACGACCGACCTGGAAGAACGGTACGTGAGATCCACCAACGAGAACCGCGCACTGGCAGGTCCCCCGAGGTTCGAGGTGCCCAGGAGTGCGATCACACCCACGAACCCTCCAGCCCCCGACGAGGACGAGGGGGTGGTCGTCCTGGACATGTGGGACGGTTCATAGCCGCCTGGCTTCCGGTTTGACGGACCGAAACTGTGCCGAGCCTCCCACGGTTCCGTCTCCGACAGCCACGACACCGTCCACGTCCGCGGCGCCCGCGTCAACAACCTGAAGAACATTGACGTCGCCAGTGGCTCGCACGACCGCCCGAACGAGGGGACACCGTCCGGTATAACGGGACGAATGAGTGCTGACCCCGCCCACGACTTGTCCGTTGCGTCCCCCGACTCCCACGACACCATCCACGTCCGTGGTGCCCGCGCCAACAACCTGAAGAACATCGACGTCGACATCCCTAAACGACGCCTCACCGTATTCACCGGAGTCTCCGGATCGGGCAAGTCCTCCCTGGTCTTCGGCACTGTGGCCGCCGAGTCCCGCCGCCTGATCGACGAAACCTACAGCGCCTTCGTCCAGGGCTTTATGCCGAGCCTGCCGCGTCCCGACGTCGACGTGCTCGAGAACCTCTCCCCGGCGATCATCATCGACCAGGAGCGCATGGGCGCGAACTCCCGCTCCACCGTCGGCACCGCCACCGACGTCTCCTCCCTGGTCCGCATCCTGTTCAGCCGACTGTCCACGCCGTACGTCGGGGCGTCCGGCCACTTCTCCTTCAACCTGCCCGAAGGCTGGTGCCCCACCTGCGAGGGCACCGGCACCGGTGCCGACATCGACCTGTCCACCTTCCTCGACGAGGACAAGACCCTCAACGAGGGGGCGATCGACGCGCCGGGGTTCAACGTCGGCGACTGGTACTGGAGCGCCTACGCCCACAACGGCCGGCTCGACCCGGATAAGCCAGTCCGCGACTTCACCGAGGAGGAGCGTGAGTTCTTCCTCTACGCCCCGACCCAGAAGCTCAAGGTCGCGAAAGAAGACAACTCCGGTTTCTCCACCACCACCTACGACGGCCTGGTCACCCGCATCCGCCGCCTGTGGATCGACCGCGACACCCCGCCGAAGCAGAAGCAGATCGTCAACTTCGTCGAGAAGATCAGCACCACCGGCCCGTGCCGCGACTGCCGCGGCGCGCGACTGAAGGAAGCGTCCCGCACCGCCACCGTCGCCGGACGCACCATCGCCGAGTGGAACTCCACCCAGGTCACCGAGCTACGCGAGCTCGTCGTGGGCCTGGAACAGGAAGTAACCGTCGACGCCGCGAGCGTCGGCCCGGTCCGCAGCAATCTGCTGGCCATGCTCGACAACCTCATCGACGTCGGCCTCGGCTACCTCAGCCTCGACCGCCCCGCCGGCACGCTCTCCGGCGGTGAGGCGCAGCGCGTGAAGATGATCCGCCACCTCGGCTCCTCACTCTCCGACGTCACCTACGTCTTCGACGAGCCGACGATCGGCCTGCACCCGCACGACATCGCCCGGATGAACGAGCTGCTCCAGCGCATCCGCGACAAGGGCAACACCGTGCTGGTCGTCGAGCACAAGCCGGAGGTCATCGCCGCCGCCGACCACGTCGTGGACATCGGACCGGGCTCCGGCGAGGCCGGTGGCGAGGTCGTCTTCACCGGCAGCTACTCCGAACTGCTGGGAGCCGACACCAGCACCGCCCGCTCCCTGGAGGCTGGCCTGTCGCTGCGCGAGAGCGTCCGCACCCCCACCGGGCACATCAGCCTTGAGCACCTCAGTGACAACAACCTCCAGGACGTCGCCGTCGACGTCCCGCTCGGCGTGCTCACCGTGGTCACCGGCGTCGCCGGTTCCGGCAAGTCCTCGATGGTCCACGGTGGCCTGGCAGGACGCTCCGACGTCACCGTCGTCGACCAGTCCGGCATCCGCGGTTCCCGGCGTTCCACGCCCGTGACCTACACCGGCATGCTCGATGACATCCGCAAGCTCTTCGCCCGCGCCAACAAGGACGCCGGTGCCACCCCGGCGCACTTCAGCCCGAACTCCACCGGCGCCTGCCCGATGTGCAACGGGCTCGGCGTGGTCTACACCGACCTGGCGATCATGGCCGGGTTCGCCGCGACCTGTGAGGAGTGCGGTGGCAAGCGGTTCCGCCCCGAGGTCCTGGAGTTCACCCTGGCCGGACGCACCGTCAGCGACGTCCTCGACATGACCGTGCGCGGTGCCCTGGAGTACTTCGCCGAGGAGGTGGCCGGCTGCGCTGGCGGCGGCAAGAGCAAGAGTGCAGGCAATGCCGCCACCCGCGCGGTGATTGCCGTGCTCGACCGGCTGATGCAGGTCGGCCTGGACTACCTGCGGCTCGGCCAGCCGCTGAACACCCTGTCCGGTGGTGAGCGTCAGCGTCTGAAGCTCGCCGCGAAGATCGGGGAGGGGCTGAACGGTTCGGTCATCGTGCTGGACGAGCCGACCTCGGGTCTGCACCTGGCGGACACCGGAACGCTGGTCACGATGATGCAGTCACTGGTGGACGACGGCCACAGCCTGGTCGTCATCGAGCACAATCTCGCGGTGATCGCCGCGGCCGACCAGATCATCGACGTCGGCCCGGGTGCTGGTCACGAGGGCGGCACAGTTGTTTTCACCGGAACTCCCGCCGAGCTGGTGGTACAGTCCGAGGTCTGGTCCGAGGCTGAAGCAGGGGCCGGGGCCGACCCCGTGTCCTCAGCGGCCCCGTCGAGCCTGACCGGGCACTACCTCGCCGCCGCCGTCGCCGGCTGACCATCCCTCGGCCCGCACCCCGGACTATCGCGCCCCGGACTATCGCGCCCCGGGGCGGCATGGTTCCTCGTCTGACCACCGCGCCGGGTAGCGTCAGAGGGGTGAATGAAGACTCCACCGTTGGCTCCGACTCCGGAGTCGCCGGCGACTCCGCCGTAGCCCCTGCGACCCGGGTCGCCGCTGTCATCGTCGATGCGCTGGTCGAGGCCGGGGTCCGAGATGCCGTGGTCTGCCCCGGTTCCCGTTCGGCTCCGCTGGCGCTGGCGCTGGCCGAGGCGTCCCGTACCGGACGGCTGCGTCTGCACGTGCGCATCGACGAACGCTCGGGGTCCTTCCTGGCCCTTGGCCTGGCGCGACGTTCCTACCGGCCGGTTCCGATCGTGATGACCTCCGGAACTGCAGTGGCGAACTGTCTGCCGGCGATGGTGGAGGCCACCGCCAGTGGGGTGCCGCTGATGGTCCTGTCGGCGAACCGGCCGTGGGAGATGCTCGGCACCGGTGCGAACCAGACCATCGACCAGAAGGGGATCTTCGGCTCGCACGCGGTGGCGACCATCGGTATCGATGCTGCGGTCGCTGCTACCGCTGCCGCTGCCGACACGGCAGTCCGGGGCGCGGTGGCCGAGGCTGTCGCCGCCACGGCACGCGGGGGAGTGCAGGTGGACGTCCCGTTCGCCCCGCCGCTGGTCCCGCAGACCGCCGACGGGGTGACGCTGGCCGCCCGTGCCGCGCAGGAAGAAGCGCTGCAGGACGCTACGACCACCACCACCATCGCCACCGCCGCGTCCTCGCCGGTCGCCGATCCTGCCACCACCCGGACCGACCTGCCCACCCTCACCGTCGACCTCTCCCGCCGCACCCTGGTCATCGCCGGGGAGGTCCGCGACCGGGCGTGGGCGGACCGCATCTTCGATGCCCTGGCCGGTGTCCCCACTATCGCCGAGCCTCTGGCACCTGCGCCGGACACCCCGGTGCATCCGGCCGCAGCCGGACTGCTCACCAGCGCCGACGGCGTCACTGCTGACGTCACCGCCGGGCACGGCGGCAACCAGGCGCACAACGACTACCGGGCGACGGTGCGTCCCGAACAGATCGTCCTCGTCGGGCGCACCACACTGCACCGCGGGGTCACCGCGCTGCTGTCCGACCCCGC
Organism: Candidatus Corynebacterium faecigallinarum; assembly: GCA_019120175.1. Taxonomy (GTDB): domain Bacteria; phylum Actinomycetota; class Actinomycetes; order Mycobacteriales; family Mycobacteriaceae; genus Corynebacterium; species Corynebacterium faecigallinarum. Next base: position 273,313 of record DWVP01000001.1, read on the forward strand.
CATCGACATCCTCGCCGTCACCGACCGGGACACCGCCCCGCAAGTCAACTCCAACCAGCGCGACGGCCGGATGGTCAGCGTCACCGGCGAACACCCCCGCGGCTGGCTCAAGGTCTGTGCTGCCGCCAGCGTTGTCGCCACCGACACCATGCGCGACCTCCTCGCCGAACCGTCGAACTCCTTCACCGGCCTGCACGTCGCCGCCGCGGTCACCGACAGTCTCGCCGACGGGGACGCACTGGTCCTCGGGGCGTCGTCCCCGGTCCGCGACGCCTCGCTGGCCGGCCTGCCGTTCCCGGGCGTGACCGCGATCGCCAACCGTGGGGCGTCCGGCATCGACGGCACGGTCTCCACCGCCGTCGGTGTGGCCCTGGCCCACGCCAGTGCCGAACCCGACCTCGTCCGCGCCCCGCGCACTGTCGCACTGCTTGGCGACCTGACCTTCCTGCACGACATCAACGGACTGGAGTTCGGCCCCGCCGAACCGCGCCCGGACAACCTGGTCATCGTTGTCGCCAACGACGACGGCGGGGCGATCTTCGAGACACTGGAGACCGGACGGGACGCCCTGCGCACCTTCGCCGACGGCACCGACGTCTTCGACCGCGTCTTCGCCACCCCCACCGCGGCGAACCTGCGCGCTTTGTGCGAGGGCTACGGTGTGGAGCACCACCGGGTCGAGACTCTCGAAGAGCTGCGTCTGGAGCTCGAGAACCACGCCGAGGGTACCGGCGGGATGTTGGTCATCGAAGCCGTGGTCAGTCGTGGACCGCGGGCCCGGATCCATGCCGAACTCGCCGCCCGGACCACCCTCGGCGCCACCGACTCACGCGGCACGCCCGGGAGTGCTGGATGACGACCATCCTGGGGGTCTCGGTCAAGGTATGGTACAGGCGAACCATTCAGCTGATTCTCGGCCTGTTCGTCCTGGTCACCGCAGTCAGCGGGATGCTCGTCGCCAATGCCGCACTGGGTGACTGGCAGATCTCCCGGGACCGTGGCGTGGCCGTCGCCGAGGTCGTCGACCCCGGCAACGGGACCTTCGGCGAGCAGTCCAAGGTACTGGTGCGTTACCGCGACAGCGAGGCGGTCTACCACTCCCCGGACCGCGGCCTGAAGTACCCCACCGGCCTGAACGAGGGCGAGCGGGTGTGGGTGGAGTACCAGCGCTCCGACACTGAGAACGTCAAGGTCATGGGTCGTTCCTGGACCCTGTCGATCCTGCCGGCACTGTCGGTGTGGGCCATCGGTGCGGCGGTGACCGTCCTGCTGTTGCTGGTGGTCCGCTGGCGGTGGGTGAGACGCACCGGTGAGAAGTTCGGCGGGAAGTTCACTGCCCGTCCATCCTCCGGCAACCAGGCCATGTCAGAGTAGCCCCATGCGTGTCCTCATCGTCGCCGAGAGCTTCCTGCCCGTGGTCAACGGGGTCGTCAATTCCGTCCTGCGCGTGCTGGAGCACCTGCGTACCACCGGGGACGATGCCCTGGTCATCGCCCCGGCGGGCGTGAAGGGGCAGGGGTCGGTCCACGAGTACGCCGGATTTCCGGTCGTGCATGTGCCGGCGTTGTCCCTGCCGGTGGTCAACTCGTTGCCGGTGGGTGTGCCGTCGCGCAAGGTGCTGACCGTGATGCGCGACTATCAACCGGACGTGGTCCACCTGGCCAGCCCGTTCGTCCTGGGTGCCGCCGGTACCGTCGCCGCGAAGAAGCTGGGGATACCGGCTGTCGCGGTGTACCAGACCGACGTGCCCGGTTTCGCCGCCAGCTACAACCTGGCCCCGCTGACCAGCGCAGCATGGGGGTTGGTACGGATGATCCATAACCGTGCGGCACTGACCCTGGCACCGTCCTCGGCGACCATCGCCGAGCTGGAGGCGCGCGGTGTGCAGCGCATCCGCCATTGGGGACGCGGCGTCGACGCCGAACGCTTCACCCCGGACCGGCGCAATGAGAAATTGCGTCGTACCTGGCTCGGTGAACGCTACGACGGCACCGCTGACCGGCGAGTCGTGGGCTACGTCGGACGCCTCGCCAGCGAGAAGCACGTGGAACGACTGCGTGCCCTGGTGGACAGTCCCGACATCCAACTCGTGGTCGTCGGTGACGGGCCGGAGCGGGCCAGACTGCAACGGGTTTTGCCCGACGCGGTATTCACCGGCGAATTGCACGGTATCGAGCTGGCAGAGGCCTACGCCAGCCTGGATGTCTTCGTCCACACCGGCGAGTTCGAGACCTTCTGCCAGTCGCTGCAGGAGGCGCTGGCCAGCGGGGTGCCGTCGATCGCCCCGAACGCCGGAGGGCCGGTGGACCTCATCGACCACGGTGTCACCGGGGAGCTGCTGGAGGTCGCCCGTTTCGAGGCCGACCTTCCCGGTGCGGTCGACCGGCTGACCTGCGGGGACCACTACAGTTTCCGGGAGCGTGCCCGGGCCGGGGTGCTTCCGCGCACCTGGCCGGGCCTGTGCGATGCCTTGCTGGGGCACTACCGTGAGGCGACCGGCGACACCGGACACGACCGGCAGGACGCTCCGAACGTCCCGGTGAGCTGACGCTGCGGAAACGGCGGTCAGTTCGCCCGGTGCGTCCGGTCGGCTAGGCTTGACTCCCGTGTCACGCGCCAGCCTAGAGAAGAACCCGAACGACGTCGCCCGCATGTTCGATGCCGTCGGCAAGAACTACGACATCACCAACACCGTCCTGTCCTTCGGGCAGGACCGGTTGTGGCGCAAGCGCACCCGCCGCCGCCTGGACCTCGCCCCCGGCGACAAGGTCCTCGACCTCGCCGCCGGTACCGCGGTGTCCACCGTCGAACTCAGCGACTCCGGAGCATGGTGTGTGGCCTGCGACTTCTCGAAGGGGATGCTGGCCGCCGGTGCCCACCGTGACGTGCCGAAGGTCTGCGGCGACGGTATGAACCTGCCGTTCCCCGACAACACCTTCGACGCCGTCACCATCAGCTTCGGGCTGCGCAACATCGTCGACCCGGCGGCCGGACTGCGCGAGATGGCCCGGGTGACCAAGCCCGGCGGCAAGCTGACCGTGTGCGAGTTCTCCACCCCGATCGTGCCCGTGTTCCGGACGATCTACATGGAGTACCTGATGAAGGCGCTGCCGGCGGTGGCGACGGCGGTGTCGTCCAACCCGGAGGCCTACGTGTACCTCGCCGAGTCGATCCGCGCCTGGCCCGACCAGGAGGGCCTGGCCCGTCTGGTCAACGACAGTGGTTGGGAGGGCGCCGGCTGGCAGAACCTCACCTACGGCATCGCCGCGCTGCACAGCGCCACCAAGCCGGTATAAGACGGTCTGGGTCGGTGTAGCTACCCGAACAGCGGTCGGGCGTCCTGCCGGAAGATCCGGTCGACGTGGTTGCTGAGCCGTCCCGCACCCAGCCACAGGCGCGCAGTGAGGTCCCGGTCGTCCGGGGTGACCAGGTTGCCCATCAGGCGTGCCGCCGACCCCATCACCGCCGGCGCCAGCGGGCCGCGCAGGCCTATCGGGCCGATGGCCGACAGCAGTCCGGGCATGGTCAGCAGCATCGCCAGCCGACGGGCCAGCGAGAAAGCGTCGCCGTAGTGCTCGCGCAGATGCGCCGGCCACATGTGGGTCAGGCCCTCGGGGGAGAAGGTGGCGTCATCCAACATCGCCACCAGGTCGGACGCCGACTCCAACGCATAGTCGATACCCTCGCCGTTGAGCGGGTTCACCAGCGCGGCGGTGTCGCCGATCGCCGCCCAGTTCACCCCGGCGACCCGGCTCACCGCCCCACCCATCGGCAACAGGGCACTGGCGATGTCCTGCGGCTGCCCGAGCTGCCACTCCTCGCGGCACTGGTCGGCATAGCCCGTCAGCAGCTTGCGCACATTGACTTTCGCCGGCCGGCTGTCGGTCGACAGCGCACCACAGCCCAGATTCACGGAACCGGAGGTCGCGTCGGCATCACCACCGCCATTGCCGGCGGTGCTGTTACCGGCCCCGCCGCTGCCGGCGGTGCTGGTACAGGCATCGTTGCCCAGCGGGAAGATCCAGCCGTACCCCGGCTGTGCGGTCCCCTCAGCGTCACGCAACTCCAGGTGGGAGTGGATCCACGGCTCTTCGCCGAACGGGGTGGTGCAGTACGACCGCGCGGCCACACCGTGCACCAGTCCGCGATGCCAGCGGGTACCCAGCGTCTTCGCCAGACCACTGCGCACGCCTTCGGCGAGCACCAGGAACCGGCACTCGACGGTGACGTCGCCGCGTCCTGCACTGCCGGAGCGTCCTGACGTGGCGCCGGTACGTCCGGCAGCGCGTCCTGCCGAACGAAAACGCACCGAACGCACCCGACGGGCCCCCGCGACCAGGTCATGCTCGGTGTCGACCGCCTTCACCCCGGTCAACAGGCGGGCGCCGGACGCCACCGCGAACTCCACCAGGGAATTGTCCAACGACGACCGCGCGATCGCCGCACCGCGGGGCGGGAACGACGGGTGCTCCGGCCACGGCGCGGCCACCGAACCGCCGAAACCATGCAGCTTCAGACCCCTGATCGCCGGGCTGGACGCCTCGTCCAACAGGTGCCCGGCCCCCATCTTCTCCAGCGCGCCGACCGCCCGCGGCGTCAGACCGTCACCGCAGGTCTTGTCGCGGGGGAAGGACTGCATGTCGGTCAGCAGGACGTCCCACCCAGCCTGGGCGGCAGCGTGTGCGGCGGCGGCACCGGCCGGACCGGCGCCGACGACCAGGACATCGCAGCGTTCGTGGCAGTGCTCGTGGCCAGGCAGGGGAGCCGTCCCAGGTGTTTCAGTCATCGTCTGCTCATTCTGTTCATTCTGTCGCGTAGTGCACGTCCGGTATACAGGGCGGTATTCGCTTATGTTGGCCCCGTGTCGCTGGTCTACAGTAGCGTGAGTGAACGAACCGGCACGTGGAGAGCCGCCGGGGATGCGAACGACGTGAACTTTCAGACGGACATCAGAGGAACAAGGGCGACGTAACTCATGGCAAGCACTAACTCGGATGCACGTGCGGGACTCGACCTCGGGGACGAGGCCCTCAACGTGGCCATTCCGGACGGCCTGGACCGCGTCGAAGCACGCCTCCATGAGGTCCTGTCGGCAGGGGAGACCTTCCTCACCGACAAGATCAGTCACCTCGCCCTGTCCGGCGGAAAGCGCTTCCGCCCGATGTTCGCCCTGCTCGCCGCCGAGTACGGGAGGAAAGCCCCCAGCGAGCAGCGCGACGCCGCCGAGGTTGACGCCGCCGTCATCGATGCCGCCGTGGTTGTCGAACTGACCCACCTGGCCACCCTCTACCACGATGACGTGATGGACGAGGCCGACCGTCGCCGCGGGGCGCCGAGCGCCAACGCACGCTGGTCGAACTCGGTGGCCATCCTCGCGGGCGACTACATCTTCGCCGTCGCCTCCCGGCTGATGGCCGACCTGGGCACCGATACCGTCCGGCACTTCGCGGACACCTTCGGTGAGTTGGTCACCGGGCAGATGCGCGAGACCGTCGGGGCGACCGAGGGGGCGGATGCCGTCGAGCATTACCTGCAGGTCATCCAGGAGAAGACCGGTGTGCTCATCGCCTCCGCCGGCTACCTGGGCGCACTGCACAGCGGGGCGGCCGCGGAGCACCGCGATGCGCTGTTCCGGTTCGGTCGCCACATGGGTCAGGTGTTCCAGATCGTCGACGACATCATCGACATCTGGTCCGACCCGGAGGACTCCGGCAAGATCCCCGGGACCGACCTGCGCGAGGGCGTTTTCACCCTGCCGGTGCTCTACGCGATGAACGAGGACAACGCCGGCGGTGAGCGGTTGCGTGAGCTTCTCACCGGCCCGGTGACTGACGATGCCCTGGTGGATGAGGCGTTGACGCTCATCCGGGCGTCCGGGGGGCGTCAGCGGGCCGAGGAGGTCGTGGAGCGTTACCGCGGCTACGGCGAGGACGAACTGGCGAAACTGCCGGACGCTCCGGCGACCGATGCCTTGCGTCAGCTGATGGAGTTCTCGCTGCAGCGCTTGGGCTGATTCTCTGCCGAGTTGGTTGGCCGGGCCCCCGTTGTCCGCTCCCCGTCCCTGTGCGCCCTCCACCGTCCCCCCCTTGTCAGAAAGGTGGGACGGTTTGCTGTTCCTGGGCGCGGATCACGACGATTGGTCCCACGTTTCTGACATCACCGGTGCAGGGACCGGCGCGCACTGCCACGCACTGCCGCGCACCACATCGTATACTGAGAGGGCCGGCGTGGCGACTGCGACGGACACAGTGTCCGTAACAGAGCTGTGACCTGGCGATTTGCGGCAGTATGGTCTGTTCGTAGTAGGGTATGCAGCGCACGCCAGGTTGCCCGAGCGGCCAAAGGGAGCGGACTGTAAATCCGCCGGCATTGCCTTCAAAGGTTCGAATCCTTTACCTGGCACAACTGCCCGTGGAGTGGAAACACTCCACGGGCTTTCTGCATGTCCGGGCACTGTGTCCCCGGGGACGGTGCGGCGTGGAAGGGGAGGGGGCCCGTCAGGCGGAAGGGGAGGGGATCCCGCCCGGCCGGACAGGGTTCTCGGTGCTTGCTGCCCCGCGAGGGCCATCTCGCGAAGGGTGCCCCGCAGTCAACGACCCGAACTGAGCATGGATCCGTTGAGTGCCGGGATTCGCGGGATTCATGCTCACTTCGGGTCGATCTGGGCTTGGACTTGGTGACCCGAGGCGCCCGGCCTGTCAGGAGGGGCTCACAGTGGGCGTAGGAGCGCCGTTCTCCGCGAGATGCGCGCACCTACGCGGGAAGGTACCTCAAGACGGCACAATTTCTGGGGTTCTAGCTGCAGATTTGTGCAATGCAGCGTCCTCTGGTTATTCTACTTCAGGCTTCAGGAGCTGGGGCACGGAACAACAGAGATGTTGGGAAGTGCAAACAGTGGAGCACGCCCCCTTAGCTCAGTCGGCAGAGCGTTTCCATGGTAAGGAAAAGGTCGACAGTTCGATTCTGTCAGGGGGCTCAAGTCATTTTGAGGCACACGCCGGGTTGACCGGTTGCGGCCGGTACGAATGGCCCTGGCGGTGTAGCTCAGATGGTTAGAGCGCACGACTCATAATCGTGAGGTCCCGGGTTCGATCCCCGGCATCGCTACAGAATAACCCGAGAACAACCCCCGCGACACAATGTCGCGGGGGTTGTTTCGTTGTGCCGCCACCTGCATGGAGTGGCTGCGCTGACACGGAGGAGGTGCCGGCGTCCACGGCATCCACGGCATCCCTGGCGTCCACGGCGTCCCCGGCGGCACGCAATCGCGGCGTCCCCGCCGTCCCCCGCGTCCTGCGCGCAGGTGCACCGTGATCTCGTCCACCATCGGAGCGACCACGGCTTTTGTCTGCCAGGTCCGGCGACTGATACACTGCTGCGGTGCCGTTACGACGGCGCCGCGAAGTGGCGTGTCACAGCGCTACCCCTCCTCTGCCGAGGTGCTTGGGTAAGCTGGTGGGCGCATCGCAAAGGGGCGTGGCTCAATTGGCAGAGCAGCGGTCTCCAAAACCGCAGGTTGCAGGTTCAAGTCCTGTCGCCCCTGCAGACGCACCCCGGGTGTGCGGCTGGCCGGTGAAATCACCGCCGTCGCCCCCGGGGTGCACAACCCCCACAGGAGCGGATATTTCGTGAGTGACGACAAGAACAACGCCGACCGTAACGACAACGTCGGCGGTTCTCCGTTGCGACCGTCCGGCAAGCGTCAGGTCAGCAACTCCCAGGGGACGCCCGCAGGTGCGTCCTCCGCCGGGTCGGACATCACCGTGTCCCGCGAGGACGCCACCTCCGGCAAGGGCGCCGGCGCACGCGTCCTTGCCTTCCCCCGCTCCGTCGGCTCCGAGATGAAGAAGGTCATCTGGCCGACCGGCCGCGAGATGGTCACCTACTCGATCGTCACCCTGGTCTTCCTGATCTTCATCACCGCCCTGTGCACCGGTGTGGACCTCCTCGCCGGCGAGGGAATCAAGTTCATGTTCGGCCTCTGAGCGTGCTACACTAGCCCCCAGATGATGTCCGCCTCCGCCTCACGGCGAGGCGGATTTTTCATGCAGCACCCTTTGTCCGTCCACTGCTCCGGCCCCTGGAAACCTTCTAGTACACCCTCTAGTACACCTTGGAGAAGATCACATCATGAGTGACGACACGACCCACGACACCACGACCGCGGAGGGCCTCGCCGCCGCCGCGCAGGACGACGTCCAGCAGGCTGTCAACGAGCTCGCCGGCGCCAACGCCGACACCAACGCCGATGCCTCCCTGGAGGCCTCCGCACAGGCCCTCGGCGACGCCTCCGCCGAGAACGCTGACGACGCCGCCGCTGACGCCGCCGCCCCCAGCGTCGAGGATGCCGCCATGGACGCCTACAAGACCCGCCTGCGGGAGTTCATGCGCGCCCTGAAGAAGCTCGACGGCGAGTGGTACATCATCCAGTGCTACTCCGGCTACGAGAACAAGGTGAAGACCAACCTCGAGACCCGTTCCCGCACCCTCGGTGTCGACCAGCAGATCCACGAGGTCGTCGTGCCGATCGAGGAGGTCACCGAGATCAAGGACGGCAAGCGCAAGCGCGTCAAGCGCAAGCTGCTCCCGGGCTACGTCCTGGTCCGTATCGAGCTGGACGACGCCTCCTGGTCGGTCATCCGTGACACCCCGGGCGTCACCTCCTTCGTCGGCAACGAGGGCCAGCCGACCCCGGTGAAGATCCGTGAGGTCGCCAAGTTCCTGCTGCCGCCGGAGTCCGCCAAGGCAGAAGAATCCACCGAGGACACCGACAGCGCGACCGGTGGAGTGGACGTCAGCGACACCGGTGTCGCCATGGCTCCGACCCCGGCGGCCGAGCAGGTCGAGGTGGACTTCGAGGTCGGCGAGTCCGTCACCGTCCTCTCCGGTCCCTTCGCCTCGGTCTCGGCGACCATCTCCGAGATCGACGCCACGAACTCGAAGCTCAAGGCCCTGGTCTCGATCTTCGGCCGTGAGACCCCGGTCGACCTGGCATTTGACCAGGTTGAGAAGCTCAACTAGAGTTTCACCGTTGCTGTGTCCATGACCTGCCCGGCGTGTCCGGAGGGTAGGGCCCAGCTGCAAGGAAAACATCCCACCCGGTGGCCGGCATCAAGGCCGGCATCCGGTCAGGTGTGTCCGCTGAGCCATCGGCGCGCACCTGATACCACGTGAATGAGGTATTGACAATGGCAAAGAAGAAGAAGGTCACTGGCCTGATCAAGCTGCAGATCCAGGCTGGCGCCGCCAACCCGGCTCCGCCCGTCGGTCCGGCGCTCGGTGCGCACGGCGTCAACATCATGGAGTTCTGCAAGGCCTACAACGCCGCCACCGAGGCCCAGCGTGGCAACGTGATCCCGGTTGAGATCACCGTCTACGAGGACCGCAGCTTCGACTTCAAGCTGAAGACCCCGCCGGCAGCCAAGCTGCTGCTGAAGGCCGCCGGTATCCAGAAGGGCTCCGGCGTCCCCCACGCCGACAAGGTCGGTCAGGTCAGCTGGGCCCAGTGCCGCGAGATCGCCCAGACCAAGTTCGAGGACATCAACGCCAACGACCTGGAGAACGGCGCCCGCATCATCGCCGGCACCGCCCGCTCCATGGGCATCGACGTCGTCGACGCTCCGGCCCAGTAGGACTTCTCCTCACTGACCGGACCTCCGGCACCGTCACGGTGCCGGAACCCCAGATCGTCCTGCCTCCCCAGGCAGTGTCACCAGTTACACCGTGGCAGGGCCACTTGCGGCCCGACTACCACAATCCAAGAACCTGATTGGAACCCCACCATGAGCAAGAACTCCAAGGCCTACCGCGCCGCCGCCGAGAAGATCGACGCCGATCGCCTCTACTCCCCGATCGAGGCTGTCGCCCTCGCCAAGGAAACCTCTTCCAAGAACTACGACGCGACCGTCGACGTGGCCCTGCGCCTGGGCGTTGACCCCCGCAAGGCTGACCAGCTGGTCCGAGGCACCGTCTCCCTGCCCAACGGCACCGGTAAGAACGTCCGCGTCATCGTCTTCGCCGAGGGCCCGAACGCCACCGCCGCCGAAGAGGCCGGCGCCGAGGCTGTCGGCACGGCCGAGCTGATCGAGAAGATCCAGGACGGCTGGACCGACTTCGACGCCGCGATCGCCACCCCGGACCAGATGGCCAAGGTCGGCCGCGTCGCCCGCGTGCTGGGCCCGCGTGGTCTGATGCCGAACCCGAAGACCGGCACCGTCACCACCGACGTCGCCAAGGCCGTCCAGGAGATCAAGGGCGGCAAGATCTCCTTCCGTGTCGACAAGGCCGGTAACCTGCACGCCATCATCGGCAAGGCCTCCTTCTCCGAGAAGGCTCTCGCCGAGAACTACGGTGCCCTGATCGATGAGCTGCAGCGTCTCAAGCCGTCCGCAGCCAAGGGCCGTTACATCAAGAAGGCCACCATCACCACCACCTCCGGCCCGGGCATCCAGGTCGACGCCACCGTGGTGAAGAACTTCACCGGCGAAGAGGAGTAGATCCTCCTGCACGACGAACCCCCGCTGCCTGGGCAGCGGGGGTTTCTTGTGTTTCAGGACGCGCTGGCTGGCGGCGCCGTCCGCGCCGTCCGCCGTGCCGTCCTACGTTGCGGCCCCGGTGTAGCTAAGGGTCCCTGATTCGGTCACCTGACTACACATGAAGCGACCGAAATGGGACACTTGGCTGCAGCCGCAGGTCCCGGAGTGGGTGGTCTCGGTTGAGGTCGGCCCTACCGCCCGACCTGACCGGCCTTACCGATGAGGCCCAGCAGTGGCAGGACGCGGCCGGTGACCATCGGGTGGTCGCGGCGGTAGGCGCCGTCCTCCCCGGAGTCGCTGTCGGAGAGACGCTCAAGGATGAGGTCCAGGGTGCGCGGCGAGTACAGCAGGGACAGGTGGTCGCTCATGTCGGTGGGGTTGTCGTCCTGGACGCTGAAGTTGTGTGCCGTCGCACCTTCGCCGGCCTCGAGGAACTGGATGCGCCATGGGGTGACGATCTCGTCGTACTTCGAACCGATCATCGTGTAGGTCACGCCGGGCACGGTGTCGCCGTTGCGGTTGATGTGCGCCACGACGTCCGACCCCACGACCTGGTCCTCGGCGCACTGTCCGAGGGTCTTGCGCAGCAGCTTGGAGAGGTCGAACTTGCCCTCCAGCTTGTCGCGCAGTCGTGACAGGCCCGAACCGATGCCCATCAGGGTGGTGCCGTGGCCGCCGCCGGCGATGCCGATGACGTTGCGGATCTTCGGCGCTCCGCCGGCGAAGCGTCCCTCGTGCTCGCTGAGCAGCAGGCGGGTCTGCGCGGAGCCCTGGGAGTGGCCGATGACATCGACCTGCTCTGCGCCGGTGGCCTTCAGGACGCGGTCGATGAATGCGGCGACCTCATCCTGGCTCTCCAACAGGGGACCGTTGGCGAAGCAGCACTTGCGGCGTCCCAGGAAGCTCTCCGGGTTGGTGCCGTAGTTCAGTGCGAACACCCGGTAGCCGTGGTTGGCCAGCTCCGGGGCGATCAGCGACCAGGTCCCGTAGCTGCTCATCCAGGTGCCGTGGAAGAGGACGACCGGTACAGGGTGCTCCTCGGAGAGCGGGGAGTCCCAGTCGTTGACTCCGCTGGGCATCTTGTCCGTGCTCCCGAATGAGCGCAGGAATGCTGGCAGGAAGTGCCGGTGGTTCGGTGTGTAGGGCGGTGTGTAGCTCGTGGAAGTCATTTCCCCAATGTACTAAGCAGGACGCTCCGGTGGACTGGTTTCGGTGAGAGTCACGGCACCGATTTGGTGCTGTGGCGTGCGGGGGTTAGGCTGTGACACGAAGTTTGATCGCGGCATGCCCGCGAACGTTCAAGTTTCACCGGAGACCGTCGGTCGACGTCATCCCTGGACATCCGGGGGTGTCGGACGAAGGACCATCATGCTGACCACTTGGCAGATGGCGACCTGCGCAGGGAAACATGGGACACCAGGAGCGCCACCGAATCAGCCAGGCTGACACGGACCGAGCCGCCCACTGACGCCCCGTGCCCTGTGGCACGGGGCGTTATCGTCGTCAGGGGGAGACGTCTGATTCTGCTTCGCACACCGAACCGGTCGCACCACCGACAGACATCAGGAAGGAGGCGAGAGTATGGCAAACGCGAAGAACACCGCATCCGTGGCGGAGCTCACCGCTCGTTTCGAGAACGCCAGCGCCGCAGTGCTCACTGAGTACCGTGGACTGTCCGTCGCCGAGACGACCGAGCTGCGACAGGCACTGGGTTCGGAGGTCACCTACTCCGTCGCCAAGAACACCTTGATCAAGCTGGCCGCTAAGCAGGCCGGTGTTGAGCTCGACGATGATCTGCTGACCGGACCGACTGCCGTCGCCTTCATTCAGGGCGAGGCCGTCGACGCCGCCAAGGCGCTCAAGAAGTTCGGTGCGGATCACAAGGCTTTCGTGATCAAGGGCGGCAACATGGACGGCAATGTGCTGTCCGCAGACCAGGTCCAGGCAATCGCCGACCTGGACAACCGCGAGACCACCCTGGCCAAGCTGGCCGGCGCCATGCAGGGCTCCCTCAGCAAGGCTGCGGCTCTCTTCAACGCCCCGGCATCCCAGGTCGCACGGCTTTCCGCCGCGCTCCAGGAGAAGAAGGCAGCGTAACCCTCCGCGGGTCAACTGCCCGTGTGCGCCGACGGTGCACACCACCACCATTCGTTTTACCCCTGTACCCCGCGTCGACGCGATGACCGTCACCGGGACAAAGAAAGGACGCCACCATGGCTAAGTTCACCAACGACGAACTGCTCGAGGCTTTCAAGGAGATGACCCTGATCGAGCTCTCTGAGTTCGTCAAGCTCTTCGAGGACACCTTCGACGTCACCGCTGCCGCTCCGGCCGCCGTCGCCGCTGCCGCTCCGGGCGCTGCTGCTCCCGCCGAGGAGGAGAAGGACGAGTTCGACGTCGTCCTCGAGGATGCCGGCGCCAAGAAGATCGGCGTGATCAAGGTTGTCCGCGAGATCGTCTCCGGCCTGGGCCTGAAGGAGGCCAAGGAGCTCGTCGAGGGTGCCCCGAAGGCCATCCTGGAGGCTGCCTCCAAGGACGACGCCGAGGCTGCCAAGACCAAGCTCGAAGAGGCCGGCGCCAAGGTCGCCCTCAAGTAGTTTTCACTGCGGTTCACACCGCGTGGCTCACCCCGCCCGACGCATCTGCGTCCGGCGGGGTTTTCGTCGTTCCGGGGATGATCGTCGGCATGTCGCCGGGCATGTCGCCGGGCATGTGAACGCTACGGATGTGGATATGTCGGTAGAATGGTCTGCATGCTTCCAAGGTCCCGCGTCGTCGCTGTCCTCGCCCTGGGGTTGGGCTGCATCCTCATCGCCGTGGGCCTGGCCTTGCCGACGCTGGTGCCGCCCGAGCGTCCGGTCCCGCTGTCATTGGAGCAGCGCCAGTTGACGATGGAGGACGATGCTGCCGAGATCGGTCCTTCCTACCTCCTCGGCGGTGCGGACGCCGACGGGGAAGAGGCGGAGGGGGAGGGGGACCAGCCGCAGTCGGTCACCGCGCCGGTGACCAAGACCTACGCGGTGTCGCTGGGCGAGCCCGCGGACGATGATGCCGCGGCGGCCACGGTGGGTGTCACCTCCGTGCGGGACGATCTGGCTGACGCTCGTGCGGGCGCTGGCGCTGACGCCGGCAGCTCCGACGCACCGGCTGCCGCGGACGCCACCACGCAGAACCCGGACGCGCTGCTGGACGCCGAGGTCTGGTCGTACCGGATCGACCGCCACACCGGTGAATCCCTCGGCGAGGCCAAGGTAGCGGATACGCCGGGAACACCGGCGGCACCTACCGAGGTCACCGGGCAATGGTTGTCGTTCCCGCGGGGCACCGGACAGGAGGACTACCGGGTCTTCGACAACCTGCTGCGCCGGGACCTGCCGGCGGCCTTCGTCCAGACCGAGGAGGTCGACGGCGAGGAGGTCTTCGTCTTCCGCCAGGAGTTCGACAATGAGCCGGTCGCCGTGGGGAACCCGGACTACCTGCGTAATTCACCCGCGGTGACGATGGCTGACACCACCGAAGGGCAGGACGCCCAGCTGGTGCGCTCCGGCGTCCGCGAGTTCCGCGTGGAGCCGTCCAGCGGCATGATCGTCTCGGTGACCGAGGATCTGCGAGATGCCTACGTCGTCGGTGACGAGGAGATTGAACTGCTCTCCGCTTTCACCGGATCCACCCCGGATGACGTGCGTGGGATGCTGCTCGGTCAGGCCGTGGAGCTGGGACGTGACCGGCCCACCCGGCAGTGGGGTCTTGCGTTAACGGTCACAGGTGCTATCGTGGCACTCGGTTCCGCAGTGGTGGCTCTCCGGCCGCAGGGCAGGCAGTCGCGACATGCGCGGTACCGTCGGCAGCAAAGGTAACATCGGTAGCGTCGATGGCGTCGGTGGCGCGGCGGAATCCATGGTCGCCCGGTGGTGACCGACGGCACACTCGGGGGTAGCTTTGCACGCGCGTCAATAGGGGTGGACATTGCGTGTCCGGTGATATAAGGTCGATCGTTGCGCTGGATTGATGTCTGGCGATGCTGCGGTACCAACAGGATACGACCTTGATGAGTGACGTCCCGGGAGGAAACGACATGGTCACGGCACGGTGGAGAAGCACCGTAACCGACCACGCCGAATCGACCGGCAGACGGCAACTTGACAAGGTCTATTAACTGTTTTCTGGGCAAGGTTCACCAGAGCCTCACCACGACAGTTCCCTCGCTGCACACCACCGACATCGATCCCCCACAGACCACCGCTGACCGTACGCTTAAAGCAACCGCGTCCGCCGAGGTCGGGACCCTCCGGGTCCGGCACCCCACCCATGGGAGCCGGAGACGGACCCGACGTTCGACTGGACACGTAAGGTGCTGGAAGGACCCATCTTGGCAGTCTCCCGCCAGACCAGTTCCACCCCCGGAATCTCCGGAGTCCTCGACTCCGGTATTCCCGGTGCTTCGCAACGACACTCGTTCGCGAAGATCGATGCCCCGATCGAGGTTCCGGGTCTTCTCGACATTCAGAGAGATTCTTTCGCCTGGCTCGTCGGCACGCCGCAGTGGCGTGCCCGCAAGCAGGCTGAGGCCGGTGAGGGTGTCCGCATCACCTCCGGTCTGGAGGACATCCTCGACGAGTTGTCCCCGGTCGAGGACTACTCCGAGAACATGTCCCTGACCCTGTCCGAGCCGCGATTCGACGAGGTGAAGAACACAGTCGACGAGTGCAAGGACAAGGACATCAACTACTCGGCTCCGCTGTACGTCACTGCGGAGTTCACCAACGCCATGTCTGGCGAGATCAAGAGCCAGACCGTCTTCATCGGCGACTTCCCGATGATGACCGACAAGGGCACCTTCATCATCAACGGCACCGAGCGTGTCGTTGTCTCCCAGCTCGTCCGTTCCCCGGGCGTGTACTTCGACGAGTCCATCGACCCGGGCACCGAGCGTCCGCTGCACGCGGTCAAGGTCATCCCGTCCCGCGGTGCATGGCTCGAGTTCGACGTCGACAAGCGCGACACCGTCGGTGTCCGCATCGACCGCAAGCGCCGCCAGCCGGTCACCGTCCTGCTGAAGGCACTGGGCCTGACCGCCGAGGAGATCACCCAGCGTTTCGGGTTCTCCGAGATCATGATGTCCACCCTCGAGAAGGACGGTGTGGCCAACACCGACGAGGCTCTGCTGGAGATCTACCGCAAGCAGCGTCCGGGCGAGTCGCCGACCCGCGATTCCGCACAGGCCCTGCTGGAGAACAGCTTCTTCAAGGCCAAGCGCTACGACCTGGCCAAGGTCGGCCGCTACAAGGTCAACCGCAAGCTGGGCCTGGGGACCGACGGCCACGGCCCGACGACCCTGACCGAGCAGGACATCCTGACCACCATCGAGTATCTCGTGCGTCTGCACTCCGGTGAGAAGTCCATGCTCTCCCCCGACAGCGTCGAGGTCCCGCTGGGCACCGACGACATCGACCACTTCGGCAACCGTCGCGTGCGTACCGTCGGTGAGCTGATCCAGAACCAGATCCGGGTCGGTCTGTCCCGTATGGAGCGTGTCGTCCGCGAGCGGATGACCACGCAGGACGCCGAGTCGATCACCCCGACCTCGCTGATCAACGTCCGCCCGGTCTCCGCGGCCATCCGTGAGTTCTTCGGTACCTCGCAGATGTCCCAGTTCATGGACCAGAACAACTCCCTGTCCGGCCTGACGAACAAGCGTCGTCTGTCTGCCCTGGGACCCGGTGGTCTGTCCCGTGAGCGCGCCGGCCTCGAGGTCCGCGACGTCCACCCGTCCCACTACGGCCGTATGTGCCCGATCGAGACCCCTGAGGGGCCGAACATCGGTCTGATCGGTTCGCTGGCGTCCTACGCCCGCGTGAACCCCTTCGGCTTCATCGAGACCCCTTACCGTCGCGTCGAGAACGGTCAGATCACAGACATGGTCGACTACCTCACCGCCGACGAGGAGGACCGCCACATCATCGCCCAGGCGAACACCCCGTTCGACGGCGACAAGAAGTTCACCGAGGAGCAGATCGAGGTCCGTCTCCGCGGTGGTGACGTGGAAGTCGTCCCGGCCGCCGAGGTCGACTACATGGACGTCTCCCCGCGCCAGATGGTGTCGGTGGCGACCGCCATGATTCCGTTCCTCGAGCACGATGACGCCAACCGTGCCCTGATGGGTGCGAACATGCAGCGTCAGGCCGTGCCGCTGCTGCGCGCCGAAGCACCGTTCGTCGGTACCGGTATGGAGCAGCGTGCCGCCTACGATGCCGGCGACGTCATCGTGACCCCCAAGGCCGGTGCCGTGGAGTTCGTCTCCGCCGACTACATCACCATCATGGATGATGACGGCGTGCGCGACACCTACATGCTCCGCAAGTTCGAGCGCACCAACCAGGGCACCTGCTACAACCAGAAGCCGCTGGTCAGCCAGGGTGACCGCGTCGAGGCCGGCCAGGCCATCGCCGACGGCCCCGGCACCGACAACGGTGAGATGGCGCTGGGCCGCAACCTGCTGGTCGCCTTCATGCCGTGGGAGGGCCACAACTACGAGGACGCCATCATCCTCAACCAGCGCATGGTTGAGGAGGACATCCTCACCTCGATCCACATCGAGGAGCACGAGATCGACGCCCGCGACACCAAGCTCGGCCCGGAGGAGATCACCCGGGACATTCCGAACGTCGGTGACGACGTGCTGGCCGACCTCGACGAGCGCGGTATCGTCCGCATCGGTGCCGACGTCCGCGACGGCGACATCCTCGTCGGTAAGGTCACCCCGAAGGGCGAGACCGAGCTGACCCCGGAGGAGCGCCTGCTGCGCGCCATCTTCGGTGAGAAGGCCCGCGAGGTCCGCGACACCTCCATGAAGGTGCCCCACGGCGAGACCGGCAAGGTCATCGGCGTGCGCGTGTTCTCCCGTGAGGACGACGACGACCTGTCCCCGGGCGTCAACGAGATGGTGCGGGTCTACGTGGCCCAGAAGCGCAAGATCCAGGACGGCGACAAGCTCGCCGGCCGCCACGGCAACAAGGGTGTCGTCGGTAAGATCCTGCCCGCCGAGGACATGCCGTTCCTGCCGGACGGCACCCCGGTCGACATCATCCTGAACACCCACGGTGTTCCTCGTCGTATGAACATCGGACAGGTCCTGGAGACCCACCTTGGCTGGCTCGCCAAGAACGGCTGGTCGGTCGACACCAATTCCGAGGACCCCAAGATCCAGGCGATGCTGGAGACCCTGCCCGAGGACCTCTACGACGTCCCCGCCGACTCGCTCACCGCCACCCCGGTGTTCGACGGTGCAAACAACGAGGAGCTTTCCGGGCTGCTGCGTTCGGTGCGTCCGAACCGCGACGGCATCAAGCTCACCGACGAGTTCGGCAAGGCCGACCTCATCGACGGCCGCTCCGGCGAGCCCTACCCCTACCCGGTGTCCGTCGGCTACATGTACATGCTGAAGCTGCACCACCTGGTCGACGAGAAGATCCACGCCCGTTCCACCGGCCCGTACTCCATGATCACCCAGCAGCCGCTCGGTGGTAAGGCCCAGTTCGGTGGTCAGCGATTCGGCGAGATGGAGGTGTGGGCCATGCAGGCGTACGGCGCGGCCTACACCCTCCAGGAGCTGCTCACCATCAAGTCGGACGACGTGGTCGGCCGCGTGAAGGTGTACGAGGCGATCGTCAAGGGCGAGAACATCCCGGATCCGGGCATCCCGGAGTCCTTCAAGGTCCTGCTCAAGGAGCTGCAGTCCCTCTGCCTCAACGTCGAGGTCCTGGCAGCCGACGGCACGCCGATGGAGCTGAGCTCCACCGACGACGACGAGCTCGACCACGCGAACGCCGCGCTGGGCATCAACCTGTCCCGCGATGAGCGTCCGGACGCCGACAGCGACGTGGGATAGTCTCCCACCACCAGATACGACTCTGTACATTTTCACCACTACTCACTCCTCCGCGTGAAGGCGGAGGGGAAAGGGAGTCCACGTGCTGGACGTCAACTTCTTTGACGAACTGCGTATCGGTCTCGCCACCGCCGACGACATCCGTCGGTGGTCGACTGGCGAGGTCAAGAAGCCGGAGACCATCAACTACCGCACCCTGAAGCCGGAGAAGGACGGCCTGTTCTGCGAGCGCATCTTCGGGCCGACCCGCGACTGGGAGTGTGCCTGCGGCAAGTACAAGCGCGTCCGTTACAAGGGCATCATCTGTGAGCGCTGTGGCGTCGAGGTGACGAAGTCCAAGGTACGCCGTGAGCGCATGGGCCACATCGAGCTCGCCGCCCCGGTCACCCACATCTGGTATTTCAAGGGCGTGCCGTCCCGTCTCGGCTACCTGCTGGACCTGGCGCCGAAGGATCTCGAGAAGATCATCTACTTCGCCGCCAACATCATCACCTCGGTGGACGAGGAGGGTCGTCACAACGACCAGACCACCCTCGAGGCAGAGATGATGCTGGAGAAGAAGGAGGTCGAGAACGACCGCGACTCCGACCTCCAGGAGCGTTCCGAGAAGCTCGAGGCCGACCTGGCCGAGCTCGAGGCCGCCGGTGCCAAGGCCGACGCCAAGCGCAAGATCCAGACCGCCGCCGAGCGCGAGATGCGCCACATCCGTGAGCGCGCCGAGCGTGAGGTCGAGCGTCTCGACGAGATCTGGAGCACCTTCGTCAAGCTCGCCCCGAAGCAGATGATCGTCGACGAGGGCATCTACAACGAGCTCGTCGACCGCTACGAGGACTACTTCACCGGCGGCATGGGCGCGGAGTCCATCCAGACCCTGATCCGCTCCTTCGACCTCGAGGCCGAGGCCGAGTCGCTGCGCGAGACCATCCGCGACGGCAAGGGCCAGAAGAAGCTGCGCGCGCTCAAGCGCCTGAAGGTCGTCGCCGCGTTCCTGCGTTCCGGTAACGACCCGGCCGGCATGGTCCTCGACGCTGTCCCGGTGATCCCGCCGGAGCTGCGCCCGATGGTGCAGCTCGACGGTGGCCGCTTCGCGACCTCCGACCTCAACGACCTCTACCGTCGTGTCATCAACCGCAACAACCGCCTCAAGCGCATGCTGGACCTCGGCGCACCCGAGATCATCGTGAACAACGAGAAGCGCATGCTGCAGGAGTCGGTGGACGCACTGTTCGACAACGGCCGTCGTGGCCGTCCGGTCACCGGCCCGGGCAACCGTCCGTTGAAGTCCCTGTCTGACCTGCTCAAGGGCAAGCAGGGCCGCTTCCGCCAGAACCTGCTGGGTAAGCGTGTCGACTACTCCGGCCGTTCGGTGATCATCGTCGGCCCGCAGCTGAAGCTGCACCAGTGTGGTCTGCCGAAGCAGATGGCCCTGGAGCTGTTCAAGCCGTTCGTGATGAAGCGCCTGGTCGAGAAGTCCTACGCGCAGAACATCAAGTCGGCCAAGCGCATGGTCGAGCGCCAGCGTCCCGAGGTGTGGGACGTCCTGGAGGACGCCATCGCCGAGCACCCGGTGATGCTGAACCGTGCCCCGACCCTGCACCGCCTGGGTATCCAGGCCTTCGAGCCGGTGCTCGTCGAGGGTAAGGCCATCCAGCTGCACCCGCTGGCCTGTGAGGCCTTCAACGCCGACTTCGACGGTGACCAGATGGCAGTCCACCTGCCGCTGTCCGACGAGGCCCAGGCCGAGGCCCGCATCCTGATGCTGGCGTCCAACAACATCCTGTCCCCGGCGTCCGGTAAGCCGCTGGCCATGCCGCGTCTGGACATGGTGACCGGCCTGTACTTCCTGACTCTGGAGAAGACCGAAGGCGAGATCGGCGGCCAGGGTGGCTACACTCCGGCCGACGAGAACGGCCCGGAGCGGGGCGCGTACTCCACCCTCGCCGAGGCGATCATGGCCTACGACCGTGACGCCCTGGGGCTGCAGGCCCCGATCAAGGTCCGCATCGACCACCTCCGCCCGCCGGAGGACGTCGAGGCCGAGTACTTCCCCGACGGCTGGCAGAAGGGCCAGGTCTGGCTGGCGAGCACCACGCTGGGCCGCGTGCTGTTCAACGAGCTGCTGCCGTGGAACTACCCCTTCGTCAACGGTGTCATGGGCAAGAAGCCGCAGGCCGCGGTCATCAACGACCTCGCCGCGAAGTACCCGATGATCACCGTCGCGCAGACCGTGGACAAGCTCAAGGACGCCGGTTTCTACTGGGCGACCCGTTCCGGCGTGACCATCACCATGCACGACGTGCTGGTTCTGCCGAACAAGCACGAGATCCTCGACGGCTACGAGCAGCGTGCCCGCGTCATCGAGAAGAAGCTGGCCCGAGGCAAGATCAACCAGACCGAGCGTTACAACTCGCTGGTCGACCTGTGGAAGGAAGCCACCGACTTCGTCGGTGAGTCCGTGGAGAAGCTGTACCCGGACGACAACCCGATTCCGATGATCGTGAAGTCCGGTGCCGCCGGTAACATGCGTCAGATCTGGACCCTGGCCGGCATGAAGGGCATGGTCACGAACTCGCGTGGTGACTACATCACCCGTCCGGTCAAGACCTCCTTCCGTGAGGGTCTGTCCGTGCTGGAGTACTTCAACAACTCCCACGGTTCCCGTAAGGGCCTGGCCGATACCGCGCTGCGTACCGCCGACTCGGGTTACCTGACCCGTCGTCTGGTGGATGTCGCCCAGGATGTCATCGTTCGCGAGGACGACTGTGGCACCTCCAAGGGTGTCGCCATCCCGCTCGCCGAGGCTGTCCTCGACGCTCAGGGTCAGCCGACCGGTAGCTACCGTCGCGCCGAGTTCGTCGAGACCGCCGCGACCGGCCGCTTCCTGGCTGCCGATGCCATCGGTGCCGACGGCTCCGTGGTCATCGAGGCCGGCGTCGACCTGGGTGAGCCGGAGATCGACATGCTGGTTGCCGCCGGCGTGGCCGAGATCAAGGTCCGCTCCGTGATGACCTGTGACACCTCCACCGGTGTCTGTGCGACCTGCTACGGCCGCTCCATGGCGACCGGTAAGAAGGTCGACATCGGCGAGGCCGTGGGTATCGTCGCCGCGCAGTCCATTGGTGAGCCGGGTACCCAGCTGACCATGCGTACCTTCCACCAGGGTGGTGTCGGTGGCGACATCACCGGTGGTCTGCCGCGTGTCCAGGAGCTGTTCGAGGCCCGCGTGCCGAAGGCCAAGGCCCCGATCGCCTCAGTCGACGGTACAGTCCGCATCGAGGACGACGACAACTTCTACACCCTGACGATCGTCCCGGCCGATGGCTCGGACGAGGTCGTCTACGAGAAGCTGTCGAAGCGTCAGGGCCTGGCCCTGATCAAGTCCGGCGACTACGAGCGTCAGATCAAGCAGGGCGACAAGGTCGTCCGCGGTCAGCAGCTGCTCAAGGGTGCCGCCGACCCGCACGAGGTTCTCCGGGTGATGGGCCGCCGTGGCGTTCAGCAGCACCTGATCAACGAGGTGCAGAAGGTCTACCGCGACCAGGGTGTGGCCATCCACGACAAGCACATCGAGATCATCGTGCGCCAGATGCTCCGCCGCGTGACCGTCATCGACTCCGGTTCGACCGAGTACCTGCCGGGCTCGCTGGTGGACCACGCCGATGCCGTGGCCGCCTCGAAGACCGCTGTGCAGACCGGTGGACGTCCGGTGGAGGTCCGTGCCGAGATCATGGGTATCACCAAGGCCTCGCTGGCCACCGACTCCTGGCTGTCGGCCGCCTCCTTCCAGGAGACGACCCGCGTGCTGACGGACGCTGCGATCAACAAGCGCTCCGACAAGCTCATCGGCCTCAAGGAGAACGTGATCATCGGTAAGCTGATCCCGGCTGGTACCGGTATCTCCAAGTACCGCAACATCACGGTCGAGCCGACCGAGGAGGCCCGTGCCGCTGCGTACCAGCTGCCGTCCTCCTTCGGCGACGGTTTCTACGGCGACGACTCCTACGGTGAGTTCACCGGCGCTGCCGTGCCGCTGGACGACCTCGACCTGAACTAGGTCAGTCGTCCCGGGTCGTGAGTTGACCTGATCTGACCTGATCCAAGGTCCTCCGGCAGGACCAGGCGCCCGCCGGGGCCGCGTCCAGCAGAGCCCGGGCCCCGCATTGCGCGGGGCCCGGGCTTTCGTCATGTGTCCCCGCCGGCCGGTGGTGCCATGTCCTTCGGCCGGCTCTCATAGTTGACCGATCCGTGGCACGGAAAGGCGAATTGTGACACCCGAAGAACGTGGATACAGGGGAGCATCAGTGAGTCAGCCGTATCACCCTGGAGTGCGCGCGTGGACGGGAGGGGGAGGTCGTATCATCCTGGAGTGCGCGCGTGGACGGGGGGGGGTTGAATGTCTCCGCTGGTTAGAGGCTGATACAGCCGTAGAGGAATGGCATGTACCGCGGGATTTTGTTCACTGGGCCTGATCCGGTAGTGTCAGGCAACAGTCCCACTTGTCAGGACGCATCCGACGGTCGCGAGACCGTGTGGTCCCTGGATCACCCGCCGCCCTTCAGGGCAGTGAGCAAGGATTGAACTTCTACCCCGTAGGCCAGCGAAAGCGGCTGAGGGGTTTCGGCACGTTCAAAACAAAGATGCCCCTGAACGGCAGGGAAAGGTCTCGTAGAAGGTTCCGCGGAGGCCATGGTGCGCAGCGCGTGCTGGTTGCACCTCCCCAGACGCTCCCGGTAATCGCCGTGGCCGCACCGGAACACGAACAAGAAGAAAGTCGGTTAATGCCTACTATTCAGCAGCTGGTCCGCAAGGGCCGCCACGACAAGACCCGCAAGGTTTCTGCGGCCGCCCTGAAGGGCTCGCCGCAGCGTCGTGGCGTGTGCACCCGCGTGTACACCACCACCCCGAAGAAGCCGAACTCCGCTCTCCGTAAGGTCGCGCGTGTGCGCCTGACCTCCGGAGTCGAGGTCTCCGCCTACATCCCCGGTGAGGGCCACAACCTCCAGGAGCACTCCATGGTTCTCGTCCGCGGTGGCGGCGTGAAGGACCTCCCGGGTGTCCGTTACAAGATCGTCCGTGGCTCCCTCGACACCCAGGGTGTCAAGGACCGTAAGCAGGCCCGTTCGCGCTACGGCGTCAAGAAGGAGAAGTAAACAATGCCTCGTAAAGGTCCCGCACCCGCACGTCCCGTCGTCGAGGATCCGGTCTACGGCGACGTCATCGTCTCCCAGCTCGTGAACAAGGTGCTGCTGGACGGCAAGAAGTCCACCGCTGAGCGCATCGTCTACGGTGCACTCGAGGTCTGCCGCGAGAAGACCGGCACCGACCCCGTCCTGACCCTGAAGAAGGGCTTGGACAACGTCAAGCCCGCCCTCGAGGTCCGCTCCCGCCGTGTCGGTGGCGCCACCTACCAGGTTCCGGTTGAGGTCCGCCCGGGCCGCTCCACCACCCTGGCGCTGCGCTGGCTCGTCACCTTCACCCGCCAGCGTCGCGAGAACACCATGACCGAGCGTCTGGCCAACGAGATCCTGGACGCCTCCAACGGTCTGGGTGCCTCCGTCAAGCGTCGCGAGGACACCCACAAGATGGCCGAGGCCAACCGCGCCTTCGCCCACTACCGCTGGTGACCGACTGGGTGTTCGTACTGAAGTCCTGATCAAGACCAGGTACCGTACGAACACCCTCGGCCGGTGTAGAACCTGCGTGGTCGCCCGGTCGATGGCACAATCGCCTATCACCACCTACAACATGTAGACAACACTGAGGGAATAGACTGTGGCACAAGAAGTGCAGAAAGACCTGAACAAGGTCCGCAACATCGGCATCATGGCTCACATCGATGCTGGTAAGACCACGACCACCGAGCGCATCCTGTTCTACACCGGCATCAACCGCAAGGTCGGCGAGACCCACGACGGCGCATCCACCACCGACTGGATGGAGCAGGAGAAGGAGCGTGGCATCACGATCACCTCCGCCGCCGTCACCTGTTTCTGGGGCGACAACCAGGTCAACATCATTGACACCCCGGGTCACGTCGACTTCACCGTCGAGGTCGAGCGCTCCCTGCGCGTGCTCGACGGTGCTGTCGCTGTCTTCGACGGCAAGGAGGGCGTTGAGCCCCAGTCCGAGCAGGTCTGGCGTCAGGCCGACAAGTACGACGTCCCGCGTATCTGCTTCGTCAACAAGATGGACAAGCTGGGTGCGGACTTCTACTTCACCGTGCAGACCATCATCGACCGCCTCGGTGCCAAGCCGTTGGTCATGCAGCTGCCGATCGGTGCCGAGGACAAGTTCGACGGCGTCATCGACCTGCTGACCATGGAGGCCCGCACCTGGCGCGGCAAGGTCGAGCCGGGTGCCGACCCGGTCATCGAGGAGATCCCCGCCGATCTCGCCGACAAGGCCGCCGAGTACCGTGAGAAGCTGCTCGAGACCGTCGCAGAGTCCGATGAAGCTCTCATGGAGAAGTACTTCGCCGGCGAGGAGCTCACCCTCGACGAGATCAAGGCCGCCATCCGCAAGATGACCGTGAACTCCGAGATCTACCCGGTGTTCTGTGGTACCGCGTACCACAACAAGGGCATTCAGCCGGTCCTCGACGCTGTCGTCGATTTCCTGCCGTCTCCGCTGGACGTCGAGGGCATCGAGGGCCACAAGCCGGGCCACGAGGACGAGGCTCTCGTCCGCAAGCCGTCCGACTCGGAGCCCTTCGCCGGCCTGGCGTTCAAGATCGCGGCCCACCCGTTCTTCGGCAAGCTGACCTTCGTGCGCGTCTACTCCGGTTCCATCGAGCCGGGCCAGCAGGTGCTCAACGCCGTCACCGGTAAGAAGGAGCGCGTTGGCAAGCTCTTCCAGATGCACGCCAACAAGGAGAACCCGGTCGAGAAGGCTCACGCCGGTAACATCTACGCCTTCATCGGTCTCAAGGAGACCACCACCGGTGACACCCTGTGCGACCTGAACGACCCGATCCTGCTGGAGTCCATGGACTTCCCGGAGCCGGTCATCAAGGTCTCCATCGAGCCGAAGACCAAGTCCGACCAGGAGAAGCTGGGTGTCGCCATCCAGCGTCTGACCGAAGAGGACCCGACCTTCACCGTCAATCTCGACGAGGAGACCGGTCAGACCATCATCGGTGGCATGGGCGAGCTCCACCTCGACGTCTTCGTCGACCGCATGAAGCGCGAATTCAAGGTCGAAGCCAACGTCGGTAACCCGCAGGTCGCGTACCGCGAGACCATCCGCAAGGCTGTGGAGAAGGTCGAGTTCACCCACAAGAAGCAGACCGGTGGTTCCGGCCAGTTCGCCAAGGTCATCATGGCCTTCGAGCCCTACAGCCCGGACCCGGAGGAGCTGGAGGAAGGCGAGAACCCGAACTACAAGTTCGAGAATGCCGTCACCGGTGGTCGTATTCCGAAGGAGTACATCCCCTCCGTCGACGCTGGTGTCCAGGACGCCATGCAGTACGGCTTCCTCGCCGGCTACCCGCTGGTGGACGTCAAGGCGATCCTCGTCGATGGTGCCTACCACGACGTCGACTCCTCCGAGATGGCCTTCAAGATCGCCGGCTCCCAGGCTCTGAAGGAGGGTGTCGCCAAGGCGAAGCCCGTCCTGCTCGAGCCGCTGATGGCCGTCGAAGTCATCACGCCCGAGGAGTACATGGGTGAGGTCATCGGCGACATCAACTCTCGCCGTGGTCAGATCGCCTCCATGGAGGACCGCTCCGGTGCCAAGGTCGTGAAGGGCAAGGTCCCGCTGTCCGAGATGTTCGGCTACGTCGGCGACCTGCGTTCCAAGACTCAGGGCCGCGCCAACTACACCATGATCTTCGACTCCTACGGTGAGGTTCCCTCCTCCGTGGCTCAGGAGATCATCGCCGAGCGCACCGGCACCGCCTCCTAGGCCGCCAGCGCCACAGTTTCCTCCGCATCCTGGTAAACAGGATGTGTGGGAACAACGGTCTCCACCTCTCTGGAAACCGTCCCGGACCGCCAGTTCCTGACTGGTCACATCGGGGCATTTCAGGAGGGTAGGGGCCAGCACCCGGTATCCTCGCACGCCCCGTCACCCCCCAAGTTTTCTTTCGGCGGGTGGTGTGCAGTAGGATACAGAGTGCTGGCCGTTACCCAGCACCTGCGTGTAGGCAGGAAACCCATGCAGTCCCGCCGTTCGGTGCGGGGGTGTTCGGTCGTCCAACGCGCTTCACGTTGCTGTCATCGGCACAAACGAAATAATTTCGGTGGGTCCGCCCGCTTCACGAGAGTGACGGACCCGGTACCGGAAACCACCAACACTGTGGCTGCGAAAGTCGTAGCCACCGAGAAGTCCAGGAGGACACACAGTGGCGAAGGCTAAGTTCGAGCGTTCCAAGCCGCACGTTAACATCGGCACCATCGGTCACGTCGACCACGGTAAGACCACGACGACCGCTGCCATCACCAAGGTTCTGGCTGATACCTACCCCGATCTCAACCAGGCCTTCGCTTTCGAGAACATCGATAAGGCTCCGGAAGAGCGTGAGCGCGGCATCACGATCAACATCTCCCACGTGGAGTACCAGACCGAGAAGCGCCACTACGCCCACCTGGACGCCCCGGGTCACGCCGACTACATCAAGAACATG
>DWVP01000006.1 GCA_019120175.1 Candidatus Corynebacterium faecigallinarum
GATCCTTCGCACTAGCCAAGCAATGGCGAGCCCTGGCCACCCGCTACGACAAACTCGCAACCACCTACCGCGCCGCCGTCACCCTCTGTGCAATCCTGACCTGGCTGCGCACATTAGGAGACACACCCTAGGCGACGGTCATGCCGACGACATCGGCGGCCGCGGAGACATCGGCGAGGACGCGTCGGACCTGCCCCAGCGTCAGTCCACCGGGGATCGGCCCGAGACCGAGGGAGACCTCGTCACTGTCGACCGTGTCGACGTCCAGGTGAACGGTGACCCGGGAGGTGCCGGTGGCGGCGATCCACTCGGTGAGCGCGGAGCTGTCCGTCCGGAGCTGGTCGGGGGAGAAGGTGGTGAGCCCCCACTGGTCAACGTAGGCGTAGGCGTCGTCCTCCCAGGCGTGGATACCGACGAGGGCGACCCGTGACGGGTCGACGTGGGCGGGGAGCCGGTCCAGGATCTCCGGGTCGCCATGTCCCGTGATCATGCGGCCAGTTCGGTGAAGGGGACGACGCTGACCGAGCACTCGCCGCCGAGCGTGAGGATGCGGTCACGGGGGTGCCGGGCGATGGCCTGCTGTCCGGCCTCCAGTGCGGCCAGAACAGCGGACCGGGACTCCACACCGTTGGTGGGCCCTTCAGCAGGCTCGCCGCCGTCGACCGGGACGACCTCGGTCGGGCCGTTGTGCTCCCGGCAGGAGGGCGTCCAGCACCCGGGTGCCGACGGTGTATCCGCGCCGGGCCTTGTCCACCGGCATACCGGGGAGCAGCTCGGCGACTGTGGCGGCACCGGCGCCCTGCCACTGCGGCCAGACGAGACGGAGGGTGGTGGGATCGGTGGTGATGTCCGACATCGGGGAAACTGTCCGCTCAAGTGCGGGTGTGGTGAAAGAGGGCGTGAGGGGTTACTCCCCGGTCTTCTCCAGGGTGTCACTGATCACCCGGGAGACCTGGGTGATCACCGCGTCCCCGGCATCGGTCGGCAGGGAGACCGCGACGAGCTCCTCATAACCCAGCGCGTACCAGACCCCGGCGGTCGATCCTTCGACCAAGGCGGTGTCCTGGAACCACGGCACGTCGTTGACCTGGGTGAGCTGCGCACCGACCTCGTAGGAGTCCGGCAGCGACACCCCACACCGCAGGACGACCGGCTCGCGTCCGGACGCCGTCCACACGATGGCACCGTCCAGGCCACGGTTGCCCGCCCAGTCCGGGGTCTCGGTGATCCGCTGGTAGTCGCCGATGGTCTCCGGCAGGGCGTCCTCGAACGCCCGGCAGGACGCTGCGTCGGTGCCGTCGGTGCCGTCGGAGTCGTCCGTGTCACCGAGGTCGGACAGGGGGATCGGGGCGGGTTCCGGAGCATCCTCCGCCGAGCCGTGCGCGGTGACCGCCTCGCCGATGCCGGTGAGGTCACCGACGCTGAGGTCTGCATCCGTCGTCACCGCCACCACCGGGGACTGTCCCACGGCGTACCAGGTCGACAACTCGGAACCCGGGGTGGCGTCCCGGATCTCCAACCAGGGCGTCCCACCGCCGTCCTGCGGATCGGTCAGCTCACTGACCTGGGTCAACTGTCCCGGGGTGGACACCCCGCAGCGCACCGTGAGCTCGGTGCCGCCACTGTCGCGGAAGCCCGCCGCCCCCTCCGGTGCGGGATCGACGATCCCGACATCACGGAAATCACTGATCCGGTCGGGCAGGTCGTCGATGGTGGCGGCGCAGGCATCGCTGTCGGCGGCCGGGGCCTGCACCGGGCCCATCGCCACGGCCGTGTAGACATTCCGGTCGATGAGAATCTTCGCCCCGGCAAGCACCGCCGCGACGAACACCACCGACAGGATCAGTGCGATCACCGCAGTGCGTCGCGACGATCCACCGGCGGAGTCTGCATTCCCTGTGCTCTCTGGGTTATCTGGTCCAGCGTTTCCGTGTCCGGGGGTACTGCTACCCTGATCGGTGACCTTTGACCGTGAAGACATGCGGATGATTGTACGTAGTCTCCCGGTCCCGCCCACAAGCGACGGTACGTGAACGACCTGAGGAGAAGGATGACCGGCGAGAGTTCCGGACAGCTCACCGTGGCGGACGCCGGGGAAGCGGCGACCATTGCCGCGATCCAGCAGGCTGCCCCCAGTGAGATCAACGGCGACGACGCCGCGGTGCTCGACCCGGCCCCGCCCAACTCCCGCTACATCGCGACGACCGACGTGCTCGTCGACGGCGTCCACTTCCGCTTCGACTGGTCCACCCCCTTTGAGGTGGGGGTCAAGGCCGTCACCCAGAACTTCGCTGACATCCAGGCGATGGGAGGTCGTCCCGCCGCCGTGCTCATGTCACTGGCCACCCCCGGTGACCTGCCACTGGACACCGTCCGGGACATCGCCGCCGGGATCGGCTCCACCGCCGCGCCGTGGGCGGTGGAACTCGTCGGCGGGGATGTGGTGACCTCCAGCCAACTGGTCATCTCCATCACCGCGATCGGCCTGATCGCCGGTCCGGACCCGGCGTTGACCATGGGTGCCGCCGAACCCGGTCACCAGGTGGTCGCCAGCGGTGTCATCGGCCACGCCGCCGCCGGGGAGGCGATCCTGCGGTACTTCGGTTCACGGGACGCGGTGCCGGATGATGCCGTGCTGCAGGAACTCGTCCGCCGGCACTGCGCCCCGACCCTGGTGGTCGGACGCGGTGCGGTGGCCCGCGCCGCCGGAGTCAAGGCCATGACCGACAACTCCGACGGTCTGCTCAAGGACCTCACGAGCCTGGCACGGCGCAGCAATGTGACCATCGACCTCGACGGGGCGGCACTGACCCCGGACGCCCAGCTCTACTACGCCGCCGAGGTTCTCGGCGTCGACCCCTTGCAGTGGGTGCTCACCGGCGGCGAGGACCACACCCTGCTGGCCACCACCGACCAGGAGCCCCCGGCCGGGTACCGCTTCCTGGGCACGGTCGGGAAGGGCACCGGCGAGGTGGCATCGGGTGCGGGAACGGATCCGGCTGCGGATCCGGCCGGGGGACCGGCAGATGCCGCCACCCCGGTGATCGGCGCCACCCCCACAGTGACCGTCGACGGACAGATTCCCGCCTACATCGACGGATGGGACTCCCTGTCCCATGGCGGTGACCGCCGGTGAACGACAGCGAAGCTAGCGACGCCAATGTGCTCGCCGGGCACATACTGGCGACGATCCACCCCAGCTGGCGGACGATCCTGACGGACGGCGGGGCTGAACCGGCCCTGGACACCGTCGTGCACCAGGCGGCTCAGCGGATCCTCGACGGTGAACAGGTCCAGCCCGCCCCGGAGAACATCCTCCGGGCGCTGTCCCACCCCGCCGACGACACCCGGGTGCTGATCCTGGGGCAGGACCCCTATCCGACCCCCGGACATGCAGTCGGACTGTCCTTCTCCTCGGCACCTCAGACCCGACCGTTGCCGAAGTCGCTGCAGAACATCTACACCGAATACCAGGACGACCTGGGGCACGACCGTCCGCAGTCCGCCGACCTGACCCCCTGGACCGACAACGGGGTGATGCTGCTCAACCGCGTGCTCACCGTGAGCGAAGGGCAGGCCGGCAGTCACCGCGGACTGGGCTGGGAGGCCGTCACCGAGGCGGTGGTCAACCACCTGGCGACCCGTCCGATCGCGGCGATCCTGTGGGGCAAGCAGGCTCAGGAGGTCGCCGACGTCATCGGCCGGGACCGGTGCGTACTCTCACCCCACCCGTCGCCGTTGTCGGCCTACCGTGGCTTCTTCGGCTCACACCCCTTCACCCGTGCCAACGGGATCCTCGAGGCGCAGGGGGTGGCTGCGGTGGACTGGGACCTCGCAGGGCAGGATACCGGGCAGAAGAACAATGCGGTGACTGGACGGACCGTCCTGCACGGCACCGCACCACTGTGGGAGAACGGTGACGCATGCTGACCGCGAAACACATCGCCACCTGGGCGGAGTTGGCCGCGTCCGGCCTGCGCCGGCACCGGGACGAGATCAACCAGCTCAATGTCTTCCCCATTCCGGACTCCGACACCGGATCGAACATGACCTCCACCATGGAGGCCGCAGTCGAGCGGATGAACCAGGAACACGGTGAGCTGGGAACCTCGGGCGACCAGCGTGCCATGAGCTACGGCGAAGGCGGGGAAGCCTCCGTCGCTGACCTGGCTGCGTCTCTGGCCGCCGGTGCCGTCGTCGGCGCCCGAGGTAACTCGGGACTGGTGCTCAGCCAGCTGCT
Source organism: Candidatus Corynebacterium faecigallinarum (assembly GCA_019120175.1). GTDB lineage: Bacteria > Actinomycetota > Actinomycetes > Mycobacteriales > Mycobacteriaceae > Corynebacterium > Corynebacterium faecigallinarum. Next base: position 4,241 of record DWVP01000006.1, read on the forward strand.
GAGGGCAGTGGCCGACACCGCCGCCCGAACCTCGTCCGGAAACCTCCCGGTCGCTGAAGTGCCGCGGATGCTGCACCGGGCCGAGAAGCTCGTCCGACGCGCGGTCTCCGACCCGGTCGAAGGCACCATCATCACCGTGCTGCACGCCGCCGCCGAACGCGCCGAAGCCGTCTCCACCAGCCAGAACAACCCGCCGATCGTCGAGGTGATCACGGCGTCCCGTGATGCGGCGATCGAGGCTCTGCACCAGACCACCGCCCAGCTGCCGGCGCTGGCCGAGGCCGGCGTCGTTGACGCCGGTGGCAGGGGCCTGGTGGTCATCCTCGATGCGCTTGTCGAGGCATTGGACGGTGAGGCAAGTGACGCAGCCGCAGCCACGGCCGCGGACACACCCGCCGCAGCGGCTGCGGACACCGCAGCGTCCTGCGGATCCGGTGCCGCCGGTGCCGCGTCCGGCGCCACCTCCACGACCGTCCCCGCCGATACCGCAGCGGAGATCGAGGTGATGTTCACCTACGGCGGTGACATCGACACCCTGCGCGGTGAACTCGACCGGGGAGGCAACAGTGTCGTCGTCGTCCCCGTCGATGACGGGCACTGGCGCGTTCATGTCCACACCCTCGTCGGCGGGCCGTTGATCGAGTACGCTTTCGCCCACGGTGAGGTCTCTGAGCTGCGGTTGGAGGCGCTTCCCCTACGCACTGGACCCATTGTCGACCCGGCCGGTGAACTGCGGCGCCCGGTTCTGGCACTCGTCCCCGAGGGGCGGCTGCGTGACGTGTTCACCGAGGCCGGCGCCACCGTCGGGACGACCGGGAAAGTTGTGGCAGAGCTCGAGGAACGTGCCGGTGAAGACTGCATCGTCCTGACCAACGGGCAGGACACCACCGAGCTTTTCGACATCCTCTCCGACAGCGGAACCGAAGCGATGGTCGTCGACACCGAGAGCTTCGTCGGCGGACTGGCGGCAATGGCCGTCTACAGTGCCGACGCCGACGCCGAAGAAAACGCCGAAGAGATGGCCGACGCCGTGTCCTACCAGCGGTGGGCCACCGTGGACGGCGGCCCCGAAGAACTGTACAACCAGGTCCGGGAACTGCTCATCCCCGGCGGCGAACTGGTCACCGTCCTCTACGGAGACAAGGCCGACGGGCAGGAATGGAGTACCGAGGAGGTCATTGCCGTCGAAGACGCCCTGCGGCAGGACCTTGCCGCCGACGGGACCGAAATCGAGATTCACGGCTACCGCGCCCCCGGACTCGGGGTCAGCGCCCAGGTGGGGGTGGAGTAGATGCTCGGCTGGGACGATCCGCGGCCGCTGAGTCAGGTCATCCCGCCCGACCGTGCCCGCACCCTCGCCGGGAAACCCGGGCTGGTGACCATGGCTGATGCCCTGCTGAACTTCCCGGCGTCCTACGTCCATACCAGCGGCACCGGTGCCATGAGCGACGGTGGGGACGGACTGGTCGAAGGCGACCACCTCACCTGCCTCGCCGAAATCACCTGGACGCAGGTCCAGGACAACCGCGGTCGACGCGGCCCCCGCGAGATCCTCAACTTCCGCTTCCGCGTCGACGGGGTCGACTTCTCCTCGGCACTCTTCGGGAATGTGCGCTCGCACCAGCCCTTCATCGCCATCGGTGCGAAAGTGATGCTGGCCGGGAAACTCGGCCTGTTCCGCGACGAATGGCAGCTGCGCAACCCCAGCTACATCACCCTTCACCCGCCGCCCGTCGTCGACGGGGAGCCGCTGACCGGTGAAGCCTACGAGGCGGCGTTCGGGGCCTTCGGCCCGCTGAAGACCATCGTCGACGTCGCCGGTGGCATGCGTGCCGCCCAACAGTTGCTCTCCGTGCCGTGGCTCCCCACCTACCCGCGGCGTCACGGAACCAACAATGCCGAGCTGCTGGGGGTGATGGGCCACGTCCTGGACGCGATGGCCAGCCCCCCGGAGATGCTGCCCTCGGCGACGGTCCCGGGCGCGCCGGCGTGGCCGGTCATCGACGGTGCCGAGCTCATCGGGGCCGGTACCGCCCTCCACGACATCCACCGGCCCCCGGAGGACGGGCCGGACGCTGCCCGCACCCGGGTGAAATTCAATGAGGCGCTGGCGCTGCAGCTGGTCATGGCGCTGCGACGGGAGGACAGCACTGCGCGTACCGGCCGTGCCGTCGTACCCGTGAGCCCCGGGTCGAAATATGCCGCGCTCATCCAGAAGTTGCCGTACACCCTGACCGACTCGCAGACGGTGGCCTTGACCGAGATCGGTGCGGCGATGGAGGGCGCCGGGACTGGCGCGGCGTCCGGCGAAGCGACGGCGGCAGCGTCCGGTGCGGCGTCCGGTGCGGCGTCCGGTACGACGCCGATGAGCATGCTGCTCCAGGGCGATGTGGGATCCGGCAAGACGATCGTCGCCCTGCTCGCGATGCTCCGTGTGGTGGACTCCGGCGGGCAATGTGCATTCCTGGCGCCGACCGAAGTGCTGGCAACCCAGCACGCGCAGACTCTCGGCGGACTCCTCGAGGGAAGCGGGGTGAACATCTCCCTGCTCACCGGATCCCAGTCGACCGCGGAGCGGCGGGAAGCCTTGCTCGACATCATCTCCGGTACCGCCGACATCGTCATCGGCACCCACGCGGTGATCCAGGACTCCGTGGAGTTCTTCGACCTGGGGATGGTCGTCGTCGACGAGCAGCACCGGTTCGGCGTGCGTCAGCGCGACCGGCTGCGGGAGACCTCGCCGGTGGACCGCACCCCACACCTGCTCGTGATGACCGCGACACCGATCCCGCGGACGGTGGCGATGACGATGTTCGGCGACCTGACACTGTGCACCCTGGAAACCGCACCGGCGGGACGTGGCGAAATCAACTCTTTCGTCGTCCCGATGTGGAAGAGGTCCTGGGTCGACCGGATGTATGCGGTGATCAGGGAGCAAGCAGAGCAGGGACACCGCACCTACATCGTCGTGCCAAGGATCGAGGGGGAGGGAGGCGTCGATGAGGTGGCCACGAGACTGCAGGGTGGGGAGTTGCGGGGCTTGCGCGTCGGCACGCTCCACGGCCGGATGGACAACAAAGCCGAGATCATGGACGGGTTGGCATCCGGACGCATCGACGTCCTGGTCTCCACGACAGTAATCGAGGTCGGCGTCGACATCCCGGAAGCGACGGTGATGGTGGTCATGGAGGCCGAGAATTTCGGGGTCAGCCAACTCCACCAGTTGCGGGGTCGCGTCGGGCGTGGCGAGGCGGCGTCGATGTGTTTCCTGTGCACGGACATCATGCCGGACGCCGAGGGTACGACGAGGCAGGCAGTGGCGTCCTACCAGCGTCTCGAGGCGGTGGCGGGGACGCGGGACGGTTTCGCACTGGCTGAACTTGACCTGCGGAGCAGGACCGAGGGCGACGTACTGGGGGAGAAGCAGTCCGGGCACCGGGTGCGACGGGTGAAGATTCTCGATCTTTCGGTCGATTCGGAGATTGTGTTCGAGGCGCGTCGGTACGCCGAGGAGCTGGTCGCCTACGACGAGCAGTTGGCCCGGTCGCTGGTTGCGGACATTACCGTGGATGACCAGGACTACATCGAGCGGAACTGACGAGGGCGGAAAGGGGGGCCGCAGTATTTGCGAAGTGGCCGTTGACGAATGGGTGTTCGATTGACTAAGGTGGGTTTCAAGACAAAAGTACAGGTGGATTGGCGCTGGACGTGAGCGGGGTGATCAGGGGTCATGGTCGGACAGGTTGGCGGGTGTGGCAGCACGGCAGACCTGCGCACTGCGATCTCCGCGTTCGTCACTGCCGCCGAGGAGTTGGTTGCCCAGGGGCAGGACGCCTGGGACCGGCTCGGTGTCGATGAGCGGGAGTCAATGTTCGGGGAGGTTGAATCCGCCAGGCGGAGCATGGCTGTCGTGGATACCCGGTTCCTGTGCGCCCATGAGGCTGTGATCCCCGAGAAGGAGTCCAAGAAGGTTTCCTGGCTCGTCGACCGGATGCACATCGTTGGTCGGGATGCCCGGACCAGGGTGCGGGCCGTGCGGCGACTCGACCCGCGAGGCGACGCATTCCGAGCGGACCCGACAGCTCCCTCTGAGCACTACATGCCGACACTGGCAGAGGCAGTGGAGGCTGGGAGTGTCGGTGCCGAGTCCGTCGCGGAACTCGATCGGGCGCTGGATGCGCTGCCGGCGCCGAGTCAGGAGCGCATTACGGCGGTTGTGGACCGTGAACTCGTGCCCGCACTGCAGGTGGACGGGCCCGGACAGATTCGCCGGATCCGCCCCTGGCTGCTGGGCTTGGTCGGGGAGGACGAGCCCTATACACAGCGCGACCATCAACGGATGCGTTCGCTGGTCGTTGGCGAACAGCAGTACGACGGGATGACTCCGATTCGAGGTCTGCTCACCCCTGAGTCGGCGGCAGCGTTGCAGGGGTTGATGGCTGACTATGCTACGGCTGGTTCGCTGATCGACGCTGAAGGAACGCTGGTTGGTGTAGATGGCGGATGTGACCCCACCGAGGACAACCGGACGCCGGAGCAGCGTCAGTACGATGCCTTTGCTGCGGTGCTCGCCGCCGGTTACGGACCGGAAGGGACGATGCGACCGGGCCGCGGGAAGACCACTATCGTTGCTGCGATGACCCTTGACCAGTTGATTGCGGGAACAGGGGTTGCGCCAACTGACGTCGGGACCCGAATTCCGGTCTCGACACTGGTGGAAGGTACGGAGGCGCAGAACTTCTTCTGCCAGGTCATGGACCTCGAGGGGCAGACACTGTCGCTCGGGCGATCACAGCGGCTCGGTAGCCTCGCCCAGTACCTGGCACTTTTCGGTGAAGAGGGCGGCAGCTCCGCGCCGGGGTCCTCGACGCCGGCAGCTCGTTGCCACATCCACCACATCGACGGGTGGGAGCACGGCGGCGAGACGGATCTGCACAATCTGACATTGGCAGACCCCGGTAACCACGCGCGGGTCAACGACCTCCGGGACAACCCGGATCGTGTCGAAACCCACCGGGCACCAGCTGGCAGCGGTGACCGCGTCCACTGGGTGCCGCCGGTGTCCGAGGACCGAGAGCGCGCCCCGAGAGCGAATGTCTGTCTCGCCTTCTGGGACACGCCCGGAGTCAAGATCCGCAGGGTGAGAAGGACGGCACGGAAGCCGGTCCCCGAGGACCCGCCGGACGACAGTGGGCACTAAGCTTCCGGGCATGGACATCTTCGCCCCTTTTGCAGGCATCGTGAGATTCACGGTCGAGGACGGACAGGTCGTCGACACCGGCGAGCAGCTGGCCGTCGTCGAAGCCGTCAAGCTTGAGTCGACCGTGGACGCTCCGGGGCCCGGAGTGGCGCGCCGCCGGGCCGTCGACGATTTCGCCGACGTCGCCGGAGGCGACCTGCTGCTCTCTCTTGAGCAGGTTGATGAGGAGCGCGAGGAGCGCGAGGAGCGCAGTGAGGGGAAGGACCAGTGACCCGCATCATCTCGGGCAATGCTCGTGGGCGGAAGATCCGCGTCCCCGAGGGCGTCACCAGGCCCACGTCCGACCGGGCGAGGGAAGGACTCTTCTCCTCGTTGCAGGTGCGCTTCGGCTTCGAGGGTGAAGTCGTCCTGGATCTGTTCGCTGGTTCGGGTGCGCTGGGCCTGGAGGCAGCGTCCCGCGGTGCCCGCGAGGTGACTCTGGTGGACGACAACCACCGCGCCTGTGAGGTTGCCCGAGACAACGCCGATGTCGTCGGTCACCCTGATGTTCGTGTCGTCGAGACCAAGGCGTCGACCTTCCTTAATTCGGCACCTCGCGAGCACTACACGATGGTGCTCGCTGACCCGCCGTACATTCTCAGCGACGAGGCGATCAACGAGATGGTGGAAGCGCTGATCCCGACGTTGGCGAAGGACTGCGTGGTGGTCGTCGAGCGCCACGTCGATTCCCCCGAGGTCGACTGGCCTGCCGGTTTCGTGAAGACGAATCAGAAGCTGAAGAAGCGCACCTACGGTATCGCGAGGATGGACATGGCTATCTGGCGCGGCGAAGACGCCGCGGAGTAAGTCGCCGTTGGGTAGGGCACCACAGTGTGGGAACCCGACGGGTAGGAAACTGCCGGGTGAGGCCGTTCCGCGGGGGATTGGCTGAGTATGGGCACCGCACCCGGTGCCGGTGGCAGTAAGATCAGGGCATGCGAGTTTGCTGCCCCGGATCCTTCGATCCCGTCACCAATGGCCACCTGGACATCTTCACCCGCGCGGCGCGGACGTTCGACGAAGTCACCGTGCTGGTGACCTACAACCCCAATAAGTCGGGCCTGTTCACCGCCGAGGAGCGGGTCAAGCTGATTCAGGACTCTCTAAAGGCCACCGGCCTGCCGGAGGCGGAACGGGTCACGGTGGACGTGTGGGACCGATTGTTGGTCGACTACCTCACCGCGCATGACATTCCGGCGATGGTCAAGGGGCTGCGGAGTTCCTTGGACTACGAGTATGAGCTGCCCATGGCGCAGATGAACCAGCGGTTGTCGGGGGTCGAGACGTACTTCCTGCTGACCAACCCGGAGTTCGGTTATGTCTCCTCTACGATCTGCAAGGAGGTCGCGAAGTACGGCGGGGATGTCAGCGGCCTACTGCCGGATAACGTCGCCGAGGCAGTTGCGGCGGCCTACGCTGAAAAGTAGCGGACAGGCACTCGGGATGTTTCCGACGCGTCGTGCACGCGTCGTGTCTGCGCCCTGAATACGTCGAGCCCGCCCGCTGAAGAGGAGAAAAAGCGCCCTCCGCTGACGGCGGGAAATCGCCGGGTGCCAGACGGCCGCGTGTCAGACAGGTGAGGTCGGGGCGTTTCTGGCATGCTGGTCAGCATGTACAAGACTTTCCAGGGCCTCGATGATCTCCAGAACATGGTTGACCAGGCATACGGCGTGCCGATGACGTCCAATTGTATGGTCCCGCGACGCGAGGTCCAGGACATTCTTGACGAGGTTCGCACCGCGATCCCGGTGGAGATGGACGATGCGCAGGACGTCCTCGATCACCGCGACGGCATCATCAATGATGCCGAGGTGAAGGCCGAGACCCTGGTCAGTGACGCGGAGGTGGAACGCGACCGGATTCTCGAGGAGGCGAGGAACCAGGCCGAGGCCATGGTGACCGACGCCGAGGAGCGCGCCCACACCACGGTGGCCCGCGCCGAGTCCGAGGCGGACCGTCTGGTCAGCGACGCCCGCTCCGAGTACGAGCAGACAACCTCCCGCGCTGAGGCGGAGGCGGAGCGTCTGGTCACTGCCGGTAACGATTCTTATGAGCGTTCGGTCAACGAGGGTATCGCCGAGCAGCAGCGGCTGGTCAGCGAGTCCGAGGTCGTCCGTGTGGCGGATGACGAGGCACGCCGGATCGTCGAGTCGGCGCACTCTGACTCCGACCGACTGCGTCGCGAGTGTGACCACTACGTCGACTCCACCCTGGCTCAGTTCGAGGAGTCCCTGACCAGCACGTTGCGCACTGTGTCCCGGGACAGGGCGGCACTGCGCAAGGGTGCCGGGGCGTCAGGTAACCGTCACTCCGACGGTGGTCGCGAGTACGGCCGGGAGTCGGGACGCGGCGAGTACCGCGACTGATTCGCGCACCGGTGGGTGTCAAGGGTAGAAACGTGGTGTGAGCAACGATCCTTTTCTCCTTGATGTCCGCGAGCCGCTGCAGGCGGTCGGAGTTCCGCACCACGTCACGACGACCGGGGACGCTCCGGTCCGGTTGGGCGGTGAGATGCTCGGAGTTGCCGAGGGGACGCCGGTGGAGGTTGTGGCGGACCTGACGAACCTGGGGGAGTCGCTTCTGGTGGATGCCACGGTGCACGCCCGGGTGACCGGCCAGTGCTCCCGCTGCCTGAACCAGCTGGATGTCGAGCACTCCTTGCATATCAGCGATGTCTTCGGCATGACACCCGACTTCATCGGGGGCGATGAGGCTGAGGAGGGCGAGGAGCCGCTGATGGTCGAAGAGGATCGCGTCGACATCACTCAGCTGTTGGTCGACGAGGCGGGTCTGACTCTGCCCTTCAACCCGGTGTGCGAGGACTACGGCCTGGAGTGCAATGATGCCATCCCCGCCCCGGACGGGATTTCGGGGGAGGAGACGGTGGTCGACCCGCGGTGGGCTGGCTTGGCCGGCAAGCTCGACGAGGTTGCCGAAGACACCGAAGACACCGAAGACACCGAAGACACCGAAGACACGGCAGGCACAGCGGGCACAGCCACCGACACCGACAAGGACGCCTGATGGCACGCAAGCGTCGGCTGACCGGCCAGGCGGCTCTGGACGCCGCGTTCTCCCGCACGGATCACGCTCCGCTGCTGGAGGCGTGGGGTGTCGAGCTGCCGGACGAGATGCTGCGGCTGGCCTTGTCACACCGTTCGTTCGCCAACGAGAACGGCAACCTGCCGAACAATGAGCGACTCGAGTTCCTGGGCGATGCCGTCCTGGGACTCAGTGTGGCGGAGCAGCTGTACCTGGAGTTCCCGGAGCGCACCGAGGCCGATATCTCGAAGATGCGAGCCGGCGTGGTCAACATGTACGCCCTGGCTGAGGTGGCCCGCGAGCTGGGCATGGGCGAGCACATCCTGCTGGGCCGTGGCGAGATGATGACCGGTGGCCGGGACAAGCATTCGATTCTCGCCGACTCGGTCGAGGCGATGCTGGGTGCGATCTATCTGACGCATGGTTTCGAGGTGGCGAAGGCCACGGTGCTGCGCATTTTCAGTTCCCGGATCACCGCTGCACCGTCGACGGGACTGACCATGGACTGGAAGACGGTCCTGCTGGAGAAGATCAGTGAACTGAAGCTGGGGGTCACCCCGTCCTACCATTCGGAGGTCGAGGGCCCGGCGCACGACCAGACCTTCCGGGCGACGGTGTCTTTCGATGGCACGGTGCGTGGCAAGGGGGTCGGCCACACCAAGAAGGAGGCCGAGCACGGCGCCGCCCGCGAGGCCTTCAAGTCGCTGGGCTGACACCACAACCATGCCTGAGCTTCCCGAGGTCGAGGTCGTCCGCAGCGGCCTGGCGGAGCATGTCACCGGTGCGACGGTCATCGGCACTGAGGTGCTGCACCCGCGCGCGGTACGTGGCCAGCCCGGTGGTGCCGCGGCGCTCGAGGCGGGCCTGGAGGACGCCAGGATCACCGCCCTGAGGCGACGCGGCAAGTATCTATGGATAGACCTGGAGTACCCGCGCGGACACCAGGGGTCAGGTCAGGGTTCACACCAGGATTCAGGACGCTGCCTCCTGGTCCACCTCGGTATGTCCGGGCAGATGCTGCTCGGTGAGCCGGGACAGGTGAGCTCACCGCACCTGCGCATCCGTTCCGTGTTGGTCGCCGACACCGGGCGGGAACTGGAGCTCAGCTTCGTCGACCAGCGCACGTTCGGACGCTGGGAGCTCACCGCCCCTGGTGTCACTGACCCGGTGTCGCACATTGCCGTGGATCCGTTGGACGCTGCCTTCGACGCCGCGCACACCGCCCGTGTCATCAGGAAGAAGCGCTCCGAGATCAAGCGCGTCCTGCTGGACCAGACCGTGGTCTCCGGCATCGGGAACATCTACGCGGACGAGGCGCTGTGGGCCGCGCAGGTGCATCCTCGGAAGAAGGCCACTGCGATGCCTCATGCCGATGTCATGGTGTTGTTGGACGCCGCCGCCGAGGTGATGACCCGCGCGCTGGCAGCCGGTGGGACGTCCTTCGATGACCTGTACGTCAACGTCAACGGCGCGTCCGGCTACTTCTCCCGGTCACTCAACGTCTATGGCCGCGAGGGCGAGCCGTGCCCACGGTGCGGGACGCCGATCGTCCGGGAGCAGTGGACCAACCGTTCCTCGCATTTCTGTCCGGAGTGCCAGCGGAGGTAGTCGCGTGTGGCCCAGGGGGTGCGGGACGATGCTGGTGAGCGATCGCGATCATTCGATAGAAGGGGATGCTGAAACCGAATCTCTAGATTGTGACTTTGGCGGTTGCTGACCTCGACAGATCAGCTGCGTTCTATCGGGACGGTCTGGGCCTTGGGGCGGGTGCCCACGGAGGTGACCACGTGCTTTTCGAGCTTCAGGGCGAGCTCGCGCTCGTGGTGTTCCTGCGTCCCGAGTTCAACAAGACTGCCGGGCAGTCGAATAGCTCTGCGTCCGATTCCGGCATCAGCCTGACCTACCAGGCTGACAGCGCCGACGAGGTTGATGGCCTACTGCGGAGGTCGGTCCAGGCGGGTGGCTCGCTTCCGAGATCGCTCACGACTACGGGCGCCGTAGACCGTTGCCCGAGACCATTTCCATCCCCCGCCACGTCTACGACCCGCTGGCCGCCGCTGCTGCGACTGAGGCCTGACCTCTTTTCCCGGACACCGCTCAAGTCTCCTACCGTCACTCGGCGGAAGGCGTTCAGTGTCGGGACGTATCCGGGAAGAAGAGGGGTGGTCTGAACATCATGTTCTGAACCGTGCGCTGGGATTTTGCTACTGTCGACAACGTAATTCGAGCATATTGCAATTATAGGGAGAAGCCATGGTTCTGCTCGGAGCCGGTGTCGCGACATGAGTAATGACCCTCGACCCAACGACCATCCGGAGCGCCCCCTGCGGGACGCAGTGAAGCGGGCGGCAGTCTCAACCGTGAAGCCTCCACACCCGGGACTCATTCCCGGCATCGGTGTTGAGCGCACCGGTGTCGAGTTTCCGACGAACAAAGCGGTGTTCATCGGAGCAGCCGCTGTCACCGTCGTTGTGATCATCTGGGCGTTCGCGGCACCCGAGAACCTCTCGGAGGTGGGATCCGAGGCGCTCACGTGGGTGACCACCAACTTCGGTTGGCTGTTCGGCGGCACGGCGATCGCCATCGCATTGTTCATGATTGCTGTCGGCTACGGGCGCACGGGCGGGATCCGTCTCGGCGCCGACGACGAAGAACCGGAGTTCTCGACAGCCTCGTGGATCTCCATGCTCTTCGCCGCAGGTCTGGGAATCGGGCTGTTGTTCTATGGTCCGCTTGAACCGCTCACGTACTTTCAGGACCCGGCTCCGAGCCAGGATGTCACTGGTGGCGAGATTGAGGCTGCGCAGCCTGCGATGGCCCAGACATTCCTTCACTGGGGGCCGATTGCGTGGTCCTTCTACGCGCTCATGGGTGGCGCCATCGCCTACAGTTCATTCCGTCGTGGACGGCCACCGCTGATTTCCGCGCTGTTCGAGCCCGTTTTCCCGAATTCCTCGCACCGGGTTCTGGGGCGGTTCATCGACTTCTTCGCGATCATCGTGACGCTGTTCGGCACGGCAGTGTCCCTCGGTATCGGTGCGCTGCAGATCCAGAGTGGCTTCACGATCGTCTCCGGCCTTCCGCCGATGGGGAATATGTTCCTGGTGGGGGCGCTTGCGGTGCTGACCGCGTTGTTCATCGCATCCGCCGTCTCGGGCATCAAGCGCGGCATCCGCATGCTGTCGAACATCAACATGCTGCTGACCGGAGCACTGGGAATCTTCGCGCTCGTGGTCGGTCCGACGATCTTCATCCTCAACTTCCTGCCCACCTCGATCGTCGAGTTCGTGAAGCAGGTGCCCACGATGCTGACACTCAACGCGAATGACGGTGAGGAGGCCGTGGAGTTCCTCGGTGCCTGGACCACGTACTACTGGGCCTGGTGGGTGTCGTGGACACCGTTCGTGGGCATGTTCATCGCGAAGATCTCCCGTGGCCGCACGCTCCGGGAGTTCGTCACCACCATCGTCCTCGTACCGTCGGCGATCGTCGTGGCCTGGTTCGTGGTCTACGGCAGCACCGCGATCTGGATGACGATGAACGGTGAGGACCTGCAGAGCGGCGGGACGAGCGAGGAAGTCTTCTTCCAGGTCCTCCAGCGACTGCCGCTCGGGATGGTGACGTCGATCATCGCGATGACCGCCGTGATCATATTCTTCGTCACCGCGGCGGATTCCGCGTCGATCGTCATGGCGTCAATGTCCCAGTCCGGGCGTCCGGAGCCCTCGAGGTGGGTGACCATCACATGGGGCCTTCTGCTCGGGCTCATCGCGGTGGCGTTGCTGTTGGCAGGTGGGCAGTCGACGCTCTCGGGACTGCAGTCGCTCATGGTCGTCTCTGCACTGCCCTTCGTGTTCGTCGTCATCGGTGTGATGGTGTCCTGGGCCAAGGACCTTCGTACGGATCCCTACATCATCCGACGACGCTATGCGCGAGCAGCCATCGCGCAGGGTGTCCGCCAGGGCATCGGCGATTACGGTGATCACTTCGTCTTCGGGTCGAATGAGGTTCCCGCTGACGAGGGTGCAGGTGCCGGATTCGACAGTGACGATCCCGCGCTCACCGACTGGTATGTCGATGCAACGACGGGCCCGTTCGAGACTGTCACTGCTCAGGACGTGCAACGCACCCTGGAGCCCTGGCGCATCCAGCCGAAGGGAGAGAACCCTGTGTCGCGTGCGGCCTCGGGTGATGCCTCACTGACCGTCGGTGAGAAGGAGAAGACCAGCGGCGACGCGGACAGTGAGGCGTCAGGGAGCGCAGAAGCGTCGGAGAGCGGTGAAGCGTCCGAGGATGGTCAAGCATCAGGGGACGGCGAGCAGCGCTGATCTGTCGGTGACCGGTGACTGCTCAGTGACCACTCGGTGGACCACCTCGCCGGACGGCCACGATCTCGCCGTGCTGTCGCACCCCTGCGTCCGTGCGGGTCGCGGTATGGGTGACGGTGAATCCAGCGCCCTCCACCAGTGCCGCCAACTCATCGACCGGCCAGTGGTAGGCGGTGGTCACGGCGTGGTCGAAAGGTTCGTGGTGGTCTCACCGGCGAAAAACCCGAGCAGCAGTCCGCCACCAGGTCGGACGCAGTGGGCGAACTCGGCCAGCGCAGAGACCACCCCGTGCGCATCGGAGTGGATCAGCGAGAACCACGCGAGCACGCCGCCGAGTGAGTCTGCATCCGCACCGAGGCAGTCTGCCCGCCCGCTGCGGTAGTCCGCGTCGGGATAGGACGCACGGGCCCGCTCGATGAACTCGGGTACCGGGTCGATGCCGGTGATCTGCGCTCCCTGACGGCGCAACCAGTTGGTCCACTGTCCGGGACCGCACCCGACGTCCAGCAGTGGACTGGTGCGCTCCAGCGCCCAGTCGCGGACCAGCTTGAGGTCGGCAGCCGAGGCGTGTTCGATGCGTCCTACCGCGTGGATGTAGTCGTCCGCCCTGGCGCCGTATGCGACTGTCACCTGGTCGATGCTGTCGGTGGCCATGGTTCGATTCTGCCACGGTAAGCGCCGTCCTACCGTGCGTACCGCAGCAGGACGACTCCGCCGGAGAACGCCCGGCTCTCGACCAGGGAGAGATCGCGCAGCTCGGTGTTCTCCGGGAACAGTCGACGGCCGGTCCCGAGAACCACAGGGAAGAGGAACAGCCGGAGCTAGTCCGTCACCTCCTCGTAGGACGGTCGTGCCGTCCCACCCGGGATCCTCGAGGTCGCGGGAGACCACGTACTTCTCGACGCGGTAGAGGTGGTCGGTGACCCCGGTGGTGTCGTCGACCTGTCTGGGCCAGAACTCGCGCATCTCCTCGAAAGTGGTACGTCCGACGAGGAACCCGTCGGAGGCGGCGGCGTGCTGTCGGGTGATCTCGGCGAGTTCGCGGCCCTGTTCGGAGTCGTCGGTGGGGTCGAACCAGGTGCCGTCGTTCTCGATGACACCGTCGATGGTGATGTTCTCGGTGATGATCAGTCGACGTGTCATACCGGTGCTCCTTCGTCGCGTAGTGGTCGCGCCCTTGGTCATCACTCTAGGAGACGCAGGTAGCCGCCCGGTTCTTCCAGGAAGCGGTGCCAGTCCTGCACCAGTGCCAGATCGTCGTAGTCGGTGTGGTGCAGTCCACGGTCGTCGAGTTCGAGGATCATCGTCTCGGAATCCGGGGACACCGGAGAATCAGCACCGGCCAGCGAGGCCAGCAGCGGGGAGTGGGTGGACATGATGACCTGGCACCCGTCGTTGACCAGCGTGGTGATCTGCGCCATGAGCACCAGACACCCGTTGAACGACAGCGCGGATTCCGCCTCGTCGAAGATCCACAGCCCGTTGATCCGGGAGCGGTCGGTGAAGTACTCGATGAAGGATTCGCCGTGGCTCTGGAAGTTGTTGCGGGACGGGGCCACCCCAGGGGCTGTCCCGACACCGTCCAGGTAGGCGAAATGCCCGTGCATTGTCTCGGCGCGCAGGAACACGCCTTTGCGGGACGCTCCGCCGGCGCGGATGAGTTTCAGGTTGCCGGAGAGTCCTGATTCGGTCCGCTGCGTGCTGGGTCGGGCGTTGTGCGTCCCGCCTTCGGGGTTCAGCCCGTAGGCTTCGGCGATCGCCTCGACGAGGGTGGACTTCCCGGATCCGTTCTCACCGACGATGACGGTGAGCCGGGCGAGGTCCAGGCCATCGTCCAGTACGTCGCGGACTGCGGGGACGGTGGCAGGCCAACTGCGGCGGTCCGCCGGTTCTACCTCGAGTTCCTCGACCCGACGGACGGGGAGAGGAGCGTTGCTGCGGAAGGACAGTGGAGACGGGTAGTCCGTGGAACCGTAGTGTAGTGCAGATCCCGTGGCACTGACCGTCCCGCCGGCGTCCGAGGCGGCGTCCGAGGCGAGGTGCCAGGGGCACTGCGCGGACCTTACGCCGCTACCACATCTGCGCGATGAGCTCGGCGAAGAGTTCCTCGGGGGTCCATCTCCTTCCCGCGGCGTGTGAACCAGGACGTCACATTCACGACGTCGCGGTGGAGGAAATCGAGACTTCTGGGGTTCGCCGCGGCGTCCAACATCTGGGGCAGGTCGATGACGACGATCCTCCCGTGATGCTCGAGCAGGTTGTACGGGGACAGGTCACCGTGGACGCACCCCATCCGGACGAAGCCCTCGAGGATGGCGACAACCTGGTCGAAGGCGTCGTCCAGCGCGGCACCGGAAGGGCGGCTCTGGGCGAGTCGTGGTGCTGCGATATACCCGTCACCGATGAACTCCATGAGGATCTCGGTGCCGTCGACCTGGACCGGGTAGGGGACCGGGAGTCCGGCGTCCCAGGCACTGCACAGGGCGTCGAACTCGGCGGTCACCCAGTGACCGGCGGCGACATCGCGACCGAAGGCGGTCTTGTTCTTCATGGCACGGGCCTCGCGGGAGTCCCGTACCCGCCGGCCTTCGGTGTAGGTGGAGGACCGGTGGAAGTCACTGTGCTCGGCACCGAGGAAGCGTTTGGCGGCGAGCAGGCACCCGGGTTGTCCGGGGACAGCGCGTTCGATGAGATCGACGGTGGCTTCCTTGCCGGATTTCACCGTGCCGAACTCGGTGTCGAAGGCGGCGGCGTCCGTGACCAGCCAGTCCGGGTGAGGACGCGGACCGCGCCAGGTGGGGATGATGTCCGGCCAGATCGACCAGCGTTGGTCTGTACCGGGCCGTTCTGGGTTGGCGTTGTTGGTATTGACTGAATGGCCGGAATTACCGGAAAAAGGTGTGCTGTCAGGCACGGGGGTCATATGTAGACACTCCAGGATGAGGAGGTCGTCGCATGACGGTGTGGTCGGTGACGGTCCGTGACTGATTCGTGTCAGTCAGTGAGAATAGGGGACGGTCACGAGGGGCGGACGACCTCGGCGGAAGGGTGAAGATGAGTGGTGTTTACTCGTGCGGTGGTCGCACGGAACACAGGTGTCATGGCGGAGACAATCATTGCTTTCACTCCTTCCGGTCGATCCTTATCGGCACGCATGATGCTGCGAGTGCCATTGGTGCAGGTCAGTGTAGTAGGACTGGTCGTTTTCCGGAGATTGCCAGGAGTTCTGATTCTCCTCCTCGCGTGAATCAGCACATCTTTTCGGTTCGTCCCGGCGGCTTGTTTCCGAATAGTTTCTGCTCATGAAGCCTATTCACGGGGCTTATCCCGGAGTAGAGTTCCGCGCATGACGGATTTCATAGGTTCAATGAATGACAGCGTGTGGGCTGTCGTGGCCTGGCTGCTTGTCGGCGCGGGCATCTACTTCGGTGTCCGAACCATCGTGGTTCAGCTGCGACTGCTGCCGCAGATGTTCGGTGCAGTCGCCGAGCGACCGTACGAGGACGAGATGCTCCGCGACGGCGAGCAGGATGACGCGGATTCCGCGGCAGTCGGTAAGGCCGGCACGAAGAAGAAGAGAAAGAAGGCCCCGGACAAGGGAATCTCACCGTTCAAGGCCTTCACCATTTCCGCGGCGTCCCGCGTCGGCACCGGTAACGTCGCCGGTGTTGCCGTGGCGATCACCCTCGGTGGCCCCGGTGCGGTGTTCTGGATGTGGATCATCGCGATCATCGGTGGTGCGACGTCATTCGTGGAGTCCACTCTGGCCCAGCTCTACAAGACCCGCGACTACGAGAACAACGCCTACCGCGGCGGCCCCGCGTACTACATCACCCGCGGTCTCGGGAAACCATGGCTCGCCGTGATGTTCGGCATCGCGATCACCCTGACCTTCGGTTTCATCAACAACGCCTTGCAGACGAACTCCATCGTGGAGTCGGTCGGCACCTCTGCCGGCAACGACGGGATGACCCTGAAGGTGATCATCGGGTTCGCCGTGGCAACGCTCACCGCCATGGTCGTTTTCGGTGGCGTCCAACGGATCGCCTCGTTCACGCAGGTGGTCGTGCCGTTCATGGCCGTCGCCTACATCGCTCTTGGCGTGATGGTCCTGGGCCTGAATCTGTCGGAGATCCCGGAGATGTTCTCCCTGATCATCGGGCACGCCCTGGGTCTGCGTGAGGTTGCCGGTGCCGCCGTCGGTGCCGCCTTCATCAATGGCATGCGCCGTGGATTGTTCTCCAACGAGGCCGGCCAGGGCTCCGTCCCGAACGCAGCCGCTACCGCCGCGGTGTCCCACCCGTGCAAACAGGGCCTGGTGCAGACCCTGGGCGTGTACTTCGACACCCTGATCGTCTGCTCCATGACCGCCTTCATCATCCTGCTGTCCAACCCGACCTACGGTGGCGACGCCGAGGGTGCGTCGCTGACCCAGAACTCCATGGCCAGTCAGGTCGGCGATTGGGGTATCCATGCGGTCACCCTCTGCCTGCTCTTCCTGGCGTTCTCCTCGGTGATCGGCAACTACTACCTCGCCCAGTCCAATGTCGAGTACTTCACGAGGAACAAGACGGTCATGCTGGGCTTCCGTCTGCTGGTGGTGCTCTGCGTGTTCCTCGGCGCAGTCGTGGATGTCCCGGTCATCTGGGCTCTGGCGGACACCTTCACCGCAACGATGGTTGTTATCAACCTCTGCGCGATCATCCCGCTGTGCCCGATCGCGCTGAAGCTGCTGAAGAACTACACGGAGCAGAAGCGTCAGGGCCTGGACCCGGTGTTCGAGCGCAGCATGCTGCCCGAGCTCAAGAACGTGGAGTGCTGGGACGACAAGGACGCCGCCTTCGAGGAGAAGGGGACCGGCGGCCCGGTCGGACTGCGCGTCTAGGACGTGACGCAGTAGACGGAGCAGGACACGCCGATGCCCGCCGACCGGAAGTACGACCTGAAGAAGGACCGCGCGGACTACCGAGCACGGTCAGGACGCTTCGAGGTCGTCACCGTGCCGCCGACCCGGTACCTCATGGTCGACGGTCACGGCGACCCGAACACCGACCCGTCCTACGCGGCCGCGTTGGCGGCACTGTACCCGGTGGCCTATGCGCTGAAGTTCGCCAGTAAGGCAGGACGCACCGGCCAGGCTCGGCGACGTCCGCGTCGACGTCCGCGTCGACGACCTCGACGAGGGGCTCTGTGTCCAGACCCTGCACATCGGGCCCTATGACGGGGAGGGGCCGGTGCTGGAGCGGATGCACAATGAGGTCATTCCGTCCCGCGGTCTGGAGATGACCGGCACCCGCCACGAGATCTACCTCGGTGATCCGCGCCGGGCGGCGCCGGAGAAGCTCCGGACGATCCTGCCTCAGCCGGTGCGTCCCGGACACTGCACCTAGACTGGGGCCATGAGTGACCCCGACCGTCCTACCAGTCCCGACAACGCCGCCGACTCGCAGGCCGACGCCCTCGCCGCGTCCCCGGTCCGGCTCACCGCCTGGGTCCACGGCCACGTCCAGGGGGTCGGTTTCCGCTGGTCCACGCGCACCAAGGCGCTCGAGCTGGGGCTGGTCGGGTTCGCGTCCAACTACCCGGACGGCCGCGTCCTCGTCGTCGCGGAGGGACGGGAGGACGCCACGGACGCTCTGCTGTCCTGGCTGCGTTCCACCGACACCCCGGGGCGGGTGGATACCGTCGTGGATTCCGTGACCGGCCCGCGTGGTGAGTACAACGACTTCCAGACCCGCTGATCCGGTAGACTGCACGGCCATGCATCTGAAGTCGTTGACCATGAAGGGGTTCAAGTCCTTCGCGTCGTCGACGACCCTCAAGCTCGAACCGGGCATCTGCGCGGTCGTCGGACCCAACGGCTCGGGCAAGTCCAATGTCGTCGACGCTCTGGCGTGGGTGATGGGGGAGCAGGGGGCGAAGACCCTGCGCGGCGGCAAGATGGAGGATGTCATCTTCGCCGGTGCCGGCGATCGGAAAGCACTCGGACGCGCCGAGGTCACACTCACCATCGACAACTCCGACGGTGCACTGCCGATCGAGTACACCGAGGTGTCGGTGACCCGACGCATGTTCCGCGACGGTGCCTCCGAGTACGAGATCAACGGGGCGAAGGCCCGGCTGATGGACATCCAGGAGCTGCTGTCGGACTCCGGCATCGGCCGCGAGATGCACGTCATCGTCGGCCAGGGGCGACTGTCCCAGATCCTGGAGTCCCGTCCGGAGGAACGCCGCTCCTACATCGAGGAGGCCGCGGGTGTGCTCAAGCACCGTCGGCGCAAGGAGAAGGCGCAGCGCAAGCTGGTCTCGATGCAGGGCAACCTGGACCGGCTCCACGACCTCACCGATGAGCTGGCCAAGCAGCTCAAGCCCCTGGCCCGCCAGGCCGAGGCCGCGCAGAAGGCCGAGCAGGTCCAAGCCACCATCCGCTCCAACCGGCTGCTGCTCACCGCCGACAAGGTCCGCAGGCTCTCCGATGAGCTCAACGACGCCGATGAACAGGCCCGCGTCCTGGAGCACGACATCTCCGAACTCAAGGCGGACCTGGAGGAACACACCACCGAGCTGGCGGTGACCGAGGAGGAGCTGCGCACCGCCCTGGAGGAGGCGGAGGCCGCGAAGTCCCTGTGGTTCCGCCTGTCGACCGTGGCGGAGAAGAACTCGGCGACCCTGCGCATCGCCGCGGACCGTGCCGCCGACCAGGGGAGCGAGAGCCAGTGGCGTTCGCCCAGCGGCCAGAGCCCGGAGGAGTTGCTGCAGCGCGCCGAGCAGGCCGAGGAGGAGCAGGCCACCCTCGACGAAGAGGTCGAGGTCGCCTCCGAACGCCTGGAGCATGTGCGCGAGGAGGTCGCCGAGCGGGACGAGGCCGCCCGCGAGGCAGAGCGCGAGCACATGGCCCAGGTCCGCGCGATCGCCGACCGGCGGGAGGGCATCGTCCGGTTGCTCGCGCAGCAGGAGGCGGTGGAGCAGCGGCGTATCGCGGCGCAGCAGGAGGTGCAGCGACTGGAGGCCGAGGTCGCCGAGCAGCGCGAGACCATGGCGTCGACCTCCGGCTCGGAGGCCACGGCGGCCGCTGAGGCGCTGGCCGAGGTCGAGGCACAGGGATCCGGGTTGGACGAGGCGGCCGAGCGCGCCGCCGCCGAGTCCGCCGGTGCGGAGCAGCGGGTGACCGATCTGCGCAGCACCGAGCGGGACCTGGAGCGCGAGATCGCCTCGTTGGAGGCCTCGGTGGAGGCGTGGCGTGACCGGTTACGTCCCACCGACGGGGCGGCGGTGGTCGTCCGCGCCGCTGAGGCACAGGGCCAGGCCGTACCCAGGACGCTGACCGGGCTACTCGGGGTGCGCGATGGCTGGGAGTCGGCTCTCGCCGCGGTGCTGCCCACCGGACTTGTCACCGGCAGTGGCACCGGCGGCAGTGCAGATGGCTCAACCAGGAGCGCCAACGGAGACAACACCACTGCGCAGGACGCCCTGGTCGCCGCCCTCGTCGAGGCCGGCGAGGGCCGCGCGGTGCTACTGGAGGCCACCGGATCGGGAAAGAAGGGTGACTCCTGGCGACTGGACGTCGCCGATTCCCTCGCCGCCTCCGGTACGTCCGGCACCTCCGGTACTTCCAACGGTCCCGACTGGTTGCTGGACCACCTCGACGTGGCCGAGGACATCGTCCCGGCCGTCACCGCTTTGCTCGTCGACGTCGTCGCAGTGCCCTCGGTGGCCCGTGGCCGCGAGGTCGTCGCCGCCGACCCGCGTCTGCGCGCGGTCACCCCGGACGGCGTGCTCGTCGGCGCCGGCTGGGTCGCGGCAGGTTCCGGTGGCACGACTCCGGTGGAGCTCGGTGCCCGGATCGAGCGGGCCGAGGAGGACATCGTCCACCGCCGCAGTGAACTCTCCGACCTTCAGGCCGCCCTCGGTGGTGCGGGCCAGGCGGCCGAGGAACTGCGCACCGCCGCCGCCGGGGCGACTGCCGCTGTCCGCGAGCACCGGACCCGGGTGACCGCTGCCCGCCAGCGACTGGAGGCCGCCGAGCGCACCGCAGCGCAGGCCGGACGCCAGTTGGAGAAGGCCGTCGCCCAGCGCGACGCCGCCGAGCAACGTCGCGAGGCACTGGACACCGAGGCCGATGAGGTCGCCGAGCGTCTCGACCGCATCGGCGTCGATGCGTCCGATCCGGACGGGTCGTCCGGTACCTCCGGGCAGGACGAGCCTTCCACCCAGGAACGCGACGCGACCGCCCAGGCGCTGACCCAGGCCCGGGCGATGGAGATGGAGGCGCGACTGTCGCTGCGCACCGCCGAGGAACGCGCCGGCAACCACCGTGGCCGGGCCGACGGTCTGCGCCGCCAGGCACGGCAGGACGCCGCGGCCCGGGACCAGTTCGAGAAGGCCGCCGTGAAGCGTCGGGCTGCACGGGAACGCGCTGAGGTCGTCGCCGCCCAGGCACGACGGGTGGAACTGCGCATCCGGGACGCCCTGGACCGGGCCGAAGCAACCCGCAGCCGTACCGATGAGGCGCACCGCCAGTGGCAGGCGGCACTCAACGAGCGCAAGGACAAGGTCAACACCTTGACCCTGCGGTTGAACCACCTCACCGACACCTCCCACTCCGCGGAGATCGCCCGCAGCCAGGCGCAGCTGCGTATCGAGCAGGCGCTGGAGCAGGCGATGGACCAGCTGGGCATGAGTGCCGCCCAGCTGCTGGCGGAGGCCCCGGGCGAGGACTTCGACCGCGACGAGGCGGCGAAGGACCTCAAGGCCGCGGAGAAGTCGCTGCGTTCGCTGGGCAAGGTCAACCCGCTGGCGTTGGAGGAGTACACCGCCCTGGAGGAGCGCTACCGCTTCCTGGCCACCCAGCTCGATGATGTCGAGCGCGCCCGCACCGACCTGGAGGGGGTGATCCGGGACGTGGATGACACCATCCTCACCCTGTTCACCGAGGCCTGGAACGACGTCGAGGCGGAGTTCCCGAAGGTCTTCGACACCCTCTTCCCGGGCGGTGCCGGCCGGCTGGTGCTCACCGAACCCTCCGACATGCTGACCACCGGTATCGAGGTCGAGGCCCGGCCGCCGGGCAAGAAGGTTAAGCGACTGTCGTTGCTGTCCGGTGGCGAGAAGTCGTTGACCGCCCTGGCGTTGCTGGTGGCGATCTTCCGCGCCCGGCCCAGCCCGTTCTACGTCATGGACGAGGTCGAGGCCGCGCTGGACGATGTGAACCTGCGTCGGTTGATCGCCTTGTTCGAGGAACTGCGTGAGGATTCGCAGCTCATCGTGATCACCCATCAGAAGCCGACGATGGATGTCGCAAATGTGCTGTACGGTGTCACGATGCGTGGCGACGGGGTCACCAGGGTGATCTCCCAACGGATGCACCCGGTGTCTGCCGTCAGCGCGCCGTCGACCTAGAATAGTGACCCGTGAGCAACAGCCCGATCGCCGACCTGTCCGACAATCTTCTCGCCTGGGCATCCAGTGCGGAACTCGATCTGGCTGGCCGGTTGGGCCAGCTGCCTGTGGGGGAGGCGGACGATCCCGCTGAACCCGCAACGCCTGCCGTGTTCGTCGACCTCGACATCTCGGGGGACGAACTCGAAAGAATCACCACCTTCTACGGCACCTTCCTCTCCCGGCAGATCACCGCCGGGGCGAAGGAGGACGACCTGCTGCAGATGTGTCCCGCCCTGACAGCGACGACCCTGCTGTTCCGGGCCGCCCGACTGAATGTCGTCGGTGAACTGGAGTCGGAGTTCTGGTCCGGTCTGGGCCTGGAGCCGACCGCGGAGCGGGTTGAACTCGTCGACTTCCGGGGGATCCTCACCCGCGCCGGACTGGATCCGATGGACGATGCGGCCGCCGGCCCGGACGGTGACAAGGGTCGCCTGTTCGCCCATGTCGGTATCGCCACCGACTGGGTGCCGGAACTCATCGAGCTGATCGACTCCCGCCGTCTCGACGGCGATGCTCTGGACACCCCCGCCGAGGAGGCGGCCGCGGTGGTGGAGGTGCTGGCCGAGGAGTCGTTACAGGCCGGGCCGTTGTGTGCGGCGATGCCGACGCTGGCCGCCCGACTGATCGCCCAGGTGGTGCAGGTGGTGCGCCTGGCCGCGGAGACCCCCGACCACTGGCGCAACGCCTTGGCGGGCAACCCCGAGGTGACCATCCCTCCGCTGCTGCTGGAGGACGTTGTCGAGGAGCTGCGGGAGCGTCCGGCCGGTACGACCGCCCGTCGCCACCGGGTCGGCGTCGGCACCCGTGAGGACGAGCCGCGTCTGGCCCTGGAGCGGGCCCGGCAGCGGGTCGTCCTGCGTCTGCCGGAGCAGCCCTTGGACGCCCATCCCGACAACAGTGACAGCAGCGCCGACAGCGACAGCAGTGCCGACAGCGACAGCAGTGCCGACTCCGCCGACTCCGGCACTGCCAGTACCGGCGATACCACCAGCACAGTGGACGAGGTGCGCTGGCACGTCGACATCGAGGGCCGTCCAGCGGGTTTCCGGACGCGCCGCTCCGAGGCGCCCGGCCGTCCGGTGACCAATACCTTGGACATCCCGGTGCGCCGTCCGATCCGTGAGATCGGCGTGCGCGACCTGACCCACGGTGAGTCCTGGGTTCTGCCGGTGGTCGACGAGGCTGATCCGGTCCTGGTCTTCTCCCGCCGCGGTAAGGACCTCACTGACCGAGTCTCGCTGCATCACACCCGGGTGCTGGTGGTCTGCCCGGAGGAGTCCACCGCGGTGGATGCGGTGCGCGACCGGGAGCTGCCGGTGCTCGGCGAGTGGCCGGTCAAGGCGTGGGACGGCTGGGTGATCCGCGACCTGGATCTCGCTGGTGCGGTGTCCTTGCACATCGACCGCCCCGGGGTGGCGCGTCCGGCGATGGGCATGGTGCGCTGTGTCGATGCCCGGCAGCGCGTGTGGTTCCGCGAGCCGGAGGACGTCCTGCCGGCCGTGCGCACCCTGGGTGGGCTGAGAGTGCACTCCTCGAGCCTGCAGGCGGTGTTCCCCGCGACCGTGTCCGGTGCCCCGGAGATGTGGTTCCTGTCGGTGAGCTCCTGGGCCGGCCCGGACGAGACCGGTGAGGAGGTCACCGAGGAGGAGCCGCTGGAGGTGCCGGCCGAGGGCGGCATGTTCGACGTCTTCGACCCGGAGGCCTACGACACCCCGTGGGTGGGGGAGTATTTGGTGCGGCTGCGTGGGCCGCGCAACGAGTCCTTCCGTCACGAGTTCGCCATCGTCGAGGGGCTGGACATCGAGGCCCCGGCGAGCCCCCGGTTGGGGCAGACCACCGGGTTGACCCCGGTGACGGTGAACCTGCACCCCGGCGACAAGCCGTTGTTCATCCCGCGGACGGTGGATGTCGCCGCCGCGGAGAAGTCGGTGCAGGTCATCGCGGAGACCGATGCCGGTGACGCACTGCCGCTGGTGGTGGAGCCGCCGCGGTTGCGGTTCCAGCTTCCGCTGGTAGGGGAGGACCCGCTGTGGCGTACCGAGGCGGTGACCGTCGCGGCGGTGTCGATCAACCCGTCGACCCGTTTCCGGATCCGTCCGGGCCTGCCGGTGGAGTCGCCGCGGCTGGTGATCCGGGACCGTCATGGTGCGCCGGTGCGCACCCTGCGCCTGGAGACGATCGACCAGATCACCTGGTCGGTGTCACTGTCCTCGGTGAAGGCCTCGTTGCCGCAGCTCACCGTGGGTTCCTGCGAGCTGGAGTTCGTCGCCGACGGACGCAGTCACAGTGTGCGTCTGGCGACCATGCACCCGATGGAGGAGCACAGCCTGTCGCTGGCGGATGATTCTGACGGCTCCACAGGCTCCACTCTGCGCATCACCCCGCCGGTGGACAGCCGGGCCTGGGTGTGGCCGCTGACTGCACCGTGGCTGTCGGCTACGGAGATCTCCTTCGTCGGCGGGGTGGCCGAGTTGCCCGCCGATCTGGTGGCTGCCGGTGCACTGAGTGTGCAGCTGTTCAACTCCGACCGGTTCAGCCGACTGCACGCTGCCGCAGCCCCGGGCCCGCAGGCGCTGCGGGTGGAGGCCGAGGGTTACGCCCGTCCCGACGATGGTGGTCCGTGGACCCAGCTGGCGGCCTTTTTGGCAGGTGCCTCCGATGAGCTTCCACAGGGCACCGACGTGCTCACCGCACTGTGGGATGTTCTGGCCGGCTGGATGACCGGTGAGGCGACCGAGGAGGCGGGTGCGGCGATGCGTGCTGCACTGGCGCGTCACCCGCGGGAGGCACTGCGGGCGATGTCGCGGTCGCTGGTGCCGTCGTCGGACCGTCCGGCGCAGTTCATCCTGTCGGGCCTGGTGCATGCGTCATTGCGCGCCGATGCCCCGGACACCAGCCCCGGTGTCGCCTGGATCGCAGCACTGGAGACCCTCGGCGAGTTGGCCGCCACCGACGACGAGGACACCACGGCCCGCCGGGAGATCGGACGCCGACTGTCGGCGGTCGGCGGTGCGACGCTGTCGCAGACGGTGGAGAGCGGTCGGGACGCCACCCTGGAGACCTCCTGTATCGACGCCACCACCGTGCAGATCGCGCACCTGGCGCCGGAGCAGCAGGAGGCCCTGCTGGAGACCTTCTTCACTGGCTCACAGGTGGTGCCAGGTGCCCTGTCGGAGGAGAACACCCGACTGATCGCGGTGTTCGAGACCTTCCGGCACCGTGAGGAGCTCGGCCAGGTCCTCGCCGATCCGGGACTGTTGCGGGTGGCGCTGGCGCTGCTGCGTCGGATCCGCCAGACGAACCGGCAGCTCTACACCTCTGCCCGGGTGCGTTTCGACAAGCTCGACAACGTCGACACGGACAATCCGGACAACCGGTGGGCACTGACCCCGGTGATCAGCATGATCCTGGCGATTGCCGCACGGATGCACGCCCACGGACGGCTGGGTTCGCGCGGCCAGTTGGCCTCGGCGTACCCGGGGTGGGCCGAGCTCGCCAGGATCGTCCCGGACCTGGTCACCGGCGACCTGGTCGCCGCCGACGCCATGGTTCTCGGCGTGTTCGGCCCGGACGAGGTTGATGAGGATGATCCGACGGACCCGGCCGATGCCGTGGTGGACGCGGTGATCCAGGACTGACGTGGTCCCCGGGGATACCCGGGGCTACTGGTTACCGGAGGTTGCTGCCCCCTCCCGGCACACGGTGGTGCCCTGATCTGATTCACTGGTGGGCATGAACCCGATTATCTGGATAGTCATAGCTGTTGTCGCGGTGCTCGTGATCGCGGCACTCCTGGTGATGCTCGGTATTCGCCGGGGTAAGCAGAAGGAGATCTCCTTCGAGAAGCCGGCCGAGCAGATCGAGGAGAAGAAGCCGACCTCCGGCAACTACCAGGCGCAGGGGGGATTCAACTTCAGCGCCGGCTCGGCCGGGGTGAAGGAGCCGGAGCTGCTCGACGGGCAGAAGCTCGACGAGCCGAAGACACCGGTGGTGCCTCCGGCGGCGACGCCCGAGCCTGCTCCGAAGCCAGCGCCGGAGCCCGAGAAGGAAGCGCCGTCTGCTCCGGAGGTACCGGAACCGGCGGTGACCCCGCCGACCCCGGAGCCTGCAGAAGAGCAGGAGCCGGAGGCTGAGGCTGAGCCGGAGGTACAGGCCGAGCCGGAGACCGCTGAGGCCGAGCCGGAAGCAGAGACCGAGACCACCGAAGCTGCGGCGGAGCCGGAGGCTGTTGAGGTTGAGCCCGAGGCTGAGCCGGAGTCTGCTGAGGAAGAGGAAGCGGCCGAAGAAGAGGCAGAGGAAGAGCCGGAGGCCGAAGCGGAGGTCGAGCCGGAGACTTCCGGGCCCGAGGCAGCAGCACCTGTCGTCACGCAGAAGCCCGCCCCGACTCCCGAGCCCGCTGCGGAGTCTGAGCCGGAGCCGGAGCAGGAACCTGAGGCCGACGCTGAACCCGCCTCCGAGCCCGAGCCCGAGGCCGAGCCCGAGCCCGCAGCTGAGCCGGCACCGGCGAAGTCCGAGGACATCGCGCCGGTCGAGGGCCGTCTGGGCCGACTGCGTGGCAACCTGTCGAAGTCGCAGAACGTCATCGGACGCGGCGTCCTCGGTATTCTCTCCGCCGGCGACCTCGACGAGGACGCCTGGGAGGAGATCGAGGACACCCTGATCATGGCGGACCTCGGTACCAAGACCACTGTCGCCGTCGTCGAGAAGCTGCGCGACCGGATCGCCAACGAGGGCGTCGAGAGCGAGGCTCAGGCCCGTGCGATGCTGCGCGAGTGCCTCATCGAGGCGGCCCGACCGGACCTGGACCGCTCCATCCACGCCATGCCGTACGAGGGCAAGCCCGCCGTCATCATGGTCGTCGGTGTCAACGGCACCGGTAAGACCACCACCACCGGCAAGCTGTCCCGCGTGCTGGTGGGCATGGGCCACAGCGTCCTGCTCGGCGCGGCGGACACCTTCCGCGCCGCAGCCGCCGACCAGCTGGAGACCTGGGGACGCCGCGTCGGCGCGAACACGGTGCGTGGCGCCGAGGGCGCCGACCCCGCCTCCGTCGCCTTCGACGCCGTCGCCCGTGGTGTGGAGGACGGGGTGGACGTCGTCCTGGTCGACACTGCTGGACGTCTGCACACCTCTGTCGGCCTGATGGACCAGCTGGGCAAGGTCAAGCGTGTGGTCGAGAAGAAGGCCAAGGTCGACGAGGTCCTGCTGGTGCTCGATGCGACCGTCGGACAGAACGGCCTGGTCCAGGCCCGGATGTTCCGTGACGTCGTGGACATCACCGGTGTAGCACTGACCAAGCTGGACGGCACCGCCAAGGGCGGCATCGTCTTCCAGGTGCAGGAGGAGCTCGGTGTGCCGGTCAAGCTCGTCGGCCTGGGTGAGGGGGCCGACGATCTCGCCCCGTTCGAGGTCGAGGGCTTCGTGGACGCCCTGCTCGGCTGACCGCCGCGCGCCACAACAGCACAGAATCCCCGGGGAATGTGACACATGGTTGTCACATTCCCCGGGGTTGTTCATTTTGCGGTAACGCACTTGTCGCACCAGGGGAAATTTCTCTCGCGTTGACTGCTGGGTATGAGAGGTCCGGCGCACGGGTCGGACACTTTCGTCATGTACGTCCCGTGAACATAGGAGAGTCAAGAGAAATGACACCCGAGGAGATGGTGGCAACCAGCGGAGATTCCGCCTGGATGCTGATGAGCGCAGCGCTGGTGCTGCTGATGACACCGGCGCTGGCGTTGTTTTACGGCGGAATGTCCCGCCAGAAGTCCGCCCTGAACATGATGATGATGTCTTTCGGCACCCTGGGGCTGATCGGCGTGATCTACGTGCTGTGGGGTTGGTCGATGTCCTACGGCACCGAGTCAGTGGCCGGCATTTTCTCCAACCCCTTCGAGTTCTTCGGTCTGAAGGACTCGATCACCGACGCTGACGGCAACTACATCGCCGGCGCCGAGGGGTACCCCAACATCATCGACATCGGCTTCCAGCTGACCTTCGCGGTGATCACCGTGGCGATCATCTCCGGCTCGTTGGCCAACCGCGTGAAGTTCTCCACCTGGCTCGTCTTCGCCGGCATCTGGGTCACCATCTGCTACTTCCCGATGGCCCACATGGTCTGGGGCGGCGGCCTGCTCGCCGACGGTGAGGACAGCCTGGCAGCCTGGATGTTCGGCACCGCCGTCGAGGACGGCGAGACCGTGGCGGCGATCACACCGATCGACTTCGCCGGTGGCACCGTCGTCCACATCAACGCCGGTGTGGCCGCCCTGGTCCTGGCACTGATCATCGGACGCTCCCGCACCTTCATGACCGCGGCCTCTCGCCCGCACAACCTGCCGCTGGTGATGCTCGGTGCAGCACTGCTGTGGTTCGGCTGGTTCGGCTTCAACGGTGGTTCCGCCTTCGGCGCCAACGGCGACGCCGGCCTGGCCTGGGTCAACACCACCGTCGCCACCTGTGCCGCCCTGCTGGGCTGGCTGCTGGTCGAGCGGCTGCGTGACGGCCACACCACCTCGCTGGGGGCGGCGTCCGGCATTGTCGCCGGTCTGGTGGCCGTGACCCCGGCCGCCGGCGACCTGACCCCGGTCACCGCGATCATCCTCGGTGCCATCGGTGGTGCCCTCGCCGCGGTGGGTGTGGGCCTGAAGTACCGCTTCAAGTTCGACGATTCCCTCGATGTCGTCGGCGTCCACCTCGTCGCCGGCCTGTGGGGCACCATGGGTATCGGCCTGCTGGCCACCGACCGTGGACTGCTCACCGGTGGTGGATCGGACGGTTTCAAGCTGTTCATCGTCCAGATCGTCATCGCCCTGGTTGCCGCACTCTACTGTGCCGTGTTCACCGCCCTGATCGCCCTCGCCCTGAAGTACACCATGGGCTGGCGTATCTCCGGTGCCGACGAGACCGCCGGTATCGACACCACCCAGCACGCCGAGGTCGCGTACTCCTACACCGACGAGAACGAGCAGGAGTTCGAGGAGGTCACCGACTTCGACGAGGCGCAGGACGCAGCCCACCGCTGACCTGATCGTCATCTCCCGACCTGCAGCGCATGTCAACTAGGTTGACGCGGGGGAAAGCGGGTACGGTGGGGAGGTCCGAGAATCATCTGCGAGGGAGTAGTTCCACAGTGTTTGAGTCCCTGTCCGACCGCCTGTCCGGTGCCCTGAAGGGGCTGCGTGGGAAAGGGCGGCTGACCGAGGCCGACATCAACGCCACCGCGCGTGAGATCCGGCTGGCACTCCTGGAGGCGGATGTCTCCCTGACCGTCGTCAGGGCGTTCATCAAGCGGGTCAAGGAGCGCGCCACCGGTGAGGCGGTGTCCGAGGCACTGAACCCGGCCCAGCAGGTCATCAAGATCGTCAACGAGGAGCTGCAGAACATCCTCGGTGGCGAGACTCGCCGATTGAACCTGGCGAAGACCCCGCCGACGGTGATCATGCTCGCCGGTCTGCAGGGTGCCGGTAAGACCACGCTGGCCGGAAAGCTCGCCAAGCACCTCGAGTCCAAGGGGCACACCCCGATGCTGGTCGCCTGCGACCTGCAGCGTCCTGGTGCTGTCCAGCAGCTGCAGATCGTCGGCGAGCGGGCCGGCGTGCCGACCTTCGCGCCGGACCCCGGCACCTCGCTGGACTCCCTCGAGCACGAGATGGGCACCAGCCACGGTGATCCGGTCGCCGTGGCACAGGCCGGTATCGAGGAGGCCACCCGCGCCAAGCACGACGTGGTCATCATCGATACCGCGGGTCGCCTGGGTATCGACGAGGAGTTGATGACCCAGGCCCGCAACATCCGTGACGCGGTGAACCCGGACGAGGTTCTCTTCGTCATCGACGCGATGATCGGTCAGGACGCAGTCACCACCGCCGAGGCGTTCCGCGACGGTGTCGATTTCACGGGCGTGGTGCTCACCAAGCTCGACGGTGACGCCCGTGGTGGTGCGGCCCTGTCGATCCGTGAGGTCACCGGCAAGCCGATCATGTACGCCTCCACCGGTGAGAAGCTCGAGGACTTCGACGTCTTCCACCCGGACCGCATGGCGAACCGCATCCTGGGCATGGGTGACGTCCTCAGCCTCATCGAGCAGGCCGAGCAGGTCATGGACCAGAAGAAGGCCGAGGACTCCGCGGCACGTATGGTCTCCGGCGAGCTGACGCTGGAGGACTTCCTGGATCAGATGATGATGATCCGGAGGATGGGGCCGCTGGGCAACGTCCTGAAGATGCTGCCTGGTGGCAAGCAGATGAACGACATGGCTGATCAGGTCGATGAGAAGCAGCTCGACCGGATCCAGGCGATCATCCGCGGCATGACCCCGGCGGAGCGGGAGAACCCGAACATCCTCAACGCCTCGCGGCGCAAGCGTATCGCCGGTGGTTCCGGTGTCACCGTGGCCGAGGTCAACCAGCTGGTCAACCGCTTCTTCGAGGCGAAGAAGATGATGGGCAAGATGGCCGGCCAGATGGGCATGGGCGGGATGAACCGTTCGGCGACGAAGAAGAAGCCGAAGGGGCGCAAGGGCAAGAACGGCAAGCGTAAGCCCGCGAAGAAGGGCCCGTCGCAGCCGAAGATGCCGCAGGGGATGCCGGGGATGCCTGGCATGGGCGGCGGTATGCCGGGAATGCCGCAGGGGATGCCCGGTATGGGCGGCGGTATGCCGTCGATGGCTGACCTGAAGAAGATGCAGCAGCAGATGCCCGAGGGGTTCGAGAACGTCGACATGGGCAACCTTGACTTCGGCCGGGGTGGACGCAAGTAGTTCGTCCTACACCGCTCAGCTGATTTGGTCGCACACCCTGCTGACCGGTATTGTCGAGCGGTCTGCGTAACACCGTTCCCGACCCCGGTCGGCCGGTGGTCACGCGCAGGATAAATCCAAGGGTTGAACCGGCCCGGCGTCCCACTGTGTTTCACGGTAATGGAACGGCGGGTGCCAGTACTGCCCGGTGACCATCAACAGAAAGAGGACAGACCATGGCTGTCAAGATCAAGCTCCAGCGGCTCGGCAAGATCCGCACCCCGCACTACCGCGTCGTCATCGCCGACGCCCGTACCCGCCGCTCCGGCGCCGTGATCGAGAACATCGGCACCTACGAGCCGAAGGCCGACCCCTCGGTCATCAAGATCGACTCCGAGCGTGCACAGTACTGGCTGGGCGTCGGCGCACAGCCGACCGAGCCCGTCCTCGCCCTGCTGAAGGTCACCGGTGACTGGCAGAAGGCCAAGGGCCTGCCGGGCGCCGAGGGCACCCTGAAGGTTGCAGAGCCGAAGGCTTCCAAGCTGGACCTGTTCAACGCTGCTCTGGCCGAGGCTGCCGACGCCCCGACCGCCGAGGCCATCACCGAGAAGAAGCGCAAGGCCAAGGAAGAGGCCGAGGCCAAGGCTGCTGCCGAGGCTGCTGCCGAGGCTGAGGCTGCCGAGAAGGCTGAGGCCAAGGCTGCCGAGGAGGCCGCTGAGGCTCCCGAGGCTGACTCCGAGTAGTCCGCTTCCCAGGGGGGGATGATCCCCGGCCCCGGCCCTCGGGGCCGGAACCACCACCCGCGACCCTGCACTGTCATCACCGACAGTGCAGGGTCGCGGGTTTTTGCGTGCGGGCTGCCCTTCTGCCTATTGGCCTGCCTATCCCCACACTGATTGTCTTACCCGTAGCCATGTCCATGTCGATATTCGGGCCGTACGCCCGCCCCTACGCCGGCCCCTGCGCCGCTACGCCGGCCCCTGCGCCGCTCGACTCTGTGCCCACCCCCGCGCCGACACGCCCGCACGCACATGCGTCCTCAGCCTGCCTCTGCGCCCCCAGATCGCTCAGTTAGTGGCACGGAGAACCTGAATCGGGGGCGCAACGGCACAGAGGGAGTGGCCTCGAACTGTAGTCCCCCGGGGCCCGCGTGGGGGTGCCCAATCGTCGTTTATGAATATGCAGGTAGCATTGCCGCTGTGTTACGGCATCATTTCCTGACCTGTTCCGGTAAACTCTGAATTCTTAACATCCCAGGTCACGGCGTGTGCGGTGAGTCACACATGTCACCAACGTGCAATATTCCTGTAACGGGCCGTGTAAAATCCTTCAAGTACATTTTCCACGAAGGGAGCACGATGGACGTCGACGTCACAGTCAAGGCCTTTTATGACCAGATCCTGCAGCGCAACGCAGGTGAGCCTGAGTTCCACCAGGCAGTCTCTGAGGTTCTGGACAGCCTCAAGCATGTGCTGGTGCAGGACCCGCACTACGCGGACAATGGCCTGATTCAGCGTCTGACCGAGCCCGAGCGCCAGATCATCTTCCGCGTTCCGTGGGTCGACGACCAGGGCAACGTCCACGTCAACCGCGGCTTCCGCGTCCAGTTCAACTCGGTGCTGGGCCCGTACAAGGGCGGCCTGCGTTTCCACCCCTCGGTCAACCTGGGCATCATCAAGTTCCTCGGCTTCGAGCAGATCTTCAAGAACTCGCTGACCGGTCTGCCCATCGGTGGCGGCAAGGGTGGTTCGGACTTCGACCCGAAGGGCCGCAGCGACATGGAGATCATGCGCTTCTGCCAGTCCTTCATGACGGAACTGCACCGCCACATCGGCGACAAGATGGACGTCCCCGCCGGTGACATCGGCGTCGGCGGCCGTGAGATCGGCTACCTCTTCGGCCAGTACCGTCGTATGACCGGTCGCCACGAGTCCGGCACGCTGACCGGTAAGGGCCTGAAGTGGGGCGGCTCGCTGGTCCGCACCGAGGCCACCGGCTACGGCTGCGTGTACTTCACCCAGGAGATGATGGGCGCCCGCGGTGAGAACCTCAGTGGTGCCAGGGTCATCGTTTCCGGTTCCGGTAACGTCGCCATCTACGCCGCACAGAAGGCCCAGGAGCTCGGTGCCACCGTCGTGGCCATGTCCGACTCCTCCGGCTACGTCACCACCCCCAACGGCGTCGACGTCGAGCTCATGCGTGAGATCAAGGAAGTCCGCCGCCAGCGTGTGTCCGACTACGCCAAGGAGGTCGACGGTGCGACCTTCCACAAGGACGGTTCCATCTGGACCGTCGAGGCCGACGTCGCCCTGCCGTGTGCCACCCAGAACGAGCTGGACGGCAAGGCTGCCGAGACCCTGGCCGGCAACGGTGTCAAGTACGTGGCCGAGGGTGCGAACATGCCCTGCACCCACGAGGCCGTCCAGATCTTCAGCAAGAACGGTGTCGACTTCGCCCCGGGCAAGGCCGCCAACGCCGGTGGTGTGGCCACCTCCGCCCTGGAGATGCAGCAGAACGCCTCGCGTGACTCCTGGTCCTTCGAGTACACCGACGGTCGCCTGCAGGACATCATGGGCAACATCTTCCGTACCACCGCAAAGACCGCGGAGCAGTACGGCATGGAGGGTGACTACGTGGTCGGTGCGAACATCGCCGGCTTCAAGAAGGTCGCCGACGCCATGTCCGCCCAGGGCGTGATCTAGGAAGCGTCCTCCTTCCACCACCCCGCACGGTACCCACCGGGCGGGGTTTCGTCGTCACCTGCCGCGCCCTGTCTCTTACCTGTCACCCACCGGCAGCACTGGTGGTATCTCGTATCTAGTACTCTCAGTGCCATGTCTGAGAACCAGCGTGACCAGCGCGACCAGCATGACCAGCCCGCCCAGGAGTTGCAGATCGGCCGGGTGATCAAGCCCCACGGAGTGCGTGGCGAACTGGTGGTCGACGCCACCACCGACGACCCGGACGGACGCTTCGCCGTCGGCGAGATCCTCACCGGCCGCCAGCGAGGCAAGGAGGTCACGCTGACCGTTGCAGCGGTGCGTCCTCACCAGGGGCGGCTGCTGGTCACCGTCGAGGAGGTCGCCGACCGAACCGCGGCGGAGTCAATGCGCGGCATGCGTTTCTTCGCCCAGCCGGTGTTCGACGAGGAGGACGACGGGTACTACGACCACGAGCTCATCGGGCTGCGCGTGTTGGACTGCGGCCAGGTCGACGAGGCCACCGCCACCGCCCGTGCCTATGAGGGGCAGGAGCCTGAACCGGTGGACATCGGAGAGATCACCGGTGTCGAGCACGGCCCGGCGGGAACGGTGCTGCAGGTCGCCGTCGATGCCGACGCCGAGCTTCCCACCGCAGGTGGGGAGGTGCTGATCCCCTTCAGGCACGCCATCGTGCCGATCGTGGACCTCGACAACGAGGCCGTGGTGGTGACCCCGCCGGAGGGGCTGCTGGAACTGGGCTGACCGGCGGGTAGGATCAGCAGCCATGCGACTGGACGTGGTCACCATCTTCCCCGAGTACCTGGACCCGCTGCGGCACGCCCTGTTGGGACGCGCCATCGAGCGGGGGATTCTGCAGGTCGGTGTGCATGACCTGCGGTCGTGGGCGCACGACGTCCACAAGGCCGTCGACGACACCCCCTACGGCGGGGGCCCGGGCATGGTGATGAAGCCGTCGGTGTGGGGGCCGGCCCTGGACGATGTCGCCGCGCTGACCGGCCCCGCGGCGACGGGGGATTCGCTGCAGAGTGCTCAGCCGCACCGTCCTGCCGCCACCGGTCAGGACGCACCGGACACGCAGGACGCACCGGCCGCGCCGGATGCGAGCGCGTTGCCGCTGCTCATCGTGCCCACCCCGGCGGGGGAACCGTTCACCCAGGCGATGGCCGAGCGGTGGTCGACCGAGGAACGGCTGGTCTTCGCCTGCGGCCGCTACGAGGGAATCGACCAGCGTGTTTTCGAGGACGCCGGCGCCCGGTACCGGGTCCAGGAGGTGTCGCTGGGTGACTACGTGCTCATCGGTGGTGAGGTTGCTGTGCTGGTGATGGCCGAAGCTGTTGTCCGGCTGGTCCCCGGTGTGCTCGGTAACCGGCGTAGCCACGAGGAGGATTCCTTCCAGGACGGCCTGTTGGAGGGCCCCAGCTACACCAAGCCGCGCGTCTGGCGTGAACTGGAGGTCCCCCCGGTGCTGCTCTCCGGGGATCATGCGAAGGTCGACCGCTGGCGTCGGGACCAGTCACTGCTGCGGACGGCCGAGCGTCGCCCGGAGTTGCTGGCGGCCCTGGAGCAGGACGGGCAGTTGAGTGCCCGCGATCGTGAGGTCGTGCCCGGGGAGTAGTGCCCGGGAGTAATTGTGGGGGAGGAGTACCCGGGAGAGTTTCCGGGCGGGGTAGCGGGAGAACCGCCCAGGAAGCTACCGTGACCTGGGGTGACGTCGGTTATCCACAGTAGGGGGGTTATCCACCGCGTCCTGGGCTTTTGTCTTTCGCGGTGGGGTGGCGCCGGGTACCTGCGGGATAGGGTGACATTCACCTGCCGGCGAGGGGCCGGTGGTGGGGACAAGCACTGAGGGACAAGCACTGAGGGGAGAGTGGCACACGATGGCGACAACTGAGCGTCTCGACAGCCCGACGATCGAGGAACTGATGGTCTATCCGTTCAACCGGATTGAGCTGCGGATGGCCGAGTCGGGGGTGAAGCACAGGTCGGCGGCGGAACGCGATGCGATAGCCGAGATGGTCAGGACCCGCGGTGCGGCCTACGCCGCCCGGTTCCGGCACGCTGCGGAACTGTCCTGGCGGATGCCGGAGATGTACTGGACGGCCCAGGACGACGGACGGATGACGATCGACCACATGGACGCCATCTGGCGTCGCATGGACCGGCACACGGGGCTGCGCGAGCAGATCGGGCGTCGGGAGCGGCGGCGTCGTCAGTTGCGGGCGGAACTCGCTGCGTCCGCAGGCACGGAGAAGCCGGGCGGCCGTGGTGGCCCCGACCACCATTCCGTCTGTGAGCCCGACTACGGCCCTGACTACAGCGGCGACTACCGGGAGGCGCCCGACCGGTGGCAGTCGCGGTTCCCGGAGGCGGAGAGTGCCTACAGCACCTCGGCGGACACGATGGTGGAGCGTGCGGTGGTGGAGTGGCTGCGGGAGTGCCCCCACCGGTTGATCACCGTCACCGGGTCGGGGTCGATGCGTCCGCGCTCCACCGTGACGATCCACCGGCTGCGCGACGTGGTGGACACCGCGGTCGAGGAGAACCTCGAGATGCACCGCCGCTTCGATGACGAGGACAATGAGGACGGACGCGACAGCCACAATGACGACAACGACGAGGGTGGCTACCCCGGGCCGGTGGTCGCCGCACCCTTCTGAACGGCGGCACGATACCATCGTCCGAATGAGTGGATCTTCCGTCGACACCGACCTCATTCGTACCCTGACCCGGGAGCTGGGCATCGGGGCAGAGCAGGTGACTGCCACCGTCCGACTGCTGGACGAGGGCAACACCGTGCCGTTCATCGCCCGCTACCGCAAGGAGGTCACCGGCGGGCTGGACGACTCGCAACTGCGCACCCTGGAGACCCGGCTGCGCTACCTGCGGGAACTTGCCGAGCGTAAGTCCAGCGTGCTGGCCTCCATCGAGGAACAGGGCAAGCTCACCGATGAGCTACGCGACCTGATCCTGAGCTGTGAGACCAAGGCGCGCCTGGAGGACCTGTACCTGCCGTTCAAGTCCACCCGCCGGACCAAGGCGACGATCGCCCGCGAGGCGGGCCTGGAGCCACTGGTCGACACACTGCTCGGCGACTGCACCACCGACCCCGCCGAGCTGGCGGCGTCCTACATCACCGAGGGATTCGACGACGCCAAGGCAGTGCTCGCCGGTGCCCGTGCGATCGTCCTGGAGGGCATCTCCACCGACGCCGATCTCGTCGGTGAGGTGCGCGAGCGCTTCTTCACCACCGGTGCGATGACCGCCGGGGTCGTCGAGGGCAAGGAGAACTCCGCTGAGGCACAGAAGTACCGGGACTACTTCGATTTCTCCGAACCCTTCACCACGCTGCCGTCCCACCGGATCCTGGCCCTGCTGCGCGGTGAGTCCGAAGGCGTCCTCCAGCTGACCCTGGACGCCGGCGAGGACGAGATCTACCAGGGCATGATCGCCGTGGCCCGCGGCCTGGAGCCGAAGGGGGACGCCGCCGACACGTTCCGTGCCGAGTGCGCCCGGTTCGGCTGGCGCACCAAGCTGCAGGTCTCCTCCGGGGTGGACGTGCGGATGCGGCTGAAGGAGCGTGCCGATGAAGCCGCGGTGGACGTCTTCGCCCGCAACCTGCATGACCTGCTGCTCGCCGCCCCCGCCGGCCAGCGCGCGACACTGGGCCTGGACCCCGGCTACCGCAACGGTGTGAAGTGTGCGGCCGTCGATCCGACCGGCAAGGTCCTCGACACCGTCGTCATCTACCCGCACCAGCCGCAGAACCAGTGGGACAAGTCCGTCGACATCCTCGCCCGGATCTGTGCGAAGAATGGCGTCGACCTCATGGCCGTGGGCAACGGCACCGCGTCCCGTGAGACCGAGAAGCTGGCTCGGGAGATCTCGGAGAAGGTCTCCGCCGCCACCGGTCAGCGTCCTACCCCGGTGATCGTCAGCGAGGCCGGTGCGTCGGTGTACTCCGCCTCCGAACTCGCCGCCGAGGAGTTCCCCGACATGGATGTCTCGCTGCGTGGTGCGGTGTCCATCGCCCGCCGGCTGCAGGACCCGCTGGCCGAGCTGGTCAAGATCGACCCGAAGTCCATCGGCGTGGGCCAGTACCAGCATGACGTCAACCAGGCGATGCTGGCCTCCGGGCTGGACTCGGTGGTGGAGGACGCGGTGAACTCCGTCGGGGTGGACGTCAACACCGCCTCGGTGCCGTTGCTGCGCCGGGTCGCCGGAGTGTCGGCCACGCTGGCGGAGAACATCGTGCGCCACCGGGAGGACAATGGGGCGTTCGCCACCCGTCGTCAGCTCAAGGACGTCCCCCGTCTCGGGCCGAAGGCCTTCGAGCAGTGCGCCGGCTTCCTGCGCATCCAGGGTGGCGAGGATCCGTTGGACGCCTCGGCGGTGCACCCGGAGGCCTACCCACTGGTGCGTCGGATCACCGCGGCGGCCGGGGTGCCGGTGGCTGACCTGGTGGGTAACCGGCGCGTCCTGCAGGGGCTGAACCCCCGCGACTTCGCCGACGACACTTTCGGCGTGCCCACCGTCACCGATGTGCTCGCCGAGTTGGACAAGCCCGGCCGTGACCCTCGCCCGGAGTTCAAGACCGCCGCCCTAGCGGAGGGGATCAACAAGGTCTCCGACCTGACCCCCGGCATGGTGCTGGAGGGCACGGTGACCAATGTGGCGGCGTTCGGTGCCTTCGTGGACGTCGGAGTGCATCAGGACGGCCTGGTGCATGTCTCGGCGATGTCCGACAAGTTCGTCTCGGACCCGCATGACGTGGTCAGCTCCGGCCAGGTGGTCAAGGTCAAGGTGATGGAGGTCGATGTCGAGCGCCAGCGCATCGGGCTGTCGTTGCGGCTGAACGACGAGCCCGGCCAGGGCAGGTCCGGTTCCACGGGGGAGCGCGGCCACGGCGGTCGGGAGGGCAGCGGTAGGCGCGGCGGTAACCGGAACGATGGTCGCGGCGGTAACAACGGCAACCGTGGCGGTAACCGGAACGGGAAGCCCGGCGGCCGGAACTCCGGCCGTGACGGCGGCAACAACAGTGGGGCCGCAGCGTCCGGCTCGATGGCCGACGCCCTCAAGCGCGCCGGGTTTGGTCGCTGAGTCGATCCACTGGCATAATGGCCGGGTTGCGGATGTGTCGTCCACATGACGTCATGTGCAGTGGGCGAGGCCACGTTCGCGAATACAGCAACAATTGAATGGTGTGGGCACGAACGCACGGGGACCATCGTCGACGAGGGTAGCCGGTGTGAGTCCTCTGTCCGATCGAACATGAAGCAAGGAATACACAATGCACTATCTCGACAAGGTCGATGCCGCACAGCTGCGCGACGACATCCCCGAATTCCGCGCCGGTGACACCGTTGACGTCCACGTCAAGGTCATCGAGGGCACCAAGAGCCGTATCCAGGTGTTCCGTGGCGTCGTGATCCGTCGTCAGAACTCCGGCATCCGCGAGACCTTCACCGTCCGCAAGATCTCCTTCGGCGTCGGCGTGGAGCGTACCTTCCCGGTGCACTCCCCGAACATCGACCACATCGATGTCCTGACCCGCGGCAAGGTGCGTCGTGCCAAGCTGTACTACCTGCGCGACCTGCGCGGCAAGGCTGCCAAGATCAAGGAGAAGCGCTGACACCAGCGCCCTTGAGGCACACCAACCCCCGTCCGGCACCACGGTGCCGGTCGGGGGTTTCTTGTTTTTGCGGTGCCGGTACCCGCATCTCAATTTTCCCGAACCAAGTCCGGTGGGTGGAAGCGCAGTGTAACTTGACCCTATGTCAAAGTTTTTGCGGAGGGTATCTCCGAGTGGTCGGGCCCGGACAGCTGCAGCGTCAGCGACGGCAGCGGTCTCAGCGCCGGTGACCAGGACGATGTCGGCGACCGCCGTCGCCGTGGTGACCGCCCTGGCTGCTGCGGTGGCCACCTTGGCGCCGGCGATGCCGGGTGCGGCGGCCGACACCCCTGCGTCCTGCGAGGCCTACAAAAAGTCCGCGGTGAGCTGCAAGGTCTATTCACCGTCGATGGACCGGCACATCCCCGTGGTGGTCAAGCCGGCGAAGACCGCCGGCAACAACAAGGTCATCCAGTTCCTCGATGGTATCGACGGGGGCGACGGCTGGAGCGCCCGGTCAATCAACTACGTCGACGATGACGACGCCACCATCGTTTTCCCCGCGGCCGATCCCCGCTCCTTCTGGGTCGACTGGGACAATCCGGCGCCCGGCGGCAAGGAGATGAAGTACGAGACCTTCATGACCCAGGAGCTGCCCGCCTACCTCGAGAAGGAGTTCGGGGTGGAGAACGGCGGCCGAGACCGCACCGGCATCGTGGGATTGAGCATGGGCGCCTACTCCGCGGTGAACCTGGCGTCGAGGAACCCGGGGATGTACCGGTCCGTCCTGGCACTCAGTGGCTTCTACAACAGTGAGTCACTTTCCGGGCGGATCTCCATCGACGGTACCGCCCTGACCCATGGCGAGGTCAACGATGGACAGCCGTGGCAGAGCGAGGCCTCCCGCCGCGCCAACAACCCCTGGGCCAACGTGGACAAGCTCGACATGCCGGTGCACATGGCGGTGTCGACGGGCATCCCGGACCCGCGCAGCAACTACCCGCTGCGCACCAACTTCGACGGTGCCCTGATCGAGACCGGCAGCCTGGGAGCGACCATCGCCTGGGACTTGTGGAGCAAGCTTCACTTCAAGGACAACGTGTACGTCACCTATGTCCCGGTGGGCATCCACGCCTACGACACCTGGATCAACGCCGCCTTCCGTGACCAGAAGCTCTACTGGAAGTTCAACCGCTTCTGATGATTCTCTGAGGTTGACCTGCAGAGGTCCTGCAGAGGTCCTGGGGGACCCGTCGGCGTTCGGGAAGCCCCGCCCGGTACTGGTAACCTCTGACCCCGTGAGTGAACCGAACATCCCCGCCGACGACCGGTCCGCAGCCCCTGCGGAGCGCCCTCTCACCGAGAGGGAGAAGGTGGCTGCGCGCCGGGAGGAGGCCGAGCAGGCCCAGGCGGCCCGCCGGACGTACCCGTGGTGGGTCGAGTTCCCGATCATCCTGGTCATCGCGCTGCTGCTGCTGGCCCTGTTCAATTCTTTCGTCGGCCGGCCCTACCTGATCCCTTCGGAGTCGATGGAGCCGACGCTGCACGGCTGTGAGGGCTGCGAGGGTGACCGGATCTTCGTCAACAAGTTGTCGTACAGTTTCGGCGGCGAGCCGGAACCGGGGGACGTGGTCGTTTTCACGGGCCCGGAGTCCTGGAACGACCAGTATGTCTCGCAGCGTTCCGACAACAGCGTGCTACGTGGGCTGCAGACCGGCCTGTCCTATATCGGCATCCTCGCGCCGGACGAGAACGCCCTGGTGAAGCGGGTCATCGCCACCGGCGGTCAGACGGTGCAGTGCCAGGCCGGTGACCCTGGGGTGATGGTCGACGGCGAGAAGGTCGATGATTCCTACACCCAGCAGCCGCTGACCTACAAGGTCGATCCGATGACCGGGTCGGATGCCTGCCAGGGCGCCTACTTCGGCCCGGTGACCGTGCCGGAGGGTCACCTGTGGGTCATGGGCGACAACCGCACGAACTCCGGTGATTCCCGCTTCCACCTGGGTGACGAGCTCCAGGGCACGATCCCGGAGGAGAACGTGGTCGGCAAGGTCACCGCGAAGATCTGGCCGTTGAGCAGGATCGGCGGGGTGGATTCCCCGGACATCCAGTAGCGGGGTCGGTCACGGTGGCTGGGGAAGAGGTGGTCGCGTCGGATATGTCGGACGCAGCGTCCGGCAGGCCTCCGGTGCGCACTGTGCGCACCATGCCGCACGGCAGGACGTTGGAGTGGGCCGTCCACCGCGCCGGCCTCGGCCCGGTCGCCGGTGTCGACGAGGCAGGACGCGGCGCGTGCTGTGGCCCGGTGACCATCGCCGCCTGCATCCTGCCGCCGGGACCGCTGCCTGAGCTGGAGGGCTTGACCGACTCCAAGAAACTCAGCCCGTCACGCCGGGAGTACTTCTACGATCAGGTGTTGTCGGTGGCGGTGGACTGGGCGGTGGTGAATGTCCCGTCGTCCTACGTGGATATGTGGGGCATCCAGCACGCCAACCTGGGGGGAATGCGCCGGGCGGTCGCCAAACTGGATGTGCGCCCCGGATACGTGCTCACCGATGCGATGCGGGTCGAGGGCTTGCCCGTCCCGCACCTCCCGGTGCTCAAGGGTGACCTGGTCAGCCGGTGTATCTCGGCGGCGAGCGTGCTGGCGAAGGTGACCCGTGACCGTGCGATGGTGGAGTTGGATGCCACCTACCCCGGCTACGGGCTGGCCGGACACAAGGGTTATGGCACCGCGTCTCACATGGAGTCGGTGAGTCTGCAGGGTGGCACGCCCGAGCACCGTTACACTTACTCCAACGTGGCCGCCGCCCATGCGCGGTGGTGCGAACAGCAGAAGTAGAAGAGCCAGAGCCAGAGTCAGAGTCGATGTTGAGGGAGATGACCAGCAACCGTGAGCGCGGAGGAGCTTGAGGACTTCGAGGCGAACGTGGAGCTCTCCATGTACCGCGAGTACCGGGACGTGGTCAGCCAGTTCAGCTATGTCGTGGAGACCGAACGACGCTTCTACCTGGCCAACGCCGTGGAGTTGATTCCGAAGAACGCCGACGGCGAGGTCTACTACGAGGTGCGGATGTCGGACGCCTGGGTGTGGGACATGTACCGTCCGGCCCGGTTCGTGCGCTATGTCCGGGTGATTACCTACAAGGACGTCAACATCGAGGAACTCGACAAGCCTGACCTGCGGATTCCCGACTAGTTCCGGGTTATCCACACAGGTCGGGTTATCCACACCGTCCTGGGCGAATGCCGTTGTCGTCGGCTGGCGCGCGCGTTGGCCATGCCAGTGTTCTGGGGTATGACCCAGAAAAGTACGCAGAACAACACGCAGGGTAAACGCAATCTCCGGGATGTCGGGGCCCGTGGGGAGGACGAGGCCGCGGCCTACTTCGAGGACCTCGGCTACCGGCTGCTCGCCCGGAACTTCTACACCGCCCGGGGCGAGGTCGATATCGTCCTGCACGCCCCGGCCGACCAGACTCCCTCCACCGTGGTATTCGTCGAGGTCAAGTGGCGGGTCGATGATCGCTACGGCACTGGGGCGGAGGCGGTCACCGTGGCGAAGCTCAATGCGATGCGCCATGCCGCGACCCGCTGGCTGGAGAAGAACCCGGAGCATCGTGCCCCGCAGGTCCGCTTCGACGTCCTGGACATCACCGCCGGGGAGATCACCCACTACGAGGGGGTCGAGTGGTGAACACCGTGGGGGAGCGGTCGCCGGTGCGGGTGGGGCAGGCCACCGGTGTCGCACTGTCGGGGATCAGTGGGATCCCGGTGCTGGTGGAGTGTGACATCAGTCGGGGGTTGCCGGGGATGAACATCGTGGGGTTGGGGGACACCGCGGTGGTCCAGGCCCGTGACCGGGTGCGTTCGGCGATGATCAACAGTGGCCTGGAGTGGCCGAAGTCCCGGGTGGTGATGAGCCTGTCGCCGGCGTCGGTGCCGAAGAGCGGGTCGGGGTTCGATCTGCCGATGGTGCTGGCGATCCTGGTGGCCCAGGGCAGGGTACGCACCAGCGAGGTGACGGAGTTGGTGGTCATCGGGGAGTTGGGGTTGGACGGGACGGTCCGGCCGGTCGATGGCGTGTTGCCGATGGTGTTGGCGGCGCGTCAGCAGGGGTGTCGGCGTGCCGCGGTGCCGGTGGGGATGGTCACCGAGGCACAGCGTGTCGCCGGGGTGGAGGTGGTGGGGTTGTCACACCTGCGGGAGCTGCTGCCGTGGATCCGGGAAGGGTGGGTACCGCAGGCATTGTCGGAGGACCGGGACGACGGGCAGGACGGTCCGGCTGCGCGTCCCACGCAGTTGGCCGCCTTCGCTGGACCCTCGGCAGTTGTCGTGTCACCGGCCGCTAATACCTCGACTACGGCTTCCACTACGACCTCCACTGCACCTCTCGGCGGGAACCGGCCGGTCACCGGTGACCTCGCCGACGTGCTGGGCCAGCAGGAGGCCCGACGCGGTCTCGAGGTCGCCGCCGCCGGTGGACACCACCTGTGGCTCACCGGCCCACCCGGCTCCGGCAAGTCCATGTTGGCCGAGCGGTTGCCCGGGATCATGCCGGCCCTCGACGACGATGAGCAGTTGGAGACCGCGGCGGTGCATTCGGTGGCCGGCAACCGCGGGCAGCTGGATGCGGTGTGGCAAGGGGTGCGTCCATTTGTCGCCCCGCATCATTCGGTCAGCCCGGCGGCCTTGACTGGCGGGGGTTCGGGCAGGATACGTCCCGGGGCGGTGAGCCTGGCACACAACGGGGTGCTCTTCATCGACGAGGCCCCGGAGGTTGCCACAGGGACCCTGGAACTGTTGCGCACGCCGATGGAGACCGGCCGGATCGAGGTGATGCGGCACCGGGGCACGGTGGTGTTCCCGGCCCGTTTCCAGCTGGTGCTCGCCTCGAACCCGTGTCCGTGTGGGGCCGGGGACGTGCGCGACTGCCGGTGCCGGGGCGGGGTGCGCGACCGTTATCTGCAGCGGCTGTCCGGACCCTTGCTGGACCGAGTGGACGTGTGCGTGCGCACCACCGGCAACCAGCTCGCCGATCTCAGTGGGGGCGCTGGGGCTGATGGTGGGGAGTCGAGCGCGACGGTGGCCGAGCGGGTGCATGCTGCCCGGGACCGTTCCCGGTACCGGTGG
This sequence comes from Candidatus Corynebacterium faecigallinarum, assembly GCA_019120175.1. Taxonomy (GTDB): domain Bacteria; phylum Actinomycetota; class Actinomycetes; order Mycobacteriales; family Mycobacteriaceae; genus Corynebacterium; species Corynebacterium faecigallinarum. The sequence goes on from DWVP01000006.1 coordinate 48,498, forward strand.
CACTCGTCGGACCAGGTGGTCGGCGCCGGCATCAATGCGACGGTGCCGGGCACCGTCCTGCGCCGCGATTTTCCCGCGCAGGACGCCGCGATGGCGGTGCTGCAGGAGAAACTGCGGGCCGGGGCAGTGTCGCAGCGGGGTGTGGACCGTACGCTGCGGGTGGCGTGGACCTTGGCCGATCTGGGCCAGGTGGCACAGCCCGGGGTGGCGGAAGTGATGGACTCACTGGAGTTCTTCACCGGGGCCGTGGAGACTGCAAGGGACGTGGCATGACCGGGGGAGACAGCGTGGGGATGAACGGGGACAGCGACCGCAGCCGGATCAGGGCGTGGATCTACCTGCGCCGGGTGGTCGAGGCCTCGTCGGTGGGGGTCCTGGACTGTCTCTGGCCCGACGGGGATTCCTCACAGCCGGCGGATGTGGAGCGTCTCGCGGGGATGATCAGTCGCTCGGATCCGGCACTGCCGCAGCAGGTGCTGCAGTCGACGACGGGACGCAGCCAGGCGGACCCGGTCGTCGACGATGACTGGGCCCGACGCCACGGCTGGCGACTGATCACCCCGGATGACCCCGAGTGGCCGCGCGAGATCCTGGAGGAGGCCTTCATGATGATCGATGGTGATGTTGCCGTCGACGGGGTGCGGGGCCAGGCCGCCCAGCCGTTCGCGCTCTGGGCCACCGGGGAGGGGACGTTGGACGCCCTGGTGCAGCGCAGTGTCGCGATGGTCGGCACCCGCTCGGCGACGTCCTACGGGCGGGAGGTGACCCACGAGATGGCCGGTGAGTTGGCCACCGCCGGGTACACGGTGGTCTCCGGCGGGGCGCTGGGGATCGACACCGCAGCCCACCGTGGGGCCCTCGACACCGGCGGGTCGACGGTGGTGGTGATGGCCAACGGGCCCGGGGTGGCCTATCCGACGGCGAATGCCCGACTGTTCGCCGCGGCGGCGACCACGGGTCTGGTGGTGACGGAGTACCCGCCGTTGCAGCGTCCGGCCCGTCACCGGTTCCTGACCCGCAACCGGCTGGTCGCCGCAATGACCCAAGGCACGGTGCTGCTGGCCGCCGGTTACCGCTCCGGGGCGGTGAACACCGCCAACTGGGCCGACCAGATGGTCAAACCGGTGATGGTCCTGCCCGGCCCGGTGACCTTGGCGGAGTACATCGGCTGCCACAAGCGGATCCGTGACGGGGCGGGGATCCTCGTCACCCGGGCGTTGGACGTCCGGGAAGTCCTCGAACCCCTGGGCGTGGTCGACACCGACCGTCAGCTCAGCCTGGACTGCGCGCCGAGCCCGGTGCAGCTGCTCACCCAGCAGCAGCTGAAGGTCTACGACTGCTGCGGTCTGCCCGATGACGGTGCTGTCGGAGTGGGATCAGCTGCCGGGGCAGGCCCGGCACAGGGGGAGCCTGAGCAGATCGCCAGGGAGACGGCGATGCCGGTCACCGAGGTGGTGCGGATCATCGGCGAGCTCGAAAAGGTCGGTCTCGCCGTCCGCGACGGGGCGCGGTGGGTGAAGGTCCGGACGTGATCGTCGGGCTAGACTCGAGGCCATGGAACGTGATCCCGCACCGGGCGCCCCCACGCCGGACGCTGAGGCACACTCGGCGGTGGAGTCGGCGATCGACGGCTACCTGTCCTACCTGGAACTGGTGAAGGGCCGCTCGGCGAACACCGTGCGCGCCTACGGTCGTGACCTGCGTTCGGCGTGCGAGGGGTTGACGAAGGTCAACGAATTCACCCTGGAGCGGGGTCGTGACGTGCTGGACTGGGCGATCGAGTCCGGGGCGTCCCGGTCGTCGGTCGCCCGGCTGGTGTCGAGCATGCGGGGGTTCGGCGGGTGGCTGAGCCACACCGGCCAGGTGCCGGTGAACCCGGTGTCCGGGCTGCAGGCACCGAAAGCGTCGAAGAACCTGCCCCGGGTGCTGCACGGCGAACAGGCCGAGGCTGTGCTGGAGTTGGCCCGCCGTCGGGCCGCGGCCGCTGGTGGCCGGGATGGCACTGCTGATGGGGACGGCACGCAAACCGGCACGGACACCGACGCCGAGTCTGGAGCAGCCCCTGCGGCTGACCCTGCAACCGACCCGGCGGCTGACCCTGCGACCCATGCCCTTGCGGTCCGGGACTGGGCGATGCTCGAACTGCTCTACGCCACCGGGATCCGCGTCTCCGAGTTGTGCGGCGCTGACCTGCAGGACCTGGGTGACAGGGAACTCCGGGTGACCGGTAAGGGAGACAAGACCCGCGTCGTTCCCTTCGGGCCGACCGCCCAGCGCGCCCTCGACGCCTGGATCGACGTCCGGCACCTCCTCCGCGCCTCCGCGAACAGGTCCGACTCCGGACGCACCGCTCTCTTCGTGGGGCGCCGGGGAGGACGCATCGACCAACGACGGGTGCGTGAACTCGTCCACGCCGCCTCCCGGGACGCCGGCGTGCCCGGGATCTCCCCGCACGGCCTGCGTCACTCCGCGGCCACGGCGGTACTGGAAGGCGGGGCGGACCTGCGGGTGGTGCAGGAACTTCTGGGGCACTCGTCGATGCAGACCACGCAGATCTACACCCATGTCGGCGCCGAGCGTCTCCGGGCGGTCTACCGGATGGCCCACCCCAGGTCAGGCTCTCAGGAGTAGCGGAGAAGGTCCGGCGACCTGCGTCGAAGGTGTGATCAACGACTGGCCGAAACGCCCAGCCTCCCAGGGAAGTGAAATTAGGGGCCGAGGCCATCGGGGAGCGGGGGAGCGTCGCGTCGGCTCAGTCCCACAACCGGACGCGCATGCTACCGAGCAGCGTCATCGGGTCGATGTAGTTGTCGTCCAGCCGGGCACCCCAGGACAGTCCGGGTTCGCGCCGGGCGGTTTCCGGAAGCGTCGCGGCATCGGCGAGCCTGCCGAGCACCTGGCCGCGGGACACGCTGTCACCCTGGGACACCCCCGCCAGTACCGGCTCATAGGTGGTGATCAGAGCGTCACCGTGGTCGATCGAGACCACCGGGGTGCCGGCGACCACTCCGGCGAACCGGATCGTCCCGGCACCACTGGCCCGGACAGGTGAGCCGGGCCGGGCATCCAGGTCCACGCCGCGGTGACCGGGCAACCAGTTGTCCTCCGGGATGTCGGCGGCGCGCACCACGTCGCCGTCGACCGGGCGCAGATGGGTCCGGGGCACAGCCGTCGGGCTGGACGCTGTGGCGATGAGACCTGCATCAGCGGCGCGGGCGCCCGCGACGGTTCCCGGTGAGACTGTGCCCGGGCCGAGCAGCACCGCTGCCGCCATCGCCGCCGCCAGTGCTGCCCGTGCTGCCCGTGCTGCCTGTGCCGCCCGTGCCCCTCGCATTCCCGGCGTCCGTCCCCTCGAACTCTTCTGCTCCATGACCCTGATTTTCCGGCACTGACGGGCGAGCTCACCAGGGGCTTCTCCAGAATGTGGATGACACGCCGAGGACGCCGTTCCGAGGCAGGGAAACCCGTGCCGAAGTTGTCCACACTCCAGGGGTGCTCCAGTTGTACATCTTCGCTGCGCACGGTAGGGTTCCGTACTGCAGTATGTCTGCCCGTCAGGTGCCGACACTCAGGTCGGGGTCACCGTCACCGAAGCCAGTTCTTCGGAGACTGCCCCGCCACGCCGATGAAAGCGCAGGTACACGCCTCGTGCGTCGCCGTCGGTGAGGAGTCGTCGATCACACGTGCCGGGTGGTCAGCACTGACATCGCGTAGGTAAAGCGTGATCCGAACATGTGGCCCGTCCGTCAACGGTCCCCGAACTCGACGAGAGATACGGGGTTACTGGGCGGGGACAACCCAGGATGCCTGCCAGGACGACCGATGAATCGAGGACATCTCGGCAAGTCGGCCGTAAGAAGAACCGTCAACCTGAACTTTTGAAAGCGAGGAAGGGGAGAGGCGCACCAGATTCCGCAGATCGGAATCGACTCGAGACCGACCAGGTACCGACCGGTACCGCCCCGGTGTCGAGAAGGTGAATCCCGCGAACTCCCCTGAAATATCATGGCTGTTGTCACCATGCGCGAACTGCTGGACGCCGGCGTCCACTTCGGTCACCAGACCCGTCGTTGGAACCCGAAGATGAAGCGTTTCATCTTCACCGACCGTAACGGCATCTACATCATCGACCTGCAGCAGACTCTGACCTTCATCGACGAGGCCTACGAGTTCGTCAAGGAGACCGTCGCCCACGGCGGGAACGTCCTGTACGTCGGCACCAAGAAGCAGGCCCAGGAGGCCATCGCCACCGAGGCCGAGCGCGTCGGTATGCCCTACGTCAACCACCGTTGGCTCGGCGGCATGCTCACCAACTTCCAGACCGTTGCGAAGCGTCTGCGCCGTCTCAAGGAGCTCCAGGCAATGGAGGCTGCCGAGGACGGCTACGCCGGTCGCACCAAGAAGGAAACCCTGATGCTGACCCGCGAGCGCAACAAGCTCGAGCGCGTCCTGGGCGGCATCGCGGACATGAACAAGGTTCCGTCCGCACTGTGGATCGTCGACACCAACAAGGAGCACATCGCGGTCTCCGAGGCCAAGAAGCTCAACATCCCGGTCGTCGCCATCCTGGACACCAACTGCGACCCGGACGACGTCAACTTCCCGATCCCGGGTAACGACGACGCCATCCGCGCCACCACCGTCCTGACCTCCGTCATCTCCTCCGCCGTCGAGGCTGGCCGTGCCGCTCGCGCTGAGCGCCAGGCTGCTGCCGCCGCCGAGGCCGCCGGAGACGCCGAGGTCGCTGCTGTTGTCGAGAAGGCCGAAGAGGCCCAGGGCGACAACGCCGCCGAGATCGCCGCCAGCGAGGTCGCCGCCGAGGAGACCGCCGCCAAGGAGACCTCCGCCGAGTAGTACCTGCCGGGTAGGCCAGGTACGACACTGGCTGATCCCACAGGCTGTACTTCCCGGTGCCGGGCCCTCCCAACAGGTCCCGGCACCTCACTTCCACCAAAAGAAGGAGGATCGCCTCACATGGCGAACTACACCGCCGCTGAAGTCAAGAAGCTGCGCGAGCTCACCGGCTCCGGCATGCTCGACTGCAAGAAGGCTCTCGAGGAAGCTGCCGGCGACTTCGACAAGGCTGTCGAGATCCTGCGCATCAAGGGTGCCAAGGACGTGGGCAAGCGCGCCGAGCGCACCGCTGCCGAGGGCCTGATCGCTGTCTCCGGCCACACCATGATCGAGATCAACTCCGAGACCGACTTCGTGGCCAAGAACTCCGATTTCATCGAGTTCGCCAACCGCGTCGCCGCCGCTGCTGCCGCCGCCAAGGCCAACAGCCAGGAGGAGCTCGCCAACGCCGACCTCGACGGCCAGACCGCCGACGCCGCCCTGCAGGAGCTCTCCGCCAAGATCGGTGAGAAGCTGCAGCTGCGCCGCGCGATCACCGTCGACGGCGACAAGGTTGCCGTCTACCTGCACCACCGTTCCGCCGACCTGCCCCCGTCGGTGGGTGTGCTGGTGTCCTACACCGGTGAGGACGAGGGCGCAGCCAAGGCCGCAGCCATGCAGGTTGCCGCGCTGAAGGCCACCTACCTCTCCTCCGAGGACGTCCCCGCCGAGATCGTCGCCAAGGAGCGCGAGATCGCCGAGGCCACCGCTCGTGAGGAAGGCAAGCCGGAGAAGGCTCTGCCGAACATCATCGAGGGTCGCCTCAAGGGCTACTTCAAGGACGCCTGCCTCCTGGAGCAGCCGTCCGTCACCGAGTCCAAGAAGACCGTCAAGGCCGTCATGGACGAGGCCGGAGTCACCCTGACCGGGTTCGCCCGCTTCGAGGTTGGACAGGGCTAACTGTCCCAGCTAACCCGTCGGCGGCATGCAGCAGCGTGCCGACGGCGGGTTCACTGCTGTCTGCCCCGTTCTTCTGGCAGGATGGAACGGGTCAGAGTAGCCCACCCCCCTGCCCCTCACTTCCACAAATCTTTATCCTTTATCGATCCCACAAGGAGAAACAACGGTGACTGCCAGCGAGACGACCGGTTACAAGCGCGTGATGCTGAAGCTGGGTGGTGAGATGTTCGGTGGCGGCAAGGTCGGTATCGACCCTGACGTGGTCGAGAACGTCGCCCGCCAGATCGCCGAGGTCGCCAGCGGGGGTGCGGAGATCGCCGTGGTCATCGGCGGCGGCAACTTCTTCCGCGGCGCCGAACTGCAGCAGCGTGGCCTGGACCGTGCCCGCTCGGACTACATGGGCATGCTCGGCACGGTGATGAACTGCCTGGCACTGCAGGACTTCCTGGAGAAGCACGGCATCGACACCCGCGTGCAGACCTCGATCAACATGGCGCAGGTCGCCGAGCCCTACCTGCCGCTGCGCGCCGACCGTCACCTGGAGAAGGGCCGCGTGGTCATCTTCGGTGCCGGCATGGGCATGCCGTACTTCTCCACCGACACCACCGCCGCCCAGCGTGCGCTGGAGATCGGGTGCGAGGTGCTGCTGATGGCCAAGGGCGTCGACGGTGTCTACAGTGACGACCCGCGCACCAACCCGGATGCGGAGCTGTTCACCGAGATCACTCACCGGGAGGTCATCGAGCGTGGCCTGAAGGTCGCCGACGCCACCGCCTTCAGCCTGTGCATGGACAACAACATGCCCATGCTGGTCTTCAACCTGCTGACCGAGGGCAACATCGCCCGCGCGGTGGGCGGCGAGAAGATCGGGACGCTCGTCGCGTCCTGACCGGTTCGTCCGGACCGATGCGTCCTGACCCCGCCCCGGTTGCTGCCGGGGCGCGCCCGTGTGCGCCGTGGTGGGGAGGTGGGGCGCCACGGCTGGTAGATTTGTCTCTGGATACAGACGTGCCGGGCAGAGACCCCTTGAGTCTGCGACGAACGCTCGACAACACCGTCCGCGGCGAACCACGCTGCCGGACCACACCAAAGGACTGCGCTGAGATGATTGATGACACCCTGCTCGAGGCCGAGGAATACATGACCCGGTCGGTGGACCACGTCCGTGAGGACCTCACCACCATCCGTACCGGCCGTGCCAACCCGGCGATGTTCAACGGCGTCTTCGGCGAGTACTACGGCGTCCGCACGCCGATCACTCAGATGGCCACCATCAGCGTGCCGGAGCCGCGCATGCTGATCATCAAGCCCTACGAGATGTCGGTGATGAACGAGATCGAGAACGCGATCCGCAACTCCGACCTCGGCGTCAACCCGACCAACGACGGCCAGGTGCTGCGTGTCACCGTCCCGCAGCTCACCGAGGAGCGTCGTAAGGAGCTGGTGAAGGTCGCCAAGTCCAAGGGCGAGGACGCCAAGATCGCCATCCGCAACATCCGCCGCAAGGGCATGGACGCCCTGTCGAAGATCCAGAAGGACGGCGACGCCGGCGAAGACGAGGTCAAGGCCGCGGAGAAGGAGCTCGACAAGGTCACCTCCGAGTATGTCGGCCAGGTCGATGCCGTCGTCGACGCCAAGGAAAAGGAACTGATGGAGGTCTAGTGGACCTCCCTCGACAGGACAGTAGAAGACCAGGCGACGTGAACGCAGAGAAAAGGTCGAGTGACCACGGTGAGCATCTCCGGCTCCCGCAGCCCAAGAACTCCGCGGGACGCAACCTCCCCGTCGCCATCGCCTCCGGCGTCGGCCTCGGTGCGATTGTCGTCGTCGCGCTGATCCTCCCGTTCTACGTCTGGTACGTCGTCATCGCCGTGGCGATGGCACTGGCCACCGGTGAGGTCTGGAAGCGACTGCAGGAGAAGGGCTACGAGCTCAACCTGCCGGTCCTGCTGGTCGGTGGCCAGGCGATGATCTGGCTGGGTTGGCCATTCGGGGCGGTGGGCATCCTCTCCGCCTTCGCGCTGTCCGCCGTGGTCTCGGTGGTTGTCCGGCTGTTCCACAACGGGCGGGAGAAAGCCCCGGAGAACTGGTTGCGTGACGCCGGGATCTCCGTGTTCATCCTGGTGTGGATCCCGCTGTGCGGTGCCTTCGGTGCCAATCTGGCGATGCTGAGCCTGGATGATGTCAACGGTTGGGCGTTCATCATCACCTTCATGCTGTGCGTGGTGGCTTCGGACGTCGGCGGTTTCGCCGCCGGAGTGTTCTTCGGCAGCCACCCGATGGTCCCGGCAATCAGCCCGAAGAAGTCCTGGGAGGGTTTCGTCGGTTCGGTCACCGGCGCGGCGATCGTCGGCGTGCTCTGCGTGCTCTTCCTGCTCAAGCTCACCGACCCGGTGCACTACCTGCTGGGTATCGGCCTGGGTATCGGGCTCGCACTGTGCGCGACCCTGGGGGACCTGGTCGAGTCGCAGTTCAAGCGCGACCTGGGCATCAAGGACATGTCCCAGATGATCCCGGCCCACGGTGGGCTGATGGACCGGCTGGACGGCATGCTGCCCGCGGCGATGCTCACCTGGATCGTGCTGACCGCCGTCGGGGCGTCCTGACCGGTCCCGCTCGGTCCTGGAGCCCGGAGCGTCCTGAACCCCAGCACGTCCATACCGGTCCCGGCCCGGCGGTGTGTCTACCGCTTGCGCCGGGACTTCTTCTTGCGGTCGGGGTGGCTGATCTGGCGGCGCAGCTGGATCATGCGCACCCCGCCGACGCAGGCCATCACCAGGGCACCACCGATGGCGGCGATGAGCATGCCGACACCGATGGGGAAGTTCCACTCCCAGACGAACATCTGGAGCCGCACGGAGTCCAGGTTCTGCAGGATGAACAGCAGCAGCAGTACCAGCACCACCGCGCCGATAATGAGGGCCACCCAGGTGGTGCCTGCCCTGGAGCCGCTCACCGAGTGGTTCTGGGACGAGGTCGACTCAGCTGACGCATCCTCAGCAGCGGGTATCTCCACCGACTCGGGGAGGGGCTCGAGCTCCGTGCGGCCTGCGGCATCACCGGTGGCGGCAGCGTCGGCGCTGCCCGCTGCGCCTGCCTCGGTGCCAGTCTCGGTGCCAGCCTCGGCAGCGGTCTCATCGCCAGCCTGCCTGGCACCCTCGGGTCGGGTGCCATCCTGTGAGTTTCTCGTCATGCCTCCCAAGTTTAGGCGTAACCTTCGTCTCATGTGGCACCTGACCAGCGCCACGATGTGCCAGAACCAGCCCCGACGTGCCATAATGGCGGTCTTATGACTAGTACGTCCCAGCCGGTCCAACTGCAGTTCAAGGCCCCCACCCGTGGCATGCCGCCGACCCACCTCGCCGACCTCACCGACGAGGCGGTCACCGATGCCGTCAAGGAGGCCGGGCTGCCGGCCTTCCGTGCCAAGCAGATCAACAACCAGTACTACGGCCGTCTCGAGGGTGATCCCTCGGCGATGACCGATCTGCCGGAAGCATTGCGTCCCACCGTGAAGGACGCCCTGTTCCCCACGTTGATGGACCCGATCCGCCACGTCTCCTGTGACGAGGGGCAGACCCGCAAGACCCTCTGGAAGCTGCACGACGGCACCCTGCTGGAGTCGGTGCTGATGCGCTACCCGGATCGGTCGACGCTCTGCATCTCCTCCCAGGCCGGCTGCGGCATGGCCTGCCCGTTCTGCGCCACCGGCCAGGGCGGACTGGACCGCAACCTGTCCACCGGCGAGATCGTCGAGCAGGTCCGCGCTGCGGCGAAGGCCATGCGCGACGGCGAGGTCGAGGGTGGCGAAGGACGTCTGTCCAATATCGTCTTCATGGGCATGGGTGAGCCGCTGGCGAACTACAAGCGCGTGGTGTCCGCCATCAAGCGGATCACCTCCCCGGCCCCGGGTGGCTTCGGCATCTCGGCGCGCAACATCACCGTCTCGACCGTGGGCCTGGCTCCGGCGATCCGCCGGCTCGCCGACGAAGGCATGCACATGCGCCTGGCCGTCAGCCTGCACTGCCCGGACGATGAGCTCCGCGACACCCTGGTCCCGGTGAACAACCGCTGGTCGATCGACGAGGTCCTCGACGCCGCCCGGTACTACGCCGATGCGTCCGGACGCCGCGTCTCCATCGAGTACGCCCTGATCCGCGATATCAACGATCACCCGTGGCGCGCCGACCTGCTCGGTAAGAAGTTGCGCGGTGCCCTGGGCAACCAGGTGCACGTGAACCTCATCCCGCTGAACCCCACGCCGGGTTCGAAGTGGGACGCCTCGCCGAAGCCGGTGCAGGACGAGTTCGTCCGCCGGGTCATCGCCCAGGGCGTGGCCTGCACGGTGCGTGACACCCGCGGCGAGGAGATCGCCGCGGCCTGTGGCCAGCTCGCCGCCGAGGAGAACTAGGCTCCTCCGGCCGTCCGGCTGGCATTCCGTCCGGCCGTGCCAGCGACCTGCCCGGCGGTGCCACCGGCCTGCCCGGCGGTGCCACCGGCCCGCTCGGCTGTGCCACCGGCCCGCTCGGCTGTGTGCGTCACTTTTAGTACCGCGCGCGATTTCCACATAGCGAGACCTGCAGGTCAGCGACGTGCAGTTGCTCTGCGGAAAACGGGGGAGGTGTGATCGATTTTCTCGTGGGGGATCAGGCCATGATTCGTGGGGGACCAGGCCGCGGCAGCGGCAGGTGAATCCTGGCCGTCACCACAGCCAGGACAGTCACCACCGCCAGGACAGTCCGGGCGAGAAAAGAAAACGACCCCGCCTCCCGGAAAGGGGAGTCGGGGTCGAGACCGAGTAGTGCGGGGCGGGCGGGGCAGCGGGAACCGCGGCCGACGCGCGCTGTCCGACTAGTGGGCCAGGCCGTGCTTCGGGGTGGCGATCTCCTTCGGGCCGTCGACACCCTCACCCGGCAGGTTCCAGGCGCGCAGGTCGGCGGTGGTCAGCTCGGCGTAGACGCCGGTGAGGTTGTTCTGGTCGTCGACCCAGTTCGGCTCCTGGTGACCCAGCGGCTTGTTGTGCGCGGTGACGGTCTTGCGCGGCTCCGGCAGCACGCGGCCCGGGCGGGAGATCCGGGCGTAGAAGAAGACGCCGATCAGAGTCAGTGCACCGAGGACACCCAGCCAGATGTCCTCGACACGGCCGTGGTGGTTACCGAAGAACATGCCGAAGAGGGACAGGCCGCCCAGCACACCGATGACGATGGTGGTCTTCCGCGGGAACTGGTGCCAGCCCCATGCGGCGGACGGCTCGTCCTCGGTGGAGACGCCGTTGTGAACTTCCACCTTCGTACCGTGGTTACCATGTCCGGACACTTCGTGATCCTCCTGCTCTCGGTCGGCAGTGGTCATCTGCCGGTTGCTGGCATCTATTCTTGCATATCCGTCCCCGCGGGTGAACTTCGGCACACAGTCTGGTTCCCCCGAATGTGCCCCCCAGCGTCACACCCCAGCGTCATCAGGAGCTTCATTCGGCTTGCCAGAGAGTTGTCAGACTGGTGTGGAACAATGGGACGGGTGAAGAAGCGCGTAGTAGTTCTCGGGAGCACCGGGTCGATCGGGACCCTGGCCCTGGAGATCATCGAGGTCAATCCGGACATCTTCGAGCTGGTCGGGATCTCTGCCCATGGGTCGAAGCCGGAGGCACTGTTGGGGCAGATTCGCCGGTTCGGCCTGTCCGCCGACCGGGTCGCCGTCTCCAGCCCGCGCACCGCCGACCTCATCGAGACCGAGATCGACGGCCATGTCATCCGCGGCACCGACTCGGCTCGCCGTCTGGTGGAGCGGACGGAGTTGGGCACGCACGACGTCGTCCTCAACGCGCTGGTGGGTTCATTGGGATTGGACGCCACGATGGCGACCTTGGAGGGGCCGGCGCGGTTGGCTCTGGCGAACAAGGAGTCGCTGGTCGCCGGCGGCCAGCTGGTGCTGGACACCGCGGGTCCGGGCCAGTTGGTGCCGGTGGATTCGGAGCATTCGGCGATGGCGCAGTGCCTGCGTTCCGGTGCCCACGAGGAGGTCGCGGAGCTGGTGCTCACGGCGTCCGGCGGCCCGTTCCGCGGTTATACGCGTGACCAGCTCGCCGAGGTCACCCCGCTGGCGGCGGCGAACCACCCGACGTGGTCGATGGGGCAGATGAAGGCACTGAACAACTCGTCGATGGTGAACAAGGGGCTGGAGCTTATCGAGGCGTCATTGTTGTTCGACGTCCCGGCCGAGCGGATCACGGTGACCGTGCACCCGCAGCTGGTGGTGCATTCGATGGTGACCTTCACCGACGGGTCGACGATCGCCCAGGCGTCCCCGCCATCGTGGAAGCTGCCGATCAGTCATGCGTTGGGATGGCCGCGGCGGGTCGCCGGTGTGCATCACCCGGTGGATTTCCGACAGTCCCACACCTGGGACTTCGAGCCCCTTGACGAGGAGGTGTTCCCGGCGGTGCGTCTTGCCCGTCAGGCCGTCACCGCTGGTGGCTGCATGCCCGCGGTCTACAATGCGGCGAATGAGGAGGCCGCCGTGGAGTTCCTCAACGGCACCCTGGGCTTCCCCCGGATCGTCGACACCATTGACGCTGTGCTGCAGGACTGCGCCCAGTTCACCGCGGCACCGGATTCCATCGAGGACGTTCTTGCCGCCGAGCGTGCAGCCCGGACCGCGGCGCATGAGAGGATGTCCGGGTGGATTTCTGGATAGGGGTACTTCTCTTCGCCCTCGGCATCGGCGTGACCATCGCCCTGCACGAGGCTGGTCACATGATGGCGGCGCGTGCCTGCGGCATGCGGGTGCGCCGTTACTTCATCGGATTCGGTCCCACGGTGTGGTCCACCACCCGTGGTCACACCGAATACGGGTTCAAGGCTGTCCCGCTCGGTGGGTTCTGCGATATCGCCGGCATGACCGTCAACGACCCGTGGACGGGGGAGGAAGAGCCGTACCTGATGATCGACCGCCCAGCGTGGCAGCGATTGTTCGTCATGTTCGCCGGCATCCTGGTCAACCTGATCCTGGGTGTGCTGATCATCTTCTCCGTCGCGATCAGCTTCGGGCTGCCGTCGACCGCCGAGCAGAAGCTCGAGCCGGTCGCCGCGGAGCTGGTGTGTTCCCCGGTGAGCCTGGAGGACGCCGAGAACGCGACCGAGGAGAACCCGAACTGCTCCGGTGAGGGCGCCGCCGCGGCGTCCGGCGTGCAGGTTGGTGACCGCTTCACCATGGTGGACGGCCAGGACATCGTGGAGTTCCCCGATGTCATCGCCGCCGTCCAGGCCGCCGGTGCGGACGCTGCGGACGCTGGCACCGAGGTCGGCGGCACCACCACCGTCCCGGCGACGGTGGAGCGCGACGGACGCAGCGTTGACCTGGACCTGCAGGTCGCCGTGGTGGAGCGGGAGGACGGCCCCACCGGTGCGATCGGTGTGAGTGTCCGGGTCCCGGAGCAGGAGATGGTGGACTACAACCCGGTCACCGCCATCGGCGGCACGGCCGACTTCACCTGGTTCATCGGCAAGGAGACCGTCAACGCGCTGCTGGATCTGCCGGAGCGCTACTGGCCGGTGGTGCAGTCCATCTTCGGTGGTGAGCGGCAGATGGACAGCCCGGTGAGTGTCGTCGGAGCGTCCCACGCCGGTGGTCAGCTGGTGGAGCAGGAGCAGTGGATGAGCTTCCTGCTGCTGCTGGCGAACCTGAACTTCTTCCTGGCGGTGTTCAACATGGTGCCGCTGCCGCCGCTGGACGGTGGCCACGCCATGGTCGTGGTGTGGGAGAAGATCCGCGACTGGATCCGTCGTAAGCGTGGCCTGGAGCCCGGCGGCCCGGTGGACTACGTCAAGCTCATGCCGTTGACCTACGTGGCGACCGCGGTGCTGCTGATCTTCGGTGTCACGGTGATCATCGCCGACGTGGTGAATCCACTGAGACTGTTCTGACCGGTCTGACTCAGCACCTGTTCTGAGCAGGGGACTGGGGCCGTGTCTGTTCCGGATCCGTGCTGCTGACGCTGCTACCGTCAGTCCATGGCCCAGACATTCCCCCTGCGCAACCCCGTGCACACCATCGTCGCGACCGTCATGAGTTTCGCGACGGTCCTCGCGGTGGCCTGCACGCCGCGTCCGGACACCGCCGATGATGTCGTCGGCGATTTCCTGTCCGCCCTGGCAGAGGGAAGTTTCGACAGCGCGGCGTCCTACACCGACGACGCCAGCGCCGCCGAGGGGGCGATCCAGGAGTCCTGGGACGGCCTGCAGGCCGAGGGGCTGGACGCCGAGGTCACCGGCGTGCGCACCGACGACAACGTCGCCACCGCCGACTACGACATGACCTGGACGCTCCCCGGCGAGCGGGAGATGAACTACTCCTCCAGCCTGACGGCGACGAAGACGGGCGGGGAGTGGACGGTGCGGTGGCGTCCGGCAGTCCTGCACCCTGACCTGGGAAGCGACCAGCACCTGGAGCTGCGCCGGATCGAACCGCAGATCGCCGATGTGGTCGGTTCCGACGGTGCGGTGCTGGCCACCCCCGGCACCACCTGGCGGGTGCTGATTGACACCGAGGCCGTGCGTGCCGACGGTGGGGTACAGGGGGCGTTGGGACGCATCGGCCGGATCCTCGACAGCGCCCACCAGGCGGAGAAAGCGATGCCCACCATCGACGTGAACGACAAGGCCACCGAGGCCAAGGACATCGACGGGGATTTCTCGGTGACCATGATCCCCGGACAGCTCGGCGAGCGGGTGAAGGACCAGCTGGAGGCGATCGAGGGCGTGCGGCTCAACGAGGAGCCCACGCTGGTGCGCCCGGACCCCGGCTTCGCCCCCGACATCATGTCGCGGGTCACCGGGCTGGTCGGCCCGGAGCTGGAGGGCGAGCCTGGCTGGGAGGTCTCCGCGGTGAACCCGAATGGCGGTGTGGTCTCCACCCTGGACCGTACTGACCCGGATCCGGCGGCAGCGGTGCAGGTCAGCCTGTCGCGTCGGGTACAGGAGGCCGCCCAGAAGGCGGTGGATACCCGCAGTGAGCAGGAGACCATGATGGTGGTCATGCGCCCGTCCACCGGGGAGATCCTGGGGGTCGCGCAGACCCCCGAGGCGGACAAGCAGGGCGATGTAGCCTTGTCCGGCCAGTACCCGCCCGGCTCGACATTCAAGGTGATCACCGCGGCCGCCGGGATCGACAACGAGGACCTCACCGCCGATTCGATCGTCGGTTGCCCGGCGACCCAGGACATCGGCGGACGCATCGTGACCAACTACAACACCTTCTCGCTGGGCGACACGTCCATGCGTGAGGCGTTCGCGAGGTCCTGCAACACGACCTTCGCCCGGATCTCGACCGACCTGGAGCCCGGGCAGCTGCAGGACGAGGCCAAGCAGTTCGGACTGGGCCGGGACTACGACATCCCAGGGCTGACCACCATCACCGGCCAGGTGCCGGAGGGCGAGATCACGCTGGACCGCACCGAGGCCGGCTACGGCCAGGGCCTCGACCTGGCCAGCCCTTTCGGCATGGCCCTGGTCGCCGCGTCTGTGGCCAACGGGCGCACCCCGGTGCCGTCGTTGATCGACACCGACGACGTCCACACCCTCGACCCCGACGGCAACCGTGCCCAGGCCGGTGAGGAGCTGGACCCGGTGATGCTGCGCAACCTGCGCGACATGATGCGCGCGGTGGTCACCGGCGGTTCCGGTTCCGCGATCGCAGGACGCGGCGAAGTCTACGGCAAGACCGGTGAGGCCGAGATCAACGACGGTTCGCACTCCTGGTTCATGGGCTACCGGGACGATCTGGCGTTCGCGACGATGATCGTGCGCGGCGGCGGGTCGGAGCATGCGGTGGCGGTGACGGACCGGTTCTTCGCCAACATCGACGGGGAGTAGGCTGGGTCCCCATGAGCACCACGAGCAGAGCACTGTTGACCCCCGGCAAGCCGACCCCCGTCCGTACCGTCCCGAAGCAGATCGAGCGTCCGGAGTACGTGTGGAAGGACTCCGTCCAGGAGAACGTCGGTGAGCCGTGGGTGCAGACCCCGGAGGTCGTCGAGGCGATGCGCGAGTCCTCGAAGATTGCCGCAGGTGCGCTGTCGGCTGCCGGTGCGGCGGTGGCCCCCGGTGTGACCACCGACGAGTTGGACCGGATCGCGCACGAGTACATGTGCGACCACGGTGCGTACCCGTCCTGCCTGGGCTACCGGCACTTCCCGAAGGCGTCGTGCATCAGCCTCAACGAGATCGTGTGCCACGGCATCCCGGACACCACGGTGGTGCAGGACGGCGACATCGTGAACATCGACGTCACCGCGTACAAGAACGGCGTGCACGGCGACACCAACGCCACCTGGTTGGCCGGGAACGTCGCTGAGGAGCACAAGCTGCTGGTGGAGCGGACGTACGCAGCGATGTGGCGGGGCATCAAGGCGGTGAAGCCGGGCCGTGAGATCAACGTGATCGGCCGGGTCATTGAGAGCTACGCCAAGCGTTTCGGATACAACGTGGTGCGTGACTTCACCGGACATGGTGTGGGCCCGACCTTCCACAACGGGATGATCATCGTGCACCACGATGAGCCGTCCTACAACACGGTGATGGAGCCGGGCCTGACGCTGACCATCGAGCCGATGCTGAACCTGGGTGAGCTGGCCTACGATATCTGGGACGACGACTGGACCGTGCAGAACCGTGACGGCAAGTGGTCCGCCCAGTTCGAGCACACCATGGTCGTCACCGAGGACGGTGTCGAGGTGCTGACCCTGCGTGAAGGCGAGGTCGACCAGACCAAGAAGTAGAGGTAGGTAGGGGGCTGGACCTGGAAGTGGGGGCCAGGTCGCTGGGCGGGCGCCACGGAAGCAGGACGCCGCGACTTCCATGGTGTGCGGTTTCGCACGTGTCCGTCGCGGGCTTTATGTAGTGTTCGGGTATGAATACATCTCGCTCGCAGTCCAGTGACGGTCCGACGACCCGGGTGCAGCGCCCCGGGCAGAAACGCCCCGGTATCCGCGAGCTGGGGGTGATTAACAATCTGATCGTCAAGGTGGGGGCGAAGGTGCAGGGGACGCACACGCTGGGGGTGTTCGCCACCATCGGTCGGGCGAAACGCCTGTTCAAGGCGTGGCTGGTCTACTCGGCGACGATGATGCCCTTCGGTTACCTTTCCCGTCAGGAGACCGAGCTCGTGATCCTGCGGGTGGCGTTCCGTAAGGGGTCGGCGTACGAGGAGGCACACCACCGGGCGATCGGAGCCTCGGAGGGGTTGTCGTCCGAGGAGATCGACGCCATGTTTGAGGAGGACCACGGTCAGCTGGGACGCCGCGGGGCGATGCTGGACGTCGCCGACCAGATCGTGTTGACCGGCGTAGTGGACGACGAGACCTGGGCGAAGCTGGCGGCATTGCTGTCGGACAAGGAGTGTGTGGCTCTGGTGATGCTGGTGACCAACTACTCCGGCCTGGCGACGGCGCTGTCGGTGTTGGGCACTCCGGTGGACGAGCGACGGTGAGGTCATGTCCGGCACCGCGGTGTCCCGGGACGGCACGCAGATAACCTGGTCGGCAGCCGGGGATGGGCCGCCCCTCGTGGTCATTGACCCGGTCATGGTCGACCGCGGGCTCAGCCCGAACAGTTCCCTGGCCGGGAAGCTTGCCTCGGGCTTCACGGTGATCCGTTACGACCGTCGGGGGAAGGGGGATTCCGGGGGCGATCTCGGGCGTGAACTGAGGGGTGGTCTGGGGCGTGAGGCCATGAGCGACCCGCAGACTGAGGTGGAGGATCTTGCGGCGGTCATCGTTGCAGCCTCACCTGGGGTTGCACCGGTGGTGTTCGGGTTGTCCTCCGGCGGTTCGATTGGTGTGCTGGCTGCCAGTGAGGGTGTGTCGATGAGCGCTCTGGTGGTGATGGAGCCGCCGTCGAACCTCGACGATGTCGGCGAGTTCATCGCACGGTGCAATTCCCTGGTCGGGGAGGGGAGGGATAGCGAGGCTGTCCGCTCGTTCCTGGCGTTCCAGGGGATGCCGGAGGAGGTTGTGGGCGAGATGGCGGACTATGTCGATGCCTGTGCGCCGTACGCGTGGACGATTCCTGTCGACCTGCGGGTGACCGAGTTGCTGACCCCCGATGCGCTGCTGCGGGTGGGCGTCCCTGTACTGGCGGTGGGGAGTGCGGCCAGCCCGCCCCAGCTCCAGGAGTTCGCGGAGTTCGTGGCACGCCACGTCCCTCGCAGCGAGGTCCGGTTGCTGGACGGAGACTGGCACGGCATTCCGGACGATGTCCTTGCGGGCGCTATCGCTGAGTTTGGCATTCGTTAAGGAAGCGTTGTCAGTCCTGTAGTCTGATTATCATTTCTCCGCGCCCCGAGAGATGTTCCCTATGATGATCTTTTTCAGGAGCAGGGTTCCCCCAGCGGCCCGGATCGCATCGCGGACATCGAGCAGAACACCGGGCGTGAGCTTCCTCCCGCCTACCGTGACCTGGTCATGGCCACCGGTGGCGGAATCTGTCATCCGGGAATGCGGGTACGCTCCCGGAAAATGCAGGTCCGTGGGCGGACCGTGACCAGGATTCTGGGAAACGGGGTACTGGGCGATGGCGCGGACAATTCCGTCGATTCAGCCGCAGTGCGGGATCTGGCTCCCGACTTCCCGCATCATTTCATCTGCGCCCTTACTGAGACGCCCTCACAGTGGTTCATCATCCTCAGGGACCGGACGCTGTTTCCGCCTGCACCGGCCGGGGCTGTGGCCCTTTTCGATGACGAGCACCGGGTTCTCTACCGGGTGGCGTCCTCGTTCGCCGGCTTCCTGGGGAAACTGGCGAGCGATGCCACGTTCGTTTCCGCACCGACGGTGGATTCGGCTCTTGTCGACGAGACTCATCGGGCGCCCGAGGGGCTTCAGGTGTCCTGCGACCAGTTACAGACTGCCTGTGATCGCAGTATGGCGAAGTCGGGTGCGTTGACGCTGGGGAAAGGACGGTGGGCAGAGAAGCTTCGGGATTTCATCTTCGTGATGATCACCAGGACCCGACCGGTGCAGGATCTTCGGGATGCGCTGTATTCCTCTCCGGACGAGCTGTCGTTCAGCACGGTGGTCCCGTGGCTCGTCCACGAGTTCGGGCATGGTTTCCCGGTGGAGGGGACGGCGTACCTCCGGGAGGTTGAGAAGTGGTTCACTACCAGGGTGGTGGAGGAAACCATGGTCAGGACGTCAGATGGCTACCGTCTCACCCCAGAGGAGGAGCAGCAGGTAGCCGCGTCGATCCGAGCGTCCGGATATGGGTGGTACTGAGACCGGGTGCCGGGATTCGGGAAAGTCGTGGACAGGGAGATGAACGTGGGTTACTATTTTGTGACCTGAACCATATCGGGGTCAGGGGCGGGGTCGTGGGGACGCGGTCTTGAGATTGGGACGAGGTCGCCTGAGTGGTGACGTGATCATGCTGCTCCGTGGGTGGGGTGGCGGTTGAAGGGTGGGGCCTGTGGGGCTACCAAGGGATGAAGTGTCGACAGATGGGGACGATGGATCGCTGCGTCTGTTGGCGGCGCCGGCGGTGCTGGCTGTCGTGGTACTGCTGTTACTGGTGACGGCGTGTTCCGCTGCTGGTGGGGAGGAAACGAGGACATCTGGGGATGGGGGAGATGCGACTGCTGTCGCTGCTTCTGCTGCTGGTGGGGGCGACGGAGCCGGCGACGATGAGAGCGGCGTTGACGATGGGGATGGTGATGCGCAGCCGGTTCTCCCGGCGGAGATTACCGACGATGGAAGGATGCTGCAGCCGGACGGTCACAAGGGGATCTGGTTCGAGACCGCCCCTGGTGATCCGCTGGGCAAGCTGGTCTATGAATCGCAGCGCTTCGTCGGTGATCCTGTGGAGCTTGAGCTACTGGGGGACCGGGCGCTTATGCCGGAATGGGCGGACATGCCTGATCTCTGTACTGGGGAAATTCTCGAGAGGCTGAAGGCTCTCGGTTTTCGAGAGGTAGATTCGGCCGCCATCGGCACTGGCGTAGTCGCCTGTGGGGGAATTGGTGAGTTCAACCCATCTAGCATAAGAAAACTGGGGGATGTTAACTGGGGGACTGTCGCTGGGTTGTCGGCGTACGGTGAAGGAACTCGGGTTGAGAATGTGGGCCGTAGTGATTTTGTGGCGATTGACATGTCTGGGGCAATTGGTTGTAATTCGTTCGTCTCGTCAGCTTCTGATGAATTCTATTTCTATTCTTCCGCTTGGGGAAGTGGGGGAGAATATGGATGCCAGCGGGCATCATCTTTGTTGCAGGCACTACTGAATGTTATTGGGGAGAAAAATGATAAAGTTTGATCTTGGTCAATTGTCTGAAGTGGATGCTAGGTTGTTTAGTGTAGTTTCGGAAATTCGAAAGGAGTGGAGTGTTGGGGTAAATACGGTTGGGTTCACTACTTCTCCGGCACTGAGTCAGGTGGCTGCACAATATACGTCGTATCTCTCGGGGCATCCTGGCTCGCTGGCGGTGGCCTCGAGGGCCGCGATAGAAAACGTGAGCTGGGTGTCAGAGCACCTGTCGAAGCTGATCTCAGTACTGGAAGACCAGGAACAGTATGCTGTCGACTCGTTCACCGGAGA